>CAVRCD010000009.1:0-719602 GCA_963719475.1 uncultured Actinomycetota bacterium | reverse complement strand
CGGCCAGGGCGAGATGGTGATCGGCCGTCGTATGGCGGCGGGTCGGGTGACCGCTCTTCCTCCTCGGATCGGCCTCGTCGGGATGATGATCGTCCGTCCTACGGTGACCGCCCGCGGCGCGATGGTGATCGGCCGTCCTATGGCGACCGTTCGACCTCCCGCGGGGATCGCCCCTCGTACGGTGAGCGCCCTCGTCGGGATGATGATCGTCCGTCGTACGGTGACCGCCCGCGGCGCGATGGTGATCGGCCGTCCTATGGCGACAGGTCCAGCTCTCGCGGCGACCGACCTTCCACTACTGATCGGCCGCGCCGTGACGATGATCGGCCGTCCTACGGCGACCGGCCGCGGCGGGATGCTGATCGTCCGTCCTACGGCGACCGGCCACGGCGGGATTTCCGGGACAAGGAACGACCCCGTCGTGACGAGCGGTCCGCACCGGACCGGGACGACAGTAGAGGTTCGCGTCCCTCGGCGTTCGGTGGCGACCTGAGTGAAGGTTTCCGGGCGAGCGCACCCGACGCTGAGGTTCGATCTGGCGAGGCTCGATCCGGTGAGGCTCGACCCGATGAGGACCAGCGGGATGCACGGCCGCGAACGCAGCACGGGGCCCCGCCGCGCCACGGAACCCAGGACCGACGCGGATCCGACCGCGCGGGCGGGGATCGCCAGCGCGGGGATCGACCCGGCAACGACCGACCCGATCGATACACCAGGGACCGGAATCGCGACGACGACGACCGGCCGGTTCGACGGGAGCCGGAACGCGGCTCGCGTCGGCGTGAGGAGGACATCGGCGAGACCTGGCCGGATCTTCCGGAATGGGCGACCGCCGATGCTCTCGACCTCGAGGTTCGGCGCGACCTTCGGGGCCTGAGCAAGGACGGTGCCGACTGGGTGGCCGCACATCTCGTCGCGGCGGGTGCCCTTGCCGACGACGAGCCTGAAACGGCGTGGCGCCACGCGCGAGCGGCGCGGGCGCGAGGTGGCCGGATCGGTGTCGTCCGGGAGACGGTCGGTCTGGTTGCCTACCGGGCCGGCGAATGGGCCGAGGCCATCGGCGAACTTCGCGCCGCCCGCCGGATGGGCGGCGGCCCAGGACATCTCGCGGTGATGGCCGACTGCGAGCGAGCTCTTGGCCATCCCGAGAAGGCCATCGAGCTGTCCCGGTCGGCGGAGGCGGACGAGCTGGATCCCGAGGCGGCGACAGAGCTGAGCATCGTCGTCGCCGGAGCGCGGGCCGACCTCGGTCAGGTCGACGCCGCCCTGGCGCACCTCGAGCGACTCGGACTGGACAAGGCGGAGGAACATCCCCGCCTCGCCTACGCCTACGCCGATCTGCTGCTGAAGGCCGGCCGTCAGCAGGAGGCCCTGAGCTGGTTCATCCGGTCGGCGAACGCCGACACCGAGGAGGAGACGGACGCCCTCGATCGGGTCGAGGCCATGTCGGGCGAGGAGACTCCCGACCCGCCTGCGGACGAGACCCCCACGGCGGACAGTGATCTCGACTCCGGCGCCACGAACACGAACGACGTCCTGGATCAGGACGTCGAGGTCGGCGCAGTGGCGGCGCCCACCTCGGAGCCGATGGTGCCCGACCTCGCTGTGCCCGATCTCGCCGTACCCGATCTTGCTGTCCCGACTATCTCCGTGCCCGATCTGACCGAGTCCGATCTCTCCCAGCTCGATATCTCCCAACCGGACCTCACCCAGCCCGAACTCGCTCAGCCCGACCTCACTCAGCCCGAACTTGCTCAGCCCGAACTGGTCGAGCCCGAGCTGACCGGACCCGAGCTGGTCGAACCGCATCGGGAGGAACCCCACCCGAGCGAGCCTCACCTGAGTGCGCCCGAGTTGGCAGAGCCCGTGCCGGCAGAGCCCGAGCCCAACAGTCCCGACGACGCCGCCACGGAAAGCGTTCCCCCGGAAGACGATCCGTCCAGCACGACAGCTGACCGCGACGAGGAGTCCGGCGATGCGTCCGGGTTCTCGACGCCCGTGGCGGACGAGGCACCGCCCCTGCTCTTCTCCGACGACCCCCAGGCAGGAGATCGATGAGCACCCTGGCCGAGAAGTACGACGCCCTGTTGCTCGATCTGGACGGCACCGTGTACCTCGGCGGCCAACCGATCGATCACGTCGCGCCGGCGCTGGCCAGGGCGAAGCAGCAGGGCGCACGGTCGGTGTTCGTGACGAACAACGCCTCGCGCCCACCGCAGGAGGTGGCCGAGTCGCTCACCGGGATGGGCGTCGCGGCCGAGCCGGACGACGTCCTGACCTCGCCGCAGGCAGCAGCGGTGATGCTCACCGATCGGCATCCGGCAGGCACCAAGGTATTGGTGATCGGTGCTCCTTGGCTGGCCGAGTCGGTCACCCAGGCGGGCCTGGTGCCGGTCCGGTTGGCCACCGATGAACCCGCAGCCGTCGTCCAGGGACACTCGCCGGATACCGGCTGGCGCGAGCTCGCGGAGGCCTGCATCGCGCTCCGCACCGGTGCGGACTGGGTCGCCTGCAACGTCGACAGCACCCTGCCGACCGATCGCGGTCTGCTGCCCGGCAACGGGTCGATGGTGGCCGCACTGGTCGCGGCAACCGGACTGCAGCCACGGGTGGCCGGGAAGCCCGCGCGTCCACTGCTCGATGCCGCGATCAGGCTGGTGGACTCCCAGCGACCGTTGGTCGTCGGTGATCGGCTCGACACCGACATCGCCTGCGCGGTCGCGGCCGGATCACCGAGCCTGCTGGTCTTCACCGGTGTCTCGACCTGCGCCGACCTGCTGGCCGCGGTGCCCGAACAGCGACCGACCTATCTGTCCTACGACCTGCGCGGCCTGGTCGAGGAGGATCACGCGGTGCGCATCCCGGCAGCTTCGTCGTCGGGTAGCAGCCTGGAATGGACGGTCGGGGTCGACTCCGGCTCGCTGGTCCTGACCGCCAACAGCAGCGCGGGTCGCGACGATGCCGTTTCCGACGGCAGCGCGTTGCGCGCCCTCGCCCTGCTGACCGCCCGGGCCTGGGCATCGGGGATCACCGCCGTGCGTGCCCAGGATGCAGCGGCAAAGCTGGCCCTGGCCCGATCCGGGTTGGTCGCCACGGCAACCGGCTGATCGTTGCGGAGTAGTGAGTCGGCGCCGAACCCGTGGCATGTCGCCTTGATGCGGGCGGTGGCGACTACCGTTGCGGCAATCTGATCGACGGTGTCCCGGCGGACCCGAAGTGCGCCGGTGGGAGGACGAGATGGACCAGCAGGAGAGGCCGATCGGCGTCCCGGGTGGCGGCCGGGCTCCGGTGCCGGGTGACCAGGGCTCCGACGCCGATCAGCTGCTGCGTGGCGTCGAACAGGACCTCGACCAGCTCGCCGGCCTGAGCACCGAGCAGCAGGTCCCCGCCTTCGACCGGATGCACACGGCGCTGGCCGATGCGCTGGCCAGGACGGCCGACACCGGTGGGCCGTCGGCCCCCGGAGAAGCTGGTGCGTAGGACGAGGCTGGACGCCGAGCTCGTCCGCCGTGGATTGGCGCGTTCCCGCGAGGACGCCGGCGAATTGATCGCCGCCGGCCGGGTGACCATCTCCGGCCGACCGGCCACCAAGTCGGCGACGGCGGTCGACCCCGGGGCGCCGTTGCTGGTCACCGAGGACGTCACCGACGAGAAGTGGGCGTCCAGGGGTGCGCACAAACTCGTCGGCGCTCTCGACGCTTTTCCCGACATCGTGGTGACCGGCAGGCGATGCCTGGACGCCGGCGCTTCGACCGGTGGCTTCACCGACGTGCTGCTCCGGCGCGGCGCACGTGAGGTCGTCGCCGTCGACGTCGGCTATGGGCAACTGGTGTGGCGGCTGCAGACCGACGACCGGGTCCGGTTGCACGACCGGACCAATGTCCGAACGCTGACTCCGGACGCCATCGGCGGCCTGGTCGAACTGATCGTCGCCGATCTGTCGTTCATCTCGCTCACCCTGGTGCTGCCGGCCCTCACCTCCTGCGCCGCGCCCGGGGCTGACCTGGTGCCGATGGTGAAACCCCAGTTCGAGGTCGGTCGCGAACGGCTCGGCGCCGGCGGGGTGGTCCGCGATCTCGGCCATCGCGCCGACGCGGTGGCCGAGGTCGTTCGGGCGGCTGCTCTACTGGGGTGGGGCATGGCCGGCGTGGTCGCTTCCCCGCTACCCGGACCCAGCGGCAATGTGGAGTTCTTCGTGCATCTCAGACAGGACGCCCCCACCGACGAGGCGGCGCTCGGCCGCGGACGGCAGTCGATCGCCGAGGCCGTCGAGGCGGGGGCAGGATGACCGACCGCAGAATGCTGCTGGTCGCCCATACCGGACGCACGGACATCGCGATCACCGCAGGCGCGGCTGCGAATCGATTGCACGACGCCGGCATCGAACTCGTCTCGCTGGCCGGCGAGAGCGGCGAGCTCGATCTCGCGGTCTTCGACCCGTGGGACACCGACAACGGACCGATCGAGATGGTCCTGGCGATCGGCGGTGACGGCACGCTGCTCCGGGCGGCCGAGCACGCCCGACCGCTCACCGCGCCGGTCCTCGGCATCAACCTGGGCCGGGTCGGATTCCTGACCGAGGTCGATCTCGACCAGATGGACGAAGCGCTGGATGCCGTCATCGACCAGCGGTACCGGGTGTCGTCCCGGATGACGGTCGAGGTGACCGTCGAGCACGACGGCGCCGTGGTGGCCGCAGGCTGGGCGCTGAACGAGATCAGCGTCGAAAAAGGCACCAGGGAAAGAATTCTCGATGTCGTCGTCGAGGTGGACGGGCACGGCGTCTCCGCCTACGGGTGTGACGGCGTGCTGTGCGCGACCCCGACCGGGTCGACGGCGTACACCTTCTCCGCCGGCGGCCCGGTGTTGTGGCCGGGGGTCGATGCACTGCTGGTGGCGCCGTCCAATGCGCATGCCCTGTTCGCCCGCCCGCTGGTCGTCTCCCCGGAGGCGACGGTGACCGTGCACATCAATCCGGACGGCCCCAGTGCGGTGCTGGCCTGCGACGGCCGGCGGATCCACGAGATCCCGCCCGGCTCCCGGGTCCACGTCCGCAAGGGCGCGAAACCGGTCACCCTGGTGCGGTTGAACGACCAGACGTTCACCAATCGGCTGGTCCGCAAGTTCAAGCTGCCCGTGCACGGGTGGCGGGACCAGCGGCACTAGCCGCCCAACCGTCGCTGCGACGCGGCGCGTGGTTCCGAATGCGAGGCTCCTGCCGACTCCGCAACGTCTCGGTGTTCGAGAACGTCTGCAGACGTTGCGCAGTCAACACGGGCGTTGCGCTGATGAACGACGTCGCGCAGCACGTTCGGATGCGGCGACCCGTCTCCCGGGGCGTCCGGACAACGTCTCGGGCTTCGGGGCACGTCCCGGAGTTGTCCTGTCGGGCAGCGTGTGTCCTGACCCTCCGGACAACGCCTCGTCCCTCGGGACACCGTCCCGGACGTTGTCCCGACGTGTCACGCGTTGTCCGGACCTCGGGCACCGACACGGAGTCCGGTGTTGCGCTCGTCACCGCCGAAGAACCGCACAGGTGTCCGAACACGCCGGGCGATTGCCGGTCACTGTCGGTCCCGACGGTTACCGTGAGCCCGTGCTTCATGAACTGCGGATCAGCGACCTCGGTGTCATCGACGACGCCGTGCTCGAGCCGCACCCGGGCTTCACCGTGGTCACGGGTGAGACCGGCGCCGGTAAGACCATGATCGTCACCGCGCTCGGCCTGATCACCGGCGGCCGGGGTGACGCGGCAAGGGTTCGGGCCGGCAGCGAGCGAGCCGTCGTCGAGGTACGCCTGGCGGCCGGTGCCGGCGAGTCCATCGTCGCGGCCGCCGGTGGCCGGCTCGACGAGGACGGCAGCGTCATCGCGGTGCGTTCGGTCGGTGCCGACGGTCGGTCGCGTGCGCACATCGGCGGCCGTTCGGTTCCGCTCGGGACGTTGTCCGAGCTGACCGAATCGCAGGTCGCGGTGCACGGCCAGTCGGAGGCGATCTCGCTGCTCCGGCCCGCTCAGCAACGGGCGGTGCTCGACCGTTTCGCCGGCCTGCACGACGAACTGCGCGAGTACCGCACGCTGCGCGCCGAATGGCAACGGCTGGCGGCCGATCTTGCCGATCGACGGGCCAGGGCGCGCGAGCGGGCGCAGCGGGAACAACTGCTCCGGCTCGGCCTCGCCGAGATCTCGGCCGTCGCGCCCCTCCCCGGGGAGGACGTCGAGCTGATCGCCGAGGCAAGACGGCTGGAGAACGCCGACGGGCTGCGGGCCGCGGCCCAGGTGGCGGTCACCGCCCTCTCCGGATCGGACGATTTTGCCAACGCGCCCACCGCGGTCTCGCTGGTCCAGGCGGCTCGGCACGATCTGGCGAGTTCGTCGGACCCGCGACTGGCCGAACTCGCGGGTCAGTTGCAGCAGGCTTCGGTGACCCTGGTCGACGTCGCGGCGGAACTTTCCGGCTATCTGATCGATCTCGACGCCGACCCGGCCCGGCTGCAGGAGGTGCTGGCCCGGCAGGCCGCCCTGCGCACGCTGACCAGGCGGTACGGCGAGGACGTCGATGCCGTGCTGTCCTGGGTGCAGGAGGCGATGTCCGAACTGGAGGGGCTGGACTCGTCCGAACACCGGCTGGTCGAACTGCAGAACCAACTGGATGCGCTCCGCGGCGAGGTCGGAGCAGTCGCGCACACCATCTCCCGCCGCCGAACCGCCGCGGCCAAGAAGCTCGGCCTGTCGGTGACCAAGGAACTCGACCAGCTGGCGATGGCCAGAGCCGTCGTCCATGTCCGGGTCGCCCAACGCGAAGCCGACCAGTCGGCCCCCGACGCGGTGCAGATCGACGGCCGCTGGCTCGGCACCGGGCCGGACGGGGTCGACCAGGTCGACATCGTGATGATCGCGCATCCCGGTGCCCCCGAGTTGCCGATCGCGAAAGGTGCTTCCGGCGGCGAACTCTCGAGGGTGATGCTGGCTCTCGAGGTGGTGCTCGCCGACGCCGATCCGGTCGCGACGCTCGTCTTCGACGAGGTCGACGCCGGGGTCGGCGGCCGGGCGGCCAGCGAGATCGGCTCCCGGTTGGCGGCGCTCGCCCGCAGCCACCAGGTCATCGTGGTCACCCACCTCGCGCAGGTGGCCGCCTACGCGGATCGGCATTTCGTGGTGGACGCCTCCTCCGGTGGCCGGGTCGGTACCTCGGATGTCCGGCTCGTCGCCGGTGACGATCGAGAGGTCGAACTCGCCCGGATGCTCGGCGGAACGGACGGCGCAACCGCCAGGGCGCACGCCAGGGATCTGATCGGTACCGCCGCCGGCCCGGTCAGATCGCTCAGCACGGCAAGGGCCCGCCGCCGCGTCGCCAGCTGACCCCAGCTGGCCGCGCCGCGTCGCCAGCTGACCGCCTGGCCGCGCCGCCGCGACCCCGATCGTCACCGTCGGTCACCAACACGGGTGGTGACGTGGCCATTCAACGCGCGCGGCGAGCCATGAATGCGACGACACGGGGGAGCACCTACCGCTGTAACAGATGACCAACTGTCACGATCGGACCATGAAACTTCTGTCACGTCAGTCACGCGCGTTGCCGGGAGTCACAGGAGTCGCACGGGTGTCCCGGCGCAGTGACGCCCTGTTGGGCCGGGTCGGGCACAAGGACATCGTTGTCATCGACCACGTGGACATCGATCGCTCCACCGCGGACGCCCTGGTCAAGGCTGGTGTGACGGCCGTCGTCAACGCTTCGTCGTCGATTTCGGGGCGGTATCCGAACCTGGGTCCGGAGATCCTGGTCGCGTCGGACGTCATCCTGATCGACGGCGTCGGCGAGAAGGTCTTCTCCCGGCTCAAGGACGGCGCCAAGATCCGCCTCGACGGCGGAGTGGTGTATCTGGGCGAGGAGCCGATCGCCACCGGTACCGAGCAGACATCGGAATCCGTCGCAGATCTGATGATCGAGGCGAAGACCGGGATGTCGGCCCAGCTGGAGGCCTTCGCCGCCAACGCCATCGAGTACATGAAGCGGGAGCGGACGCTGCTGCTCGACGGCGTCGGTATCCCGGAGATCAGCACCGATCTCGAGGACCGGCAGGTGCTGCTGGTGGCGGCGTCGGCCGACACCAAGGCGCAACTCAAGTCACTGAAGAAGTACATCTCGGATTTCCGGCCGGTGCTGGTCGGCATCGACGGTGGCGCCGATGCGCTGCGGGCCGCCGGGTACAAGCCGGCGTTGATCATCGGCAACCCGGAGGCGATCGATTCCGAGACCCTGCGGTCCGGCGCCGAAGTGGTCATCCCCGCGCACACCGACGGTCATGCGCCGGGGCTCGAGCGGCTGCAGGATCTCGGAGTCGGCGCCGTGACGTTCCCGGCCAGCGGCAGCACCGAGGATCTTGCGCTGCTGCTCGCCGATGGGCGGGACGCCTCGATGATCGTCACGGTCGGCATGCGGACGACGCTGATCGATCTGCTGGACCGCGGTCGCGGTTCGACGGCGTCGACCTTCCTGGTCCGGATGCGGGTGGCCAACAAGGTGGTCGAGGCACCCGTGGTGGCGTCCCTGTACCGGTCGCGGATCTCCTGGTGGGTGGTGACGCTGCTGATCCTGGCCGCCGCGCTGGCCATGGTGGTGGCGCTGATGGTGTCCGATGTCGGCGGCATCTACGCCGACCTCGTCCGGCAGTGGTGGACTTCGCTCGTCGACTGGGTCAAGGGGCTCTTCTGATGATCTCCATGCGGTATCACATCGTCTCGCTCGCGGCGATCTTCCTGGCACTCGCGCTGGGGATCGTGCTCGGCGCGACCAAGATCTCCTCGCCGCTGCTCAGCGGACTGCAGGGCGACAACGAGATGCTGACCAGTCAGCACGACGAGTTGACCACCGAGAACGAGGACCTGACCGGCCGGATCACCGAGGACGAGAACTTCGCCGGCGCCGTCGGTGCGCTGGCCGTCCGCGGCACCCTGCCGAAGACCAACGTCGTGCTGATCACCACGGCAGCCGCCGATCCCGACTGATCGCGACGCCGTGCTCTCGCTGCTCGACCGGGCGGGCGCCACCGTCACCGGGCAGATCCAGCTGACCAACGACTTCAGCGACCCGGCACGGGCCGAAGAACTCCGCTCGCTGGCGGCCACCACGCTGCCCACCGGCGCGACCCTGCCCGAGGTCCCGCAGGCCGGGGCCATCGCCGGCGGGCTGCTCGGTTCGGTGCTGATCGCACCGGCCGGCGGGAACGCCGTCGCCAGCCCGGAGCAGGCTGCCGCGGTGTTGTCCGCGCTGACCAGCGCCGGCTTCATCACGGTGACCGGCACGCCGGTCGCCGGGCAGTCGGTCGTCATCCTCACCGGCGCCGAGTCGACCGGTGGGTCGGAGGCCGACAAGGCCGCCACCGTCGCCGATCTGGCCGGACAGCTGGCGCAGAACCCGGACGTCACCGGACTGGTGCTGGCCGGGCACATCCGGCTCGGAAAAGTCCACCGGTTCGGTCGGCGTCGTCCGCGGCGACACCGCACTGAGCGCGACTGTCAGCACGGTGGACAACGTGGACTCGGACACCGGTCGCATCGCCACCGTGCTCGGCCTCGTCGAGCAGAACGGCGGCGGAGTCGGACAGTACGGCTTCGCAGCGGACGCCCAGGCGCAGGCGCCGACCCTCGCGGTCGGCTAGCTACCCGCGAACCGGTGACGCCCTCCGATCCGAGGCGCTGACCCCACTCGACGCCGGTGCACCCCGGAGAACCCGGGATGCACCGGCGTCGAGGCATCTGACCGCCGACCCGGTCGGTGCCCTCGTCATCGGCCGCGGACGGATCGCCGGCGCAAAGGTGCGCCGCGACGCCCGCGTTCGCGCGGGCCGTGATGTTAGAGTGAAATTCCGTGGGGTGGTCGTCATCGGGTCATTGGATCCGGTCGATCGCCGAGCCCGTCAGCCATCGATGACGGACCACAGTCGGAGCAGCCGACGAACGACACGGGAGCCGCATTGGCGCAATCGCCGCGCATCACCAAGCACATCTTCGTCACCGGCGGCGTTGCCTCGTCATTGGGCAAGGGACTCACCGCATCGAGTCTGGGACGCCTGCTCACCTCGCGCGGCCTGCGCGTCACCATGCAGAAGCTCGACCCCTACATCAATGTCGACCCCGGGACGATGAACCCGTTCCAGCACGGCGAGGTCTTCGTCACCGAGGACGGCGCCGAGACCGACCTCGACATCGGGCACTACGAGCGGTTCCTGGACCGCAACCTGTCCGCCGAGGCCAACGTGACCACCGGCAAGGTCTACTCCCGGGTGATCGCCAGGGAGCGTCGCGGCGAGTACCTCGGCGACACGGTCCAGGTCATCCCGCACATCACCAACGAGATCAAGGACCGGATCCGGGCGATGGCCGAGCCGGAGCCCGGGGACACCACCGGGCGATCTGTCCCGGACGTGGTGATCACCGAGATCGGCGGCACCGTCGGCGACATCGAGTCGCTGCCGTTCCTGGAGGCGGCCCGCCAGGTCCGCCACGACGTCGGTCGCGATCACGTCTTCTTCCTGCACGTCTCGCTGGTGCCCTACCTCGCGCCGTCCGGCGAACTGAAGACCAAGCCCACCCAGCACTCGGTGGCAGCGTTGCGCAACATCGGTATCCAGCCCGACGCGCTGATCTGCCGGTCCGACCGGGAGATCCCGGAACCGTTGAAGCGCAAGATCTCGCTGATGTGCGACGTCGACGCGGAGGCGGTGATCTCCACGCCCGGACGCGCCGTCGATCTACGACATCCCGCGGGTGCTGCACCGAGAGGGGCTGGACGCCTACGTCGTCCGGCGGCTGAACCTGAGCTTCCACGACGTGGACTGGACCGTCTGGGGCGACCTGCTGGAACGGGTCCATCACCCCGCGGAAACCGTCCGGATCGCGGTCGTCGGCAAGTACATCGACCTGCCGGACGCCTACCTGTCGGTCACCGAGGCCCTGCGCGCCGGCGGTTTCGGCAACAACGCCCGGGTCGAGATCGTCTGGACCGCATCGGACGACTGCACGACCTACGCCGGCGCGTCGGCCGCCCTCGGTGACGTGCAGGGGGTGCTGATCCCCGGCGGGTTCGGCGTCCGCGGGATCGAGGGCAAGATCGGCGCCATCAACTACGCCAGGGTCAACAAGATCCCGGTGCTGGGCCTGTGCCTCGGACTGCAGTGCATCGTCATCGAGGCGGCGCGGAACCTGGCCGGCCTCGGTGGTGCGAACTCGGCCGAATTCGACGCCAACGCCGCCGATCCGGTGATCGCCACCATGGCCGATCAGCAGGACGTCGTCTCCGGTGCCAAGGACATGGGCGGGACCATGCGCCTCGGCTCGTACCCGGCGCGGCTGGCGGAGGGTTCGCTGGTCGCCGAGATCTACGGCGCCACCACCGTCACCGAGCGGCACCGGCACCGGTACGAGGTCAACAACAGTTACCGCCCGGCGCTGGAAGAGGCCGGACTGCACCTGAGCGGGACATCGCCGGATTCCTCGCTGGTCGAGTTCGTCGAGCTGGATCGGGAGCTGCACCCGTTCCTGGTGGCGACCCAGGCGCACCCCGAGTTCAAGTCGCGGCCGACCCGGCCGCACCCGTTGTTCGCGGCGTTCATCCGGGCCGCCCTTGACTACCTGGAGTCCGAACGACTGCCGATCGCCGACACCGACGCCCGGCTCGATCGGGCAGGCCGAGGAACTCGTGGTCGGCACGGTCGCCCGGTGAGCCCGGACCCAGCCGACCCCGAGGTGTTCTCGGTGGTGAACAGCACCCGGGTGTACGACGGCGCGGTCGCCTCCGTGCGGGTGGACGAGGTCGTCATGCCGGGTGGCGGCACCGCGAAACGCGAGGTGGTCGAACACGACCGGGCCGTCGCGGTGGTGGCCATCGGCACAACGGCGGATGCCCCTGCGGGGGTGATCGACCCGCGAAACCCGATCGACAGTGAGCACACGGTGCTGCTGATCGAGCAGTACCGGCATCCGCTCGGCCGCAGGTTGTGGGAGCTGCCGGCCGGATTGATGGATGTCGACGACGAGCCGGCGCAGACCGCGGCGGCCCGAGAGTTGTTCGAGGAGACGGGTTTCGCGGCCGGTACCTGGTCGGTGCTGGTGGATGTCGCGACCTCGCCCGGCTTCACCGAGGAAACGGTGCGGATCTTCCTGGCCACCGACCTGACGCAGCAGGCCCGGCCCGACGCCGAGCACGAGGAAGCGGATCTGCGGGTGGTGCAGGTGCCGCTGTCCGTCGCGGTCCAGGCGGCACTCGCCGGGCAGATCGTCAACGTGATGGCGGTCGTCGGCATTCTGGCGGCGAACACGGTGTTGCATGGCGGTGCGCAGACCGTGCCGCGGCCGGATGATTCCGATCCGTCGTCGGACCAACCGTGGGCGGTGCACTCCGGGCCCGGCGTGCCCGACGCACCGCCACTGCCCGGGGTCGCGCTCCGGTGATCCAGGGTGACCGGTGACCTCCTCGGCTTCAATCAGTGCAGGGCCGACCACCCGACAACCCGCATGGCTGGGCGATGACGCCGCCGGCGAACCGTCGCCAGAACTGGTGGCGGCCCTGCGCGGCTACCTCGACCACCTCGCCGTCGAGCGCGGCGTCGCCCGCAACACCCTGCTGTCCTATCGCCGGGATCTCCAGCGCTATCTGCAGTTCCTGACCCTGTCCGGCCGGTCGTCGGTCGCCGAGATCACCCCGCAGGACGTCTCGGACTTCCTGGTCGACCTGCGGACGGGTTCCGCCGACCGACCCCCGCTGGCGCCGTCGTCGGCCGCCCGGGCGGTGGTCGCGGCGCGCGGCTGGCACCGGTTCCTGCTCGCCGAGGGCACCGTCACCGCGGACCCCTCCCGGGACGTCCGTCCGCCGACGCCGGCCCGCCGACTGCCGAAGGCGTTGCCGGTCGCCACCATCACCGCGCTGCTGGAGGCGGCCTCCACCGACGACCCGCGCGGGCTACGGGACCGCGCCTTACTGGAGCTGCTGTACGCGACCGGCGCCCGGATCAGTGAGGCCGTCGGGCTGGACGTCGATGACGTCGACGTGGTCGGCCGATCGACGGACCGAGCACCGGATCCGGTCACGGTGTCGATCGTTCGACTCCGCGGCAAGGGTGGCAAGGAACGGCTGGTGCCCGTCGGAACGTATGCGGTGGCGGCCTTACGGGCCTATCTGGTGCGTGGCCGTCCCGCGCTCGCGGCAGCGCAGTCCAGCCGCGGCGGCTCCGCCGGGGCGTTGTTCCTGAACAACCGGGGCGGTCGACTGTCCCGGCAGAGTGCCTGGCAGGTGTTGCAGGACACCGCGAGGCGGGCCGGGATCGGCGCGGGAGACGCGGTGGCCGGTGGTTTTTCGGGCCCGGGTGTCTCGCCGCACACCTTGCGGCATTCGTTCGCCACCCACCTGCTCGAGGGCGGCGCCGACGTCCGATCGGTGCAGGAGTTGCTCGGGCACGCCTCGGTCACCACCACGCAGATCTACACCCTGGTCACGGTCGACTCACTGCGTGAGGTCTACGCGACGTCGCACCCTCGCGCGCGGTAGCCCGTTTCGGGCGGTGTGCAGCGCCGGCAGGAACATCTCCGGCGGATCGAAATCGATGTATCAGTTGTTCCGGTCGACCCTCTTCATGGCAGCGAGTGTGCGGTGTGCCTCATCCCGCTTCGCTCCCCGCCCGAGCCTGTGGCTCCCACCTCGACCGGAGGATCGTCTCGTGCCCACCGTCGGCAAGTCCGCCCCCGCACAGTGCCTGACCTCGGACATGGTGTTGGTGCACAAGGTCTTTCGTCGCGAGTTGCGACTGCTTGCGGTGCTGATCTCGGACGCCGGACTCGGCGACCTGCAGCGCGCGACGGCGCTCGCCGCGCACTATGACGAGCTGGCCACGGCATTGCGTCATCACCACCAGGCCGAGCAGGACCTGCTGCTGCGCAAGCTGCGCGATCGCGCGCCGCTGGCTCAGGAGGTCGAGGAGCAGCTGACGCGCTTCCACCGTCAGCACGCTGAACTGATGACCGAACTGGATTCGCTGCTCCCGCTGTGGGTGCAGTCGCCGGACGCGGATCTCCGCGGTGTCGTCGCCGACATCCTGACCGAGTTGGCCGCCGCCGTGGCCGACCACCTCGACGTGGTCGAGGAGACGGTCCTGCCGGCCGTCGACCGTCATTTCACCCCGGGCGAATGGCTGACTCTCGGGCTGCGCGCCGCGAGCTGGATACCGCTGAACCGGATGGCGTGGATGCTCGGCGCGATGCTCGAGGACGCCACCGAGACCGAACGCAAGAGCCTGATGTCGCGGGTGCCCGCCCCGGCGCGGCTGTTGTACCGGATGGTCGGCCAGGAGCAGTACGCGCGGGAGATCCGGGCGCTGCGCGGCGGCTTGACGTCGGTCTGAATGACCGGATCGAGGGCGGTTGTGCCGGTCCCGCGAAGGTCAGCCTTACCTTTCATGATCATCCACATGGCCTCCCACCTGGGGTAAGGCAGGCTTTCCTTGCTAGCGCAGGGGTGCCGGGACGAGTTACGGTCACCGTATCGCCGGGACCGCCGCTCCCGGTCAGTCGTCGACTGTCGGCCGTGAGCCGACACGTGGAGGATGCCATGACCGCCTCGCTCGAAATGTCGCCGATCGCCGAGTGCACCGTCGCCGGTTGCTCGTACAACGATCACTCCGGATGCCACGCGTTCGCCGTCACCATCGGCGGCAGCGGGTCCGATGCCAGCTGCGCCACCTTCATCCCGCTGTCCGCCAAGGGCGGGCTCAGCCGGGAGACCGGTCACGTCGGCGCCTGTCAGCGCGCGGACTGTACGCACAACGAGTCGCTGGAATGCACGGCGACGTCGGTGCGGATCGGGGCCGGCTCGGACACCGCCGACTGCCTGACGTACAGCGCTCGCTGACCGCACCCACACAGCACCAAGGCCGCTGGGCCGGACCCTGATCTCGGGTCCTGCGCAGCGGCCTTCGTGCGTTCCGGGGGTGCGCCGACTGCGGTCAAGCCGGCGCCGAGGAACCGCCGGGTGGCGGCGCCGGAGCCGCGAGTTCCGGGGTGTCCTTCTTCTTGCCGAAGCGCTTCGGCCTGTTCGGATCCTTGACCTTGAAGACCGGCTCGTCACCGAGGAAGAGCTGCAGCCACCTGGCGTCCGGGTCGACGTCGACCAGCAACGCCTTGACCAACAGGCTCGCCGGGATGGCCAGGATCGCGCCCAGCGGGCCGAGCAGGTAGGCCCAGATGATCAACGACAGGAAGCTCATCGTGGTGGTCAACCCCACCGCGTCGCCGACGAACTTGGGCTGCAGGACGGACTGGATGATGAAGTTGAGCACGCAATAGACGACGATCACCGTGATCGCCAGGCTCGGACCGCCGACCAACAGCCCGAGCAGAGCCGGTGGCACCAGGCCGATGATGAAGCCGATGTTGGGCACGTAGTTCGTCACGAACGCCAGCAGTGCCCACAGTCCGGCGGCGGGGATGCCGAGGATGATCAGTGCGGCGCCGTCCAGGACGGCGACGATGCCGCCGAAGATGGTGGCCACCGCGAAGTACTTGCGGGTTCCGGCGGCGAAGGTGCCGAGCGCGGACAGGGCCGGTTCGCGACCGGGACGGTGCTTGACCATCCGCTCGCCGAAGGCGCCGCCGTCGACCGCCAGGAAGATCAACAGCGTGATGATGAACAGCAGCGAGGTGAACACGCTGGTCACGCTGGAGAGCAAGGCAGCGGCGAACGCGACGATCGAGCTCCGGTCGATGCTCTTGAACATGTTCTGGATGTCCGCCTGGGTGACGCCCATGCCCGCCAGCCAGGACTTCAGCCCGCTCAGTTCGGACTGCAGCTGGTCGGCGTACTGCGGCATCAGGCTGACGAACTGCGCCACCCCGATGACGGCCGCGACGACCAACCCGATCACGATTGCGTAGACGCCCAGGACCACCACCAATGTCGCCAACCAGCGTGGCGCACCGCGGCGAATCATCATGCCGCGCAACGGGTCCACCGTGATGGTGAGGACGAGCGCGAGGAAGATCGGCCCGATGATGTCGGGGATCGAGTGGATGCCGCCGGCGACGACCACCCCGGCGGCCAGCCCGAGGATGATGATCAGACCCCGGGGCAGGCTGAACGAGTTGTGTGGCGCCGGCGCAAGTGCCGTCGGTGTCGGTGTCGCAATGCCGGGGGAGACCACCGAGGAATCGGCACTCTCCGGGGATGCGGGTGTGTCCGTCATGATTCCTGTCCGTTCTTCTCAGGCACTGGTGTCTTTCAGGCGCGGCTGCGCGGCCAGAGACGTCCCGACCCTCCCAGCGGCCGCCGTCGAGTGACATCATCCTGGACGGATGAAGCGCTGGTGAAAGCCACGCCGGAAACTTAGGTCACACTGGTCCCAAAGCGACCATTTCGGAGGACGGCGATATGGCGGACAAAATTCCACCGGGTTCCACCGATGCCGAACCTCCGGTGGGGGAGACCGCGCCACTGGCGACCAGTCCCGACGTCATCGACGCACCCGGCGACACCGATCGGGCCACCGCACCGGTGGCGGTCGCGTCGGCGTCGGGTGGCGCCAGCTGGTGGCAGACCGTTGATCGCGGACCGCAGGCCAAACCCTGGCGGGTGTTGTCGATCGTCCTGCTCGTGCTGGGCTGCGTGCTCGCGCCCATCGGCGTCACGGCGGGCTGGGCAAAGAACCTGGTCGTCGACCAGCAGGCCTACCTGGACGCGGTCGAACCGCTGATCACCGATCCGGCGATCGTGAATGCCGCCGAAGCTCGTCTCGTCGCCGGGATCGACGACGCGATCACCAAGCTCAACATCGCCGATCAGATCGGCACCGAGCTGGAATCGCTCGGGCTGCCGCCCAAGCTGGCCACGCTGGCGACCACTTATCTGGCGACGTTCCGCACCGACATCACCAACGCGATCACCAACATGGTCGACGACCTGGTGACCAGTCCGAAGCTGGCCACGATCTGGACGTCCGCGAACGCCACGCTGCACACCAAGTTCGTGCAGATCATGCAGGGCGAGAGTCCCGGGAAGCTGCACAGCCTCAACGTCGACCTGAGCGAGGCGGTGACCCAGGTCAAACAGAAGCTGGAATCCTCCGGCGTCAGCTGGGCGGCCCAAATACCCGACGTCCCGGTGGTCATCGACATCGCCGGAAACGCCAACGTGCAACGGGTGGCGGGCTATTACAACCTGCTCGACACGCTCGGCAGCTGGTTGCCGATCATCGCGGCGTTGCTGCTGATCCTGTCGATCCTGATCGCCCCGAGCAGACTCGGCGGGTTGGCCAAGGCTGCCGGCTGGCTCGCCGTCTCGATGGTCGTGCTCACCGTGCTACTGGTCATCGGGCGAAACTGGTTGATGTCCAAGGCGCCGTTGCAGCCGGAGGTGACCCAGGCATTTGTCCGGCAGCTCACGGTGAATCTGCAGACCACGATTCGGGTCATCCTGATCACCGGTGCCGTGATCGCGGTGGTCGCCTGGCTGTTCGGACGATCGCGAAGCGCCGTCAGCCTGCGGTCGGAGGTGCGCTCGGCGACGAGCAACATCCGGGACTCGCGGTGGCACATCGTGATCAGGGTCCTCGGTGCCGTGGTCGCGCTGTTCCTGGTGCTGATCCTGCTCACCTGGGAGAACCCCGGGGTGCTCTGGGCGGTGGTGCTGGCGCTGCTGGCCGGGCTCGCGGCAGTGGTGGCGATCAGCCCGCAGCTGGGCACCGATGCGCCGTCCGATGAGGCGCCATCGGAGCCAGAGCCGTTGGAACAGGCCGTGTCCCACTCCTAGCGGTGCTCGGTCAGCTGACCGAGAAGTTCGCCATCATGGCCATGTCCTCGTGTTCGAGGTTGTGGCAGTGGAAGACGTACCGCCCGGGATACCCGTCGAACCGGGTGATGATCTCCGCCGTCTGGCCGGGGATCAGATCGATGGTGTCCTTCCAGCCGGCGTCGCTCGGTCCAGGCCTGCCGCCGCCGCGTTCGAGCACCTGGAACGGGGCGAGGTGCAGGTGCACCGGATGATGCAGATCGGTCATCAATCGCCAGATCTCGACGTCGCCCAGCCTCGGTGTGGCGAGATCGACCGTGGGGTCGAACATCTGCCCGTTGATCATCCACATCAGGCTGCCGATGCCCGGATCCACCTCGTGCGCGCCATGGCTGCCGGTGCCGCCCGGTCCGGCAGCGGCGGCCGGTGGTGAACCACGACGGAGTTGGAAGGCAAAGGTGCGGACCGTGCTTGCCTGCGACCTGGTCAGTGGTTCCAGCTGGGAGAGCACGTCCGGAATCGTCGTGTCGTCGGCAGCAGCGCGGACGATGTGGAATCGCAGGACGACGGCGGTTGTCCCGGAACCCAGGCGGTTCGTCAGCGTCACTGTCGAGCCGATCGGGTATGCACCGAAATCCACCACCACCTCAGCGCGTTCGGCGGATGCCAGGGTGATCGACTCCCGCGCCAGCGGTGCTGCCAGCAGGCCGCCGTCGCCGGCGATCTGGACGAACGGACTACCGCCGGGCGGAGGCGGATCGAGCGCGAACTCGAACCGGCGGGCGTTCGAGGCATTGAGCAGCCGAAGCCGGTAGCGGGCGCCGTCCACCTCGTGCTGCGGCCACGGGACCCCGTTGACCAGGACGACATCGCCGAGAACCCCGCCCATGAAGGCGGTCTGTACGCCGGGTTGCGTCTGGTCGGCGGAAACCGCCGGGTAGCGCAGCGATCCGTCGGCGGCGAACGAGCGATCGCAGACCAGCAGCGGAAGATCGCGATCGCCGTGCGGTAGCGGCAGGGCGTCGTCCTCGTCGTCTCCGACCAGGAAGAACCCGGCCAGTCCGCGATACACGTTGGGGCCAGTGAAATCCATCGTGTGGTCGTGGTACCACAGGGTGGATGCTCTTTGCTGCAACGGATATCGATACTCCCGCCGGCCGATGACGGTATTGCCCGCATGCCGGGTGGTCCAGTCGGCGGTTCGATCGGCGGGGAGGATCAGGTCGGTCGGGTAGCCGTCGGACGTGGCCGGCGTCCGACCACCGTGCAGATGAACCACAGTGGGCACCGGCAATTCGTTGACGACGTCGACGGTGACTCCCCGTCCCGACCTGGCGCGGATCGTCGGACCGGGGAAACAGCCGTCGTAACCCCAGATCTCGGTCTGCAGACCGGGAATGATCTCGGCCTTCGCGACCCGGGCGGTGATCCGGTAGCCGTCGGACCCGATCGACGGCTCGGCGATCGGTGGCACCACGAGCGGCCGGGAGAACGGCTGCGGCAGTGGAACTTCGCTGCGCAGCAACGTCCCCGTGGAGCCACTCGGACCGAGCGACAGCAGGCCGAGTGATGATGTCGCGGCGACAAGGGCAGCTCCACCGGTGATGCCGAAGAACTCGCGGCGACCGAATCGCATCATGCACCGGTGGCGGGTGGTTCGGGACGGGACCGCACCGGAAGCCAGGCCCGGACGGCAACGCCGAGACCTGCGGCGGCCAGCGCAACACCGAGCGGGACGTGCAGGCCGAGGTTGCGTTGGTAGCCGGCGACGATCTGCACCACGGCGCCGGCGACCATGGCCGCAGTCACCGCCACCACCCACCCGGGGAGGCCACCGGGTCGCCAACCCGGTATCGCGGACAGGAACTGCAGCATGGTCATCGCGGCGATCCCGCCGCCGAGCGCGGCGTGCGCCTGCAGCTTGCTGAACTCGCCACCGAGAAACAGCCCGATCAACACCGGTTGCGACCACACCATGGTGGCGACCAGCGGGGCCATCACCCGCAATGGCCACCGCCACCCCGGTAGCGGCCCGGCCCTGCGCTTCGCTGATGCCGGGGGCGCAGGTCGTGGAGCTGCTGTCCGGTGCACCGTCATGTCGGCTCCTGATGAAGGCGGCGAGCGAGACAACCGTCCGGCTGTGCCCGTCTGTCGCCAATGACGCTAGGAATTCCGCGCGCTGCCGTCGTCCGTCGGACGATTCGATCTGGCTACGCTGCTGGGCGTACGGCCGTGCGGTACGACTACGCGCCAAGGCGGATGACTGCGCACACCTCCGTTCGTATGCTGGTCCGGTGGCCGATATCGAGCGTCCGGGTGCGGCCCAGAACGCCCGCGCTTGGCTGTCCCGGCCGGTCCTGACCGACATCGCGCTGGGTGTCGTGGTGGCTATCGCGATTGCCCTGGCGATGACCGCGAAGGTCGAACCGGAGGCCAGGGATCCCGACGCCTTCGCCTATCTGTTCGCGATCGGCCTCGGTGCCCTGATGCTCGTTCGCCGCCGTTGGCCGACCGGCGTTCTGGTGGTGACGGTCGTCGCGCTGTTCGCCTATTACCTGATCGGCTACCCCGCGGTGGGGGTGGCCGTGCCGGTCGCCGGCGCGGTCTACTCGGCGGCGGAGCAGGGCCGGGTGCGCGCGGCGATCGTGGTCTCGGCGTTGGTGCTGGTCCTGTCCACCCTTTACCGGCTGACCGAGGAACCGGCGTTCCGGTTGCTCGGGTTCGAGGGGCGCAGAACCTGGTGCTGCTGGTGGCCGTCGTCGCCCTGGGTGACAGCGTCCGGTCGCGGGCCGACCTACGCCGGCAATCACTCGAACGGGCCGAGCAGGCGCAGCGTGATCACGAGCGGTCCGCCCGCGAGCAGGTGGAGCAGGAGCGGCTGCGGATCGCCAGGGAGGTCCATGACGTACTGGCCCACTCGCTCTCGGCCATCTCGATCCAGAGCGTGGTGGCGCTGGAGGCGTTACCCGCAGAGCCGAATGACGCGGAAGCGGCGGTACGCAGCATCCGTCAGGTCAGCACGTCGGCCCTGGCCGATCTCCGCAGCGCCGTCGGCATCCTGCGGGACCCGGCGGCCGAGCCCCTTGCGCCGGTCGGCGGTCTGGCCGAACTCGACCGATTGGTGGCAACTGCGGCGGAAAGCGGTGTGCAGGTGGCGGTCTCGACCGTCGGAACCCGAGAAGGCATTCCGTTGGTCGTCGATGCGGCGGCGTACCGGATCGTCCAGGAATCGATCACCAACGTGCTCCGGCACTCCGGCGCGGTGCGGGTCACGGTGCAGATCGACTGCCGGCCACGTGAGGTGCGGCTGCGGATCGTCAATCCCGATGGCGGCGAGCCGTCGCCACTCGCGAGCGAACATCGCAGCGATGCAAGGGGTTTCGGCATCGCCGGGATGCGGGAGCGGGCGGAGTTGCTGGGCGGGGCGGTGCACGCCGGCCCCACCGCCGGTGGCGGGTTCGAGGTGACCGCGGTCTTGCCGTACCCGGAGTCGGCCCCGTCCGGCGGGCCGACCGCCGCGCGGCCTGCCTCCCAGTCGGAGCCGGGGCAGCAGCTGACCCCACTGCGTCCGCTCGCCGAGCAATCGTGATCAGCGTGGTGATCGTCGACGACCAGCACCTGGTCCGGGCCGGTGTCCGGGCACTGCTCGAGCGGGCGCCCGACATCGAGGTGGTCGGCGAGGGGGTGGACGGCGAATCGGGGTTGCGTGCCGTCGTGCAGTTCCGGCCGGACGTGGTGCTGATGGACGTCCGGATGCCCGGCCTCGACGGTGTCACCGCGACCCGCCGGATCACCGCCGATCCGCGGCTGTCCGACGTCGCCGTGGTGGTGCTGACCACGTTCGATGCCGACGAACACGTCTTCGAGGCCATCAGGTCGGGCGCACGTGGATTCCTGCTCAAGGACACCGAGCCCGACGATCTACGCCGCGCCGTGCGGGTGGTGGCGGCCGGCGGATCGCTGCTCTCGCCCACGGTGACCGGCCGGGTGATGCAGGCCGCCGCGGCGGGTACGCCCACCCGGGATCGCGCCGAGCTGCTGGTTCCGCTGACCCACCGCGAGCGGGAGGTGCTGGCCGAGGTCGGCGCGGGTCTGACGAACGACGAGATCGGCCGCCGGCTGCTGATGAGCGGCGCGACGGCGCGCACCCACGTCAGCCGGGTGATGGCCAAACTCGGCGCGCGCGACCGGGCGCAGCTGGTGGTCATCGCCTACGAGTCCGGACTGCTCACCCCCGGCGCCGACGCGTCCCGCCCGCACCCCTCCTGAGCTGCGCCGATCCTGCTCTGATCGGGCGAATCGGCGGCCGCGCGCAGCACCGGCGACCGGAGTCGCCCGCCCGCGTTCCGCGGGTCGCATTCTTCGGATCGATGCTCCGTCGCCTACGCTGGGGTCGGTCGTCGGGATGACGACCTGGTCGGAGCAGGTGGGAGTTCGTGAGTTCATGAGCGAACCGGATGACACGGCATGGATGGCCGCAACCGGTGCACCCCGACTCGATGACGGGCCCGCCGACGCTGCCTCTCGTGACCACGGCGAATGCGCACAGCGACCTGAGCGCTGCCGACCCGGCGGCTGACGGTGCCGCCGATGTGCTGCCGATGGCCGATCCCGACACCGGGCTCTGGTCCGAACCGGCGCCGCCGGCACCGACCTCCCAGCCCCGGCGTGGCCGGATCCTCCTCCCCGGCGCTGCGGGCGATGCGCGGGCGTGACCCCGAGCCGGCACCGGTCGGCAATCACGGACCTGCCGTCGTGCTGGCGATGTGCAATCAGAAGGGTGGCGTCGGGAAGACGACGTCGACCATCAACCTCGGCGCCGCGTTGGCCGAGTACGGCCGGCGGGTGTTGCTGGTCGATCTCGACCCGCAGGGCGCGCTGTCGGCCGGCCTCGGCATCGCCGCCGACCGGCTGGATCACACGATCTACGACCTGATGCTCTCGCCGTCCACCCCGATGACCGACGTGCTGATGCCCTCCGGGATCGACGGCGTCGACCTGATCCCGGCCAACATCGATCTGTCCGCCGGCGAGGTGCAGCTGATCAACGAGGTGGGCCGCGAGCACACCCTGGCCAGAGCGCTGCGTCCGGTGCTGCACGCCTACGACTACGTGCTGATCGACTGTCAGCCGTCCCTCGGCCTGCTCACGGTGAACGCTCTGGCCTGCGCGCACGGCGTGATCATCCCGCTGGCCGCCGAGTACTTCTCGCTGCGCGGGGTGCACCTGCTGGTGGAGACGATCTCGAAGGTGCAGGAGCGGCTGAACCCCGACCTGTCCGTCGAGGGTGTGCTGATCACCATGTACGACGGGCGCACCGTGCACGCCAAGGAGGTCGTCGGAATGCTGCACCAGCGGTTCGGCGACACCGTCTTCGACACCGTCATCGGTCGCACCGTGAAGTTCCCGGAGACCACCGTCGCCGGTGAGCCGATCACCTCCTACGCTCCCGCATCTCCGGCGGCGCAGTCGTACCGGGCGCTGGCCCGGGAAGTGATCGCGCGATGAGTCCGGCCCCGCCGGCAACCGGCGCGGGGTCCATCGCGTCGGCATCGGTCGAATCCGACTCTCTCACCCCCGCAGCTGCTCTCGACCCCGACCGCCGCCGACTCCACTGCCCCCGACTCCGCGCCGCTGTCCGCGGGACGCCGCCCCTTCCATGTCCGGCTGGACAACTTCGACGGGCCGTTCGACCTGTTGCTGCAGTTGATCAACCAACGGCGGATGGACGTCACCGAGGTCGCCCTGCATCAGGTCACCGACGATTTCATCGGCCACATCCGGTCGATGGGCAGCAACTGGGACCTGGACCAGGTCACCGAGTTCCTGGTCATCGCGGCCACCCTGCTGGACCTCAAGGCCGCCCGGCTGCTGCCCGACGCCACCGCCGACACCGGCATGGACGACGACATGTTCCAGGCCAGGGACCTGTTGTTCGCCAGGTTGCTGGCCTACCGCGCCTACCAGCAGGTCGCCGCGCTGTTCGCCGAGCTCGAGGCCGGTGCGCTGCGCCGTTACCCGAGGGCGGTGTCGCTGGAGTCGCGCTATCTGGGACTGCTGCCGGAGATCACGATCGGCATGACGCCGGAGCAGTTCGCCGCGATGGCGGCGTCGGTGTTCACGCCGAAACCACCGCCCACGGTGAACCTGGATCACATCCACGCCTCCCCGGTGTCGGTGGCCGAACACACCGCCGCCCTGCGGGTGCTGCTCGCCGATCGCGGGACCGCCACCTTCGGCGAACTGGTGGCCGGCTGCACGGCGACCCTCGAGGTGGTGGCCCGATTCCTGGGGCTGCTCAACCTGTACCGGGAATCCGCGGTGGCCTTCGACCAGCCAGAACCGCTGGGCACACTGACTGTGCGTTGGACCCTGATTCAGGGCGCCGACGGCCCGGCCGACCCGGCGGCAGCGCCGATGGACGAGGAGTACGAGTGAGCGGCGATCCCGACACCATCACCCAGGAACCTGGCCCGGACGGCGTGCTCTTCGATGCCGAACCGGTGCTTCGCGGCGACGGAGCCGGCCGAGCCGGAGACAGTGCCGGACCATGACCTGGCCGGTGCGCTGGAGGCCGTCCTGCTGGTCGTCGATTCACCCGTCACCGAGAGCGCGTTGGCCGCGGCGGTCGGCCACCGTCCGGCCAGGGTGCGGGAACTGCTGGTCGACCTGGCCGCCCGCTACACGGCCGCGTCCTCCGGGATCGAGCTCCGCGAGCTCGGCGGCGGCTGGCGGTTCTACACCCGCGACCGGTTCGCCCCGGTGGTCGAGCGCTTCGTGCTGGACGGTGCGCAGAGCCGGCTCTCCCGCGCCGCCCTGGAAACCCTGGCGGTTGTCGCCTACCGACAGCCGGTCACCCGCTCCCGGATTGCCGGGGTCCGCGGCGTGAACGTGGACGGCGTCATCCGCACCCTGATGTCCCGTGGCCTCATCGAAGACGTCGGTGCGGACCCGGACACCGGTGGCCTGCTCTACCGGACCACCGACCTGTTCCTGGAAAGGCTTGGCTTGTCAGATCTCTCGGAGTTGCCATCGCTCGGGCCGCTGCTGCCCGACATCGACGGGATCGACGATGTCTGATCCCGAGAACCCGCGCCGAAAGCCGCGTCCGAAGGCGACCGTGCGACCACGACCGACCAGTGCGAACGACCGGACAAGGGCCGACGACGTCGACGAGGCCGACGGCCCCGATGGCATCCGGCTGCAGAAGGTGCTCGCGTCCGCCGGCGTCGCCTCCCGTCGCAAGGCGGAGGAGCTGATCAAGGCCGGCCGGGTCAAGGTCGACGGCATCGTGGTGAAGGAAATGGGCACGCGGATCGACCCGGACGAGGCGGTCGTGCATGTCGACGGCAACCGGGTCGTGCTGCGCGCCGACCAGGTCTACCTGGCGTTGAACAAGATGCCGGGCGTGCTCTCGACCATGTCCGACGACCTCGGACGGCCGAACATCGGTCAACTGCTGGAGGACCGGCCGGAACGGCTGTTCCACGTCGGGCGGCTGGACATGGACTCCGAGGGTTTGCTGCTGCTGACCAACGACGGAGACCTGGCCCACCGGCTCACCCACCCCTCCTACGGCGTACCCAAGACCTACATGGCGGAGATTCCGGGACCGGTTCCGCGGGACCTCGGCCGCCGACTGCGGGCGGGCGTCGAACTGGATGACGGGCCGGCCAAGGTCGACTCCTTCGAGGTGGTCGACGTGCACAACGGTCGCGCCGTGGTGGAGGTCGTGCTGCACGAGGGGCGTAAGCACATCGTGCGGCGACTGCTCGGCGCGGTCGACCATCCGGTCTCCCGGCTGGTCCGGACCCAGATCGGCGACGTCAAGCTCGGGCACCAGCGGCCGGGCACGCTGCGCAAGCTGAACCCGGTGGAGATCGCCCAGCTGTACAAGGCGGTCGGGTTGTGAGTACCCCCCGGGATCCGACTCCCGGTCCCGGCCGAACGGGGCAGGTCGTCGCCGGATCCTTCGTGATCGCGATCGACGGCCCGTCCGGCACCGGCAAGTCGACGGTCGCCCGCCGGCTGGCCAAGACCCTGCACGCCGGGTACCTCGACACCGGCGCCATGTACCGGATCATCACCCTCGCGGTGCTGGACGCCGGGGTCGATCCCGAGGATTCCGCCGCCGTGGCAGAACTGTTGCCGCAGTTGACGTTCGACACGCCCACCAACCCCGGACGACAGGTCCATCGGCTGGGGGACCGGGACGTCTCCAACGAGATCCGCTCTCAGCAGGTGACTCTCGCGGTCACCCCGGTGTCAGCGAACCCAGCCGTCCGGGTCTACCTGCTCGACCGGCAGCAGCGCATCGCGAGGTCCGGCCGGATGGTGGTGGAGGGCAGGGACATCGGCACGGTGGTCGTTCCCGAAGCCAGGCTGAAGATCTACCTCACCGCGGACGCCGCCGAACGGGCCCGCCGCCGGCACCGGCAGAACGCCGGGGTCGCCGCACGATCCGGTGGATCGGCCGATGTCACCGTCGATCTCGCCGAGGTGGCACAGGATCTGCACCGCCGCGACACCAAGGACAGCACCAGGACCCATGCACCCCTGCAGGCCGCCGCGGACGCGGTGCACATCGATTCATCGGAGCTGGCGGTGGACGAGACCGTCGCCCGGGTGCTGTCGCTGGCGCACGAACGAGGAATCCGGTGAGGTGGTTCACCCTCGGCGGCGCGCAGGATCCGACCCCGGAGACCAGCGGACCCAAGGGCATGGATCGGGGCCGCCGGATCGGTATCGCGCTGAGCGCGGCGTTGTACCGCATGCGGATCAAGGGCATGAGCCGGTTGCCGGCGCAGGGTCCGCTGGTGGTGGTGGCGAACCATCAGAACTTCATGGACGGTGCGGTGTTGTTCGGCGCGCTGACCAGGCGGGTGTCGTTCCTGGTCAAGGCGGAGGCGGTGAAGGGGCCGCTGGGTTGGTTGCTGATCAACGTCGGGCAGTACGCCCTGCTGCGGGGGGTGCCCGACCGGGAACCGCTGCTGAAGGCCCTGTCCCAACTGCAGGCCGGCGGTGCGATCGGCATCTTCCCGGAGGGCACCCGCGGCGCCGGCACGGTCGAGACCGTCTTTCCCGGTGCCGGCTGGCTCGCGGCGAGGTCCGGCGCCACCGTCGTCCCGGTCGCGATCCGCGGCACCAATCGGCCGGCCGGGCGGCGTCGACGCCGGTTCCGGCCACCGGTGCACGTCCTGGTCGGCGAACCCTTTGCGGTCGAGAAGGGCGGCGGCCGGAAGGCGGTCGCCGCGGCGACCGACGCGATCCGCAGTCACCTGGCCGCCCTGGTGGCCACCCTTGATGCCGAGATCAACAACGGGTCGTCGACGACCGTCAGAGCTCGGATCTGAGCGCTGATCGGAGAACAGGCCTGCGAACCGCAGATCTGAGAACGCAAGAACCGCGAGAACGCAGTTGGTGAACGCAAGACGTGAGGATGCAGTGGTGAGTGAGACCTTTGACGATGCCGGCAGTGTCGGCACCGCGGATCAGGCCGGCGACGGCACCTGGAGTGACGAGAGCGAACTGCGCGGTTGGGAGGGTGAGGACGGTGACGACGGCGGCGAAGAGGCCGGCGATGTCGTTCCGACACCCACCCTGGCCGTCGTCGGCCGACCGAACGTCGGCAAGTCGACGCTGGTGAACCGGATCATCGGTCGCCGCGAGGCGGTCGTCCAGGACATTCCCGGGGTCACCCGCGACCGGGTGTCCTACGACGCCCTGTGGCGCGGCCGCAAGTTCACCGTGGTGGACACCGGTGGCTGGGAGCCGGACGCCGACGGGTTGCAGGGAGCCGTTGCGGCGCAGGCCGAACGCGCGATGCTGACCACCGACGCGGTCATGGTGGTGGTGGACGGTTCGGTGGGCGCCACCGCGACCGAAGAGGCGATGGCCAAGGTCCTGCGCCGCTCCCGCCGACCGGTGATCCTGGCCGTGAACAAGGTGGACGACGAGCGCACGGAGGCCGACGCCGCCGCCCTGTGGTCGCTGGGACTCGGCGAGCCGTATGCGGTGTCGGCCCTGCACGGCCGTGGTTCGGGCGACCTGTTGGACGCTGTCCTGGACGCGCTGCCCGCGACCCCGTCGGAGTTCGCCGGTGTCGGGACTGGTCCACGACGGGTCGCGTTGCTGGGCAAGCCCAACGTCGGCAAGTCGTCGCTGCTCAACAAGCTCAGTGGGGAATCCCGGTCGGTGGTCGACGCTGTCGCCGGCACCACCATCGACCCGGTCGACTCGCTGGTCGAACTCGACGGGCAGGTCTTCCGGTTCGTCGACACGGCAGGACTGCGGCGCCGGGTCAACCAGGCGAAGGGCATGGAGTTCTACGCCTCGTTGCGCACCCAGACCGCACTGGAGGCGGCCGAGATCGCCATCGTGCTCATCGACTCGTCGGTGCCGCTGACCGAGCAGGACCAGCGGGTGATCACCATGGTGATCGAATCCGGTCGGGCGTTGGTGATTGCGATGAACAAGGCCGATCTGGTGGACGCCGAGCGGCGCGAGGAGATCGAGCGCGAGCTCTCGCACGACCTGGTGCGGGTCACCTGGGCCGAGCGGATCAACATCTCGGCGCAGACCGGCCGCGGCGTGCACCGGCTGGCGCCGGCGATGGAGCGGGCCCTGAGTTCCTGGGACCGGCGGATCCCGACCGGTCGACTGAACTCCTGGCTCGGTGAGCTGATCCAGGCGACGCCGCCGCCGGTGCGCAGCGGCAAGCAGCCGAAGGTGCTGTTCGCCACCCAGGCCGCGAACCGGCCGCCCACCTTCGTCCTGTTCACCAGCGGATTCCTGGAGGCCGGGTACCGCCGCTTCATCGAGCGCCGGTTGCGCGAGGACTTCGACTTCGTCGGTTCGCCGGTGCGGGTCAACGTCCGGGTCCGGGAGAAGCGCGGCGGTCGCCGGAACTAGGCCGGGCCGGGTCGCCACCCGCCGATCTACGCTGGGTCTGCGTGAGCAGGGAGGTGCGGTGTCGACCAGTGCGACGACGGCGGGGCCGGGGGCACTGCCGTCCGTGGCGATCATCGGGGCGGGCGACCGGGGATCGCGTTACGCCCGGATTCTCACCGAACTCGCCCTCGGTACCGTGGTCGGGATTGCGGAGCCGATCGACGAGCGACGGCTCGACGTGGCGAGCAGTGCGGCCGTCCCGCCGGAGGGGCAGTTCCGCGACTGGCGGGACATGTTGGCGCGCCCCAGGTTCGCCGACGCCGTCGTGGTCAGCACCCGGGACGACCGGCACCATGAGCCGACCATCGCCGCGCTGCAGGCGGGATATCACGTCCTGGTCGAGAAGCCGATGGCGACGACCGAAGCCGAAGCGTCTGGACATGGTCCGGACCGCGGAGCGGACCGGGCGGATCCTGGCCGTGTGTCATGTACTGCGATACACCGCCTACACCAGGGTGCTTCGCGAGCTGATCGACGCCGGGGCGGTCGGCGACATCGTCAGCGTCGAGCACCTCGAACCGGTCGGCTGGTGGCACCACGCCCATTCCTACGTCCGCGGGAACTGGCGGCGGGCCGACGAGTCGACGTTCATGCTGATGGCCAAGTCGGTGCACGACATCGACTGGCTCGCCCACATTGTCGGCCTGCCGGCGTCCCGGGTGTCGTCGTTCGGCAGCCTTTCGCACTTCCGCCCCGAGCATCGACCGGCCGGTGCCGCCGACCGTTGTCTTGATTGCGGTGTCGAACCGAGCTGCCCCTATTCGGCGCCGCGGCTGTACCTCTCGTGTCTGCAGCCGGATCGGCCCAACCGATGGCCGCTGTCGGTGGTCACCTCCTCGCGCACCCGGGAGGGCGTGCTGTCGGCGTTGCGCGAAGGCCCGTACGGCCGCTGCGTCTACGGGTGCGACAACGACGTCGTCGACCACCAAGTGGTCAGCATCGAATACCAAGGCGGCGCGACCGCATCCTTCACCATGGTCGCGTTCTCCCCCCACATGTTCCGCAGGACAAGGATCTTCGGCTCGCACGGAAGTCTCGAGGGGGATGGCACCTCGATCCGGATGACCGACTTCCGGACCGGCCAGGAGAGCCTGATCGATGTCCCGACATCGGGCGGTCCCGGCGCCGACGACGGACACGGAGGCGGCGACGAGGGGCTGGTCCGCGCCTTCACGCAGGCCGTCCGGTCCGGTCGATCCGAACCGTATCTGGCGTCGGCGGCGGAAAGCCTTGCCTCGCACCGTCTCACCTGGTCCGCGGAGCATGCCCGGCTGACCGGCACGGTGGTCGAGCTGGACGGACCCAGGGTGGGCAGTTAGCGGCTACCAGCCCGTCGCGGCACCGGTGATCACTCGTGGGTCGGCCGCACCGGCCAGCATTCCGTCGCCGCGCAGCACGATGGCATGGGCGTGCCCGACGTTGAATCCGGCCGGTGCCCGGACGACCGTATGTCCTTGCTCGATCAGCCCGGTCTCCCACGACTGCGGCGCGGTGGATTCCAGGGTGGTGACCTGTGGCCCGGCGCCGGACCAGCTGTCGAAGCCGCCGTCACCGAGGGTCCAGCGCGGTGCCCTGATCGCGTGTCCGGGCGATTGGTCGTTGTGCAGCATCCTGGCCAGGAGTTGCAGCACCACCTGCGGCTGGATGTCGCCGCCCTGGGTGCCGAGCACGGCGACCAACGTCTCGCCGGAGGTCACCAGCGCGGGCGCAAGGGTGTGCGGCGGCCGCCGTCCGGGGGCGAGTTCGGCGGGGTGACCGGGTTGCAGGGAGAACCCGATGCCGCGGTTCTGCAGGAAGATCCCGGTGCCGGGCACGACCAGATGTGCGCCCCAGCCGGCCGCGTTGGACTGGATCAGCGAGACCCCCATCCCGTCGTCGTCCACCACGCACAGATGGATTGTGCCGCCGGCCCTCGTGGGTACGGTCGGACCGGTACGGCGCAGCGGGTCGATGCCGGCCCGTCGCGCGTCCAGTCGGTCGTCGGAGATCAACTGCTCGCCGTCGGCTCCGTCGAACAGCACCGCGTCCCGGTCGTGGCCCGACCACCTGGCGGCCTCCGAGAGCAGGTGGACCCAGGACGGGTCGTCAGGGTCGTCGGGGACGTCGAGTTGTTCGGCGATCCGGGCGCCGGCCAGCGCCAGGTAGCCCTGGGACGGCGGCGGAACGGTCCAGATCTCCCGATCCCAGGCAGACACCCGCAGCGGATCGTCCCAACGGGCGATCGGCCGCTCGAGATCGGACCGGTCGAACAACCCGCCACCGAGCTCGAGCAGGCCCGCACCGAATGCCCCGCCGTAGAACCCGTCCCGGCCGTCACGGGCGATGGCGTCCAAGGCGTCCGCCACCAGCGGTCGGCGGACGCGATCGCCGCTGTGCAGGCCGCCGGCCGGGAGATAGTCGTCGGCGCCGGCAACCTGCAGCGCGAGCCGCCGGGTGGCCAGCGCCAGCAGGGGTGAGGCCGGGAAACCGTTCGCGGCATAGTCCCGGGCCGGTGCCAGCACCTGGGCCAACGGGAGCCGACCGAACCGCTGATGCAACGCCAGCCACCCGTCGACACAGCCGGGAACCGTCGCCGACCGCACGTCGCCGCGCATCGGCATCTCGGTCAGTCCCTCGGCCCGCATCGCCGCGGCATCGGCGCCGGAGCCGGCAGGCCCGGCGGCCGAGAGAGCCGCCGGCTGCGATCCGCCGTGGTGGACCAGCGCGAACAGATCGCCGCCCATCCCGCACATGTGTTGGGTGGTGACCGCCAGCACCGCGCTGGTCCCGACGGCGGCGTCCACGGCGTTGCCGCCCGCCCGCAGCAACGCCACCCCGGCGGAGGACGCCAGGTGATCAACCGAGCAGACCAGTCCGTGCGGCGCGTACACAGTGCAGTCGGCGTCAGATTCCCGCATCGCCGAACGGTAGCGCCTTCTCCCGGGGACCATGCGCGGAGCGTCGCACCGAGGAGCACGCGGGCCTGGTTCGGTGTGCCCGGACCGCTGGCGGACCCCGATGCCGGGATTCTCGATGCGCCTATCCCTTGCACCATCACTCAGGGTGATCTAGGGAATGATCGAACGTGTGAACCGGCGACCGATAGTGTGGCATTTGTTGGTAATGAGCGCTGAAGGTAACAGTTTGCCAGGAATGGCGAGCATCGTTGGTGGGCTCGAATAGAATTGGACTTTCCGGGCGGCCGGCAGTTGAAGGGGTGGGGAAAGCGTGAGTTTGTCCGACGAGAACATGCACGAGTCGCTGACCATCGATGACGAGGGTTTGCTGATTCTGGTGTGGCCCCGCGGCGTGAAGATCACCGGCCCGGCGGCCCGGCATGCGCTCGACGAGGTCAATCGCATCTGCGACGGGACCGAGCGACCGATGCTCGTCGACATGGCCACCACTGCCTCAGTGTCGCGGGAGGCGCGAGTGGTGTTCGGCGAGAAGTGCGCGGCCTCCCGGATCGCCATGCTCGGACGCAGCCCGGTCGACCGGGTGATTGCGAACTTCGCGCTTGGCAGGATTCCGCCACGTCCGCCATGTCCGACGAAGTTCTTCACCGACCGGGATCAGGCGTTCGCATTCCTGCGAGAAGGCCTGGATGAGCGAGTCCTATGACGACGGGCGGCTGGACCAACTCGTCGAGTTGATCGTCCAGCTGTCATCCGGAGACCTGTCCGCGCGGCTCGAGCCGTCGGACGCCAGAGACTCGCTGGATGCAGTGATCACCGGGATCAACCTGCTCGCCGAAGAGCTCGAGCTGACCATGGATGAGCGGGTCGCGGAGCGCACCATCGTGCTGGAGCAGGCCCGGATCGCACTGGAGCGGATGGCGCTGTACGACGCACTGACCGGGCTGGCGAACCGGACGCTGCTCGGCGACCGGATCCGGCAGGCGAGCGCCCGGGCGGAACGGGGTGCCCGTCCGCCGTGCGTCCTGGTGCTCGACCTCGACGAATTCAAGACGGTGAATGACGGGCTGGGGCACAGCGCAGGGGACCGGATCCTGACCGAGGTGGCACGCAGGCTGACCAGCGTGGTGCGGGAGACCGACACGGTGGCCAGGCTCGGCGGCGACGAGTTCGCCATTCTCATGCCCGATACGACCGAGGACGACTCGTTGCGGGTCGCCGAACGGGCACTCAAGGAATTGCACAGTCCCTTCGCCTTGGGGGACAAGCCCGTCTGGGCCGGCGCCAGCATCGGATTGTGTTTCGGGTTGCGGGGGCAGACCGCCGACAATTTGCTGCGGGATGCCGACACCGCAATGTATGCGGCAAAGGCGAAGGGCCGGGGGAACATTCAAATCTTTCGGACGGAAATGCATCACGCGGCGAAAGAACGGCTACACATCGCCTCCGAACTCGGGGCGGCCATCACCAAGGGCGAGTTGAGTCTGCATTACCAGCCGATCGTGCAGCTGGACTCCGGACGGATCATCGGCGCCGAGGCGCTCGTCCGATGGCAGCACCCGGAGCGGGGGCTGCTGCTGCCGGCCGACTTCATCCCGGTCGCGGAGGACAGCGGGCACATCATCGAACTGGGGCACTGGGTGGTGCAATCGGCGATCGGCCAGCTCCGGACCTGGACCGACGCCTACCCGGCGGCGCCGTTCCAGCTGCACGTGAATCTGGCCCCGGTCGAGGTCAGGTGGCCGGGGATGGCCGAGTTCGTCCGGAAGGCACTCGAGGACCACGGGGTGCAGCCCAACCGGCTGGCCCTCGAGATCTCCGAGACCGGTTTGATGACAGGGGATGTCGCCGGACTCGAGGCACTCGTGTCGCTCAAGAAGCTGGGCGTCGGAGTCGAGATCGACGACTTCGGCACCGGCTATTCGTCGATCAGCTACCTGCGCCGGCTGCCGATCGACACCGTCAAGGTCGACCAGTCGCTGATCAGGGACATCTCCACCGATGAGCAGCAGGTCACCTTCGTGCTGGCGATTCTCCGGCTGATCGATTCCGTCGGGCTACGCACGATCGTCGAGGGCATCGAAACGATCGATCAGCGAGACCAGTTGCGGCGCCTGGGATGTGTGTACGGACAGGGCTTCTACTTCAGCGAACCGGTCCCGGCGGCAGAACTCAGCAACCTGCTCGCCGAACAGCAGTCCGCGCCCGCGGCACTGATCAGGCACTCCGGCTGATCGGTCTATTCCAGGAGGGGTCCGGCGCCCACCGGCAGCCGCCCGGCGGAGATCAACTCGATCGTGACGCCGACCGCCAGCACCTGGACCAACAGCAGAGCCAGCAGCACCAGGAGCTGAACCGCCCCGGCCTGCAGCGGCGACGCCCCGGCCAGCAGGACGCCGACGAACGCTCCCGGCAGGGTGACCAGACCGACCGTCCGGGTCTGATCCAGGCCCGGGATCAAGGCCAGCGCGGCGGCTTCCCGGGCGACCAGGGTGACGCCGTCCCGGCGGGACAACCCGATCGACAACGCCGCCTCGTAGGAGCCGCGCTGTGCGGTGAGCTCCTCGGTGACCCGGCGGCCGGCGATCGAGGTCGCCGTCATGGCTCCACCGATCAGAATGCCCGCCGTCGGCAGGATGGCGATCGGCTCGATCGGCATCGCGCCGCTGAGCAGGATCAACGCCATCGTCGGAACCAGACCGGCCGCGATCGGTGCCGTGGTCCACCAGGACGACGGTCGCAGGGAGCCGGTGATCCGCCAGGCCGAGGTACCGGCGGCCACGATCACCATCAGCAGCAGGAAACAGCGCGGTGAGCGGCAGCGATCGGAGCACGACCGCGATGACCAGGCTGACCGCGGCCAACTGGACGACCGCCCGGGCTGCGGCGATCAGCACCCCACGCGCGCGGCCCAACCCGGCCAGTTGGGTGAGCGCAGCAGCGGCGACAGCCAGCACCAGCAACAGTGCGACGAGCGGCCAGCCGAATGTGACGATGGACAACGCGTCCTCCCCGGACCGGCCGCAACAGCTCACCTGACGACTTGCGGCGCCGGTGGTGAGTCTGTCAGCCGGCCCCCGATGCTGCGGTAGTCTTCATGACGCCCGGGTAGCCCCGGGTGGCCGGGATGTGGCGCAGCTTGGTAGCGCACTTGACTGGGGGTCAAGGGGTCGCAGGTTCAAATCCTGTCATCCCGACGCATCGCCCCTCACCAGTTTCCCCAGGTGAGGGGCCCTTCTTGTTCTAGCGTCGGTCGTCGACGACCCGAAGCTTCGGAACAACCGAGTGACCAGTCTGTGACCCGGACACGCCCAGGAACGCGTTACGGCCGTTGCGGCTTCGGTCACATGCCGGGTGTCGGCGTGCAGAGAGCTTCTCGTAACGGACAGCAGAGCGCACAGCATGACCCAAGTCCCGTAGACCGGGTCCACCTCGCTGACCGCCGCCACCAGCCGCATGAGTGTGGGCAGGTCGGCGAGCGCTTGCGACCGAGGACTGGCCGTTCGGTCAGGCACCTTGTTCCACGCTCGTCGCGAACGACTGCGTGGGTCCGCGCCTCAGTCGACCTCGGACGCGGGATAAAGGAAGACATCCACCGAGTCCCCGCGGTAGTGGAACCGGATGACGCTCCCGTCCGGGAGATCTTCGAAGAAGTCGTCCCCAAAGTAAGGCCACTCGCCTATGTCTGCAAAAAGGTCAACGTCAGGCGGTACGCAGTTGGCACCGTCGACTGTGCGGCTTTCAACATGGATGAGCATGAGGCATTGAAAGCCCTGCCTTTCCATGAAGAACCAAGGTTCGTATCCCCGATACGTTTGGTAGCCGCGCATGCTGGAGGGGTCGCTCTCCGCTCCGAGCCTTTCCAGCATTGAGAGAACCAGTTCGTCTGCGCCACCCGCGGTCGGACGCAGGGTGGCATCGGGATCCGGTCCGTCGAGCCACGCCACGGTGTACCCGAGGGCAACAACGGCCACCAGTGCGCCGGCCACGAAACGGCGGGCGAGGGTGCCATTGAAACGATGCGCTGACGACCGCGGCCGGCCCTCGTTGGACGCCACCACAGGCGCGACGCCGGCTGAGTCCGGCCGAACAGCTTCGGACAGAGTCCGAACGGAGTCAGCCGCTGGCCCGCCATCCGCGGCTTCAGCCTGTCCGCCGCTCTCGGTGTCGACGCCTTTGAGGAAGCTCTCAGTGTGTGCCGCTTCGAGTTCCGTCAGCCTTGCCAGCGCAGCGGGGTCGTTCTGAATATCGGGTTGCGGACCGTATGCCCTCGTACGGAGCTCGTCGAGTTCGCGCTCAGTGTCTGACGGGGGCGAGGAGGCGTCCATCAGTCGGTCGACCGTCATGAGATGGACATAGGCATCCACCGTGTCGCCACGAAGGACGAACCGGATCATGCCGTCGCCGGCGACGCCGTCGAATCCTTCGAACCCATCGCCGGTCGACGAGACGTCCATGATCAGATCTGCCGCAGGCGGCGCGCAGCGCCCTTCTGAAAGGACGTCGTTTGCTCGGTGCACTGCCACGAGACAGGGCGAGTCGAACGCATTAACTCCCGACCAGATCTCCAGGCCAAGATATGACCCGAACGCGCGCAGGGTTGAGGTGTCGATCTCGAGCCAGGGCACTTCCTGGACCACCAGTTCGCGGACCCGGTCGTCGGCCTCTGCCGTAATCGCACGCAGAGTAGCGTCGGGACGCGGTGCGGATACGAGGATGACCGTCGTGACGATCCCGACCGCGACGACCAGCGCGCCAACCACCCACGCGAGGCGGCTGGACCACGTCGCCGTCGCCCGACGCCCGAGCGACCCGGACGAGCCTTCCCTGACCGGCGGCGACGGCGCGTCAGCCGCCGTCGGCGCGACATCCCTATCGGCTGCGCTTTCGACGGTGGCGGCATCCGCCCGACGCTTGACATCAGCACGTTGGGTCGCCTCGAATTCGCGCAACCTCGCGAGTGCCGTCGGATCCCCACCGATATCGGGATGCGGACCGTACGCCCTCGCGCACAGTTCAGCAAATTCGCGGTCGGCGTCCGAAGAGTGCGTGAAGCCCTCCACAGCTGAGAAAGCTACACCCGATGGCCCTCATCCGTATCGCCTACCAGCGGCGCAGGACGCAGTTCAACACCATGTCGTTCGCGACGACCTGGTTCCGCCAGTGGGGCGCATCGCATACATCCGCAACGCACGTCTTCGCGGACCCGTCGGAGCCTTGGTGCGGCCGGACCACTTCGGCGTCATCGCCATCTGGTAGTTCTACGCGGTGCTGCAACGTTGTCGACGTCGGTGCCCGGCGAGAAGTCACTATAACGATGTTGACTACCCATTCTCGCTGTCGGTGCCGTTCTTTCCGTTTCCGTTTCCGTTTCCGTTCCCGTTCCCGTTGCCATTCCCATTCCCATTCCCATTGTTTCCGTTTCCATTGTTACCTTTGCCCGGCCGATCATCCGGTGGTGCCGGTGCCGGTGCCGGTGCCGGTGCTGGTTCCGGTTCCGGTTCCGGTTCCGGTTCCGGAACAGGGTTTGGGGTGGGTGCGGGTGCGGGGTTAGGACGGGGAGTCTGGGTTGGCGGTGGTGCCGGGACGGGTATCGGAGCGGCAGCCGGAGCCGGTGCTGAAGTTGGGCGGACAGACGGTACGGCGCCAACCGGTGCAGGACCGGGCGGGGGAACGGCCGCGGGTGCGACGGCGGGAGGCTGCACCGGTGAAGGGTCGCCCGCCCGAATCACGGTCTCGTCGGGCCGTGGTACGGCTGGATCAGGCGGCGGGGGCGCGGCCGACGGTTGGCCGGCAAGCCGAGCAGTTTGCGTGCTGGCGTTACCGGCTGGGCCCTGCGCATTGTCACCTTGCATCGTTGCTGTGGCCTCGTCGGAGTTCATGGCGACGAGCGCGTTGGCCCCGGTGAATGCCGGTTGGGTGTCCGGCGAGCGGTTGGAAACGGCCGCGTCCAGTGGGCCGAGTGTGAAGCCCGTTCTGGGCCCGTCCAGTGGGGCCGATCCGACGGATGAACCTTTTCCAGGCGAGGCCTGGTCCGTCGGCCTGTCCAACGTCGCCATCGCGGTGCCGGCCAGGAATGCGACAGCGACTGCTGCAACGGTCACCCAAGCGGTCCGGTGTGACGCGGGGGCAGCGCGGTGCCGGGGGTTTCGCTGCACCGGTGTGAGGGGCATCGGTGTGGGATGACGGACATGGAAGGGCTCGCGAACCTCTCTTGGGCTGCTTGTCACTGGCTCCCGATCGGCCGGCGACAAAGCGAAATGGCCGGCCGCTGACCACTTGTGGCTGGGAAGAATGCGAGGCGTGAGCCGGTCGACCGATGTTGCTGGGAGGGAAGCAGCCCAAGGAACGTTCAGCCAGGGTGACGCGCCGTTCGTGTCGGCTCCTGGAAATTCAACGTCGTCGTGCGTCTGCTGGAACACCATGCGGTGCGGCTGCAGTGGCGTGACGCCGGTGGCCCCTGGATGTGCCTGCCGGTCAGCCGAATGCCAAATGCTGGGCGGGTAGCAAGGGCTAACCCATGGTGCGCCTTTCCGGGCCGATACTTTCGGGTCCGGCATCGACCGTGGGACCGATCGCACGCCCGCCCGCATCACCGTTGGATCGGAGCGATATCGCCTACCCATTTTCGTCCACCGTTCTCTGACTTGCCCACCACGGGCGGCCGTCTTGCAACCGCAGCGCTGGCACCCCGGTCGGGTCAGTCCTCGCCCCACCCAGGTCTGCCTGTACCCCGCAGGCGTCACTATGGTCGCCCTCAGTGCCTAATTGCCATCCACACTCATTGACATCACCCGGGTGGTCCTCTGCCGAGCTGGCATTCCGCAAAAGTGTGACAGCCAGTTACCAGCACGGCCTCCAACAGTAGGTCCATTGAGGTACTTGCGTCTGGGCATCTCATGTGGCGGCTGCAGCAATGCTCTGCTATCGAGTGGCGAAGGATTTGGTCATTGCCGGACACCCGCCGACCGACGAAAATGAGGAGCGTAAGGCTCCTGTGCAAGGTTGAACCGGAGGTCGGCCGATGACCTACAACGTCATATTCGATGTTCCGGCGCCAATCGAAATGTATGACGCCACCCATGCCGCAATCCGCGAAGCGGTCGGGAACACTGACGTCGGGCTTGTGCTGCACATCGCACGCGCGACGGACGCAGGATTCGAGATCGTAGAGGTCTGGAGATCGAAAGAGGCGTTCGACGATTTCAACCGCGAATTCTGGCCCAAGGCCGCAGCAAAGATCCCGGGCGCGGAGGGAATGGAGGCGCCGCCGGGACGCGCGTTCGAAGCTCGCGGACTGATCGTCGCGGGCAACGAAGACCTGACCATCTGATAGCTACGCGGATCGAAGTCCGGCCAACAGTTCCTCCCAACCGGCCACCGCCGGGGCATGGATCCAGAGCTCGCGCGGGGCCGGCAGCCTGCCGGATGTTGAGCGGTCGACGAAGGGGTTGCTTGATCCTGCTCTATTTGAGTTGGAGTGGTGTATTTGCACCAGCCCATGAGCTGGTGGCCGATCATCCGCTCGGTCGACCGCCGCTCGCCGGCACCTGGCGCATGTCGCGGCTTGGCTGCGGCACGCCGTGCATGCGGACGTCGCGAAGGCCGTCCTTGTTGTGCGATGACTGGCGTCCAAGTTCGACGCCTGGGTAGGTAAGCCTCAAATCTCACCAATGCCGCGAGCAAGACCGCGAGGGCGATGGCGCACCGGGCGCTGTTCGAATGCCGGCCGGCTGCGTCAGGATCGCGCCGATCAAGGCGGCCTCGCAGCCGCCCAGCATTTTGAGATACCCGCGGTGTCCCAACACGAAACCGCCCCACTAAACAGCGGCGCGGTGCGGGCCACCCGGCGCAAGCCGGACTACCCCGTACGGCCTGCGTGATGGTCGATTACGTGCCTCCACAACGCGGCTGCAGTTCCAGGATCCTGCTGTGCAGCAGCGTTTTCGGGGTGCTAGGTTCCGCGCACCGTATTCCATCTCTCCATTCGGAGGCAGTATGCGCACATGGGTCCGCAGGTTCGGGGCGATTCTGGTGTCAGTGCTCGTGGTGAGCACTCTCTGGGCGGTGCCCGCGAACGCGATCACCGGAGGCGAGCCGGACGGTAACCGCCACCCGAACGTCGGATTGATCCTGTTCTACGACGCGGACGGCCGATTTCGTTGTTCCGCAACGCTGATCTCGCCGACGGTCCTCATCACGGCGGCGCACTGCACCGATGGAACGCTGGGGAAGACGCTGGTCACCTTCGACTCGGTCATCGCCGAGCAGCCGCCGTCACCATTCCCCGTCGCGGCCGATCCAGCGGCCGGTTACACCCAGGCGGAACTCGAAGCCGCCGGATATCTGTCCGGCACCGCCGACACCCATCCCGACTACTCGGACTTCACTGACTTGGCCAATTGGAATGACGTCGGTGTCATCGTTCTCGACGAGCCGGTGACGGGAATTACCCCGGCCACCATCGCGCCGGAGAACTACCTGGATGCTTACGGCCAGCCGAAACTGAACAAGACCATCTTCGAGGTGGTCGGGTACGGCACTGAGGTCCGCAAGCCGGAATCCGGCCCGCAGAAGCCGCAGCCGATGAGCTACCCGCTGATCCGCCGTTACACGACGTCCCCCGGCCAGAAACTGACGCCCCAGATTCTGCAGCTGAATGGCAACTTCAACGACACCCGCGGCGGTGGCGGTACCTGCTTTGGCGATTCCGGCGGACCCGTGTTCCTCAACGGGTACCTGGTCGCCGTCACGAGCTATGGGTACACCGACAACTGCCGCTATCTCGGTGGCTACCAGCGGGTGGATATCCCGGTGGTCCAGGACTGGGTCGGCACCATCCCGGGAAGTAACGTCTGACAAACGTGCTCGGTCGGTGAAGCTCGGCCAACGAAGGGGGCACCCTGGCCCGACGGGTGCCCCTTCGTCACGTGCGGCCCCTGGTGTGCGTGACGCTGCGGGAATGTCACGATGGGCACCATAAGCGTCTGTTGCCTTCTCGACGACCGCACGAGTGGTCCGCGTTCTTGCCGGCCGGTCGGGGCGCGGCGGTGCCGGTCTGGCTCCCGAATTTGTGACCAGATCTGTGACCAAGACGCCGCGATACGGACCGGCTCGGCTACCACCTCTTGAACTGAGATCTGTATCCACGTCAAGCGTATGAATCAAGCGCTTGCGTCGCACTGAACCCCCGATCGCCAACTAATAAAACAGAGGTCGCAGGTTTAGACCTGCCGCATTTGCTACGGATCCGGCCCCGGACTTCAGTCCGGGGCCGATCAGCTTTCCGTGGAGTTGACCTAACGCGGTCGCGTCATCATCGCCGTGCCCTGCCATCGATCATGTAGGCGGCCCAGGTGGGTTCGTTCCACGGCCGGCTAGGTCGTGAACTTGAGCAGGTCCTCGCAGAAGTCGCGGTCAGTGATGTCGTTGCGGCCGGTGGAGTCACGGACGTAAGGAAGGAGTCGGGGACTTCCTCATCGTCATTGGCGTCGCCGGGTGTGCCGTTGAAGTTGATGTCGATCGCGAAGCGGAAGTTGCCGGAATCAACGAGGACGAGGCGTCCTTTCGAGTCGTACAATCGGTCAACGCCGGAGCCCTGGACGAATATCGTTATGGTGCCGTCGCCGTTGTCCACGATCTTGTGTTCGCGGCTGTTCGCGGCAAAGACGTTGGTGTAGGTGCCGCCGTTATTGAGGTTCGTGAACACAATCTTGCCGGACGCTGTCCCGGAAGTACGGGAATACGTTCGGCCCACTGCGCTTGTTGAAGTTGAAGTTGAAGTTGAAGTTGATATGTGCACGTCATTGTCCCGGTATTGCGGGAGACGCTGTCACAATCGAAATACTCGGCGGAGACGTCGTCGAAGTGCCCTTTTTTCAGGGGTGCCGCGGCAGCTGGCGTGCTGACAGTCAATGTGCCTGCGATGGACAATCCGAGGATCAGCAATAGCGAACGTGCCTTCATGGGCTCCTCCATTTGTGTGCCCCGACAACCGGAGGATTGTCCGCCTCGTGGAGGCACTACCTGGGTGAACCGATATTCCGCGGTTGAAATAGCGTTGCTCTACCATTTTGGCATCTTTCTGGAAGGTGATTTCACCAGGCAAGCGTCAGAGCGCAGCGGTGCCCTTTTCGGCAGATGTGCCAGAGTAAGTGCTGGAGGATTGAACAATCCTGCTAGTCGGTTGGGCACCGAATCCCCTTAGACATCGCCCTTGGGCCGCGTTGTTGACGTACTCCAAGATCCACTTCCCTCGCGCCGGGACACCTCAATTCTTAGTGTTAGTCCTTAGTTTCTTGAAGCAATCTAAGGTGGTCAGTCACGTCTGGCGGTTCTGCGCTTGTTGCCATACCGTTACCGTCCTAGCGAGTCGGACATTTGTCGCGTTACGACGAGAGGACGAATTCATGGCCGGTCACGGAGTGGCGTCGCGCAAAGGTGGGATGCGCCTAGCAGCCGTCGGTGCTATCGCCGCGTTGACCTCTGTGTTGCTGCCGGTGCAGGCGGCGACCGCCCAGCCCGGGAACGCCTGCGACAACCGGAACAACAACACGTACGAAAAGCTGCTGGAGTGTGTGACGCTGGAGGGCGTCCGGGAGCATCAAGCGGCACTGCAGAAGATCGCCGACAACAGCAATGACCCGGTCTACCCCGGCACGCGGGCCGCCGGCACTATCGGCTACGCCCAAAGCGTCGAGTACGTTGCCGACCTGCTTCGTGAAGCCGGCTACCAGGTGACGCTCGACCCGGTCGAGATCACGTTCAATTTCCCGCCGACGTTGCGCCAGCTGACCCCAGCGCCACCCGCAGACTACGAAACCGGTGTCTTCACCGGCAGCGGCTTTGGTGCGGTGACCGCGGCGGTCACGCCGGTCGACATCAACCTCACGCCACCCCGCGCCAGCACGAGTGGCTGCGAGGGAGCCTTCACCGAGGCGGCGGTGGGCGCCCCGATCCTGGCCGATCCAGCCGGGCCCAATGACTTCGCCGGCTTCACCGCTGGAAGCATCGCCCTGATCCAGCGCGGTGGATGCAGCTTTGCGCTCAAGGCCGTGAACGCCCAAGCTGCAGGCGCTTCCGCAGTGATCATCTTCAACCAGGGCAACGCCCCGGACCGGTTAGACCTCATCATCGGCAATGCCACTCCTCCGGCCGGATCCACTGCTCCGGCCGTCGCCTTCCTGTGGTAGGCGCCAGCTTTGCCGACGGCGTACTGCTGGCTCGGCCGAGCTCGACGGCATACGTCAACGTGCGGGAGGCCGAGACCCGCACCGACTACAACGTCATCGCCGAGTTGCCCGGAAAGAATTTTGACAACGTCGTGATGGCCGGCGCGCACCTCGACAGTGTGATCGCGGGTCCTGGGATCAACGACAACGGCTCTGGCTCCGCGGCGCTGTTGGAGACGGCGCTCATGATGGCCAACTCCAACCTGCCGAACACCCTCCGCTTCGCGTGGTGGGCCGGCGAGGAGCAGGGGCTGATCGGTTCCACGGACTACGTCGCCGGGCTCTCCCAAGCCGAGCTGGACCGCATCGCCCTCTACATGAACTACGACATGGTCGGCTCGCCCAATTACATCTTCATGGTGTACGACGCCGACGAGTCGACGTTCGAGGCACCGGTGGTCGTGCCACCCGGCTCGGGAGCCATCGAGGACATCTACGAGAGCTACTACACGGCGGTCGGAGAACCCTACGACGACACCGAGTTCTCCGGTCGGAGTGACTACCAGGCGTTCATCCTCGCAGGTATCCCGTCCAGCGGGCTCTTCACCGGCGCGGAGGAGATCAAAACCGAAGAGCAAGAGGCCATCTGGGGCGGAACCGCTGGTGAACAGTTCGACCCGTGCTACCACAAGGCCTGCGACACCTATGACAACGTCGACCTGCATGCGCTCGAGGTCAACAGCGACCTCATCGCGTTCGCCATGCTGACGTTCGGATACTCGACAGAATCGGTGAACAGTGTGCCGGGCAAGAAGGTCCCCGGTCCGAAGTTCACGCTGCCGACTCCGGCCGGACCGGAAGGCACCTTTGCCGAGAATGGTGGCGGCCTCGCCTACGGCGCGAGAGCGTAATCGATAATGCGCAGCAAGCGGGGGCGGTCCCCTGGGATGGCCCCCGCTTCGCCTGTGAACCGGACCAAGCGACGGAGCTGCCAATGAACGGTGTCAAGCGCTGCTGAGTGGTGGCGGTTCGCCGCAGGAACATTCGGCCAACCTCGACGAGACCCGGTGCGACCTCATGGATCGGTGCTTAACGGCCACGACATCCCACCAGCCCTTCCGACTCCCCAGCTATTTGACGCGAACAAAGATCGTTGCCTGCTGCGCTGCTCCCGACCAACGTCACATTCACAGCTAAATTACCCGCCAGCCCCGCGCGCCCCATGTCCACGGGCCAAGTTGGGTCCCTGTTTACCTCACCAATGACCAGGGCAGTGACCAAACCCTGAGCTCGTTATGCGTTGCAAGCACGCTGGACACACGGGACAGGTTGTGGAATCTACTGTGGGACAACGGATCTCCATCTGCCCATCACCTGGGGGTCAAGGGGTCGCAGGTTCAAATCCTGTCATCCCGACGCATCGCCCCTCACCAGTTCTCCCAGGTGGGGGGCTTATTGCGTTCATCACACGGATCGCAGCGTCGTGCGGACCGACCGGCTGATAACTTGCGAGGTTCACACCCGCCGCCGCCGCGACCTGACCCGCTCGCATCCCCTGGCTCATCGGGCTACCAATCCCGCGGCCGATCTGGCGCGGTCGACCAGCGCATCCAGCACCGCTACCTGCTCGGGCGGGGTGCTGATCTGCAACGTCAACGCGCCACCGGTCGCGGAAAGGTTGAACCCGAAGAACGAACAACACTGAGTTTCCCGCACCACCAGGTCGGCCGCCCGAGCGGCGACGGCCGGTTCCGGACGGAGCACCAGCTCGGCCCGATGTGCGTCGATCCGGTGCACCGCGGTGACCGCGTCCCGGAACACGTCGTCGAACTCGTTGAGGCGCAACGGTTGCTCCACCGTCGGAAGCGTGCACGCATCAGGCACCCACGACGGGTCGATCACTGGCATCATTTCGGTCATTCCTCGACGGTAAACCCGTACCCCGGTACCGATTGCAAGCCGCGGCCGCATCCGATTTCGAATCCGAACAGCCGAACGTCGGTGTCGGTTCGCGGGTGGATGGTTGAAGTCCTCATGGCCGCACGGACGGATAATTCTGGGGTGGTCCGAACACGACGACGTGGATCGCGGGGCGATCATCCAGGAGATGGATGAGGCGAAGGCGACCCTGCGTCGTCTGCTGTCCATGGCCGACGCTGACACGCTGGCCCGCCGCAGCAACGGGACCAGGTGGACGAACGAACAGTTGTTGTTCCACATGGTGTTCGGCTACATGGTCGTGCGGGCGCTGCTGGTCCTGGTGCGGATCTTCGGTCGTCTCCCGCCGCGGGTCAGTCGGGGTTTCGCCGCGGTGTTGAACTTCGCGACCACGCCGTTCCACGTCGTGAATTACTGGGGCTCGAGGATGGCCGCGCTGACGTTCAACCACCGACGAATGGCAGCCCAGCTCGACCGAGTGGTCGGATCATTGCAACGGCATCTGCTCCGGGAGACCCCGCAGAGCCTGGCACTGACAATGGCATACCCCACCCGGTGGGACCCGTTCTTCACACCCGACCATGACCCTGGCCGAGGTCTACCACTACCCGACCCAGCACTTCGATTTCCACCGCCAACAGCTCAGCGGGCCACTCGCACCCTCGGATTGAGCGCTATCGCACCAGACCGACGAAGCCTGCGGCTCAGTTCGACCTCAATTCATTGAACGGCGGCGGTCATTCAGACGAGGGCGGCGTCGCCGGTCCGGCTTGACAGCACATCGGAAAGGGAATCCAGAGCGCCGGGGACCAGGGTGAAGTACGCCCACACCCCGCGCTTGTCCCGGGTCAGCAACCCGGCGTCGACGAGCACCTTGAGGTGGTGGGAGACGGTGGGTTGGGACAGCCCGAGGGGTTCGGTGAGATCACACACGCACGCCTCGCCACCCTCGTGAGCGGCGATCATCGACAGCAACCGCAACCGGGCCGGGTCCGCGATCGCCTTCAACGTCCGGGCGAGATCGGTTGCCGCAGCAGCGCTGAGGGGTTCCCGCACCAGCGGAACGCAGCAGGCGACGTCAGCGATCGGGAGGTTCGCGGAGCGGGTCATGGAAACCAGTATGCCCGACGTATTGACAGACGTCGATGTCTGGGTTCACGATGGTCGGGACATTGATGGTCGTCTATGTGAAGGGGTTGGTATGACAAGTTCGGACCAGCAGATCAGGGAGCAGGTGCGGGACCGGTACGCGGCGGCGGCGTTGACGGTGGTGTCGGGGTCGGCGGCGAGTTGCTGCGGGCCCTCGGACGGACCGCAAACCAGTTGTTGCGGCCCGACGGATGCGCTCAGCGCGGTCAGCGACACCGAGGAGGGCGACATCTTCGGTGCCGCGCTCTACACCCCCGGGGAGACCGACGGGCTGCCCGAAGAGGCGGTGCTGGCCTCGCTCGGCTGCGGGAACCCGTTGGCGGTGGCCGAACTCCGCGACGGGGAACGGGTGTTGGACCTCGGGTCCGGTGGCGGCATCGACGTGCTGTTGTCGGCTCGGCGGGTCGGTCCGACCGGGTTCGCCTACGGCCTGGACATGACCGACGAGATGCTCGACCTGGCCAGGGCGAACGCGGTCAAGGCCGGCGCGGAAAACGTGGAGTTCGTGAAGGGGCAGATCGAGGACATCCCGCTGCCGGACGGCTCGATCGATGTGGTGATCTCGAACTGTGTGATCAACCTGTCCACCGACAAGTCTGCGGTGATCGGCGAGATGTTCCGGGTGCTGACCCCCGGCGGCCGGTTGGGGATCTCCGATGTTGTCGCAGAGGACCAGTTGTCGCCGGCGGAGCGGGCCGAACGCGGCTCCTACGTGGGGTGCATCGCCGGTGCCCTGTCCAGGTCGGAGTACCTGGATGGGTTGACCGCGGCCGGTTTCACCGACCCTGAGGTCGTGTTCACCCACGAGGCCGCCCCCGGGATGCACGGCGCAATCGTCCGGGCCGTCAAGCCCACCGTTGCGGGGGTGTCGTCATGACCGGCATCACCCGCCGGATCAGGGCCGCGTTCACCGATCGGCCGCGGGTGAGTGCGTGTGATTCCTGCGGGTCGGTGTCGGTGTGTGACACGTCCTGCCGGGCCGGTGCCGCCCGGGACCGGGCGTTCACCCACTACCTCACCGTGGGCGCGCCCCACTGACCGCGGCAGCCGGGAGTTCCAGTACCTGCAGCAGGTTCCGGACCCGGCGTTCGATCTCGTCCCGGACGGGCCGGACGCCGGGCACGTCCCACCCGGCGGGGTCGTCGAGAACCCATTCCTCGTGACGTTCCCCGGGAAGATCGGGCAGGCATCCCCGCAACCCATGGTGATCACCATCAGCGGCGCGAACTGGTCGAACGAGGGATGCAGGAACCGCTCGATCGTCTCCGCCCCGAACACCCCGGCGAACTCGCCGACCAACCGGGACGCGGCGGTCCGCAACGCCAGCGACTCATCCAGGCTCAACGTGTCCCCGTCGGCGTCGCCGAACCGGATGTCTGCGAGGTTGGTGTGCCCATGGTGCTGGCCCTTCAACGGGTTTCGGTCGGATGGGTCAGGGTCGCTTCGTGTCACCGGCGGGCGCGGTGACGGCGGCGGCGAGCCGTTCCACCCGGCGGGTGATGTCGGCATACGCGGCCTCGAACGCGTCGTCGGTGTCGACCCGCACCGGGTCCGGGATCGACCAGTGCAACCTGGCCCGACCCGGGTCGAGTTCCTCGTGCACGTTGTCGCAGACCGCGACCACCAGGTCACCGTCGCGGACCACTTCCTGCAGGCCAACAGGTTTCACCCGGCCCAGGGCCAGGCCGTGCCGCCGACCGGTCCTGCTCGCCCGCGGGTGCACCCGCACCGCGGGATGGGTACCGGCCGACGCGGCCGGGACCGGGCTGATCGCGTTCCACCGGGCCGCCGCCAACTGTGAACGCGCCGAGTTCGCAGTGCACACGAACACCACCCGCGGCACCCCACCCACCGGCAACAGGTTCGCGAGCCCGGCCTGCGCCGCCGCCCACACCACCGCGTCGTCCAGGCACAACTGCACGTAACTGCGCCGCTTGTCACCCTCGGACCGCACCCGCCGGATCACCCCGGCCTCTTCCAGGACCTTCAGGTGATGCGCGAGCAGGTTGCTGCCCACCCCGACCGCCTCGCCCAGCTCACCCGGCGAGGCGTCACCCGGGCCCAGCCGGTCCACGATCGCCAACCGCACCGGCTCACCCAACGCCGCATGGACAGCCGCCCGACGCTCGATCGAGACCATCAACTTGCCTCCACCACTGTTGAGTCAAGTATGGTTGAGATATACCTCAAGTCAACCGGCCCGCCGCCACCGCGCTGAAGGAGACCTGATGTCCCAGAAGCCTGCTGTGCTGTTCGTCTGCGTGCACAACGCCGGCCGCTCCCAAATGGCCGCCGGCTACCTCACCGCCCTCGCGGACGGCCGGATCGAGGTCCGCTCCGCCGGGTCCATGCCCGGGAATCAGGTCAACCCCGTCGCGATCCAGGCGATGGCCGAAGAGGGCGTCGACATCTCCACCCAAACCCCGAAGGTCCTCACCACCGAATCCGTCCAAGCCTCCGACGTCGTCATCACCATGGGCTGCGGCGACGCCTGCCCGATCTTCCCCGGGAAACGTTATGAGGACTGGGAACTCGAAGACCCCGCCGGGAAAGGCATCGACACCGTCCGCCGGGTCCGCGACGACATCAAAGCCCGGGTTCAGACCCTCATCGGCGAACTTCTCCCCGCCGGCGCCTGATCACCCGAACCAGGCACGGATCGCTGCATCGTCCGCGGACCGACCGGCTGGGGACCAGCGGGGGACTGATCCGCCGGAAATGCTCCGCAAGGGAGCCAGCTGCCGTCGGATGTCGATAGTCCGCATGCATGAGCCGGGTTCGTACCGTGGAGGCATCGCCTGAAGGAGATGGCGGTAGCGGAGCAACGGCGGATGTTCCAGTGGCGGCCGATCAACCGTCGAGGATCTTCGCCTTCTGCGTGTGGAACTCGGCCTCTGTGAGTACCCCGGCCTGCTTGAGTTCGCCGAGTTTCAGCAATTGCTCGAGCATGTTGTCGGTGGACAGCCCTGCGGTAGGGATCATGATCCACGCGATGAGATAGATGATCACGCCGCTGCCGCCGAGCACGATCAGCACCACGAAGATCAGCCGAACGAGCGTGACGTCAGTGTTGAAGTACTTGGCCAACCCGCTGCACACGCCGGCGATCTTCTTGTCGCTGGCGGAGAGGGTCAGCTGACGGTGGGAACGCTCCGGGCTACTCGTCATGGTGCTCCAGTGTCAGTGGTGGGCACCTCCCACGCATCCCGACCCACTTTCCTTGACGCGACGCGGGTGATCCGGTGCGAGTGACTGTCCGTCGGCAACCTACGGGCGACCTCCGCTCACCCGGTCCGAGGGCTGGGGATGCGCGCTCGTCTCACTGAATGCCCGGAAGCATTCAAGCGTTTGTTGAATGCGTTGCAGAGGAATGGTTCTCAGGTCGGCGAGGTCGAGGCCGGCGTGCTCGCCGGCGTGCGACTGGCCGGGTTCTCCTGCCTTTCCCTCGCACATCCCGGGTGAGCTTCTCACGCCTGGCGGCGGGCTTTCTTGAGTGCTCTCGCTGTGGTTCGGGCAATTCCGTACACGACGGCGGCGATGCCAGACCAGATGTACCAGGGGGCTGGCCGTCCGCGAAGACAGCGAATTGAATCAGGACCGCCACGATCAGTAGGACGCCCGTCGGTCAGAGAAAGGTGGCGAGAGCGGGCCTGTCGCGTTCGCCGCCATTGGGGGTCATACGCGACGCGTAGTGGCGGTCGGCGAGACGAATAGCGCTCTGGCCGTCGCTCATCCCGTCGCCCGCTGAGGCCGCCTGATCCTCTGCCGACGCCTTGAACTTTGGGCGCCCCGGGGGCGTTAATCCCGGAATGGGGAAACAAATTCGGCCCGTGAGCGATTTTGTTTCCCCGGGAGCCGTCATTGCGGTACCGCCGATCGGTGAGTTGGCACATCCCGTGGTCAACGACCCGGCCAGCAACAGAACCGCCAGTCCTCGCGGTCCACTCCATTGGGGCGAGGCCGGCACGGTGAGCCGTCGATGGTGCCTCACTTGCTGCTGTCGCCCTCGTCCGGTGCGAGGGTTCCGTGAGCTGCGGGCGGCACGATCTGAGGTGGGCCACCCTGACCGTAGAGCTCGTTGTAACGGACCCCGGCAGCCCCCACGCCGCGGGCCAACTTACCGGTCCGATGCCGCCAGACGTACCAGAGCAAGCCAACAACCAGGACGACACCCGCGATCAGAACGACACCCGTCATTGGATCAGCCTCCCTGATTCAAAACTACTGGTGTTGCGGTGAATCGGAGGGACAGCTGCACATGGTTGACCCCTCTCCGACCCAGAGCGCTATCGCTCTGCGAGGTCGACGAGTGAACCGACTCAGAGCCGGAACAGGCGTTGCGCCCAATCCGGCGCGGACACCAAGAGGTAACCGACGACGGTCCCGGGAACCAGAAGTACCGCGGTGTAGCCGATCTGCCGCCAGGTCCGCTGACCCAGGGCCGCAATCGCGATGACTCCGACGAATGCTGCCGCCATCGGGAGGTCTTCTGTCCAGGTGTCGTACCAGCGGTAGGCGTCGGCCAGGAGCAGCCCCATCAGCAGCGCCGACGCGCCGGCGGGAATCCATCCCGGGCGGCCGATCCGGGATGCGATGACCCCGAGGACGGCGCCACCGAGCATCCCGAGCAGGCCCCAGAAGAGGAGTTCGATCGGTTGCACTCGGTAGGGGAAACCCGGCCCGGGGTAGAGGATGTCGTAGTAGATCTGTTTGCCGTAGAAGAACGCGACCACGCTGATCAGCAGCGCGCCTGCGCCGCGGAGGGCGCCGCGGAGCAAGCTTTGCCGGGCACTGACCACCGCAACGAGGAAGATCCAGATGCCGAAGGTGTGGGCGAAGGGCCGCAGGATGGTGTCGCCGTAGTAGGAGAACGCCCCGAACGCGCCGACGCCGATCGCGGCCAACGCCGCGGCGCCGTCGCCCCAATTGAGCCGGGCGCTACGTCCCGTCGTCGCAGTGGTCATGGTGGATTCCCCTGTTGCTGGTCGGTTGCTACTTGGTCGGAATGGCGCCGATGGTGTCGACGACTGCGGTTTCGACCGCGGAATAGCCGAACGTGATGCCGTCGGGTGCGCCGTCGTACTCACCGGTCAGGACCTCCCGCTCGCCGATGAACGCGCCGGTGCTGGGATCGATGATGATGTCCTGGCGGAACTGGCCGTCATCGATGCCGATGGCGGTGCCGATCCGGCCGTCCAGGTTCGCCGCGTTGTCGACGAGGTCGACACCGTCCAGGCGGGTGAGCGTTTGGTACAGCGCGGCTCGGAGGTCCGCCGGGACCAGCCCGGTGCGTAGTGCGTCCGCGGCGTAGACGAGCAGTTCGGCGTTGCCCCTTCCGTTGTCGGGTGCGTCGGCCTGGAGCCGCTCATAGAGCTGGGCCGGGTCTCGGGGGAGGGCGGCGAGGAAGGACGGTGTCGGGTCCTGCCACGACCCGGCGCGGGGGCACGGCCCGGGGCCGTAGAAGTTCCCGCAGGGCGCGGTTGCCCGCAGGGCGTTGCCGCCGGTGAGCGGGTCGGTGAAGGTGCCGTCATCGCGGGCTTGCTCCTCGCTGCCTTCGATCCACACCCGGTTCCCGGTCGGGCGCCGGTCCAGCATCCAGTCCTGGGCGGGGTCGTCGGGGATGGCCGGAACCCAGACCTCGCTGAGGTTCTCGTCCTGGTAGATGTCGTAGCCGCTGAAAACGGTGTTCCACGAGTGGGTCTCGATGTAGCGGAACTGACCGGCCGCAACGGGCTCATCGGTGGCGCCGAGTGCGGCGACTGCGGCCGCGTTCAGTGCGCTGATGGCGTCCGCCGAGTTGACCGGCTTGTTCTGCTTCGTGATGAACGACGGGACGAGCAGCCCGATGGCCACCAGCACCGCGGCGATGCCGGCGGCGAGTGCGACCCGAATCCACCGACGGCGCGTGCGGGCGCGCGCAGTGAGCGCAGCGGGCGGCTGGTGGCTCGATGTCGTCGACGCAGCCGCCACGGCACCCCGACCCGGGTCTCCGTTCGCAGCGGCCATCACCTTGGCCCGCGCGATGGCCAGGACGATCGTGGGGTCTCGCCGTTCGGAGTGCAGGACGTCGAGTGCTTCGTCGAGTTCGCCGTCACTCCACAGGCGGGTGGTCCCGTCGTGATCAGTCATGGGTGCTCCCGGTCTTCTCGCCGGATCTGTTGGTCGGGCCCGAATTCGCGGGCCTCGTGGGTGCGAAGTTGCCGGCGGACCCGGTGCAGCCTGGACCGCACCGTTCCCACGGGAATGTCGAGCGCCTGGGCCACTTCATTGCTGTCCAGCCCGGCCCATGCGGTCAGCAACAACACATCCCGGTCGTCCTGGTTCAATGCGGCGATCCCGGACGCCAATCGGCCGATCCGGGCTTGGGCATCAACCTGATCCGACACCGCCTCACCTGGGTCGGACCCGTTGATGGTGACCTCGGCCGCCGCTTTCGCGGTCGCAGCCAACCCGCGGACTTCCTGCCGGAAATGGCGGCGCAGCAGGTTCGTCGCGATGCCGTACAACCAGGCTCGCGGGTCCGCTTTCGACTGGTCGTACCCCTCCCGGCTTGCCATGCCGGCCAGGAAGGTCTCAGCGACCAGGTCGTCAGCGACGGCCCCGACCCGCCGGCTCAGGTACCGGTGCAGACCGGACGCATGCGCATCGAACAGGCTCGCAAAGACGGTGGCCGGGTCCCCGGAACGGACATCGAGCGGCGCCATCGCTTCTGCGCCGCCTGGTTCCACCACCGCTCCCATAACCATGTATTGCCCGGAGCGGTCTTGCACGTTCACGGCCGCAGGTAGACCCAGATGATCCACGATGAGTCCGGCAAGCCGACCGAGAGGCTTCTGTACACGGTGCTGTCAGTGGTCACCACCAAGCAGCCTGAAATTCGGCAGGGTCTGTCGATCAACCGCCTGATGTTGTCGGTGCGGCGGTCGCCGACGGAGGTGGCAGCGGAGACTCGACATAGATCTGGTCCAGCACCTTGAGCATCAGCTCGAGAGCCGTGAACTTGTTGTTGAGCGCCATCGTGAGGTTGCCCCAGATGACGAGCGTCATGTCGGTTGCGCGATCGTAGGCGGCTTCCGAGTTGAAACCGGGGGTCTGACCGCCGTGCAGATCGATGACGTGAGATCCCCACCGAATCTGGTCGATGCCATACCCGTACCAGTTGTATTTGTTGGCGGGATTGACGATCTGCGCGCTGTCCTGCCACAGGCGCTGATATTCGGCATTGAGTACCTGGCCACCCGCCAGCGCCTTCATCCACGTGCCGAGGTCGGCCGCGGTCGAGGTGACTGCGCCCGCCGCGAAGGAGAAGGAATGGTTGACGTCAGTGAAGTCCTTCGGCTGGAGCGTTCCCGCCCGGGCCTCGGCCTCCATCTCAGGGGTGTACGGCGGACTGCCGTACATCATCGTGGAGGAGCTGCCGTACAGGTAACCGTGCGAGTAGGGCTCGGGGATGGTGTTCGACTCGGCGGCGGGAAACACAGTGTCGTTCAGACCCAGGGGGTCGAATAGCCGCTCCTTGAACGACGCTGCTATCGGCTTGCCGTCCAGCTGCTCGATAATCAGGCCGAGCAGCACGTAGTTGGTGTTGCTGTACTCGTACTGCGCGCCGGGCGCAAAATTCGGGGGCTGGGCGAAGGCGATGTCCAACAGCTCCTGCGGCTTCCACACCCTGGTCGGGTCGTTGTCCATGCTGGTCGAGATCTCTGGAGCATCGGTGAAGCTGTACAGGCCGCTGCGCATCTCCAGCAATTGTGCGATCGAGATGTTGTCCCCGTCGGGCACCTCCGGGAGGTACTTCGACACCGGATCGTCAAGACTGAGCTTTCCCTCCTGAGCCAGCAGCAGGATCACCGCGGACGTCATGGTCTTGGTGATCGAGGCAATCCTGAAATGGGTGTCGGCGGTGGGAAGGCTGTTCTCACCCAACTTCGTCGTGCCGGAGGCAGCGATGAATTCGCCTTGCGGTGTTCGCAGCAGCACCATATAGCCGGGCACCAGCAGTTCCTGGGCCGTCTCATCCACAATTGCTTGCAGCGCGGCCGGGTCGATCGTCTTCAGCCCCGACGCCGACTCCGCGCCGACGCCGTCGCCCGACGCCGACTCCGGTGCCGTGGACGTCGCCCCGGCTGAAGCAGTCGCGGTCGTCGTCGCTGATGTGCTGTCGGCCGTCGTGCTACTGCACGCCGCACCGACCAGAGTCAGGGCTAGTGCCGTGGCAACGACTGCCGTGCGTCGACCGGCCGCCCGACCGATGCGCAGGCGTGACCGTGGTGTCACTGCACGATCGGAATACACCCAAACAGGATGAATCTTCATCGGTAGAACTTACCGTGCGAATCGGTTGTTTCGCAGGAAAAAAATTTCGGCGCGATTTCCTCAGCTTTTCTCAGCGACCAACTTTACGGACGAGAACGTAAGCCTGCGGCGACTTCTCGTTGGGTCCCTCCGGTTCTCGGACCAACGTCGCAAGCCGCTCGAACCCTGCCCGTACTAACTGTGCGGCGACCCGGTCGGGATTCAGCCGCCAGGCGTCGAGGTCGATGTCGTGGCCGTACGCCTGGTCCAGGTGGCGGGGCTCGTCGTCACCGACCTGGAACGCCAGGACCAGGTGGCCGCCCGGGCGAAGCACCCGATGAAACTCGGCGAAGACCTCGGGTTGCAGGGACGGTGGGGTGTGGATGAGCGAGTACCAGGCCGCCGCACCGGCCAGCTCGCCGTCGGTGATGGGCAAGCCGGAGATGGATCCCTGGTCGAACCGCAGGTGCGGGTAGGTCCGACGAGCCACCGCCACCATTCCCGGCGACAGGTCGACACCGAACGCCGCCAGACCGAGCGACGCCAGGTGGGCGGTGACGCGACCCGGTCCGCAGCCGAGATCACCCACCGGTCCGCCGCCGTCGGCAAGGACGAGTTCGGCGAAGGCGCTCAGCACCGCCCGGTCGAAGATGCTGGCGGCAAGGGCATCCGCGAGTAGTGCGGCGTAATCGTCGGCGACGATGTCGTACGCGGTGCGGATCTGCGAGAGATGGGACGGCTCCGACATTCCCGGAACGCTAGTTCACCCCACCGACGGACGAGCGGGTCAGACGTTGGTCAGCGCGGGCAGGCTCTCCAGCCGGTGCAGCAGGCCGGTGTGCCGCCGATACGGGCGGGGCTTCGGTAGCAACGCAAGTCCTGGGAGCTGAGTTGCGAGGGTGGTGATCACGTGGGCTCCGACCAGCTGGCCGTAGTGCGAACCGATGCAGTAGTGCGGGATGTCGCCGAACGGCCGGGCGTTCTTGATGTCCGGTCGGTCGATGTCGAACTCATGGGGGCGCTCGAAGACCCGTTCGTCCCGGTTCGCCGCGGGCAGGTGGGTCTCGACCCACTGGTTCTTCTTCAGCGGCACACCGGCGATCTCGCAATCGACCCGAACCTTGCTGAGCGGTTTCGGGAACGGCGGGTAGAAGCGCAGTGATTCGGAGATCGCCTTGCGCGCCCGGTCGTACTCGGTCAGACCGGCGAAGTCGCCCGTCTGCAGGGTGAAGTAGACGGTGGCCGCCGCCGCCGTACCGGGGGTGTCGGTGCCTGCGGCGATGACGGCCCACAACAGGCTGACCACGTCCGAGGTCCGCAGTCGAGATCGACCGATCATGGCGCCGCCGAGATGTTCCTGCGCCAGGAAGCCGAGCAGTCCGACGATCTCGCCGCCCTGCCGTTGGGAGGTCTCGGCCTCTGCCAGCAGAGCACTCAGGGTTCGGCGGATCTCCGGCTGCCGGGTCAGGGTCGCCAGCGAATCGGATTCGTTGAAGACCCGCATCCATTCGCGGAACACGGGCGCCAGGCTCTCGGAGACGCCCATGATCCGGGCCATCATCCGGAAATGCACTTCGTTGGCGTAAGTACCGACGTCCAGAACCTGCGGATCGGCCGCCATCATTTCCGCCAGCACCAAGTCGCAGGTGGCGACCACGTCGGCGACCAGCGCCTTCATCTCCGACGGCTTGAACGGTGCCGAGATCAACCTGCGCACATCTGCCAACGCCGGCTCGTCGAGCATCCATGGCCCGCCGTTGTTGACGTGACCGACACCGAACCGTCGACGCAGCACTCGGAGCGGCGCAAGCTCGAAGGCCTGGGACAAGGGCCCCGACGCGGCACGGGCGCGGAGAGCTTCCTCCACCCCGTCGTAGTCGCTGACGTGCAGGACCTCCATCCGCTGTCGGCCGACCGGCAGCTTCATCGAGGTCTGGGTCCAGAACGGAGCGGTCGGCACGAACAGGGTGTTGGCCGTCGGCGGGACCAGCAGGTCGGGTGCGTCCGGTGCGGCCATTCGGGCGATTCGCAGGTTGTCGGCGAACACAGAGTCAGCAAACTCGGAGTCGCCGCTACCCGGTGCGTCCCTGGTGTCCAATTCGTGGGCCAACGTCGCTCCTCCGACTTACCTGCGCGTCGCCGCAATTCTCCACTACACCCTACCGGGTGAATGTTTGATGACTGTCCGTTCGGTACCTCCGAACGGGCGCATGGTGCCGCCAGGTGGAAATTTGCACTGCAAAGGGCTCTTGCAGCTCCGATTGGTTGGCGTCGTTGTCGTCCGGCATCGATTCCGAGAGTGCAGGAGCTTGCCTCCAGCGTCCCACCGGTCGGTGATTTCAACCCGGTGACGGCACACCGATCTGCTCGCCGGGGCCCCTCGGCGAACGACGCGCGATCCGCTGGCAAAGTGCCGCTCCGCTCGCCCGGCCCGATCGGCTCCAGTAGGTTCGCGACGTGCGGATTGAAGCGGTGATCGCGGTTGATGCCACGCAAACCGTCGGGCCGACCAGATTGCGGCTGCTGACGGCGCGCAGCTCGCGGCTGCCCGTGGTGGTGGTCGACCACGCCGGCGATGATGCCGTCTACCACGTCTTCGACATCGCCGGCCTGCAGGCGACGATGGGCACCCAGTTGTCGGCCACCGTGCTGCACGAGGCACTCGGGCTAGCCGATCGGTCCGCCCGGCAGCCCGTTGCGAAAAGTGATGCCGCGGCCGCGCCGGTCGGATCGCCGGTGGTCGAGGGCGGCCGATTGATCGGAGTCGTCGCCGACGACCTGCCCGAGCAGAAGGAATTCACCGAGGCCGACATGGCCCGCGGCGAACCGACGTCCAGTGGCAAGCGGGGACTCTGGAAGCGGATCACCGGCGCCGGCGACTGATCGCTCGATGAGCGCCGCCCAGACCGGCCCAGACCCCAACGTGCCGGCCGCACCGCCGGAGCACCGGGCGCCCGCCAAACCCGGGACGCACCAGCAAGACTCCTGGCAGCTCGTCGCGCTGATCGTGGTAGCGGCCTCGCTGGTCGCCTGGTTCCGGATGCCGTCGATGGTGCGGGGGTGGCTCTACGCCGAGGACGGCAAGCAGTTCGCCGCCGATTGGGCAGGCGCCGACGCTGCCGGCGGAATCTCCGTGCTGTGGACGCCGTATGCCGGTTACGAGCACGCGATTCCCCGGCTGGCGTCGTGGTTCGTCACCGGCGTGCTGCCGGTGAGCTGGTGGGGGATCGCGACCAACGTCATCTCCTGTCTCACCGTCGGCGCCGTCGCCGGATTGGTCTTCGTGTTCAGCCGGGATGTCGTCACCGACCTGGCCTGCCGGCTCGTCATCGGAATGATCACCGTCCTGGTCCCGATAGCGGCGACCGAAGCGCTGGGCAACATCGCCAACCTGCACTGGTTCCTGCTCTATCTGACGCCCTGGCTGCTGCTCGCGACGCCCCGAACCAGTTGGGGCGCAGGGGGAATGGCCCGGTCGCATTTCTCGCGACCGCCACCGAACCGCAGTGCGCGATCTTTCTGCCGCTGGCTCTGTGGCGGCTGTACCGACTGTGGCGGCCGGCGGACCCGAAATCTCGACGGCTGATGATCCCGGTGCTGTGCGGGTGGTTCCTCGGAGTCGCCGCGCAGGTGGTCGCCACGTTCGCCGCACCGCGCGGCGTCTCGGGCGAAGTTTCCACCGTTGGCCTCGGTGGTGCAGGGATACGTGCTGAACGCGGGCATGACGCTCGGTACGACCTACCGGCCGTTGCTGGGCATCGGTCTTTGTCAGATTCGGCTGGTGGCCCGGTTTCCTCGGCGTCGCGCGCGATCCTGGCGCTGGCGGTGCTCGGATTCGTCAAGGGCAGGATAACGGAGCGGATCGCGCTGGCAGCACTGCTCTACGGGTCGGTCGTCAGCTGGACAGGGTCGTTCGTGTTGGGCGGCAACCCGATCTTCTACTACAGCGAGCTACCGCTCGAGGAGTTCGCCTCACCGCTGTTCACCCGGTGGGGCACGGCGGCGTCGATGATGCTCGCCGCCACCATCCCGGTCGCCGTCGCCGTACTGATCCGCGAGTACCGCCGCCGGCAATGGATCTGGTACGCGGTGTTGGGCGCGCTGGTCATCGCGTTGGCCGCCAACCTCTTTCTCGACACCGGCCCGGACTACGGGTCGTGGGCGGCGGAGGTGGAGCGGGCGAGGGCGGTCTGTGCGACCGCCGCCGGAAGCTCGGCCGGCACGGTCGAACTGACCACACCGCCAGGGCCGGGCTGGGTGATCGACCTTCCGTGTCCCGCTGCTCACCGGCGGGTAGTGGTCCGCAGCGACAGATCAGATGACGTAACCGACGACGTCGGCGATCAGGTCCACCGGCGCGGTGGAGGCGTTGTACAGCATGATCTTTCCGTCCGTCCCGATCGGAACCATCACCAGGTTGGGCACCGTCTGGCCCGCGATGAAGTTCAGGTTCGAGGCCGTCGGCCGGTTCACCCCGGTCGGGAAGACCGTGATGAAGCCGCCGTCGGTGGTGTCGGTGACGGTGACATTCAGGATGGCGGCGGACGCCCCACCGGCCGGCACCCCGCCCTGCCCGGCGACCGTCACGGCCCGCCCGCTGGAACCCGGGACCATTCCTCGCCCGTCGGTCCGGGTGTCCAGGATCCGCGACGGCGGCAGCGCGCCGAGGGTTCCCGGCGCGGTGGGGGTGCCGCCGAGGTAGTAGCCGGCGACGTCGGCGAGCATGTCGACCGGGGCATCCGCAGAGTTGTAGATCTGGATCGTGCCGTCGCTGCCGACCGGGACGACGACCAGGTTGGGCACGGTTTGGCCGGCGACGAAGTTGACGTTCGATGCGGTCGGTTGGCTGGTGCCGGTGGGGTAGGCGGTGAGGTACCCGCCCCTGGTGGTGTTGGTGACGGTCAGGTTGAGCACGACCGCGGAGACGCCGGTGGGTGGGACGCCGCCGGCGCCGAGGATCTGGACCTGACGGGCGGTGGTGCCCGGGACCTTTCCTCCGCCGTCGATCCTGGTGTCCAGGATCCGGGCGGGGGTGACCGGCGCGAAGGCACCGGGAGCATCGGGGGTGCCGCCGAGGTAGTAACCGGCGACGTCGGCGAGCATGTCGACCGGCGCATCGGCGGCGTTGTAGATCTGGATCGAGCCGTCGAAGCCGACCGGGACGACGACCAGGTTGGGCACGGTTTGGCCGGCGACGAAGTTGACGTTGGATGCAGTGGGTCGGCTGGTGCCGGTGGGGTAGGCGGTGAGGTATCCACCCTTGCTGGCGCCGGTGACGGTCAGGTTGAGCACGACCGCGGAGACACCGACGGACGGGACGCCGCCGGCGCCGAGGATGCGGACCCTGCGGGCCGAGGAGGCCGGGACCTGACCCCGGCCGTCGACCCTGGTGTCCAGGATCCGTGCCGGATTGAGCGGACCGAAGGCCCCCGGAACCGTCGGCGGGGTGGTGCTGCGCGGGAAGCCGGCGCCGACCAGGGCAGCACCGTTGGTGGCCGATCCCGAAATGTCCACGTCGATGGTCGTCCCGCAGGCGGGCATCGAGATCGTCGGCTGCCGCATCACGTACCCGCGGTTGGTCTGCGGAGCCGACGACGACGCCGACCGCCAGAACACCCCGTCGCTGCCGACGGCGTTCTCCAGGTCGGCCGTCGTCAACAGCTGCGGGACGCCGACGTACACCCCGGGGACGAAGCCGGCGCTGCGGACCGCCGATGCCCAGTTCTTGACCCAGGAGATCATCCCGGCCCTCGTCGTGGGCGATGTTCCGTCGCTCAGATTGTTCTCCAGATTCAGGAAGACCTGCGCACCCCTGGGGTAGCCGACGGACTGCGCGTTGGTCACCATCAACTGCCCGCGGGCCGTTCCCTGCGCGGGATCGGACCAGAACGGCTGATAGAAGCCCTGGAACAACACGATGCTCATCCCGAGCCCGGCGGCCGTCCGGTACTCGGTGTCCCACCCCGCACCCAACGCATCGATCACGTCGAAGGAGAACCCGGACGCACTCAGGCAGTTCAGCTGCACGGCGCTGTCGGCACCGATGTTGTCGAATCCGGACAGGCCAGGGGCCAGCGAGACGGTGCTCGCCGTCGGGTTCGCCGCGGCGGCCGCGGCGGAGAGCTGCGCGATGGCGGCCGGGTCCTCGGACTGATCGATGCCGACCGGGGTTGCGGCCTGGGCGATCTCCCGGTGGCGCCAGCAGGACCGAGGCCGTCAACGAGAGCGCCAGCACCAGCGCGCCGAACAACGCCGTGACCAGTGGGCGGTGGGTACCACTTCGCATCTTTTCGAGTCCGCTCGTCATTCCGGCCGCCCGGCATTGGGCGACCCTTCAGGAAAGCACGGTGCCCGGGGTAGCGGGGTTTCTCGCGTGAACTGGCGGTGAGGCGGGCTGCTGCGGATCCGCGGAGCGGTTGCGCAGATCACACCGCGACGTTCGGATCATTCCTTGCCGCTCCGGCGGAACAGCTTGTTGCCCAACCACACCAGCGGGTCGTAACGCCGGTCGACCACCCGTTCCTTCATCGGGATGATGCCGTTGTCGGTGATCTTGATGTGTTCCGGGCAGACCTCGGTGCAGCACTTGGTGATGTTGCACAGGCCGATGCCCTGGTGCTCCTGCGCGAACTCCCGGCGATCGGTGCGGGCGTCCAACGGGTGCATGTCCAACTCGGCGGCCCGGATGAAGAATCGCGGACCGGAGAACGCCTGCTTGTTCTCCTCGTGGTCGCGGGTGACGTGGCAGACGTTCTGGCACAGGAAGCACTCGATGCACTTGCGGAATTCCTGTGATCGCTCGACGTCGACCTGGGCCATCCGGTACTCGCCGAGTCCGACGCCCTCCGGCGGCGCGAACGACGGGATCTGCCTGTGCCTTCTGGTAGTTGAACGAGACATCGGTGACCAGGTCCCGGATCACCGGGAACGCCCGCATGGGCGTCACGGTGATCACCTCGTCATCGGTGAAGGTGGACATCCTGGTCATGCAGAGCAGGCGCGGTCGGCCGTTGATCTCCGCGCTGCAGGATCCGCACTTGCCCGCCTTGCAGTTCCACCGGACGGCCAGATCACCGGCCTGGGTGGCCTGCAGCCGATGGATGATGTCCAGCACCACCTCGCCCTCGTTGACCTCGACCGTGTAGTCCTGCAGGCCGCCGCCGCTCGCGTCCCCGCGCCAGACCCTGAACTTCGCGTCCCGGCTCATGCGTTTGCTCCACTCGTTCCTCGTGGAGCGATCGTATGACGGTGTCCATGATTCGCTCGGCGAGCCTCGCTCATGCGTTTGCTCCTTCTGACGGGCCGTCGGCCGCCGGTGCGGGTGGCAGTTCGTCGTCTTCCAGGTACTTCTCCAGCTCGGAGCGCTCGAACAGCTCCAGCAGGTCGGTTCTGATCGGGGTGATCGGCTGCTCGGTGACCGTGACGCTCGTCGTGTCGGCGCTGTTGTCGGCCGCGCAGATCAAGAGCTTCCGGCGCCACTGGGCGCTCATCTCCGGGTAGTCGTCCCTGGTGTGTCCGCCGCGGCTCTCCTGCCGGATCAATGCCGCCCTGGCGACGCATTCGCTGACCTGCAGCATGTTCACCAGGTCGAGCGCCAGATGCCACCCCGGGTTGAACTGCCGATGGCCCTCCACGCTCACCGCCGCGACCCGGGGCTTGAGCGCGTCGATCGCGTCCAACGCCTGCTGGATCTCCTCCTCCTTGCGGATGATGCCGACCAGGTCGTTCATCACCTGCTGGAGCTCACGATGCAGGGTGTAGGGATTCTCGCCGTCCTCGACCTGGAACGGCGCCAGTGCCCGCTCGGCGGCGGACTCGATCGATCCCGGCGACGCCGCGGGACGTGAATCGCCGAGGCCCTGGACGTAGTCGGACGCGCCGAGCCCCGCGCGGCGGCCGAACACCAGCAGGTCGGACAGCGAGTTGCCGCCGAGCCGGTTGGAACCGTGCATCCCGCCGGCCACCTCACCGGCGGCGAAGAGCCCGGGAACCCTTGCGGCGGCGGCGGTGTCGGGATCGACCTCGACCCCGCCCATCACGTAGTGACAGGTCGGCCCGACCTCCATCGCCTCCTTGGTGATGTCGACGTCGGCGAGTTCGGAGAACTGGTGGTGCATCGACGGCAGCCGCCGTTTGATCTCCTCGGCGGGCAGTCGGGTCGAGACATCGAGGAAGACCCCGCCGTGCGGCGTGCCGCGGCCGGCCTTGACCTCGGAGTTGATCGCCCTGGCCACCTCGTCGCGGGGGAGCAGATCCGGTGGGCGCCGGTTCTTCTCGGAGTCCTTGTACCAGCCGTCCGCCTCCTCCTCGGTCTCGGCGTACTTCGCCCGGAACACGTCGGGGACGTAGTTGAACATGAACCGGGTGCCCTCGGAATTGCGCAGCACACCACCGTCGCCGCGCACGGATTCGGTGACCAGGATGCCCTTCACCGACGGTGGCCAGACCATTCCGGTCGGGTGGAACTGGACGAACTCCATGTTGACCAGGGTCGATCCGGCGCGCAGGGCCAGCGCATGGCCGTCCCCGGTGTATTCCCACGAGTTGCTGGTGACCTTGAACGACTTGCCGATGCCGCCGGTCGCCAGGATCACCGCCGGTGCGTGGAAGGTGACGAACTTCCCGGTCTCCCGGCGATACCCGAAGGCGCCGGCGATGGCTCCGGTGTCGTCGGTCAGCAACTCGGTGATGGTGACCTCGGCGAACACCCGCAGGCCGGCGTCCTCGTCACCGATCCCGTGCTCGGAGACGCCTTCGGCGGCATCCTCGTCCTGACGCAGCGAGACGATCTTCTGCTGCAGGGTTCTGATCAGTTCCAGGCCGGTGCGGTCGCCGACGTGGGCGAGTCGTGGGTACTCGTGGCCGCCGAAGTTGCGCTGGCTGATCCGGCCGTCCGGCGTGCGGTCGAACAGCGCCCCGTAGGTCTCCAGTTCCCAGACCCGGTCCGGCGCCTCCATCGCATGCAGCTCCGCCATCCGCGGATGGTTGAGAAACTTTCCACCGCGCATGGTGTCGCGGAAATGTACCTGCCAGCTGTCCTTGGAATTGACGTTGCCCATGGACGCCGCGATGCCGCCCTCGGCCATCACCGTGTGCGCCTTGCCGAACAGCGACTTGCAGATGATCGCGGTCCGCATCCCGGCCTCCCGGGCTGCGATCGCCGCCCGCAGTCCGGCGCCGCCGGCGCCGATGATGACGACGTCGTAGCGATGTTCCTCGTGGTCGGTCATGCGGGTCCGGCGATCGGTTCGTTGGTGTCGGGGGTGCGTGTCGATCAAGATGGGGGACTCCTGGGATCTCGCGGCATCGGGTGGCTGGTCGGCGGTCAGAAGAATCTCAGGTCGGAGATGGTTCCGGTGGACAGCAACACGATGTAGAGGTCGGTGAACAGCAACCAGAACAGCGACGCCCAGGCAAGTTGCATGTGCCGCGCATTCAGCTTGGAGATCTGTTGCCACGCCTTGTATCTGATCGGATGACGGGAGAAGTGCTTGAGCTTTCCGCCCATGATGTGCCGGCAGGAGTGGCAGGACAGGGTGTACAGCCAGATCAGCCCGGCGTTGACCAGCAGGAAGACGGTGCCGAGACCCATGTGGCCCCAGTCGCCCTCGGGGTTGCGGAACCCGAGAATGGCGTCGTAGGTCAGGATGACGCCGAAGATCATGGCGACGTACCAGAAGTACCGGTGCACGTTCTGGAAGATCAACGGGAACCGGGTTTCCCCGCTGTACTTCTTGTGCGGTTCGGCGACGGCGCAGGCCGCCGGTGACAACCAGAACGACCGGTAGTAGGCCTTGCGGTAGTAGTAGCAGGTCAGTCGGAACCCCAGCGGGAAGATCAGGATGATCAGCGCGGGCGACAGCGGCCACCAACTGATCGGCTGCCCGAAATCGCTGGCCTCCGGGACGCAGCCGGTGGTGATGCACGGCGAGTAGAACGGCGAGAGATACGGGGCCGAGTAGTAATAGTCGAACTGGAAGGCCCGGACTCCGCCGTAGACGACGAAGAGCAGCAGGCCGGCGGCGGTGAGGGCAGGGGCCCGCCGCCAGTTGTCGGTCCGCAGCGTCTTCGCTGCCAGGAGCGCACGTCCTGGGGTGTTGACCCCGCTCAACGGCTCTTGCCGTGGTAGCCGCCCAAGCCCTCTTGGTCGTAGTCGTTGCCCCACATCGACGGGTCGTACGGCTCATCGCTCATCTGGTAGACGGCCGGTTTGCCGGCCGGCGAGGCGACCTTGCCGGGGTCGGCGGAGCGCAGGGACTCGGCGTCGGCAACGTCCATCTGCAATCGCTCCAGGTCGTTGCAGAGGCGGGCGACCGCGGGCACCTTGCCATGGGTGTGCGACAGCATGGCAACGGCGGACTTCAATTCGTCAACGGATCGTTGGAGAGCTAACAGAGCGGAGTCGGTCATCAGACCTCCCGGTCGGCGGGATACAGCGGCGGCGGAACTGTGATGAACACCACGACGATCTTGATGACCATATCCCCGCGGCCGTGCCGGTGTCAGTAGTAGGGACCCGTCGCGTCGCGAAGATCAATCGGGTCAGGGACGGCGGCGACCGTACACTCCCGGCACAGGTGATCGATGGGGCGTTCCGGGAGTGTCAGGAGATGTCGATGTCAGCGGGCAACAGCTCGAAAGCCGGTGCGCTGCTGCTGACTCCGGGCGCCGGCGCGACCCGCGACCAGCACACCCTGGTGGCCGTCGATCGGGCCGTGCAGCCGATGCCGTGTGCCCGGGTCGATTTTCCGTATCGGTTACAGGGCAAGCGGGTCCCGGACCGGCCGCCGGTGGCGATCGCCCACCTCGCCGAACAGGCCGCCGCGCTGGTCGCACAGGCCGGCGTCGCGCCGGAGCGGCTGGTGCTGGGTGGCCGCTCCTACGGTGGCCGGATGTGCTCGATGGCGGTCGCGCAGGGGCTGCCGGCGGCCGGGCTGATCCTGCTGAGCTACCCGCTGCATCCGCCGGGGAAACCCGAGAACCTGCGGGTGGAGCACTTTCCGGAGATCAAGGTGCCGGTGCTGGTGATCTCCGGGAAAAGCGATCCTTTCGGTTCGCCGGCCGAGTTCGACCAGCATCTGGCGAGCATCCCGGGGCCGATCACCCAGGTGTGGCTGACCGGCGGCCACGATCCGCGCAACGCCGACCGTGCCATCGGCGAGGCGGTTGTGACCTGGCTGAGCACGCTGTGACCCAGCGCCGACCAGGGCGCCGTCAGCCGCCCGAGATGGCGCCGAGGGTGACGAAGCCATAGGCCGCGATGAGCGGCAGGACGATGAACATGATCGCGGCCTGGATCGGGTTTCCGCGCAGGCCACCGGTCCCGACCAGGGCAAGGGCGCCGAGGACGGCAACGCTGACCGCCAGGACGAGAACTGGGACGAGCACGATGACTCCTAGGGCCTGGACGTGGTGGGGACACGTAACAGCTGACCGAATATGGCACGAAATCGTCGTGATGGCCGGTTTCTCGGTAGTCGACGGGCCGGCGTCGGGGCATGGGATCCGGGCCTGGTCGGGTCTGCGTTGTCGTGACGGCTCCGCGAGTCGGGTAATCAACTGACTACACAGAGTCGTACGGTGGTCCGCGAGGGAAGGGGTCATCGATGCTCCGTCGACGTCTGTGGTTCGTTGTGTTGGCTGCCGCGCTCGCGTCGTCGGGTGCTGTGCTCGCGCCCGCAGCGGCGGCTTCGTCACCCGACTCGGTTGCTGCCAAGGCAGAGCCGGCGTTGACGGTGGGGACCGTGCTGGGCGGGCTGCAGAATCCGTGGGACATGGCCTTCACGCCGGCCGGCAGCATCCTGTTCACCGAACGGCCGGGGCCGATCAAGTTCCGGATCGTGGGTGGCGAGGTCCGGCAGCTGGCGCGGCCGGCGGATGTGGTCGCGCAGGGCGAGGGCGGGATGATGGGCGTCGCCGTCGACCCGAAATTCGGAACGAATCGACGCGTCTACACCTGCTTCATGTCGAACAAGAGCGGATCGCTCGACGTCCGCGTGGTGCGCTGGACCATCAACTCCGGGGTGACCGCGCTGACGAATCGGACCGACATCGTCACCGGCATCCCGGTGAGCTCCGGGCGCCATTCCGGCTGCCGCCCGCGCTTCGGTCCGGACGGCCGACTGTGGATCGGCACCGGCGACGCCGCAGTGGCGACCAATCCGCAGGATCCGCAGTCGTTGGGCGGCAAGGTGTTGCGGGTCGACACCAACGGCAAAGGCGTGGCCGGGAACGCGCCGGCCCCGTTCGATCCGCGGATCTACACCTACGGCCACCGCAACGTGCAGGGCCTTGCCTTCAACGCGGACGGCCAGGCGTTTTCGATCGAGCACGGCACCGGCCGTGACGACGAGGTGAATCGGCTGTACCCGGGGGCCAATTACGGCTGGGATCCGCGACCCGCGTCCGGACCGGTGTTCTACGACGAATCACGGCCGATGACGGACAAGACGAAGTTCCCGAACGCGATCACGGCCACCTGGTCGTCGGGCAACCCCACGATCGCCCCGTCCGGTGGGACCTTCCTCTCCGGCTCCCAATGGCAGTCGTTCCAGGGTTGTCTGGCCATGGCCGTGCTCAAGGACCAGCACCTTCGCATCCTCTGCCTGAACGGCGCCGGCACCACCGTCGTCTCGCAGACCGTCAAGGTGACCGACCAGGGCAGGCTGCGGGTGGCCGTGATCAATCCGTCGAACAAGAAGCTCTACCTGACCACCGACGCCAACCCGGGCAAGATCGTGCGGGTGGTGGCCGGCTGAATCCCGGCCGGATCAGCCCTCGGAATGCGGACGTAGGTCGCTCCACTGCTGCGCAATGCGGGCGATACCCAGTTGCCGGACGCACTTCTGGGCGGCCATGCCGACCGCTTCGGTGAAGGTGGGGAAGGCGAACGGGAGGTCGGCGAGCTGCTCCACCCGCATGTTCGTGGCCATGCACGCCGCCACCATCTGGATCAGTTCCGCCGAGTACTCGCCGAGCACATGGGCGCCGAGGATGTAGTGCCGGTTCGATTCGACGATCAGCTTGCAGAATCCGCCTGATCGCGCGTCCACCACCGGCCGCAGCAGGTCGTCGTAGCGGACCAGTGCGACCTCGCAGTCGTAACGGGCGCGGGCCTCGGCCTCGGTGAGGCCGACACTTCCGTATTCCGGGTCGGTGAACGATCCGGTCGGAACGATCTCGTGACTGTTCCGGCGTCTGGTCCCCATCACCGCGTTCTCCGCCGCGACCAGGCCCTGTTGTCTCGCACTCGGCACCAGCATGCTGATCCCGTTGACGTCGCCGGCGGCGAAGATGTGCGGGATGTTGCTGACCAGCCGGTCGTCCACCGTGAGATATCCGCGGTTGACCGCCAGACCGATCGACTCCGGATCCAGGGTGCTGGCGTTCCCGGGCCAGCCAACGGCGAAGAACACGGTGTCGGCCGGCACCGTTGCGGTGACCCCGTCGCGCTCGTGATGCACGACGAAGACGTCACCGCTGCGTTCGATCGAGGTGGCCCTGGTGCCGGTGATCACCTGCATGCCCTTGGCCTCGAAGGCCGCGGTCAGACCCGCTGAGACGTCGTGGTCCGAACGAGGTTTGATCCGGTCTGCGAACTCCAGCACGGTGACCTTGGAACCGAAATCCACCAGGATCGAGGCCAGCTGGCAGCCGGTGTCCGAGCCGCCGATGACCACCGAGGACACCGGCAGCTCGGTGAGGTCGCGGATGTCCTCGTAGGTCAGAGCGAGCTCGGCCCCTGGGATCGGCAACCGGCCGGCATGACCACCGACCGCCACCACGATGGCGTCGCCGGAGAACCGTCGGCCGTCCTGCACCTCGATGGTGTGATCGTCGACGAACCGGGCCGGGCCGGCGTTCTGGACCAACTCGACGCCGCAGGCCGCGATGTAGTCGCTCATCCGCTTGACGTCGTGTGAGTAGTCCGCCACCCGGGTCGCGTTGGCGACCGCTGCCTTCACGTCGACCGTGGGAGCCGCACCGCGCAGTCCGAAGGTCTCCCAGGACTTGGCATCCCGGGCCAGTCGGGCTGCCCTGGCCAACGTGCGAATGGGTGCCGGTCCCTCGTTGATGCTCGTGCCGCCGACCCGCTTGCGTTCGACCAGGGTGACCGACGCGCCCAGTTCGGCGCCCTGCAACGCCGCGGACACTCCGGCGGGCCCACCACCGATCACCAGCAAACGCATCTCGATCTCCTGATTGCCTGGCGTCGGCGAACGGTCGCCGGGACGCGGTGTCCGCCTGCACCATCGTCGGCGGGCCTCCATAGTGCCTGCCCGGTATCCCCGTCGTCGGTCAGCTGCCGCTGAGCGGGACCCGCGCAGCGACCACACGCCGCCCCTCGGTGCGACGCCGGCGGGCACTGCGACGACACGCCCAAGGTCTGCGGACTTGCGGGGCAATCAGGCGCTTCTTGATGACTGCAGGTATCGACCAGCGACCACAACACCCCATCAGCAAGACCCCGGCGGGCGTGTTCGCCGTTCGACGCTGCCCGGCGGGTCCTCTTGACAGCCCGCGCAAGGGGCAACAGGATGCGGGTGGGTGCGTGGAAGCGCTCCCACAACGGGCGTCGACGGGGTCACCCCGACAGCGCCAGGGGGGAGAACTGGGGTGCCCGTGGACCGAGCGTGCGCGGGCACCCCAATTCATCGGCCGCGGCGGACCGGGCGGTGACCGGCTCCCCGTCGTCCGACGCGACCACACCAGTGGTGGGCGGCGGCCTGGACATTTCCGGGATGCCGCTCGATGCTCACCCGGTGAGCACCGGCGATCACCAACTCCCGACCCGTTCGCCGACCCTCGAGGATGTTGCCGCGGCCGCCGGGGTCTCCAGGTCGACCGCGTCCCGCGCGATCAACGGTGGCAGCCGGGTCAGTCCCGACGCCCAGGCCGCCGTCGACGCCGCCGTCGAGCATCTCCGGTTCACGCCCAACCGCGCCGCCCGTGCGCTGGTCACCCATCGGGCGGATGCCATCGCGTTGCTGATCCCGGAACCCGACGATCGGGTGACGGGTGACCCGTTCTTCGGACAGGTGATCCAGGGTCTCGGACAAGCATTGCGGCACAGCGATTTTCAGATGGTGCTGCTGATGGCCCGGCACGGCGAGGATGTCGACCGGACGATCAGGTACCTGCGGCGCGGACATGTCGACGGCGCAGTGGTGGTGTCGCACCACCGCGCGGACGACATCGAGAAGGCCCTGCTGTCGGCGCGGCTGCCCAGCGTTTTCGTCGGCCGGCCCTGGTACCGGCCGGACGAACTGAGCTACGTCGACACCGACAATCGGCTCGGCGGCGCCCTGGCGACCGGGCATCTGTTGGAGCGCGGCCGCCGCCGGATCGGAACCGTGGCCGGCCCGGCGGACATGATTGCCGCAGCGGATCGGCTGGCCGGCTGGCGAGACGCCCTGACGGCGAAGGGCGTGCCGGACGACGCCGTCGAGCACGGCGACTTCACCACGCCGGGGGGAGCCGAGGCCACCCGCAAGCTGCTCGAGCGACATCCCGATCTGGATGCCATCTTCGTGGCCAATGACCTGATGGCCGTCGGCGCGCTCAGCGTGCTGCGGGCCGCAGGACGCTCGGTGCCCGGTGATGTCGCGCTGGTCGGCTACGACAACGGCGCCGTCGCGGCGGTGACCGACCCGCCGTTGACGACCGTGGTGAACCCGGTGGTCGAGATGGCCAGGACGGCGGGGACGGTGCTGCTGGACATGCTGTCCCGCGCTGCCGAGCCCAGTCCGCCGACGTTGTTCCCGCCGACGCTGGTGGTGCGATCGTCGAGCTGAGGGGTTCCACGTCGATTCTCGTGGCTGAATTCTGCTGCCCAGGATTCGCGGGCATTGATTTCCTCGCCCTCGATTCTGCTGCCGTTGCGTGGGCAGGTGGTCTTTCCTGTGGAATCGTGAGAGGCTGTAGCCGGTTACCGTTCTTGAGTCCGTTCCACGCGACTGCAAGATGTCGCCACGGGCTTGGCTCCATGGGTGTTTGCATCCGAAGGTGTCGAAATCGTCGACTAGCCCGGATCAGCGCACAGTGCGCGGATCCGTATCGGATTCACCCCGCAAGGAGAGCACCATGGCACAGGGCACCGTCAAGTGGTTCAACGCTGAGAAGGGCTTCGGGTTCATCACCCCCGAGGGCTCCGGTCCGGACGTCTTCGTCCACTACTCGGAGATCCAGGCGGGCGGCTACCGCTCGCTCGAGGAGAACCAGAAGGTCAGCTACACCGTGACCCAGGGCAACAAGGGCCCGCAGGCCACCGCGGTCACCGTCATCTGACGTTCCACCGCAGTACCTGAACTCACCGAACGGCCCCGGATCCGCACTGCGGATCCGGGGCCGTTCGCGTTCCCGATCCGGCTCGCGGCGACGCGGAAGTTCCGACACGGACCGGACAACCGGAACATGATCGTTCGTTGACGGCACTGTGAGACGATCACCCCCGAACGACAATCAGGATGGGGAAGGAGCATCGAGCTGATGCTCGACTGGCCGCTGTTGGATGGACTGCCCCAACTGATCCTGCTGGGCATCGGGGTCGTGAGCTTCGGGTTCCTGTTGTTCGGCAAGACCAAGCGCTGGTGGCTGGTCAAGGTCCCGATCGCCATCGGTGTCGGGATCCTGGCAGCGGTGCTGGCCAAGCTCGTCATGGACGTGATCTGGAAGCCGTTCCCCCAGGATCCCCTGCCCACCGTGTCGTTGGTGGCGATGTTCTTCAACGGTGCCGCGATCGCCCTCGCGGTGATGAAGCCGGTGCGCTGGCCGCTGCGCATCGTGGCCGTACTGGCCGTCATCGGTGTCTTCATCTCCGGTGCTGCCGCCATCAATCAGCACTACGGCCAGTACCCGACGGTGGGTTCGCTGCTCGGCGCGGATCTGGACAACCAGTCCGACTTCGACAACAAGAACAACGTCAAGCCCGACCAGTTGGTCAAGGCCCCGCCCGGGGCGGCGCTGTCGACGGTGTGGAAGGCGCCGGCGAACATGCCGGCGACCGGCACGGTGAGCACCGTTGCGATACCCGGGACGAAATCCAAGTTCGCTGCCAGGGATGCCTACATCTATCTGCCGCCCGCGTATCAGAGCACGCCGCGGGCCGAACTACCGGTCATCGTGCTGATGGCCGGGCAGCCGGGTGAGCCGAAGGACTGGTTCGAGGCGGGCAAGCTCGGCGCCGTGATGGACGCCTACGCCGCTCAGCACGACGGGCTCGCGCCGGTGGTGGTGGTGGTCGACCCGCTGGGCGACAGTTTCGCCAACCCCGGTTGTGTCGATTCCCCGCAGGGCAACGTCTTCACCTACCTCAGCCAGGACGTGCCGGACTGGATCAAGGCCAACCTGCAGGTCGTCCAGGACACCCAGAAGTGGTCCATCGGCGGGCTTTCCAACGGCGGCACCTGCGCGCTGGTGATGGCGGTCAACGCGCCCGACGTCTACCGCACGTTCCTGGCGATGTCGCCGGAGGACCAGATCAACGTCGGTGACGACGCCGCGGCGACCATCGCCACCCTGTTCGGCGGTTCGCAGGCCGCGTTCGACGCGGTGAACCCGCTGACCGTGATGAAGACCAAGAAGTTCCCGGACACCGCCGGCTTCGTCGTCGGGGGACTGGACGACTCGTACCTGCCGAGGGCGCAGCGGGTCGAACAGGCGGCGAAGGACGCGGGAATGACCATCGATTACGTCGAACTGCCCGGTGGGCACGACTGGCGGGTGTGGGGAGAGGGCTTCCAGGAGGCCCTGCCGTGGTTGTCGAACAGAATGGGGTTGATCGCGTCATGAGCCACGCGGCCACCAAGGTCGAAGCGGCCAAACCTGTTTCGCCGGCGAAGCGGTGGTGGGACGGGATCCTGACGTTCGCCACCACCCAGGTCGTCCAGGCCCGCAAGGCGCCGGTGACGATCGCGCTGGTCGTCATCCTGTGGGTGATCGGGGCGGTGACCGGCAGTTTGCTGGACGGCCCGTCGGAAAGTCTGCAGGACACCGTCGCCGCCGGGGTGCCCGCCTTCCAGGACGGCAACTGGTGGACGCCGTTGACCGCGGCGTTCTTTGCGGCCGACCTGTTCACCTATATCGGCGTGACCGTCCTGTTGCTCGTCCTGGGCAGCCTGTTCGAGCGCCGGTACGGCAGCCTGAAGATGGCCTGGATGACGCTGCTCGTGCAGATCGTCGGGGTGGCCGCGGGTGTCGGTCTGATCGCGCTGTGCGACGCGTTGTTCGATTGGCTATGGGCGGACTATCTGGCCTCCGACCTGACGGTCGGCACCTCGACGTTGATCGCCGGCCTGCTGATGACCTACAGCGGTGGGCTCTCTGCGTTGTGGCGCAGGCGGATTCGGATCGGTGTGCTGACCCTGTGTCTGGTGGCCATGCTGTACGGCGGCCAGCTGCAGGACGTGCTACGGCTCAGCACCGCGCTGGTCGGCCTGCTGGCCGGCGCCCTGTTCCTGCACACCGGGGAGCGTCAGCTGGTCGCCCACGCCAGCCGCCGGGAGACCAGGGTGCTGGTGGCGGTGGTGATCGCGGCCACCGCGATCGGCCCGATCCTGGTGGCGATCACCGGTGAGATCGAGGGCCCGTTGTCGGCGCTGGCCGACCTCTACGTCGGACCCAAGGCCTATGACGATGCCGACCGCGATCTCGCCGACATCCTGATGTCGCTGATGCCGGCGCTGCTGGTGCTGGTGCTGGCGGCCGGTCTGCGCCGCGGGCGACGGTTCGCCTGGTGGGCGACCATGGTCGTGCACGTGCTGCTGCTCGCGCTCGGCACCTTCTACGCCATCGACTACTACAACTGGGCCATCGAGAACGACGCCCTGGACCAAGGTTTCAGTTGGGTCGCCTGGCTGACTCCACTCGTCCTGCTGCCGGTGTTGATCATCGTCCTGCTGATGCTCACCCGGCGGTCGTTCACCGTGCAGGCGCCGGTCGGCATCTACCGCAAGCTCGGGCTGAGCGTGCTGGGTGTGGTGTTGGCGCTGTGGGCGCTCTACGTGATCGTCGGATCGCTGATCTCCGAGGAGTTCTCGCCGACGGCGACGGTCGGCGAGCTGATCGTCGACTTCCCGATCCGGTTGCTGCCCAACGGTTATCTCTACATCATCGAGCCGTCCTTCGAGCCGACCGCGGGTGTCGGCCGGTTCATGGCGGACTGGATCCCGGTGCTGGTCTGGGCGGTCATCCTGTTCGGGTTGTTGCGCAGTTTCATCGCCGCCAGGGTCGAGTCGAACGCCGAGGACCGGGCGTCGGCAAGGACCCTGCTCGAGCGGAACGGCACCACCGCGCTGGCCTACCTGACCACCTGGGAGGGCAACAGCTACTGGTTCTCGGCCGACGGGCACTCGTTCGTCGCCTACCGGGTGGAGGGCGGAGTGGCGATCACCACCGGCGATCCGGTCGGGCCGCCCGAGAACCTGGCCGAGACCGTCGAGGAGTTCATCGCTTTCTGCAACTCCGAGAACTGGACGCCGTGCCTGTACAGCACGACCGAGGCCGTGCGGGAGGTCACCGACACCTACGGGTGGCCGAGCCTGCAGGTCGCCGAGGAGACCGTGCTGCCACTGGGCAAGCTGGCCTTCACCGGCAAGAAGTTCCAGGACATCAGGACGTCGATCAGCCGCGCCGGCAAGGGCGGCATCACGGCGGAGTGGCTGTACTACAGCGAGGCGCCGCTGGCGATCCGCGACCAGATCCAGGCGATCTCCGAGGAATGGGTGTCGGACAAGGCCCTGCCCGAGATGGGTTTCACCCTCGGTGGTCTCGACGAGCTCGACGACCCGGCGGTGCGCTGCCTGATCGCCATCGACACGGATCGCACCATTCATGGGATCACCAGCTGGATGCCGTGCTACCGCGACGGTGTCGCCGTCGGCTGGACCCTTGATTTCATGCGACGCCGTGGCGAGGGCTTCAAGGGCGTGATGGAGTTCCTGATCGGGACCGCCGCACTCGACCTGCAGAAGGAGGGCGCGGAATTCGTCAGCCTGTCCGGTGCGCCGCTCGCCCAGGCGAACCCCGGCGAGGAACAGGTCGGCGTGCAGAAGTTGCTGGAAGTGGTCGGCAAGACGATGGAGCCGGTCTACGGGTTCCGCTCGCTGCTGCGGTTCAAGGCCAAGTTCCAGCCGGTCTACCAGCCGATGTACATGTGCTATCCCGAGGCGGCCGTGCTGCCCCGGATCGGGCTCGGCATCTCGCACGCCTACCTCCCCAACATGTCCTTCGGTCAGGCCGTTCGGATGATGGGCCAGCTGACCTGAGCGCAGCCGCGACACCACCGCTGGCGGACATCGCCGCAGCAGCCGCCCATGATGCCGGTGGCCTCGAAGTCGCGATGCTCGCCGACTTCCTCCCGGAACTGGTCGGTGCGGTGGGCTCGGGAAACCGGGTCCACCGGCGCGATCTCGCCAGGTACCACGAGGCGGGTCGATCGGCCGCACAGGCCGGGGTGGCGCTGCGGGCGTTGGTGGACCTCTACCTGTCCGCGGCCTGGCGACTCTGGCGTCACCTGCCGGAAGTGATCGATGCCGAGCGCAATCCGGCGTGCCGTGGTGCAGGCCGGCGAGGTCATGCTGCGGGCGGCCGACGACGTGGTCGCCGCACTCGCCGAGGGATACCAGCTGGCCCGTCGGGATCTGGTGTCCACGCAGGTGGCGGCCCGCCGGGAATTCGTCGACGACCTGCTCTCCGGTGGAACCCAGGCGCTCGCGGGTCTGGTCGAGCGTGCGGGTCTGTTCGGGCTGAGCCTCGTCGGGCCGCACGCGGTTCTCATCGTGCAGGCGGAGCAGCCGTTCACCGACTCCTCGCCGCTGACCCGGATGCTGGAACGATCGATCATGGGCGCCAAGGCGGACGCCGACGCGCTGGTGAGCACCAAGGACGGCGCCCTGGTGGTGGTTTTCGCCGCTCCGGATCGCCGTGCGGTCGACGGTGTGATCAGCGGGCTCAAGGGCGCCCTGCCGAGTGACGAGCCGGCCACCGGGGTGCGGTTGCACCGCACCGCGCCGGTCGGCGCGTGGCGGATCGGCGTGGGCGGTGCGCACCAGGGACCGGGTGGGGTTCGGCTGTCGTACGAGCAGGCCCAGGAAGCGCTGGAGCTCGGTCTGCGGTTCGGTCGCCAGGAGCGGGTGCTGGACGCCGCGGACATGCTGATGCACCGGGTGCTGGTCCGCGACGACACGGCGATGCGGGAGTTGGTGCACGCCGTGCTGCACCCGCTGACCACCGCCCGGGGTGGCGCCGAGCCGTTGCTGCGGACGCTCGAGGCGTACTTCGAGGCCAACGGGAACGCTTCGCTGGCCGCCCGGTCGCTGCATCTGTCGGTGCGGGCCATGACGTACCGGCTGGCCAAGGTCGCCGAGCTGACCGGTCGGGACCCGGCGGATCCGGCCGCGCGCTTCGAGCTGCAGACCGCAGTGGTCGGCGCGCGGCTGTTGGGCTGGCCCGCATCGCCCTGACGCTCTCGTCTGCACTGCTGGGTGAGACTGGCGGCTACATTGCCGAGAGTATGCAATTCAAGCGCGAGTTCTTGGCGGGATACTGCCGTGGATCGGCAACGAAGAAGTCGGCACGCTGGAGTTTCCGGCGCCGGACGCCGGACTGCTGTCTGCCAACACCTTCGCAAAGGATCATCCGTGACAGTTCCGCTCTGGGCCTGGGCCGCATTCGGCGCCGTGGTCGTCATCATGCTCGCCATCGATCTGCTCGCCCACCGCGGTGCGCACATCATCAAGTTCAAGGAAGCCGCGATCTGGAGCGCGGTATGGGTCGGCATCTCGCTGATCTTCGCGGCCGTCATCTTCTTCACGTTGGGCGCCGACCCGGCCATCGACTTCACCACCGCCTGGCTGCTGGAGAAATCGCTCAGCGTCGACAACCTGTTCGTCTTCGCGCTGATCTTCGGCTACTTCCAGGTACCCCGTGAGTACCAGCACCGGGTCCTGTTCTACGGCGTCATCGGCGCCCTGGTCTTCCGCGGCATCTTCCTGGCGGCCGGCGTCGCCATCGTCAGCCAGTTCACCGCCGTGCTCTTCGTCTTCGGCGCGATCCTGATCTACAGCGCGATCAAGCTGCTCAAGGACGACGACGAGACCATCGATCCCGGCAAGAGTTTCGCGGTCCGACTGCTCCGCAAGCTGGTCCCGGTCTCCGACGAGTACCGCGGCACCAAGTTCTTCTACAAGGAGGCGGGAAAGCGCATCGCCACCCCGCTGCTGGCCGTGGTGGTCGCGATCGAGGCCGCCGACCTGATCTTCGCGGTGGACAGCGTGCCGGCCGTGCTGGCCGTCAGCGACAACACCTTCATCATCTACGCCAGCAACGCCTTCGCCATCCTGGGTCTGCGTGCGCTGTACTTCCTGCTCGCGGGCATGCTGAAGAAGTTCCACTACCTCGGCAAGGGTCTGGCCTTCATCCTCGCGTTCATCGGCGTCAAGCTCTTCCTGCAGGCCGGCCACAAGGTCATCTCGACCTCCATCCCGGAGATCCCGTCGCTGGTCTCGCTGGGCGTGATCGTGCTGGCACTGACCATCTCGATCGTTGCCTCGCTGCGCAATCCGTTGCCTGAGGAAGATGACGACAAGCCCGCCATCGTCGATGCGGACGGCAACGTCCTCACCGCAGATGCCGACGGGAACGCCCTCGGCTCCGGAGGAGTCGCTGCTGGAGCCGACGAGCGCGCTGTCAGCGCCGACGCCGAGGACGGGATCGCGCGCAGGGACGAGTTCGAGGACGGCGACAAGCACGCCCTCGACGACGACGGCGCCCGAGTTCACTCGAGTTGATCAACCAGGTCGGCACCCTTCCGCTCCGGCGCAAGGGTGCCGAACCGGTGGCTCGATCCGCCCGTACGGGCAGGAGTCGGGCGGCGATCGTGGTCCCCGGGTGAGTGATCGGCGGTCCGGCTATCTTGGTGCGCGGGCAGCCGATCAAGGTGTGCCGTCTCGTGACATTCGCGAGCCCAGGACGACAACAAGGAGATCGAATGACGTCACGCATTGCAAGGACGCAGTGGAACGGCGGGCTGCAGGACGGGACCGGCGAGGTCGAACTGGTCAGCTCCGCAGTCGGCACGTTCGACGTCTCGTTCCCGCGCCGGACCGCCGACACCGCCGGCGGCGTCACCAGTCCCGAGGAGCTGATCGCTGCCGCGCATTCGTCCTGCTACTGCATGCAGCTCTCGGGAGTGATCGGCAATGCCGGTGGCACCACCAAGAGTCTTGTCGCCGAGGCCGAAGTCAGCCTTGGGCCGGATCCGGCCGGCGGGCTCCGGCTCACCGGGATCAAGCTGACGGTGCGGGGCCAGGTCGAGGGTCTGGACGCGGACGGATTCCTCAAGGCCGCGCAAACTGCGAAAGAGACCTGCCCGGTCTCCAAGGCGCTGACCGGCGTCGAGATCACCCTGGACGCGGCGCTGGCCTGATCTCACGCCGCACCCGCCGCTCCTTCGCCGCCAGGCGCCGCCGCCTGACGCCACCCCCTCCCCGCTGCCGCCTGGCGCGGCATGGCGCCACCTTGCGCCACCGCCTCAGGCGTGCGCCGCCCGTGCCAGCGCCGCCGCCACCCCGCCTGGTGTGCGCCGCGCTACACCCACCTGCGAGTTGATCAACCACTTCGGCACCCTTCAAAGTCGTACAAGCGTTCGAAAGTGGTTGATCAACAGCGGGGAGAGGGGTGAGCGCGTGCCGGCGGGCGATCGAGCCGGGTGGCGGAGTACGCCCGGGGTCAGGACTTTCGTGCGGCGTACAGCCGGACAGGGGCCGCCCAGTCACGCGGGATCTCCTGAGCTTGGCCGAGCCCGGCGGCGGTGAGCATGCCGGTGATCTCCGCCGGCTGCCAGGGATGGCCGCCGGCGCGGACGGTTCGCAGGTCGGTGAGCAGCTCAGGGAGCCGACCGGGGGCTCCGGTGAAGGTTCCGGGGAGGAGCCAGCCGCCGGGACGCAGCGCTCGTGTGGCAGCGGAGACGACGGATTCGACGATGCCGGCCGGGAGAAACGGCAATGGCAGCCAGATGATGTCGAACGTGTCGGTGTCGTCCAGGGATGTGGCGTCCTGCAGCCGAAGTGAGATGCGATCGGCCAGGCCGGAGTCCTGGACGTTCTGACGCGCAAGGTCAAGCGCGGGCTCGAAGATGTCGATCCCCACGATGGCCAGATTGGGGTGAGATCGGGCGAGGGCGACGGACAGCCAGCCGGCGCCGGTCCCGACGTCCAGAAGGCGTCCGTCAGCTGAATCCAGCACCGCGCCGAGGTCAGGCAGGTGTCGCCCGGCCGAGGTGAATGCGCCGCTGATCGCCATCGACAGTCGGCCCATGCTCTGCAGGAGCGGAACGTCCACCTGGTCCCAACTGCCGCTCCTGCCGGGGTTCTCGATCATCTCCGCTGCTTGGCGCAGGAAAGTGCGGGCCAGACCGATGATCGGCGCAGCGGTGGCAGGTTCGGGAATTCCGTCACCGCCGACCAGTTCGGTCGCGATCTGTGCGAGCAGGTCGCGGACTGCCGGGTCGGCGGGGATCTGTTCGGTCTCCAGCCGGACGAAGGCGACCAGCGCCGCCAGCGCGTCGACCGAGCCTCCGAGACGAACTGCGGTACCCATCACGTCGAGTGGTTCCATGCCGCTCCTTCAGGAGCCCGTCGATCGCGCTGCGATCCCGCGGGAAGCTCCAGGGTCCCGTACCCGCTGATGGCTCACAACACGGCCCACCGCGCCGGCCTGACCCTGAAGGGTCCGCGGCGGGCACATGCGTCTCCCAACTGAGTTGATCAACCACTCCGGCACGCTTGCTTACGTACAAGCGTTCGAAAGTGGTTGATCAACGGGAAGAGACAACCGGGCACGGACCGTCCGGACGGTCTTCTGACCGCCCGAGAGGCGTCCGGCACGGCGTGCGGGTGTCTCATCGCGGTGGAGCTCAGAGGAATCGAAGAGCTTAACCCGATGCTGTCAGCCGTGCCGGACGGGGCGGATCCGGATGGGTCCTTTCGCCATGGATGGGTCGACAACCTCGCCGTGCTGGGTGATCTCGGCATCGCCCCGGGCCACCGCCCGGCGGGCAGCGGCCCGAGCAGGTTCCATCAGGTCCCGCCAGTGCTCGCCGTCGACGGCCCTGGCGACCTCACTCGGGCACACCGTCTTGTCGGCGCCGCGTTCGGCGAGCAGCCGGATGAGCGCCCGGTCGAGGTTCGCATCGATCTCGCTTGTCGCGCCTTTGGCTCGCCGCCGGCAGGCCGCGCTGCAGTACTTGACCTCGGCCCAGTCGCGAGCCCACTTCTTCCGCCGGCGATCGTCCGGCCGCACACCGTGCACGTTTCCGGCATCGCGTCCGATCCTGCGACCACGGGTCGTCCCATCCTGTTGGCGCGCTCGGGGTGAACCGCTTCGGGCCTGGCTACCCCTTGGCGCGGTCGCCCACCAGCGCCATCCTGCACGGCCATCCTGCAACGCCGCGGCGATGCTGCCGGAATCAGGAGGGGCGGACCAAAGACCCGGACGCGGGTATCCGGCGCGACCCCGAGCGGCGCGCGTCGACAATGAGGGACGGCGGCGCAGGTTGCGTCGGGATGGAAAAGCTCACGCTGCGCTCGCAGCAGGCCTGCTTCGTCGCCGCCCCGGCCGTCCGGAACCGTTGCGGCGGAACTTCGGCCCGCGTGACGCGGGCCGAACATCCACGATCGCGGCCTCATCGATGAGCGGGCGTCAAGGAAAGCCGCGGGCCACACTGCGCCCTCGTCACACGCTCGAGTTGAGCTCCCGGCGGAACTTCGGCCCGCGTCACACCGGCCGATGTTCCAGCCTCACCCAGGTTCGATGAGAGCAGGCCGAGGCGATCCTGCGAATCCGAGGAGCGGACGACCCGGACGCGGGCGTCTGACGCCCTCGGGCGGTGTCGGCGGCGCAGGTTGCGTCGGGATGGAAAAGCTCACGCTGCGTGCGGGAGCCGTCAGCGGTCCGTGATTCCGGGCCCTAGGCTTTTCCCATGACCAGCGACGGATTGCAGCAGGCCAAGGATCTGATGGCGAAGGGGGGAGTGCACCCCAGGGCGATCGCCGTGTTCGCGCATTCCTACGGGGTGCTCGCCTCCGGTGAGACCGGCATGCTCGCCGAGACCGACCTCGAACCGATTGCCGAGCTGCCCCGGCTCGCCGACCTGGACACCGATCCGGCGGCCGCCAAGGCCGCGATGGCCGCGACCGCGGTGGTCAAGCTGAACGGTGGGCTCGGCACGTCGATGGGGCTGGACAAGGCCAAGTCGCTGCTCCAGGTGCGGCCCGGCAAGAGCTTCCTGGACATCATCGCCGAACAGGTGATCGCGCTCCGCAAGGAGTACGACGTCGCCCTGCCGGTGGTGTTCATGGACAGCTTCCGTACCTCCGACGACACGCTCGCGGCGCTCGCCGCGCACCCCGGCCTGGCCACCGACGGATTGCCGCTGGACTTCCTGCAGAACCGCGAGCCCAAGCTGCGGTCCGACGACCTGACGCCGGTCAGCTGGCCGGCCGACCCCAGCCTGGAGTGGTGCCCGCCCGGGCACGGCGACATCTACACCGCCCTCGACGCCTCCGGTCTGTTGCGCCAACTGCTCGACAGCGGATTCCGCTACCTGTTCGTCTCCAACGCCGACAACCTCGGCGCCCGGCCGGATCCCGCGCTGGCCGCCTGGTTCGCCGCCTCCGGCAGCCCGTTCGCGGCCGAGTTCTGCCGCCGCACCGCCGCCGACCGCAAGGGCGGGCACCTGGCCCGTCGGGTCAGCGACGGACAGCTGGTGTTGCGCGAATCCGCGCAGACCCGTCCCGAGGACGAGGACGCCTTCGGCGACATCAACCGGCACCGCTTCTTCAACACCAACAACCTCTGGCTCGACCTGGTCGCGCTGGATGCGGTGCTGCAGGCCAACGACGGTGTGCTCGGCCTGCCGATCATCCGCAACGTCAAGACCGTCGATCCGGCCGATTCGAGCAGCCCCGAGGTGATCCAGATCGAGACCGCGATGGGCGCGGCGATCGGGGTTTTCGAGGGTGCCGGCGCGATCGAGGTGGACCGCTCCCGGTTCCTGCCGGTGAAGGCGACCAGCGACCTGCTGGTGCTGCGGTCCGATGCCTACGAGCTGACCGACGACGCACAGGTCCGCCTGTCGCCGTCGCGCTCTGCTGCGCCGTTGGTCGACCTGGACAAGCCCTACAAGCTGGTCAACGACTTCGACGCGCGGTTCCCCGAGGGCGCGCCCTCGTTGATCGACGCGGAGCAGCTCACCGTCAAGGGGGACTGGACGTTCGGCAAGGATGTCACCGTCGTCGGGACGGCGACCGTCTCGGCGGACGGCTCCCCGGGCACCATTGCGGACGGCACGACGCTCGGCTCCTGACTCCGTACCGCCCGGCCGATGAGTTTCGGGCTCCGGATTCGTCGTGACGTACCAGGGACGTGAACTGCGCATCCCGGTGATCCGAGGAGTCGTCATGATCGATCTGGAACCGGCCGCCCGACGTACGGCGGATCTGGTCAGCAACCTGCCCGAGGAATCCCTCGGTGCTCCGACCCCGTGCCCGGCCTACACGGTCGGGGATCTGGTGGAGCACATCGGCGGCCTCGCTCAGGCGTTCAGGGCCGCCGCCGACAAGTCGGAGGGCGAACTCACGTCACAAGCACCGGTCGGCGACGCCACCCGGCTGCCGGCCGACTGGCGCACCAGGATCCCCCGTGACCTGGTCGCGATGGCACAGGCCTGGCGAGATCCGGCCGCCTGGGAGGGCATGACCAAAGCCGGCGGCATCGATCTACCGGCCGAGATCGCCGGACTCGTCGCGCTCGACGAGGTGGTGATCCACGGGTGGGACGTCGCGGTGTCCAGCGGCCAGCGGTTCGACTACGACTCCGAGTCGCTCGGCGTCGTGCACGGTTTCGTGCTGGAATCCGCTGCCCCCGGCCAGGAGTCGTTGCGGGACGGCATCTTCGGGCCGGTCGTGCCGGTCCCCGACGAGGCCCCGCTGGTGGACCGGATCGTCGGCCTGGCCGGCCGCGACCCGGGCTGGTCGCCCCGCTGAGGTCAGGAGCCGGCGAGGGCGATCAATCGGGCGGCCTTCAACTCGGTCTCCTGCCATTCGGCATCGGGATCCGAGCTGTAGGTGATGCCCGCACCGGTCCCGAAATGCAGCAGGTCGCCACCCGGTGTCGCGCTGTCCGGGGTGGTGAAGAACGTCCGGATGCCGACCGCCAGCCGGGCCCGTCGGCGGTCGGCGTCGACGTAGCCGACGGCGCCGCAGTACGGACCCCTGGCCACCGGCTCGAGTTCGGTGATCACCTGCTGGGCGCGGATCTTCGGCGCGCCGGTCACCGAACCGGGCGGGAAGGTCGCGGCCAGGATCTCCGCCCAGCCCACGCCGTCGGCCAATCGCGCCGTCACCGTCGAGACCAGATGCGCCAGACCAGGGTGTTCCTGCCGGGCCAGCAACTCGGTCACCGTCACCGAACCCGGCCGGCCGATCCGGCCGAGGTCGTTGCGGACCAGGTCGGTGATCATGATGTTCTCCGGATAGTCCTTGTCCGCGAAGGGTTCTGCCGGTCGCGTCGTGCCCTTGATCGGGGAGGACGAGATCACTCTCGCCGTCCCGGGCCAGGAACAACTCGGGTGAGGCCGTGACGACCCACCGATCTCCCAGATCGAGCACGCCCTGGTAGGGCGCCGGATTTCCGGCGGCCAGCAACCGGGCGAGCGCGAACGGATCCGAACCGCCGGCGATCGGCGCGGTCAGCAACCGGCAGAGATTGACCTGATAGACATCGCCGGCCTCGATGTACCGCCGGATCCGCTGCACGCCCTGCAGGTACTCGAGCTCGGTCATCGAACTGCGCCAGCCCGCGGAAGGCGGTCCCCGCCAGGGCGAACCGGCCGGCGGCAGCGGCGACGCCGACACGGAGCCGAACCGGTAACCGGTGATCGCACCCTCGAAGGTGGCCAGCACCGCCCACCAGCCGCCCCTGTCCAGCACACCGGGGTCGGCGGCCAGATCGGCGACCTGGACCAGATCGGTGGCCAGCAGTCCGTCGACATACGCCGACGGCTGGGCGGGGGAGGGCACCGAGCCAGCGTAGGGGTGGTGCGGCGATACTCGGCCGATGGCATCCGATCCACTCGACAACGTGGCGGCCCCCGGCCGGCTCACCACCAAGACGGTTTACCGGAACAACTGGATGCGGGTCCGCGAGGACACGTACGCGCAGGCCGACGGTCGGGTCGTCACCTACGCGGTGGTCGACAAGACGGACTTCGCGGTGGTGATCGCCGAGGAGGACGGTGCCTTCCATCTGGTGGAGCAGTTCCGCTACCCGCTCGGCCGGCGGTCGTGGGAGTTCCCGATGGGCACCTGGTCGGCAGGGCAGTCCGGCCCGGTCGACGAGCTCGCCCGCCGCGAGTTGCTCGAGGAGACCGGGGTGACCGCTGCGACCTGGCGACAGATCAGCGGGCGCATGCACGAGGCCAGCGGTTTCTGCTCACAGGGTTTCACCGTGTTCCATGCGACCGGGCTGACGCCTGGTCCGCACGACCGGGAGGACACCGAGGCGGACATGGTGCATGCGGTGGTCGCCGAGGCCGAGTTCCGGTCGATGATCGCCGACGGCCGCATCGTCGACGCACCGACGGTGGCGGCGTACGCGCTGCTGCGGATGGCGCTGCCGGGCGCGTGACGGCTCGGCGGGCGCCGGCGCTGCCCTGTCGATTGGCGGCCCTCCTCCGTCGGGTCCGACTAGACTTCTGAGCTGACGCCGGGCAGGGGGAGACGCGCCCGAACAGTCGTGGACGGTCGATTCGTCCGTTCGTCAGTCGCGAGGAGGCACGGTGTCCGAAACCGCTGCCCACCCGCCATCGGCGCAGCCGGTGCCATCCGACCGGATCCTGACGGTGCCGAATGTGCTGTCGTTCCTGCGCCTGCTCGGGGTGCCGCTGTTCCTCTATCTGCTGATCGGGCCGGAGTACGACGGCTGGGCGCTGATCGTGCTGATGGTCAGTGCCATCACCGACTGGGCCGACGGGAAACTGGCCCGGCTGCTCGACCAGTACAGCAGGCTCGGCGCGCTGCTCGACCCGGCCGCCGATCGGCTCTACATCCTGGCGGCGCTGATCGGCTTCGTCATCCGTGGGTTCATCCCGTGGTGGGTGGCCGCGCTGATCATCGGCCGGGACGTGCTGCTCGCGGCGACCCTGCCGGTGCTGCGCCGGTACGGTTTCACCGCGCTGCCGGTGCACTACCTGGGCAAGGCCGCGACCTTCTGTCTGTTCTACGGATTGCCGATGTTGCTGCTCGCGCAAGGTGATTCGGTGATCTCGCAGATCGCGCTGCCGACCAGCTACGCCTTCATCGCCTGGGGCACGGTGATGTATCTGTGGGCCGGCGTCATCTACTTCCGGCAACTCGGCTGGGTGATCAGGAACTGCCCGCTTGCGCCCCGTTATCGCAAGTCCGACGACCGGCGGCGCGTCCGGTGGCTGACCACGGCCCCGCCGGGCCGGTGCAGCAGCAGCCGACGGTGCGCCGCAACCCGGTGCCGTCGCTGCTGGAATCCCTCGGCCGCGACCATCTGGACCCCGGTTACGCCGAGGCGGCCAGGCGCAAGGCCAACGGCGGCGCGGCGGCACCCGGCCCCGGTTCGACCAGGGCCTGGTCCGTCGCAGCGGTGGCCGCTGCCCTTGTCGTCGTCGGCGTGCTGTTCGGGGTGTCGGCGAGTAGCGCCGAGGAGAACGAACCCCGCGCCGAGAAGACCAGATCCGCCCTGTTGGAGGACATCGACCGGGCCGAGCAACAGGAATCGGTGCTGGCCACCTCGATCGCGGACCTGGCCGAGCAACTGCGGGCGACCCAGTCGGCGCTCGGGGTCGCCGGGCCGCTGGAAACCGTTGCCGCACTGGAGTTGGCCGGGCAGATCACCCCGGTCACCGGCCCTGGGCTGCGAATCGTGCTCGACGAGGCACCGAAGGACGACGAGAACGCCTCCACCAGCGGCGTCATCCTGGACCGCGACATCCAGTTGCTGGTCAACGACCTGTGGGCAGCCGGGGCCGAAGGCATTGCGATCGGCGGGGTCCGGGTGCAGCCCAGGAGCGCCATCCGGCAGGCCGGCGGATCGATCCTGGTCGACAACCGGCCGGTGTTCTGGCCGCTGACCATCGACGCGGTCGGCGACCCGTCCGGCATGCAGGTGAAGTTGATCGGATCGGCCGGCTACGGCAGATTCTCTACTTTCGCCCAGCTCTACGGCATCGAATTCGACGTCTCGGCGCAGGAGACGCTGAACCTGCCGGCTGGCACCGGCGCGGACCTGCTGTTCGCGAGTGCGCCACCCACGAGCTGACGAGCGAACCAGACTGACGAGCAGACCAACGGACGAGCGCCACCAACTGAGGACGAAGGAGCAGGTCTCTTGTATGCATTGCTGGCCCTGGCCGCCGGAGTGGCCATCGGCCTGTTCGTGCATCCCACCGTGCCCGACTGGCTGGGCCCCTATCTGCCGATCGCGGTGGTCGCGGCGCTCGACGCGGTGTTCGGCGGACTCCGGGCGAAGCTCGACGACATCTTCGACGCCAAGGTGTTCGTCATCTCGTTCGTGGCCAACGTCCTGGTGGCGGCCTTCATCGTGTTCCTCGGCGACCAGCTCGGGGTCGGCGCGCAGCTGTCCACCGCAGTCGTCGTCGTCCTCGGGATCCGGATCTTCGGCAACGCCGCGGCGATCCGCCGGCACATCTTCAAGGCGTGACCGTGCCCGAACCCACCGAACCGGCTTCCACTCCGCCGCCGAGCCCCCACTCCGGCCACCGACCGCCCACTCCGGCACCGGAGCCCGACTCCGGCACCGGCACCGGCGCCCGAACCGACGCCGGCGGCACCCGAACCCACACCGTCGGCTCCCGCCACCGGGTCGAGCCCGGTCCCGGAGCGGACCAGGACAACGGTGGCCAACCGGGTGGTGGTCGCGTTGCTCTGCGCCCTGCTCGGGTTCGCCGTGGTGTTGCAGGTGCAGCGAACGGCCTCCGGCGACACCCTGGCAACGGCGAGACCGGATGACCTGGTGCAGATCCTGGACGGACTGCAGCGCCGGGAGGACGACCTCAACCTGGAGATCGCCGCGCTGCGGGACACCCTCGGCCGATTGCAGAGCAGCGGCGCCTCGTCGGAGGAGGCACTCGCCGAAGCCGAACGGCAGGCGGCCGCACTGGGCATCCTCACCGGCACCGTGCCGGCGACCGGGCCCGGGGTGAACATCGTCATCCAGGACCCGGATCGGCGGATCCCGCCCGAGGTCATGCTCGACGCGATCCAGGAGCTGCGCAACGCGGGCGCCGAGGCGTTCCAGGTGGGCGGGGTGCGGATCGGGGTCGACTCCGCGTTCACCGGCTCCGGCGGCGCGATCGCGGTGGACGGCAGCACGCTGACCGCGCCGTACACGGTCAGCGCGATCGGCGATCCGCCGACACTCGCGGCGGCGCTGGCGATTCCCGGGGGAGTGTTCGATACCGTGCGTCGGGCGGGCGGAACCATGGACGTCGCGCAGTCCGACTCGGTGACGATCGATGCCTTGCGACCCCCCGAGACGCCGCTTTACGCTCGCCCAACGCAGTGAACCCGTCCGCCCAGCACCGAGCCGTCAAGTGAGAAGGTCAGCATCGTGATTCCAGAGGATCTGCGGTACAGCTCGGACCACGAGTGGATTCGCACCCTGGACGGTGAAGCTGACACCGAGAACACCGGCGGGATCACCGTCGCCAGGATCGGCATCACCGACTACGCGCAGAACTCGCTGGGCGACATCGTCTTCGTCCAGATGCCGGAGCCCGGCACCACGATCGAGCCGGGGGATTCGATCGGTGAGGTCGAATCGACCAAGTCCGTCTCCGACATCTTCGCGCCCGTCAGCGGCACCGTCGTCGCCCGCAACGACGCGCTCGACGGCGCACCCGAACTGGTCAACAGTGATCCGTACGGGGATGGCTGGATGATCGAGGTGGAGCTCGCGGATCCGGCTCAGGTGGGCGATCTGCTCGATGCCGCCGGGTACGCGGACACCATCGGCGAAGGCTGAGGTTTCCGGTGGGGCGATCCGCGCCGATCGCGCGGTGTGCCCACGGTGCGGCGATCGGGAGCGGCACGGTACGGTCGTCCCACGGGAGATGTCCTGGGCTGGTTGGTCCGTCCCCCAGAACCTGTTTGCCTGACCCGCAGACGGGACACCACTGGCAGGGGATGGCCGACGCAAGGGCGAACTGCCGCATTGAGATCGACAGTGCGTTGACGACACGGCGCGATGGACAAACGGCGCGATTGACACGGTGCGACGAAGGAGTGACTGGTGACTGAGAATGACCGCGGGTCGGCGGCGTCGGATTCCACATCGATCTTCGCCGGCGGTCTGTTCAACACCGCCGAACCAGAGACCAGTGAAGAGGTGCTCGGTGTCGACGGACTCTCGTCCGGTTCGGCACTGCTGGTGGTCAAGCGTGGGCCGAACGCGGGTTCCAGATTCCAGTTGGACCGGGAAAAGGTCACCGCAGGACGTCATCCGGAGAGCGACATCTTCCTGGACGACGTCACCGTGTCCCGTCGGCACGCCGAATTCCGGCGCACCTCAGAGGGTTTCGAGGTGGCCGACATCGGATCGCTGAACGGCACGTACGTCAACCGCGAACCCATCGAGGTCTCCCCGCTGACCAACGGCGACGAGGTCCAGATCGGCAAGTTCCGGTTGGTGTTCCTGTCCGGCGATCAGGCCCAGGGCGACTCGGGGTCATGACGCCGGCCGGTCTGCCCAGCGGACCGACAGCGTCGTCGGAAAGTACTCCAGTCCAGTCATGACAACCTCCCTGGCCGACGACATGCCTGAACATCCGTCGCTGAGCATCGGCGCCGTCCTCACCCGCCTCAAGCCGGAGTTCCCGGAAGTCTCCATCTCCAAGATCCGGTTCCTGGAGTCGGAGGGGCTGGTCACGCCGCACCGGACCCCGTCCGGGTACCGGCAGTTCAGCGCGGCCGACGTCGAACGCCTGCGGTACGTGCTCGGCGCCCAGCGCGACCAGTACCTGCCCTTGCGGGTGATCAAGGATCATCTGGACGCCATCGACCGTGGACTGGAACCGGCGTCGCCGGAAGCCAGGCTGCCGCGCTCGCTGGAGGTGACCGGCGGACCGTCGCCCCGCGACTTCGCCGCCACCACCGAGATCCGGATGACCAGGGCAGAGCTGCTCGCCGAATCCGGCCTGACCGCGACGTCGCTGGCCGAGCTCGAACAGTTCGGCCTGATCGCTGCCGGTCCGGGTGGCTACTTCGACGCCGACTCCGTGCACGTCGCCAGTACGGCCGCCGAACTGCTGGCCGTCGGTCTGGAGCCGCGTCATCTCCGTTCGTTCCGCACCGCGGCCGACCGGGAAGCCACGCTGATCACCCAGCTGGTCTCGGCGCAGGCGCATCAGCGTGACCCCGACGCGCGCGAGCGGGCGGGTGCCGAAGCCGCCCAGTTGGCCACCGTGATCCTGCGCCTGCACACCCAGTTGGTGAAGGCCGGATTACGGCGTGATCTCGGTCGTTAGATCACCGGACGGCGACCGGGACGGCGTGCCCGCGCCCGGTTCCTCCGACGTGTAGCGTTTCGAGGTGACGGAGAAAGGCACACCGAGATGATCGAGATGCGCATCGTCGGCGTCCGGGTCGAGATGCCCACCCAGCAGCCGATTCTGATGTTGACCGAGGTCGATGGTCCGCGCAGCTTGCCCATCCTCATCGGTAATGCGGAAGCCACCGCGATCGCCATGCATCAGCAGGGTGTTCGCCCGACCCGCCCGCTCACCCACGACCTGCTGGGCCACGTGATCACCGCTCTCGGGCGCTCTGTCGTCCAGGTCCGCGTCGTCGATTTCCGGGAGGGCACCTTTTTCGGAGAGCTGGCCTTCGACGACGGCACCACGGTGTCCGCCCGGCCCTCGGATGCGATCGCGCTGGCCGTCCGGGTGGAGATCCCGGTCTTCGTCGAGGAGGCGGTGCTCGCCGAGGCCGGAATCGTCGTCCCCGACGACGTCGACGACACCGGCGACGACGCGGACGGCGAAGGCACCGGTGACGCCGAGGACGAGGTGGAACGCTTCCGCGAGTTCCTCGACTCGGTATCGCCCGAGGATTTCGGCGGCGAACAAAAGCCCTGATCACTGCCCATCTGTGAGGGTTTGACCACGCAGCGTCGGCGCCGTGCCGCGACCACCTCATTCGCACTAACCCTGAAGCTCAGGTTGAGGACACGCCGGGTCGGACGTTGACCCACGGCTGGTGCGGGCCTACCGTCAGTTGAAGTCACGTCGATGTGATTCGCCGGAACGGCAATCACGGGGTGACACAACTGTGCAGAGAGGTGGCGGGATGCCCGAGCAAGAGCAGGCTGCGCTGTTCCCGAACACCTCCGTGCCCGACGAGTACGCCGGCTATCGCGGACCGACGGCCTGCCAGGCGGCCGGGATCACCTACCGCCAGCTCGATTACTGGGCCCGCACCGACCTCGTCGTGCCGACGGTGCGCGGTGCCAACGGATCGGGCAGCCAGCGGCTGTACTCGTTCAAGGACATCCTGGTGTTGCGGGTGGTCAAGCGACTGCTGGACACCGGCGTCTCCTTGCAGAACATCCGGGTTGCGGTGGAACACCTGCGGGCCCGCGGCGTCGACGACCTGGCCGGCGTGACGCTGTTCTCCGACGGCACAACGGTGTACGAGTGCACGTCTCCGGAGGAGATCGTCGACCTGCTGCAGGGCGGGCAGGGCGTCTTCGGGATCGCCGTCGGCGGCACGATGCGGGAGATCACCGGCTCGCTGGCCGAGTTCCCGGCCGAGCGGGTCGAGGGTGACCGGGTGGTTCCGGTGGAGCCGGACGAGCTCGCCCAGCGTCGGCAGGCCCGCACCGCCGGCTGAGCTGTTCCGGCAACTTCTCATTCTCGCGCTTGCGGCCGTTCGGATCCTGTGTGACCTCGACCGGAACCGGCTGCTGTCTTCCCGTGGCGCCCGCGATGAGAACTCGGCGCCCACATCAGTAGGCGCCCACTTCGTCACGGAGACGCCCACTTCGTCGCCGGGCGCCTTCGTCACAAGGGCCACTTGCCGCTGTGAGCGAGCAGTCATGTCATGAGGTGAACTAATGAGGTAAACTAACGACATGACCGAAGCCCTGGATGAGGAGACCGTCGCCGCACTGCGTGCCGCGGTGCTGGTCCTCGCCCGCCGGCTTCGCTATCAGGTGGCCGGCGACGACGTCCCGAACGCCACCGAGATGGCAGTCCTCGGTCGGGTCGGTCGATGCGGCCCGATGACGCCCGGCCAGCTGGCGCGGGCCGAACACGTGCAGCCGCCCTCCATGACCAAGGTCATCGAGAGTCTCGAGGCGCGCGGGATGCTGCGCCGCGAACCCCACCCCACCGACGGCCGGCAGTACCTGGTGTCCCGCACCGAGGCTGGCCGAAGAATTCGTCACCGCCTCCAAGCAGGTGCGCTCGGCGTGGCTGGCCAGCCACCTCGCCGGGCTGTCCGTCGCCGATCAGCAGGCCATTGCCGCCGCGGCACCCGCCCTGGCGAGGTTGGCGGAGCAACCGTGAGCCTCCTGACGATGCACCGCAGAGCCGACCATGTCGCGGGTCCGGGTACTCCCGGCGAGCCTGCCCCCGCACCGGCGACCGATCGAGTCGCCGACGAGCACCCGTCGCCCGAGTCGACCGGTCACGGTTCGACGTTCGCCGCGCTCCGGGTCCGCAACTACCGGCTGTTCTTCGCCGGTCAGGTGGTCTCGAACACCGGGACCTGGATGCAACGCATCGCGCAGGACTGGCTGGTGCTCGAGCTGACGAACTCGCCGCTGGCCGTCGGCATCACCACCGCCCTGCAGTTCCTGCCGATGTTGCTGTTCGGCCTCTGGGGCGGCCTGATCGTCGATCGCTACCCCAAGCACCGGCTGCTGATGATCACCCAGTCGGTGATGGGCGGGCTCGCGGTGCTGCTCACCGTGCTGACGTTGGCCGGACTGGTGCAGGTCTGGCAGGTCTACCTGATCGCACTGGGCCTGGGTCTGGCAACGGTCGTGGACAACCCGGCTCGGCAGACGTTCGTCAACGAGATGGTGCCGAAGAGCCTGGTGCGCAACGCGGTCGGGCTCAATTCCGGGAACTTCCAACTGGGCAGGATGTTGGGTCCGGCCGTTGCCGGGGTGCTGATCAGTGCCGTCGGCATCGGCTGGGCCTTTGCCCTGAACGCGCTCAGTTTCGTCGCCGTCCTCGGGGCGCTGGCCGCGATGCGGACCCGCGACCTGGAACGGATGCCGCTGGCCCCCCGCGGGCCGGGCCAGCTTCGGGAAGGCCTGCGGTACGTCCGGCGGACCCCGGCGTTGCTCTGGCCCATCGTGCTGGTCTTCTTCGTCGGCACCTTCGGCTACAACTTCGCGATCATCCTGTCCGCCTACACCAAGGACGTCTTCAACGCCGGTGCGGACGTGTACGGACTGCTGAACACGGTGATGGCGGCGGGCTCGGTCGTCGGCGCTCTGGTGGCCGCCCGCCGGACCTCGGCCACCTTGTCGGTGCTGTTCCTGTCGGCCGCCGGCGTCGGGCTCGGTTTGATCCTGCTCGGGCTCACCCCCTGGTTCATTCCGTTCGCTGTGCTGCTGGTCGCCATCGGATTCATCTCCGTCACCTTCAACACGCTCGGCAACTCGTCGGTGCAGTTGGCGAGTTCGCCGGAGCTGCGCGGCCGGGTGATGAGCCTCTACATGCTGGTGTTCATGGGCGGAACCCCGCTCGGGTCACTGATCGTCGGATGGATCACCGAGGCATGGGGCGCGCCGACCGCGCTCATCGTCTCCGGTGGGGTCTGCGTCGTTGCCGCCGCCATCGCGGCCTTCCTCGCGGCGCGGTCGGCCGGGATCTCGATCCGGCTGAACCTGCACCTCCGGCCCACTCGCCGGTTGGCGGCCGGCCCCCGAATCGGGCATTGAACCTACGCGGTGACTGCGCCGCATGACCGCAGGAATCGCCGCTCGGATACGGCGCCGGCGGTCAATCCCAAGATCTTTTGGCGGTTACCGTGGTCGCCATGACGACCGCCGCCTACCTCCGCGACGCCGCGATGACGGCCGTCATCTTCGGGTTCTTCGGCTCGGCCTGGTTCGGCTGGGCCCAGGAGGCGCCGCCGGCACGCTGGTCGCCACGGTTGGCGGCGGGTTCGATCCTGTCGCTGGCGACGGCCGTCGGCGGCGGGGTCGTCGCCTGGCAGCACTGGTCGGACGGGACGATCTTCGGCCCCGATACCGGCCGGAACTTCGGGATCGTGGTGGGCATCGAGTTCGCGGTGGCCGGGCTGGGTGCCCTCGTCCTGGCCCTGCGCCGGCGCCGTGACCTGATCCCGCCATGGGTCGCCTTCGTGGTCGGGGTGCACCTGTTCCCGGTGGCCGCGATCCTGCAGTTCCCGATGATCTACCTGGTGGCGGCGCTGGTGACCGTGGTGTCGTTGATCGCCGTGCCGGTCGCCCGATCCCGGACCTTGGCGATCAGCTTCGTCACCGGGCTCGGAACGGGTCTGGTGCTGCTGGCGGCTGCGGTGTACTCGCTGATCAGCGCCCTCGTCTGGAGCTGACGGCGAGATCAGCCGATCGTCACCCGGACATGGCCCAGCACGCTGTGGCCGCCCAGTAAGACGACCGGGGCGCCGGGTCGGACCGGAGCCCGGCGGCCACCGCGACCTCGTTCGATCGTCGACCGCTTGCCGAGCCAGGCGGTCCCCGAGTCGATCAACTGGGTGCCGGGAGAGACGTACACCTCGATCTTGCCGAGCAGCGAATCGGCCAGCACCTCGACCGTGCAGCCCTGCGGGAGGCCGCGCAGGTCGAGCACCGCGGCGCCGAGGGTCGCCTGGACGTGCTGCGAGGTGTTCGGCTGGACGGTGCGGCGGACCTTGCTGAGGGTCACCTGCAGCAGTCCGTCCGCGGCCGGCTGCAGGGGCCTGGTCGGATCCGCGATGTTCGGGGAGACGCGGGTGTACTGGCGGGGGGCGGGTTCCAGGTCGCGGAGCATCGGGGCCAGCTCCGCCTCGGTCCTGGCCGCGTAGACCGCGGCCAGTCGTTCGCTGTGTTCGGTCCAGTCCAGTCGGCCGTCGGCGACCGCCTTGTGTAGTACCGCCGCCGCCCGGTCGCGGTCGAGATCGGAGATCCGCAGTTCCAGTTCAGCCATGACGCCAGTCTATGACGTCACAGTGATGTCAACAAGACGTCAATTCGCCTGAGTTGACGTCAGATGCCGTTTCCGCGGAAGCATCGCTGGGTCGGCGGTCTTGCTGGGGTGCTTGTGTGTCGTGCCACGAGCCAGACATCGGTGAGCGCGTGACTGGTACCGTCGTCGTCGTCAACGACCCCTGGCGGGAGAGTTCCGGAAGCGTCCTCTCGGACGAGTTCGGGACGCCGAAGGAGCAAGTCCTCCCCACAATCTCTCAGGCCACCGAACCGCCGGGGACAGACACCTCTGGAAACAGGGCGCGCGGACTTCTTCGAAGCCCAACGCCTCGCCGACGGAGCGCACATCGCCTGCAGCGGTGGCGTTCTCCGGCTCCGATGACAGAGGGGGAGACCGGGTCCGCCCGGTTCGGCCACATGTCATCAGTTCGCCCGCCGGTGTCCCACCGGCGAACGGACCCGGGAGGCCCGGCCTGCGCCGGGCGGAGGTGGGCACCATGAGCACTCATCAGGACATCGGGACGTCGTCTGCCGGCGCCGCCGGAACCCACGGACCCGGCATCTCCGCCGTGTTCGCCGACCGGCACATCGGCCCGGACGAGGCCGGCATGGCGACCATGCTGCACCTGCTCGACCAGCCGGATCTCGACGCGCTGGAGACGGTGACCGTGCCGGCCGCGATTCTCGGCGGACCCGCCCTCGACCTTCCCGCCCCGGCGTCGGAGACCGAGACGCTGGCGGAGCTGCGCGAGCTCGCCGCCAAGAACCGGCCGATGGTGCAGATGATCGGGCTCGGGTATCACGACACCATCACCCCTGGCGTGATCAAGCGGAACGTGCTGGAGAACCCGGCCTGGTACACCGCTTACACGCCCTATCAGCCGGAGATCTCGCAGGGCAGGCTCGAGGCGCTGCTCAACTTCCAGACCGCGGTCGCCGACCTGACCGGGCTGGACATCGCGAACGCCTCGATGCTGGACGAGGCGACCGCGGCCGCCGAGGCGATGACGCTGATCAAGCGCACCGCGAAGTCGAAGTCGACCCGGTTCGTGGTGGACGCCGACACCCTGCCGCAGACCATCGCGGTGATCCGCACCCGCGCCGAGCCGATCGGCATCGAGGTCGTCGTCGCCGACCTGTCTCTTGGTGTCGAGTCGTTGCCGGTCGGGGATTTCTTCGGACTGCTGCTCGTTACCCGGGGGCGTCCGGTGCGCTTCGTGACCACCGGGAACTGATCGAGGCCGCCCACCAGCGGGAGGCCAAGGTCGCGGTGGCCACCGACCTGCTCGCGCTGACCCTGCTCCGCCCGCCGGGTGAGATCGGCGCCGACGTCGCCGTCGGGTCGTCGCAAAGGTTCGGTGTCCCACTGGGTTTCGGCGGGCCGCATGCCGGGTTCATCGCGGTGCGGGCCGACGTGCAGCGGCAGCTCCCCGGTCGGTTGGTCGGGGTGTCGCACGATGCGCACGGCACCACGGCGTTCCGACTCGCCTTGCAGACCCGCGAGCAGCACATCCGCCGGGAGAAGGCCACCTCCAACATCTGCACCGCGCAGGTGTTGCTGGCCGTGATGGCGTCGATGTACGCCGTCTACCACGGTCCGGACGGACTGCAGCGGATCGCCGAGCGGGTGCACGGCCAGGCGGCTGGGTTGGCCGCGTCGTTGGAGGCCGGCGGCTTCCAGGTCGAGCATCATGACTTCTTCGACACGGTGCGGGTTCGGGTGCCGGGCCGGGCCCGGGAGATCGTGCTCGACGGCGCGCGAACGTGGGGTGAACCTCTGGGCGGACGGCGACGATGCCGTGCAGATCTCGGTGTCCGAGGCGACGACGGGCCGGCACCTGACCGCGGTGCTCGAGGCATTCCACCTGTCATCCGGACCGGTGGACTCGCCGCCGACCCTGCCCGAGTCCTTGACCCGGACGTCGGACTTCCTGACCCACCCGGTGTTCCATGCGCACCGCAGCGAGACCGCCATGCTGCGCTATCTGCGCCGGCTCTCCGACATGGACCTGGCGCTCGACCGGACGATGATCCCGCTCGGCTCCTGCACGATGAAGCTGAACGCGACCACCGAGATGGAGGCCGTCACCTGGCCCGAGTTCGCCGGGTTGCACCCCTTCGCACCGGTCGAGGACGCGGCCGGGCTGCTGGAGCTGATCGGCCAGTTGTCCGACTGGCTGTGTGAGATCACCGGATACGCGGCGGTGTCGCTGCAGCCCAATGCCGGGTCGCAGGGCGAACTGGCCGGCCTGCTCGCGATCCGGGCCTACCACCGCTCCCGCGGCGACGAGGGCCGGACGATCTGCCTGATCCCGGCGAGCGCCCACGGCACCAACGCGGCCAGCGCGGTGATGGCCGGGATGAAGGTGGTCGTCGTCGGTACGGACACCGGCGGCAACATCGACATGGCCGATCTGCACGCCAAGATCGACAAGCACGCGGCGGAACTGGCCGCGGTGATGGTCACCTACCCGTCGACGCACGGCGTCTTCGAGGACACCATCACCGAACTCTCCGACGCGATCCATGCTGCGGGCGGTCAGGTCTACGTCGACGGGGCGAACCTGAACGCGCTGGTCGGGGTGGCCAGGCCGGGCAGTTTCGGCGGCGACGTGTCACACCTGAACCTGCACAAGACGTTCTGCATCCCGCACGGTGGCGGCGGACCGGGCGTCGGCCCGGTCGCCGTCCGCGAACACCTGGCGCCGTTCCTGCCCAATCACCCGCTGGCCCCCTCGGCCGGTCCGGCCACCGGTGTCGGTGCGCTGTCGGCGGCGCCCTGGGGATCGGCGTCGATCCTGCCGATCAGCTGGGCGTACATCCGGATGATGGGCGCCGCGGGTCTGCGCCGGGCGACCCTGACCGCGATCGCCGCCGCGAACTACGTCGCCCGCCGGCTCGACGAGCACTACCCGGTGCTCTACACCGGCGAGCGCGGGTTCGTCGCGCACGAGTGCATCCTGGATCTGCGGCCGATCACCTCGGCAACCGGAGTGACCGTCGATGACGTCGCAAAGCGATTGGCGGACTATGGTTTTCACGCCCCGACCATGTCGTTCCCGGTGGCCGGGACGCTGATGGTGGAGCCGACGGAGAGCGAGGACGTCGGCGAGATCGACCGGTTCTGCGAGGCGATGATCGCGATCAAGGGCGAGATCGACCGGGTCGGTTCGGGGGAGTGGCCGGTGACGGACAACCCGCTGCGCGGCGCGCCGCACACTGCCGAGTCGTTGACCCGGGACTGGGATCACCCCTACTCGCGGGCCGAGGCGGTGTTCCCGGCGGGTGTCTCGCCGGCGCACAAGTACTTCCCACCGGTCGGGCGGATCGACGGGGCGTACGGGGACCGGAACCTGGTCTGCTCCTGCCCGTCGCCGGAGGCGTACGCGTAGCGAGACGCGTGAAGCGAGCGGAGCAGTGGCGCCGACCAATGGATACAGAGGCGTACGCGTAGCGAGGACGCCTGCAGCCGAGCGGAGCAGTGGCGCCGACCAGTGGATACGGAGGCGTACGCGTAGCGCCAGTCGCACTGCGCGCACCGCAGCGGACGGACCTGTTCGGCGGGCGGTTTCTGCTCTAGCGTTCGTTCATGGACCGGCGGCTCATGGGAGCGCTGTTGGTGGTCGCGGTGGTTGCCATCGCGATCCTGGTCCCGTCGCGCGAAGGACGCCGGTTGGCCGGCACGCCGAGTCTGATCCCGCTGCCCGCCGATCCGGTGGTCGGCGACTGTCTGCTGGAACCGACCGCCGACTTCTTCGCCGACATCCGCCAGGCCCCGGCCGAGCAGCCGGCGTCGTCGTTGGTCAATCAGAACGTCGACCGGCCGGCCCCGGCACCGGTCTTCGGTCGCTGCACCGGCTCCGTCGCCGGCGAGGTGGTCGCGATCATCAGTGCGGTCGGCGACTCCGCGGCCCGCCGCCTGCAGATTGCCAGCAGTGGCCTGGACTGCCGGGCGGCGGCGCTCGATTACGCCGGCCTGGTGCGGAACGAGGGCAACTATTCGATTCCCGGCGCGACCGCGGTCGATCCGGTGCTCTGGCGGCTCTCCGTCGACCTGCGCGGGACCTGGGTGCTACCCGGCGAACTGCTGCAGGCGGCCGGCCGCAGCTGGGCTGCGTGCGTGGTCGCGCCGACCTCTCCCGACCGCTATTCCGGGACGATCGCCGGTGCCTACCGGGACGGTCGGTTGCCCGATGCGTTCGGGACCTGCTGGGACCTGCCCGAATCCAGCGCCCGGATCCAGACGCTGCCCTGCAACGAACCGCATCAGGCAGAGCTGATCTCCAGCGGGCGGGTGCCGGACCGGGCGGCGACCACGGCGGTGGCCATCCAACAGTCGTGCGAGGAGTTGGCGGCCCGGGTCATGCGGCGCACCGATCCGACCGCCGGCGGCGGGATAACGGTCCGGGTCTCGCCGGAAACGCTCGACAGTCAGACGCGGCGCGCGGCCAACCTCGATGTGGTGTGTTTCGTCATCCCGACCGAGCACTCGTTGGCCGGAACGGTGGTCGGGATCGGTGACCGGCCGATCCCGTACGCCGGCTGAGCCACCAGGGTTACCGTGGGGCGATGGACCGTCGGTTGGTCGGTGTGGTGGTGCTGGTCCTCGCGCTGGTCGCGGTGTCCGTCATCCCCTCCGTCACCGGCCGCCGGATCTCCGGCACCGCAAGCCCGGTGATGTTGCCCGATCTGCCGCAGGTCGGGGACTGCCTGTTCGCGCGTTCTCCGTCGCCGGCCGACGACTACCCCGGTTCGGAGATGACGGTGGACGCGTCCGCCTACGGTGCGTGCGACGGCGTCGTCGCCGGCGAGATCGTTGCCGTGTGGGCCACGTCCGACGACCCCGGGTACGGCACCGGCCCACCGTGGCGCGATCCGTGCGCCCGTGAGGCGGCGGAGTACGCCGGCCTCGAACGGTCCGGTCGGTCGATGGACCTGCCGGGCGCGCCGTCGGGACCGGTCAGCTGGCGGCCGACGATGGGTGACGGTTCGCTGCAGATCCTGCCGGGACGTCAGGAGCGACGAGCCGGCCGTGACTGGGTGGCCTGCCTGGCGGTGCCGACCGCAAGGGATGGTTACGTCGGCACCCTGCGCGACGCCTTCACCACCGGCTCCATGCCCGACGAATTCGGGTCATGTTGGGGTGGAACAGATCTCGATCAGATGCCGGCCGTCGTCCGGTGTGCGGAACCGCATCGGGCCGAGCTGCTGGCAACGGGCTGGATCCGCGATCGGGTGGAGGCCCCGTCCGCGGTGATCGACAGTTCGTGTGCCGAGGTCGCCGGCCGCATCATGCACACTGCGGATCCGACCCGGGGCGGCGCGCTCCAGGTCGTCGCCGATCGGTTGACCGGGGATGTGGCCAGCCGGCCGGATGCCCCGCTGTCCATCGCCTGCTTCGTCACTTCAGCCGGCGCGCAACAACTCTCGGGGACGCTGATCGGGTTGGCCGACCGACCGGTGCCGTTGGTGGGGTGAGGGCGATGACTCGCGAACGGCTGGCCGGTGTGCTGCTGCTGGTCGCGGTCGTGGTCGGCTCGGTGCTGTTCGCCAGGATCGACGGCCGACGGGTCGCCGGCGTGGCCACGGCGGTCCCTGGGGCGACGGCGCCGAGCGTGGGGGACTGTGTGGTCGGCGTGGCCGGACCGCTGACCGTGCCGGCGCAGGCGGCCTTCCCGCCGTCGAGCCTGTCCGTCGCCAGCGTCGGGGAGACGTCGGTGTCGTACTCGGACTGCAGCGGCGAGCATGTCGGAGAGGTGGTCGCCTACCGACTGACGCCGGTGACGGCCGGGACTGCGTCCAAAGACCTGGACAACGCCTGGTGTCAGGACGTCGGCGCCGGCTATCAGTCGATGATGCAGTGGCGGTTCCGCGGCGCGACGAGCGGGCTGTGGCAGCCGTCGACCAATCAGCGGTTCGTCGCCATCCTGAGTGCGTCGACGGAAGGTTCCTGGGGCGCGTGTGCGGTGCTGGCGCCTGGACTGGAGCTGTACCCGGGCTCCTACGTCCGGTCGATGTCCGGTCAGCAGGCGCCCGCTCCGTTCGGTCTGTGCCGATCGGGCGACCACGCGGATCGCTGGGTGTCCTGCAGCTCGCCGCATCGCGTTCAGGAGTTCGGCGTCGCCGTCGAGGCCGGCATGTCGTCACGCGAAGCGGTTGCCGCATGCGGGGACCTGATCACGGCGATGACCGGGATGCCGGACGTCAATGCCGGTGGGCTGCTGAAGGTTCAGGTGGTCGGCGGGAATGCGGAGGCCGGCGGCGGGGACTTCGGTGACGCGGCCCTCGAGCCCGATTCCACCTTCGGCCGGTGCCGGCTGATCGTGGTGGGACCCAACCAGTTGACCGGGACGCTGCTCGGGCTCGGCGCCAACAAACTGCCGCTGGCCTGACCGCGGTATCGGCGCCCGTCAGATCGTTGGTCAGCCGGCCGGCGGTGCGCCGATGGCGGCCGCGATGGCGTCGTCGACGTCCTGGCCGCCCGCCGGTATCGCCGTCACCGGCGGGTCGTCTGACGCCTGGCCCTCGACCCGCAGACCGTTGTCGGTGAACGCCGTGTCGCCGCCGGCCCCGCGCAGGTAGGCGAGGAACACCGCGGCGGCGTCCTTCATCGTCGGGTCGACCCAACTGGCCGACAGCGGCACCCCGTACACGGCATCGCCGACGGTGCCGCCGGTCGGCGAGACGGCGATCAGGCCGGGGGTGGTCGCAGTGAACGCGGCGAGATCCGACTCGACGACCGGCACCGCGGTGAAACCGGCGTTGCCCGCCGCGAGCTGGGTCAACGCGTCCTGGGTGGTCGACGGCTGCGACGGCGGGCCGCCCGCACCGATGGCGGCGAGGTCGGAGGCCCGCGCCGAGACGCCGGCGGCGTCGACCTGGGTTCCCGTCCCCCCGGCCAGATACGACTGCAGGGCGTAGCTGGTTGCCCGGTTCGTGGTCGGGTCGGGCAGGGCGATGATCAACTTCCCGCCGGACGGCAGCGTCACCGATCCGTCCGGACCGGTCGCCTCGGCGAGCGCCGCCCAGCTCAGGCCGGCCGCCTCGACGGCGGCGGCATCGTCGCTTCGGACTGCGAGCACCACCGGGGAGGTGGCGAGCGGATCGTTGTCCCGCCCGGCGGTGAGCGGTGAATCAGTCGTCTCCAGGTCGGCCAGTGCCGCCTCCGACGCCGGAATCCACATTCCCGGCGGCGAGCCGACGGGCGGCTGCCAGTCGGCGGCCAGCGCGGTGGCCGCCTCGTCATCGGGCAACGCGGTCACGGTGGTGCTGACGCACGCGGATCGGGCAACGGGCGCGGTCGCGTCGAATGCGGTGGCGGCCTGGGTGATCGCGGCCGCGGGGCCGGGTGCAGCGACGACGGGCAGCACCACCTGCGACTGACAGGTCCCGGCGGCTTGTTCGTCGTCATTGACGATCAGCAGGTAGGCGGTGACGCCGCCGGCCAACAGCACCACCACGACGACTGTGACGATGATCCAGGTGGCGATCCCGCGGCGCCCACCGTCGGATGCGTGGCGCGACGTCATGTCAGCTCCCGTTCTCTTCCGCCACACTGTAACCAGAGAGGTTCTTCGGTTGGTCCGTTCGGGTGGGAATGTGCAGAGCGTCCTGGCGATCGACCCGGCCGGACTGACCGTCTTATCAGGGTGATCCCGCATCGAAGCGCGCCCCGTCGGTACGGGTTCCGCCGGAATTCCTCCCATACTCCGACCCGTTGGGTGGAAGCTGGTTGGATCACCTGCAACGATGGCACTACCGCGACCGTGCGCGGGGGAGCCGTAGCGCGCAAGAAGGCGAGAGGACAACACCATGGCGAATCCGTTTTCCAAGGCCTGGAAGTACCTGATGGCGCTGTTTTCGTCGAAGGTCGACGAATACGCAGATCCAAAGGTGCAGATCCAGCAGGCCATCGAGGATGCGCAGCGCCAGCATGCCGCGCTCTCCCAGCAGGCTGCGGCTGTCATCGGCAACCAGCGTCAGCTGGAGATGAAGCTGACCCGGCAGATGGGTGACGTCGAGCGACTGTCGTCCTCCGCCCGCCAGGCTCTGGTGCTGGCCGACGAGCAGCGCGCCAAGGGTAATGCCGCCGAGGCCGACAAGTACGAGCAGACGGCGCAGGCGTTCGCCACCCAGCTGGTCGCCGCCGAGCAGCAGATGGAAGACCTCAAGGCCATGCACGACCAGGCCCTGCAGGCCGCGCAGCAGGCGAAGAAGGCCGTCGAGAACAACGCCATGCAGCTGCAGACCAAGCTGGCCGAGCGCACCAAGCTGTTGTCCCAGCTCGAGCAGGCCAAGATGCAGGAACAGGTCTCGGCCTCCCTGCAGTCCATGTCCCAGCTGCAGGCACCGGGCAACGTGCCCTCGCTGGACGAGGTGCGGGACAAGATCGAGCGCCGGTACGCCAACGCCCTCGGGTCGGCCGAACTGCACACCGATTCGGTCGAGGGCCGGATGCTCGAGGTGCAGAAGTCGACGCTGGACATGGCCGGGTCGGCACGGCTCGACCAGCTGCGGGCGCAGCTGCATCCGGAGCTGGCCACCCAGCAGCCTCGCTCCATCGATGCGGCCACCGGCACCGCCGGTGCACCGTCGACCGCGGCCGCCCAGCCTGCGCCGCTGCCCAACCAGCAGACCTGATCTGCCTGACGTGATGTGTGGTCCCAGCCATGGCTAAATCTCCGGGCGGCAAGCCGTCGGACGGCAAGTCCGCGAGTGATCGGTCGGGTCTGGCCAAGGACACCGTGCGCGCTACCGGCTCGGCCGTCGCACAGGGAGTGGAGCTGGCCACGATGGTCGGCGCCACCGCCAGCGAGGCACTTCGGGCGCGCCGGGATCCGGCTGTCGTCGCCGAGAAGCGGGTCAGGGCGGCGCGTCGCCGGGTGACCGCCTGGTCCGCCGGCGGCGTCGTCAGTGCAGCCTTTGTTGCCACTGGCGCCACCATGATGGTCGAGGATGGGGTCGAAGCCGGCTCGGTCGGCGCGATGGTGCTCTTCCTCGCGCTGCTCATCTGGTGTGTGGTGGGCATCGTCCGCGCGGCGTCGGACCTGCGGGCCCGCAAGCGGGTGGTCACCGAACTGCCGGCCGCAGCGCCGGCGCGACCGGCCGTCGCCGGGCAGATCCGGCCGGAGATGGCGCGCCTGGACAGCTATTCCGACGGCCTGCGCCAGTTGGTGGGGATGATCGGGATCGCCGACGACGATCCGGGGCTGCGCCAGTTGCGGGACGAGATCCTTGTTGCCGCAGACGCTTCCGAAGCGCGGCTGCGCCAGCAGGCGATGGATCTGACCGGATTGTTGAAGGCCAAGCGCAACGCTCCGCCGCAGGCGGCGACCCAACTGGACGCGACGGCGACGCAGCTGCACGGCCACATCCACCAGGGGGTCGCGAACTACGGCGAGCTGGTCTCGGCGGCCAGCGACGCGGTGGTTGCGTCCCGGAACCTGGCTGACTCCAACGGCTCCTACAACAGCACCGGTGTGTCCCTGGCCAAGCCCGGTCCGGGGCAGCAGGGCACCCTGCACCCGGAACTGGGACAACCGATCGACCAACTCCGGTCACTCGCCGCCGGCATGCGGGAGTTGACCCAGGGCTGACGCCTTGTCAGGCGCTCTGTTCCGTGCTGCGCATGCCTGGCCACAGGATGTCCATCAGCTGATCCGGCATGGCTGCATCCGGTTGGGGTGGCTGCGCGCTGTGCGATCGCAGCTGGATGGTTCCGACGATGGCCGCGGCGGCCAGCTCGACATTCAGATCGGCGCGCAACTCGCCGCTGTCGATCCCTTCCCGCAGCACCGAGTAGAGCCAGCGGCGACGCGGCATGATCACCCGGTCGAAGTACTCGGCGTAGAGATCGGGCTGGCTCACGCTGTAGACCATCATTCGCGGCATGATCCGACCGGCCGGCGAATCCGGATCCCGATTGGCCATGTGCCGCATCGCGGTCAGCAAACGCTCCCTGGTGGACTCGGCGGGAACGGCGGCCGGCACCCGTGGGAAGTCGTCGTTCAGGCTGGCCAGTGCGTCGATCACCAGGTCACGCTTGCCCGGCCAGCGCCGGTAGATGGTGGCCTTGCTGACACCCGCCCTGGCCGCGACCGCCTCCATCGAGAGTCCGTGATAGCCGTCCTCGGCGAAGATCTCCAGTGTCGCCGCGACGATCGCCCGGTCGACCCGCTCCTCGCGGGGCCGACCGGGACGTCGCGTCACGTCAGCACAATCGGTGATCACGGCTGCGGAACTGCTCCAGCGGTGGACTTCTCGGTGGTCTTGTCGGTGGTCGAACCGTTCTCCTCGGGTTTGGCAGCGTGTCGCCCATAGGTCGCAGGCTCCACCTGGGTCCCGGCGGTCTGTCAGCTGAGGGTCGGCGCCCTCGGACAGGTCGTCGCCGGTTTCATCGACCAGATGCACCTGGCTCTCCGCGTCGGTGATCGCGGGGCCGGCGTTGGGCGCTGAGCCCGGTCCGGTGCCGGTCCAGACAACCGCCTCGGCCTTGGCCGGGAGCCGGAACAGGATGACCAGGATGGCGACGAGCAGCAGACCCGCGGAGACGAACGCTGCTGTGTGCAGGGCCGGCATGAACGATTCGTTCGCGACCTGCCGCAGCTGGTCGATCGCCGCCGGCGGGACGTTCCCGGCGGCCGCCAGCCGATCGGCGACCTCGTTCGTACCGCCGATGGAATCGGTGGCCGCGGTGAGCGCCTCCGGCGGCAGACCCTTGCCTTCCAGCAGCGGGCTGATGTTGTTGCTGTACACGGTGCCGACCACGGACGACAGGATGGCGACACCGAACACCGCGCCGACCTGCCGGACGGTGTTCTGCACGGCCGAGCCAGAGCCGGAGCGTTCCGGCGGGGTGGCCAGCGTCATCCGGGTGGTCGACGGCGCAATCGTGTTGCCGAGTCCGAAGCCGAACACCACGCCGATCACGATCAGGAACCACACCGGAGTCTCCGGCGTGACGAAGGCGAAGCACAGCATGCCGGCCAACGCGAAGATCAGACCGACGGTGATGACAACCCTGGCGCCGAAGCGATGAACCATCTTCGCGCTGCGGGGCGCGCCGAGCAGCTGCCCGACCGCGAACGGGAGCACCAGCAGGCCGGCCTGCAACGGCGACCAACCGCGGACGATCTGGTAGTAGAAGGTCAGGAACAGCAGCGTGCCCTGCATCGCGGCGAAGGCCAGCGACACTCCGGTCAGCGGCACCGAGAACGACCGGATCTTGAACAGCGACAGGTCGATGGACGGGTGGCTGCTCTTGAGCTCGTAGATCCCGAAACCGACCAGGATCAGTACGCCGATGACGATGAAGCCCCAGGTCGAGAACGCGCCCCAACCGTCCGACGAGGCGTTCTGGATGCCGTAGACGACCGAGAACAGGCCGACCACCGAGAGCACCAGTCCGAGCGGGTCGAGCTTGCCGGGACGCGGGTTCTTGGTCTCCGGGACCAGCGCGATGATGCCGATGATGCCGATGATCACGATCGGCACGTTGATGAAGAAGACCGAGCCCCAGTCGTTGCCGGTCAGCCAGTTGAACCAGTTCGGGTGCTCGAGCAGCAGCCCGCCCAGCACCGGGCCGAGGGCGACGGCGCCGCCGACGGCGGCAGCCCAGACGCCGATTGCCTTGCCGCGCTCCTGCGGCGGGAAGATCACCGTGATGATCGACAGCGAGATCGGCATCACCGAGGCACCGCCGATGCCCATCAGCGCGCGGAACGCGATCAGCTCGCCGGGGCTGGTGGCGAACGCACAGAGGGCCGAGGCGGCGCCGAACAGCACCAGGCCGATCAACAGGATGCGCTTGCGGCCGAACCGGTCGCCCATCACGCCCCAGGTGAACAGCAGCGCGGCGAAGGCCAGCGAGTAGGCGTTGATCGCCCAGACCAGTTCGTTCTGGGTGGCTCCGAGGTCTTCCTGGATGGTCTTGAGGGCGACGTTGAGAATCGTGTTGTCCAGGATGACGACCAGCAGGCCGACCACCAGGACGCCGAGCGCCTTCCAGCGTTGGGGATAGGTGCCTGCGGTGGTGGACGCAGCGGCCACACTTCCCGTCGCGGGCGACGATGATTCGGTCATCTGGTTCTTCTTTCGGGGCTGAGCGGGGCCGGGAGGCCGGGATTTCGATGCAGCGTCTTCCGGGGGAAGTCGGCTGCTGGCCGGGGACGGGTCGGCGCTGACCTGACTCACTGGGATCGTCGCGATCCACTGTTGGGCAACGTCAGTCTGCGCCTGATGTATTCCGATACGCAACCGTATCGTTTCGTTATTTCTGATGGCGGGCTCTAGCGCGGGTTTCGGGCGGGCTCGGGGGTTCTTTCGGTCAGCGGTCGAGGTTGGGCTCAGCGCCGGCGGCGGAGCAGCATCACCAGCACGACGATCGTGGCGATCAACCCGGCGGCGATCACCAATTGGCCCAACGTGCTCGACATCCCGGTGGGATCCATGCCTCGAGTGTGCCCTTTCGGCTTCCGGTCCGCGGGTCTCTTGGGTCCGGTCTCGGGCTGGGCTGGGGGCGGCGTTGCTCCCGGCCGAGGCGCGGGGTCGGTGCTGGGCGCGCCCGGGGTGCCGTGGCTGGTGGGGTGGAGTGGTCGCTGTCGGGGTGGCGCAGTCGTGGGGGAGCGCCAGTTACGACCCAGAAGCGGGCTGTCGGCGGGCGTGTCGGCTCGTGGTGACTGCGATGCGGCATGTCCAGGTCCCCGCCGAATCCGCTGGCGGGACATGCAGGCGATGGCGACCGCGGAGGCTTGCAGCGTCATGGTGATCGGGGCACCCGCCGGCGTTCCGTCTCTCGAGCTGGGGCGGTCTGCCAGGTGCTGTCCCGGTTGGCCGGAGCGCTCGGTTGCCGTCGGTAGGGTCGTCGGTGTGCGAAATACCGAGTTCCGGGGGCTGATGCAGGCCCAGTTCGGCCCGCTGCGGGCCCCGTCCGTCGCCCGGGACCATGTCTTCTCGGCGCTCGCGGGTCGCACCGCCGACGAGGCACTGGCCGCCGGTGAGGACCCGAAGGTGATCTGGCGCGCGGTGTGCGACGACTTCGATGTCTCCGACGCCCTGCGGTACGGGCTTCCCGACTGAGCTGATTCGCCCGGCCGAAACCGCGCTGATCCGTACTCCGCCCGACGGACGTGACACGCCGGGGGAATTCTGGCGTATCGAACAGGTGTACGTCTAAAGTTGTCCCCATACCTTGATCCATCCACAAATCCGTGGCGTTCGAGGTGGCTGTCGGTGGTCGGTTCTAACGTCGGCAACGACAAGCAGGACAACAGAGATTCGCCCGGCTCGACGAGTACTCCTCGAGAAGTACGGCGGGTGTCACTTCATTGGACGAAAGGCACGGGGTGGATCATGGCAGCAGCACCGGATCGTGAGAAGGCACTCGGGATCGCGCTTGCGCAGATCGAGAAGAATTACGGCAAGGGCTCGATCATGCGCCTCGGCGACGAGGGTCGGGCGCCGGTCGAGGTGATCCCCACCGGCTCCATTGCGTTGGACGTCGCCCTCGGCATCGGCGGACTGCCGCGCGGCCGGGTGGTGGAGATCTACGGTCCGGAGTCCTCGGGCAAGACGACGGTCACCCTTCATGCCGTCGCCAGCGTGCAGGCCGCCGGCGGCATCGCCGCCTTCATCGACGCCGAGCACGCGCTCGACCCGGAGTACGCCAAGGCGCTGGGAGTGGATACCGATTCGCTGCTGGTCTCGCAGCCGGACACCGGTGAGCAGGCGCTGGAGATCGCCGACATGTTGATCCGCTCCGGCGCGATCGACCTGGTGGTCGTCGACTCGGTCGCGGCGCTGGTGCCGAGGGCGGAGATCGAGGGCGAGATGGGTGACAGCCATGTCGGCCTGCAGGCCAGGTTGATGTCCCAGGCGTTGCGCAAGATCGCCGGCGCGCTGAGCAACACCAACACCACGATGATCTTCATCAACCAGTTGCGCGAGAAGATCGGCGTGATGTTCGGTTCACCGGAGACCACCACCGGTGGCAAGGCGTTGAAGTTCTACGCCTCGGTGCGCCTGGACATCCGTCGGATCGAGGCGCTGAAGGACGGCACCGACGTCGTCGGCAACCGGACCAGGGTCAAGGTGGTCAAGAACAAGATGGCCCCGCCCTTCAAGCAGGCCGAGTTCGACATCATCTACGGCCAGGGCATCTCGCGCGAGGGATCGTTGATCGACGTCGGCGTGGAGCAGGGCATTGTCCGCAAGGCAGGTGCCTGGTACACCTACGACGGCGAGCAGCTGGGTCAGGGCAAAGAGAACGTGCGGACGTTCCTGCGCGAGAACCCGGACATCGCCAACGAGGTCGAGAAGCGGATCAAGGAAAAGCTCGGCGTCGGAGCCCGCATCGATCTGGACGAGCCGGTCCCCGCACCGGTCGACTTCTGATCGATCGTGGCAGCACCGAACTTCGTCGGGCCCACTCCACCACCGCATCGCGCCGCTGGCGAGCACGAGGCGGCCGGTCCGACAGCCATGGACGACCGGGCGCGAGCCGCCCACATCGCCGAACTCGCGGCCAGGCTGGCGGCCATCGAATCCAAGGATCAGGCATCGACGATGCGAGGTCCATCGTCTGCGACGGACGAGCCGGTTGCCGACGGCACCGCGCGGTCCGGGTCCAGCGAACGGAGATCGTCGTCGGGCTCGAACCGCTCGGTCTCGCGGCCCGATCGGCTCGAGCGGCACCACCGGTCGACGACGGGAGCCCGGTGGGCATCCGGAGGACGCACCGGGTGATCCGGCGGCAGTCGCCAGGTCGATCTGCCTGCGACTGCTGACCGGCGCCGCCCGGCCGCGGGCGGCATTGGAGTCGGCGCTCCGGCAGCGGGGTATCCCGGACGATGTGGCAGCCGGCGTGTTGGATCGGCTGACCGAGGTCGGCCTGATCGACGACCGTGCGTACGCCGAGGCGTTCGTCGCGGCCAAGCACCGCGACCGGGCGCTCGGATCATCGGCGTTGCGCACGGAGCTCCGACGAAAGGGCGTCGACGACGTCACCGTCGCTGCCGCGGTCAGCACCGTCGACAGCGATGCCGAGCGGGAGCGAGCCAAGGCGTTGATCGAGCGCCGCGTCGATTCGGCGATGGGATATGGCCCGGTGGCGGCACGTCGACGCCTGGTGGGTTTGCTGGCCCGTCGCGGGTACTCGGCGGAGATCTCTGCCCGGGTGGTCGACGAGGCACTGGCCGCTTACGGAGCGGAACAGGATGACGGCTGGTCCTGATTCCGGTCCGTGACCGACGCCTGACGGCCGGTGACCGCTGGCCGATCCATGCGGCGATCGGGTGGCGTGTACCGAGCGGCGGCCCGTCGGTAGCGGGTCGGCTTGACCCTTGGTGTGTGGCTCCTTAACCTCGTTGGTAACAGGAGAGTCACATGACGCGCACCGAAGGGCCGCGCGGCCGATAGCGGCGAACGTGCCGCAACAGCCCTGGCCTGGCCAGGGGATATGCACTGCCGCCAGATGTTGGCGTCGATGCGGTTGTTGGTACCTACCCACTGGCCGAGCGCCCACGACCCTCCTGCCGTCCCACATGAGGACGGCGTGCCCGCCGGGCTGCCGTCTGTCCGGCGCTTGGTGAGGGAGGGGTGGGGATGTCAGAAGCTCTCGTCATCATGATCGTGCTGACTGCTGCGCTGTTGATTGCCGTCATAGCCGTGCTCGTTCTCGCCCGCCGCCGACCACCGGCCGCGCCGGGTCTGGACGAGGAAACGCTGCGGCGGCTGGTCGAACAGGCGGTCGGTCATTCCGGCGCGAGCACGTCGCCGGCAACCGAGGCAGCCGCGGAACCTGATCTTGGTCGGTTCGCCCTCCTCAGTCACGAGGCAACGGCGGCCGCCGAGGCCGCGGACGCTGTTCGGCGCACGGCCACCGAGGCGGCCGACGAACTGCAGAACCGGTCCAGGCGTGACGCCGACCAGGTGCGAGCCGACGCCATGGCGGAGGCCGAACGCACGGTTGCTGCCGCTCGGGCCCAGGCCGCCGAGCTGCGAGCCGGACTCGAGTCGGAGCGGAACCGGATCACCATCGAGGCCACCGCCGCTCTGTCGGAGGACCGCAAGGAGCTGCAGGAGGCGGAGCAGAAGCTGCGGGCGGCCGCCGATGCGCTGGCCGACGAGCAGCATGCCCTCGTTGCCGACCGTCGACGGATCGGCTCCGAGCAGGGCGAACTGAACGACACCAAGAAGTCCCTGCTGGCCAGGTCGGAGGCGTTGGCCACCGAATCGGCCACCCTGCAGGCCAGGGCCCAGGAACTCGACGAACGGGAACGCGAGCTGACCTCGGCTGCCGCGCTTCGGGAGGCCGAGCTGGTGCGGATCTCCGGGTTGACCACCGAGGCGGCCCGGGCCGAACTGCTGTCCAGCCAGGAAGAGGCCGTTCGCCGCGACGCCGCCATGATGGTGCGCCGGATCGAGGCCGAGGCCCAGGTATCGGCCAAGCAGCGGGCCAGGGCAATCGTCGCCGAGGCGATTCAGCGGGTCGCGTCCGACCAGACCGCACAGACCGTGGTCGCCGTCGTGCACCTGCCCGCGGACGAGGTCAAAGGCCGGATCATCGGCCGTGAGGGCCGCAACATCCGGGCTTTCGAGACCGTCACCGGGGTCAACGTGATCATCGACGACACCCCCGAGGCGGTGCTGCTGTCCTGTTTCGACCCGGTCCGCCGGGAGATCGGCCGGATCACCCTGGAGATGCTGATCGAGGACGGCCGGATCCACCCGCACCGCATCGAGGAGGCCTACGAGCGTGCCCGCGACGAGGTCGACGTGCTGTGCCAGCGCGCCGCCGAGGATGCGCTGCTCGACGTCCGGATCACCGATCTGCACCCCGAGCTGGTCACCCTGGTCGGCAGGCTGAAGTACCGCACTTCCTACGGGCAGAACGTCCTCGGTCACCTCGTCGAGACGGCGCACATTGCCCGCGCGATGGCGACCGAACTGGGCATCGACCCCACCGTGGTCAACCGCGGCGCCTTCCTGCACGACATCGGCAAGGCGTTGACCCACGAGGCGCAGGGCTCGCACGCCATCGTCGGGGCGGAGTTGGCCCGCAAGTACGGCGAGTCGGACGACGTGGTGCACTGCATCGAGGCGCACCACGACGAGGTTCCGCCGTCGACGGTCGAAGCTGTGCTGACCCAGGCCGCCGATGCCTGTTCCGGCGGTCGCCCCGGTGCCCGCCGGGAGTCGCTCGAGTCGTACGTGCAGCGGCTGGAACAGATCGAGGCGATCGCCGGCTCGAAGCGAGGGGTGGAGAAGGTCTTCGCCATGCAGGCCGGCCGGGAGCTGCGGGTCATGGTCAAGCCCGACGTGGTCGACGACCTCGAGGCACACCTGCTGGCCCGCGAAGTGGCCAAGCAGATCGAGGAGGAGCTCACCTATCCCGGGCAGGTCCGGGTCACGGTGATCCGGGAATCCCGCGCCACCGAGATCGCCCGCTGACCCCAGCCGCCCGCCTAGGGTCCTTGTGCCAGCGGCCGCCGCCTCCGCGACTGTCCGTTTGTCTCTATCGCGGAAACACTTGACGTCTCGGTTGCTCGCGTCGCATGGCCGTGTGGCGGGGCGGACCAATCGGGTCGGTGGGGGCGCGTGGTTGCGCGACACGCGCCGGCCCTCGCTCGCTGGTGGGGTGAAGCTACCGCTCGATGATGACTGCAGCAGTGGGCAAGCGGTCGATGTGCCCCACAAGCGGCCTGGGCTCGGGCGTGTCGGCCGGTCGGTGTGCCCCGCCAACGGCAGCGGGTCGGCCGAATCGCCATGCCTGCCAGAGCGGCGGTGACCGGCAGGCGGCAGCGACCGGCAGAGCGGCGGCACCGGCAGAGCGGCCGGCGGTCGGCGAAACAGCGGCGGCCCGGCAAAGCGCGTCCGGCAGAGCTGTCCGTTTTGTCTCTATCGCGGAAACATGTGGTGGCACAGCTGACGTCGTCCTCGCCGACGAGAAAGAGGCTGCCCCTACTTCTTGAACTCGTCGACCCCCGGCGCATCCAGGACCACGATCTCCTGGCGCTCCAGCAGGTCGGTTTCGCCGCCGGCCTGGATGATCGCCACCCGCCGCCCGCCGCGCCTGGTCCGCAGCTTGCGTTCCAGGTAGGTCGACAGCGAGTTCAGCAGCATGTTGATGATGATGTAGATGACCGCGACGACGACGTAGGTCGGCAGCAGGTTGCCGTAGTTGCTCGCCGAGGTGTTGGCGGCCCGGCGGAGTTCGACGTAGCCGACGAGGATGCCGCCGAGGGCGGTGTCCTTCACGATCACGACGAGCTGGGAGACCACGGCGGGCAGCATCGTGGTGACCGCCTGCGGCAGCAGCACCAGCGTCATCAGCTGGGTCTTGTTCAGGCCGATCGCCACGCCGGCCTCGGTCTGACCCTTCGGCACCGCCAGGATGCCCGCCCTGACCACCTCGGCCAGCACCGAGCCGTTGTACAGGACCAGGCCGATCACGACGGCGGCGAACGGGCTCGACGAATCGAACGTGAAGAACCAGAGCTCGAACGCGAACAGCATCAGGATGATCACCGGGATGGCCCGGAAGAACTCCACGATGACGCCGACCGGCCACCGGACCCAGGCGTGATCGGACAGCCTGCCGATGCCCAGGATCGCACCGATCGGCAGCGCGATCACCACGCTGACGGCCGCCGCATAGAGCGTCGCCCAGAGCCCCGGCAGCAGGTAGGTGGTCCAGTTGTCGGACTCCAGGAACGGCGACCACTTGTCGGCCGTCAGCTGGTTCTTCGAGGCCAGCGTGGTGAGCACGTACCAGGCCAGCAGCAACAGCAGGGCGCCGAAGACGACGCTCATGATCAGGTTGACCCGCTTGGCCTTCGGCCCGGGGATGTCGTAGAGGACGGAAGCGCGCTCGCTCATCGCTTCACCGCATTCCGCTTGGCCAGGGCCCCGAACGCCAGGCCCACCGGCAGGGTCAGGACGATGAATCCGGCGGCGATCACGATGAACACCGCGGTGAACTTGTCCGCCTCGTTCTCGATCAGGGTGTTCATCAACAGCGCGGCTTCCGCCACGCCGATGGCCGATGCCACCGTGGTGTTCTTGGTCAGCGCGATCAGCACCGAACCGAGCGGGGCGATCACCGCCCGGATGGCCTGCGGCATCACGATGATGCCGAGCACCTGGGTGAAGGTCAGACCGATCGCTCTGGCCGCCTCCGCCTGTCCGGCGGGAACGGTGTTGATGCCCGCCCGGATCGCCTCACAGACGAACGTCGAGGTGTAGATGATGAAGCCGACGACGGCGAGCCGGAAGTTCTGGCTGTCCAGGAAGGCCTGCGGGTTGACGCCGGCCTCGCGCTGGGCCAGCCGGACGCCCAGCTGATTCGCGATGACCTGCGACATCATGATGATGATCAGGGTCAGCGGGATGTTGCGGAAGATGTTGATCCAGGCGGTGCCGAATCCCCGCATCAGCGGTACCGGGCTCACCCGCATCGCGGCCAGCAGCACGCCCAGGATGAACGACCCGATCGCCGACCAGAAGGTCAGCTGGATCGTCATCCAGAAGGCGCCCAGGACGTTGTACCTGGGATCGGACAGGAAGCTGAAGTCCACGCGGCCCACCTCTCGCTCTCGGAACCGGCCGGCCCGCTGCCCGGCATCAGTCGATCAATCTGTGCGGTGCGACTGCACTACTGACGGGAACGGCCCCCGAGCGTGCGCTCCCCGGGGGCCGTTCACCGATCAGCTCAGCTGCTGGGGGTCGGCGGGGCCGGGATGTTGAAGCCGGACGCTCCGACCGTGTCCTCCAGGGCCGTCTTCCAGCTGCCGTCGGCGATCATCGCGGCGATGGCGGCGTTGATCGTGGCGGTGCCCGCGGTGTCGCCCTTCTTCAGGCCGATGCCGTAGTTCTCGGTCGAGAAGCCCTCGCCGACAACCTTGAGCTCACCCGGGTACTGCGCGGCGTAGCCGGCCAGGATGACGTTGTCGGTGGTGACCGCATCGACCGCACCGGACCGCAGCGCCTCGACGCATTCGGTGTAGGTGCCGTACTCCTGCAGCGCCACGTCCGCCGCGTAGTTGTCCTTGACCTTCTGTGCCGAGGTGGACCCGGTCACCGAGCAGAGGATCTTGCCGGCCATCGCGGCCGGGCCGGTGATGTCGGTGTTGTCGGACTTGACCAGCAGGTCCTGCGCCGCGACGAAGTACGGTCCGGCGAAGTTGACCTTCTCCTTGCGGGTGTCGGTGATCGAGTAGGTCGCGACGATGTAGTCGACCTCGCCGCGCTCGATCAGTCCCTCGCGCTCGGCCGACTTCGACTCCTTGAACTCGATGCTGTCCGCGGGGACGCCGAGGTTGTCGGCCACGTACTTGGCCACCTCGACGTCGAAACCGGAGAACGAGCCGTCCGGGTTCTTCAGTCCGAGACCGGGCTGGTCGAACTTGATGCCGACGACGAGCTTGCCGCTCGTCGGCGCTGCTCAGCACCTGCGAGTCGCCGACCGCCGCGCGTCACCTGGCTCTTGGCGCTGACGACCGCGCTGCTGGCGCTCGTCCTTCGCCGAGGACACTGCGCTGCCCGCCTGCCGACGTCGTCGAGGCGAGGGCACTCTGTGCGGCGGTGGCCGCGCTGGAGGCGGTGGTGTTGGTGCTGCTTCCGCAGCCGGATACGACGAGTGCGAGCGCCGCCGCACCAGCAACGGCTGAGGCGATCCTGGCCAATCTCATTCGGGTGGTTCCTTCCGGTGGTCGTCGGCGCGGGTCGGTCCCGTCCGCTGATCAGTGCGTGAGGATCTTGCTGAGGAAATCCTTCGCGCGATTGCTCGTGGGATTGGTGAAGAACTGCTCAGGGGGAGCGTCCTCGACGATCTCGCCGTCGGCCATGAACAGCACCCGGTCGCCGGCCTTGCGGGCGAACCCCATCTCGTGGGTGACGACCAGCATGGTCATGCCCTCCCGGGCGAGCGAGGTCATCACGTCCAGCACCTCGTTGACCATTTCCGGGTCGAGCGCGCTGGTCGGCTCGTCGAAGAGCATCACCTTCGGCTTCATCGCCAGCGCCCTGGCGATCGCCACCCGCTGCTGCTGGCCGCCGGAGAGCTGGGCCGGCAGCTTGTCCTTCTGCGCCTCGATGCCCACCCGCTCCAGCAGCGAGACCGCGAGGTCGTCCGCCGCCTTCTTGTTCATCTTCCGGACCTTGATCGGCCCGAGGGTGACGTTCTGCAGGATCGTCTTGTGCGCGAAGAGGTTGAACGACTGGAAGACCATCCCGACGTCGGCCCGCAGCTGGGCCAGTGCCTTGCCCTCGGCGGGCAGCGGCACGCCGTCGACCTCGATCCGGCCGGAGTCGATCGACTCCAACCGGTTGATCGTCCGGCACAGCGTCGACTTCCCGGATCCGGACGGGCCCAGGACGATGCAGACCTGACCGGACGGCACGTCGAGCTGGATGTTCTTGAGCACGTGCAGGGCCCCGAAGTGCTTTTCGACGTCGTGCATCGCGACCATGGGTCGATCACCGGTCGGCGTCGGGGTTCCGGCGTCAGCGCTCACATGCCCTCCCGAAGGGTTCGGTCCGGGGCCGTCGGCCACCGGCGTGTGTCGAGACTGTCATACCCGACGGCCTCGCGGGTCCGGGAAGTCCAGCGGTAATCGAACAGTTACCCATTCGCCTTCTGGACACTGGGCCGTTCGGGCAACTTGCGAGCGGATCGAATGACGGAGATCGGCACGTACCCTGATCTGCGTGAGTTCTGCCCTGCACGATCGCGCCGACGGCCCAGCGACCGACCCGACCTCCGGCGCCGGCCGTACCTATCAGGTCCGCACCTACGGCTGCCAGATGAACGTGCACGACTCCGAACGGCTCTCCGGGCTGCTCGAGCAGGCCGGTTATCAGGCGCTGACCGAAGGCAAGTACGCCGACGTCGTCGTGTTCAACACCTGCGCGGTCCGGGAGAACGCGGACAACAAGCTGTACGGAAACCTGGGACACCTGGCGTCGGTGAAGGCCAAGCATCCGGGGATGCAGATCGCGGTCGGCGGTTGCCTGGCCCAGAAGGACCGCAGCGAGATCCTGCGCCGGGCCCCATGGGTGGACGTCGTCTTCGGAACCCACAACGTCGGGTCGCTGCCGACCCTGCTCGAGCGGGCGCGGCACAACGACGAGGCGCAGTTGGAGATCCTGGACGCGCTCGAGGTCTTTCCGTCGTCGCTGCCCGCCAAACGCGATTCGCAGTACTCGGGCTGGGTGTCGATCTCGGTGGGCTGCAACAACACCTGCACGTTCTGCATCGTGCCGTCGTTGCGCGGCAAGGAAGCCGACCGCCGGCCGGGCGACATCCTGGCCGAGGTCGAGATGCTCGTCGCGGACGGCGTCCTGGAGGTCACGCTGCTCGGGCAGAACGTCAACTCCTACGGCGCCGAGTTCGGCGACCGGGCCGCGTTCGCCAAGTTGCTGCGGGCCTGCGGGACCATCGAGGGTCTGGAACGGGTCCGGTTCACCTCCCCGCACCCGAAGGATTTCACCGGCGACGTCATCGACGCGATGGCGCAGACCGCCAACGTCTGCCACCAACTGCACATGCCGCTGCAATCCGGGTCCGACCGGGTGCTGCGGGCGATGCGTCGCTCGTACCGCAGCGAGCGGTACCTGCGGATCCTGTCCGACGTCCGCGCGGCCATGCCGGACGCGGCGATCACCACCGACATCATCGTCGGATTCCCCGGCGAGACCGAGGACGACTTCCAGGCCACCCTGGACGTCGTCGCGGCGTCGCAGTTCGCCGCCGCCTTCACCTTCCAGTACTCGCCGCGGCCGGGCACGCCCGCGGCGAGCATGCCCGATCAGGTGCCTCGTGCCGTGGTCACCGAGCGGTTCGGACGGCTGATGGCGGTGGTGGACGAATCCTCGCTCGCCGGCAACCGGGCGCTGATCGGCACCGAGGTCGAGGTCCTGGTCGCCGCCGGGGAGGGACGCAAGGACGAGGGCCGTGGACGGCTCTCCGGGCGGGCCCGCGACGGCAGGTTGGTGCATTTCACCCCGGTCGGTGCCGTCGACGGGTCGATCCGGCCGGGAGACGTGGTGACGACCACGGTCACCTACGCGGCGCCGCATCATCTGGTCGCGGACAGCACCGTGCTCAGCCACCGCCGCACCCGGGCCGGAGATCGATCCGAGACCGGCAGCGCCCTGCGCACTCCCGGGATCGGCCTGGGAATGCCCGGACTCGGTCGGCCGGCATCCGTGCCTGTCACCGTCGGCGCCTGCAGCGTCGGCTGACCGCACTGCCGCAGGGCTAGCGCGACCAACCTGGCTCGAGCAGCAGGTCTGCCCGCAGCCTGGACGCCAGCACCAACTCGGCGTTGCGGCCGTCCGAACCCTGCACCGCGCGATCCAGGGCCGCCTCCGGCGACCGTCCGAACTCCGTATGCCGACGTACGAGTTGGTCGATCCGTAGCGACTCCTCGGTGTCCAGGAACCAGGTCTCGGTGAGTAGCGAGCGCACCCGATCCCAGGGCGGGACGTCGAGCAGCAAATAGTTGCCCTCGGTGATGACGATGCGCGCCGTCGGCGGCACAGCGATCGCGCCGGCGATCGGCTCCTCGATGTCGCGCCGGAACTCGGGTGCGTAGACCGGGCTGCCGGCGGTGGGTCGGGCGAGTCGGTCCAGCAGGGCCAGATAGCCCTCGGCGTCGAAGGTCTCGGGAGCGCCCTTGATCGCGGCCAGGCCGAGCCCGTCGAGAACGACCTGAGCCAGGTGGAAGCCGTCCATGCCGACGAGGACAGCATCCGGTCCGCAGGCCAGCGCCAATTGCCGGGTGAAGGTGGATTTGCCGGCGCCGGGCGCGCCGGTGATACCGATGAGCACCCGGTCCCGAACGGTCAGCAGTTCATGGATGCGGGCGGCCAACCCGGCCGGATCCGCGGCAACGGTGGGCGGTGTCGCGACCGGGTCGTCGGAGCTCTTCACGGCCGCCCGTTATCCGACGGGCCGGTCACTGGTCGACAGCACCCTGCGCCGTCGTGAGCCACTCTTCCCACTGTGCGGCCTGCTTGTCGGCCTCCTTGGCCTTGCGCTCGTCACCCGCCGCCCTGGCCTTGGCTGCCTGTGCCCGAAACGCTTCGACCCGGTTGCGGAACTGCTCCACCCTGGCCGTCGTCTCCGGGTCGGTGCGCCGCCAGTGCCTGTCCTCGGCGGACTTGAGCTTGTCCTCGACCGCGCGCAACCGCCCGTCGAATTCCCGGATCCGTTCCCGCGGTACCTTGCCGGCCGCCTCCCAGCGTTCCTGGATCGACCGCATCTTGGCCTTGGCGGAATCCAGACCCGTTGCCGGGTCGATCTTCTCGGCTTCCTCCAGCAACTTCTCCTTGACGCCGGCATTGGCCTCGAATTCCGCGTCCCGGTCGGAGAACGTCTTGTTGCGTCGGGAGAAGAACTTCTCCTGGGCCGCCCGGAACCGCGCCCACAGCGCGTCCTCGACATCGCGGGGCGCCCGGCCGGCGGCCTTCCACTCCTCCATCAGATTCCGGTAGGCGGAGGCGGTCTCGCCCCAATCGGTGGCGTCGGAGAGCGCCTCCGCCTTGGCGATCAACGCCTCCTTGGCCTCCTTCGCGGCGCCGCGCTGCTTGTCCAGTTCGGCGAAATGCGAGCCGCGGTGCCGGGTGAAGGTGTCCCTTGCCTTGGCGAACCGCTTCCACAACGCATCGTCGGTCTTCCGGTCGATCCCGCGAATCGTCCGCCATTCCTCGACGATCGCCTTCAGCCGGTCACCGGTCGCCTTCCACTGCGTCGACTCGGCCAGTTCCTCGGCCTCGACGCAGAGTGCCTCCTTCGCCTTCACCGCGGCCGCCCTGGCCGCCGTCCGAGCGTGCGAAGCGCCGGCGATGGCCGCGTCCGCAGCCCCGATGACGATTTCCAGTCGGATCGCGGCAGTGTCCAGATCACCGATGGCGGACAGGGTCTCGACCGATTCCCGCAACGCGACGGCCTGTGTCTTGGTGGCCTTGGGATCACCGGTGCCGGACGCCAGGCGGGCCTCGAGCAGGGCGATCTCGGTGGAGAAGTCGTCGAACTTGCGGCCGAAGTGCTGCAGGCCGGCCTCGTTGTCTCCCGCCTGCCAGTTGCCGATCGCCCGTTCCCCGGCCGCGGTCGTCACGTAGACGACCCCCGCCTCGTCGATCCGGCCCCACAGGTGCGGATCGACGCTTTCCACCATCGGTTCCACGACGCCGGCGGGTAGCGGTGCCGACGGCACCGGGCTGGGTCGCCCGCCCGGTCCACCGTGCCCTCCCGGCCGGCCGCCCGGGCGACCGCCGGGTCGCCCGCCGCGGGTGCGCTGACCGGCCGGCTTGCTCGCCGGTCCGACGGTGGGCATCGGTGCGGAGGGGGTCTGCGGTCCGACCGTCGGCATCGGGGCGGCCGGCTGTGACGGGCTGACGGTCGGCATCGAGGCGGCCGGAGCAGCTTCCTCCGATGCCGGCTCGGGTTCGGGGCTGACGACGGGCTCGGAGGCCGACGGCGGAACCTCCGGTTCCGGTTCCGGCTCCGGCTGCTCCTCGTGTTCTGCGGGTGCTTGTTCTGAAGGGACATGTTCTGCGGGGACCGGACCGGACAACGGAGTCGGCGGGACCGGCGCCACCGGTTCGGCTGCGGTCTCGCTGGTGGCAGCCGGTTCGGCTGCGGTATCGAAGGTGACGGCCGGTTCGGCTGCCGCGCTCAGGTCGGGGACGTCGGCGGGATCCGGCACGGTGGCCGGATCCGGTGTCTCCGGGCGTTGCGGCGGGTCCGGGATCTCCGACGGGTCAGGGATCTCCGGCAGGTCTGGGATCTCTGGCAGGTCCGGGACCTCGGGGGCGGGCGCGGGCCCGCCCGGCTGCGGGGTCGGGACGTCGGGGGAGGGGACGGGTTCGGGAATCGTCAACTCGGCCGGCACCGCGGGTTCCCCGTCCGGGGCAACGACGTCAGCGGGCACCGCCGCCGCCGAAACGGCATCCTCGACAATCGCGGGGGCGACCCCATCGGGTCCGTGATCCGCGATTCTCGAGAGCGGATCCTGATCGCTCCCTGGTGCCTGTGGTGACGCTGGGCTGATGCTGTCCTCGGACATTGGCGGGGACCTTCCTACTGCTCGAGGGGGCCTGGGCCCCCGGGCACCGTTCGGTGCCCCCTCTGCATCCGTGGCCGGCGTGGCCGACATCACGTCCAGTGTGCCCGCCCGGCCCAGGTGAGGCGAGGCCGGGTGCTGCTGCGCCCGGCCTCCGGGGATCGGATCGCCGGCGGTCGGCCATGACCGGTCGCGCGCCCGGCTAACCTGCAGGCGTGATCGTCGGAGCAGCGGTGTGCCCGGGCGCTCCCTTCCTGATCCGTGGAACGGCGGACACCATCGCCGACCGTCTGTCGGCAGTCGCGGCGGCCTGCACGGCGGCCATCTCCGAGCTCCCGGACGCCGACCGGCTCGTCCTGCTGTCGGCGTCGTCGCAGCAACCCGGAGCGGGATCACCGGGCCGCATCATCGAACCCGGGACGGTGATCTCCTCGACCGCCCTGCGCCGGAGCGATCTCCCGGAACACCGCCTCGTGACCCTGCCGGCCGGCGCGCCAGGACGGGAAAAAGCCGGTCATCCGGACTCGTACTCCGTGGGCACCGCCGTCGGCGCCAACCTGCTGACCGATCACCCCACACGGTTCCCACCGACCACCGGCATCGAGATCTCCTGCGATCCCGGGGCCGTCGCGGCGATTGCTGACCGAAGAGCTGTCCGGCGCGGAACGGGTCTGCCTGCTGGTCATCGCGGACGGGTCGGCCTGCCACGGCGACGATGCCCCCGGCCGCCGGGACGATCGGGCCGATTCGTTCGACGCCGACCTTGCGGCCGCGCTCGGCGCCGGCGATCCGGTCGCGCTCGCGAGTGTCGCCGGCCAACGGGAGCTCGCCGGCGAGCTGCTGGCGGCAGTGGATCCGCTCGCCGTGCTGGCCGCGCTCACCGTCGACGACCCGCCGAGTTCCGCCGCACTGCTGTACTCGGGCGCTCCGCTCGGCGTCGGGATATCTGGTGGCGTCGTGGCGGTGGACTCGGACGTGACCGGCAATCCACTGATCGTGGTGGCCGGTCCGACGGGCACCGGGAAATCCGACCTCGGACTCGATCTCGCCGAGCGCCTGGACGGGGAGATCATCAACGCCGATTCCATGCAGCTCTACCGCGGGATGGACATCGGCACCGCGAAGGTCCCGCCCGCCGAACGGCGGGGGATACCCCATCACCTGCTGGACGTCCTGGATGTGTCGCAGGTGGCGACCGTCGCGTCCTACCAACGCGACGCCAGGGCGGCGGTCGAGGCGGTGCGGGCACGCGGGCGCACGCCGGTGCTGGTCGGTGGTTCCGGCCTGTACATCCAATCGGTGATCGACGAGATCGATTTCCCGGCAACCGATCCGGCTGTCCGCGGGCGATTGCAGGGTGACCTCGACAGGCTTGGCATCGACTACATGTTCAACCTGCTGGCCGAGCAGGACCCGGCCGCTGCAGTGGCGATCGGGCCTGCCAACGGCCGCAAGATCGTCCGCGCTCTCGAGGTGATCGCGCTGACCGGGCAGCCGTTCACCGCGACCATGCCGCGCCGCGGCCGGCCGCGGTACGACGCGGTGCTGCTCCGGCTGGACCGGCCGACCGACCAGCTCGATCTGCGGTTGGCTGACCGGGTGCGGTCGATGGTCGATGCCGGGTTCCTGGACGAGGTCCGCAGGCTCGATGCCGAGGGACTACGGCGCGGCGTCACCGCGTCCAGGGCGCTGGGGTACGCCCAGCTGCTGGCCGTACTGGACGGGGAGATCGATCTCGAGGAGGCAATCGTGATGACGGCGGCGATCACCCGTCGCTTCGTCCGGCGTCAGCGATCGTGGTTCCGCAGGGACGAGCGGATGATCGACCTCGATGCCAGCGATCCGGACCTGCTCGAGCAGGCCATGCGGGCCGTGCAAGCGGCCGGGTTGCCTGCTGCCAGGCCATAGGCTGAGCAGGTGATCGGAGACCCACAGCGCGAGCCGGCCCCCGCCGCCGGTGCTGTCCGGGGTTTGGCGCCGACGGGTGTCACCTTCGTCAAGGGCCACGGCACCGAGAACGACTTCGTGCTGCTGCCCGATCGCGACGGCACGCTCGAGGTCACCCCGGCCCAGGTGCGGGCGATCTGCGACCCGCATGCCGGCCTCGGCGCCGACGGGATCATCCGGATCGCGCCTGCCCCGGCCGGTAGCTCATCGGACTTCGTCATGGACTACCGCAACGCGGACGGATCGCTGGCCCAGATGTGCGGCAACGGGGCGCGGGTGTTCGCCCGGTATCTCGTCGACAGCGGCTGGGCCGCTCCGGGACGACTCGTCTTCGACACCAGGGGTGGGGTCCGCACCGCGCAGGTGCCGGCCGAGGGCGATGTCACCATCGAGATGGGTCCGGTGCGCCTGGGAGTGTCGTCGTCCGCCCGGATCGGAGACGTCGAATTCCCTGGCGTGGCCGTCGATGTCGGAAATCCGCACCTGGTCTGCATGATCACGAGCGAGCTCGCAGAACTCGACCTGAAGGTGCCGCCCGACTTCGACCCCGCTGTCTTCCCGGAGGGCGTGAACATCGAATTCGTGACGGTGCTCGGTCCGGACGAGGTCCGGATGCGGGTCCACGAGCGCGGCGTCGGCGAGACACGTTCCTGCGGGACGGGAACCGTCGCGGTGGCAGCGGCGCACCTCGCGGCGACCGGCCGGTCGACCGGCACCGTGACGGTCCGCGTCCCCGGCGGAGCCGTGGTCGTCGGCATCGAGGACGCCGACTCCACCCTCACCGGCCCGGCCGTGCTGGTGGCCACCGGTCAGCTCGACGCCGACTTCTGGGCCAGGCACCGCTAGATCAGGCGTTCGAGGTCTCCCACAGCATGACGTCGCATTGACCGTCGTCATTGTTGCCGGTTGCCAGGACGACTCCATCGGCGCGCAACCCGAGGGTGTGCGCGGAGCCGGCGGCAACGGCGACGACGTCCCGCCACGACGCGACATCGCATTGCCCACGGCTGTTGTCGCCGGCCGCGAAGACCCGACCCCGGGCGTCGACGCCGACCGTGAAGCCGCTTCCCGCGGATACCCCGACCACGTCGTGCCAGTCGGACACCTCGTCGATGCCGCTGCCCGCATCGCCGGCGCCGAGTACCTGTCCGTCCTCGGTGACGCCGACGGTGTGCAGATAGCCTGCCGCGACCGAGCGCAGGCGGCGCCACCCGTTGACCTCGCATTGGCCCCTGCGGTTGTTACCCGCTGCCGTGGCGGTGCCGTCGGCGCGAAGACCGACGGAATGCCAATCCCCGGCCGCGGCAGCCAACATCTCGCTCCAGGTGTCGACATCGCACGCCCCCTCGCGCTGGCGGCCCGCAGCGCGGACCGTGCCGTCCGCCCGGACCGCCAACGTGCGCCGCCAACCTGCGGCGATGCTCACCACACCCGTCCAGTCGGCGACATCGCACTGACCGTCACCGTTCCAGCCGACCGCGACGACGGTGCCGTCCACGCGCAGGCCCACGGTGTGCGACCGGCCGGTGTTGGCGGCGGTGTGAACGTTCCCGGCGGCCACCGCCACGATGTCGCGCCACGGACCGACGCGGCACTCAGGCGCCTGAGGGATACCCGCCGTCACCACCGAACTGTCCATCCGGACGCCGACGGAGTGTCGGCGTCCGGCAGCGATCGTCGATCGAGCGTGCGGCCATCGCCCGGCGATGTCAGGTGATCTGACCGTCGATGTCATCTTTCTGCACCGCCTCCGCTACGACCGTGGCTGCCAAGCTTGCCGGGAGAACGGCGTCGGCAGAAGGGCGCCGCCGGAAAGGAGAGGACATGGATGACGGTTCGTGGCACCCTGGAGTCATATGAGAATTCACTTTCCTGCCTCAGCAGACACGTCCGCCACTGCGGACGCCTCCGGGCACACCGATCCATTCACCGAATCCGCGAACGAAATCGAGGGCTTTGACGTGCGCACCAGTCCGACTCACGACATCCGCGATGCCGCGGACGGGGTGGACGACGCCGCTGGTCTGCCGATCGACGACGGGTTCAACACCCAGGGCGACCACGACCTCGCCGACCGCGCCGCGCTCCGACGGGTCGCCGGGCTCTCCACCGAGCTGCGCGACGTCACCGAGGTCGAGTACCGCAAGCTGCAGCTCGAGCAGGTCGTGCTGGTCGGCGTCTGGGCCGGCGGCACCGCCGGCGATGCGGAAGCGTCGATGGCCGAGCTGGCCAGGCTGGCGGAGACGGCGGGCTCGATCGTCCTCGACGCCCTGGTGCAGCGCCGCAGCCACCCGGACGGCGCGACCTACATCGGCTCCGGCAAGGTCCAGGAACTGTTGGCGATCGTCGAGGCGACCGGGGCGGACACCGTCATCTGTGACGGTGAGCTGACCCCCAGTCAGTTGCGCAACCTGGAGGAACGGCTGCGGGTCAAGGTCGTCGACCGGACCGCGCTGATCCTGGACATCTTCGCCCAGCACGCCCGTTCCAAGGAGGGCAAGGCGCAGGTCGAGCTCGCCCAGCTGAATTACCTGGTCCCACGGCTGCGTGGTTGGGGTGCAGCGCTCTCCCGGCAGCGCGGTGGCCGGGTGGCGGCCGGCGCCGGCATCGGGTCCCGTGGTCCCGGTGAGACGAAGCTCGAGATCGACCGTCGTCGCATCCACAAACGCATCTCCCAGTTGCGTCACGAACTGAGTGGGATGCGCCGGGTCCGGGACACCAAGCGCTCGCAGCGGCGGGCCAACGCTGTCCCTGCGGTCTCGATCGCCGGCTACACGAACGCGGGCAAGTCGTCGCTGCTGAACCGGCTCACCGATGCCGGAGTGCTGGTCGAGGACGCCCTGTTCGCCACCCTCGATCCGACGACCCGCCGATCGCGCACCACCGACGGCCGAGTCTTCACCCTGACCGACACCGTCGGCTTCGTCCGCCACCTGCCGCATCAGCTGGTGGAGTCCTTCCGGTCGACGCTCGAGGAGATTGCCGACGCCGACCTGCTGCTGCACGTGGTGGACGGCTCCGATGAGCACCCCGAGGAGCAGGTGTCGGCGGTCCGCGAGGTACTCGGCGAGATCGACGCGTTGTCGGTCCGCGAGATCATCGTGGTGAACAAGATCGACGCCGCCGACGAGATGACGCTGACCCGGTTGCGCCACGCACTGCCCGGCGGGGTGTTCGTCTCCGCCCGGACCGGTGAGGGGATCGACGAGCTGCGGCAGGTCATCGCGGCCGCCCTGCCCGATCCGGCCGTCGCGGTGCGGGTGCTGATGCCGTTCACCGAGGGAGCCCTTGTCTCCCGGGTGCACTCGGAGGGCACCGTGCTCGACGAGGAGCACACGGCAGACGGAACCCGGTTGCACGCCAAGGTCTATCCCGACCTGGCGGGCGTGCTGGCGCCGTTCGCTGCGGCGGGGTAGCTCCGACTCCGCACGTCCGATGATCGACAGGTGGTCATCCCGCACGACGATCGTCCGCGCCCACCTGCACGCCTGGGCGGGTGGCGGATGAAAGGATCCTGGCGAATCGGCAGGCCCGCGCGGGCGTGCAGTGGATCGCCGGGAAGCGGGAGGCCGTGATGGGGTACCACCTCGGGGTCGACCTCGGCACCACCTTCACCGCCGCCGCCGTGATGAACGGCGGTGGACCCACCATGCTCGGCCTCGGCAACCGGGCGCTGCAGATTCCGTCGGTGCTGTACTTCCACCCGGACGGCTCCGTCCTGGTCGGTGAGGCGGCGGAGCTGCGCAGCACCTCGGATCCCACCCGCACCGTGCGGGAATTCAAGCGCCGGATCGGCGACCCGGTGCCGATCCTGGCCGCGGGTCGGCCGTATTCGGCGCAGGCGATGACGTCCCGGGTGTTGCGGTGGGTGCTCGACAAGGCGACCGAGCAGATGGGCGAGCCGCCGCAGGACATCACCCTCACCTATCCGGCGAACTGGGCCAACTTCAAGATCGACCTGCTCCGGCAGGTCGCCACGCTGGCCGATGTGACGCTGGCCCGGGCCTGTTCGGAGCCGGAGGCGGCCGCGCTGCAATACGCGTCCCGGACCAAGGTGGCGATCGGGGACCGGATCGCGGTGTACGACCTCGGCGGCGGCACCTTCGACGTGTGCGTGCTGGAGAAGACCGACGGTGGGTTCCGGGTCCTCGGCCGGCCGGAGGGCATCGAACATCTCGGCGGCATCGACTTCGACGAGGCGGTGTTCCGCCGGGTCATCGACCAGTTGCCGCCCGATGCCTTCGAATCCGAAGCGGCCGCCGGCACGGAAGAGGAGGAAGCGGCCCAGATGGCCGCGCTGGGCCGGCTCCGGCGTGACTGCGTCGAGGCGAAGGAGGCGTTGTCCACCGATGTCGAAGCGGTGATCCCGGTTGCCCTGCCGAGGTCGCGGACGTCGGTACGGCTGACCCGAGGTGAGTTCGAGGACATCATCCGGCCCTCCATCGAGGAGACCATCGGCGCGACGAGGCGGGCGCTGCGCTCCGCCGACACCGAGCCCGGCCGACTGTCGGCCATGGTGCTGGTCGGTGGGTCGTCCCGGATCCCCCTGGTGGCAGAACTGCTGGCCAACGAGTTCCGGTGCCCGATCGCGATCGACACCCACCCGAAGAACGACGTCGCCATGGGTGCCGCACGTGCGGCGACCCTGCCGGCGGCGACATCGCCGCTGGTCACGCCGAATACGTCGGCCACGCAGAGCGCCGGCGACCATGCCCGGCACCGGTCGTCACCAGAGCACACCGGTGCCGCCGGTGTTTCCGGCAGGATCGCCCTATCCACCGCAGCAATCCCCGCCGAGGCCCAGTTCGACGACGCCCTACGGCGCGCCGCCCCCGGCCCACCCGGACGGTGGCCGTGCCCCGGTGGGGCCGAATTCGACCACCAACCCAGAGTCGAGCATGGGTCCGACCACCGGGTCACAGGGCCCGCCGGGTGGTTGGCAGAACCAACCGGCCGGTGCACCCGGAACCGGACAGCCCGGCGGCCCGCCCTGGACCGGCCCGCCGGACCCGTCATCCGACCGGGGCGGCGCGGACTCCGTTCCGGCAGCCACCGCCGTGCGTCGTCGCCGAATGCGGATCGCGCTGATCGCCGGTGCGGTGGCGGTCCTGCTGGCCGGGACGGCCGCGATCGTGTTGATCCAGCGCGCGGGCAACGACGATCCGGGGGCGGGTGGAACGACGTCCTCACAGCCGGCGACGCCAACCAGCTCGGGCCGTTCGTCAGCCGCCTCCTCGATTGCCTCGTCCTCGGCTGCTTCATCTCTCCCGGCGTCGACGGCCACGGCAACTGTCTCCGCGATCGGCCTTCCGGCCTCGGAGGCGTTGCCGGGCAACCAGTTGGTGGTGTCGCGGACGGTGGACGGCGCGACCGACCTGTATCTGGTCGACACCGCGACGGGGGCCCTGGGCAGCAAGCTCACCGTCCGGTCCGGCGCAGCACCGGATGGCGTCGCTCTCCCCGGACCGGACCTCGGTGATCTACCTGGAGGAGACCGACACCACCCGGGTCCCGGTGGTGATGGCCGCCAACGGGGCCGGCGCCCGACTGCTGTTCGCGAATCCACCGCCAGGGTGCGTCCGGATGAATCGCCCGGCCTGGAATCCGGTGACCCCGAACGAGATTGCGCTGGTCTGCGTGGACGGGGCCGGCAAGACCAGCCTGCAGATCGTCGGAGTCAACGGGTGGGTGATCCGAACCCTCACCACCGGACTTGCCAGGGTCGACGACGTCTCGTACTCACCGGACGGAACAAAGGTGACGTTCTGGGGGAGCGACCCGTCGACGTTCGACGGCGGCTCCATCTATGTGATGCCCGCGGACGGCAGCAGCGCCCCGACGGCCGTGACGACTTCGGCGGTCGGCAGCGATGCCGACCCGGTGTTCTCGCCCGACGGGACGCAGATCGCCTTCCGTCGGCGGCTGCCGGGCGCGACCGCCCGCGGGAACTTCGACATCTTCGCGATCAATGCCGACGGGCAGAACCTGCGGCAACTCACCGACGACGCCGCCAACGACCAGGACCCGAGTTGGTCACCGGACGGTGCCAGCATCGCGTTCGTCAGCGAGCGCGCGGACGGCGGCGGTTCGGGGCCTTCCCGGCTCTGGGTGATGGACGCGGCCGGCAACGATGAGCGGCAACTGTTGACCAATGACGATGCCACTGAGGTGTCAGCGCCGGCCTGGGCGCGTCGCTGACCGGGCTCCGGCCATTGGCCGGCCGACGAATCGGTCGATCGGCCGAGATCGGAGCGATGACGGCCGCCGCCCCGGGTAACGTTGGGGGATACACGAATCGATGGGTGACGCTGCGGGCCATCTGCCGCCGCCGTGACCACGAACCATCAACAGATCACACAGAGGCGTTCTCAGCGGTCCGGTGAGTCGCCGTCAGGTCGAGGAGGCACAGCATGGGCGGGTTGTCGTGGTGGCACTGGTTGATCATCCTCGCGGTGTTCATCCTGCTGTTCGGCGCCAAGAAGCTCCCGGACGCGGCTCGTGGCCTCGGCCGTTCGCTGCGGATCCTCAAGTCCGAGGTCAGCGCGATGCATGACGACGACGAGAAGGCCAAGAAGGCGCCGGGCGAGACCGACGCCACCGCGTCGATGGCCACCCCGACGGCACAGATCACCGGAACACCGGCCCCGCCGGTCGTCACCCCGCCCACGGTCGTGAACGGGGTTCCGATCGAAGAACGCCGGGCCTGAGGCACCGGCCAGTAACCCAGCGGTCGCCCGGAGCAGACCGGGCTGTCCTCCCGATTGCCGGCTCAGAGCTTGCGCAGCACCGTGACCACTCGCCCGAGGATCACCGCGTCGTCCCCCGGGATCGGCTCGTAGGCCGCGTTGTGCGGCATCAGCAGGACGTGACCATCTTTGCGGCGGAAGGTCTTGACGGTCGCCTCGCCGTCGATCATCGCCGCCACGATGTCGCCGTTCTCGGCCACCGGCTGCTGCCGGACGACCACCCAGTCCCCGTCGGTGATCGCCGCCTCGATCATCGAATCGCCGACCACCCTGAGCAGGAAGAGCGTGCCGTCGCCGACCAGATCCTTCGGCAGCGGGAAGACGTCCTCGATCGCCTGCTCGGCAAGAATCGGCCCGCCCGCGGCGATCCGGCCGACCACCGGCACGTACGTCGGCGTCGGCTGCTGGGGCGACTCCTCCATCACGTCCTCCATCGGACGGATGTCGACCGCACGGGGACGGTTCGGATCGCGGCGGAGCAGCCCGCGCTTCTCGAGGACCTTGAGCTGATGCGCCACTGAGGACGGCGACTTCAGGCCGGCGGCCTGGCCGATCTCCCGCACGCTGGGTGGATAGCCACGACGCTCGACCGAATCCCTGATCACCTGCAGGATCTTGTGCTGCCGCATGGTCAGCACCCGGCCGGCGGCCGGCTCGGCATCGGGAAAATCGACCACCTCGGCGGCCAGGTCGGTGTCGATCAGGACCCCGTCGGCGACGGGGCCGTCCGATGAGTCGTCGGTGTGGCCGCTCTGCGGGTGGTCGGTAACCACGTTGTGCCCTCCATGGTGTTCGTGTCGGTCGGTCCCGGGGTGGACCCCGGACGGTTCAGGCTGCGCCGACCTGCCTGCAGCTTAGGTTCGTCAAGGTCACAATTCAAACAGGCGTTCGATGAACACGCCGATCAATCTTCCCTCTGTCGGTGGCTCGGTGTAGAAATCGTTCATGCGTTCGTTAGAACGCGCGTTCGACCAGGATCGGCCCGATGGCCGGTTCGGTCGGGCGATCACAGGAGACAGATGGACCGGCACCGCCGGTCAGATAGGTCGAGGTGAGCAATGAGGTCGCAGACGATCACGGCACGGCCCGACGGTCACGCCGAACTTCCGGGCACGGTCGATCCCACTGGCTGGCTGGCCGGGCCGCGGGCGGCTGATTCCACCGTGCGCGAGTCATCCGTGACGAAGCCGGCGGGTGGTGACCCGGACGTCGGCGACGGAGCAGAGGATTGCACGGAGCGGCGATCGACGGCCGGGAGGCGCGCCGGATCGAGGCGGACCGAGCGCTCCCGGCGCGAGGCAAGGCGGGCGGCACGAGAACGACACCTTCGGCGGGTGCGGACCGGGTCGGATCAGCGGATCGCCGCCGAACAACCTGCGCCACTCGCCGTTCCGGCGCCGGCGATGCTCGAGCAACGCACGGAGGCACCCGCCGTCCAGGGTTACCGGATGGGTCGATGGGCGCGTCTGACCCTGACGATCACCGTGTTGGCCGCTGCCGTGGTGATTGCGGTCTCGATGACGGCGGGCTCTGCGCCCACTGCGCTGGTGGACGTGACCGTCGCTCCCGGCGACACGCTGTGGTCGATCGCGGGCAAGGCCGCACCGGATCGGGATCCGCGGGAGGTGATCGAAGAGATCCGGCACCTCAACGACGTGCCCGGCTCCGTCCTGCCGGTGGGTGTCGTCTTGCGGGTGCCGACCAGCAACTGATGGCGGCGACGCCGGCTGATCTGTCGGCCGCGACCTGATCCGCCACGCCGGGGCGGATTGATCGTCCGCGACACGCCGCCGGGGCTTGCGCGTCGGATCGGCGGGATCTACCGTCAACCCCTACATCTGGTACTTACACGGGTGTAAGATATCAACAGGTTGTGCTACCAACGATCGGCAGTTGTCCACAGCAGTGGCCAGTTGCGCACCGGTGGTCCACATCCCGATCCACATCGGCAGTCGAATCGGATGCAGGTCGCGGGCACCACGAAGGTGTCCACGAACGATCCACACAGGCTCCACAAGGTTGTCCACAGCAAGGTCTCCACAGCAACGTTGTCCACAGCTCAGGCGGGAGGTGCGATCGTGCGATGCCCCTTCTGCCGCTACCCGGACTCCCGGGTCATCGACTCCCGCGAGGTCGAGGACGGCCAGGCCATCCGTCGCCGCCGATCGTGCCCGGAGTGCTCACGCCGATTCACCACCGTCGAGGGCTCACTGCTGTCGGTGGTCAAGCGCAGCGGGGTCACCGAACCGTTCAGCCGGAGCAAGGTCATCGCCGGGGTGACCAGGGCCTGTCAGGGACGCCCGGTCGATCCGGACGCCGTTGCGCAGCTGGCTCAGCAGGTGGAGGAGGCCGTGCGCGGATCCGGTCAGGCGGAGGTGCCGAGCCAGGAAGTGGGGCTCGCGATCCTCGGGCCGTTGCGCGATCTCGACGAGGTCGCCTACCTGCGATTCGCGTCGGTGTACCGCTCGTTCACCTCGGCCGACGACTTCGCCGCGGAGATCGCGCAGATGCGTTCGCCCCGCACCGGGGCGGATCCACCGACCGGTGATCCACCGCCGGTCGACCGGCCGCCACCGGTCGCCGTCGGCTGAGGCCGCCGTCCGTCCAGCTCTGTCACTTGTCGACCACCGATCAATCGTCTCGGGCGAGGTACCACCAGTCGTCCGACCGCCAAAGTCCGCCCGAACACCGGAGAAATTCGCACGCGTTGTCATTGTTCCCGCCGCGCCATCGGGGGAGCACCACGGGCAGCTGCCGGACCAGCAGCCGCCCACCAGGGGAAGGAACCACATGACGGAGACCATCGGAGCACCCGGATCATCCTCGAACGGAGGACAGTCGTCGGGAACCAAGGGTCGTCGGGCACGCTCGACGCAGCCGACCGACGGCACAGGAGGATCCAGGGGCATGCGACTGGAGCGAGTGTTCACCACACCCGGTGTGCATCCCTACGACGAGGTCAGCTGGCAGCGTCGGGATGTCGTGATGACCAACTGGCGCGATGGCACGGTCAACTTCGAGCAGCGCGGCGTGGAGTTCCCCGAATCCTGGTCGGTGAACGCGACCAACATCGTGACCAGCAAGTACTTCCGCGGTGCCGTCGGCACGCCGGCCCGGGAATCCAGCCTGCGGCAGATCATCGACCGGGTGGTCAACACCTACACGGCGGCGGGCGTGCAGCACGGGTACTTCGCCACCGACGCCGATGAGGAGGTATTCGCCCACGAGTTGACCTGGATGCTGCTGCACCAGGTGTTCGCGTTCAACTCACCGGTCTGGTTCAACGTCGGAACCTCATCTCCGCAACAGGTCTCGGCCTGCTTCATCCTGTCGGTCGACGACACGATGGACGCGATCCTGAACTGGTACCGGGAGGAGGGACTGATCTTCAAGGGTGGCTCGGGCGCCGGCCTGAACCTGTCCCGGATCCGGTCGTCGAAGGAGCTGTTGTCCTCCGGCGGCACGGCATCGGGACCGGTGTCCTTCATGCGCGGCGCCGATGCCTCGGCCGGCACCATCAAGTCCGGCGGCGCCACCCGCCGGGCAGCGAAGATGGTGGTGCTCGACGTCGATCACCCGGACATCGCCGAATTCGTCGAGACCAAGGCCCGGGAAGAGAACAAGATCCGGGTGCTGCGGGACGCCGGCTTCGACATGGATCTCGGCGGCGAGGACATCATCTCGGTGCAGTACCAGAATGCGAACAACTCGGTGCGGGTCTCGGACGAGTTCATGCGCGCGGTGGATGCCGGAGATTCGTTCGGGTTGCGGGCGCGGCAGACCGGCGAGGTCATCGAGACCGTCGACGCCCGTGGGCTCTTCGGCAAGATCACCCAGGCTGCCTGGGACTGCGCCGACCCCGGCATCCAGTACGACGACACCATCAACGACTGGCACACCAGCCCGGAATCCGGCCGGATCAACGCGTCCAACCCGTGCAGCGAGTACATGCACCTGGACAATTCGTCCTGCAACCTGGCGTCGCTGAACCTGATGAAGTTCCTGTCCGACGACGGCGTCTTCGATGCGGCCACCTTCGCCAAGGCGGTGGAGTTCGTCATCACCGCGATGGACATCTCCATCTGCTTCGCGGACTTCCCGACCCAGCCGATCGCCGAGACCACCAGGGCGTTCCGGCAGCTCGGCGTGGGGTACGCCAACCTCGGGGCACTGCTGATGGCGACCGGACACGCCTACGACTCCGACGGTGGCCGTTCGCTGGCCGCCGCGATCACCTCGCTGATGAACGGCGTGGCCTACAAGCGATCCGCCGAGCTGGCCGGGGTGGTCGGTCCGTACGACGGGTACGCCCGCAACGCCGACGCGCACAAGCGGGTCATCCGCAAGCACGCGGCCGCCAACGACTACATCCGGGCGGCGGGCGGCAACGACTCCGCGACGCTGAAGTTGGCCACCTCGGTCTGGGCCGAGACCATCGCCACCGGTGAGCGCAACGGTTACCGCAATGCGCAGGCCTCGGTGCTGGCACCGACCGGCACCATCGGCCTGATGATGGATTGCGACACCACCGGTATCGAACCCGATCTCGCGCTGGTGAAGTTCAAGAAGCTGGTCGGCGGCGGTTCCATGCAGATCGTCAACCAGACGGTGCCGCGGGCCCTCCGTTCGCTCGGGTACCAGGAGGAATCGGTCGAGGCGATCGTCGAGTTCATCGCCGAGAACGGTCATGTCATCGACGCTCCCGGGCTCAAGCGGGAGCACTACCCGGTCTTCGACTGCGCCATGGGTGCACGTTCCATCGCTCCGATGGGCCATGTGCGGATGATGGCCGCCGTTCAGCCGTTCATCTCCGGGGCGATCTCCAAGACGGTGAACATGCCGGAGAACGCGACGGTCGCCGATGTCGCCGAGATCTACCAGCAGGGTTGGAAGATGGGCCTGAAGGCGTTGGCCATCTACCGGGACAACTGCAAGGTCGGTCAGCCGCTGTCCGCGTCGAACAAGAACCATGGCGAGAAGTCGGCCGACGCGTCGGCGGATACCGGTCCGGCTGTCGTGGCCGCCGCTCCGGTGGTGACCGGACCGGTTCGTCGCCGGTTGCCGAAGAAGCGTCCGTCGCAGACGGTCTCGTTCACCGTCGGCGGCGCCGAGGGCTACCTGACCACCGGTTCGTACCCCGACGACGGGCTGGGCGAGGTCTTCATCAAGCTCGGCAAGCAGGGCTCGACGCTGGCCGGGGTGATGGACGCCTTCTCGATCGCGGTGTCCGTCGGTCTGCAGTACGGCATCCCGCTCGAGTCGTACGTCGCGAAGTTCACCAACCTGCGGTTCGAGCCGGCCGGGATGACCGACGACCCGGACGTGCGGATCGCCACCTCGGTGATGGATTACCTGTTCCGCCGGATCGCGCTGGACTACCTGCCGGTGGATGCCCGCGCAGAACTGGGCATCTTCTCCGCGGAGGAGCGGGTGGCCCAGGTCTCTGCCAGTTACGGCGGTGAGAGTTCGGCCGACACCACGGATCTGGTCGAGGACCTGCGGACAACGGTCGATTCGACCCCGGTCGTCCGACCGGCCGTCGAGGGTGGCACCCCGGCGCCGGCCGCCGAGTCGAAGCCGGTCACCCGGGGCACCGGGAGTGCGGGTTCGTCGACCGAGCTGTTGGAGCTGGTGATCGGCAAGTCCGCCGATGCCCCGCTCTGCTTCACCTGCGGAACCAAGATGCGGCCGTCCGGCGCCTGCTACCTGTGTGAGGGCTGCGGCTCCACCTCCGGCTGCAGCTGACCGCACAAGAGCGGCGCATGCTGGTCCCGGCCCGGTTCACAACGAACCGGGCCGGGTCTGTGCCGTCGGCGGGCAGCGTTATCTGCGGGACGCAAGTCTGCGAGGACGCAGGTCTGCGGGGAGGCAGGTCTGCGGGAGGCAGGGCCCGGTCGGTGGCCACGAGATGAGACCATCGATGAATGGGCAAGGTCTACCAGGAACTCGACGACAAGCTGATCGGTTGGATCGACCGCCAGCACATCTTCTTCGTCGGCACCGCGCCGGCGGGCGCCGAAGGCAGCATCAACGTCTCCCCGAAGGGCATGGGCGGGACCTTCGCCGTTCTCGGGCCGCGGTCGGTGGCGTACCTGGACTACACCGGCTCGGGCGCCGAGACGATCGCGCACCTGCGCGACAACGGCCGGATCGTCATCATGTTCTGCGCCTTCGACGGACCGCCCAAGATCGTCCGACTGCACGGCACCGGTCGACCGGTGTTCCCCGGTGACCCCGAGTTCGACACGCTGCGAGCCTCCTTCGGCAAGGATCGGACGATCGGCCAGCGCTCGATCATCGTGGTCGAGTTGGCGCGCATCTCCGACAGTTGCGGGTACTCGTTGCCGCTGATGGACTTTCGCGAGGATCGGGAGATCCTGGACAAGGTGCAGGAGCGCAACGACGAGTCCTACTACGAGGACTACCACCGCACGGTCAACGCGGTCAGCATCGACGGCATGCCGGCTCATCCGGACGCACCGGACCCCGTCCGGGTCTGAAACCGGCTCGGCGTAGCGCGGGGAGCGGGTCAGCCACCGCCGGAGCGGGTGGCCAGCCCCCCGGGAGAGTGCGTCGGACCCCGGGCAACAGCGCGGCCAACTCCCTGATCAGCAACAACGGAAATATCTACCGTCAGTGGTGTTCCGATCAGCGGTCGGAACCGGCACCGGAGATCACCGGTCAGCCGCTTCTCACCCCATCAGGAGAACGCCATGACCATCGACGACAACACCCGCGATTTCACCACCATCCACCCGGCCATCGACGCACCGACGCCGCCGGTCGGCGGATACCTTCCCCCGCCCGCGCCGCGAACCGCACCGAAGCGCGGCACCGCCGCCATGGTCGTCGGTGCGGTGATCCTGGGCAGTGGATTCCTCACGGCCGTCTCCGGCGGTGCCCTGCTCGGCCTCTTCGGTGACGGCCAGGTGTTGAGCTCCGGTCCGCACCCGATCACCACGTCCAGCTCTGCGGTCGTCACCGACCTCGGTCACATCGACGGCATCAACGGCCTCGACTTCGTCACCGGTGCACCGACCCTGCACATCTCGGCCGAGAGTGTCGGGGAGAGCGCAGTTTTCGTCGGAGTCGGCCCGACCGCCGACGTCGAGCGTTACCTCGACGGGGTGGAAACGGAGACCGTCACCGATTTCAACCTGTCGCCGTTCCACATCGACACCGTTCGCACCGAGGGATCTGTCGTCGCCCAGGCGCCGACCGAGCAGGATTTCTGGACCGCGTCGTCGACATCGACGTCCTCGTCGTCGGATGTCGCTTCCCTCGCCTGGCAGATCGAGGACGGCAACTACGAGATCGTCATCATGAACGCGGACGGTTCGGCGGGTGTGCTGACCGCAGCCGAGATCGGCGCTAGCCTGCCTTCCTCGACCGGCCTCTGGATCTTCGTGCTGATCCTCGGTGTCCTGTTCATGGCGGGCGGCGGCACCCTGCTGGCTGTCGGAGCCCGTCGGGACCGGACCACTCAGCTCGCCTGATCGCACACTTCGCGCGCGACTCAATGAGGGCCAATGTGACGCCCAGCGGCGCCGGATCGAAAGATCCGGCGCCGCTTCGGCGTAGGTGCTGACCGGTCCGCAGTGCCGGCATCGGACCCCTCGTCCCGGTGCCGGTCAGTGGTGTTGCTGGCGAACCGGCCGTCGGCCGGCGCGAGCATCGGACCCCTCGTCCCGGTGCTCGCCTGGATGGTTCGGCTGGACCACTCCACTGTGTCGCAGCGGAGCGGGGAGATCCGTCGTCCGACCGGTCGATGGTGGGGATGAAGCTGATGTCCGCCAATCGGTGGACACGGTTGCCGGGTCGACTCGTGAAAGGCGCGCCGACTCGGCGCGGGGTCGGGGGAAAGCCAGGTCGAGCAAGTTCTGTGGCCCGAGAGTGTCACTGAGCGACAGTGAGGGACCGCCGAGTTGATCAACTCGTTGGACGGGCCGCTCCGGAACTATCCGGCGACCTGGGAACGACACAGCGCCAGATCCAGGTCCGCCCACAGATCCTCGACATTCTCGATGCCGACGCTGAACCGCAACAGGCCCGGCGGGACATGTTCCTGGCCCACCATTTTGCCGCGGCGCTCGATGGTCGACTCCACCCCGCCGAGGCTGGTGGCGGCGACCACGACCTGCAGGGTCGCGCACACGGCATCGGCCGGCGCGGCGCCGCCGCGGACCTCGAAGGCCAGCATCGCGCCGAAGCCGTCCATCTGGGCAGACGCCCTGGCATGCCCCGGATCCTCGGGCAGACCGGGGTACCGCACCCTGGTCACCGCGGGATGGTCGCGCAGTCGACCGGCGAGGATGCCGGCCGACTCCTGCGAGCGGGCCAGTCGGAGCGGCATGGTGCGCAGTCCGCGCAGCGCCAGGAACGATTCGAGCGCACCCGGGATCCCGCCGGCCAGTTTGCGTCGCCGGACGACCCGGGCGGCCAGTTCCGGGTCGCCGGCAACGGCGATCCCGAGCAACAGATCGGCATGCCCGCCGATGAACTTGGTCGCGCTGTGCAGCACCAGATCGGCGCCGAAGGACAGTGGGCGTTGTCCGAGCGGTGTGGCGAACGTGTTGTCCACCACCACCAGCGCGCCGGTGCCCTGGCCGAACCGGCACAGCTCCGGCAGGTCGGCAACGTCCATCAGTGGGTTGGTCGGCGACTCCAGCCAGAGCAGGTCGGCGGCCCAGGCCGCCTGCTTGGTGGCCGCCGTGTCGGTGATGTCGACCGTCGTCACCTTCCACCGGCCGATGTCCGCGCCGTCGGCCAACAGCGCCCGCACGCCGGCATAGGAGTCAGCGGGCACCACCACCTGCGCGCCCGCCGGCACCAGGTCGAGAATCGCTGCCGCCGCGGCCATCCCGGACCCGAAGGAGACGGCGGTGCCGCCCTCCAGCGCGCCGACGGCAGCCTCGAGCGCCTGCCAACTCGCCGTGCCGCCGTCCCGCGAATACTCGGCGACGGGAGCTTCGGCGGTCCCGGACCGGAAGTTGGAGGCCAACACCAGCGGCACGTTCATCGGCTGGCCCGGTTCGGCCGGCGGTCGGCCGGCAGTGACCGCGACGGTGTCGGGGCGCAGCTGCAGGGGAGGGCCGGCCGGATCAGTCATCAGCGAAGCGTAGGCGGCCCCACCTCAGGCCCCCGATCACCCCGGCCTCACTCCAGAAACTATCCCGTACATACGTTCGATCCGGCGGTAGAATGAGCCGATGACCACCCTGCAGCAGCCGTCGTTCTTCGATGTCGCGGACGAACCGCGCCTGGGCACGCTGGCCGGCCGGGTCCAGCGAACCGATCCTGCGGGACGGGGCCTGGGTCGATCACCTGCCGGGCTGGTTGGACGGGTCGGACGAGGTGCTGCAGACCTTGCTGAACGAGGTGCCCTGGCGGGCCGAGCGCCGCACCATGTACGACCGCGAGGTGGAGGTACCGAGGTTGCTCTGCTGGTACAGCGGTGCCACGCCGTTGCCGCACCCGGTGCTGGCCGACGCGCGTGCGGCGTTGAACGACCACTACCGGCCGGACCCGGTCGAGACGCTGGTCACGGCCGGACTGTGCTTGTACCGCAACGGTTCCGACAGCGTGGCCTGGCACGGTGACACCATCGGTCGGGGCGCCCACACCGACACCATGGTGGCAATTCTGTCCGTCGGCTCGGCGCGGTCCCTGCTGCTGCGGCCGCGCGCCGGTGGTTCGACCCTGAAGTTCTCCCTCGGGCACGGTGACCTGGTGGTGATGGGCGGAAGTTGTCAGCGGACCTGGGAGCACGCGATACCCAAGACCGCCAGGCCAACCGGGCCGCGGGTCAGTATCCAGTTCCGACCGATCGGCGTCGCCTGAGCGGAGACCTCGGCATGACGTCGCCGAACGACCGGAGACAGGCCGATGTGTCGGACCGGCATGGCACCCTGGAGAGATGGACGCGTTCCCCGGGCGCCGGGGCGGCGGCCGCAGGTCAGAGAGAAGGAGATCCCGAGATGAAGACCGTCATGGGCTGGATCGACAAGATCGTTTCGTCGTTGGCACGGCGCAAGGTGAACAAGGACGAGGGCCGCCCGGGCAGATAGCCGAGTAGACCATCGCGGCCCGGGAGCCGCAGCGGTGCCCTCGCAGGCTGTCCGATTTGCCCCGAATCCGTTACGCGACTCTAATGTGCGCCGGATCGTCGGTTGCGCCGGGCAGAATGAACGGCACCCGGTTGGCCGTAGGCGCCGCAGCCGGTAGTAACCACCGACACGGCGTCGACGCAGGCGCACATCAAAGGGGCTGACCGGTGACTCAACCGTCCGGGGCACGCAAACGCAGCAATGCGGTGCCGATCATCGCGGCGATCATCGCCGGCGTGCTGTTGATCGTCGGCATCCGGTGGTTCACCACCCGGGAGGACACCCCCGAAGCCGCCACCGGGGGGACGACTGCGAACACGGCGGTGCAGCCACCGCGTGACGGCTGCACCACCGTCAACGTCGCGGCGTCCAGCGAGAAGGCCGCGTTGCTGGGCGAGATCGCCAACGCCTACCGGGATTCGGGCCGCACGGTGGACGGCGCCTGCTTCGACATCGCGGTCACCTCGGCCGCCTCCGGGACCGCAGAGGCCAATCTGGCGGCCGGTTGGGACGAGTCGCTGAACGGGCCGGCGCCGGACGTCTGGACTCCCGCGGCCTCCACCTGGGTCAGCCTGCTGCAGAGCGACCTGCAGGCGGCGGACCGCCCGAATATCGTGCCGGCTTCGTCCGAGTCGGTGACCTCGACCCCGCTGGTGCTGGCCATGCCGGAGCCGATGGCGAAGGCGCTGGGCTGGCCGGACACCCCGATCGGCTGGGCCGACGTGCTCGCCCTGGCCACCGATCCGCAGGGGTGGGCGCAGAAGGGTCATCCGGAGTGGGGCAAATTCGCCCTCGGCAAGACGAACCCCAACGTCTCGACCTCCGGACTTGCCGCCACCATCGGCACGCTCGTCGCGGCGACCGGTACGTCCTCCGACCTCACCCAGGCCGCCCTGCAGCGGCCGGAGGTGCAGCAGTACCTCAAGGATGTCGAGAGCTCCGTCATCCATTACGGCGACACCACGCTGACCTACCTGTCCAACCTGCAACGTGCGGACGACGCCGGCGCCGCGTTGGGCTATCTCTCGGCCGCGGCCGTCGAGGAGAAGAGCGTCCTTGACTACAACGCCGGCAATCCCACCGGCGACCCGAAGACGCTGGGCGATCATGCGCCGCCCAAGGTGCCGTTGGTCGCCGTCTACCCCAAGGAGGGCACGCTCTACAGCGATAGCCCGTTCGTGATCCTGGACGCGCCCTGGTCGAACGCCGACAAGAAGGCCGGTGCGCAGGATTTCCTCGACTACCTGCTGTTGCCGGAACAACAGAAGGTGTTCACCGACAGCTTCTTCCGCACGGCCGACGGCGCGCCGGGGGAGCCGATCACCAGCAGCCCCTACCTGATCGCCGACGGTGTGACGATCGAGCTGAACCCGCCCGGCCCGGACGTGCTGCCCGACGTCAGGGCGTTGTGGACCGAGGTACGCAAGCCGGCTCGAGTGCTGGTGTTGATGGACGTCTCCGGGTCGATGGCCGGTGACTCCGGTTCCGGCGGCAAGACCAAGCTCGATCTGGCCAAGTCCGCCGCCACCACCGCCCTGGATCAACTGGTGGACACCGATCAGGTCGGGTTCTGGGTCTTCACCACCGACCTGCCGACGCCCGACACCATCACCGCCGACCTGGTCGACGTCGGACCGCTCGCGCAGACCAGGCAACCGATCACCGACGCGATCGCCGGTCTCACTCCGCTCAACGGAACGCCGCTGTACGCGGCGACCAGGGTCGCCGCCGACACCATGAACGCCAGCCAGGACCCGGCGTCGATCAACGCGGTCGTGGTGCTGACCGACGGCCGCAACGAGTACACCGACAACGACCTGACCGGACTGCTCCGCGACCTGGAGGCGAGCGCCCAGGAGAACGGGGTGCGCGTCTTCACCATCGCGTACGGGCCGGATGCCGATCTGGAGACCCTGCAGCAGATCTCGGAGGCCAGCCGCGCCGCGGCCTACGATGCCCGTAATCCGGCGACGATCGACAAGGTCTTCGCCAACGTCCTGTCCAACTTCTGACCGCACCTGTTGCAAGACGCAGTCCACACTGACCACTCACCCCGGCCCCGGGGCAACCGATCGGATCCACGTCGATGGCCGGCTCGTTCGTCTCCCGCGCGGCGCGGGCGCTGCGCGACCCGTGGAGCCTGGTGGTGGCCGGGGTCGGTGCCGGTTCGGCATGGGCGATCGGCCTGCCGGTGGGCGCCGTCGGACTGGTCGGTGCCGGGATGCTCGGCGTCGCGGCCGTGGTCGGCGGCGCGATGCGCGGCGACGGGGGCGACAGCGCCGAGCCGGAGCCGCCGCCGCTGCGGCCGGGAACCGTCCAGGCCCAGCTGGTCAGCACCCTGCGCGGGTACCGCACCGACCTCGAACAGTTGCAGAGCACTGCTCTGGCGCCGGCCGTCGGGGTGTCCGCGGTGCAGGCGGTGGAGGCGGCGCGGAACGCCGAGAGTGTGGCCAACCGGGTCGCCCGCGCGGTCGATGCGGTGGACGAGGCAGTGGGCCGGGCCGAGGGAGTCGCCCGGCAGATGCCGCGTTCCGGTGAGGTGCGGGCCTCGGTGCAGCGGATGCTGGACCGTCGGCACGACCTGCTGACCAAGCTCACCAACGCCGTCGACGAGGTCGGTGAGGTGTACGCGAAACTGCTCGAGCTCTCCACCACCGCGAACCTGGTCGGTGTGCAGACCGACGGCGTGACCGAAGCGGCGCAGGTCAACGATTCGCTGGACGCGATCCGCGGAGTCTTCGCCGAACTGGAGGCCGACGCCTCGACCACCCGCGCCCTGCTCTGACCACGGCTGAACGAACTAGTCAAAGGGTCGCCGGGCACGGTCCGGCGGCAGGAACGGGTGCTCTCACTCGGTAGGGTTGACGCTTCGGCCCCCAACCCCTCCGGGAGACTCGTGCGACCGTCCCGTACCCCCGCGACCAGCGGCGGCACGCCACCGCTCCAGGACGCGGCATGACGGGCGAAACGGGCGTTTTCGCCCTTGCTCCCTGGTTTCTCGTGGCCTACCTGCTGGTCGCTCTGGTGTCGCCGCAGGTGTGCAAGGCGCTGAACCGGAACGGTCTGTTCGTGCTGGCCCTGCTCCCGGCGGCCACCACGGTCTGGGCGGCCGCACAGATCCCGGCCGTCCTCGACGGCGGGTCCAGATCGATCCAGGTGCAATGGGTGCCTGCGCTGTCGTTGTCGATCGACCTGCGGCTCGACGCCCTGGCGATGATCATGACGCTGGTCATCGCCGGGATCGGCACCCTGGTGCTGCTGTACTCGGCGCGGTATTTCCCGGCCGGCGACGAGGGGCTCGGCCGGTACAGCGGGTCGTTGATCGCGTTCGCCGGCGCCATGCTCGGGCTGGTCTGGGCGGACAACCTGATCCTGCTGGTCATCTTCTGGGAGCTGACCGGCATCCTGTCCTACCTGCTGATCGCGCACCGGACCGGCACCAGGTCGTCCCGGATGGCGGCCTCCCAGGCCTTGATGGTGACCACCGCCGGCGGCCTGGTGATGTTGATCGGGGTGGTCATGCTCGGCGTCACCGCCGGCACCTTCACCCTGTCCGAGATCATCGCGAACCCGCCGTCCGGCCCGCTGATCACCACCTCGATCGTGCTGATGATCGTGGGCGGGATCAGCAAGTCGGCGATCATCCCGTTCCAGTTCTGGCTGCCGGGAGCGATGGCCGCGCCCACCCCGGCAAGCGCCTACCTGCACGCCGCGACCATGGTCAAGGCCGGCATCTACCTGTTCGCCCGGCTCGCGCCGGCGTTCGCCGCGCTGGCCCTGTGGCAACCGTTGTTGATCACCCTCGGCGGCGCCACCATGCTCTACGGCGGAGTGGTGGCGCTGCGGCAACGCGACCTCAAGCTGCTGCTCGCCTACGGCACGGTGTCCCAACTGGGATTGATGACGCTGCTGATCGGCAGCGGCAATCCGGACGCCCTGCTCGGCGGGATGGCCATGCTGATCGCCCACGCCACCTTCAAGGCGCCGTTGTTCTTCGTCGTCGGGATCATCGACACATCCACCGGGACCAGGGATCTGACCAAGCTGTCCGGGCTGGGCCGACGGATGCCGATGGTCGCCGCGATGGCCGTCGCCGCGGCGATCTCGATGGCCGGGATCCCGCCGATGCTCGGGTTCGCTGCCAAGGAAGCGGGCTATGCGGGATTGCTCGACGGCGGCACCTGGGGCCTGGCGGCGACCGTGATCATGGCCGTCGGCTCGGCGCTGACGGTCGCCTACAGCGCCCGCTTCCTGTGGGGGGCGTTCTCCCACAAGCCGGGGGTCGTCGAGGTCGAGCCGAAACCGGCATCGGTGTGGATGACCGGGCCGACGATGCTGCTGGCCGTGCTCGGCCTGGTGCTCGGCATCGCGCCGCAGCTGCTCGAACCGCTGCTGCAGTCGTACGCCCAAACCGCAGGGCCGACCCACGAGGGCGCGATGGCGCTCTGGCACGGTCTCGAGCTGCCGCTCGCGCTCTCGGCGGCCGGCTGGCTGGTCGGTGCCGGCATCTACGCCGCGCAGCGGAGCAGGGAGCGGCGCAGCGAGATCGCCCGTCCCGGCGGCGATCCCGGAACGGCGTACCGGGCGACCACCCGCGGTGTCGATTCGCTGGCCGACGGCGTCACCACCGCCACCCAGCGCGGTTCGCTGCCGGTCTCGATGGGCGCGATCCTGCTGGTGCTCGTCGCCTTCCCCGGCACCATGCTGATCCAGGCCAACACCGCCCCGAAGGACGTCGAGGTGCTGGGCGAGCCGGCGCAACTGGTGCTGTCCCTGGTGATCCTCGGCATCGCCGCGGCGACCGTCCGGGTCACCCGCGGACTCACCGCCGTGATGATGGTCGGCGGCGTCGGGTACGCGATCGCCGTGCTGTTCATCCTGCGCGGTGCGCCGGACCTCGCGTTGACCCAGATCCTGGTCGAGACGGTCACCCTGATCGCGGCCCTGTTGGTGCTCACCCGACTGCCGGACCAGGCGTTGTACGCCAAGCACAAGGGCAATGGCTTCCGCGCCGTCATCGCCGTCGCCGCCGGCGCCCTGATGACCGCACTCGCCCTGATCATCCCCGGAACCCGGACCGCGACACCGGTCTCGGCCGATCTGGCCGGCCCCGCCGTGGAGTTCGGCGGCGGCTACAACATCGTCAACGTGATCCTGGTCGACGTCCGGGCCTGGGACACCTACGGCGAGGTCACCGTGCTGATCGCCGCCGCGACCGGTGTCGCGTCGCTGATCTTCCTGGTCAAACGCACCGGACGAACGCCGCGCCGGCCGACCGCCGTCGCCAATCCGGTGAAGCCGCAACAGCCCTCGCCCTGGCTGGCGACCAACTGGATGCCCCGCCGGTCGCTGCTGCTCGAGGTCGTCACCAGGATGATCTTCCACATCATCGTGGTGTTCTCGGTCTACGTGCTCTTCGTCGGGCATGACGAACCCGGCGGCGGTTTCGCGGCCGGGCTGATCGTCGGCCTCGCCCTGGCGTTGCGCTACATCGCCGGCGGTGCGTTCGAACTCGGCGAAGCGGCCCCGTGGGACCCGGGCATCCTGATGGGCATCGGCCTGTTCATCTCCTCGGCCACCGCGGTGTACGGGGTCATCGCCGGCGGCGCAGCCTTGCAGTCGACCATCCTGAAGGCAAGCGTGCCGGTGCTCGGCGATCTCAAGTTCGTCACCTCGTCGATCTTCGACATCGGGGTGTACCTGATCGTCATCGGCCTGGTGCTCGACGTCCTGCGGGCGATGGGCGCCGAACTCGACCGGCAGGGCGTCATCGATCGGTTCGACCTGGGTGACGGTTCGACCGCCACCAAGGGCAGCGCGGGCGCGCGGCAGGCGAGCCGATGACCACCAACCTCGTCCTGGCCATCACCATCGGTGGCCTGTTCGCCGCCGGTGTCTATCTGATGCTGTCGCGCAACCTGATCCGGGTCATCCTCGGATTCCTGCTGGCCGGGCACAGCGTGAACCTGCTGTTGCTGTCCACCGGCGGCAGCGGTTCGCCGCCGATCGTGGGTGAACCGAACAACGGCGAGCCGATGGCCGACCCGATCCCGCAGGCGCTGATCCTCACCTCGATCGTGATCAGCCTGGCGGTCTCCACCTTCCTGTTCGCGATGGCGTACCGGAACTACATCCTGACCAGGGACCCGGAGATCGACGACGAGCTGGAGCCGGACGAGTTCGCCGACGCCGAAGCGGGGGCGGGGGACGAATGACCTGGCTGCTGCCGATGGCGATCATCCTGCCGATCACCGGTGCCGCGCTCACCCTGGTGGCGAGCCGGCGACCCCGCGTCCAGCGGGCGATCTCGGTCACCGTGCTGTCCATCCAACTGGTCGTCGAACTCGTCATGCTGCTGCAGGTCGGTCGGGACGGACCGCTCGTCATGCACATCGGCGGCTGGACGGCGCCGCTGGGCGTCACCCTGGTCGCCGACGAGTTGGCCGCGTTCATGCTGGTGGTCTCGACGATCGTGTCGCTGGCGGTGCTCGTCTACGGCATCTCGCAGGGCATCGCCGACCGCGAAGTCGGGCCGGAGGTGCCGATCTCGATCTTCCACCCGACGTTCCTGATCCTGGTCACCGGTGTTTCCAACGCCTTCATCGCCGGCGACCTGTTCAACCTGTTCGTCAGTTTCGAGATCCTGTTGACCGCCAGCTACGTGCTGCTCACCTCCGGCGGCACCCGCGAGAGGCTGCGCGCCGGCGCCCCCTACATCGTGGTCTCGCTGCTCTCGTCGCTGATCTTCCTGTCCGCCATCGCGATGATCTACGCGGCGACCGGCACGGTGAACATGGCCGACCTGTCCGGGAAGCTGGCCGCCCTGCCGGAGGGGATCGTCGCGGTCCTGCAGGCGCTGCTGCTGGTGGCCTTCGGGGTGAAGGCCGCCGTCTTCCCGATGTCCGCGTGGCTGCCCGACTCGTATCCCAGCGCCCCGGCCCCGGTCACCGCCGTCTTCGCCGGCCTGCTCACCAAGGTGGGCATCTACGCGATCATCCGGGTGCAGACCCTGCTGTTCCCGACCGGGTCGTACGCCACCCTGCTGATGATCGCCGCGCTGTTGACCATGGTGGTGGGGATTCTCGGTGCGATCTCGCAGTCCGGGATCAAGCGGATGCTGTCGTTCACCCTGATCTCGCACATCGGCTACATGCTGTTCGGCGTCGCGCTCGGATCCGAGACCGGGCTCAGTGCCGCGATCTACTACGTCGCGCACCACATCCTCGTGCAGACCGCGTTGTTCCTGGCGGTGGGATTGATCGAGCGGGTGGCCGGCACCACCGTGCTCGCCCGGCTCGGCGGGCTGGCCGCCGCGTCCCCGGTGCTGGCGATCCTGTTCTTCATCCCGGCGATGAACCTGGCCGGGGTGCCGCCGCTGTCCGGCTTCCTGGGCAAGGTGGGGCTCTTCGAGGCCGGCATCGAGGACGGGCGGGTGCTCGCCCTGATCCTGGTGATCGGCGGCGCGCTGACCAGCCTGCTCACCCTGTACGCGATCATCAGGGTCTGGGGCAGGGCCTTCTGGCGGCCGGTGCCCGAGGTCAGCGGGGCCGGCGCGGAATCCGATGCGCTGCAGACCGAATCGGGCCGGTCGCTCGCCGTCCGGCGGCGGGTGCAGCGGGACAGCCAACGGCGCCGGGCATCGGAGGAGGCCTCCCACCTGCCGATGGGCATGGTCGGCGCGACGACCGCCGTGGTCGCGGTCGGGCTGCTGCTGACCGTTGCCGCCGGGCCGATCTACGGCATCGCGGAAAAGGCCGGCGCGAGCCTGAGTGACCGCAGCGTGTACGTCAACGCCGTCCTCGGTTCCGGGGTGCCGGCGCCGCCGGGCAGCACGGTGAACCAGGGCGCGACCGACGGGTCGACGGACGGCTCGACGTCCACCGACGGGTCGACGGGTGGTGGCGGATGAGTCCGGTCCGTGGGCTCCGGGACAGAGCCACCAAGGTGCGCGGCGGCAAGATCCCGGGCAGTGGTGGCTGGACGCCGTACCTGCTCACGCTGGTCCTGCTGGTGCTGGTCTGGATGGCCCTGTGGGGCTCCGCCTCGCTCATCGTCATCCTGATCGGGCTGGTGGTCAGCGCCGTCATCCTGCTGCTGTTCCCGTTGCCCACCATGGTGTTCCGGTTCGGTCTGCACCCCTGGCGCACCCTGGTGCTGGTCGGCCGCTTCCTCTGGGACGTCGTGGTGGCCAGCATCCAGGTGGGGTGGCTGGCCCTTCGCCCGCGGTTGCCGCAACCGGAGGTCACCACGGTCCGGCTGGCCGGCGACTCCGACCTGATCGAGGCGCTCACCGCGCTGGCGGTGTCCCTGGTGCCCGGCAGCCTGATCGTCGATGCGGACGCCGAGACCCGGACGCTGACCATCCACGTGCTGGACGCGGAGCGCAGGACGATGGAGAGCTTCGGTGAGCAGGTGCTCGCCCAGGAGCGCCGGATCCGGCTCGCGCTCGGCGACGAGTCCACCAATTCCGCCCCGGTCTCCCGGCCTGCGGGCGCTGGTCGGGCGACCACTGCCGAGCGCGACAGGCGCCGGGGCGGTGAGGCGAGGTGATGTGGACCGTGCTCGTCGCCGGCGTGATGTTCGGATTCGGCGCCCTGTTCGCGGCCGTCCGGCTGGTGCGCGGACCGACCCAGATCGACCGCGCCGTGGCTCTCGACGTCATGCTGGCGATCGTGGTGGGCGTCATCGTGCTGACCGCTGCGGTCTCCGGCAGCTCGATCACCCTGGTGATCGCGGTTGTCGTGTCGTTGCTCGGTTTCCTCGGGTCGGCCAGCCTGGCCAAACTGCTGCCGAGGGACCGGCAATGAGCACCATCGACATCATCGCCTCGGTGTGCCTGATCCTCGGCGCCTTCATGTCGCTGCTGGCCGGCATTGCGGTGCTCCGCTTCCCGGACACGATGAGCCGGATCCACGCCGCCACCAAACCCCAGGTGCTGGGGATCATGCTGCTGATGCTCGGCGTCGGGCTCCGGCTCGGGTCGCCGGCGGTGATCGGCACCCTGGTGCTGATCGTGATCCTGCAGTTCGTGACGGCCCCGGTGTCGGCGCACCTGACCGTCCGGGTGGCGTACCGCAACGCACAGGACGACGATCCGACCGAAACCACCGATCAGCGGGCCGCGGCCGACGACGGCCCCGACCAGATGGCGCAGGCGCTGGCCGAGGAGACCGTCACCGGGGGAGCGAGAGAGAAATCCGGAGCACCCGCCGACGACGAGCGGTAGCGTCGGCCGGATGTCCGAGATCAACACGTCCCAGATCAACACGTCCGAGATCAACGCACTGTCCGACGGTTACGTCGTCGAGTACACCCGCAGCAGCCCGATGATGGCCACCTACATCGGTGTCCCCGGTGGTGAGGACCGGCTCGACGATCTGTCGCCGGCCGGCCTCGCCGAGGCCAACGAACTGGTGCTGCGCACGCTGCGCGACGTGCAGGCCGCTCCGTCGACCGGCACCGACGACGACATCGCCCGTGACGTGCTGGTGGAACGGCTCGAGGTGGCCCGCGATCTGTACGACTCGGGGTGGGCGCACGCTGCGCTGAACGTCATCGCCTCGCCGGTGCAGGACGTCCGGATGGTCTTCGATCTGATGCCGACGGAGACCGACGACGAGGTCGAGATCCTGGCTCGCCGGATGGCGGCCGTGCCGGCCGCGCTCGCCGGATACCAGGAGAGTCTGCTGGCCGCGGCGAGGTCGGGTCGGGTGGCCGCGTTGCGGCAGATCGACAAGTGCGCGATCCAGTGCGACACCTACTCCGGCATCACCGGCACCGGTTTCTTCGCCGGGCTCGCCGAGTCGGTCAATGCCGACGGCCGGCGGGGAACTGCCATCACCGACGCCTTGACGGCCGGCGCCGCGGCCGCCGACGCCGCGTACGCCACGCTCGGCAGCTTTCTGCGCAGCGAACTGCGGCAGCACGCTCCGGAGAAGGATGCCGTCGGCCGGGAGCGGTACGAGCTGGCGTCCCGCGACTTCCTCGGTGCGGTCATCGATCTCGAGGAGACCTACGCCTGGGGCTGGTCGGAATTCCTGGCCATCGAGGCCGAGATGCGTGAGGTGGCCGACAGGGTCGCTCCCGGCGCCGGCCCGGCCGGCGCGGCCGCCGCTCTCGACGCCGATCCCGAGTACCAGATCACCGGCCTCGACGCGCTGCAGTCCTGGATGCAGGACCTCTCGGACCGGGCGGTGGCCGACCTCGGCGCGAAGTATTTCGAGATCACCGACCAGATCAGGACTCTGGAATGCCTGATCGCGCCGCCCGGGGGCGGGGTCGGCGCCTACTACACCGGGCCGAGCGACGATTTCAGCCGACCGGGGCGGATGTGGTGGGCGGTCGAACCCGGCCGCGAGGTGTTCTCCACCTGGCGGGAGACCAGCGTCGTCTACCACGAGGGAGTCCCAGGGCATCATCTGCAGATCGCGACGGCGGTGGCCCGCAAGGACACGCTCAACGACTACCAGCGACTGCTGGCCGGCACCTCGGCGCACGCCGAGGGCTGGGCGTTGTACGCGGAGCGGCTGGTCCGTGAACTGGGATACCTGCGCAGCGACGGCCAGTTGCTCGGTCTGCTCGAGTCGCAGATGTTCCGCGCGGCCCGGGTGGTCGTCGACATCGGCATGCACCTCGAGCTGCTGATCCCGGCCGGCACCGGTTTCCACGAGGGCGAGCGCTGGACCAGCGAACTCGGGCTCGAGTTCCTGCTGACCAGGACGATCACCGATCCCGCGCACTGCCGCGACGAGATCGACCGGTACCTGGGCTGGCCCGGCCAGGCGCCGTCGTACAAGGTCGGCGAGCGGATCTGGCTGGCCGGCCGGGACGGCGCCCGGCAGCGGCACGGCGCCGCCTTCGACTTCAAGGCCTTTCATGCCGCCGCGCTGAACATGGGCGGGATGGGCCTGGACCCGCTCGCCAAGCGCCTCGCGATGCTCTGAGCCTCTTCAATCGCCTGGTGGCTGCGAGCTGATCGGGCGAGGCTCAGGCCGCCGGCGGATCGAGCGGCAGGTCCCGGCCCAGCACACCGAAAGGTCGCGGGTCGCCGGTGAACCGGTAGTTCCGCAGGACGTCGGTGAAGCCGAGCCGCCGGTAGAGCCGCCACGCGCGGTTCTCGCCCTCGGGCGTGGACAGCAGCATCCGGCGTTCGGGACGTCCCGTTGCCAGTGCCCGCAGCAGCAGCTCGCCGAGCCCGTGACCCTGGTGCTCCGGATGAATGTGCAGTTCGGTCAGCTCGAAGAAGTCCGCGAGCTGCCGCTGCTCGTCGGCGCGCACTCCTCGGCGCACCTCGGAATACCACCACTGGCCCGGTGCACCGCGGTAGCCGTAGGCCAACCCGCGCACCCGATCGTCCGGTCCGGTCGCGATCATGCAGGCGAAACCGTCCCGCTGGCTGTGTTCCTGCCACAGCGCCGACCGGGCGTCGGCCAGATCGGGCGGGTAGTGCATCGCCAGCAGATAGACGTCGATCAGTTCCGGTATCCGCCGGCGGAAGCCGGCCGCATCGATGGCTGCCAGCTGCGCGTCACCGGCAGCTCGCCGACCGTCCCCGGAGGCGTCCTCGTCCCGGGCACGGTGCTCCCGGACGCCCCGTTCGGGCAGCAGATCCATGGCGTCATCAGATCACGAGGAGACCACCGAACGGCAGGCGCAGGGCCGACGCGACGCGAGCCGTCACCCGACCACGAGACACTGGCGAGAGCATGCGAACACGTGTACTATCGAACACAAGTTCGAACACGGGAGAGGAACGTCATGTCGGTCAGTTCGGTCATTCACGATTCACGCTCGACGGATCGCTCGCTCGGCCTGTTCGACCCCGAGATGGCGCCGCGGATCCCGCGCTCAGATCGCTCCGCCGCATACCGGCCGGCGTCGGCCGACCGTCGTTCACGAAGAGAAGGGTCGCGGGCCGTGCCGCCCATTCCGCAGGCCGCCAGGGATCTGCTCGCCGATGCCGCTCGCGGGCTGGGACGTGCGATCAGTGCCACCGACGCCGCAGATCGTTACGCTGCAGCGCATCTCGCCGCTCTGCGCGCCGCGGCGGCGGTTCTCGCCGCAAGGGCACGCCCGGTGCGGGGGCGCCGGGGGAGCGCCTGGGAATTGATCTCCAAGGTGGCACCGGAGTTCTCCGAGTGGGCGGCGTTCTTCGCGGCCGGCTCGGCCAAACGGCAGGCCGCGGAAGCGGGTCTCGGTCGCTGGGTGTCGGCTCGCGAGGCGGACGACATGGTGCGGCAGGTCTCTGCGTTTCTCGACCTGGTCGACGAGGCGTTGGCGCCGCCGGCCAAGGATCAGCGACGGACCTTCTGACGGGAGGATCTCATCAGCCGGTCCAGCAGGGCGTCGAAGCTCTGCGCGACCTCGCGGGCGCCTGCGGTCGGCCAGAGGTGAATCGGCACGCCGGCCCCCTGCGCCTGCTGCACCGCCGACCGATCGGGTAGTACGGGCGCGAGCACCAATGGCCCGAACAGATCTCGCAGTTCGGCCAGGCGGTACTCGTGCTCGGTGACCCGTGGTCGGAATCGGTTGATCACCACGCCGAGCGGCTGCAGGGCGGGCCGATGCGCGAGCCGTTCGGTCTGCACGGCTTCCAGCGCCCGCTGGACACCGGTGACGGCGAACAGCGACGGCTCGGTGACCAGGACGGCGCGATCCGCGGCGGTGAGCGCGCTGCGGGTCAGTTGGCCCAGTGACGGCGGGCAATCGACCAGCACCAGTTCGGGTGCCGGGTCGACCTTCTCCAGCGCGCCCGCCAGGCGGAAGAGGGACTTGGAACCCGGGTCCGGGTGGTTGTGATTCTCGGTGCGTTCACTACCGGGCAGGATCCGCAGCGTCTCGCCCCATGACGACACCCGGATCACCTTGTTGATCACCTTGCGCGAGGGGTCGTCGAGCACCTCGGCCACCGACCAGCGCCGCCCGCCGGCGCCGCCGTTCATGCCCTCGGGCATCGGATCGACCGTGGTCGTCGCGTTCATCTGGGGGTCGAGATCGACCAGCAGAGTTTCGACGCCGCGATGAACGGCCGCGGATGCAAGACCCAGCGTGACCGTGGTCTTCCCGACGCCGCCCTTGAGGCTGAGCACACTGGCAACCAACACCGGCCAACCGTACAGGCCGGGTGTGGCCATTCCGGGGAAGGTCGGCGCGCGCCGATACGCTGCTGACGGACGGGTTTCCGGCCGGCGGCCGATCCGGTCCGAGCAAGCATCAGGAGGAGTCCGATGGTCGAACATCGCCGTCCGTTGGGCAGCGACCCGGTGGATCACGCGCTCGCCGAATTGATCGGGTCGACCGACTGCGAAGGTCGTCGACGTCGGTGGCGGCAGCGGTACCCGGGCGGTCCCGCTGGCCATCCTCGGTTGCCGGGTGACGGTGGTCGACTCGTCGGTGGACGCCCTGGCCATCCTGCGTCGCCGGGCCCAGGACGCCGGTGTCGTCGAGCGGGTCACTGGTGTGCAGGCGGATGCCGATCAACTGGCGACGGTGGTCGCTGCCGGCGAGGCCGACCTGGTGCTCTGCCACCACCTGCTCGAAGAAGTGGACGAACCGACCGCGGTCGTTGCGGCGTTGGCGGCCGCCGTGCGTCCGGGAGGGGCCGTTTCGGTGCTGGTCGCCGGCCGGCTCGGCGCTGTCGTCGGTCAGACGCTGATCGGCAGGTTCGCGCAGGCCCGGGCGATGCTGGTCGATCCGGACGGCCGGTTCGCGCCGACGGATCCGCTGCGGAGGCGGTTCGACGCCGACGGCATCGGCGCCCTGCTGACCGCGGCCGGCCTCACCATCGAATCCGTGAGCGGTGTCGGCGTGCTGTCCGGGTTGGTGTCCGGTGCGGCCATGCAGGCACTCGCCGGTGCCGACAGCGAGTTGGCGGGGCTGGAGTCGGTCGCGCCAGTCCACCCGGCGCTGCTGCAGATCGCGGCCGATCTGCACGTGGTGGCCCGGCGCCCGGCGAGCGGCGGCTGAATGCGGGTACCGGGAACATGACGCATCGGGCCGATCCGCACCGTTACGTCACCGCCGATCCGGCCGGCGTCGACGACTCGGCGTGCACCGTCCTGCATGTGGACATGGATGCGTTCTTCGCCATGGTCGAGGTCCGCCGCCGGCCCGAGCTGCGCGGTCGGCCGATGATGGTCGCCGGAACCGGCGGCCGTGGAGTGGTGCTCTCGGCAAGCTATGAGGCCCGCGAATACGGTGTCCGCTCGGCGATGCCGACGTCCCGGGCCCTCGTGCTCTGCCCCGGGATCGTGACCGTCACACCCGATCAGGGTGCCTACGCCGAGGCGTCGCGCACGGTGATGGGCATCTTCGCGGATGTGACGCCGCTGGTGGAGCCGCTGTCGGTGGACGAGGCCTTCCTGGACGTTTCCGGCGCCGGCCGCACCCTGGGTCGACCCGGCCGGATCGCGCAGCTGATCCGGGCCCGCATCGCCGACGAGCTGGGGCTCACCGCAACGGTCGGCGCCGCCGCCACCAAATTCGTGGCGAAGCTGGCGTCCGGCCTGGCGAAGCCGGACGGTCTGCTGATCGTGCCGCCGGCCGACGTGCTCGGCCTGTTGCACCCGTTGCCGGTTCGCGCGTTGTGGGGAGTCGGGCCGAAGACGGCGACCAAGCTGCAGTCGCTGGGGATCCGCACCGTCGGCGAGATCGCCCGGATGGAGCGCGATCAGCTGATCCGGGCGGTCGGCGCCGCCGGCGGCGCCCGACTCCACGACCTCGCCTGGGGCAGGGACGACCGGTCGGTCCAGACCGAGGTCTCGGAGTCGTCCATCGGCGCCGAGACGACCCTGTCGGTCGACACCGAGGATCTCGCCGCACTCAATCGGCTGTTGCTGGCGCTCTCGGAACGAACCACCCAGCGAGCCCGCAGAGCCGGGGTGCGTGGCCGGACGGTGAGCATCAAGGTGCGGTTCGAGGACTTCTCGACCATCACCAGGGCGGCGACGCTACCGCTGCCGACCGACCTCTCCCGGGCCGTCTACACCACAGCAAGGGAACTGCTCCGTCGGGTCCGGACCAGCGGCACCGGTTCCGGCAAGGTGCGCCTGCTGGGAGTCCGGTTGGAGGGCCTGATCGCCGCCGGTGAGGTCGTCGAGCAACTCGAACTCGGCGCGCAGGAGCAGACCCCGGGATGGCGGGAGGCGCAGGGTGCGGTCGACCGGGTCACCGAAAGGTTCGGATCGACCGCGGTTCGCCCGGCCGCGTTGCTGGATCGACCGCAAAACCTCTGATCTTCTACACAGTTGGGGTGAAAGAGTGTCTGTTTCGCCTCGTGCGCTAGTGGTCCGCGCAGACAACTCGTATCCTGGTTCTAGGTCGCCGGTTGGCGGTCGTAAGATGTGACCACCAATGCTGGTGGTCAGGTGCCGGGAGGAGGGGACCCATGCCGCTCTCCGAGCACGAACAGCGGATGCTCGACGAAATCGAACGCGCGCTCTATGAGGATGACCCTAAGTTTGCGACAAGTGTCAACGTCAGCCGTATTCGCCGCCGTCGCCCCATCGTTGCGGGTTGCCTGTTCGTCGCCGGGTTGGTCGCGCTGGTGGTCGGTGTGATCGCGACGCAGAGCTTCCTCGCCGTCGGTGTGGTGGTCAGCGTGATCGGCTTCCTGACCATGGTGGGTGCGGTCGGCCTGTTCGTCATCGGCCAGCCGAGCGCCCGGGCGGCCAAGGGCGTCGACAAGTCCGCATCGAAGTCGAATCCGTCGCTGGGCAACCGGATGGAAGAGCGGTTCCGTCGGCGCTTCGACGAACCAGGGCAGTAGGACCCAGAGCAGTAGGACTCAGAGCAGTAGGACCCAGAGGATTTCCTGACCGCGGCACCCAGGTGGGTGCCGCGGTTTCTGCATGCTCAGTCCCGCCACCAGGACGGCCGCACCGACCGCGGCACCAGCCGATCCAACGGCGACAGCGGGACACTGTGATCAAGTTCCATCGCCATCGTCCGCGGCGCCGCGCCCAACCCGGGTGCTCCACGTTCCAGGGTCGTTGTCGCTTGACTCCCGTCTGCGCCTGACCACCGTCATCGGTGGGCGTCTGAGCATCACTGCCGCCGCTGTACCAACCGAGTTCGGCCCCGGCCACCACGGCCCGTAGTTCCAGCCGTCCTCGTTCGGTGAGGTGGGCCGCCTTGGCCAGGCGGTTGGCGGTGGATCGCGCCGACTCAGCCGGGTTGAGCCCCACGCCGTGGTCGACCGCAAGGTCCTCGATCTCCCGCCAGGCCGCTGCCGCAGCGCCAGGGCCGCCGGCATCGGCGATGGCCAGCCGATGTTGCCGTCGTCGCCGACGGACCAGGGTCGGTCCGCTGGACGCCGCCACGACCAGGGCGAGGAACCCCAGCACCCACCACAGCCCCGTCGGGATGACCGGCTCGTCGGCGGCAGTGCCGGTGGCCGCGGTGCCGGCCGTCGGCCCGGCCTGCGGAACCGGCTCCTCGCTCGGAACGTCGTCGCCGGTGCCCTGCGTCGGGATCGCGCTGATACTGACCGAGGTGCTCGGCGCCGCCTCGCCCGTGTCGGTGAAGCCCTGCTGCCCGCCCTGGCTGCCGTCCAGCGGCGTGGGATCGAACTGCACCCAACCGGATGAGACGAACGGCACCTCCACCCAGGCGTGGGCGTCGTTGCTGCTGATCAGGTAGTTGCCATCCGCGGTCTGGGTGCCCTGGGTGAAGCCGATCGCGACCCGGGCCGGCACGCCGACGGCGCGCAGCATGATGCCCATGGCCGAGGCGTACTGCTCGCAGTAGCCCTGCTTGAGGGTCAGAAAATCGACGAGGGCGTCGCCGCTGTTGCCCACTGGCACGTTCAACGAGTAGGTGAATCCGTTCGCCGGGTCGGTGAAGTACGAGTTCAGGGCTTTCGCCTTGTCGAACGGTGTGGTCGCACTCGCGGTGATCGAGGTGGCCAGGTCCACCACCTCGGCCGGCAGGTCGCCGGTCTCGGTGAGCAGGCCGCCGCCGACGACCGAATCGGCACGCAGTTGCTCCGCGGTCGGCTGCGTCAGGCCGGCGGCGATCGTGTACGGCGCGGGGGCGAGTGGCGTCCTCCCGGTGGACCGACTGCAGTGCGGCGTCATACGACCACCCGGGATCGGTGCCGGCCAGTGACGTCGTTCCCTCGTAGATCGGCAGGAACTCGTCCTTATAGGACACTGCCGACACGCTCACCAGCGCCTCATCTGGCGTCGGGGGCGAATCCGGCAACGGCCCTTCGGTCAGGTCGTCGATCGACCAGCCGACCCCCGGGGTCCACTGCTGCAGCCCGATCGTCCGGAGGTACCTCGGCGTCGGCAGGCCGGAGACCACCAGCATGTCAACGGGTTCGGAACGTTGCAGATTGCCCTGCAGCGTCGCGAACGGCGACAGCCCGATGCCGGCGCTCGGCCCGGCATCAGTGCGGGGCAGCCGGCCGGCGGTCCCCACCCCGGTGACCGACCCGGCGACCAGCAGGGCGATCACCGTGGCCAGCGACGCGAGCCCGAGCCCGGTGACGACCTGGGCGACGCCGGCACCCGCACCGATCCGGCGACCGGACAACCCGCTGGCAACGAGCAGTAGCGCGTACAACATGGCCGGCGCGGCGAACGCCTCCCACGGCAACATGCCCAGATCGATCGAGGCCGGCACCGAGTAAACGCAGAGCAGCGGCAGCGCCACCAGCGCCGGCGCCCGGCACACCGCGATCAGGATGTCGACGATGAGCGCGGTGGTGCCCACCGACAGGCTGATCAGGAACGCGAGTTCGGTGGACGCCGGGGCGGGGGAGATGGTCGTCCTGATCTGCTCCCAGGCGCCGGTCAGCAGATCGCCGGCCTCGCCGATGACGGCGCCGTTGGGGATGACGCCGCCGAAGCCGCCGGTGGTGAACAGCGCGGTCAGGGCGATGGCGGCGCCCGCCAGCTGCAGCAGGATCGAGACCGCGGCCGGCGCCCTGGCCAGCCGGGCACCGACGCCGACCAACCAGATCACCAGCACCACTTCGACGGTCGGCCAGAACCAACTGTCGCCGCTGATCATCGGCGGGATGGCCAGCGACGCGGCCAGCACCGAGACGGCGCCGAGCAGGGTCGGCACCAGGTGGATCGGCGGTGGCGGTGGTGGTGCGGCGGCGGGTCGGTCCGGCCCGGACATCCGCGCCGGGACCGTCGTCGGCGCGGCCCGACGTTCGTCGGGCGCGGCGGTGCCGGGCGTCCCGAGTCGTGGGGTGGCCGTCATCGCGCCACCACCGGCGCGGGCAACGGCATCGGCCGGTCGGCCGGGCGGCCGAAGGCGATCGAGCTGCCGCAGGCCCTGCTCCAGGCGAGCGCGAGACTCTCGCCCGACCCGATGGTCACCACCCGCCAGCCGGCCTGCTGCAGGAGCCCGCCGGCGCGTGGGTCTCCGTGGGTGCCTCGCGGATCCCAGTCCCGGGTGTCCAGCATCAGTGCGATGCCGTTGGTCCCTCGGCGCCGCGCGGCGATCAGCAGCCGGGCCGCGGTCAGGTCGAGGGCGCCCAGCACGGCGATCACCAGCCCGGAGCCGCGCACCGCTCGCGCGTTGAGCTCACCGGACGGGTCCGGCTCCACCACGGCCAGCGCGGCCAGCACGTCGTCCTCGATGTCCCGACCGCTGGCAAGCAGTGCACCGGTGTGGGTGGTGAGCTGCATCTGGTGGTCGTCGGTGAGCAGATGCAGGCTGATCGACGCGGCCAGCGTCACGGCGGTTTCCAGGCTCGACCTGGCACCCTCGCCGGCATGGGCGACAGCGCGGTGATCGAGCATCACCACCGCCTCGCCGTGCGAGACCGGTTCCTCCAGACGCACCATCAGTTCGTCGTGGCGGGCGGAGGCGCGCCAATGGATGGTCCTGATGTCGTCGCCGCTGCGGTAGTGCCTGATCCCGACGTCCGGGTCACCGCCGGACGCGCCGGTCCTCGCCCTGTCCGATGCGGCGGATCTGGTGCCGGTGCTGCCCGGGACACCGGACAGATCGACGACGGTGGGGACCACCAGCACCTCGGTCCGGCTGGCCAGCGTGCGATGTTCCTCCCAGAGCCCGAACGGGTCGCCCACCCTGACGACCGGCGGCCCGAGCAGGAACCGGCCACGCCTGGACGCGGTGAGCGGGTAGTCGGTCTGGGCGCGATGACTCGGTCGAAGCGGCGGCACCAGGCAGCGCACGCCGGGCGTCAGATCGGCGGTGGGTCGCTCGGAGATCTCCAGAGTGCCGGTGCGGCTGGACCCCGAGTTGCCGACCGACAGCACCACGTGCCCGGTGGTGCCCGGCGCCAGGCGAACCGGGGTGACCAGGTGGGACGCCGTCAGCCGCAGTCGCCGCATTGATCCGGCGACCATCGCGATCACCGGCAGGACGGCGGCGAAGATCCCGATTCGGAGCAGGTCGCGTTCGTCCAGCACCAGGGCGCAGACCATTGCGGCCACGCCTCCCGCGAGCAGGCATCTGCCCCGGGTGGTCAGCCCCCGCGATCCGGGATGCGCCTGGTCGGCCCGGCGACCGCGCTTCCATGGCGCGCCGCCGGTCCTGGCCCTGCGGGTGGACTCAGCCACCCCGGGGCACCCGGATCCGGCCGAGCAGGACCCGGACCACCTCCTCGGCGGAACGGTGTGACGCGTGCGCCTCCACCGTCAACAGCAACCGATGGGCCAACACGGGGACGGCGAGCCGTTGCACGTCATCGGGCACCACGAACGGGCGGCCGTCCAGTGCCGCAGCCGCTTTCGCCGCGCGGGCCAGGTGCAGCACCGCCCGTGGCGACGCGCCGAGTCGAACCTCGGGCACCGCCCTGGTCGCCCCGATCAGTTCCACGATGTACTGCCGCACCGGCGGCGCGAGGTGCACAGTTGCGACCGCGTCGATCAGGCCGGAGATCATCGCGGCGTCGGTCACCGGGCGCAGCGTGGCCAGCGGATCGACCCGGTCACGATCGGACAGCATGGCGATCTCGGCGTTGTGGTCGGGGTAGCCGATGGACAGCCGCGCCAGGAACCGGTCCCGCTGCGCTTCCGGCAACGGGTAGGTGCCCTCCATCTCCACCGGATTCTGGGTGGCGAGCACCAGGAACGGCCGGGCCAGCGGATAGGTCGTCCCGTCCACCGTGACCTGACGTTCTTCCATGCACTCGAGCAACGCCGACTGGGTCTTGGGCGAGGCCCGGTTGATCTCATCGGCGACGACGATGTTGGCGAAGATGGGGCCGGGCCGGAATTCGAACTGCGAGGACTGCCGGTCGTAGATGCTGACCCCGGTCACGTCGCTCGGCATCAGGTCCGGGGTGAACTGCACCCGGCTGACCGTCGAGTCGACCGTCCTGGCCAGCGATTTCGCCAGCACCGTCTTACCGGTACCGGGGACGTCCTCGATCAGCAGGTGACCCTCGGCCAACACCGCGATGATCGCCAGTCGGATGACCTCGGGCTTGCCCAGCACGATCTGCGAAATCGCGGCGGCGATCTGCCCGCCGACCTGCTTGACCGCGTCCAGGTCCAGCGCGCCCGGCCCACCATTCGGTGCGGCCGCGCCGCCACCTGGACCGTCCGCTCGTTCCAGGTCGACGCGCTGTGTCACCGTAGATTCCTCCAGACGGACTTCGCCCACGGCCGACTGCGCCGGGTGCCCTCAAGACAGTCTGCCAGGGGTTGGCACCACCGTCGTTCGAGTTCCCCGGCCCTTGCCGGGATGAGCGAGACCCACACCCACCGGCCATGCCACCGAAAAGTGTTTCCGCGATATCGCCATACGGAACAAATCGGACACGGCGTGGTTCGAAGGGTGACGACCCATTTGGACCGCCACTCCCGCCCCACTTCGACCCACCTGCGCCCCGGCGGGCGCGAGCTCGGTGAGGCCCGCACGTTCGCGAGGACGGTGACCTGCGGTGATGGGCCGCCGGCAGGCGCTGCGGCGCGCGGCCGCACCGACGGGCGGTGAGCGGTCGGCAGCAGCCGGAGTTTGACGGTCCGTGACGGCCCACTTCGACCCACCGCTCTGACGTGCACAAATCCCACGACACCCCCACCAGTTGGGGGACTTGGTGGACGCTGGTGGCAGAAAGTGGGTTAGAGTGGAGCAACTTGGAGAGGGTGGCCAGGTACGCCAACGGATCGCCGAACGGCCCTGAGAAATCGGGACCGGAAGGCCCCACCGGGATGGAGGTGGTCGGGATGCTCAAGGGCTTCTACGGCACCTACACACCCCGGATGGACGACAAGGGCCGCGTCACCCTGCCGGCCCGTTACCGCGAGTCCTTCGCCAACGGCGCCATGCTGGTCCGCGGTCAGGATCACTGCCTGTACGTGTTCACCCCGGAGGGCTTCGAGGAGTTCGCCGAGTCCGCGATCAACGCCTCGATCACCGACGAGAAGGCCCGCGGCTATCAGCGCTACATGTTGGCCAACACCGACGAGCAGCGTCCGGACGCCCAGGGACGGATCACCGTCACGGCACGGATGCGGGAGTACGCCGGGCTCTCCAAGGATCTGGTGATCACCGGCATCGGCCTCCGGATGGAGATCTGGGACGCCGCCGAATGGGAGGCCTACGAGGCCCGGCAGGAAGCGGCGTACGCCGCTCCGGAGCGGGGGCTACTCGACAGCTGAACCAGCGGCCGTCCGCCCGGCGCAGCGACACACGTTGCACCGCAAGCAGGCTCCTGCCGCCCGGCCCACACCCGCAACGGCCCTGACACGACTTCCCCCGTGCCAGGACCACCGGCCCTGACACGACTTCCCCCGTGCCAGGACCGATGCGGGTGGGGACCAGGAATCAGGATCCACCCGGCGCCGCGCAGCACACCCCGAATCGACAGTCCGCACCACAAGCCCCACCCGTCGTACCACCGGTTCACCGCACCAGGAGAGAAGAGGCGTCGATGGGGGGCAGTCCGGCGGACGGCGACAACCTCGCACCCGCGGCGCCCCTCAGCGGCGACGACGACCTGGCAACCGGACCGGCCGCGACCGGCACGACCGGTGATGATCGCCAGACCCCGGACGGGCACGTGCCGGTGCTGGTTCGCCGGGTCGACGAGCTGCTCGCACCGGCCATCGAGGCCGCAACCCGTTCCGGCGCCAGCGATGTCGTCCTGGTCGATGCCACTCTCGGGATGGCCGGTCACACCCTGGCGATGCTGACCGCGCACCCCGAGCTGCGGGTGATCGGCATCGACCGCGATCCGCAGGCGTTGCGGATCGCCGAGCGGCGGATCGAGTCGACGCCGGCCTCACCGATCGGGTCGAACTGGTGCACGCCGTCTACGACCGGGTCGGCGAGGTGATCAGCGAGCGGGTCGGATCCGGTCGGGTGCAGGCGATCCTGTTCGATCTCGGCGTCTCGTCGGTCCAGTTCGACGAGTCCGACCGCGGCTTCGCCTACGCGCAGGACGCCCCGCTGGACATGCGGATGGATCCGACCAGCGGCATCACCGCGGCCGATGTGATCAACACCTATCCCGGTGCGGAACTGACCCGGATCCTGCGGGAGTACGGCGACGAACGGTTCGCCGCCCGGATCTCCAAGGTGCTCGTCGTCGAGCGTGCGCGGCAGCCGTTCACCACCAGCGCCCGCCTGGTCGAACTGGTCCGGGCCGCCATCCCCGCTGCCACCCGGCGCACCGGCGGCAACCCGGCCAAGCGCACGTTCCAGGCGCTGCGGATCGAGGTCAACGACGAGCTGGGTGCCCTGCGACGTGCCATTCCCGTTGCGCTGCAGCATCTGTCGGTCGCCGGTCGGATCGTGGTGATGTCCTACCAGTCGCTGGAGGACCGCATCGTCAAGCGGGCCATCGCGCCGCTGACGGTGTCCACCAGTCCTCTCGACCTGCCGGTCGACCTGCCAGGGCACGAGCCCGAATTCGCCTGGTTGACCCGGGGCGGCGCAGAAATTCCGAACGAGAACGAGATCCAGGCAAACCCCAGGGCCGCGTCCGCGCGGCTGCGGGCGGCGCAGCGCATCAGGGAGGCAACATCGTGACCACCACTTCCGAGAAGCCGGCAGCCGGCCGACGTCGGGAATCCGGCCGGCACCCACCGGCCGGCCTCGACGACGGCCTCCTCCCGCCGGGCGTACGAGCGCCGCCAGCGTCGCCGGCAGAAGATGACCGCCACCAAGCTGGTCGGTCCGGGCAAGCCGGTCGCCTCCGCGCTGAACCGGGCGCCGTTCGTGGTGGTGCTGATCGCGCTGCTCGCCGGCGGCATCGCCGGGGTGCTGTACCTGAACACGATGACCGACGAGGCGGGCATGCGGACCTCGACGGCGAAGAGCAAGGCCACCGATCTGCGGTTGACGATCGAGGCGCTGCAGCGGGACGTCGCACTGCTGGACGCCACCCCGCACATCGCCGAAGCGGCCGCCGCGCTCGGGCATGGTGCCGGCCGGCGACTCGGCGATGCTGATGGTCGACGGAAGCGGGACCGGGTCGGTGGTCGGCGAGCCGACCGCGGTGCCCGGCCCGGTGCCGCCGCCCGATCCGGCCGCCGAGGCCGCGGCAGCCGCCGCCGCTCAGGCCGCCGCCGATGCCGCCGCCGCTCAGGCCGCAGCAGCGGCAGCAGCGGTCGACCCGGCCGCCCAGGCCGCCGCCGACGCGGCAGCGGCCCAGGCGGCCACGGATGCGGCGGCGGCGCAGGCCGCGACGGATGCGGCGGCCGCGCAGGCCGCGACGGACGCGGCCGCTGCCCAGGCCAATGCGGACGCGGCTGCAGGCCGCCGCAGCCGCCCAGCGCCGACCCGAACGCCCAGGCCGACCCGAACGCGCAGACGGACCCGAACGCCCAGACGCAGGGGGCAGGTCAGTGATGAGGTCAGGAAACGACCCCCGAGATCCGCGCACCGCCTCGAACAGCACCGCCTCGAGCCGCGCCGCCGCCGACCGCAGCACGTCGAGCCGCAGGTACGACGCCCGACCGGCACGCAGCGACGGGACCGCGGATCGGCGCCCCGACCGGACGTCGGCCCGCAGCAAGCCGGTACCGGCAGCCCCCCGCACCGCCCGGTCGCCGCGCGCGCCCCGCCCGGCCGCGCCGGCCGGCAACCAGCGGCCGCCGGTCCGCACACCGGCTCCCCGGCGACAGGCCTCGGTTCGTGGCCGCCGGGTTCGGCGCAACCGGACGGCGGTCGGCAACCCGCGGATGCGCAGCCGGCTCGCCCTGATCGTGCTGCTGTCGATGCTGGTGCTGGCCGGCGGCAAGCTGGTGATGATCCAGGCGATCGACACCTCCGACTACGCGGCCAAGAGCGAGGCGCAACGCACCCGGACGATCAGCCTGCTCGCCCAGCGTGGGTCGATCTCCGACCGGAACGGCACCGCGCTGGCGTTCACCGTCGAGGGGCGGGCCATCGCGGCCCGCCCGGCGCTGTTCACCGACGATGCCCAGCGTCAGGCGGTCGCCGCCATCCTGGTCGCCGACGTCGGCAACGGGCTGACCAGCGACGAGATCATGGGCAAGCTGACGTCCGGCAAGACCTACGTCTACCTGGCCCGCAACCTGATGCCGGCGCAGGCGGACGCGGTGATGGAGAAGATCACCGAACTCTTCGACAAGGACCATCTCGACGCCGTCGTCACCGAGCGGCAGGACCTGCGCCAGTACCCCGACGGGTTCGCCTCGGCCGCGCTGGTCGGCGGCACCGACTACGACGGCAACGGCCTGTCCGGGGTGGAGGCCAAGTACGACACCAAGCTCTCCGGCAAGGACGGCGAGCGGGTCGTCGACGTGGACGCCAGGCACCTGATCATCCCGGGCAGCTCCCGCGACGAGGTGCCGGCCACCAATGGGCTGGACATCGACCTGACCATCGACTCGGACCTGCAGTTCACCGCGCTGCAGATGCTCACCAAAGCGGTCGACAACTCCAGGGCCAACTCCGGCTGCGTGGTGGTCATGCAGGTCGCCGACGCCCAGGTCGCCGCGATGGCCTGCTACGAACCCGGCAAGACCCCCAAGGAGACCGGCAACCGCGCGGTCACCGACGCGATCGAACCCGGTTCGGTGAACAAGGTGGTCACCTTCGCGGCCGCGCTGGAGAAGGGCCTGATCACCCCGACCACCGTGATGAACGTGGACGGCTCGATCCCGGTCGGCGACGTCACGGTCAGCGACGCCTGGGGTCACGGCCCGATCGACATGACCGCGACCGGCATCCTGGCGAAGTCCTCGAACGTCGGCACCCTGATGATCGCCCAAAAGGTCGGCCAGGACGCGTTCATCGACATGGCGAAGAAGTTCGGCCAGGGCGTCAAGACCGGCATCCAGCTGCCGGCCGAGACGCCGGGCGTGTTCCCGGCCCTGTCGTCCTGGTCGGTCAGCACCTTCGGCAACCTGCCGATCGGTCAGGGCGTGTCCATCTCGTTGCTGCAACTCGCCGGCATGTACCAGGCGATCGCCAACGGCGGCGTCCGGATCGCGCCGACCATCATCGCCAGCACCGGTGTCAACGGCGAGATGACGCCGAACCCGCCGGGCGCCGCCACCCAGGTGATGAGCCCGACGAACGCGCGGACCCTGCTGGACATGCTCCGCGGCACCATGCAGGACGGCGACACCAACCACCGGGGGACCGCGCCGCAGGGCGCGATCACCGGGTACCAGGTCGCCGGCAAGACCGGCACCGCGCAGAAGGTCGACGAGGCGATCGGTGACTACTCGCAGACCGAGATCACCTCGACGTTCGCCGGAGTGGTCCCCGCCGACAATCCGAAGTATTCGGTGGCGATCATGATGGACGATCCGAAGGGCGACTCGCCGGCCGGTACCACCAGTTGCGCACCGCTCTTCCACGACATCGCCGCCTACGCGATGCGAGCGGCGGACGTGCCGCCGTCGGCCACCGAGGCGCCCGTCTACGACCTCTACGTGTCGTGACGGGCGGGTAGTCTTGCCGCCCGTGGCCCACTGCGCATCGATCGGCCCGACATGACCCACGCCAAGGGGTCGGTCAGGTCATTGCGCCCGGACCGACCCGTCGGGGCCTCGTTGGCGACGATCGTCGAACGCTCAGGAGCCAGGTTCGCGGCACCGGAAGGGTCCCGTTCAGCAGAGTCGACAGCTGCGGCGGCGGCGCTGCGATTGACCGGCGTCACGCTCCGGGCGCAGGACGTCCGGCCGGGTGACCTGTTCGCCGCGATCCCGGGCAGCCGGGTGCACGGCGCCATCTACGCCGCCGACGCGGTCGCCGCTGGTGCCTTGGCGGTACTGACCGATCCGGCCGGCGCGGCCCGGCTCGCGGACCTCGGACGTCCCGTTGCTGGTGGTCGAGAACCCCAGGGCGACGCTCGGCGCGATCGCCACCGCCATCTACGGCGACCCCAGCCGCGACCTCTCGGTCGTCGGGATCACCGGCACCTCCGGCAAGACCACGACGTGCTACCTGCTCGAGGCCGCACTGGCCGCCGACGGCTCCCGGACCGGTCTCATCGGCACCGTGCAGACCCGGATCGACGGTGAGGTCGCGCCCAGCGCCCTGACCACGCCGGAAGCGCCCGACCTGCAGGCGTTGTTCGCGGTGATGGCCGAACGAGGGGTCGACGCGGTCGCGATGGAGGTCTCGTCCCACGCGTTGTCGCTCGGCCGGGTGAGCGGAACCGCTTTCGCCGTCGGCGCTTTCACCAACCTGAGCCAGGATCACCTGGACTACCACCACGACATGGAGGAGTACTTCCGGGCGAAGAGTCTGCTGTTCGACGGACGCGCCGCCCGTCACGTGATCGACATCGACAATCCCTACGGGGCAAGGCTGGCCGCCGACCATCCGGACGCGCTGACGGTCAGCGGAGCCGGCGACCCGACCGCCGCCTGGTCCGTCGCCGGAGTCGACATCTCCCCGACCGGGGTCCAGCACGTCACCCTGCTCGGGCCCGCCGAACCAGGGGCCGAGCGCGGGCAGGTCACCCTCGATCTCGCCCTGCCCGGTGCGTTCAACGTCTCCAACGCGGCCATGGCGATGGCCTGCATCGACGCGCTGGGCCGGGACGTCCAGCAGGCGGCCGACGCGCTGACCGGGGTGGTGGTGCCCGGGCGGATGGAGCGGGTCGACGCCGGGCAGGACTTCATGGCGGTCGTCGACTACGCGCACAAACCGGCCGCCCTGGCCGCCGTGCTCGACGCGATCCGGGACGGACTGGCCGGTCGGTTGATCGTCGCCGTCGGGGCCGGCGGCGATCGGGACACCGGCAAACGGCCGCTGATGGGCGCCGAGGCCGCGCTGCGCGCCGACCTGCTGATCATCACCGACGACAACCCCAGGTCCGAGCAACCGGCCGAGATCCGCGCGCAGGTGCTGGACGGCGCCCGCGCCGCCGGCGGGGCCGGCGAAATCCGCGAGATCGGCGACCGTCGTGCCGCGATCAGGGCGGCCGTCGCGGCCGCCGCGCACCGGCGACGCGGTGGTGATCGCCGGGAAGGGGCACGAGCTCGGCCAGGAGATCGACGGTGTCGTGCATCCGTTCTCGGATCGGGAGGAGCTGATGTCGGCGCTCATCCAGCGCCGCAGTCCGGCTAGCCTGCTGAGCGTGAACGACCCATCGACCGCCGCCGGAACCGCGACCGGGAGCCGCCCGTGATCGCCATGACCCTGGCGGAGGTCGCCGCGGCGATCGGCGTACCGGTCCCGCCCGGGCAGGGTGACGTCGTGGTGCGATCGGTGGAGTTCGACACCCGCCGGGTCACCGCAGGCGCGCTGTTCGTGGCGTTGCGCGGGGAACACACCGACGGGCATGCGCTGGCACCGGACGCCGCAGCCGCCGGCGCGGTCGCGGTGCTCGGCTCCGCTCCGATCGCCGGCGATCTGCCGTTGCTGCAGGTCGGAGTCGATCTGGCGGCCGCCGATGACTCACCGACCGATCCGGCCGATGACGCCGGGAATCTGGCGGTGCTGCAGGCATTGGCGGCGCTGGCACATGCGTCCGTGACGGCGCTGGTCCGCGAGCACGGACTGGAGGTCATCGGGGTCACCGGCTCGTCCGGAAAGACGTCGACCAAGGATCTGATCGCCGCGGTGCTGCGGTCGGGCAACGCCGGGACATCCGATCCGCGCGCCGATCCCGTGGTGGCGCCGCCGGAGTCGTTCAACAACGAACTCGGCCATCCCTACACGGCGCTGCGGGCGGACGAGAACACCCGCTACCTGGTGCTGGAGCTGTCCGCCCGCGGGATCGGGCACGTCGCCATGCTGGCCGGAGTGGCGCCGCCGCGGATCGGCGCCGTGATCAACGTCGGGTCGGCGCACATCGGCGAGTTCGGCTCGGTGCAGGCGATCGCGAAGGCCAAGTCGGAACTGGTGTCCGCGTTGCCCGCGGCAGCCGACGGCGGCGTCGCCATCCTGAACGCCGATGATCCGCTGGTCGCCGCGATGGCAGCGGTCACCACCGCTGAGGTGGTCACCGTCGGTCGGTCGCCCGGCGCCCAGCTGCGGGCCGAGAACGTCACCCAGGACGACGCGGATCGCGCCGCCTTCACCCTGGTCACCCCCGAGGGGTCGGCGCAGGTGGCGCTGCGGGTGGTCGGCGCGCACCAGGTCGGCAACGCCCTGACCGCCGCCGCGGTCGGCCGCGCCGTCGGCCTCTCGGTCGAGGCCGTCGCCGCCGGGTTGAGCGGTGCGCAGGCCTCGTCCAAGTGGCGGATGCAACTCACCGAGCTGACCGGCGGCATCACCCTGGTCAACGACGCCTACAACGCGAACCCGCATTCGATGAAGGCGGCTCTCCGCTCGCTGTCGATCATCGGCCGTGGCCGGCGCTCCTGGGCGGTGCTCGGTGAGATGGCCGAGCTCGGGCCGGAGACCAACAGTGCCCACGACGAGATCGGCCGGTTGGTGGTGCGGTTGGGCATCGAGCGGTTGATCGTCGTCCAGGGTCCAGGTGGTGCGACCGGTGCGGCCGTCGGCGGGCGCACCGGGGCCCGCGCCCTGCACCTGGGCGCCCATCTGGAAGGGTCGTGGGGCGGCGAGTCCGAACTCGTCGCGAGCATCGATGACGCGGTCGAGATCCTCGAATCGGAGCTGGCGGAGGGAGACGTGGTGCTGGTCAAGGCATCCCGGTCCGCCGGCCTGGAGCGGGTGGCGCTGCGGCTGATCGCCGATCTCGGCGAGGCCACCGAGAATCCCCAGCGGGTACTTCAGCCGCATCGCCCGGTCGGCGACGGTGCTGCCCGGTGAAGTCGATCCTGATCGCCGCGATCGTCTCGCTCGGCGTGTCCATCCTGTTCACCCCCTACCTGATCCGGATCTTCTCCAAGCAGGGCTTCGGCCAGGAGATCCGGGAGGACGGGCCCGCCCACCACAAGAAGAAGCGCGGCACCCCGACGATGGGTGGCACCGCGATCATCATCGCGATGTGGGCCGGGTATCTGGTCTCGGTCGGCATCGAGTGGTTCAGCGGCGGTGTCGGCCCGACCTCGTCGGCGTTGGTGCTGCTGTACCTGACCACCGGGATGGGACTGGTCGGGTTCCTCGACGACTTCATCAAGATCCGCAAGCAGCGCAACCTCGGGCTGAACAAGCGGATGAAGTTCCTCGGCCAGACGTTCGTCGCGGTGACCTTCGGCATCGGTGCGTACTTCGTGCTGCAGAGCTATGACCTCTCCGACGGGATCACCCTGTCCTACACCAGGGAGCTGGCGTTCTTCTCGCTCGGCGCCGTCGGATTCGTCATCCTGGCCTGGCTGCTGATCGCCGCGTGGTCGAACGCGGTGAACTTCACCGACGGCCTGGACGGGCTCGCGGCCGGCTCCTCGGTGATGGTGCTGGGCACCTACGTCGCGATCGGGTTCTTCCAGTTCCGCAATGCCTGCTGGACGTCTCTCAGTGACGCCGCCGCGGCCGGCTGTTACGAGGTGAAGGACCCGCTCGACCTGGCGGTCGTCGCTGCCGCCGCGCTCGGCGGGTGTATCGGGTTCCTCTGGTGGAACGCCCATCCCGCCCGGATCATGATGGGCGACACCGGTTCGCTCGCCCTCGGTGGGCTGATCGCCGGACTGTCGATCCTGACCAAGACCGAACTGCTGCTGGTGGTGATCGCCGGGCTGTTCGTGGTCGAGATGCTGTCGGTGGTGATCCAGATAGCGGTCTTCAAGACCCGGCACGTCCGGGTGTTCAAAATGGCCCCGTTCCATCACCACTTCGAGCTCTCCGGGTGGGCCGAAACCACGGTGATGGTGCGGTTCTGGTTGCTGGCGGCCATGTCGGCGGCCCTTGGTCTCGGCCTGTTCTACGCCGAATGGCTGTCCCTGACCGGCGGTTGATGCAGGTGAGCGCAGCGAACGATCCGAAGGACGAACGGTGGGCGGCGGCCGCGGCCAGGTTGGCCGCCGTCGGTCTGCCCGAACCGCCGCCGTCGCCGCCGCGGAAGCCGCGCCCTGCCGCACCCGTGCCGCCCGCGGATCGCCGGGAACGCTCACCTGCCTGGTCGCCGACGTTCTGGACGCGGGAGGAGCTGGACGCCAACGCGCGGGCCGGGTTGACCGCGGTCGCAGCACTGATGCGGCACCGGATGACCGACGAGCAGGCGGCGGCGACGGCCGAGATGATCGCGAACTTCAGTTACTCGTCACCGGCCCGGCCGCGCCGTCGCCGGCGGCCCACCGGTGGCGAGTCCGGCGATCCGCCGGTCGGCCGGACGCGCCGGACGCCGGCTCCGGCGGCGGTGCCGGTCCTCCCGACAGCCGGCGACCTGGTGCTGGCCGCCGGTGTCGGGGTCACCGGGCTGCCGGTCGTCCGCTACCTCGCCGGCACCGGCGCCGCGGTGGTGGTCAGCTCGAACCGGCCGGCACCACCGGAACTGGCGGCGATCCCGGGTGACGTCACCTTCGCCGGCGACCTGCAGACACCGCCGGACGGCACCACCCTGGTGGTCACCTCCGCCGGCATCCCGCCGACGAACCCGCTGCTCGCCGCCGCCGCCGCGGCCGGGATCGAGGTGATCGGCGAGGTCGAACTCGCCTGGCGGCTCGATCAGGCGAGCGGCTCCCCCCGGGACTGGCTGGTGGTCACCGGGACCAACGGCAAGACGACCACGACCGGAATGCTCGAGTCGATCCTGCGGGCGGCCGGCCACCGGGTGACGGCCAGCGGCAACATCGGCTGGCCGGTGCTCGAGGCCGTGCTGGCCGGTACCGGCGTCCGGACCGACGGATCCGAACCCCGGCAGGACGTCATCGCGGTCGAGCTCTCCAGTTTCCAGTTGCACTGGGCACCATCGATCCGGCCGGCCGCCGGCGTGGTGCTGAACGTGGCGGAGGATCACCTGGACTGGCACGGGTCGATGGCCGCCTACGCCGCCGCCAAGGCCGTCGCGCTGACCGGCCGGGTGGCGCTGGCGGTGATCGACGACCCGGGTGCGGCCGCCCTGCTCGCGGCGTCCCCGGCCGGACTGGCGGTGCCGATCCTGGGCGGCCGGCCGTTCCCCGGCGCGCTCGGCGTGCGGCACGAGATGTTGGTGGACAACGCCTTCGGGCAGGACGTCCTGCTCGAGGTCGACGCGATCCGGCCCGCCGGCGAGCACAACGTGACGAATGCGCTGGCCGCGGCCGGGCTCGCGCTGGCGATCGGCGTCTCCGGAGCCGCGGTGGCCGACGGCCTGCGGGCCTTCACCCCGGGCGGGCACCGCAACGTGCTGGTGGCCGAGCACGACGGGGTGCGGTACTTCGACGATTCCAAGGCCACCAACCCGCACGCTGCGCTCGCCTCCCTGCAGGCCTACCGGCGGGTGGTGTGGATCGCCGGCGGGCAGCTCAAGGGCGCGTCCGTGGACGATCTCGTGCAGCGGATCGGTGACCGGCTCGGCGGTGTCGTCCTGCTCGGACTGGACGCCCCGATCCTGCACGCCGCACTTTCCCGACACGCGCCGGATGTCCCTGTTCTCCATGTGCCTGGCAAGGACGATGACGTGATGCGCACAGTGGTCAGCGCGGCCTCGTCGATGGCCGCCCCTGGTGATGTCGTTCTGCTCGCACCGGCGGCGGCCTCGCTGGACATGTATGCCTCGTACGCCGCCCGCGGCAACGCCTTTGCCGCGGCCGCACGGGCGCTGCCCGGCGCGGTCGCTGCCGAGGACGGCGCGACCGGCGGGGCCGGTCGGTGAGCGTCACCTCACCGCCGTCGACGTCCCGGACCAGGTCCACCCCGACCAAGGCTGCCGGCCGGGTCCGGCGCACCTGGGACTCGGTGCGAAAGCTCACCGGCGACTGGCTCGACCGGCCGATGACCTCGCTGCACCTGATCCTCGGCATCTTCGCGTTGATGCTCGGATTCGGTCTGCTGATGGTGCTCTCGTCATCCTCGGTCGCCGCATTCCGCAACGGCGGCTCGTCGTTCTCGGTGTTCGCCAACCAGGCCACCTACGCGGCACTGGGATTGATCGCCTTCTGCGCCACCCAGTACCTGCCGGTCAGGCTGATGCGGTCGCTGTCCACCATCGCGGTGATCATCTCGCTGGCCCTGCTGGTCGCCGTGCTGATCCCCGGCATCGGCGCCCTGGTCAACGGTGCCCGCAGTTGGATCCGGATCGGCGGCTTCCAGTTCCAGCCGAGCGAGATCGCCAAGCTGGCGCTGCTGCTCTGGATGGCGCATGTGCTGGCCGCCCGCCGATCCACCCTCGGGTCGCCCAAGGCCCTGCTGATCCCGGTGCTGCCGGTGTTCGGGCTGATGGCCGGATTGATCATGTACCAGCCGGATCTCGGCACCACTGTCGCGCTGACCATCGTCTTCATGGCGGTGCTGTTCTTCGCCGGGGCGCCGTGGTGGATGTTCGCCAGCCTCGCCGCCGCCGGCGTCGCCGGATTGACCTTCCTGGCGTTCTCGGCCGAATACCGGCTGGAGAGGCTACTGTCGTTCATCAACCCGGAGGCCCATCCGGAGTCGTCGTACCAGTTGCTGCAGAGCCTGTACGGGATGGGCAACGGGGGTTGGTTCGGGGTCGGCCTCGGGCAGTCCCGGGCGAAGTGGAGCTATCTGCCCAACGCCGACTCCGACTTCATCTTCGCGATCATCGGCGAGGAACTGGGCCTGATCGGCACCGGGATCCTGTTGCTGCTGTTCGCCCTGCTGGCCTACACCGGGCTGCGGATCGCCCGCCGCAACGTCGATCCGTTCGTCAAGATCGTCGCCTCGGCGTGCACCGTCTGGCTGGTCGGCCAGGCCGCGATCAACATCGGCTACGTCGTCGGCCTGCTGCCGGTCACCGGCATCCCGCTGCCGATGATCTCCGCCGGCGGGACGTCCCTGTTGATCACCATGGTGGTCTTCGGCCTGTTGGCCAACTTCGCCAGGCGCGAGCCGCAGGCCGCCGCCGCGCTGCAGGCGGGCGGCGGTCACCGGCTCGCCAGTTTCCTGGGCATGAAGCACGCCGACGGCAGCGGGACCAAGGCGCCGTCGAAGCGGCGCCGGCGACGGGGTAGGGCGGCCGGCGCTGCTGCCGGTGCGACCGCTGCCGCCGCCACGTCACGCCGCCGGACCCGGCCCGCTCCGGCCGAGAACAGCCGGCGCGGCCGACCCGCCCCGATCGCACCGGCGCCGCCGAACCAGCGGTGGACCAGTGCGAAACGATCGACCGCCGACCGGGATCGCGCCGCCGAACAGCGCTCCGCTGCGCCCCAGCGGCGCGGTGCTGCACCTGATCCGCGGGTCGGCCGGGGTCGCGCAGCCAGTCCCACACAGGCTCCCTCGCCGGCCCGATCGGGACGTCCGCAGGGGCAGCAGCGAACTCAGCGCAATGACATCCCCGCAGGCGATCCCCGGCGGGGAGATCCCGGGCGCCGAGGCGGCCGACCGGCTCGACGGGGCGGCGAGTGAGCAGTGTCCTGCTGGCGGGCGGCGGGACCGCCGGGCACATCGAGCCGGCGCTCGCGGTGGCCGACGCCCTCGTCGCCATCGATCCGACGATCCGGATCACCGCGCTCGGCACCGAACGCGGGCTGGAAACGACCCTGGTGCCGGCCCGCGGTTACGACCTGCAGCTGATCCCTGCGGTCCCGTTGCCCCGCAAGCCCTCCAAGGATCTGCTGACCCTGCCCGGCCGGATGCGTGGTGCGATCAAGGCGACCCGGGCGATCATGGCCGAGCGGGAGGTCGACGTGGTGGTCGGGTTCGGCGGGTATGTCGCCCTGCCGGCGTACCTGGCCGCCCGCGGCCGGGTCCCGATCGTGATCCACGAGGCCAATGCCACGGCCGGTCTGGCCAACAAGATCGGTGCGAGGTTCGCGGTGTCCATCGCCGCGGCTGTCGATTCGTCCGGCCTCAAGGGCGCGAAGGTGGTCGGGAACCCGGTGCGGCGCAACCTGTCCGAACTGGACCGGGCCGGTCTGCGGGCATCGGCGCGGGAATTCTTCGGCCTCGATCCGGACGCGCCGACGCTGCTGGTCTTCGGCGGCTCGCAGGGCGCGGCGCGGATCAACGCCGCGCTCGCCGCGGCTGCGCCCGACCTGGCCGAGACCGGGATCGGGGTGCTGCATGCCTACGGCCGGAAGAACGAACTCGAACTCCCGGCGCCGCTGCCCGCCGGCCCGCCCTATGTCGCCGTCCCGTACCTGGACCGGATGGACCTGGCCTACTCGGCGGCCGACATGGTGCTGGCCAGGTCGGGGGCGATGACGGTCGCCGAGATCGCCGCCGTCGGCCTGCCGGCGATCTACGTCCCGTTGCCGCACGGCAACGGCGAACAGCGGCTCAACGCCTCCGCCCAGGTGGCCAGCGGCGCGGCCGTCATCATCGACGATGCCGACCTGGATCGGTCAGCCGTGGTCGACACGGTGATCCCGTTGGTGATCGACGGGATCATGCGGGACGGGATGACCGCGTCCGCCGCATCGACGGCCGCCCAACGCGCCGACGAACTGGTTGCCCGCATGGTCCTGGACGCCATCGCCGGAGCCGGGCGATCGGGCTGATGGTGACCCTCTGATGAGCACACAGCGGCCGGCACCGGTGACGGCGGACGGGATCTCGCTGGAACGGGCGCACCTGGTCGGGGTCGGCGGGGCCGGCATGAGCGGCATCGCCAGGATCCTGGCCGACCGCGGTTTCGCCGGTGTCCGGCTCCGACGCCCGGGATTCGCCGATGTTGGCCGGACTGGCCGCGCGCGGTGTGCTGACCGCGGTGGGGCACGACCGGGCGAACCTGCAGCTGATCGCCGGCGGACCGACGGCTGTGGTGGTCTCGACCGCGGTGCGACCGGACAACCCGGAAGTGCTGGCGGCCCGCGAGGCCGGAATCCCGGTGGTGCGGCGGGCGGATGGCCTGGCCGCCCTGATGACCGGCTACCGGGGTGTCTGTATCGCCGGGACGCACGGCAAGACGTCGACCACCTCGATGCTCACGGTCGCCCTGCAGCAGGCCGGCCTCGACCCGTCGTTCGCGATCGGCGGTGAACTGACCGGTTCCGGGCTGGGCGCCCACCACGGCGAGGGGGACATCTTCGTCGCCGAGGCCGACGAGTCGGACGGCTCGTTTCTCTCCTTCGCCCCGCACGGCGCGGTGATCACCAACCTGGAACCCGACCATCTGGACCACCACGGCACCGCCGAGGCGTACACGGCGGTGTTCGACCAGTTCGTCGACCGGATCGAACCCGGCGGGTTCCTGGTCGCCTGCATCGACGATCCGGGTACGGCAGCGTTGGCGGCCCGTTCCGAGCGGCGGCGGCTGGTCTCCTACGGCCGCGCACCGTCGGCGACGGTACGGCTGCTCGATCACCGGCCGGGCGGTGCGCCGGTGGTGCTGGTCGACGGCCGCGAGATCGAGCTGGTGCTCTCGGTGCCGGGTGACCACATGCTGCTCAATGCCGTGGCCGCGCTCGCCGCCGGTGTCGAACTCGGCGTCGATGCCCAGCTGATGGCCGACGGGTTGGCCGCCTACACCGGCGTGCGGCGACGGTTCGAGCACAAGGGCGCGGTCGGCGGGATCACGGTGTACGACGACTACGCGCACCACCCGACCGAGGTGGCGGCGCAGATCGCCGCCGCCCGCGGCGTTCTCGACATCGGAGCCGACGGTGCGGAGTGCGGCCCGCGGCCGGCTGGTGGTGGTCTTCCAACCGCATCTGTACTCCCGGACCGAGACGTTCGCCGACGCCTTCGGTGTCGCCCTCGGTGGCGCCGACCTGGTCGTGGTGCTCGACGTCTACGGCGCCCGCGAGGACCCCCGACCGGGGGTGAGCGGTGAGCTGGTGGCCTCGGCCGTCCCGGCCGGCGGCGCGGCGGTGCTGTACCACCCCGAACGGTCCGACGCCGCGTCCTTCGTGGCCGGTGTGCTGGAACCGGGCGACATCGTGATCACCATGGGCGCGGGCGATGTCACCGCTATCGGCCCGGAGTTGTTGACCCTGCTGGAGGCGACATGAGTACCGCGACGACACCCGGCACCCGCCGGTCCGAGCCGGACACGGAGTCCGCTGCGAAGCGGGATCGCTCGGGCCGCGGTCGGGCTCGCGGTCGCGGCGGCTGGTGGGCGCGCCGGCGTCGGGAGCCCCGCACCGAAGTCGCGGCGGTGCCCGGCAGGCGCCGTCGATGGCCCTGGCTGCTGGCCATCGCACTGGTGCTCGTCCTGCTGGCCGGCGCGGTGTACGCAGTGTTCTTCAGCCCGCTGCTCGGAGTCCGGAGTGTGACGATCGCCGGCGCTCCCGCCGAACTGACCGCCAAGGTCAGGGCCGTCGTCGACGTACCGGACGGGACACCGCTGGCCCGCGTCGATCTCGACGCGATTGCCGCGAGCGTCGAGTCCGTGCCTGAGGTCGCCGAGGTCGAGGTCGCCCGTAGTTGGCCGGACACGCTGGCCATCGACGTGGTGCCGCGGGTGCCGGTCGCCGTCACCTCCGCCAACGGTCAGTTCTGGTTGCTGGACGCGCAGGGCGATCCGTACCTGTCGGTGCCGGCACCGCCCGCCGGGATGATCACCGTGCAGCTGGTCGCGCCCGGCACCGGCGACCCGTCCACCAGTGCGGCGTTGGCGGTGGCCGCTTCGCTGACCGAGCAGTTCCGGCCGCAGGTGGCCATCGTGTCCGCGCGGACCGCCTTCGACGTGGAGTTGACCCTGGTCGACGGCAGGCGGGTGATCTGGGGCGAGGCCACCGATTCCGCGCAGAAGATGCAGATGCTGCCGGCCCTGTTGTCCGCCCAGGAGGGTACCGAGTACGACATCACCGACCCGTCGCTGGTCACCGTGCGCTGAGCGCGCGCTCTCCGGGACGACGAGACACCAGTGACCACCGACGATCAGGCAGCAGGTGACGACCGACCGGCGAGTTTCGAATCCCGCGATCCGGCGACGGACGCGGTGATCGGGAGCCATCGCATCCATACCGCCGCCGAGGTGAACGACGCCGTCGGCAGGGCCCGCGTGGCCACGGAATTCTGGTCGGCACTGAGCTTCGCCCAGCGGTCCGACCGGCTGACCGCCTGGGCCGGCGCGTTGACCCGTCGACGCAAGGAACTCGCCGAGCTGATCCACGCGGAGACCGGCAAGCCGCGCTCCGACGCCCAACTGGAGATCGTCATCGCGATCGAACAGCTCAGCTGGGCCGCCAGAAACGCCCGAAAGGTGTTGCGGACCAGGAAGGTCTCAGCCGGACTGCTGGGCAGCAACGACGCAGCCACCGTCGACTATCTGCCCTACGGCGTGGTGGGCGTCATCGGACCGTGGAACTACCCGGTGTTCACCCCGATGGGTTCGATCGGCTGCGCCCTGGCCGCCGGGAACACCGTGGTCTACAAGCCGAGTGAGTTCGCGCCGGGCGTCGGCCAATTCCTGGTGCAGACGTTGAGCGAGCTGGTACCCGAGGCGCCGATCCTGCAGTTGGTCACGGGTTTCGGCGACACCGGAACCGCGCTGTGCCGGGCCGGTGTCGACAAGATCGCGTTCACCGGCAGCGCCGTCACGGCACGAAAGGTGATGCACGCCTGCGCCGATGGTCTGGTGCCGGTGATCGTCGAGGCAGGTGGCAAGGATCCGCTGCTCGTCGATGCCGACGCCGATCTCTCCGCCGCCGCGACGGCCGCCGTCTGGGGTGGGCTGGTCAACGCCGGCCAGACCTGCGTCGGAGTCGAGCGGATCTATGTCCACCACCAGGTCTACGACGACTTTGTCGACCGGGTTGTCGGGCTTGCAGGGCAGCTGCGGGCCGAACCGGGCGGGAAGATCGGGCCGATGACGACACCCGGCGGCCCGGCGGTGGTGCGTCGCCATGTCCGGGATGCGTTGGCGCACGGCGCAAGTGCGCTGGTCGGCGGTGACATCTCAGGCGGTGACATCTCAGGTGATGACATCTCAGGCGGTGAGCTCGCGGGTGCCGGCCGGTTCGTGCAGCCGACGGTCCTGGTCGACGTGCCGGAGGACGCACTCGCCGTGCAGGAGGAGACGTTCGGTCCGGTGTTGACCATCGCCGCGGTGCCGGACATGGACGAGGCGGTTCGGCTGGCCAACGCCTCCGTCTATGGCCTGGGGGCAAGCGTTTTCAGTCGTCGGCGCGGGGCGGAGATCGCCGGGCGGCTGCACACCGGCATGGTGTCGGTGAACTCGGTGATCGCCTTCACCGGCATTCCGGCGCTCCCGTTCGGCGGAGTGAAGCAGTCCGGATTCGGCAGGGTGCACGGCGCCGACGGGCTGCGTGAATTCGCCACCACCAGAGCCGTTGCGCGGCAACGTTTCGCCGGGCTGCTCAGGGTGGCGACGTTCGCCAGGACGGCGCGCACCGACCGCTCTTTGGCCACCATCAGCAGCCTGCGCCGGGGACGCAGGCACGGCCCGCAGACGGCCGAGCGCCGCTGACCGTCAGCGTGACAGGGTCCGGAACACCTCGAGGGTCTCGCGCTGGATGGTGACCAGGTCGCGGGTCTCGCCGACCTCGATCCAGCTGCCGAACGAGGTGATGAACACGGAGACGACGAGCTCGGCCGCGAGGCGTGCCGGCAGATCGTCGAGCCCGTGCGCGACGAGGGCGTCTGTCAGCGCCCCGGCAAGATGGCTCATCTTGAGCAGTTCGCGTTCCTGCAGCGCCTGATTGGCGGCGATGATGGCGTTTCGGATCCGCGGGAATTCGGGATCGCGGGCGTCCTGCAGGGCGCGGCAGCCCGTTTCGAGTGCTGTCGACACCAGCTCGATCACCGATGCATGGGCAGGCGCGTGCACGACGGCATCCACGAAGACGGACTGGAGTTCGGCCTCGCCGGCGAAGAGCACCTCGCGCTTGTCCGCGTAATGCCGGAAGAACGTCCGCTCGGTCACCCCGGCCCGGTCGGCGATGTCGGCGACGGTGGTGGCATCGAACCCGCGCTCGGCGAACAGCTCGATGGCCGCCTGTTGCAGGCGGTCCGGAGCTCCTGGTTCCCACCGTCCCATGGCTTGATCCTAGGTGATGTCGGTGACTGACATCGAGTGCTACCGTGGTGATGACAGTTACTGACATCACGAAGGAGAATCACCATGCGGGTCTTCGTCACCGGGGCGTCCGGCTTCATCGGCCGAGCCGTCGTCCCGGAACTACTTGCCGCGGGTCACCAGGTCGAAGGCCTGGTCAGATCCGACGCCGCGGCGTCCGCGCTCACCGAACAGGGCGCCACCGCGCGGCGTGGCGACCTCGACGACCTCGAGGGAATCCGCGCCGGAGCGGAGAACTCCGACGGCGTCGTCCATCTCGCGAACAAGCACGACTGGGCGAACCCGGCGGCCTCGAATCGGGCCGAGCGCGGTGCCGTCGAGACGATCAGCCAGGCCCTGACGGGATCCGACCGACCCTTCGTCTTCGCTTCCGGTCTCGCTCTTTTCGGCCTGGATCATCCGGCGACCGAACGCGATCGCTCATCTGCGGTCGGCGTCGATTCGCCGCGCGGTGGGGCCGAGAATCTCGCGCTCGGATTCGCCGATCAGGGCGTCCGGGTGGTCAGCGCCAGATTTGCGCCGACGGTGCACGGCGAGGGCGACCACGGCTTCATCTCGATCGTGTCGAAGGCGGCCCGGCAGCGCGGGCGCGTCGGTCTATCCGGGCGACGGCGCGAACCGCTGGCCCGCCGTGCACCGACTGGACACCGCGCGATTGGTGCGGCTCGGGCTGGAGAGCGCACCGGCCGGCTCGATCCTGCATGCCGTTGCCGAGCAGGGAGTTCCGGTGCGGCAGATCGCCGAGGCGTTGGCCGCCCGGCTCGATGTTCCGGTCAAGCCGGTGCCGGCCGAGCAGCTCGCGCAGGAGCTGCCGTTCATCGGCGCGTTCCTCGCCGCCGACATCCCGGCGTCCAGCGCCGCAACCCGCGAACTGCTCGGTTGGGAACCGACCGGGCCTACCCTGCTGGAGGACATCGCCGCCGGTCATTACGACAGCTGACGGACGCGAGTTGCCGTGAGACCGGGCGCCGCGGCGGCCCGCCCCCGCGATGGGGAGCGGGCCGCCTCGACGCTGCTGCTCTGGGTGTCGCGGGATCAGTTGCTGCCGTTGACGATCGCCGGTTCGGTGTTGGCCCGGATCACAGCCCCCGACCGGACGGTGACACCAGGATCTTGACTGCGGTGTCGTTGCGGTGGATCAGGGTGTCGAAGCCCTCGTCCACCAGATTGTCCAGGGCGATCTTGCCGGTGATGAACGGCTTGAGGTTGATCTTGCCGTCCTGCACCAGCTTGATCACGTCGGGATGGTTGCCCATGTAGGCGATCGTGCCGCGCATGTCGACCTCCTTGAGCACCAGCTTCTGCAGGTCGAGCTTGGCCGGGTGACCCCAGATGGCGACGACCACGATCACCCCACCCGGCCGGATCGCGTCGAACAGGGTGTCCAGCACGACATTCACCGAACTGCACTCGAAGCCGACGTCGGCGCCGGACCCACCGCTGAGCCGCTTCACCTCCTCGACGACGTCCACCTCTGCCGGGTTCAGGGCATGGTCGGCAACCCCGGTGTCGATGGCCTTCTGCCGGCGCAGTTCACTGAGCTCGCTCATGATCACCGTGATGCCGTTGGCCTTGAGTACTGCGGCGGTGAGCAGGCCGATCGGGCCGGCGCCGCCGATCAGGGCGATGTCGCCGGGCTTGGCCCCGCTGCGGACGAAGGCGTGATAGCCGACGGCCAGTGGCTCGATGAGAGCCGCTTCGTCCAAGGGGATGTCGCCGACCGGGTGCACCCAGCGACGTTCGACGACGATCTTCTCGCCGAGGCCGCCACCCCGTCCGGCCAGCCCGATGAAGTTCATGTTCGGCGTCAGGTGGTAGTTCGATCCGGGCTCGGTGGACTCTTTGGGATCGATGATGTACGGCTCGACGACGACGCTGTCACCGACCTGGAGATCGTCGACGTCCTCGCCGACCGCGTAGACGACACCGGACATCTCGTGCCCGAGGGTGATCGGCGCGGATTCACCGGACACCGGATGGTCATGTCCTGCAGGCGGAATGAAGATCGGGCCGTCGAGGTACTCGTGCAGGTCGGTGCCGCAGATGCCACACCAGGCGACGTCGATGCCGACCGTCCCGGGTGCGACCTCCGGCTCGGCGATGTCCTCGATGCGGATGTCGCCACGGTCGAAATAGCGGGCTGCCTTCATGTTCTTGGGTTCTCCTGATGTCGTTGGTGTGCTCGTGGAGGGGTGGAAGGTGGTGTGCGACCGGACCGGTCAGCGGTAGACGAGGCCGCCGTCGATCAGCCCGGCCTGTCCGGTCATGTAGTCCGAGTCCGGCCCGGCCAGGTACGAGACGAAAGCGGCCACGTCCTCGGGTGTCTGGGCCCTGCCCAGCGCGATCCCGTCGACGAACTGCTGGTAGGTCTGGCCTTTCGGGGCACCGGTGAGCTCGGCGAAGCGCTCGTCGATGGTCACCCACATGTCGGTGCCGACCACGCCGGGGCAGTAGGCATTGACGGTGATGCCGGCGCTCGCATATTCCTTGGCCGCCGACTGGGTCAGCGCGCGAACGGCGAACTTGGTGGCGCAGTACACACCGAGCATCGCAAACCCGTCATGGCCGGCTATCGAGCTGGCGTTGATGATCTTGCCGCCGCTGACCGCGCTGCTGGAACTTCGCGGCAGCGGCCTGAATGCCCCAGAGCACACCGTCGACGTTGACCGCCCAGATCTTGGCGACCTCTTCCTCGGTGACGTCGGCGATCGGGTTCACCTGCGCGATCCCGGCATTGTTGATCATCACGTCGAACCCGTCCAGGGCGGACTCGGTGTGTTCGACGGCTGCGTAGACCTCGTCGCGCTTGGTCACATCGGCGACGAAAGTGGTTGCCTTGCGCCCGATCCGGCGTACCTCGTCGGCGACCTCGGCCATCTTGGCCTCGTTCAGGTCGATGATCGCGATGTCGGCGCCGTCGGCGGCCAGCCGCAGTGCGATGCCGCGGCCGATGCCCTGACCGGCGCCGGTGATCAGGACGACCTTGTCCTCGATACTCATGTGTCTGACTTGCCCTTTCGATCGATTGACGGTGGATGGGGGAGTGCTCAGCGCAGGTGGTGGACGTCCTGCAGGCCGTAGACCGGTGTCGGGATGCCCTCCATCCGGGCCTTGAGTTGAAGTGCCAGGTACAGCGAATAGTGCCGCGACTGGTGCAGATTGCCGCCGTGGAACCACAGCGCGTCCTGTTGCGTCGGCTTCCACATGTTGCGCTGCTCGCCCTCCCACGGACCAGGGTCCTTGGTCGTGTCCGAGCCAAGACCCCAGACCTTGCCGACCTTGTCGGCGACATCCTGGGAGATCAGGTCCGCCGCCCACCCGTTCATCGAGCCGTAGCCGGTGGCGTAGACGACCACGTCGGCCGGCAACTCCTTGCCGTTGGACAGCAGCACGCCGTGCTCGGTCAACCGGACGACGTCCACCCCTGATTCCAGCTTGATGTCGCCGCTGGCGACCAGTTCGGAGGCACCCACGTCGATGTAGTAGCCCGAACCCCGTCGGAGGTACTTCATGAACAGGCCGGAGTCGTCGTCGCCGTAGTCGAGCATGAAGCCGGCGGCGCCGAGCCGGGAGTAGAAGTCGGCGTCCTTCTTGCGGATCTCGTCGTACACCGGGATCTGGAACTCGTGCATGATCCGGTACGGCAGCGAGGCGAAGGTGAGATCCGCCTTCTGCGTGGTCATCCCGGCGGCAAGTGCCTCCTCGGAGTAGAGCCCGCCGAGCGCGATCTTCATCAACGAGTCCGACTTGACGATGTGCGTCGACGACCGCTGCACCATCGTCACATCGGCCCCGCCCTCCCACAGCGCCGCGCAGATGTCGTGCGCGGAGTTGTTGGCGCCGATGACGACGGCACGCTTGCCGCGGTAGGCATCCGGTCCCGGATGCTGCGAGGAGTGGTGCTGGTCGCCCTTGAAGACGTCCATGCCCTCGAAGTGCGGGATGTTGGCCTTTCCGGACATCCCGGTGGCGAGCACCAATTGCTGCGGACGCAGGGTGATCCGGGTGCCGTCCCGCTCGACGACGACGGCCCATTCGCCGGTCTCCTCGTCATAGGTGGCGCTCTTGCACTCGGTGCTGCCCCAGTAGTTCAGTTCCATCACCTTGGCGTACATCTCGAGCCAGTCGCCGATCTTGTCCTTCGGCGCGAAGATCGGCCAGTTCTTCGGGAAGTCGATGTAGGGCAGGTGGTCGTACCACACCGGGTCGTGCAGGCAGAGCGACTTGTAGCGGTTCCGCCAGGCGTCACCGGGGCGGGGATTGCGGTCGATGATGATCGCCGGCACGCCGAGCTGACGGAGCCGCGCGCCCAGCGCGATGCCGCCCTGGCCGCCGCCGATGATCACCGTGTAGGGCTGGGTGGTGACGCCGAGTTCCTCGGCCTCCTGCTGGCGCCGTTCGAGCCAGGTCTGCCGATCCGGGTTCGCACCGTGCTCGGCACCCTTGGGGCGGCGCTCCTGGCTGGGTTCCTCGTGCCCCTTGAGCTCGTGCATGGTGGTCAGCAGGGTCCAGCCGAGGCCGTCCTTCAGCCGAAGGTGGCCGACGCAGCGACCGACCGCGGTCTCGAACCTGATCCAGGACTCCGCGACGCCGCCGTCCGCGGCGGGTTCACCCAGGTCGTCGGCGACCTGGAAACCGCTGGGCTGCACCCGCTCCAGGTTCTCGGTGAGCATGTCGCGGATGCCGTCCGGTCCTTCGACGGTCACGATGTTCCAGGTGAACGCGATCAGATCGCGCCAGTAGCTGTCCTGTCCGAAGAGCTCCGTCACGGCCTCGACATCGCCTGCGGCGAGGGCGGTCTCGAAGGAACTGAGCCATTCGGTGATGACAGTGCGTGCGGTGCTCTGCAGGGTTGCGGTCATCGCTGCTCCTTTGCTCGGGTGGTGGGGCTGGGTTGGGCGGAAGGGATGTAGCCGGTGGTGAGGGGATGTCGAGGTGGGTCAGGGAGCCGAGATGTCGGGGCTGTGCCCGGCCCGCAGGGCCCGGATGGTCGGTGCCGTCGAAGCCGGCAACAGGTCGGTCGAAGAGGCGGGGCCGGTGACCGTGACGTCCGCCCAGTCGGCGAACCGGTACGGCCGCTGTTCCAGCACTCCGCCGAGATGCTTTCGCAGTCGGGAGATCTCGGCCCGGACAGCGACGACGTGCTCGTCCGATGAGTACAGCTCCTGCGAGAGTTGGGCGGAGGTCAGGCCGTTCGGTGCGACGGCGAGCAGCAGCAACAGCTCGGCATGCCGGGGACTGAGTCGGTGCGACCAGCGACCGGACGGCGACTGGATGCTGACCCGGAGATGATGGCCGTCCCGCAGGTCGATCACCACCTCGGACGCGGGCACGTCCGCCTGCTGGTCCAGCACGTGCACCAGCCACCCACCGGGCACCGGCTCCAGCCGGCAGGATCCGAATGCCGGTATCCAGGCGACCTCGGTGTCGCGGTCCTCCGGCAACGCGATCCGGGGGGCGCCCAGCGCCGCGGAGGATGCGGCAACCCACCCGTCGGTGTCGGTGACGATCGTGGGGTGCCGACTGCCGGACAGCAGCGGCGCCGCCACCGCGCGCAGAGCGTTCATCGCACGGTGGTGCTCCTCGCGGAGGTACGACTCCGCGAGTCTGGCGGCGGCGTCGACCAGGGCGAGAGTGCTGGGATGGACGGTGGCCGCGGCGCCGCTCAGGTCGACCACCCCGAGCAGGTTCCCGTTCGCGGGATCGAGAATCGGTGCCGCTGCACAGGTCCACGCATGATGGGACTTGACGAAGTGTTCGGCGGAGTAGATCTGGACCGGACGCGACAGCACCAGGGCGGTGCCGATGGCATTGGTGCCGACGTGGCGTTCACCCCAGTTGGCGCCGACCTCGAAACCCAGTCGTGACGCGTGCTGCTGGATCTTCCGCGGCCCGTCCCGCCAGAGGATCATGCCGCCCGCGTCCACGACGACCATCACATGACCGGCGTCCTCGGCCGCGGGCAGCAGCACGCCGCCGAGAACGGGCAGTACCTGCGCGAGTTTGCCCGAGCGACGGCGGGATTCGACCTCAGCCGGTCCGGCGCCGGCCGGCAGGTCACGGCCGTGATCGGGATCCATCCCGGCGGCCAGCGACCGCTGCCACGAATCGTCGACGATCGGCCGGGCGGCGGCCGGTGACCGGGAGCCGGACAATGCGGCATCCCGGATCTGCCGCAGCAGGTAGGCGTACCGGGCGGGGTCCTCACCGGCCGGCAGTGCGGCCTCGAACCGCGTATCGGCTCGGCTTGTCCGTGACGCGACGGCCCGCCGATCGGTGCGCGATCGGGTCGACGACGGTTGTCCTGTTGCGTCGGTGACGATCACGTCGACCAGTTCTGGCGGCACTTCTCATCACCTGACCTCAACGCCGGGGTCCCTTGGGCTTGCCTGTACGACTGGGCTTGCCTGTACGACAGTGGACCGCGGCCGGACGGGGGACAACAGTTGCAGTGGGGTTGCAACTCGTCCGGACCGCCGGCCCCGCTGTCAGCGCAACGTCCGCGCGACCGCGCAACCTCTCCGGCACTCCGGAGGCGTTGCGCCGTCGACACTCTGGTTGCGCAGTCAATTCCGGCGCGGGCCGGCTGACGTTGCAGCCACCGCTGCAGTCCCCGCAACGAACGTGCAACGAGGCCGTTCCTACCGTCCGTCGCCTGATGACTCGGCGGTGTGGCCGGTACCTGGCTCGCAGGTGACCGTGCCGCTTCGAGCCATATCGCCCACCCGAGAGGACCTGAAGATGCAGATTGATCTGTTCTGGTTGATCGCTGCCGCGGCCGGCGGCTTTTTCGGCGCGGCGATAGGTGCGTTGCAGTCGTTCATCTTCTGTGGAGTGACCGTGCTGATCGGAGCGGCCGGCATCTTCGGGAACGCCTCGGCTGCGTTCTTCGGCTACGTCCCGTTCGGTCCGGTGTTCGGCCCGCACATCGCGTTTGCCGGCGGTGTCGCTGCGGTCGCCTACGCGCACAAGCGGGGATGGGCGAACGGGAAGGACATCGTGACGCCGCTGATCACCCTGCGCCGGGCGGACGTGCTGCTGGTCGGTGCGGCCTTCGGCGTGATCGGATACCTGATTCATGCGGGAGTGGCGGCGATTCCGTGGTTCGGCGGGCACACCGACGCGGTGGCGGTCACCGTGATCATCTCGGCGCTGATCGCCCGGTTCGCCTTCGGTAGTTCGGGTCTGGTCGGACAGCTGCCGGGAGTGGTCGCGGCGAGATCATCGGTGTCGCAGGGCGCAGAGCTGGCCGGTCAGGCACGGTTCGCCCCGTCCGAACCGAGTCAGGCCGAACTGCTGGAGGACCTGCCGCCGCGGGCTTCGGGATGGGCCAGATTCGCGCCCACCGAGTCGAACAACTGGGTCCGTCACCAGGAGAGCTTCTCGGCCCACACCCTGCTGGGGTTGTTCGCGGGTGGCATGTCCGCCGGTCTGGCGCTGATGGTGGTGCAGAACTATCCCGACCGCAGCCGGTATCGCGGCGACGATCGGGTTCGGCTTCTCCGCGGTGTCGCTGCTCTTCCTGTCGCTGGGCATGTCGGTGCCGGTGACCCACCACATGACCTTGATCGGCGGGGTCGCGGCCGTGTCGTTCCTGCCGGTTGTCGGCGGCAACATGGTCGTCGCGCTGCTGATCGGTGCCGTGCTCGGCATGGTCGCGGCCTGGCTCGGCGAGTTCTTCGCGAGGTTCTGGCACATGCACGGCGACACCCACATCGACCCGCCCGCCTCCTCGATCTGGATCATGACGACCCTGGTGTTGGGCACCGCAGCCCTGCTCTCCTGACCCGCCCCCAAAACGCTGTTGATCAACCACTCTGGCATGCTTCCCGGCAATTTTCCCGTGCCAAAGTGGTTGATCAACAGCGGTTCTCAGGGTCGTGAGGCGTGCGGGTGGGGCGGGCCGGGCGGCGGCGGATTCAGGAGGACGGCCTGCTCAGCGACGCAGGTCGGCGTCCCTGGTCTCCGGGCCGAGGGCGCCGCCGATCGACACCAACACCCCGGCGATGACGATCAGCACCACCGGCGCCAGGTACGACGGCATCACCTGGCCGAGCCCGGCCAGGTAGAACGAGTAGAACGCGGGCAGCACCAGGGCCAGGCTGTAACCGGTGCCGAACCCGCTCGCCCTGACCTGCGCGGGGAAACGTTCGGTGAGGTAGGCGGCGATCGGGCCGAAACTGCCCTGCACCGCCCAGCCGACCGCACACGCCAGGATTGTCGCCTGCACCGGACCGGCACCGGAGGTCATCAGCAGCGCATACAGCGAACTTCCGATCACCGCCATCACCGCGCCGTACCAGAGGTAGAACCGCCGCCGACCAGTCCGCTGCGAGAGCGCCCCGTACACCTGGAACGCCACCACGAGGCCGATCGAATTGATCGTGCTGACCGCCGCGACCTCGGTACCGGTCAGCGCCAGCTGACTGCGCAGCAGCTGCGGCATCACCGCGGAGACCATGTTGTTGGCCAACCACACGCCGCTCATCAGGATCAGCACCTGCAGCAGATCCCGCCGGAAGCGCCCGAACAGCAACTCGGCCAGCGGGCGACGCTCGCCCGCAGTCGTTCGCCGGGTGGACGATTCGACCGCCGAACGGCGGTAGCCGATGACCGCGACGAAGGCGAGCAGAGCACCGATCAGGAACGGGATCCGCCATCCCCAGCGGGCATAGTCGGAGTCGACGCCGTCCGACGACATCAGTTGCTGCAGCACAAAACTGAGCAGTCCGAGGGTGGCGTACGCGGCCGGTGACGCCGACAGGATGCGGCCCGCGACGAGTCCGCGCCGGTGCGGCGGCGTCCATTCCAGCGCGAGCGGTACCGCCGAGGTGTAGGCGCCGCCGAGGAAGATGCCGTTGAGGAACCGCAAGCCGATGAGCAGTCCGATCGACCAGCCGCCGATGGTCGCGCTGCCCGGGATGAGCGCGATCAGCAGGGTGATGACGCCGAACCCGGTCATCGCAACGATCGTGCTCCGCTTGCGGCCGGCGGTGTCGGCGAAGTTGCCGAAGACAGCGGCGCCGATCGGCCGTGCGATCAGCGTCGCGGCGAACACCATCGCGGACAGCACGGAGGCGGTGGTCGGGTCCAGTCCCATCGGCTCGAAGTAGGCGCCGATGGGCGCGAGAACGAGTACCGGCAGGTAGATGTCGAACTGATCGACGTAGAACGCCAGGATGCCGGAACGCAGCGATCGCTTCGTCGCGCGATCGGCATCACGGATCGACAGCGGTGCCTGCGTCTCGCCGTCCATGCTTCTCCTGATCGACGGGTCGTTGAGGTCAGCCTTGTCGGGCGACGACGGTGGCGATCTCGACCCGGGAATGAAGATCCAGTTTGCGCAGGATATTCGAGATGTGCGTTTGCACCGTCCGCGGGGACAGGTACAGCTGGGCGGCGATCTGCGGGCTGGTCAGGCCCTGACCGACCTGCTCGGCGATCCGAAGTTCGGTGGCGGTCAGGCTGCCCCACCCCGTCGTCGGCCGGCGTCGCGACCCGGACACCCCCAACCGCAGGTGGTGCTCACGCAGGCGGGCCGTCATCCGGCGCTCGACCGTGCGCGCGCCGAGCTGCTCGGCCACCGTGAGTGCCCGCTTGGCCCACGTGCGACCAAGATCCCGATCACCGCCGGCCGCGGCGGCCACCGCAGCCTGCTCCCAGGAATACAGTTCGGCCACCACATGGCCGGCCCGTTGATTGGCCAGCGCCGCCTGCGCTGCGAGGTCGGCGTCGCCGGACGCGATGGATCTGACCAGCGGAACCACCCCGGCCAGCGCCGGCACCTGGTCGGTGGGTACCTCGGCGAGGTCGGCGACGACGCGGCGGAGCAGCCCGTCGGCGCCGGCCAGCCTGGCGACCCGGGCGACGTCGGGCCCGGCGAGCAGAGTCCACAGCAGATGGCCTGATCGCAACCGATCGCCCCAGACCTGCTCCGCGAGAACGGCTGCGCCGTCGAGGTTCCCGCGCGCCTCGGCAAGCAGCAGCGCACCGAGCGAGGGGAGTGGCAGACCGCCCTCATGGCGGCGTTCGGCTGCTTGCCAGGTGTCCCATATCGTCGTCGCGTCGTCCAGCAGTCCGCGTTGGATGAGAATCTGCAGCCGCCCTCCGGTGACCCGGCTGACCCAGCTCGTCCCGGTGCCGTCCGCGGCCTTTGCGCTCTCCTCGAACACCGTCAGGGCGTCGTCCCACCGTCCGGCGAACTGGTCGATCACTCCGGCGACGCTGAGATGGTAGGGCCAAAGCCATCCCCGGCGCGGCTGCTCCCGGCGGCGTGCCTCCTGTGAGAGCTCTTTCGCCGCAACGGGTCCGTTGCCGTACAGCGCGAACCACGGCGCCCACACCGGTGCGGTGACCCCGTCACCCCAGACCGGTGCCCGGCGGGCCACTCTCGCCTGCTCAGCCTCGACGATCATCTCGAAAGCCTCGACACACCTTGCCCGGTAGAACAATTGCATGGCGGTCGGGACGAGGGCAGCGCCGGATCTGATCGGCCCGGGATCCGGTTCGGCAGGGACCGGTTCGGTGGCGGACAGCGTGACGACCCACCGTCGCAGGTGCACCAGGGCGTGGTGGTACTCCGGATCGGTCTCGGCGTCGGGCAGATAGCGGTCGATCGAGACCAACGCGGTGTCCGTCAGGCCGGTGCTGATGGTGGCGTGCAACAGCAGCCGGGTGAGGGTGTTACGGGCCGCGGCTTCCCGGGTGATCGCCAGCGCGGAAAGGGCGACCTCCTCCGATTCCGCCATCCGGCCGGCGGCGGCGAGTGCGCCGGCCCGGGCGACGGCGACCTCGGCGGCCAGGGCCGTACCGGGCACGGTGCTGACGGACGCCAGTAGTTCCGCGGCCTGTTCCGGTGCGAAAGCCAGGTCTGTTGCGGCCATCTGCAGGGCCTGCCGGACGTCGACGCCGCGCGCGCTGGCATCGCCGGTGTGGCCGGCGATTTCGGTGGGCACCCCACCGGTCGACTGCAGCCGTTGCGCGCAGGCGGCGTGCAGCAGTCGGCGCAGTCCCGGTGCCAGGTCGGCGAGCAGCACGTCCTGGTACAGATCGTGCGCGAAAGTCAGCAGATCGTCGTCGGTCCACACCGTGACCCCGGAGGTGACCGCCGCCTGAACCCCGCGGAGCACGGCAGCCGGCGGGCTGCCGGCCACCGCGGCCAGATCGATCACGTCTGCCGGTCGACCCCACACCGCCAACACCTGCAGCAGATCGCGCACCGGCTCGTCGAGCAGGGCCAGGTGGGTGCGAACGGTGTTCTGCACCGAGTCCGGCACGCCGCCGGCCGCCGGTGTTGTCCCCTCGTCGGTGAGTCGCGCACTGCCGCCGGTCAGGCTGACCCGGCCCGCGCGCCGGAGATCCTCCAGCACCATGCCGGCGTGAAAAGGGTTGCCCCCTGTCACTTTCAGTTGATCGAGCAGTTCGCCGGATGGCTCCACACCCCAACGCCGGCGGACCAGGTCGGCCAGACCCGGCCGGTCCATCGGCACGACGTCGACCTGCAGCACATCGGACCGATTCGCCAGCTGGATCAACTGATCGCGCACGGGCAACGGCCGGCACGCCAGCACCAGAGTCAGCGGCAGGTCGTGGGTGGCGTCGACCAGCTGACCGAGTACCCGCAGCGAGTCGCCGTCGGCGTGGTGCAGATCCTCCGCGCAGAGCGCCAACGGGCCGGCGGCGCACATCTCCTCGACGGCGGCCAGCACCCGGTCGCCGAGGTCCGGCAGCGGGGGGTATTCCGGGACGAGACCGACCAGGGTGGCGATCAGGTCGAACGGCCGGCGCCGGCTCGGTTCGTCGGCGGTGACCCGGAATGCGCGCCGGACCCGGCCGGCCAGGCCGCGCAACAAGGCGTCGGCGCTGGTCGACTTGCCCACCCCGGGGGCGCCCGAGAGCAGCACGGTCGCCCCGCTCCGGTCACCGCTGCGGGCCGCGAGCAGGGCAAGCAGCCCGTCCACCCGACCCGACTGGATGCGCAGCCGGGTTTCGCTGACCGTCGGCACCGCCTCAGCATCCCATGCCGAAGATCGAGATCGCCTGTCCTCTGCGTCTGTGAGCTGGTCTCCTCGTCCCGCTTGCTGGCGCAACGACGCCGGGCACCGCCGGCGGGGTGTCGACACGGCCGCCCCTGACGACCACAATGCGAAGGGACTTTCGGTCCTCAGCCGAAATTTGCTTCACAGTGGGCCATCTCCGTGGTGGTTGCCCAACACCACCTGCTGCCCCCCGATGACCTCCGGAGTCCGGGTGCTTTGGCGTCGTCCCCGCTCGACCAGGCCTACGTCAGTTGGTCGCCGAGATCTACGTATGTCCTACGTGGGATGGCGGATGTTCGTCTGTCCGGTTCGCGACAAAGTTGACCCATCAGACCAACCAACCGGCCACGGGCCACCACACCACTGGAGCAGAGCATGTCCCCGATCGAAATCGTCGCCATCGTTGCCATGACCGGCTACGCGATCTACAAGCAGACGGTGGTGAGCGTCGTCGCGACGTCCAACCAGCGGTTCAAGCTCGCGATCATCTACGGCATCATCGGGCTGGTCGCCGGCGGCTTCGCCCTTCCGCACGGCTTGGCCGGTTACGGATTGCTGGTCGGCGGCCTGGCTCTGTCCGCCGCGGTCGGTGTGCTTCGCGGATACCGGACGGACATCTGGATGGAGTCCGACGGCCGGATCGTCCGCAAGGGCAACGTCGGTGACCATCCTGTTGTTCGTCGGACTGGTGGCCGCCAAATTCGGATGGGTGTGCTGGCCTACTTCAAGGGGATCCAGGACGGTGCCGGGTTCGGCGAGATCATGGTGATGATCGCCGTCATGGTCGCGTTCCAGGCTGAGATCGTCTACCGGCGGGCCCAGAAGTTGGCCCGCTCGGTGCAGCGGCTGCCACTGTCCACCACCTCGGTCGAGCCGACGGAGCGCGCCGCTGCCCAATCCTGAAACAAACCCCAGCATTCACCCCGAACACCTCCCGACCTTCAAACCTCCTGCCGTACAAACCGAAAGGGATTCTCACCATGATCGCCACTGTCATCGCCGCATTGATCGGCAACTACATGACCACCTGCTTTGTGATCGGCCTCGTCATCGCCGCCATTCACGTTCTGCGCCGGAGGAGGCGTGATTCCAGGACGGCCAGCGAACTGTTCCTGAACAACTACATCCTGTGGGCGATCGGCGTGGCCCAGGCCGTGAACTTCGTGATGCACTCGGTGTTCGGTGATTTCGCCGCCTCGACGATCGGCTGGGCGCAGAGCCCGTTCCAGCTCGAGTTGGCCTTCTCCAGCCTGGGAATCGCGGTGATGGCATTCATCCTGCACGGCAGGACAACGCAGCTGCGGGCCAAGGTTGCATTGGTCGCGGCGACAGCGGTGTTCGCCTTCGGTGCCGCCGGCGGGCATGTCTACCAGATGTTCGCGAATCATGACTACTCCGCCAACAACACCGGTCTGCTGCTGGTGATGGACATCGTGATCGCTGTCGTCGGCATCGCGCTGGTGGTCTGGAACGCGGTGGCTCGCCGGGAGGGGAACGCGCGGATCGAGCAGCCCGCAGAGAAGGTGCTGGTCGGCAACCGCTAGAACCCCTACAGCGCCGACTCGGACAGGCCACGAGAGGCCAGTCCGGGTCGGCGCTTTGGCGTCTGTCCCGGCCGAAACCGTTGGCGGATATCGTTATTCGACCGTGACATCTCAAGTCCCGGACAGGCGCGGTTTCCGGGGTCGGCTGTCGGTGCGGGTGGATAGTGTTTGTTCATGACCACCGCCCGGATCGGTTTCGCCACTGAGGTGAAATCCGTTGCTGACTCGGTGGTGTCAGGTATCCAGGAATTGCGGGACACCGAGTTCTACCGACTCGGCCGGGACGAGTTGTTGGACGCCGGGCGGATCCTGGAAGACCTGGGCAGGGCGTTGTATGCGGCGCAGGTTCAGTGGGTCGGTGAGGTCGAGGATTCCGGGGCCGCCAGTGAACTGGGGTATTCCTCGACCCGGGTGTTGCTGCGGGACGTCCTGCGGATCAACACCGGTGACGCCGCGGACCGCGTCCGCGCCGCCCGGATGACCCAACCCCGCGAACCCCTCAGCGGCGGTGAAATCCCCGCCCAGTTACCGAGGGTGGGTTCCGCCCTGCACGACGGGGAGATCGGTGCCGGGCACGTCGCGGTCATCACCAAGGCCGCCGCCGGGTGGCCGAAGCAGGTCGACCCCGACACCCGCGACGACGTGGAACAGGTCCTGGTGGACCAGGCCCGTCAGGTCGACCCCGCCCAGCTCGGGAAGATCGCGCAACAGCTCGAACAGATCCTCGACCCTGACGGCACCCTGCCCAAGGACCGGGAACCCGCGGACCGGATGGAGTTCCGGCTCGGGAACCGCAGCCCCCATACCGGGCTCACCCCGTTCACCGGGACCTTCACCGACGAGGCCGTCGAAACCTTCCGCCAAGCCACCAACGCCCTCGCCCGCCCGACCGCACCCGCGGAGGGGATCCCGGACAACCGATCCGCGGCGAACCGGCTCGCCCATGCCCACCACGAGGTGCTCCGGGCGTACCTGGACGCCGGCGACGGACCCAGCAACGGTGGTCAGGTCCCGCACGTCACGATGCACATCGACTACGACACCATCACCCGGCAACTGTCCGGGGCGACCCTGACCCACGGCGGACCGATCAGCATCGGGCAGGCCAGGAGGATCCTGTGCGACGCCCGGATCCTGCCCGCCGTCCTCGGTGGTGCCTCCCGAATCCTGGACATCGGCCGTAGCCAACGGCTGTTCCCGCCGCACCTTCGGGCCGCGCTCACCAGCAGGGATCGGGGCTGCGCGTGGCCCGGCTGCGAACGCCCACCCGGCTGGTGCCAGGCCCACCACATCATCAGCTGGCTCGACGGCGGCGACACCGCACTGAACAACGGTGTCCTACTGTGCCTGTACCACCATCAGCAAGCCCATTCCAGTCAATGGCGAATACGCATCGCCCCCGACGGGATACCGGAATTCATCCCACCCAGCTGGATCGATCCCCAACAAACACCACGCCGAAACCACCGTCACCGACCGTCACTGAACTAGCGATCCCGGTCAGCAAGGCCTATTGCTTCGTGACATCCATCCCGAACCGCCTCGGCGGCGCGTCGTCGTCGGAGGTGATCTCTGCACGTGGCCGTAAAAGCTACAACGCCGGATTCCACGCTGCTCGAGCCGTGCCGAAGACTGGAACCGCCTGCTGGGCGAGCAACTCTCAGCTCGACTCGAGTGCCCGCCGCACTGTGGCGACCAGATCCTCTGAACTCCGGGGTGAGCGCAGGATGATCACCGCGGCGTCTCCCGTGCCGTCGGGCATCCCCGGGTCCGTCACATCCGACGAACCGCTGACCGAGAACAGCGTCACCACCCGCGACATGGCCGATTCGAGTTCGTCGATCGGATCATCGGTGTCGCGCCGCAACCACCGACGGAGCACGTGATTGTGCGCGGCCACCACCGCCGCAGCCATCAATTCCGCCCGCAGTGCCGCGTCATCGGCCCGGCCCATCCATCTCGCGATGAACTCCCGAAACAAGCGCTGATACCTTGCGGCGCTGGCGATCTCCCGATCTCGCAATGCGGCAACCCGACTGGTCAGGGAGTACCGCAATCGCGCCCGCTCACCCTCGGCGAGGTAACGCAGCAACACCAGTCGAACCGCATCGGTGACGGCGACGATGGCTGTGCTCTCCGACGACGTGTCGAGACGCTGCTGCACCGCGGCGATCAACTCGTCGTGCGCCGGGAAGATCACGTCCTCCTTGGACCGGTAGTAGCGGAAGAACGTCGTCCGCCCGACGCCGGCCCGTTCGGCGATGTCGTCGACGGTGGTGTGCTCGTACCCACGCTCGGCGAAGAGGTCGAAGGCGGCATCGACGAGTCGCTCGTTGATCGGCCTCTTTGTGACCTGATCGGTCATCTCGCCTGCCCGTTCTGCCTTGCCAGCGGTAGTGGTACCTAGTACCGTTCGAATGGTACTCGGTACACCACGATGTGACCAGCACGCCGAGAAGACGACCCCGGCGCCAAGCACTGACCGACCTAGGATGGGCTGATGGACCTCGACGACAGCGGTCCGGTGCAACTGGCCGCCGGCGCAGCCTTCACCGAGCAGGACTGGGACCGCGCCGCCGCTGCGGTACTGCGTCGAGCGGGACGACTGGCCGCTGACGGACCAGATGCCTCCGCGTGGAACATTCTGGCGCGCAGCACTGTCGAGGGAGTGCGTATCCCACCCCTCGGCACCCCCGCCAAGGTGGCAGTGCGACACGTCCTGCCCACGACCTCGAACACCGTGGCCCAGCGCTCCGAATCAGGCTGGGACATTCGCTCGTTGATCGCCGACCCCGACAGCACCAGGGCGGCCGCTGATGCGGTGACGGATCTGGAGAACGGCGCCACCTCGTTGTGGCTGCGAGTCGGCGATTCCGGAACGGCCCCAGCGGATCTCGAACGTGCCCTGCAGGGCGTCTTCCTGCAGTTGGCACCCGTCACGATCTCCGCGAGCGGCGCGGTGTCGGATCTGGAGGCCGCCGGCGCGTTGGCCCGGGTCTTCGAACACGGGGAATCCGCGCCGGATCCGCGAGGCTGCCTCTCGACTGATCCAGTGGCCAGAGCAGTGCGCAGTGGGCGACCCCCCGAAAACAGCATCGGAATGGGTGATGCGGTCGCCGAAGTGGCCTCCCTGGCAAGCGGTGTCGGCGTCCGGGCGCTCACCATCGACGGCTCGGCTGCCCACGAAGCGGGCGCCGGCGACGTGGCGGAACTGGGCTACAGCCTGGCGGTCGGCGTGCACTGTCTGCGCGGGCTCGAGACGGCCGGCTACGACCTGGCCAAGGCGTTCAATTTGCTGGAGTTCCGGTACGCGGCGACCGCCGACCAATTCAGCACCATCGCGAAGTTCCGTGCTGCGCGGGTGTTGTGGAGCCGGATCGGCGAGCTGTCCGGCGCGAGGGAGCCGGTCGGCCAGTCCCAGCACGCCGTCACCTCGCTGCCGATGCTGACCCGCTACGACCCGTGGGTGAACCTGCTGCGCACGACGGTGGCGGCGTTCGCCGCCGGGGTCGGTGGGGCTGACGCGGTGACGGTGCTGCCGTTCGATACCCGGTTGGGCCTGCCGGATGCGTTGGGCCGACGACTGGCCAGGAACATCTCGTCGTTGCTGATCAGCGAGTCCCACGTGGCCGCGGTGCACGACCCGGCGGCGGGCGCGCAAGCGGTGGAGATGCTGACCGCCGACATGGCGGAGGCGGGCTGGGCCGAGTTCCAGCGGATCGAGGCCGCCGGTGGAATCGTCAACGCGTTGCAGGACGGAACAGTGCGGGAACGGTGGTCGGTGACGGCGGCCGAGCGGTCCCGGAGGATCGCCACCAGAAAGCAGCCGATCACCGGGGTCAGCGAGTTCCCCAACCTGCGGGAGGTCCTCCCGGTCCGGGTGTCCGCGTCCACAACCGCCCAGCAGCAATCGGTCTCGTGGGCGGCACCGTTCGAGCAGATGCGTGACGCACCCGCGGAGAGCTCCGGTGTTCCTGGCAACACTGGGATCGGTGGCCGAGCACGGCGCCAGGGCCGGGTTTGCGGCGAACCTGTTCGCTGCCGGTGGGATCGACACCGTCACCGCCGGCCGTACCGCCGGGGTCGACGACGTGATCACGGCGTTCACCGCCGCCGGCACCACCATCGCCTGCCTGGCCGGCACTGACACCGCCTACGCCGCATCGGGAGTCGCAACGGCGACTGCGCTGCGCGAGGCCGGTGCGACCAGGGTGGTGCTGGCCGGCCGCCCGAAGGGCGACCTCGAGAGCGCGATCGACGATCACGTGGCCGTCGGCGACGATGTCGTCGAATTCCTCGACCGGACGCGCCGTCACCTATCTGATGCGGAGTCGAACCGATGAGCGTGCCCGAGAGTTTCGCCGACCTGCCACTGCGGGCAACAAAGCCCGGCGCAGGAAATTCACCGCCGCAACCAGCACAGACCAGTACCGATGCCGAACCATGGCTCTCCCCGGAAGGCATTGCGGTGCAACCGGTGTACACCGCCGCCGACCTGGCGGGGCTGGATGCGCTGGACACCTATCCGGGCCTCCCGCCGTTCCTGCGGGGGCCGTACCCGACGATGTACACGACGCAGCCCTGGACGATCCGGCAGTATGCCGGGTTCTCCACCGCGCAGGAGTCGAACGCGTTCTACCGGCGGAATCTCGCGGCCGGGCAGAAAGGGTTGTCGGTGGCCTTTGACCTGCCGACCCACCGCGGGTACGACTCGGATCATCCGCGGGTAGCGGGTGATGTCGGGATGGCCGGGGTGGCGATCGATTCGATCTACGACATGCGGCAACTGTTCGATCACATCGCGTTGGACCAGATCAGCGTGTCGATGACGATGAACGGCGCCGTGCTGCCGGTGCTGGCGCTGTACATCGTCGCCGCTGAGGAGCAGGGGGTGCCGCCGGAGAAACTGGCCGGCACCATCCAGAACGACATCCTCAAGGAGTTCATGGTCCGCAACACCTACATCTACCCGCCTGCCCCGTCGATGCGGATCATCTCCGACATCTTCTCCTTCACCGCGGCGAAGATGCCCAAGTTCAACTCGATCTCGATCTCCGGGTACCACATCCAGGAGGCCGGTGCGACGGCCGATCTGGAACTCGCGTACACACTCGCCGACGGGCTGGAGTACCTGCGGGCCGGGAAAGCCGCCGGGCTGGACATCGACGGCTTCGCCCCACGATTGAGCTTCTTCTGGGCGATCGGGATGAACTTCTTCATGGAGGTGGCGAAAATGCGCGCCGGGCGGGCGATCTGGGCCCGGTTGGTGGGCGAGTTGGGTGCGAAGAACCCGAAATCGCTGTCCCTGCGGACGCATTCGCAGACCTCCGGGTGGTCGCTGACCGCCCAGGACCCGTTCAACAACGTCGCCCGCACCTGCATCGAGGCGATGGCAGCGACCCAGGGCCACACCCAGTCGTTGCACACCAACGCCCTTGACGAGGCGATTGCGCTGCCGACCGATTTCTCGGCCCGGATCGCCCGCAACACCCAGCTGCTGCTGCAGCAGGAGTCCGGCACCACCGGGATCATCGACCCGTGGGGCGGTTCCTACTACGTCGAGAAGCTCACCCACGACCTGGCCGACCGGGCCTGGCAGCACATCCAGGAGGTCGAGGCCGCCGGCGGGATGGCCAAGGCCATCGAGGCCGGCATCCCGAAGCTGCGGATCGAGGAGGCCGCCGCCCGCACCCAGGCCAGGATCGACTCCGGCACCCAGGCGGTGATCGGGGTGAACACGTTCATCGCCGCGGACGCCGAACCCCTCGAGGTGCTCAAGGTGGACAACCGGGCGGTCCGGGCCGCGCAGATCGAGAAGCTCGAGCGGCTGCGCGCCGAACGGGATCCCGCCGAGGTGCTGCGGGCACTGGACGCGTTGACCGAGGCGGGCGCCCGGGCGGGGGACACCGCCACCGGCGACCTGAGCAACAACCTGCTCGCGCTCGCGGTCGACGCGGCCAGGGCGAAGGCCACCGTGGGGGAGATCTCCGATGCGCTGGAGAAGGTGTTCGGCCGGCATACCGCGGTGATCCGTACGATCTCGGGGGTGTACCGGGAAGCGGCGGGGGACAGCCCCTTGATCACCGAGGTGCTGGCGGCGACCGACCGGTTCGCCGAGGCCGAGGGCCGCCGGCCGCGAATCCTGGTCGCCAAGATGGGCCAGGACGGTCACGACCGCGGGCAGAAGGTCATCGTGACCGCGTTCTCCGATCTGGGCTTCGACGTCGATGTCGGCCCGTTGTTCTCCACTCCGGAAGAGGTTGCCCAGCAGGCGGTCGACGCCGACGTGCACGTCGTCGGGGTGAACTCCCTGGCGGCCGGGCACCTCACCCTCGTCCCGGCGCTGAAGGCGGCCTTGGCCGATCTCGGCCGGCCGGACATCATGATCGTGGTCGGCGGCGTCATCCCACCCGGTGACATCCCGGAACTCCGGGCCGCCGGTGCCGCAGCCGTTTTCGGCCCGGGCACGGTCATCGCCGAGGCAGCGCTCGGACTGTTGTCGGATCTGTCGACGGCCCTGCAGCACCAGTAGCCCTCTTGCCCGTTGTCATCTGACCGGCCGTGTCCGTTCTTACGGGAATGGCATCGGTCGTACGATTCGCCCGTGCAGCCAGCAACTTCGACCAGCGAGACCCCAGCGACGATCGGTGCCGACAGCACGCCCGCGGAGCCGACACCGGAACAGCACGGCTTTCGAGCCGGTGCCCGCCGGTACGGGCGACGGTTCAGTGGCACCGGCGGGGTGCTTGCGCTGTTGTTCTACTGCTTCTCGCTGACCCCCTCGTTGATCCCGCGGACCTGGCTCTACCAGGGAGTGATCACCGGGATCTGTGTCGTCGCCGGGTACGGGTTCGGCGTCCTGCTGGAGTGGGTGGTGGTCAAACTCGGGTTCACGGTGCACTGGAGTCGGCGGTCCGCCCGCATCGCCGGTTGGGTGTTCGCCGCTGTCGCGGCGGTGCTGATGGTCGTCTTCGTGATCCTCGGGGTGGTGTGGCAGAACCAGATCCGGGTGCTCTTCGGCATGCCGACCGTCGCCGGCGGTCATGGTGCGCTGGTCATCCTGATCGCGATCGTGGTGGGGTTACTGGTCCTGCAGATCGCTCGCGGACTGCGCCGGGTCGCGGGTTGGCTGACCGCGTTCATCGACCGTTTCATCCCGAAGCCGCTGGCGCGGTTGATCAGCGTGGTGGTGGTGACGGTCGCCGTGATCCTGTTGCTGACCGGGGTGATCTGGAACACCACCCTGAGTGTGCTGAACAACATCTACTCGTCCGCCAACGATGCCGTCGACCCGGATCTGGTGCCGCCAACCGACGCCGAGCGGTCGGGTTCACCGGATTCGCTGGAGAGCTGGGTAGCGCTGGGTGCGGCCGGCCGCGAGTTCGTGGCGCAGGGTCCGACCGTGGCGGAGTTACGGGATTTCGCCGCCGCCGGTTCGGTGGTCGATCCGGCCGACGTGCGGGTCCCGATCCGGGTGTACGGGGGCCTGGATCCGGACGGCGATCTGGACGCCACGGCCGCCAAGGTGGTGGCCGAGCTCGACCGGACCAACGCCTGGGACCGGTCGATCCTGGTCGTCGCGACGACGACGGGCACCGGTTGGATCGACCCAGGAATGAGCGATTCGCTGGAGTTGATGCACGGCGGTGACACCGCGATCGCCACCATGCAGTACTCCTACCTGCCCAGCTGGATCAGTTTCGTGGGTGATCGGGAGACCCCGCCGGCCGCCGGCAAGGCACTGTTCGAGGCGGTCTTCGCCAGGTGGTCGGAACTGCCGGAGCAATCGCGCCCCCGGCTGATCGCACAGGGGATCTCGCTGGGTTCGTTCGGGATGCAGGGTGCCTTCAGCGGGGTACAGGACCTGTCACAACGAACCGATGGTGCCCTGTTCCTCGGGACGCCGAGTTTCACCCCTCTCGCCGCCGAGCTGACCGCCGACCGCGATCCCGGGTCACTGCAACGGGTCCCGGTGCTGGATGGCGGGAAGCAGGTGCGGTGGGGTGAGCAGGTCCCGGACGGCATCGACCTGTGGCAACTCGGGACCGATTGGGACGCACCGCGTGTGGTGTACGTGCAGCACGCGTCCGACGGTGTGGTCTGGTGGTCGCCGCGTTTGCTGTGGGAGAAGCCCGACTGGCTCAGCGAGCCGAACGGACCCGATGTGGTCAGCGCGGTCAACTGGTACCCGGTCGTCACCTTCTGGCAGCTCACCGCGGATCTGTTCGTGGCCGGCGGCGCCGACATCCCGCAGGGGCACGGCCACAACTACCGGCCGGAGTACGCCGACGGGTTGGCGGCCCTCTGGGCGCCGGACGGCTGGACCGACGACGACACCGCGAGGTTGAAGACCACGGTCGGCGACATGCTGAGTGTCCCGGCCGCCAACTGACCAGCGCGCAGCACCGGCCGGGAACCCGCCGGTCGGGACCGCGTCGTGGGCGTGGTTTGATGGTGGTCCGCACCGAAGGGGCCCACGTTCCCGGTACGCAGCACGTGGCGAGCAGTTGTCCGATTTGTTCAGAACGATCGCCTATCCAACACCCGCAAGTCTCTGTACTGTCCGTTTACCCAGCTGACTCCAAGGAGTAACGATGCCCCTTGAAACGCTCTCGGTAGTGCAAGCGGTCCGCGACATTCAGCGAGGCCGGGCCGTGGTGGTCCAGCACGGATCACAGGGTCGGATCGTCAATCAGCATCCGGGGTGGGCAGCGACCACCTACACCGTCGAGTTCGGCCCGATGCCAGGAGGTTCGGCACCGGGAGGCGTCGTCACCCTGGTCGGGCTCACCGACGGCGATGTCGAGCCGGCCCATCGGTCGGTGGAAGAGGACGTCCCGGCCGCGTGGTGACGGCCGTCCCGGCAGGCGGAATCGGTTCGCTGATCCGCCGCTGATCAGGCCAGCCGGGAGGCCTGCGACTCCAGATACCGCTGCTCGGGGATGCTCCTGGTCAGCCTCGCCGCCCGCTGGTACTCCGAGCGGGCTGCCGCGGCCTCACCGGACAGTTCGAACAGGTGCGCCCGGACGGCGTGGACCCGATGGTGGCCGGACAGGCTGTCTGACAACCCGTCCAATTCCTCGAGAGCGGACTGCGGACCGAGAACCATTGACTGCGCGACGATGCGGTTCAACGTGACCATCGGGCCGGGTGTCAGGCGCTCGAGCAGCAGGTACAGCGCATGAATCTGCGCCCAGTCGGTGTCGGCCGCCGTCGACGCCTCGTCGTGCAGGGCCGCGATCGCGGCCTGGAGTTGAAAGGGCCCCACCACGGCGGTCGCCAGGGTGGCCGAGATCAACGCCGTGCCTTCGGCGATGGCCGCGGCATCCCAGCGGCCACGGTCCTGGAGAGCCAGCGGCACCAGGGCACCATCGGCCCGCGTCCTGGCCGGGCGGCGGGCGTCGGTCAGCACCATCAGTGCCAGTAGGCCTGCCACCTCGCCGTCGTCGGGCACCCGGCTGTGTAGCTGCCGGGTCAATCTGATGGCCTCATCGGTCAACTCGACCCGCTGCAACGCCGTTCCCGAGCTGGCGGTGGAACCTTCGGTGAAGATCAGGTACAGCACCTGCCGCACCGCGGCGATGCGCTCGTCGAATTCGGTGGCCGGCGGCAACCGGAACCTTGCTCCGCTTGCCCTGATCCGCTGCTTCGCGCGGCTGATGCGTTGCCCGATGGTCGATTCCGGGACCAGGAAGGCGCTCGCGATCTCCGCGGTGGTCAGCCCGCCGACCGCGCGAAGGGTCAGCGCAACCTGCGACAGCGGGGTGAGGGACGGATGACAACAGAGCATCAGCAGGGTCAGCGTGTCGTCGATTCCCGACCGCGGATCCGGCTCGCCGGCGGGCAGCGCCGAGGTGATGTCCTCCCGGCGACGACGGGCCGCGTCGCCGCGCCAGATCTCGATCCGTCGGCGGTCGGCCACCGTGATGAGCCAAGCCTTCGGGTGCAGCGGCACCCCGTCGACCGGCCACTGCAGCGCGGCCGCCAGCAGGGCTTCCTGCACCGCATCTTCGGAGGCCTCGAAGTCACCTGCCGTGCGGAGCAGCGCACCCAGTACCTGCGGCGCGAGATCCCTGAGGAGAAGGTTGATCCCGGTCACTGAAGATCGACGTCGCCGAGGTCCATCACCGGCCGCACCTCCACCAGTCCGAACTCCGATTCCGGTACGCGCCCGGCGATCTCGACCGCCCGTTGCATGCTGTCGCACTGCACCAGGAAGAACCCGGCCAGCTGCTCCTTGGCCTCCGCGAACGGTCCGTCGGTCGGACCCAGGTCGACCCTGGCCGGTAACCGCTGCGCCATGGCCGGGTCGGTGAGCGCCTCGCTCACGATCAGTTCACCGGACGCGCGCAGCGACTCGTCGAGCGCCGCGTAGGCGGCGTAGCCCGCTGAACGCTGCTCGTCCGAGAACTGCTCCCAGATCGCCCGGGACCGGGGATTCCCGAAGATCAGGATCAGGTATTTCACGATGCCTCCTGCGTGCTGCGAGGTCCGGACCCGCAGGCTCATTCTCCGGTACCGATGACTTTCGCGTTCGGGAAGGTCGATACTTCACGACCAGGACCGCGGTGGTCCGGTAGCAGAGCTGACGAGAGGTACCTCATGCTGGAACAGGCACGTGCGTTCAGCGGATTCTCCGCCGACGACATCCCGGCCGCGAAGCAGTTCTATGGAACGACGCTCGGTGTCCGGGTGACCGAGGAGAACGGCATGTTGACGCTGCACACCGCCGGCGATCGGGACACCTTGATCTATCCGAAGCCCGATCACACTCCGGCGACCTTCACCGTGCTCAACTTCGTGGTCGACGACATCGACACCGCGGTCGACGAACTGGTCGCCCGTGGGGTGGTGTTCGAGAAGTACGAGTTCCTCGACGAGAAGGGCATCAACCGCCGGGGCGGTCCGCCGATCGCCTGGTTCACCGATCCGGCCGGCAACATCCTGTCGGTGATCCAGCTCGACTGACCCTCGTCTGGTGCGATCACCTGGCGGTCCAGACTGCCGGGATACCGTAGGGGTATGCCTCGCCGTTCACACGGTTCCCTGCGCCGCGAGCGGGACGACGACCGACGCGGCGGCCCGGCCCGATCCGGTGAGGGCGCACCGCTCGGTGGCCGGGAAACCTATCGGACGGCCGACGGCGACTTCCTGGTCCGGAGCATCCCCGGTGCGGCCGCCCGGAAGGAGTACCGCTGCCCAGGCTGTCAGCAGCAGATCGCCGTGGGCACGCCACATCTGGTGGTATGGCCCGAGCAGGACCCGTCCTGGATGCAGACCGCAGCCGAATCCCGCCGGCACTGGCATCAGTCGTGCTGGCAGCGCACAGCGCAGCGCTGACCCTGCTCGGTTGACCTCAGAGTCGCAGCCCCGCCAGGGCAGGCTCACCCCGTCGGCCGGACCAGCAGGCCGTCCTCGCGGCGCGTGAGCCGGCCGGAACCGAGGAGCAGACCGAGGGCAGTCTCGAGTCGGGCGACCTGCGCTGCACTGCGCCGGGTGAACCCGAAGACCTCGAGGGTGCCCGCCCACAGTTGGTCCTCGGTCATTCCGGCGGCCGCCCCGCAGAGCACGACCATCGCATTGCCGATCTCCCTGGTGCTGACCTGCTCGAGCGAACGCTCGACCCCGTGCGGTGTCCGTCGAAAACCCTCCCACGCCAACGGATCGAGCGATGGTGGCCAGACGAAATCGGGTGCCGCCGGATCGGAGCGGAGGCCGGCGGGCAGCACCGCGACGATGTGAGCGTGGCGGGACGCCACCACCCGGTGCAGTCCGAAACCGGCCGCCACCAGCCGAACCAACCGGTCCACCTGGATCGGGCCCTCGGTTTCGATGGCGTCGATCATCGCCTGGTAGACCCGCTGCGTCGAAGCAGGGCCCGGCAGCCCGTCCAGAACGGCCCGCTCACCGAGTTCGCCCGGAACCCAGGGTGAGAAGACACTCTCGTGCTCCAACATCGGGCTTCCGGCCGAGATCGATTCCGGTGCAGATGGTTCTGTCCCGGTGGAGACGGTATCAGCGATGAGTGGTTCGGCATCGGCGGTCGATGCCGTCGATTCCCGCTCGCGGACAACAGCTTCGGTGGCGGTGTCGACCACCGCCGCGAGCCGGGTCGAGCACAGCATCCCGGTCGGCGAGCCACTCCGGCATCCAGACGCGTTCGACGGCCGGCCAGCGCATCAGCTTCGACAGCACCTCGATCGGCAACCCGTCCCGATCGCCGACGGTCCGGCGACCTGCCCAACCGGGACCGTCCAGCAGCACGGCCAGCACCGGTTCCTCCGCACGGTCGACGGGGGAGACGACCAGGTCGATGGTGAAATCGGACAGTCCGACCTCCGTCCGCACCCCGAAACCCCTCTGCCGCAACGCGTCGGCGATCTCCTCACGGTGGCGGTCGATCACCCGCAGCCGGTTCCCGCCCGGCAATGGGGCAAGGGCCGACGGCCCGCGCTCAGCGAGGTCGAGGTAGGCGCGGAGGTGCTTGATCCCGACCGACGATGTCTCCTCGGCGCGTAGTTGCCCAGGGTCGAACGAGGAGAAGACGACGACCTGGCGGCGGGCCCTGGTGATGGCCACGTTCAACCGCCGCTCGCCGCCGGCCCGGTTCAGCGGGCCGAAGTTCAACGGCAGCGATCCGCGACTGTTCACCGAGAACGCCGTGGAGAACAGGATGACGTCCCGTTCGTCGCCCTGGACGTTCTCCAGGTTCTTCACGAACAAACCCTCGTGGTCGGCCGCACTGTCGGCAGCCGCACCAGTCTCGGAGGGTCCGTCCAGGGCCTGGATCAGCCGTTCGTCCCCGGTGTCCCGCAGCAGCGCCTCGATCAACGTCCGCTGCTGCACGTTGAAGGTCACCACCCCGATCGACGGCGTCGCACCGGGCTCGGCCAGGAACCGGCGTCGGATCTCGTCGACGACGGCCTGCGCCTCGATCGGGTTAGTCCGCAGCAGTTTTCCCGATCCACTGCGGTGGAACTGACCGTCCACCCGAACCAGATTGATGCCGTGCCCGTTCGGTCCGGGGTCCGGCAGGCCGGATTGCGGTGCCGGGAAGGACGACAACCCACCGGCGTAGTACTGCCGGTTGCTGAACGCGATCAGCGATTCGTCCTGACTGCGGTAGTGCCAGGACAGCCAGCGCTGCGGTACCCGTGCCTGGACGCATTCGGACAGGATGCTTTCCTCGTCCTCGGCCGGCAGCACCTCGGCGGCCTCGTCCTCGGTCCAGTGCCGGTCGCCGGTGTCGGCGCCGTCACCGGTCTCCCCGCCCAGGCTGAGTTCGGCGAACGAGGTCGGGGGCATCTGCTTGCTGTCGCCGACGACGACCACCGATCGACCGCGTCCCATCGCGCCGACCGCGTCGGCGACCCGGATCTGTGACGCTTCGTCGAACACCACCAGGTCGAAGAGTCCCGGACGCGGCGGGAAGAACCGGGACAGCGAATCCGGACTGACCAGCATGCAGGGCATGATCGCGGTGATCAGCTCGCCGTACTTCGAGAGCAGGCCGCGGACCGGCAGGCCGCGACGTTGTCTGGCCAGTTCCCGCTGCAGTTCACCCACCTGTCCGAGACCGGATGCCGCGTCAAAGCTCCTGCGGTCGAGCACCTGTCGGGGGATCGCGGTCCTGAGCTGCTCGCGGATACCGATCGCCGAACCGGTGAAGCGGCGGATCTGCCGTTCCTGGGTCACGGTGTCGAAACTGGCGAGCCCGGTCGCTGCCCGGCGCTCGGCGCCGGAGGCGGCGGCCACCCCGGAATCGAAGGCGCGAACCGCGTCATCGGCAGGGACTGCGCCCGACAGCAGCGAACGACGCGCCGCATCGGCGCCCGCTGGTCGCAACGGTTCCAACGCCGAGAGCAGGGCCAGCCATCGTCGCAGCGGTGCCATCTGGGCATCACCGAGGTCCCGAGCCACGGCGGTCTCCCGCCAGCGGTCGAAAAGCCCGATGTCACCGGACCATTCGGGCAACAGGTCGGCGGCGCCGGCGCAGGCGTCGATGAGCGCGGTGAGCGCCGAGCGGGCGTCCAGCACCAACGGCCGGTCCTGTGCCGACACCGGCTGGGCAGCGGAGATCCACCGCCGGAGCCGGGTGACGAACTCGCTCGGCGCGGGCCCGGGATCGACGGCTGCACCCGCCCACCGCAACCATGCGATCTGATCGTCGACCTGTTGCCGCCCCACCTCGGTCAGCGGATTCCAGCCGGCCGGGACGAACACGCCGGGGATCGCCCCGACCTGAGCGGCCAATCCGCGCACGGTGCCCTGCAGTTGCCCGAGTTCGGCCACCAGGTCGGGCACCCGGGCCGGCTCGATCTCGACGCCCGGCCGCAGGGCAGGCTCCAGTTGCGCCCGGACGGCCAGCAGTCGCTTCTTGCGTCCGAACCAGCTCGACTCGGCCGCCGCCCGCGCCTGCACCAGAAGGTCGGCGAGCGGCAGGTCCATCGCCGCCGGGGTCGCGGATTCCAGCGCCGGATGTGCTGTCACCGCGAACGCGGAGAGCTGCGCCGTCACCTCGGAGGTTGCCTGATGCCAACGGGCGGAACGGGTTTCGTCCAGCACGCTGACCGCGACACCGGACCGATCGATGACGCCGGTCAGCGCGGTGAGATCCGCCGGCCCGCGCACCGCCTGCAGGGTGTCCGCCAACAGGCCCTGCCGGGGCAGTGCACGGACGGCCGTGTCGAACGCGATGGCCGCGGCCCGGACCGCGGCGACATCGACGTCCGGGGTGTCGACGAACGCCCAGGGGTGATCGGGTCGTGGGGCGGCCGAGGCCGCGACGTCGCCGACAGTGGTGAGGCTGCGGCGAACGCCGGCCAGAGTCTGCGATCGGGCGAGATCCAGCAACTCGGGCGGAATCGGCAGACTCGGCGCATCGTCGCCGATCGCCAGCACGGCCGTGCGCGCCGAGTAGTACGACAGCCCGGACCCGTTCGGCTCGTGCAGCCGGGTGGCATACCGGGCCAGTTGCCCACGGGCCGCTCGCAGGTCCTCGCCGATCGCCGCCAATCCCTGTTCGTCGGTCGCGACCTGGTGATCGAGCGCGGCCCTGATCTGCCCGCGGACGACCGTCGGCTTACTCGACTTGTCGTGCAGGTCGAGGCAGAACGGCCCCAGCCCGATGGCGTCCAGACGGCGGGTGACAACGTCGAGGGCGGCGCGTTTCTCGGCGACGAAGAGCACCCTTCGCCCATCGGCGATCGCCCGGGCCAGCAGGTTGGTGATGGTCTGCGACTTGCCGGTTCCCGGTGGTCCCTCCAACACGAACGTCCGGCCGGCCGTCGCCTCACCGACAGCGGCGACCTGGGACGCATCGGCCGGCGCCGGGCAGGCCGCGGCCAGCTCGTCCAGATCCTCGTCCGCGCGTGCCGGAACCGGATCGACGAACGGCTCGAAGGGGGAGCTGACCAGATGGTGGACCAGCGGGTTGGCGATCAGCTCCGGCCAGTGGTCGGCGAGATCCTTCCACAGCCGGTATTTCGCGAACTGGAGCACGGCGATCTCGGCGCTCGCCTCCACCCGGTACGGCAATCCGGCGTCGGCCAGCGCCACTCGCATCGCCTGCAGCGCACTGTCGAGGTCGATCCCGGCACCGTCCTCCGCCGGTTGGGCCAGGCCCGGAACGTGCAGCCCGTGCACCAGCCGCAGCTTCTCCAACAGGCAGAAGTTCGGTGTGCTGGCTCCGGATTCGTCGAGTTCGATCCGGTACGACTGCTGCCGGGCTTTGGTGGTCAACCGGATCGGGACCAGGATCAGCGGCGACCGCAGCTCCCGATCGTCCAGGCTCCACAGCAGGCTGCCCAACGCGAGATACAGGTTGTTCGCCCCGGTCTCCTCGATCACCGTCCTGGCCTTGTAGGCGAGAGAACGTAAGCGGGAGTCGTACGCGGCCGCGTTGACGTCGGTGAAGAGGGCGCCCCTGGTGCCGAACAGTTCGGCGAGCTGATCGGGCGGCAGGTCCCGGCCGAAACCGATCCCGCGTTCCGCGGCGACGGTGGAGACCTGGTCGGCCGCCAGCAACAGCACACCGGCGGGATCGTGCACCCTGTCCTCGATCGCGCCGAGCAACCCGTCGGGCACGGTCAGGCCGATGCTGCCGCGCCGATGAAAGTTGATCAACTTGTTGCGCAGGCTCAGGTCCAGCAGCGCGTTCTTCCACTGTTCGATGCGTGGCGGTGCACCCGCCGCGTCACCGGCGGCCGGAGCCACCACCAATCCGGCCGCCGTCGCCGGGCCGCGGCGGTCCACCGGGACATAGGTGATCACCTGCATCGTGCCGTCGTCGGCAGCGACGTGCGCCGGCAACGGCACGATCCGGTCGATCCTGGACTGGCGGATGTCCACCACGCCGTGGATGCGCTCGAGATCACCGGTGAGATAGGCGTTGTAGGGCGGGCGATGGCTGGCCTCGAAGGTCCACGGCGGGTCGGTGACCGTGACGGTTGTCGTCTCCACCAACCGGATCAGGTCGAGGTCGATCAGGTTGACGACGTCGGCGATGTCGGTCTGTGCCGGGCCGGCAAGGGCCCGCTCGTCCCGCCAATACCCCAGGAACGCGTGGTTGTGTGCGACGAAGACCAACGGGCGCAGTCCGGCCAGCTCCAGCGCGGCTGCCAGCACGACGGTGGTGTCCAGCGCGGTGCCCTGCCGACCGTGCAGCACCTCAGCGGGATCGCGGATCTGTTGGCCGGAGTCCGTCCAGTTGGCCGGTGCGGTGACGAAGCGGATCGCCTGCGCCTGCATCGCCTCGAAGATCGCCCGCACCGTCTCGTCGACCCGTTCGGCACCGGACTGGTACCCGGCGATCACCGGATTCCCGGTGCGCTGCTGCAGGATCTGAGCCGCACCGGACAGCAGCGAGGCGATCGCCGGATGTTGCGGGATGACGAACGCCGCGAGCATCTCCAGGCCCAGCAGTTCGGGCACCGCCACCCATTGGTTGGCGGCCAGAATCTGCACCGGTTCGAGTTGCTGCGCCACCAGCGCACCGTCGACGAACAGCTCGACCCGCACCGAACCCGGCTGCTGGGTGCGGATCCGCGCCATGCCCGCAGGATCGAGCCACACGCTCGGTTCGGCGATCGCGGTCGAGCCGCCGGACGGCAGGTCCACCAGCAGGTCGGTGGCACCGCCGATCGGACCGGCCTCGTCCGCGACCGTGATCCGCAGCGTCGCCGCGCCGATGCCGGCCCCGGGATTGTTCACCTCGACCCGGTGCACCACCGCGATCCGGTTGTGCGCCAACGCGTAGCTCAGTACTGGCGTGACCGAGACCGCCAGCGTGATGCCGGTCGGAGCCGTTGCCGTTGAGGTGGGGTCCGCTGAGGTCGAGACACCGTTGGACGACTCATCGGCCGTGGACGTTCGACCTGCTTCGGACAACTGCCCACTCCCTGGGTCGACGACGTGCGCTACCGGACTGCCCGGTACCACCGCATTGTCGCCGACCGTGCCGACATCGCCGCCCTGACCCACCGGTCAGGGCGGCGCAGGGGTCAGGGGTTTGGCGGGCTGCTGTACAACGTGGTGTCGCCCTGCACCAGGTACACACCGTCGAGGTAGTCGATCGGCCGGAAGGAGCGATCGCCGCCCGGTTCACGGGTGGTCGGCACGGAATCGCCACTGGGCAGATGCATGATGAAGTTCACCGGCTTGGTGTCATCGACCAGCGGGATGTCGTACACCGCCCAGCCATCTTCGATGGTGGCCCGTTGCCATGGCTTGTCCCAGGCGATCTGCGCCAAGACAGCGGGATCGACCGCGTCCCCCCACATGTGCAGACCCCAGCCACCGGGCGGAGCGCCGTAGTCGCCTGCCGGCCGGAGGTAGTGCAGCCGAACAGAGGTTGCTGCCGGACCCGCAAAGTTCACCGTGCGAACCGGGCTGTAGACGACCGTTCCGTTCGGCTCGGTCAGGCTCGCCCGGTACTCGACCGTCGTTCCGGCCGCCAGGTTCAGCGGGGTGAGATCGTCGAAAACCGTGTAAGCGGGGGAGGAGTCGTCGGTCCCGATCGCGGTCCAGGCGCCACCGGCGATCCGCCGCTCGGTGGTGACGACGTGCGAGCCCTTCTCGGGGTCGGCGATCGTCCGCACCTCGACAGTGCCGCGGACGTTGCTGCCCTCGGCAGGGGCCTCGATCTTCAGGGTCGGTGCCGGCACGGCGGCCGCGACCTCCTGACTGGTCGCGGTGTGCCGGGCGTTGTCGAGCACGACGGCCCGGTACTGCACGTTCTGACCGGACGACAGGGCGCTGACGTCATGGAACACCCGGTACGGCGCGGAGTCGTCGGTGCCGATCGACGTCCACGCGCCGTTGCCGGTCTTGGCGTAGAAGGTCACCTCGTAGAACGACGAACCACCCACCGTTGCCGAGACCTGCATCCGGCTGCGGGATTCGGCGGCCGGCGTCGGTGCTGCGAGTGAGATCGACGGAGCCGCCTTGGACCTCGGGACCCGACCGGCCGACTCGTAGACGACCGCCGACAACGCCGGAACGGTGACGGCCAGGGTGGCGTCGGTGCCGGTCTTGATCGACTTCGCGCCGTCGCCGTAGACCAGCCGGAACAGTCGCTTGGCATCGTAGGTCGGGATGTTCGCCGTCTTCGGCTGCTCGCTGTTGTTCAGCGCGACGACGTACTCGCGTTGCTTGTCCTTGTCGGTGCGGGAGAACGCATAGATTCCGGCCGAGTCGGACGAGTACCGATCCTGCTGCGCGCCGTTGCGCAGCGCGGGATGCCGATCGGTCAGTTTCGACAGCTCGCTGATCGTCTTGTACAGCGGATGCGACGGGTTGAAATTGGCCGTCGCATGGGTCGCGCTGGTGCCGAGCAGGTCGTCATCCAGGTACTCGGGGACCTGACTGGCGAACATCGTCTGCCGTGCCACCTGATCCCCGCCGGAACCGGTGAATCCCTGCTCGTCGCCGTAGTAGATCACCGGATTGCCGCGGGAGAAGTACATCAACTCGTGCGCCAGCCGATCCCGCGCCAGCCATTCGGTGTCGCCGGCACCCGGGTTGTCGGTCTGCAGGAAGTAGCCGATGCGCCCCATGTCGTGATTGCCGAGGAACGTCGGCATCTGATACACGTTCGAATCCGCGTCGGTGTACCAGTCGTCGTCCTTGAAGAACGACGTGAGCTGATTGGTCGGCTGGCCCTTGGAGGCGAAATTCCGCGCGGCGTCCTGGAACGGGAAGTCGAGCACGGCCTGCATCTTGTCCTGGGTGCTGAAATGCGACGTGTACGGCTTCGACAGGTCGAAAACCTCGCCGAACATGAAGAATTCGCGCTTGCCCTGCTGCTGCGCGTACTTGAGGATCTCCGGTCCGAACTTCTGCCAGAATTCGTCGTTGACGTGCTTCATGGTGTCGATGCGGAAACCGTCGACGCCGAAATCGCGGATCCACGTCTTGTAGACGTCGATCATCCCGTCGACCACCTTCGGGTTCTCGGTGAAGAGATCATCGAGGCCGAAAAAGTCGCCGTACTGGGAGTTCTCGCCGACGAACGTGGTGTCACCGCGATTGTGGTAGAGCGTGACGTCGTTCAGCCAGGCCGGCACCTTCAGGTTCTGCTCGGCCGGGTCGAGCACCGGCGTGTAGGGGAAGGAGGTCGTCGGGCTCAGCGCCGGGAAGGAATTCGTACCCGCATAGTCGCGATCGTCGAAGGCCGCTCCGGCCGCCGTTCGATAGGGCTCCACATCCTTGGAGACGTACGGCTGACGGGCGCCTTCCTGGTAGCCGATCACGTCCGCCGTGTGGTTGGTGATGATGTCGAAGTAGACCTTCATTCCGCGCTTGTGTGCGGCCTCGACCAGTTGGCGCAGATCATCGTTGGTGCCCAGATGCGGATCGATCTGGGTGAAGTCGGTGATCCAGTAGCCGTGGTAGCCCGCCGACGGACCGTCCTCCAGTTGCACCGCCTTGTTCTTGAAACTCGGCGTCAACCAGATGCTGGTGGTGCCCAGGCCCTTGATGTAGTCGATGCGCTGACGCAGCCCGGCGAGGTCACCGCCGTTGTAGAAGCCCTTGTTCTTCGGGTCGAACCCGGACACCAACGGATCCGAACCGAGACCGCCGGTGTCATTGGCGGTGTTCCCGTTCTCGAAACGGTCCGCCATCACGAAGTAGAAGTTCTCGTCGGTGACCGAGGTCCGCAGCGAATGCTCGCCGTTCAGACCACCGGTCCCGCCGCGGTCCGCCGCGGCCTGCGAGGTCCCGATCCCCATGCCGGCGACCAGCACCATCGAGAGCAGGAAAATGGCGAAGCGGCGAACGGTCACAGCGGCCTCCTTGACACCAGTGGACCGGAAGGTAGCCCGCGCCGAAGAGTCCGACAACTCGAGGTGATGAAGGGGTCACTCTATTGAGCTAAATGACCGAAAAGGGTGATTCGTACCGACCACTCATTGTCTCCGAGACGAATTCTCGCTGTCAGAGAGGTGGTCAGGCCGCCAGGAAGAGTGCGAGCACCGCGGTGTCCGCATCGTCGAACGGATCGATGCCGGCCCGGCTGACCATGCTGGTGATGTTGCCCCGATGATCCGCCTCCACCCACGCCGCGCGGTGGTCCAGACCGAGGTGGGGCAGGCCGGGCAGCAGCACACAGCCGGAAGCGACCTCGTCGTACTCGGGCAACGTCGGACGGATCTCGGTCGGCGGATGCAGGACGATCAGTCCGGGTGGCTGGTGCGCGGAAAACTGCCCGGGCAGCACCGCGTTGTCGCCCACCACCGGACCCTCGGCGATGACCAGGCCGACGGTTCCGGGAGCCGGGTCGTCAGGGAGTTCCTCCTTGACCCGGAAGACGGTGCTGGTGTGCAACATGCCGGGGACACTGGCGACCCGGACGGCGAGGAGCAGGAACCTGGCCCATTCGACAGTGCTGGCGGGCCACCGACCGGAAACGAGGAACCCGCTGAGCAAACCCTCGGCGTGGAAGGGCGCCACTTCGACCGATCTCTCGTCGGGCTCTCTCATGGTCAACCTCCATCGCGGGGCGGCCGGATGGCTCATGGTGAATCACATTGTTGTTAGCACACAAGACCCCCTGAGTGCTAACGATTTTCGCGATGACGAACGGGTCACGCGGGTGTTACGAAGCGGCCTCGTGACGGGCGATTTGGCGCGAGAGCACTGTCGGTCGACCGCGTAACAAACTCCGGCCGATGTGCTGAAGACAACACCGTGGCGCAGTCAACAGCGGCAGATTGCCCGAAGGGGCAACACCTGGTGCCCCGACGGCCGGGCCATCGCGATTGCCGATGCGATGCCATGGAGCACATCATCAGGCATGCGGGAGCAACTGACTTCGGCAGCGACGCAAGGCCGCGCACGCGTTCGGCACCGGGATGAGGCGAACGAGACACCGGTCCCGGTGCAGACAGCGCTGCTGCAAAGGATTTCCGCCGGTCGTTCACCTCTTCTCGGCCCGAGCGGGGTGCTGGCCCTCCAGCGAGCGGCCGGCAATCGCGCGGCCGGGACGCTGTTGGTGACAGGGTCGGGCGGTCGCATACCGGTGCAACGGGACGGCGATTCGCCCACGGTGGACGCGCCGCTACGGCGAGGGATTCGACTGCTGCCGCCGCCGATCTGGCTGTCCGAGCCGGGAAACTTCCTGAGCGACAAGCCTTCCTTGATTCCGCCCGGTGGTCTGACGTTGCTACCGCCGGCCGGCGTCGAGGGGCTCATCGACTGGGGCGGGGTGGGCACGGCCTATCAGGATCGGAGGTTGGTGTTGGAAGACCGTGACCGCTCGTTGATCGTCGGACACTGGCAGCGGTGGTACCCGGTGGCCCAGGGCCTGTACAAACTTCCGCTGGCGAAATCCCTGTTCGATTCGCCGGCCGCGATCATGAACACGATGACGGCCAAGATGATCGACTCGTCACTGGCCGGTGATCGCCCGAACATGATGGAGATGTTCGACCGGCAGGCGCAGCAGTTCGGCGTGAAGACCACGACGGTTTCCGTGACGGTGAAGCGCTTCTGACGCAAGGCCTGCCGGGGGTGATGTCGAAATACGTTGTGTGCCAGCATTTATTGCGGACCGGTGAGTTGGCGCATGAGGGTCGCGTCGTCGCGGACGGCCCAGTGTTCGGCGCCCCTGCCGTCAACCATCCTGATCATGTGCATCTGTTGGTAGGCGAAGCTGCGACCGGTGGCGGGTAGGCCGAAGAAGTCGCCCGTGTGCCGGCCGCTGTGTTCGCAGTAGACGACGGCCGTATCGCCCTCGGCGAGCACTCGGTGGATCGTCCACCGCTGGTCGGAGAAGGCCTTGGCCAAGGCGTGCATGTAGAAAATGATCCCGGCCGGGCCGGGGGGCGTGCCGGGTGGCGCCTCGTGGTTGACGAAATCGTCGGTGACGGCATCGATCACGGCTGCCTCGTCGTCGGCCGGAAAGATTTCCTCCAGCACTCGGCGGGCAGCGATCTTGACGTCGTCGGTGGATGTGATCATCCGTGTCCTCCTTGGGTTGGTCCGGCGTGTCGAGCGCCCGACCATATTGATGCCAGTATCATTCTCTTCAATGTCTGAACCCGCAAGACCCAAACGGCGTTACGACGGTTCGCGACGTCGCGAACACGCGACGCAGACCCGGACGAAGATCATCGACGCCGCGGTACGTATGTTTCTGGAGCGCGGTTACGCCGGGTCGACCATTCCCGCGATCGCGACCGAAGCGGGCGTCGCCGTCGAAACGGTCTACCGCTCGGCCAGTGGCAAGGCCGGGCTGCTGGCCGCCGCGGTGCAGGCGGCGCTGGCCGGAGGGGTGGAACGCGCGGAACTCCCCGTCGAACAGCGGGAAGGCATCCGCCGGGTCATCGAGGAGACAGATCCACGCCAACAACTGGCGGCCTACGCCGCTACGCAGCCGGGGGTGTGGTCCAGGGTCGGCCCATTGCTGCGGGTGCTGGACGCCGCGGCCACCGACCGATCCCGCGCTTGTCCAGCTCAAGGAAACCCATGCCCGGCAACGCCTCAACGGCCTGCGGAGGTTCGCCGACCTGCTGGAGCAGACCAACGCGTTACGCCCCGGTCTCACCGCCGAGCGGGCCGCCGACCTGATCTGGACGATCTGCGCCCAGGCCAACTACGACGCCCTGGTCACCACCCGCGGTTGGAGCGACAAGGAATACCGGGACTGGCTCACCGAGATTTTGGTGTCCGCCCTACTGCCTGGCCAGGCTGCGTGACCTGGCGCAGCGTGCGATCCGCCGCAGAATCAAGGGTGCGGACTCTCAGTCACATATGACCGGCGCACCATATCCGGCCGCTCCAGACAGACCAGCCAGATCCAGCAGGCTCTCACCCCACCGGTTGGACCGGCCCGACCCCGGCCGGGATCCCGGGTGATCCAGGCGCCCACGCCCTACCTCTGACCCAGGCACCTCTTGCTGACCAGCCTGATTCACCCAGCGGCACAGTAACTCTCAACGCGACAGGTAACCGCCGAGAATCCTACGGCTGTGGGGGATGCTCGGCCTGGTTGCGGAGCGCCGCGGTCACGGTTTGCACCGCGGTGGTGGGGGTGGTGGCTGTCCGGGTGGCGATAGCGATGTGTCGCTCGGGCTGATTTGACTGCTCGAGACGTTTGACGCTGACCCCTGGGTGCAGCACCCCCAGGGCAAGGGCTGGGATGAGGGCCACACCGAGTCCGGCTGCGACAAACCCCTGGGCCGGCCAATAGTCATCAGCTTCAACCGTACGTCGAGGGGTGAATCCGGCCCGTTGGAAGACGCCGGTGGTCTCGGAGCGACAGCAGCCCACTTCGCATCGGATGTCGATCCACGGCTCGCTGGCGAAATCCTCCAGCAGGAAGGGCTGCGACTGTTCGCAGAGATGGTGACCGCGCGGCAGCACCAGCCGGAACGGGTCGACGAGCAGCGGTCGCACAGTCAGGGCCGCATCGTGCTGGCCGAGGACGGCGGGGTGGGTCTCGATGACCGCCGCGTCGATGAGATCTTGGCGGAGCAGCTGCAGTGCTTCGTCGCGATCCGCAATCCGCACGGTGATTTCCAGGCCCGGTAACGACCGATGAACGGTTGCCAGAGCGGGCGGGACAAGCTCGGCGCCTGCGGTGGCGAACGAGGCCAGCCGAAGTACACCGGTCTCCCCAGCGTTCAACGCAGCGAGGGCGGCTTCGGTTTCGGCCATCCGGTCCAGCAGCGCCCCGGCGTGTTCGGCAAGAAGTCGACCGGCCGCTGTGGGCCGGACCCCTCGCCCCGCGGGTTCGAGCAGGATCGTCTTGGTTTCGGCTTCCAAGTTGCTCACGTGCTGGCTGATCGCTGACGGGCTGTAGCCAAGTTTCGCGGCAGCGTCCTTCACAGACCCGGTCGTCACGACCGCGTAGAGCGCCTGCAGGCGACGGAGTTCCAGCACGTTCCGAACTCTACGGCATCACTTAACAGTCGAGCACTTTTCGTTGCTTGTCCTTCACCGTCTTGCCAGGCACGGTCAAGCGGCGCCGCTGGGGCGCTACCGCCCTCGGTGAAGGAGAGTCCTCGTTGCCAACCCCATCCACGCTCATCGCGTTCGCACTCGTCTCCGCCGGCATCATGTTGCTGCCCGGCCCGTCGAACTTTTTCCTGCTGGCTCACGGGATCGCCCATGGCCAGCGCGCGGCACTGGCCGCGATGACCGGCATCGGAGTCGCCTCCGCACTCCGGGTATTGCTGACCGCAGTTGGACTTTCGGCGATTCTGGCAGCGTCGCCCATCGCATTGGGCGTGGTTCGCTGGACCGGGGTCCTCTACCTGGCTTGGCTGGGGTTCCGATCGTTCCGCTCGCGAGCTGTCTCCCCGGACCCTGACGCTGACACAACGATGCCGTTGCACCGATCAGCCGGCAAAGGGCTGTTGGTCGGGCTGGCCAATCCGAAGATGCTGGTGTTCTTCCTGGCGTTCTTTCCCCAATTCATCAACCCGAACAGCGGGTCCGAGGTGACTCAAATCTTGATCCTTGGTGCCATTTTTTGGGTAATCGGCGTCGCGTGGGACTTCGGGTTCGCCTACCTGGCCGGGACCATCGGTCTCTGGTTGCACCGCCATCCGCACCTCCACACTGCTCAACCGCGCGTGGAAGGCGTGGCCTACATCGGACTCGCCGGCTGGGCCGCCCTTGCAGGCGCTTAGCTGGATCGACAGGTGGGTGAGACTGTCGAATCGTCGAGTACCTCCGAGGCTCACCCAAGTCCGAGCATCTCGATCTCGGTCCCGACCGTGGTCTCGGAGTCAACGGTCGTTCTCGTTGGAGCGGATTCCAGCCCACTCGGGCCAGCCCGGCCGATCTACACAGGCGGGCCAGATCCAGCAGGCGTCGCACGCCCGGCACCGCCAGGTGCGGTGGCTGGACCCGGTGCACTTGACGCAGGGATGGTTGCCGATCAGCACGGTGTTCTCGCCCATCGGGTGTCCAGCCGGACAACGCTCCGGCATTGCTTCCACCATTCGATGTCCGTCGACGCGGTAGTGCCGCCTGGAGAGGCCGAAGTCGCCGGGAGTCAGCACCTCTTCATTCGAACATACGTACGATCACGGTGGCTAGGGCCAGTGTCGCGCGGCACCTGGAAGGCAGTCACCGGTGATGCGCCGCATCGGCTACGGGCGGCGGCCGACCATGTCCAGAAGTCTGGATTGGTTGGAGGCATCCTCCGGAAGCGTCCCGCCGGCACCCGGGCCGAAAAAGTCAGTAGCAGCGGGGTTCTCGGCAAGTTCCTCGAACACGGCGATGGACTCGATGACGAGCTCGGGATCCAACTCCTCGGGCAGACCCAATGCTCGTGCGAGATCCCAGCCATGCACGACCAGGTCGCTCATCCGCAGTGCCGCGATGCGTCGCCCGGAGATGAGCCCGATCGGGTGCTGATGCAGGCACTCCAACACGCCGGGCCGAAGGAAGGCCGCCAGCTGTTCACTCGAACTCTTGTCGAAGGCTCGGATCGGCTCGTCGGCGAAGTCTCCATGAATCACCCGATCCATCGCATCTTCCGGCGCGAGGCCGTCCAGGATCATGACGGTGAAACGGTTGCCGCCCAGGATGTGATCGGCGACATCGCGAACGGTCCATAAATCGCACGGCGTCGGAGACTCCCACTGGTTGGATGAGTGCACCTTGCGCAGGCGGGAGCGGTATTCCTCGGTGGCTCGCTGCAGCGCATCGATGACATCCACGTGCCGGACTGTATCGGCACCGGTCAAACAGCGCTTACAAATAGTAAGTGACTAATCAGATGTTTGAACATTCCGATCGGTAGGTACAGACTTGCGGTATGCCTGACTACCTCCACCGGCTCGAGTTCGGAACGTTCATCACGCCGTCGAACGATCCGGCGACGACGCCGGTCGCGCTGGCGCAGCTGAGCGAGCAGCTGAACTACGACCTGGTCACCTTTCAGGACCATCCCTATCAGCCGGCGTTCCTGGACACCTGGACTTTGTTGACCTGGGTTGCTGCGCAGACGGAACGGATCCGGGTGTCGGGCAACGTGCTCAATGTGCCGCTCCGGCCGCCGGCCGTCCTGGCCCGGGCCGCGGTCAGTCTGGATCGGCTGTCCGGTGGGCGTTTCGATCTGGCATTGGGCGCCGGGGGATTCTGGGATGCCATCGAAGCCATGGGCGGACGCCGGCTCGAGCCGGGGCAGGCGGTGCAGGCGCTGGAGGAGGCCATCGACGTCATCAGGGGTGTCTGGGACGCGGACAACAAGGCGCCGCTGCGGGTGCCCGGGGAGTTCCACCACGTCAACGGCGCGAAACGGGGTCCGGCACCGGCACACGACATCCCGATCTGGATCGGGGCCTACAAGCCGCGCATGCAGCGGCTCGTCGGGCGCCGCGCCGACGGATGGCTGCCTTCGCTGAGCTACCTGAAGCCGGGCGATCTCGCCGCCGGCAACGCGATGATCGACGAAGCGGCACAGCAGGTCGGTCGCGACCCGCGGGAGATCCGGCGCATCCTCAACGTCTCCGGCAAGTTTCAGCCGCAGACCTCGGGAACGCTGCAGGGTCCGGCCGATCAGTGGGTCGAAACACTGCTGCCGCTGGCTGTTCGGGACGGGATCGGAACCTTCGTGCTCGGGTCGGACGATCCCCGCACCCTGCAGACGTTCGCCGAGGAGGTGATTCCCGCACTGCGGGAGGCGGTCTCGGTCGAACGGGGACCGGAGCGGCCGGCCGGCGCGCCGGTCGTCCGGAGCCTGACCGTCCGTGCCAAACGGCGGACCGGTATCGACTACGACGCCATCCCGACCGCGCTGGCCGATGCCGTGATCGAACCGGGTGATGCCCGGTATTCGCGGGTCCGTTCGACGTACATGCGGGGCGGATCGCCCGGGCTGGTGCTGCAGGTGGCCTCGGTCGAGCAGGTCGTGCTCGCGCTGGCGTTCGCCCGGACCCAGGATGTGCCGCTGGCCGTGCGCAGTGGTGGGCACGGGATCAGTGGTCGATCGACCAACGACGGAGGCATCGTCATCGATGTCTCCAGGCTGAACACCATCGAGATCCTGGACGAGGAGACCCGCCGGATCCGGCTCGGTCCTGGCGCGCGGTGGATGGACGTCGCAGCCGCGCTCGCTCCGCACGGCTGGGCGCTGAGTTCCGGCGACTACGGCGGGGTCGGGGTCGGCGGATTGGCCACGGCCGGCGGGATCGGCTGGCTCGCCCGGGAGCACGGGCTGACCATCGATCACCTGCGCGCGGTGGAGATCGTGCTGGCCGACGGCACCGTCACCCGCGCCGATGCGCAGGAGAACCCCGATCTGTTCTGGGCCGTGCGCGGTGCCGGCGCGAACTTCGGCATCGTCACCTCCTTCGAATTCGAGGTGGACGAGGTCGGTGACGTCGGCTGGGCCCAGCTCGCCCTCGATGCCGGCGACACCGCGGGATTCCTCCAGCGCTGGGGCGCAGCCCAGGAGGCCGCGCCACGGGATCTCACCAGCTTCCTGATCATGGGCCGTCCTCGACCACGACAACCCATGGTTGCCACGGTGATGGCAATGGTGAACTCGGCCGATCCGGAGACGATCGTGGCCAGACTGCAGCCATTGGCCGACGCCGGTCCCTTGCTGGACCAGTCGGTGACCCTCACCACCTATGCCGACGTGATGGCGAATGCCAGTTCGGCCGGTCACAACGCCCAGGGGGAGCCGGCGGCCAGATCCGGTTTGATCGATCACATCACGCCGGACTTCGCCGAGGCCGTGGCCCGGATGATCGCAACGGGAGCGGTGTACTTCTTCCAGATCCGCTCGGTCGGCGGCGCCGTTGCCGACGTCGACCCGGCGGAGACGGCCTATGCCAACCGATCGGCGAACTTCTCGATCACCGCGCTCGGCGCGAATCATGCCGAACTCGACCGGGTCTGGGACGAACTCCACTCGCATTTCGACGGTCTCTACCTCAGCTTCGACACCGACCTGCGTGCCGAGCGGCTCGCCGACGCCTTCCCGCCGGCCACGTTGGCCCGGCTCGTCGAGATCAAGGCCCGGCTCGATCCGGACAACGTGTTCCGGGACAACTTCAACATCGTCCGCGAACAGGCCCTGACCGGCTAGAGAGGACTTACGATCAGTAAGTGAAGCGATCCTGGGAGCTCATCGACGACGACGAATGCCGGCATTTCCAGTCCGCAGTCGAACTGGTCGGCAAGCGGTGGAGTTCGGCGATCCTGTTGGCACTGGCCCGCGGTGCCAACAGGTTCGGCGAGATCCGTTCCCAGGTACCGGGATTGTCCGATCGAATGCTGGCGGAGCGGATGCGCGAGCTGCAGGCCTCCCAGCTCGTCGAGCGTGAGGTCGTGCCGTCGACCCCGGTACAGATCAGGTACCGGCTCACCGAGCGCGGCATCGATCTCATCCGGGCGTTGCAGCCCCTGGTGAAGTGGGGTCATCGCTGGCAACCCCTGCCCGACAAGTCGGGGAAGGCCGCCGAACCCGTGGCTGCGTCGGGGTGAGCACCGCCGAACCGGCGGCGGATCGGCCGGCGTTCGTGCTCCATGAACACCGCCGACCACGCCATCACTTCGACCTGCGGCTCGAGGAGAACGGCATGCTCAGGTCGTGGGCGGTGCCCCGCGGCCTGCCCGACTCACCGGCCGGGAATCGTTTGGCGGTCGCCGTTCCCGATCACGATCTCGACCACCTGACGTTCGAGGACGAGGACAAGAGCATCGCCGACATCGGCTGGTGGGAGGAACACGACCGCAACGATCGGCGGATCGTGTTCACCCTGCACGGCAAGCAGAATGCGGTGCGCTACGCGCTGATCCAGACCTCGACCGACTGGCTGTTGCACCGCACCAAGGACCAACCGGACTGACGCTCCGTCGTCACGGCATCTTCGCGTACGAGTCGAGACTGACGGTGTCGGTGACCTTCTCGAGCGTGTTGATGCTGACGTGCGGCCACTTGATGCGCCCCGGGCCGCCGTCGAATCGCGGGAAGAAATCCAGCTGAACGACCTGCACGTACTGCAGGCGCAGCTTGGGCTGGCCCCACTCGTCGGTCTCGGCCAGTTCCTGGATGAAGAAGGTCGACTTCATCTCCGACGCGTTGGCCTGCCGGACCACGAACGGGATGTTGTTGATCCCGCCGCTCTCCACCGTGGTGTCGAATTCCAGAACGGTGGTCCGGACGATGTCCACACCCTGGTTGGCGGCGCTCAGCAATGCTGTCGGGTCGGTCGGGTCGAACAGGCCCTCGAAGAGGTCCTCGTGAAAGTGCTTGTACGGCAACAGATAGAAGTTGGTGTCGATGTTCTGGTCGACCCCGATCGGCAGGGCGTTGACCTTCGGGATATCCGGCATCCCGTCGACCACCCGTGAGGTGCCGAGCGCGAGTGCCACATCCCCGTGCGGAATCGTGGCCAGCCGGGCGATGTCCGGGCCGTTGTCGATCTGGTTGGTCATGTTCAGGAAGAGTCCCGGCTCGTGGTGGATCGGCAGTTCGGTGCCTCCGGCCAGGCCGCTCAACGGGAAATCCTCGGCGGCAATCTGCGAAATCGCCTGTTCGTAGTCGATCGTCACGATCACTTGATCGGTGTTGGCCCCGATCGACAGGTCGACGCCGCGATTGGGCACCGCCTTGTCGACCAACTGGAACTTCAGCTCCTCGTTGAACTGGTTGAGCAGCAACCGGTAGGGCGGCCCGAAGGTGCCGCCGTCGGGTTGGGCGAAGGGCAACGCGATCATGTTCCAACCGCGGCCGGGCAGGGTGGGCTTGTTGGCCCAGGTACCGGGCAGCAGGGTGAAGGCGCCGAGATCCGGGTCGCCGGTCTGCGCCGCCTCCAGGTGCCTGCCTTCGCGCTGGAGTCGTTCGACGTTCGCTTCGCTGATCATGTTCTGCCCCTCGGATCGTCGGATTCTCCTGAGCAGGTGACGACGATCCCAGCAGGTGATACGGGCAACGAAGACAAAGCTCTCGTTTGGCGTGGGCAATTCCGCCATTCGGGTCAACGACTTCGACCTGCGTCCTGCCCGGGGAATTCGGTGGGACACACTGGGCGACATGAGCTATCCGTCAGACTTTCCTGTCCCGCTGGATCGAGGGGGACCCGGTGCCGGGCAGCCGGTGGGCGGATTCGGTGGCAATCAGGCTGTCGACCGCACGGCGCATCGGAACGCTGTCGCCTCGATCGGCCGGGCCCCGGTCATCCTGGTCCACGGCAACGGCGGCGCCGCCGACGTCCGACCCTGGGATCTGCTCGACCAGCGACGGTTCCTGCTGGCCGCCGGTTACGCCGACGAACTGATCTGGGCGCCCAGTTACCTCGCCGCCGGTGCCGTCGATCTGCAGACACCGCACACCAACAACGTGGACGACGTCCGCGACTACCTCGAGGCCGTCTGCAGCTACCTCGACGTCGATGTGGTCGACGTGATCGCGCATTCGCTCGGCTGTTCCCTGATGTACGCCGTTTGCCGCGGCCTGGATCGACAATCCGTCCGCCGACCTGGGGCCAACCGAAGAAGTGGAACCGGATCGGCACCTTCGTCGCCCTGGCCGGTGCCTTCCATGGTCTGGGCACCGGATCGATCGGGGAGTGGCGAACCGGCGGCGAGTTCATGAACGAACTGCTGGCCGAGACCGAAGGCGGAGGCGGCGAAACACCCTTCGGACAGGGCAAACCGCCCACGCCCGAGCCGCGACCGCACACCATCAGCTATTTCTGCGGGGTGGCGGCCGGCGATTTCGTCGATGCGCAGAATCCCGGCACCGGTCGACTGGCCGGCGCCGTCAACAGGTCCTACAACCTCGGATCCGGGCAACAGGGGCATCAGGCCGTCAAGGAGAGCCAGGCCGTCTTCGACGATTTCCGGCCGCTGCTGAATTCGGTTCCGCCGCTGCCACCGGTCACCTTGACCGTCGAACCCGACAGCGGGGGCCATCCCGCGCCGCTGACTGTCACCGTGCGGGTGGAACCGGACACCGCCATCGCCGACCTTCTGGCGAACCGGGTGACCAGGCAGTTCGTCAACGGCTATCTCGTCGACACGGTTGCCGAGACCATCGAGGAGACGGTGCCGAGCGGCGGCAGCGTCACGCTCGTTTCCCCGGGAGTGTGGCAGCTGACCGCCGCAGCCGGGGGTGCCGGCGGGCCGGTGTCGCGGACCTACTGGGTCGGTGTCGACCAGCTCGTCGCGAGCATCACCACGGACAGCAGCGTGCCGTTCGATGCCAGCCTGCTGGTCACGGCAAGCGCATCGGATCCGACCGCAACGCTGTACCACTCGCTCGACGGGCAGACCTGGACCGAAGGAGCCGCCGTCACCATCACCCAGGACGCGGTGGTCTCGTTCATCGCCATCACCGCGGACGGCACCGCCTCCGAGGTGGTCAGCGCCACCTTCACCAAGCGGGTCACCTGGGAGGACGCCGTCACCGCTGATGCCGTCGAGCCACTTCGTCGCCGGACGCATCGATGTCACCGCTTACCTGGCCTACTCCGATCAGTTTCGGCTACTTCACCCCGTTCACCCTGTACCTGGTGGACGGCCAGTGGGTGCTCGATCCCGCGCAGCCGGCTGCGGTCGAGCTGACCGCCGAAGAGATCGAGGCCATCGACGAGCGAGCCGGCCGTGGCCGACCGCTGATCAGGCTGGCCGCTCCGGACCCCGGATCGAGCGGACCGACAACCGCGGTGCCGCCCTCGCTCACCATCGAGGCGCCGGCGCAGGATCGACCGGTCACGGTGCACTACACCAGGGACGGGACCATCCCGAATTCGTCATCCGAGTCCTTCGTCGGCAGCGCCGTCTTCGAACTGTCCGACCCGGAACCAGGTCATCGCCTGCTACGCCGTCGCCGACGACGGAACGGCGAACTACCGGGCGTTTGCCGTTCCGGGCACTGCCTGAGGCCCCGCATGTGCGCTCGCACCACCGTTCGATCGAGATGGTGTGGTGGACGCACCATGTGATTCGGCGCGCCTGGCCCCTACGGTCAGACCATGACGTCGGCGTCCCCGCAGCAACGAAGTACCGTCCTGCAGGGCCGCACCGCCCTGGTCACCGGCGCGGCCAGCGGTATCGGCCGGGCGATCGCGCGCCGGTTCGCCGCCGACGGCGCCACGGTGATCGCGGTCGATCGTGACGAAGCCGCTGTCCGCGACGGTGGCGCGACGAGATCGGCGCGACGCCGCTGGTGATCGACCTGTCCGACATCGAGGCGCTGCCGGCGCAGATCGACGAGCGGTCGCCGGCGGCGTCGACATCCTGGTCAACAACGCCGGCATCCAGCACGTCGAGCCGCTCGAGGACTTCCCGATCGCGACGTTCGAGACGATCCTGCGGATCATGCTGACCGCGCCGTTCGTGCTGACCAGGGCGGTGCTGCCCGGGCATGTACGAGCGCGGCTGGGGCCGGGTCGTCCACATCTCATCGGCGCACGGCCGTCGGGCCAGTCCGTTCAAGGTCGCCTATGTGTCGGCCAAACACGGCCTCGAGGGGCTGTCCAAGGTGATCGCGCTGGAGGGCGCCGAGCACGGCGTCACCAGCAACTGCATCAACCCCGGCTACGTCCGCACCCCGCTGGTCGAGACGCAGATCGCCGATCAGGCTGTGGCACACGGGCATGTCGGAGGACGAGGTGCTCAGCAAGGTCATCCTGGCCTCGTCACCGGTGAAGCGGCTGATCGATCCGGCCGAGGTGGCAACCGCGGCGGCCTTCCTCTGCTCGGCCGGCAGCGACTCGATCACCGGGTCCGACCTGGTGCTCGACGGCGGTTGGGGCGCCCGCTGAACGGCCCCGACAGCCGGCGGCCGGTCAGTTCGACACCTCGGGCCGACTTCCGGCGTTCGCGGCGGTCCCTGCTGGCAGCATGGTCCACATGGGGATGGCTGAAGGGGTGTCGCACCTGCTCGACCTGCTCGGCCGGGACGCCTCCGCGGTCGAGTTCGAACGGCCGGTCGTCGAGGCCAGGGCGGCCGGGCTGCCGGCGCACGACATCGAGACACTGGAGCGGGCCAAACGGGTCGCGCTGGCGCTGCGCGAGCAACTGGAGGCGCACCGCCGGCGGGAGGCCGAACTGGCCGCGCTGTTCCAGACCGCCTCCGACCTGGCCGCGCTGACCAGCGTCGACGAGGTGCTGGCCGCCATCGTCCGCCGGGCCAGGGCCCTGCTGGGCCGGGACATCGCCTACCTGTGCCTGAACGACGACGACCGCGGCGACACCTACATGCGGGTCACCGACGGATCGGTGTCGGCCGAATTCCAGGCGGTGCGGCTGCCGCTCGGTGCCGGCCTCGGCGGACTGGTCGCGCAGCAGGGTGTGCCGATCGCCTCGGCCGACTACTTCCGCGACGAGCGGTTCCCGCACACGACGACCATCGACTCCGCGGTGCGGGCCGAGGGTCTGGTGTCGATCCTGGGCGTCCCGCTGAAGCGCGGCTCCCAGGTGATCGGCGTGCTGTTCGCCGCCGACCGCCGACGAGCGGGCCTTCTCCCGGGACGAGGTCGCGCTGCTGTCCTCGCTGGCCGCGCATGCCGCGGTCGCCCTGGACAACGCCCGGCTGCTGGCCGAGACCCGTGCTGCGCTGATCGGTCTCGAGCACGCCAACGCCGCGCTGCGCGAACAGCAGCCGGGACATCGAACTGGCCGTGCTGGCCCACGACCGGCTGGCCGAACTGGTGCTGCGCGGCGGCGGGGTCGCCGAGGTCGCCGCCGAACTGGCCGAGGTGCTGGGCGGGACGGTCGAGCTGCAGGTGCCGGCCGCAGCCGGACGAGCCGATCGGGCCGGGCCAGTCGTCGGTGCCGGTCGTCCGCCGGCTCGGAGGTGCTCGGCCGGTTGGTGCTGACCCGGGACGGCGCGCCGCGACCGGCCGATCTGCGGGTGCTGGAGCGCGGCGCGGTGGTGACCGCGTTGCTGCTGCTGTTCAACCGGCATCTGGCCGAGGTGGCCAATCGCGGCCGGCGCGACCTGCTGGAGGACCTGCTCACCGGATCGGTCATCGATCCCGACGAGATCGCCGCCAGGGCAGCAGATCTCGATGCCGACCTGACCGGCGACCTGGTCTGTCGTGGTCTGCGCCGCGCCGCGGCATCGGGCGGACGCCGAACAGGCGGCGGCGTTCTACGCCGGCCAGCGGCGCGGGCTGTCGGCGCGGGTCGACGGCCACCTGGTGCTGCTTGTGCCCGGTGACGATGCCGGGGCCGCGGCCCGGGAGGCCGCCGCCGGGCTCGGCCGGATGCTCGGCGGACCGGTGACCGCGGCGGCTGAATGTGTCTGTCCGACGGCCCGGCCTCGCAGACTCGGTCGATCAGCTCGGCCGACCTGGCCGCCGCTCATCGCTCGGCGAGCGGATTCGCTGTCGGCGATGCTCGCGCTCGGCCGGGAGGGTCAGGGCGCGACCGATGGCCGAACTGGGCTTCGTCGGTGTGCTGCTGTCCGCCGGCGACACCGGCAGGCGGTTCATCACCGACACCCTCGGCCCGATCCTGGAGTACGACGAGGCCCGCGGCTCGGACCTGGCCGCCACCCTGGACGCCTGGTTCGGTCAGGGCGGGCACCTGGGCCGGACGGCCGGCGTGCTGCACCTGCACCCGAACACCGTCGGTCAGCGGCTGGCCCGGGTCGGCAAGCTGCTCGGCCCGGACTGGTCCGAACCGGACCGGGCGCTGCAGATCCAGCTGGCGCTGCAGTTGCGCGGCGTTGGTCAGCTCGCGGGTGACGCCGGACTGCCGGCGCCGCCGCCACCAGCCGCGCACCCGCCCGCCGATGGCGGCGATGCCGCCCGGCGCGAAGTACACCACCAGCACGAACAGCAGCCCGAGCACGAACACCGGCTGGCTCGAGCGGCACCCGCAGCACGGCCGGCAGCTCGGCGATGGTCTGCGAGGTGGACAGCTCCTGCAACCGGTTGTCCAGCAACACGTACAGCACCCCGCCGATGATCGGCCCCCAGCGGCTGCCGGCCCCGCCGAGCACCACCATGATCAGCAGCGACAGGGTGAACTCGGTGGACAGCAGGTGCGGATTCGCGCCGCCGATCGACGATCAGCTGGACGAAACCGCCCAGGGTGCCGAGGAATCCGCCGACCACCACCGCCATCAGTTTCGCGCGGTAGGCCGACAGCCCGAGAACCTCGACCCTGGCTTCGTTCTCCCGGACGGCCGCCCAGGCGTGCCCGGTCCGGGCGGCGGTCAGCCAGGCCACCACCAGGAAGCAGAACACGCAGAACGCCAGCGCCAGCCAGTACCGGTACGGGCGCGTTCACCACCCCGGACAGGAATCGCCGGCAGCTGCGACCGGTTCAGCGACAGGCCCTCCTCGCCGCCGGTCAGTCCGCCGGGGTTGCGCAGCACGGTGATCGCCACCGCCTGCGCGAAGGCCAGCGTCACCATCGCGAAGGCGATGCCCTTGACCCGCAGCGCGACCGCGCCGACGATCAGCGGCAGCGCGATGCCCATCGCGAGCACCAGCAGCACCGCGAGTCCGAGCCCGCCGCCCCACTTGCCCAGCGCGATGGCCGCCGAATAGGCGCCGGCGCCGACGAACAGCGCATGCCCGAAGGACAGCAGACCGGTTCGGCCGAACAGCACGTCGTAGCTCAGCGCGATGCCGCCGGTCACCAGGCAGAGCGCCAGCAGCTGCATCGAGCCGGGGGAGTTGACCGCGCCGGGCAGCACACCCGGGATCGAGAAGCCCATCCAGGGCAGGAAGATCAGCACGACCAGCACGGCCAGCGGGATCAGCACGGTGCAGGATCCGGCCGGCCGGCGGGCGTCCCGCGCCGGGGGGAGCCGGTGGCCGAGATGGCCCGGTCGGTCAGGGCCTGCGCGAGGTCGGTCATGCCGTCCGTCCCGTCAGTCCGCCCGGCCGGACCAGCAGCACCGCGGCCAGCAGCAGCACGACCGACACGTCACCGATCCCGGAGTACAGGTAGTAGTTCGCGAGCTGCTGCACCAGTCCGACCACCAGCGCGGCCAGCGCGGTGCCGCCGATCGAGCCGAAGCCGCCGATGACCACCACGATGAACGCGTAGATCAGCAGCGCCGTGCCCTGCCCGGGCGAGACCGAGCCCAGGTACACCGAGCCCAGCACCCCGCCCAGCGCCGCCGCGGCGCCGCCGAGCGCGAAGACCAGGGTGAAGGTGCGCCGGACGTCGATGCCCGAGCGCCTGCACCATGGTTCGGTTCTCCACGCCGGCCCGGATGATCAGCCCGATCCGGGTGTACTTGCAGCAGCAGCACCAGCCCGACCAGCAGCAGCCCGGCCGCGCCGATCAGCAGGAACCGGTCGTTCGGGATGGCCGCGCCGCCGATGGTGGTCGTCTGCGGTGGTCCAGGCCGGCCGCGGGAAGGGCTGCGGGTCCGGCCCCCAGATGCCGGTGAACAGGGCGACCCCCATCAGCCCGAGGCCGACGGTGACCAGCACCTGCTCGATGTGCCGCCGGTACAGCGGCCGGATCAGGAAGAACTCGACCGGCGGCGCCGATCAGCGCGCCGACCACCATGCCGATCAGCACGGCGACCGGGAACGACCAGCCACCGAGGCCGGAAAGATAGGCCGTGGCCACCCATGCCGCGTAGGCGCCGGCGGTGAGGAAGGCGCCGTGCGCGAAGTTCAGCACGTGCATCAGGCCGTAGATCAGCGAAAGTCCGGACGCCACCAGGAAATACAGCGCGCCCAGGCCGACGCCGGTGATCAGGATCAGGATCAGCGAACTCATCCGGCTCCCTCACCCGCTCGCGGCCGGCGTGCTGCTTCGGCTGCGATGTCGGCGCCGGCCACCCCGAGCAGCGAGTTGACCAGCGACTCGTCGGCCAGCAGCGACGCGGCGTCGGAGGTGTGCACCACCCGGCCGGTGTCGATGACGATGGCGGCGTCGGCGATCCGCCGGACCAGCGGCAGGTTCTGCTCCACCAGCAGCACCGTCGTCCGCTCGGCGACCCGGGCCAGCACGTCGCCGACCTCGGCGACCAGCTTCGGGGCCAGCCCCTTGGTCGGTTCGTCGACCAGCAGCAGCTTGGCCGGGCCGAGCAGCACCCTGGCCAGCGCGACCATCTGCTGCTGCCCGCCGGACAGCGTGCCGGCCCGCTGCTTCCGGCGCTCGCGCAGTTCGGGGAACAGTTCGTGCACGGTGTCGTAGTCGGGCTGCGACGCCGGGCACCTCGGCCAGCTTGCAGGTTCTCCTCGACGGTCAGCGAGGCGAACACCTCGCGGTCCTCCGGCACGTAGCCGACGCCGGACCGGACGATCCGATGGGTCGGCATCCCGTCGATCCGGTCGCCGTCGAACTCGATCGTCCCGGTGGCCGGCACCAGCCCGAGGATCGCCTTGAGGGTGGTGGTCTTGCCGACCCCGTTCCGGCCGAGCAGCGCGGTCACCCCGCCCTCGGGCACGGCGAAGTCGATGCCCTGCAGGATGTGTGATCCGGCGATCCGGACCTGCACGTCGGTCAGTCGCAGGATGTCGCTCATCCGGTGCGACCGCTGTTCGGCTCTCGTTGCATCACAGCGCATCACCCAGGTAGGCCCGTTTGACCGTCTCGTCGGCCATCACCTCGGCGGGCGAGCCGACCGCCAGCAGCCGGCCGTGGTGCAGCACGGCGATCCGGTCGGCCAGCCCGAGGACGACATGCATGTGGTGCTCGACCATGCAGATGGTGACGCCCTTGCCGTTGCAGGTCTGCGATCAGCTGGACCAGCCCGGGCACGTCCTCCATCGACACACCGGCCATCGGCTCGTCGAGCAGCAGCACCTCCGGCCGCCGGGCCATCGCCACCGCCAGTTCGAGCTTGCGCTTGTCGCCGTGCGACAGGGCGGCGGTCGACCAGGATGCGCGATGACCCATCCCGACCTGCTCCAGCAGCTCCCGTGCCTCGCTCGCGCTCGCCGCGGTGACGCGGCCCGCCGCAACGGGTTCAGCGGCGACGAGGTCGCCGACTGCAGGGCGAAGCAGACGTTCTGCAGGCTGGTCAGTCCGCCGAACAGCGACGACGTCTGAAAGGTCCGGCCGATGCCGGCCCTGCGCCCGCAGCCGCACCGGCAGCCGGGTGACATCCGTTCCGCCCAGCAGGATCCGGCCGGTGGTCGGCCTGGTGACTCCCGAGATCATGTTGACCAGGGTCGATTTCCCGGCACCGTTCGGGCCGATGACGGCGAGCAGCTCGCCCTTCGCCGATCTGCAGGGTGATGTCGGCCAGGATCACCGCGCCGCCGACCGTCCAGCCGAGATCATGGACCTCGACGGCCGGCACGGCGTCGGCAACGAGCGTGCCGCGGGCCGCCGGGCCGGCGGCGGCACCGTCGCCGGGGCTCACCCCGCCGCTCACTTGAACGGCGTGGCCGGCGGCGCCGTGTCCTGCGGATCCAGCGCCTTGACCAGTTCCGGGGTGAGCGTGCCGTTGGTCGTCGACCAGCTTGGCCTGGAACATCGGCTGCAGCAGGGCGTGATCCTCGGCGCGGATCTCCATGGCGCCCTTCGGGCCGTCGAACGTCCAGCCCTCCAGGGCGGTGACCATGCCGTCGACGTCGTCGGGTGATTCCTCGGCCGCGTGCGACGACCATCAGCGCGGCGTTGAAGCCGTCCGGCGAGAACAGGTCCTGGGTCTTGCCCTTCTCCGCCAGCCCGGCGACAAGCGCCTGCTCGACCTCGTTGTCGGTCGCGCCGTCGAAGTAGTGCGCCAGCAGGCGACAATTGGCTGGCCACCGGGGTGAAAACCGTGTGGGTCGGCTTGATGTCGAGCCCGGTGACCACGGTGGAATCCTGGAAGGCGCCCTGCTGGTTCAGCGATTCCCACATCTGGGTGGCGTTGGTGCCCGCCCAGGCGACGAACAGCAGATCGGCGGCGGAGTCGGCGGCCTGCTTGGCGAACGGCACCAGGTCGGTGGCGGTCGCCGGCACCAGCAGCGGGGTCACGGTGGCGCCGCCGGCACCGAAGACCGACGTCACGGCGGCGACATTGCGCCTGCCCGAAGGCGTTGTCCTGCGCGAAGACGGTGACCTTCTTGCCCTGCAGATCGGGCAGGAAGGAGGCCGCGGTCTTGACGTCCTGGTAGGACTGCCGTCCCGAGCGGAAGGTGTACTTGTTGATGCCGGTCAGTCCGTCGGTGGCGGCCGGGCCGGAGATGAACAGCACCTGGTTCTCCGCGGCCAGCGGCGCGACCTGCAGGCCCGACGCCCGGACGACGCCGAGCCGGCGAGGATCTTGTAGCCCTGGCCGATGAAATCGGTTGCCGCGCTGGCGGCCTTGGCCGGATCGCCGGCGTCGTCGGCGGTGGTGACCTCGATCTGTGCGGCCGTTGACCTCGCCGGTGCCCTCGGTGGCGTAGTCGAGGCCGACGGTGAAGGCGTCCAGGTACATCTGGCCGTAGGACTGCAGCGGGCCCGGACAGTGAGGTCACGATGCCGACCTTGATCGGGTCGCCGGTGGCGGCCGCGCCGGACGAGCCGGCCGCCGTCCCGCTCGGCGCCGCGGTGGTGCTCTCGGTGGTGGATGCCCCCGGTGTACCGCAGGCGACGAGCAGCAGCCGTCGCGGCGGCAGCGACGGCAAGTCGGGTCAGGTACCTGGGCCCGGTCGATCGGGGTCGACTCATCAGCGTGTGTCCTCCTCGTCGAGGCGTCCGAGCGGCGCACACCCGGTGCGGTCGGCGCGACCCTGCGGTGGGGTCAGCGCAGACGTTACGGGAGCTCGGCGGGCCGACTCATGTGTCGGCTGAACACTTTCCGGGCACAATCCATGGTGGCGGGAGCCATGGCTCTTGCGGCGCCGGGTCAGGCCGTCGACTGGTCCAGATACTGCAGCAGGTCGTGCGCGGCCAGCTCGACGTCCTTGTGCCGCCACTCGGAAGCCCGGTAGACACAGGCGATCAGCCCGGTCCGGTGGATCCGGCGCAGGTCGCCGTAGACGAACGCATAGCGGGCCTTGGTTTCGTCGTTCGCACCATCGGTGAGCCCGAGATGCCAGGCCGCATAGTCGTCCCAGTCGTGATTCTTGAGGAACTCGTTCTCCGCTTCGGCGTTGGGTTGGGCGTCACCCCAGTCGCTGTCCAGCACGTACTGCTTCTTGTCGATCAGCTGCCGGGCGCGCGCAACGGCGTCGGGATTGACGGTGTATTTCGCCATCGAGCAATCGTAGCCAGGCTCGGCCGGCAGCTCACCCCGGCGGAACCAGCACCTTGCGCAGGAAGGTCGTCAGATCGGCGATCTCCTCCATCGACACGCTGTGGCCCATCCGGGGGTAGGTGTGCTCCTCGAGGTCGGTGTGCGTCCGCAGGTACGTCATCGCCCATCGATTGGCGACCGCCGGAATCATCGGGTCGGCCGGGTCGTACCCGGCGAAGGCCGGCACGCCCGCACCGGTCGCGGCACCGACCGCCAGTCGGGCGTCACCGGGGTGATCGTCGTCGAACATGAAACCGGACAGCGCGACGAGCGCGCCGACCAGCTCCGGGTGCCGGCGGAGCACGGTGATGGCCGTGCACATCCCCTGCGAGAAGCCGAGAACCACAGCCTTCGACGTGTGTTGCCGGATGACATCGGCAACCCGGTCGGCGGTCCGACCGATCGCCGCGTCGCTGGGCTGCGCCATCACCGAACCCGGAAACCAGGAGTAGCCGCGCGGACGACCGGGTGCGGGGTGGGATGCGCGCACCGCGATGACCTTGGCGGTGATGCCCGGAAGGAACATCTTCATCGCCGGGACGAGGGAGATCAGGTCCCGTTCATTGGACCCGTAGCCGTGCAACAACACGAGGGTGGGCACGGTCGGGTCGTCCGGTCGCGGCGCGCCGAGCCAGGCCACCTCGTGGTGTGGTGGTCCGTCAGGGTCGGGTGACATGCCGTCCACGGTAGGCGGTGCGCCGGCCGGCACTCCCGAAGTGAGGTGTCTGTCAGCTCTCGGCCGGCGCCGGGTCGACCAGCGTGGGCAGCGTGAGCTGCACCGTCTCCCGGAGATTCTGCGCCGCATCGGCGTTGCCGAACAGGTGGCCGATCAATCCGTGCTGGAAGAACCCGTCGAAGATGGCGTAGGCGGTGGCCGGGGAGACGGTCGTCGGTCGTCCGGTCAGTTCGGAGTACTGGCTGACGATCCGCCAGATCATTCGCTCCAGGCTGTTGTCGATCTCGGCGACATCGATCCGGAACGACGCCTCGAACATGCTCTGACTTCGCAGGTCGTACCAGAGGCGGTGCAGGTGGGCGTCCTGGACCATCGTCTGGGCGAGGCCCTCGGCGAAACCGGTGACCAGCTCGTCCGCGGTGGTGGCGGTGGCCACGATCTGGTCGTAACGGGTGACGCAACGAGCCTTGTACTCACGGACGCAGTGCGTGATCAGATCGACCTTGTCGCGGAAGTAGTAGTGCAGCACGCCATGCGAGAACTCGGAATTCTGCGCGATCTCCCGCAGGCTGGTCCTGGCGTAACCCAGCTCGGACAGCGTCAACAGTGCGGATTCGGCCAGTTGGGCGCGGCGCTCGGTGAACTTGTCCACCTGACGACGGGAGACCCGGTCGGCGGGGCGCAGCGCGTCATCCTGCTGGACCACCTGCGTCATGGTTTTCTCCGTCGGCTCCGCCGCCCGCTGGTTGCTGGCCAGGGCAGTCTACCGCCGACCGCACAGGTCTCCAATCGTCGCCTTGACAGGTGTCCAGGAAACTCTTGACAGTCGTCCAAGCCGGACTAGTGTGCTGTAGATCACCTCGCTCAGGCTTCGTCGGGGGAGCCTGTTGCGATGTACGTGCCGGATGTTTCCCAGATTCAGTGTCGAATCTCAAAGGAGTTGCTGCATGGGTGTTTTCGATCTCACCGGACGCAAGGCGCTGGTCACCGGCGGGGCGAAGGGGCTGGGGGCCGGAATGGCCCAGGCGCTGGCAGCAGCCGGAGCGGCGGTGATGATCGGTGATCTGCTCGAGGACCAGGGACGTCGCACCGCCGAGGCCATCACGGCCTCCGGTGGGTCCGCCGGTTTCGTCCCGCTCGATGTCACCGACGACGACAGCTGGGCGGGCGCCGTGTCGTCCACCATCGCCGAGCTCGGCGGGTTCGATCTGCTGGTGAACAACGCGGGAGTCGAGATCTCCTCGCTGATCGTCGATCTCGAGCCGAAGGATCTCCGGCTGATGCTCGAGGTCAACCTGCTGGGCACCAGCCTCGGTCTCAAGCACGCCTTCCGGGCGATGCGTCCGGAGGGTCCCGCGGGCAAGGGCGGTGCGGTCGTCAACGTGTCGTCTGTCGCGGCCACCATTGCCTTCCCCGGGATCAGTGCCTACTCGGCGACCAAGTCCGGCGTCGATCGACTCACCCGGGTTGCCGCCATGGAATCGGGCAAGCTCGGGTACGGCGTGCGGGTGAACTGCATCTATCCCGGTCTGGTGCCCACCGAGATGGGTGCGCAACTCGCGCAGGACATGGTCACCCTCGGGCTCTGGCCCAGTACGGACGCGATCATCGGCGATGTCATCGGCCTGACGCCGCTGGGCCGGCTCGGCGAGGTCGCCGACATGGCGGACGCCGTGGTGTTCCTTGCCTCGGATGCGGCCCGATTCGTCACCGGCGCGGGGTTGCCGGTCGACGGCGGCATGGGCATGTGATTCTGCGCCGCACCTTCTGCTCGTCCCGTCCTCCTGATCAGCTTTCGCAACCGCCGCCCGGACCGTGGGCAGAACCCCACGAGGTCCGCGGCGGACCGGACAGTCGCTGCCCCCATCCATCGATTTGCCGTCCGAAAGGTATTGACCAATGAGCACGAAACCAGTTGTCGTCTACGGTGCCTCCGGTTACACCGGGCGACTCGTCTGCGAATACCTGCGTGAGCTGAACGTTCCGTTCACCGCTGCCGGGCGGGACAAGGACCGGATCCAGGCCGTCATGGAGAAGATCCCCGGGATCGAGACCGCCGACTACGAGATCGCCGAAGTAGAGCACGATGTCGCATCGCTGACCGACCTCTTCCAGGGCTCGCAGGTGATCAGCAACATGGCCGGCCCGTTCATCAAGTTCGGCGGTGATGCCGTCGAGGCCGCGCTGGCCGCCGGTTGTCACTATCTGGACACCACCGGCGAGCAGGACTGGCTGATGGAGTCGAAGTCGCGGTGGGGCAAGGCTTTTGCCGACAAGGGTCTGCTGCTCGCCCCGAGCATCGCGCAGATGTACACCACCGGTGAGATCGCCGCGAACATCTGCCTGGAGACGCCGGGTCTGGACACCCTGGACATCCTGGTGCTGTGGAAGGGTTTTCCGACGTACGCGTCGATGCAGACGATTTTCACCATCCTCAAGGCCGATCACTTCTATCTCGAACAGAACCAGTACAAGCAGTGGGCGCCGACCAGCACCTTCGAGGTGGCCGTGCCGGGTCAGCACTCGATCGCCCTCGCCCTGCCGTGGGGAGGCACCTCGCATCCGGTGTGGTTCAAGGACGATCCTCGGGTTGCCAACGTCAAGGTCGCCGGCGGGGTGTTCGACCGGACCGTGATGGAGGGTGTGGTGGCGACGGTCAAGATGGTCGAGGAGCAGATCAAGACCCTGCCGCTCGACCAGCAGGAGGCGGCACTGGCCGACGTCGCCGGGACCGTTCAGGCGAGCATGCCTCCCCGCGAGAACCCGCGTCTCAACACCTCTCTCGACTCGGTCTACGCGTCAGGCCCGCTCGGTCGTGCGCACTGCGTCATTCACGGGAACTGCAATTACAAGCAGTCCGGTCTGCTGCAGGCCTATTCGGCGTACTCCCTGCTCCAGCAGGCGCCGAAGCGGGTCGGCTTCGCGTCGGGCTGCCAGGCCTTCGGGCACCGGGAACTGCTGGGAATCCTGCGCAGCTTCGGGCTGGTGCTGGAGCCGGAACTGACGGTCCGAAACTGACAGGTGACCTGTTGTGCGGCAACCGGTCCCGTCGGTGGTGAAGGGCAGACAACGTGCGGTTGAACGACTATCTGGACAAGGGCGCCTCGCTCGGCATCGATGAGCCCTGCCTGACCATGGCCGAGCACACGCTGACCTATGGCCAGGTGCAGGCCTTGTCGTTCACGATCGCGCGGGCTTTGCGCCGGTCGGGGGTCTCGGCCGGGGCGAAGGTGGCGATCCTGTCGGCCAACGACCCGATTGCCTTCTCCTGCGTCTTCGGGATCACCCGGGCCGGTGCCGTGTGGTGCCCGATCAACCCGCGGAACGAAGCGGCCGAGAACCGGGATCTGTTGGCCGCCTTCGATTGCACCTGTCTGATCTACCAGTCGGGATTTGCCGCCCTCGTCGATCAGATCCTGCCGGACCTGCCTCAGTTGTCCACCGTCGTCTGCCTCGATGCCGAACGGCCAGGGTGCCAATCGTTCGACCAGTGGGTCGAAGGATTGCGGTACGAGGCGGGAGGCGAAGCAGGCGGGAGGCAGGGGCGGCGCGGGAGGGCAGGCGAGCGTGGAAGGCGAGGCCGCCGACGATCTCGCGATGATCGTCGGCACCGGAGGCACCACGGGCCGGCCGAAAGGCGTGATGCTCACCGGTCGGAATCTCGAGACGATGACCGCGCTCACGCTGATGGGGTACCCGTTCCGCGGACGGCCGACGTACCTGGCTCTGGCGCCGCTGACCCACGCCGCCGGAGTGCTCTGCTTCCCGGTGTTGGCCAGTGGCGGCGAAGTGATCATCATGCCGAAGCCGGACGTCGGCGAGTTCCTGCAGCTCATCGAAAGGCACCGGGTGACCCACACCTTCCTGCCGCCGACCCTGATCTACCTGCTGCTCGGCCATCCCGCGCTGGACACCACGAATCTGACCTCCCTGCAATGCTTCTGGTACGGGGCGGCGCCGATGTCGGCGACCAGGCTGGAGGAGGCCATCACCAGAATCGGGCCGGTGATGGCCCAGCTCTTCGGGCAGACGGAGGCCCCGATGATGATCTCCATGCTGCCGCCGGCCGAGCACTTCGACGCCGACGGTGGCATCGCGCGGGACCGGCTCGGGTCTGCCGGACGGCCGGCGCCGCTGGTCACGGTCGCGATCATGGACGCCGGCGGCCGGTTGCTGACGCCCGGCGAACGGGGCGAGATCGTGGTCCGTGGCTCGCTGGTGATGGCCGGCTACTACCGGGATCCCGCAGCGACCGCGCAGGCCTCGCGGTTCGGCTGGCATCACACCGGTGACATCGGTTATCTGGACGAGGACAACTACCTGTTCATCGTCGACCGGCTCAAGGACATGATCATCACCGGCGGTTTCAACGTCTACTCGGCCGAGGTCGAGCAGGCCATCCTGCAGCATCCCGATGTGCAGGACTGCGGGGTGATCGGGTTGCCGGACGACAAGTGGGGTGAGCGGGTCACCGCGGTGGTCCAGCTGCGTCCTGGCCACAGCCTGAGCTCCGCCGAACTGGCGACGTTCGTCAAGGCACGGCTGGGCAGCGTCAAGGCGCCCAAGCAGGTCGAGATCTGGTCGGACCTCCCGCGTTCCAAGGTCGGCAAGGTGCTCAAGGGTGAGATCAAGAACCAGTTGGTGCGCTCAGCCGGGTGAGCGCACCCTTCTCGTTCGCAACCTGCCGACCCAGGTCAATCGGCAACCTTCCGACCCGGATCACACCGCGACGTTCCCCACCGGAGTCAATCGGCGACCTTCCAGCCCGGATAGGTGTGCCGGATCCGGCGTGCGAAGAAGGCGCCGAGACTGTCGGCTTCCATCAGTTCCCGATGGATCCGGCGTGGAACGGAGTACCGGTAGATTCCGCCGCCGCGGAACTCGATCTCCAGTTCGTTCGTGGCCGGGTCGAAGCCCACGGACGTCAGGCTGGAGGACGCCACCGGCTGCCGCCGCATGCCCGACCTGTCCTCGTCGGTCGTCAGACCGGTCAACCGTTGCGGCCTCATCGCAGCAACAACTGATGCATGCGCGGGCCGACGCCGACCGGCGTCCGGGGCTGTCGCGGGATGGCCGGCAGCAGGATCCGTTCGGTCCACCGGGTGATCCGTCCGCCGTCGATCGCTTCGGGGAGGGACAGCTCGACCTGGAACGCGCTGTCGCCTGCGTAATAGAGCAACAGCCAGGTCCGCAGCGCCCCAAGCCCGGCGGCCTGACCGGCCTGCGTCACATGGATCAGGGTGCCGAACTCGAACGAGAGCTGGCCATTGGCATGGATCGCCTGCTCGGTGGCGTAACCCCTCGAGTGTTTCGGGCCGGGTTCGTGATCGGCCAGGGCCGTCCGCTCGTCACCGGTGGCCACCACGATCGCGAAATCTCCGGTGGGGTGGATGGTCCGAGCCAAGTTGCGGGGATTGTCGTACGACCAACCCCGTCCGATCAGTTCCTCGCGCAGGAACCTGGTGGTGCGACCCCACCTCAGCAGTCCCTCCATGATCGGGGGATCCAGATCGGTGCTGGTCAGCGTCTCGGCGTCCGCGCGGCGCAGGGCGCGGGTGATGATGTCAACCGACAGGCCGAGCTCGGCGAGTCGACCGTCATCGGAAAACCGTGTTGTCGCCATCAGAATCGCTTCCTTCGTCAGGTGGACGGCCGCACTCCGATCCACACCGCGATGATGGCATCGAGGTCCGACAGTCCCCTTCGAACGGTGTCAGCCTTGTGCGGTCAGCCCGTCGAGCCGGCGTCGGAGGAGCTATCGCCGTCGTCGCCCAGATCTGTGGCGGTCCCTGCGCTTTGCGGGACGGCGCCACGCGGTCCGCTGGGTTCGGCGTACATGGCCTCGGCGTACTTGGTGTAGCCGCTGCCCATCGTGACGGCCAGAGCGCCCAGGGTCAGTGCGCCGATCACCGCGGAACCGGCCGGGGTGTCCAGAATCCCTTCGCCGGAACTGATCAACGTCAGAGCCATGTAGGAAGCCAGGAACACCCACACCGCGGCCAACGACCGTCCGGCCTCACCGGCCTTGGCGCGTCCGACCCGCCCGAGATCGCGGGCGCGATAGGACCACCTCGACGCGAGCGAGATGCAGACGCCGTGAATCAGGAAGGCCAGCAGTACGAGTCCGAGAACCGCGCTCGGATCCGCGATGCCGAAGAGCAGGTTGATGTAGAAGATCCAGACGTCGAGTACCGCGATGGTGGCCAGCACCACCCAGGTCGCCCGGATGGCCATCGCCCAACCGCCGCCGATCAACAGGGTGCCGATCACGGCACCGATGACGGAGACCACCAACCACACGATGCTCTCCGGCTGGCAGGTGGCGGACTCCAGCCAGGTCAGCGTGATCGACACGATGGCCCCGGCAAGGCTTGTGCCGAAGACCGCCAGCCCCCACCGATACATCCGGATGCCGCCGGGCCGCCGGCCCTGGGTGAGGAATGCCTGACTCGGATACCGCCGGGCGATGTAGGCAAGAACGGGAACGGCGACGGCCGGAATCGCGACGATCCCGAGGGCCAGCATGAGGTCGCCGAACGATCCGAAATCGATGACGACACAACCCGCCGGCAATGCCGAGGTGAGCGTCATCCGCCGATTCTGTCAGCACCGGATCGAGTCGTCGCTCCGGCGCGCGCCGCTCGTGCGCGGCGTCGAAGTCAGGCGACTCGCTCGGACACGACGAGTTCTTCGGAACGAGCCAACACCCGGGCGGCGTCCTTCGTGCTCCGCCGCAGCGCCGGGATCACGGCGATCATCAATCCGACCATCACCGCGGTGGCGCCGAACATCACTGCGGCCATCGCCAGCGCCGATCCCTCTTCGAACAGTCCGGTGACCGGAGCGATCGCCGCGCCGACCCCGAACTGCAAGGCGCCCAACAGGGCTGCCGCACTGCCGGCACGGTGGGCATTGGCCTCCAGGGCCAGTACCGGCACCGCCGGCAGCAGGATCCCCGTCACGAGCAGATTCGACACCAGCAGCACGATCAGCGGCCAGATGCCCAGCTGCAGCGCGGTGACCGCGACCATCGAACCGGTGACGACCAACGCTGCGAGCACGGCCCAGCGCAGGATCTGCTCCGGTGCGACCCGGCCCAACATGGCGCCGTTGATCTGGGTTCCGGCGGTGACCGCCACCGCGCCGGACGCGAAGATCCAGGCGAACTGCTGCGCGGACAAACCGAATCCCTGCTGGAAGACGAAGGTCGCGGACGAGACGTAGGTGAAAAGAGCCGCCATCGAGAATCCGCTCAGCAACGCCAGGCCCATGAACACCGGGTCCCTGAGCAGCGACCCGTAGGACCTGGCAGCCGCGCCCACTCCGCCGGAACGACGCAACGTCACCGGCAGCGATTCCTTCAACAGGAAGAACGCCAGCGCCAGCAGGATCGCGCCGAACCCGGCGAGAGCGACGAACATGTAACGCCACGAGCCCAGCAGCAGGAACTGCGCGCCGATCAGCGGCGCGATGCTCGGCGCGACGCCGACCACCAGCATCAACCTGGCGAGCGCCTTGCCGACCTGGATGCCCTCGAACCGGTCGCGAACGATCGCCATCGACAACACCATGCCGGCGGATGCGGCAAAGCCCTGCAGGAACCGGAGGGCCGTCAACATCTCGACCGAGGTCACGAAGACGATGCCGAGCGACGCCACGATGTAGAGCGACAAGCCGGTCAACAGCGGACGCCGCCGCCCGACAGCGTCGGAGATCGATCCGATCAGCAGCTGGCCGAGAGCCAGGCCGGCCAGAGTCGCCGTGATGGTCAACTGGACCGCGGCAGGCTGGGTGTCGAGATCCGAGGTGATCTGCGGGAAGGCCGCCAGGTAGAGGTCGATGGTGAACGGCCCGATGGCGGTCAACGCGCCCAGCAGCAGGATGAACCCGCCGCCGATGCGCGCGAGTTTGGGCGGAACGCCGGCCGGCAACGTGGTGGTCGCGGCGGCTGTCGGCGGCGCTGAGCTGATCATGGGACTGCCTCTCGGGATTCGTCGACGGGTCGGGGCCGTCAGGGTTCAGACGCCAACCGGCACCGTTCGGTGCCCGATGGCGGACGTGATGGGCCGCACTGCCGCTGTTAGGGCCAACCGGAGGTCGCGGCGATCCATTCCCGCTCGGTCGAATCGATTTGATTCAGCGGTGAGGATCACTTCCCCCGGCTCGGGGCCGGGCCAGGTCGGGCAGGCAGTGGGCCGCGCAGTCGAGTTTTTGCCGAGTGCGATGTGTCCGGTTTGTTCCGAATGGCGATATCGCGGAAACAGCGTTCTCGCAGCTGACCTCGGCATGCAGGGTGCGGGTTTTGCGCTGCCGATTTTCGGGACACGCCCGCGGCGGGGTGCTTGTCGGGCACATCTGCCGCTGAGGGCGACTGCAGCACCCGATCAGCGAAAGATCTGCCCAGTCGCAGACGGTCGGGCGAGTCGTGTCCGGTTTGTTCCGAATGGCGATATCGCGGAAACATCCGCGCGCTCGCGCATCCGCCACGGCTGCGCCGACGCGCCTACTGCCGGCCGACGGCGCCGGACCCGGAAAATGCGTCGCCGGTATGCGGCAGCAGGAGCATGATCCGGCAGGCGTCAGGGAGCCCGCGCTGTCACAACATCGCGCATCGCCCGCATCGCCAGCAGCCCGCAGCGCCCGCCTTGCCACCCCAGGAGGAGAACCGCAGTGACCGTCACCGCCGCCACGCCGCCCGAGTCGGGGTTCGAGCCGGAAATCCGCACGGCGGCCGGGGTGTTGCGCGGTCGGATGGAGGCAGGCCTGGCGGTCTTCCGCGGCATCACCTACGCCGAGCCGCCGGTGGGTGGACTCCGCTTCGCCGCACCAAAGGCGGTCAGCGCATGGACCGGTGTGCGGCCGGCGTACTCGTTCGGCCCGCAGCCGCCGCAGCCCGCGTTCGGGATGGACGCCTCCGGGCAGGAACCCTCGAGCGACGACTGGCTCACGCTCAACGTCTGGTCGCCCGATCCCGCTCCCGGCGCCGGGCTGCCGGTGCTGGTCTGGATCCCGGGCGGCGCCTATGTGATCGGCGCGTCCAGCTTCCCGGAGTTCGATGGCGCCCGGTTGGCGAGCGGCGGCGTCGTCGTGGTGACGCTCAACTACCGGCTCGGGGTAGAGGGTTTCGCGCAGATCGACGGCGCTCCCGCCAATCGGGGGCTGCTCGACCAGGTCGCCGCGCTGCAGTGGGTGCGCGAGAACATTCGGGCGTTCGGCGGCGACCCGGACCGGGTGACGATCTTCGGCGAGTCGGCCGGTGGTGGATCGGTCGCCGCGCTGTTGGCCATGCCGCGGGCGTCCGGGCTCTTTCGCCGGGCGGTGGCCCAGAGCGTTCCCGGGCCGTTCTTCTCGCCGGAACTCGCCGGCGACATCGCCGCCGCCCTGGCCGCCGAACTGGGCTTGCGGCCGACGGTGGCCGACCTGTCGGCCGTTGACCCCGCCCGGCTACCGGCCGTCGGTCAGGCCGTCTCGGAGAAGATCGGACAGTGGCGGCAACGTTGGGGCCCGATCGCGTACCGGCCGATCCCGTTCGCGCCCGTCGTCGACGGGGACGTCCTGCCATCGACTCCCTGGGAGGCGTTGGCGCGCGGCGCCGGCCGGGAGGTCGACCTGCTGGTCGGCCACACCCGCGACGAGCACCGGCTGTTCAGCCTGATCGACGGAGTGCTGGGGCAGGTGACCGAGGAGCAGGCCGAAACCGCCCTGCACGCCCTGGCACCTGGCTCGGATGGCGCCCGCCGTTATCGCGACGCCTTTCCGGCGGCCGGCCCGGAGCAGTTGTACGAACTGGTCAACTCCGATTGGTTGTTCCGGATGCCGACGCTGCGTCTCGCCGAGGCGCACGCCGCCGCCGGCGGCCGGACCCACCTCTACGAGCTGACCTGGTCGGCCCCCGGGATGGGTGGAGTGCTCGGCGCCTGCCACGGGCTGGATGTCCCGCTCGTATTCGGCAACCTGAGCAGCGGCGGGCCCGCCATGCTGATCGATCAGCCACCCTCGGCGCGAGACCGAGGCCGTGTCGACCTGGATCCGCAAGGCCTGGACGGCCTTCGCCGCCGACGGCGACCCCGGCTGGCCGGCCTTCGACGGCGAGCATCGACTGGTCCAGCTCATCGACACCCGACCCACCGTCATCGCCTATCCGGAGGAGGCCTCCCGGCTGCTGTGGCATCAGCACACCTTCGGCGCACTCGCGTTGATCGACTGAGCCACTCCAAAGGCCTAACCATCGCCGAGTTGATCACTGATTGCGAAAGATTCACCCGATCGATAGGCCATCAGCGTGACGCATCCGGGTGAGATCGCGCTACTCTAACTGTGAGTAGCGAAGCCGCACCCGGGGCTTCTGGCTTCGTTGCTCCCGCAGTCCGCATTCGGACTCGTGGATGCCGGAGGCGTGACCGAACGTTCCTATGCCGGGGACCGGTCCGCCTCCGGCCTCACACACCCGCCGCTGTACCGACGCCACTGACCCGTCGAGATTCCTCCGGGCGTGCCGCAGTCGGGCGTAGCGTCACCACTGACTCCTGCCCGATGATCCGGAACTCTGGTGATCCATCATGACGGACCAGTCGCCGCCGACAGCAGATCTGCCCGCCGCCCAGGGTGCGCCCGGCGAGCGGTACGAGGCCACGATCCATCCCGCCGATCCGACGCGAGCCGATGCCGACGCGCTGACCGGGGTCAGCGAGCTCGACCTGGACCGGGTGCCCGATCCCGCCGGCGGAGTGCGGGTGCTGGTCGACCCGAATGACATCTCCCGCCTTGTCGCGCAGGGCTTCGAGGTGCGCCTGCACCGGGCCGTCCCGGTGCAACCACTGGACCCGGCGCTGGTCGCCGCGGACGAGGACGTTCTGTCCTGGCTCACTGCCCGGATCACGGCGCCGGGGGAGAGCTGATGTACCGCACCGTCGAGCAACTGGACACGGTGATCTCGACGCTGGGCTCCACCGCGTCGTCGCTCTGCGAGGTGCTCCGGATGCCGGAGCGTTCGGTGCAGGGTCGCGAGGTACTCGGCCTGAAGCTGGCTGCCGGCGGCGATGGGATCCGGCCGGGCGTGCTGTTGATCGGCGGCACGCATGCCAGGGAACTGATGAATCCGGATCTGCTGGTGGAGCTTGGCGGTGGATCTGGTGTCGAGTCACCGGTCGGGCACCGACATCGTGCTGGGAAACCGCACCTGGGCCGCCGCAACCGTGCGGACAATCCTCGACACCGTGGACCTGTACCTGCTTGCCGTGCATCAATCCGGACGGTCGCAATTACGTCATGACGGTCGACGACATGTGGCGCAAGAACCGGCGGGACAACCCCGGCACCTCCTGTGACGGGGTTGATCTGAACCGCAATGTCGACATCGTCTGGGGAGTGACGGAGGGACAGACGTCCTGCTCTCCGTGCACGGACATCTACTGCGGGACGGCAGCTTTCAGTGAACCGGAGAACCGGAACGTCAAGCACGTCCTGGACACCTATCGCATCGACTGCTTCGCCGACGTGCACTCCTACTCGGAGCTGGTCATCTATCCCTGGGGCCATGCCCTGACGCAGACGTCCGATCCGGCGGAGAACTTCACCACCCTGCCGACCGGCACCTGTCAGCCGATCCAGTCGCCGGGGTACCGCGAATATCTGGCCCCGGAGGAACTGGCGCGGTTCCAGCAGGTCTCGGCGACGGTGGTCCGGGAGATCGCCGCCGTCCGTGGGAGCCAGTACACGCCGGAGCCCGGCCTGACGCTCTACCCGACAACGGGGACCCACAGTGACTACGCCTACAGCAGGCACCTGGCCGATTCTGCCCTGCACAAGACCGACGGCTACACGATCGAAACCGGGCCGTTCCAGGGCAATGCCAGGGACTCGTTCCACCCCGCGGACCCGGAGCCGATCAAACGGGAGGTCGAATCCGGGTTGCTGGGCCTGATCAACAGTCTCGTTGTCGGCTGAACGGGTCGAAATCTGGCAGCGGGCCGGGAATCGGTTTACCGTCGCGCGGGTGACGCCGACACATTCGCTCAGCCATGCCACCAGCAGCACGATCACCCTCGAGGTCAACGGGCAAAGGCATGACCTGGACGTCGACCATCGAACGTCCCTGCTCGACGCCCTGCGTGAGCACCTGGCGTTCACCGGGACCAAGAAGGGCTGCGACCACGGTCAATGCGGCGCCTGCACCGTGCTGGTCGACGGCCGGCGCGTCAACAGCTGCCTGATGCTGGCGGTGACCGCCCAGGAACGACAGATCACCACCATCGAAGGTGTCGCCGACGGCGACCAGCTGCACGAGATGCAGCGCGCGTTCCTGGATCGGGACGCCTACCAGTGCGGCTATTGCACCCCAGGGCAGATCTGCTCGGCCATCGCGGTGCTGGACGAGGCAGCGCAGGGCTGGCCGAGTGTCGTGACTCCTGCCGACCGGGCGGCTGAAGAGGGTCCGGTGACGCTGGATGCGACCGAGGTGCGAGAACGGATGGCGGGCAATCTGTGTCGATGCGGTGCGTATGCGAACATCGTGCCGGCGGTGCTCGATGTCGCAGGTGCAGAAGCGACCGCAGGTGACGGACGATGAAGCCGTTCGCCTTCGCCAGGGCCACCGATGTCGCGACGGCCATCAGCTCGGTGGCCGATGAGGAGAATGCCGTTTTCCTCGGCGGTGGAACGAATCTCGTCGACCTGATGAGGTTGGGGGTGGCCCGGCCGGACCGGCTGGTCGACGTGTCCGGCCTCTCCCGGTCGATCACCGAGACCGACTCGGGTGCGCTCCGCATCGGCGGCGGCGTGCGCAACAGCGACCTGGCCGCGGACCTCCGCGTCCGCCGGTGGTACCCGGCGTTGTCGCAGGCGCTGCTGTCGGGTGCGTCCGGGCAGCTGCGCAACATGGCAACGGTCGGCGGCAACCTGCTGCAGCGCACGCGATGCCTGTACTTCCAGGACGTCAGCAAACCGTGCAACAAGCGGGAGAACGGATCCGGATGCCCGGCCAGGACGGGTGTGCACCGCGATCTGGCCATCCTGGGCACCAGTTCCGCCTGCATCGCCACGCACCCCTCGGACATGGCTGTCGCCCTTGCTGCGCTCGACGCGGTCGTCGAGGTCCAGGGGCCGCAGGGCACCCGGGCTCTCGGGCTCGACGAGTTCTACCGGTTGCCCGGCGACGATCCGACCCGGGATACGACATTGCAGCATGGCGAATTGATCACTGCGATCGAACTGCCGGCGCCATCGGCGATCTCGCTGGCGTCGGGGTATCGCAAGGTGCGGGACCGGGCGTCCTACGCGTTCGCCGTCGCGTCAGTCGCGGCGGCGCTGACCGTCGTCGACGGGGCGGTGCAGGACGTGCGGTTGGCCTTCGGTGCGGTGGCGCCTCGACCCTGGCGGGCACGGACCGCCGAAGCCCTGCTCCGCGGCGGTCCGGCGACGGAGTCCGCATTCGCCGCTGCTCTCGCCGAGGAATTCGGTGCCGCAGAACGATTGCCCGACAACGCATTCAAGGTCCCACTTGCCACCAACCTCGGGGTTGCGATGCTGCTGGAGCTGACCGGCGGGTCCACCGCCGTTCGACCGGAGGACGGATCATGACCGGCGTGCTGACCCGGGCACCGCTGCATCGGGTCGAGGGCCGGGAGAAGGTCACCGGCAGTGCCAGCTACGCGGCCGAATATCAGTTCGGCGATCTGCTGCACGCGTGGCCGGTGCTCTCTGACATCGCTGCCGGACGAATCACCGACGTCGATACCGCCGAGGTGGAGAAGATGCCCGGGGTGGTGCAGGTGTGGTGGCACGGAAACGCACCCCGGCTGGCCGACGTCGGCATGCCGATGCTCGCCGTCCTGCAGTCGGACGAGGTGCATTTCCGCGGTGAGATCGTTGCCGTCGTGGTGGCGACGTCGCCGGAGATCGCCCGTGAGGCGGCGGGTCTGCTCACCGTCACGTCGGTGGAGCGGGATCATGACGTCGACCTCGACCCCGAGAATCCTGCCGTCCGGACGCCGGACACGGTGAACGCCGGGTTCGCCGGACTGAGCGAAAGAGGGGATCCGGACAGCGTTTTCGCCTCGAGTCCGGTTCGTTTCGAAGAGACCTACCGAACGCCGAGCGAGCACAACAATCCGATGGAACCGCACGCCACCACGGCGGTGTACACGGCGGGTGAGCTCACCCTGTACGACTCGAGCCAGGGCGGTCATCCGGTGAAGCAGCTCATCGCCGGCGCCCTGGGCCTGCCGACGGAGCGGGTCAGGGTGATCAGTGCGCACGTCGGCGGTGGGTTCGGTTCGAAGGGCCTGCCGCGACCGAATGTGATTCTCGCGGCGATGGCCGCCGTCCAGTTGGAACGGCCGGTGCGGGTGGTTCTCACCCGCCAGCACCAGTTCTCGCTCGTCGGCTACCGGACGCCGACCATCCAGCGGATCAAGCTGGGCGCGGAGCCGGACGGTCGGCTGCGATCGATCGATCATGATGCCGTGGTGCAGACGTCCCGGCACGCCGAGTTTGTCGAACAGGTGGTGACGGCGTCCCGGATGATGTACGCCGCCGAGAACCGCCGGACCCGGCATCGGGTGCTCGCCCTGGACGTGCCGATCCCGTCGTGGCTCCGCGCGCCGGGGGAGTGCCCCGGCATGTTCGCTCTCGAATCGGCGATGGACGAGCTGGCCTCCGTGGTCGGCATCGACCCCATCGAACTGCGGATCCGAAACGAGCCGGAAACCGACCCGGAACTCGGAATCGCTTTCAGCAGCAGGAATCTCGTAGGTTGCCTGCGGCGGGGTGCAGAGCTGTTCGACTGGGCCGCAAGGGATCCCCGCCCCGGTGTGCGGCGCAGTGGCCGGTGGTCGATCGGAACCGGAGTGGCGTCGAGCACGTACCCCGGCTACGCCATGCCGGCCACTGCGTCCGCCACCAGGACCGCTGACGGCGACTACGTGGTGTCGATCAACGGGACCGACATCGGCACCGGCGCCCGCACTGCCATGTTGATCCTGGCGGCCGAGGCCCTCGATGTCGATCATTCCCGGGTCGAGATCCGGATCGGTGATTCGGATCTGCCGCGGGCCGGGGTGGCCGGCGGCTCCGCCGGGACCACCTCGTGGGGATGGGCGGTGCACAAGGCCTGCCGCGAGTTGGTCCAACGGTTGAGCGAGCGCGGCGACGCCGCCGATCCGACCGAAGAGGTCACGGTGACCGCCAGCACGGCCGCGGACCTGAAGGCGCGGGCGGAACTGAGCCGTCACGCATTCGGCGCCCAGTTCGCCGAGGCGTGGGTGGACCTGCAGACGGGCGAGGTACGGGTACCGAGGATGCTCGGGGTGTTCGCCGCAGGCCGCATCGTCAACCCCCGCACCGCGCGTTCCCAGCTGATCGGCGGGATGACCATGGGCCTGTCGATGGCGCTGCACGAAGCGGGCGTCATGGACCCGGCGTTCGGCGACTACGCCAACCACGACCTGGCCGGCTATCACATCGCCTCCTGCGCCGACGTCGGCACCATCGAGGTGGAGTGCCTCGACGAGCAGGACAGCGCGATCAACCCGTTGGGCACCAAGGGTATCGGCGAGATCGGGATCGTGGGTACGGCGGCGGCGGTGGCCAACGCGGTGTACCACGCCACCGGGGTGCGGGTGCGGGAGCTACCGATCACCATCGAGTCGGTCCTCCGGGTCCCGGTGTGACGCTGCCGGGCGACCTGCCGCCGCCTGGCGATCCGCTGCCGCCGGGTGATGGCGTCTACCCGGCGGCACTGGCAGCTGCGTCGGTGAAGTTCCTGACCACCGCCCAACCCGGGATCAGGGTGGTGGCCCGGTACCGGATCGACGGTGGCTACACCGATGCGCTCGGCTGGTTGCGATCATCGGACGCGCGGAGTTGCGTGATCGAGACCAAGCGGGGGCTGGTGACCGTGCCGTTGACCGACGTCGTTGCCGCCAAACGGGTTCCGCCTCCCGCCGAGCGGAAGGGTCGTCCCTGAGCCGAGGATCGGTCAGCCCGACCACCACGGCCGCAACGGGACCGAAGAATTGCCCTTCGGCCCCGGCTTGACCGCCAGCACCTGGTGGAGCTGAATGCCGTTGCGTTCGAAGCTCAACCGGGATGCGGCCATGTACAGACCCCACACCCGGGCCGTTCCCTCGCCGACCTCGTCCACGCAGGCGTCCCAGTTCTCCCGCAGGTTGCCACACCAGTCGCGCAGGGTGAGAGCGTAGTGCTCCCTGATGTTCTCCGAGTGTCGCACGTCGAACCCGGTGTCCTGCATGGCCATGATGATGCGACCGGAACCGGTGAGCTCCCCGTCGGGGAACACGTAGCGATCGATGAACGCCTCTGTCTTCACCGCCGTCGAGTTCGACGGACGGGTGATGGAGTGGTTCAGCAGTCGGCCGCCGGGCCGGAGCCGGTCCTGCAGCGATCGGAAGTACGCGGGGTAGTTCTTGACCCCGATGTGCTCGGTCAGGCCGATGGACGACACGGCGTCGAAGCCGCTCTCGGGCACATCGCGGTAATCGAGATATCGGATCTCGGCGAGATGCTGCAATCCCTCGTCGACGATGGCCTTCTGGCCCCATTCCGCCTGCTGGCGCGACAGTGTCACGCCCAGAGTGGCAACGCCGCGACGGGCCGCGTGCCGCACCATGGACCCCCAGCCGCAGCCGACGTCGAGCAGTCGCTGGCCGGGTTGCAGGTCGAGCTTGTCGAAGATCAGTGCGTGCTTGGCGTCCTGAGCCTGCTCGAGGCTGGCCTCCTGGGTTGGGTAAACGGCGCAGGTGTAGGTCATCGATGGGCCGAGAACGTACTCGTAGAACCTGTTCGACACGTCGTAGTGCCGACTGATGGCCGCGGAATCACGCTTCTTGGAATGGCCGAGACCCTCGGCGATGCGCCGCCACCGCGGTGGTGCCTCCTGGGGTGGCGGTGGCACCGGGAGAAAGGATCGCGCCCCGACGGTGGCGATGACGTCCCTCAGCTCGCCGGCCGAGGGCCGGCGCAGGTGCAGTTCATCGTCCATCAGCCGGAGGAATTCGTAGGGATCGGCCGAGTGGACGCCGATGAAGTTCAGGTCGCCCGCGACGTAGGCCCGGACCAGGCCGAGATCACCGGGGGCGGTGAGGATGTAGGAGAGTGCCCGGGGCGAGGTGAGGTCCAGACCGGGTGTGTCCAGCGGCCCGGTACTGCTGCCGTCGTAGGCGGTCAGCCGAAAGGGGAACGGGCCATCGGAGAGGGTGTTCGCGATGTCGGCGACCGACATCGACTCACTGGTCCGGCGCTGCCGGGCCTGCGCCGGGGATGATGACGCCTTGAATGTCGTCTTGGTCAACGTCATTGTCGTCGCACCGCCTTTTGGTAGAGGGTCAACAGCCGGGAATCGGGGTCGTAGGCGGACTTGAGCGCGTCGTAGGCATCTCCGCCGTACAGCGCCGCGAAGTCCGCCTCGGTATAGAACGCGTCGGAATAGAGCGACTTGTGCCCGCCCAGTTCACTGACCTTGTTCTCGATCAGCCGATTCGTCGCGCCCTCGGGTGCGCCCGGCTCGATCGGCACCACCGACCAGAAACCCACGTTGACGTAGGTCTTCTCGGGTGGGATCGGGTACAGCGGCCAGGTGGGTGTGCGGTCCTCCTGCCGGACGACCGGCAAGCGCAGCGGGCAGAGCCAGACAGGTTCGATGGGAATGGTGTCCATGAACCAGTTCACGAAGTCCGCAGTCCGCTCGACCGGTACCTCGATGTCCTGCACGACACGTTCCAGGGGCGGGCGGTGATGCAGCCGTTCGATACGGTCCGCGATGCCGAAGCGGCGGTCGAGAGCGACCAACTTCCAGTAGAAAGAGCTGCGCCGCAGCCGTTTCGGCCAGAGCCGACGCACCAACGGTTGTTGTGCGCCGAAGGCCCGTGAGCACCAGAACCAGTCCGTGTCCCACCGCCACAGATAGTCGTGGATCGTCAGCCGGTCGGTGGTGCGTTGCCGGATCGACCGGTAATAGATCTGCTGGCCGGTGTAGTCACTGGTCGGGCCCGGCTCATCGGTGAGGGTGCCCAGGGTGAGGTAACACTCGGACCTGCTGAACACCACTCCGTCCAGGTAGTCGACCCGGGCACCGTCATGGGTCGAGCTGCCGACGATCTGCTCGATGGTGTCCTGCAGATCCTGCAGTCGGCCGAACCGCAGGTGGCGCAACGCGACGAAGGGCTTGATCGGCTCCAACCGCACCCGCAGGCGGGTTGCGTAGCCAAGGGTTCCGTACGAATTGGCAAAGCCGAAGTACAGGTCGGCGTGCTCGCCGGTCGGGCTCGCGGTGATGATGTCGCCGGCACCGGTCAGCACATCGAGTTCGACGATGTCCTCGAAGACCAACCCGCTGCGGAACGAACTGGACTCGATGCCGCCGCCGGTGGCGGCTCCGCCGACGGTGATGGTCTTGAGTTGCGGCACCACCAGTGGCGCCAGGCCGTGCGGCAGGGTGGCCGCCACCAGCTCTTCGTAGGTGCACATACCCGCGACATCGGCTGTGCACCCGGCGACGTCGATGCTCAGCACCCCACGAAGTCCGCTGGTATCCAGGCCGGGCGCATCGGAGGCGTGACGTTGCCGGAACAGGTTGGACGTCGGTTTCGACAGCCGGACCCGGGCCGAAGGCGGGATCCGGCGATAGCTGGCCAACAGCGTGTCGATGCCGGTCAGGTAGTCGCTGGAAGCGGTCTGTGAGTCGACGGCCGTTGTTGCACCGGTCGTCGATCTGGTTGTGGTGGGCGGCTCCCACATGCACACAAATTTAGTCCTTTTCGCACAGCGATGTGCGACCGGGGTCGGTGGGTCGGCGGCCTGGTGTGCCGTCCCGCACCTCGAAGCGGGAGCAAGGACGACCTGCCCACACCCGCCGGGATTCGCTGTCGGGCAGCATCGATCTCAAGATCGATCACCAAGGTGGGCAGGCGGTTCCGAGCGGACATGGCAGGTCGGGAACCCTTCGAGGCCAAGATCAATGCAGCCAGGCACTTGACGATTCAAGTCGTCGGTCGTAGTGTTGCATGAACGTTCAACTACTAAAGGAGCTTCTTGTGACACAGCTCACCGTCATCGGTACCGGCAACATGGCCGTACCGGCCGATGTCGGCGTCATCACCTGACCCGCCCGGGTCACCCGATCAGCCGGCGGCACCCGCCGTCAGTCGCGACAGGACGTGATCGGGCGCCGGTGAGTGCCGCAGGTACTCCCGGCTGAAGGTCCCGGTGCCGTGCGCGAGTGAGCGCAGATCGATGGCATATCGGGTGAGTTCCACCTCCGGAACCTCGGCCTGCACGGCCGAGCGTCCTGGCGTGGTCGGCTCCGTGCCGCGCACCCTGCCCCTGCGGGACGCGAGATCGGCGAGCACCGCCCCCACGTAATCGTCGTCGACGGTGATCGTCACCGAGTCCATCGGTTCGAGCACCTGCACCCCGGCCGCGTGCGAGGCCTCCCGCAGGGCAAGGGATCCGGCCATCTGGAAGGCCGCGTCCGACGAATCGACGCTGTGTGCCTTGCCGCCGACCAGGGTCACCCGGAGATCGACCATCGGATGGCCGTTCACTCCGCGCTCGAGCTGGTTCCGGATGCCCTTCTCCACGCTCGGGATGTACTGCCGGGGCACCGCGCCGCCGACCACCCGGTCGACGAATTCGAAGCCACCGCCTTCCGGCAGCGGTTCGACCTCGATCTGGGCCACCGCGTACTGACCGTGCCCGCCCGACTGCTTGACGTGCCGGCCGAGGCCGTTCGCGGCCCCCCGCACCGTTTCCCGGATCGCCACCCGGACCGACTGCACCACCACCTCGATGCCGGCCCGGACGCGCAGCCGATCGAGCAGCACCTCGAGTTGCTGCTCGCCCATGGTCCACATCAACAACTGCTCGGTGGCCGGGTTGACCTCGACCCGGACCGTCGGGTCCTCTGCCTGCAACCGGGCAAGGCCCTGAACGAGCTTGTCCTCCTCGCTGGACGATCGGGCCGAGATCGCCACCGGCAGCAGTGGTTCGGGCATCGACCAGGGTGAGAGCACGGCCGGGTCCGCCGGATCGGAGAGGGTGTCGCCGGTTTCGGCATGCGAGAGCCTGGCCACCGCGACGATGTCGCCGGCCCTGGCCTGCGCAATGCCACTCAGCGTCGCCCCGACGGGCCGGGAGATCGCACCCGCCCGCTCGTCCAGATCGTGTTCGGCGTGCCAGGTCTCGTCCTGCGGATGACCGGAGAACCGGGCGAAGTGCCCGCTGACGTGCACCGGGACGTCGGGCAGCAGGGTCCCGGAGAACACCCGGACGACGCTCACCCGGCCGACGTACGGATCGGTGGTTGTCTTGATCACCTCCGCAACCAGTGGCCCGGACGGACTGCCGGACAACGCTTCTCGCTCGGCGCCGGCCGGGGTGTAGACCGGCGGCAGAACGTGCTCGACCGGCATCGGGAAGCACCGGCAGATCACCTCGAGCAGTTCCGGAACGCCGAGTCCTGACGTCGGCACGCACGGCAGCACCGGATGGAACGCGCCGCGGGCCACGGCGGTCTCCAGGTCCTCGACGACGGTGTCGAAGCCGACCTGCTCGCCGGCCAGGTACCGGTCGAGTAAGCCGTCGTCCTCGGATTCGGTGATCACGGCCTCGATCAGGTCATCCCGGGGTCCGGCGATGCGCTGTTGTTCGGCCTCGTCGGCGGGCCTGGGGTCGGCGCCGTTCTGGAACACGTTCTGCGAGAGCAGGCCGATGAGGCCGGTCGGACCGCCGGCGGCATCTTCGGCCACCGGGAGATAGAGCGGATGCACCCCGTCGCCGAACGCCAATTGGCAGTTCTCCACCGCAGCATCGAAATCGCCACGCGGTTGGTCGATGTGCGAGATCACCACGGCCCTTGGCATACCGACGTCGGCGCATTCCTGCCACAGCACCCTGGTCGCGCCGTCGATCGCCCCACTGGCCGCGGTGTCAGATGCGGAGATCACAAACAGGGCGGCGTCCGCTGCTCGCAGGCCGGCCCGCAACTCCCCGACGAAATCGGCGTGGCCGGGGGTGTCGACCAGGTTGATCCGCATCTGGGCCGGGGCACCGCCTGGTCCGATCGACGATGCGACCGTGCTGGCAACCGCCAGCGACACCGATCGCCCGACGCGTCGTTCGACATCCTCGAAATCACAGACGGTGGTGCCGTTCTCGACGGTGCCGGGCCGGCTGATCGCACCGGTCGCGGCGAGGATCGCCTCGATCAGCGTCGTCTTGCCGGCGCTGCCGGGGCCGACCAGCACCACATTGCGGACCCCGTCGGCCGGTTCGTCGCCAGCTGCCATCGTCGCCACCTCTGGTCGTCCACCTGCGCCGCGGCGGTGGCCGCGGCGTTCCGGCAGGAAGCGATGAGCGATTGGGGACGTACGCCCGCGGGCTCCCTCATCAGGCAGTCTGCTGACGCCCGACGCCGCGCGCAACAGGGGACGTCGGCGCCGCGCGGAACGTGCCGCTCTGCGGGACCAGCCGCTCGGCGAGATCGAGTGCGGCGGTGTCCGGCAGATCCGGGACCACGTACCGCTGGGCTCCGGCCGATGTGGTGGCGGTCAGGCTGATCAACCCGGCGCGCCGCTGGAAGTACGACTGCCGCAGCGTCACCCCGATCACCCCGGACACGGCCAACACACTGCGATGTCGGGCCAGCGACCCCGACCGGGCAACCAGGTGATCGTCGATCAGGGCATGTCCCAAACCCCGATAGCGGTCGCGAGCCAGCACTGCGGCCACCGGCAGAGCGAGCAACGACAACCACGCCGGCACCACCAGCCAGCCGACCCGCATCGAAATCCCGAGCAGCACGGCGATGAACACTGAGGTGATGCCCAGCGCCCGGGTGTATCGGCGCCGCCGGGCGGCCGGGCCGTGCGGGATCAGTGCGACCGCGCCGATCCGGGTATTGCGCAGAACGGCGTCCTCGACCGCGGTCACGGTCGCCACCGGTGCGGGCGGGACCAACACGGCGCTGCCGTTCTCGGATCCGCGATGTCGAAGGCCGGTGGCGATGGCATTGAGCCTGGCACCCCCGAACCACCGCAGCAGCAGGGGTTCGAAGCGATCCACGCCCCGCAGCCGGCGTTCCTCGATGCTGGTCGCGCGGGTGGTGAGCAGCCCGCGGGTCACCTGCAAGGTGCCGCGCACGTGGCGGGTGAGGGTGTACCCCCAGAACGACAGGACGTACCCGGCCACCGACAGAATGGTGACGGCCAGCATCACCACGCCGGCCACCAGGAGCACGTCGAGCCACAACGGCGAGCTCCGCAGCGATCGCAGCAGCTGCGCGACCACACCGATCTCGGACGGCCGGATCCGGGCCTCTCCGGCGATCCGCCAGGCCAGGCTGATCAGCACCGCGCCGGTGATCACCCCGGACAGGGTTGCCGGCGCAAACCCGATCCAACGACGATCGAGTCGGGCGAGGACCGTCTCCTCACTGGACTGGTCCGACGTCGCCGGCGGTGGGGCCTCGGCGGCTGTCGCCACCCGGTGCAGCAGCTCGGACCGCAGCTGGCCGGCGGCCGACGCGGGCAGCCCGTCGAGCGCCACCGCCTCCGAGCCATGGTGCGAGGTACCGGTTCCGATCTCGACCTTCACCAGTTTCAGCAGCCGCTGCAGCGGGTGGGCGCTGACGTCGACGGTGCGGATGCGGTCACGCGGAACGGTGAGATGTCTGCGCTGGAAGACGCCTCGTCGGACTTCGACCACTGCGTCGGTGATCCGGTACCGGGTGGTGGCGTATCGGCTGATGCCCAACGCGATCACGGCGCCGGTGGCGATCAGACCCCAGGGCGGCCCGGTGTCGCCGACCCGACCCGCGAAGAGCAACACGATCAGCATGGGGATGAACTTGATGAGCTCCCGGACCGGCTCCACCAGCAGCATGCCAGCTGCCAGCCGTCGCCACGGCTGGTCCGGTAGTCCCTGTTCAGGGAGCACGCCGATCGCCGGAGAATTTCCGGATGGGTTCGGTTGATCCGACTTCGGTTCCGCTGTCACGTGGCGTCACCCTGCGCCGCCTGAGCGATTGCGGTGGCGCAGGCGGCGAAGTCCAGCGCAACCGGCTCGTCGAGCCCGTCGATCACCAGTGGACCGGCTGCGGACGCGGTCGTCACGGTGACCTTCGTCAGGTGGAAGAGCCGGCCGATCGGTCCACGTTCGGTGTCGACCGTTTGGATCCGGGAAACCGGAGCGATCCGCCACTCCTGGGTCCACCAGCCGGATCTGACGTAGACGGCGTCGCTGGTCAGCTCCCAGCGGTGCACCCGGTAACGCCAGCGCGGCATGACGGCCAGATGTGCGACGGCGATCACCACCGTGACCGCAAGGACCTGCGGGTGCCACGGCGGGACGGGCCAGTCGAGGACCCAGGCCACGATCTGCGCTCCGATCAGCGCCAGCCATCCGATCAACGCGCGGGTCAGCCAGTACCAGACCGCCCGTGGTGACACCCGGTTCGCCGGCGGACGGAGCAGCGGCGCGGGGGAGTCCGGGCTGCTGATCTCCGGCGGGGACATGTCCCCATCGTCCGCTCTCCGGTCCCGGTCCGGAGCCGGCTGACCGGCTGGAGCCGGACCGATGGACGTCACCGCGTCCGTGCGCCTCGGCGCAGCGCCCAGCCACCGAGAAGAAGTCCGATCACCATCAGGATCGGGCCGATCACCGCCCAGGTGGGATTACCGCTCATCGCGCTCCCGCCGACGATGCCGAGCCCCTGCAGGGTGAACAGCCCGCCGAAGACGATCAGGACGCCGGCCGCGATCAGCAGGATGGTTTTCATCCCTCCTTCCTACCCTCGCGTTCCTCCCCTTGGGGGCAGCAGATACCTGACGTGGGTCGCCGCAGCCGGATCCGATCGACCTGGCCTGAACGAGTTCGATCGGGTAGCCACCGAGCCCGTCGAACATCCGCACGCCGCGACCCAGTAGCACCGGAACGAGATTGACCTGCACCTCGTCGACCACGCCGGCGGCCAGTGCCTGTTGTGCGGCTGTCCCGCCCATCAGGAAGACCTTGCGCTCACCGGCGGCCGCCCGCGCCGCGTCGACCGCGTCGACCACACCGCTGGTGACGAAGGTGAACGTCCCGCTCGGCATCACCATGTCCTCGTGCGGTCGATGGGTGAGGACGAACGTCGGCACGGGATACGGGACGTCCTGCCAGATGTCGACGCCGACGTCGAAGGTGCGGCGTCCCACCACCACCGCGCCGACCGACGACCTCATCTCGGCGGCCACCTCGGCGTCCGCCGGGTCAATCGGGTCGGCGAAGAGCCAGCGGTGCAGCAGCTCGCCGTGCTCGCCGAGGGGGTTCGTCGCATCCGTGTTCACGCCGGCGACGAACCCGTCGAGCGACATGCTCATCTCCACCGCAACCCGGCCCATGACGATCTCCGTTTCACTCGGCGACAACGTGTGCTGGTCCGACCGGTTTGTCCCATGGAACTCATCGCGATCCAGGGCGTTGCCAACCCGGTGCGGTGACTGCTCCCGGAGCCGGTGCGAGGTCGCCCGCCTACCGGGTTCGAGGGGCATGATCTGCTGGCAACTACGGCGCTGGCGGCCGGAGCGGGTATCGAAGCAGCAGACAGGAAGGCGAACGATGCCGGACACGGTGGGACAGGACGACGGCGCGGGTGTGCAGGCGGGGCCGCCGCTGGACAGCGTCGACTACGTGCTCAGCACCACCAGGGCCGTCCGCAAGCGGCTGGATCTCGAGCGCCCGGTCGACCCGGCGGTGATCGCCGAATGTCTGCGGTTGGCGTCCCAGGCGCCCGCGGGCGGCAACGTGCAGAACTGGCGGTTCGTGGTGGTGACCGATCCCGGCATCCGGGCGGGCATCGCGGAGTACTACCGACGCGGCGCGGAGGACTACCTCGCGGCCGGGGTGGCGCGGGCGCGGACCGATCAGCAGCACCGGGTGGCGAGCTCGTCGGTCTATCTGATGGAGAACCTGGCCAGGGTGCCGGTCCATGTCCTGGCCTGCGTCAAGGGCCGGCCACCGGGCGGGGAGAACCAGGCAGCCGCCGGCTTCTACGGATCGATCATGCCGGCGGTGTGGAGCTTCGCCCTTGCGCTGCGTTCGCGTGGGCTCGGATCTGTCTGGACGACGCTGCACCTGGCGTTCGAACGCGAGGTCGCCGAGTTGGTCGGTATCCCGGCGAATGTCACGCAGGTGGCACTGCTGCCGGTCGCCTACACGGTCGGGCTCGACTTCAAGCCGGCCGCGCGGGAGCCGATCGAACGCTTCACCTTCTGGAACCGGTACGGCGAGACCGATCCGCCGCAGTAGTCAATACCGGGTGATCAAAGGCCGGGAAGACTTTCCGTCACCAGGTGACAGCTCTGCTTCCCAGCCGTTGATCATGACGCCGTTGATCAAGAACCGGTCGAGCTGCGGGACCAACTGACGAAACGACAACAAAACTCCGCGCCACACCGGCGCGCCTCCGTAGCGGGTCGCGGGCGCCGACCTACTTTCAATCCCAGCGCTACCTGACATAACTATAACCGTTCGGTTGAGGTTGAGACTTCGACACGCCGAGCGGTTGCCCCCAGATCCAGATTCGGCGGCCCGAACCCCGGATCGAGCAGAAAGGCTCAGGCGAATGACGCCACCGCACAACTACCTGGCCGTCATCAAGGTCGTCGGCATCGGCGGCGGTGGTGTGAACGCCATCAACCGGATGATCGAGGTCGGCCTGCGTGGGGTCGAGTTCATCGCGATCAACACCGATGCGCAGGCCCTGCTGATGTCCGATGCCGACGTCAAGCTCGACGTCGGTCGGGAGATGACCCGGGGCCTCGGCGCGGGTGCCAATCCCGACGTCGGCCGCAAGGCCGCTGAGGACCACCGCGAGGAGATCGAGGAGGTGCTCAAGGGTGCCGACATGGTCTTCGTCACCGCCGGGGAAGGCGGTGGAACCGGAACCGGTGGTGCGCCCGTCGTCGCCTCGATCGCCCGCAAGCTCGGTGCGCTGACCATCGGTGTGGTCACCCGGCCGTTCGCGTTCGAGGGTCGTCGCCGCGGCGGCCAGGCCGAGAACGGCATCAAGGAACTGCGCAACGAGTGCGACACCCTGATCGTCATCCCCAACGACCGGCTGCTGCAGTTGGGCGACATGGGCGTCTCCCTGATGGACGCCTTCCGGTCGGCCGACGAGGTGCTGCTCAACGGCGTCCAGGGGATCACCGATCTGATCACCACGCCCGGCCTGATCAACGTCGACTTCGCGGACGTCAAGTCCGTGATGGCCGGCGCCGGGACGGCGTTGATGGGCATCGGCTCCGCACGCGGGGAAGGCCGCGCGGTGCAGGCGGCGCAGAAGGCGATCAACTCGCCCCTGCTGGAGGCCTCGATGGACGGCGCGCACGGCGTGCTGCTCTCCATCGCCGGTGGCTCCGACCTCGGGCTGTTCGAGATCAACGAGGCAGCCTCACTCGTTCAGGAGGCCGCACACGAGGACGCGAACATCATCTTCGGCACGGTGATCGACGATTCGCTCGGTGACGAGGTGCGGGTCACCGTGATCGCTGCCGGGTTCGACTCGACGCCGTCGGTGCTGCCGCCGAGCATCGATCAGCGGGCCAGGGCGGCGACCAGCACCGGAAGCGGGCCCGGTCCCAACGGAAACGGCTTCTCGCAGGCGGCCTCGCGGCCGGTGCAGCCGCAGTACTCCGCGACCACCCTGCCGCCCGCCGCTCGCCCGCCGGTACCGGCCTACCAGCAGCAGGCGCCGGGCGGTCACTACCAGGGAGGAACCGGCTCGGTGCCGGTGCACCAGGGCGTCCCGGCCGGTCGCAACACCCGGCAGGCCGACCTGGATGACGACGATGTCGACGTGCCGTCCTTCATGAAGCGCTGACCGCGGGAATCGCACGATCCGACGTTTCGCTAGCGTGACGGATATGACGCCTGAACCAGCCGCGCCCCTCGGGCCGGCTGGTTCAGGCGTTTTCGGTCCGTGGTCGACTCCCGATGCGGCGGGCGGTGCGGTGCAGGGCGCCGGGCCGATTCACTTCCTGTTCACCACCAGGGCCGGCGGAATCTCCACGCCGCCCTACGACACCCTCAACCTCGGCGGCAAGGTCGGCGACGACCCGGCCGCGGTCGCGGCCAATCGGCAACGCCTGGCCGACCGGATGGAACTGCCGTTTGACGCGCTCGTCTGGATGGATCAGGTGCACGGGACGACCGTGACGCTCGCTGGCCCGACCTCGTCCGGGCCCGCCGAGGAGTGCGACGGTCAGGTCACGACGGCGGCCGGGGTGGCGCTGGCGGTGCTGGTGGCCGACTGTGTGCCGATGCTCGCGGCGGACCCGGTCGACGGGGTGATCGCGGCGGTGCACGCCGGACGCCGCGGCGCGGCCGACGGGATCGCCCTGCGGACCCTGGAGGCGATGACGCGGGCCGGATCCCGGGCCGATCAGGTGCAGGTCCTGTTGGGTCCGGCGATCTGTGGGGATTGCTACGAGGTCCCCGCCGCGATGCGGGACGAGGTCGAGGCCGCGCTCCCGGGCTCGGCGAGCACGACCGGTCGCGGGACTCCCGGCCTCGACCTGCGGGCAGGCCTGGCGCGGCAACTGCGCGCGGCCGGCGTCGACTCGGTGCTGATCGACGAGCGTTGCACCTACAGCGATCTCGAGCTGTTCAGCCATCGTCGTGGGGCGCCGACCGGTCGGTTGGCCGGCGTGATCTGGATGTCGAACCGGCCCTGAACGCTCGCCGCCACCCAGGCCGAGTGCACGGATCATCCAGACCCGTTGCTCAACCGGGTGTGTCGCAGCGCAATCGCTCCTGTTCGCGGCGATAGCCTCACTCGCAAGGCGTGGAAATCGGTTCGCGCGGCAGGTTTTTGAGCAGGGCAGCTGCTGATCGACGGTCGGCGACGGTGGCTGCACAACGGAAGGATCGGGACGAAGAAATGGGATCATGGCGCAAGGTGGGGGCCTTCCTCGGACTCGTCCCGGACGAGGGACGTCGTGACGAGTTCGGCGAGGAATACCAGGACTCGGACGGCTACGCGGGCGACTACCCGCCGAACCACGGTTCCGCCGATTACCCGGATGACGAGTTCGACCGTCACTCGTCGCCGTACGTCGCCGCCGGGCCGCGATCGGTGCCCAACGGCTACGAGGAGCCGATGACGCACGGCGCGTTGGCTGTTGCTGCCCGACCCGACTCGCGGCGCGAACAGGAGTCGGCGGCGGCGATCCGGCCGGTCACCGTCAAGCTCACCGGGTTCAGCGAGGCGCGGGTGATCGGTGAGAAGTTCCGCGAGGGCAAGCCGGTGATCCTGGACATGACCGAGATGGACGATGCCGGAGCGCGTCGGCTGGTCGATTTCGCGGCGGGACTTGCCTTCGCGTTGCGCGGGTCGATCGACAAGGTCACCACGAAGGTCTTCATGCTGCTGCCGCCCGACACCGACGTTGCCGACATTCCCAGCTACGAACCGGCCACCCACGGCTTCTCCGGAGGCTACGACCCGGAGTCGTCCGGCCGCAGTCGTCAGGCCTACGCCGGAGCCCGTGGCCGCTGACCCTGATCGCCCTTTCGACGCCGGTTGTTGCGCCTTTCTGAGGTGAACAACCGGCGTCGGACGTCGCATAGTGGTTTCCGCCGGTCCGGCTATCGGGTAAAAGTGGAGATGTGAACATTCTCTGGCAGGTTGTCTACCTGCTGCTCTGGCTGTTCCGACTGGCACTGCTGGGTCGGATCGTCATCGAGTTCGTCCGCGTGTTCGCGCGCTCCTGGCGCCCGGCCGGGCCTCCCGCCGTCGCGATGGAGGTCCTCTACGCCAGCACCGATCCGCCGGTGAAGCTGTTCCGGAAGATCATTCCGACGATCAAACTCGGCGGGGTAGGGTTCGATCTCAGCATCGTGGTGCTGCTGATTCTGGTGTATGTCCTGATGGAGATCGTCGCCCGGCTCGCCCTGGCCGCCCTCTAGGATTTCGCCGGTCGCTGCTGCCACGATGCTGTTGCGACCTACAGTCACTGCATTCGCGAAGTTGCGCGCCCGAGAAGTAGATCGAACGAGGAGTTGTCATGCCGCTCACACCTGCCGACGTCCACAACGTCGCCTTCAAGAAGCCCTCCATCGGCAAGCGGGGGTACGACGAGGATGAGGTCGACGCGTTTCTCGACGTGGTCGAGGCAGAACTGAGTCGGCTGATCGAGGAGAACGCCTCGCTGACCGGACGGCTGTCGGAATACGAGGCCGGTGGGGCCCCGGCGCCGCGGGTCGAGACTCCGGCCGCCGCCGCCCAGGAGCCGGCACCGGCACCGAGCGGAAACGGGCACTCCCAGGCGGCCCGGCTGTTGCTGTTGGCCCAGGAGACGGCGGATCGGCTCACCGAAGAGGCCAGGACGGAATCAGAGAAGGTGCTCGCCGACGCCAAGAGTCATTCCGAGGCACTGGTCGGCGATGCCACCACCCGGGCGGAGGCGGCCGAGCGGGACAGCCGGATCAAGGCCGAGGCGCTCGACGCGGAGGCCAAGGCCCGCTACGACGAGGTCTTGGGCAACCTGGCCTCCGAGCGGGTCGGCCTGGAGAAGAAGATCGAGGATCTGCGGACCTACGAGAAGGAGTACCGCGGCCGGTTGAAGAGCTGGATCAGCGATCAGCTGGCGCAGCTTGATGGCGACGCGAATCGCGAGAAGGCCACCGCCGTGGTCTCGGATCCCGCCTGACCCTCAGGGGCTGCCGGCCACGGCACCGGCCACGGGACGAAATCGGTGGTCGCCGGCGTTAGGCTTACCGAACAACTGAACATCTGGCGACGACCCGGCCATCACCGGCGAGCCATTCGGAAGAACGGGACCACCGGCACTGCCGGTGATCCTCACTAGACCCGAACGGGTCCGGCCCGTCACAGCCGGACAGAGTGGCCCGGATCAACCGAGGGAGACCCCGGAGGCCGGGCAAGCGGGGTGGTACCGCGGGCGCGACCGGCACGGTCGTGGCTCGTCCCTGCAGGTAGGGCTACTGCAGCGACGAGGAGTACTGATGAACGCGACCACCGACCCAGCACAGCAGGATCCCGCGCAGCGCACCGGGTATCCGCGCGCCGGCGCCGCCCAGGTCAACGGGCACCCTGATTTTCCCGCCTCCGAGCGGGAGGTCCTCGCCTACTGGGCCAAGGACAAGACCTTCATGGCATCGGTCGAGAACCGGTCGGCGGGTGACAACGGGGACAACGAGTACGTCTTCTACGACGGTCCGCCGTTCGCCAACGGTCTGCCGCACTACGGGCACCTGCTCACCGGATACGTCAAGGACGTGGTGCCGCGCTACCAGACCATGCGCGGCCGCCGGGTGGAGCGCCGCTTCGGGTGGGACACGCACGGGCTGCCGGCCGAGTTCGAGGCCGAACGCCAGCTCGGGATCAAGCACAAGTCCGAAATCGTCGAGATGGGTATCGAGACGTTCAACGACGCCTGCCGGGAGTCGGTGCTCCGGTACACCCACGAGTGGCAGGACTACGTCACCCGGCAGGCGCGCTGGGTGGACTTCGACAACGACTACAAGACCCTCGATCTGGACTACATGGAGTCCGTGATGTGGGCCTTCAAGTCGTTGTGGGACAAGGGGTTGATCTACGAGGGCTACCGGGTGCTGTGGTACTGCACGCGCTGCGAGACCCCGCTGTCGGCGACCGAGACCAGGATGGACGACACCTACCGGTCGCGGCAGGACCCGGCCGTGACGGTGTCGCTCCGGCTGCAGTCGGCCGACCCGCTGCTGGACGGGGTGCAGGCGCTGATCTGGACCACCACCCCGTGGACCCTGCCGTCCAACCTGGCCGCCGCGGTGAACCCGGATGTCGAGTACGTCGTGGTCGAATCGGCCGGACCCTTTGCCGGCCGCTACCTGCTGGCCGCTGCCCGGGTGTCCGCGTACGCGCGCGAACTGGGGGAGGAGCCGCGCGTGTTGGCCACGTTCACCGGCAGCCAGTTGGCCGGCACCCGCTACACCCCGCCGTTCGACTTCTTCGTCGGCAACGAGCGGGCTCATCAGTTCCTGACCGCCGACTACGTCACCACCGAGGACGGCACCGGCGTCGTGCACATCGCGCCGGCCTTCGGCGAGGAGGACAAGGTCGTCACCGACGCCGCCGGCATCGAGGTGGTCAACCCGACCGACTCGCAGGGCAGGTTCACCTCGCAGGTGCCGCCGTATGAGGGCCTGCACGTCTTCGACGCGAACATCCCGATCATGGCCGACCTCAAGGAGGCCGGGCTGTTGCTGCGCCGGGACAGCTACGAGCACCCTTACCCGCACTGCTGGCGGTGCGACACCCCGCTCATCCAGCGGGCGGTGTCGTCGTGGTTCGTCGCCGTCACCACCTTCCGGGACCGGATGGTGGAGCTGAACAAGGACATCACCTGGGTGCCGGCGCACATCAAGGACGGCCAGTTCGGCAAGTGGCTGGAGGGTGCCCGGGACTGGTCGATCTCCCGCAACCGGTTCTGGGGTTCGCCGATCCCGGTGTGGACCTCGGACGACCCGTCATACCCCAGGGTCGACGTCTACGGCTCGCTCGACGAACTGGCTCGTGACTTCGGGGTTCGTCCGGACGACCTGCACCGGCCGTACATCGACGAGCTGACCAGGCCCAACCCGGACGATCCGACCGGCCGGTCGACGATGCGCCGGGTGCCCGAGGTGCTGGACTGCTGGTTCGAATCCGGCTCGATGCCGTTCGCCCAGGTGCACTACCCGTTCGAGAACCGGGAATGGTTCGAGGACCACTACCCGGGCGATTTCATCGTCGAGTACAACGGGCAGACCCGCGGCTGGTTCTACACGCTGCACGTGCTGGCGACCGCGTTGTTCGACCGGCCGTCGTTCGTGACCTGCATGGCGCACGGCATCGTGCTCGGCGACGACGGGCAGAAGATGTCCAAGACCCGCCGCAACTATCCGGACGTCGGGCAGGTCTTCGAGCGCGACGGTTCGGATGCGATGCGCTGGTTCCTGATGTCGTCGCCGATCCTGCGCGGAGCGGACCTGGTGGTCACCGAGGCCGGGATCAGGGAGAGCGTGCGGCAGGCCGTGCTGCCGTTGTGGAACACCTGGTACTTCCTCGCGCTCTACGCGAAGGCGTCCGACCGGACCGGCGTCCGGCGGACCGACTCGACGGACGTACTGGATCGGTACGCGCTGTCCAAGACGGCGGAACTGCTGCGCGACGTCACCGGTCAGTTGGACGTCTACGACCTGGCCGGCGCCTGCGCGTCGGTGCGGCTGTACCTCGAGGGGCTGACGAACTGGTACATCCGTCGTTCCCGGCAACGGTTCTGGGACGGCGACGCGGATGCGATCGACACCCTGCACACCGTGCTGGAGGTGCTCTGCCGGGTGATCGCTCCGCTGCTGCCGTTGACCACCGAGGTCATCTGGCGCGGCCTGGAGGGCGGACGGTCGGTGCACCTGACCGATTGGCCGACGTCCGACGAGCTCACCGAGGACGCCGAGCTGGTCGCCGCGATGGACGAGATCAGGGAGATCGCGTCGGTCTCGCTGTCCGTCCGCAAGGCCGCCAAGCTGCGGGTCCGGCAACCGCTTGCCGCGCTGACGGTGGCCACCCGGAATGCGGAACGGTTGCGGCCCTTCGTGTCTCTGCTGGCCGACGAGGTCAACGTGCGGCAGGTCGAGCTCACCGAGTTGGCCGACGGCGACGACCGGGTGTCCCGCCAGCTGTCGGTGAATGCCCGTGCCGCCGGGCCGCGTCTGGGCCGGGACGTGCAGAAGGTGATCAAGGCGTCGAAGGCCGGCGACTGGACCGTCGGCGACGACGGCGCCGTGGTCTGCGGTGGTTTCGCTTTGGTCGAGGGGGAGTACACCCTCGAACTCGTGGCGACCGGGTCGTCCTCGGACGCAGTCGGGCTGCTGCGGTCCGGCGGCTTCGTCTCGCTGGACACCGTGCTGGACGACGATCTGCTGGCCGACGGGGCGGTCAGCGACCTGCTCCGGCTGGTCCAGCAGGCCCGCAAGGACGCCGGGCTGGAGGTCTCCGACCGTATCCACCTCACCCTGGACGTGCCGGACGAGCTGTGGACGGCGGTGCAGGCCCGGATCGAGACGGTCAAGGCCGAGACTCTCGCGCTCGAGGTGCAGCAAGGCTCGGTCGCGGGCGATTCCTCGGTGCAGGTCGCCCGGGCCGTCGGGGCGACTGTCAGCTGAACGGGTCGAGAACGCGGATTCCGTCGAACCGACGGAATCCGCGGTCTCGGGTGTGCAGTCGGCCGGTGTTCGTTTCAGGAATGGTCGGCGAGGGCGTCGGCCAGCGCCTGCAGGGTGGGGGAGCAGCCGGCGTCGACCCGGCAGCCGGCCAGCGGGTCGCCCCTGGTGATGCCGCGGTTCACGATCACGATCGGCAGGCCGTTGCGGGCGGCGTGCCGGACGAACCGCAGGCCCGACATCACCGTCAACGACGAGCCGGCGACCAGCATCGCCTGCGCCTCGTCGACCGTGCGGAAGGCCCGATCGACGGTCACCCTCGGCACGTTCTCGCCGAAGAACACCACATGCGGTTTGAGCGGGCCGTCGCACTGCGGGCAGCCGGCCAGCCGGAACCCGGCGGTGTCCTCCAGGTCGACGTCACCGTCCGGAGCCGTCGTGACGTCGAGGCTGTGCCCGAAATCAGGATTCAACGCGGTGAGTCGCTCGTGCAGCGCCACCCGGCCGGTGATCTCCCGGCAGCGCAGGCAGATCACCTCGTCGATCCGGCCGTGCAGGTCGATCACCGCTCTGCTGCCCGCCTGCTGGTGCAGCCCGTCGACGTTCTGGGTGATCAGGTCGGTGACGACACCGGCCGATTCCAGTCGCGCCATGGCCAGGTGCCCGGCATTCGGCCGCGCCCGGCCCATCCGCTGCCAGCCGAGATGGCTGCGCGCCCAGTACCGCTGCTGCGCGCTCGGGCCGGAGACGAACTCGTCGTAGGTCATCGGGGAACGGGGTGGGCTGTCCGGTCCGCGGTAGTCGGGGATTCCCGAATCGGTGCTCAACCCGGCGCCGGTCAGCGCGACGATCCGCTTGCCGCGCAGGATTTCGGCCACCTGCTCCGGCGTAGCGAGCGGTGCGCAGGCGCTGCCGGTCCGCGGGGTCGGCGCGACCGAGAGGGAATTCGTCACATCACGACGGTACCGAAGGCCGCGGGTCAGCCCTCCTCGACGATCGCAGGGTCCTGGTCGGGCGGCTTCGGGGCACCGTCGACGGCGCGGCGATGCTGGCCGAGGGCGAGCAGCGGGAACAGCAGCACGGACAGCATGCCGGCGCCGACCAGCGCCGATGCCATGCCTGGCTCCAGATAGCCGGCCTCGACACCGATCCCGGTGACGGCGACGATGATCGGCAGACCGGTGGCCGAGAACAGCACGGTGGCCCGCTTGTCCGCGCCGACCGAGCCGGCCGGCGCGCTGAGCATCCCCGGCAGCCCGCGGACCAGCAACAACAGCACCACGAACACGGGAAGCAGCAGCAGCGCGGTGGTGCTGTCCAGCAGCGCCTGCAGGTCGAAGGTGACCCCGGTGAAGATGAAGAACACCGGCACGAAGAAGCCGAAGCCGAGGGCTTCGACCTTGCCCTCGATGATCTCCGCGTCGTGCGGGGTGGCGTCGGCCAGCAGGAGTTTGGCGATCACCCCGGCGGCGAACGCGCCCAGCAGCATGTCCAGGTCGAGCGCGAGGCTCAGTGCGACCAGGCTGGTCAGCAGCAGCACGACCATCCGCACCGCGAACTGCCCGCTGGTGTGCAGGGTCGCGTTGATCAATGCATGCAGCCGGTGGTGGGTGCCGCGGCTGGCCAGATAGATGGCCCCGGCGGTGATCAGCACGAACGCTGCCAGCACGATTGTCGCGACACCCGGGCTGGTGCCGGACAGGAACAGCGAGATCGCGATCAGCGGGCCGAATTCGCCGACCGCGCCGATCGCGATGATCGACGTCCCGAACGGGGTGCGCAGTTCACCGGCGTCCCGCAGTACCGGCATCAGGGTGCCGAGAGCGGTGCTGGTCAAAGCGATCCCGACGAACACCCCGGCGCCGGGGGTCGGCGCGATCAGCAGGCCGACGGCCACCCCGGCGACCAGGGAGATGAGCCAACCGACGATCGATCTGTTCAACGCCCGGCCGCGAATCCGTTCGAAGTCGATCTCGTTGCCGGCCAGGAAGAACAGCATCGCCAGTCCGAAATCCGAGAGCTTCTCGGTGAATTCGGTCGGCTGCACCCACCCCAGGATCGACGGGCCGATCAGCAGACCGAGCACGATCTCGAAGACGACCAGCGGGATCCGGATGTACCGGCCGATCGCCGAGGACAGCAGTGGCGCCAGTGCGGCGGCGGCCGGGATGCCGATGAGCGATGCCAGGCTGACCGTGTCCATCGCGATACCTCGGCAGTTCAGGTCGAGGGCTCCGGCGGCCCCGGACCGACCGGAACCTCACCCGGCAAGATCATCTCCCATCGGCGTCGGCCGCGCCGCAGGTGGATCGATCGGCAGTGCTCAGGCAGCGGGGCGGACGTGGATTCCGTGGGCGATGTCCGGCGCGAGTTCGGTGGTGGTCGACCCGTCGACGACGACCAGCGAGTCGCCGCGGACGGCGAACTCGAGGACGGCGCCCGGGATCACGCCGCCGCGGTGCAGCCGATCCATCACCCGTGGCTGGTTCTGCACGATCTCGATGATCCGGCGGACCTCGTACCGCCCGCCGCGACCGGCCGCCACATCGGCACCGATCAGGTCGAGGTGGGTCTCGGTCACCGGCCCGGCCGATTCGCCGAGGTGGTCGAGCCCCGGGATCGGGTTGCCGTAGGGCGAGGTCTGGGGGTGCCCGAGCAGGGTGATCAGCCGCTGCTCGACCTGCTCGCTCATCACGTGTTCCCAGCGGCAGGCCTCCACGTGCACGTCCTGCCAGTCGAGCCCGATGACGTCGAGCAGCAACCGCTCGGCGAGCCGATGCTTGCGCATCACCGCGATCGCCCGCTCACGGCCGAGGTCGGTCAGTTCGAGGTGCCGATCGTCGGAAACCACCAGCAGGCCGTCACGCTGCATCCGGGCGACGGTCTGGCTCACTGTCGGACCGCTCTGGTTCAGCCGCTCCGCAATCCGCGCCCGGAGCGGGACGATGCCTTCTTCCTCGAGCTCGAAAATGGTCCGGAGGTACATCTCGGTCGTATCGATCAGGTCGTTCACGCTGGCGGTCCCCTTCTTGGCCCTCGTGATGGTACCCGGCCCGGCCGGGGTCGCGGCGGAACCGAATGGGGAGCGCCCGGCAACCGTGGCCGGACCGCGCGACCATCCGGAGGGTGTTCCGTTCGGTCGGTACCTCACAATAGTCAGGGTGTCCGACAACCCACTGATCTCGGCCTCCCAGTTGACCGACGTCCTGTCCGGCCGTTCCGATTCCGCGGCGCCGCCCGTGCTGATCGACGTCCGGTGGACGCTCGCCGGCAGCGATCGCGCCGGCTATCTCGCCGGGCACATCCCGGGCGCCCGGTTCGTCGACCTTGATCGCGAACTGGCCGGCGCTCCCGGTGCCGGCGGCCGGCATCCGCTGCCCGAGGCCGACGACCTGCAGGCGGTGTGGCGGCGCCTCGGCATCGACGACGGGATGGACGTGATCGTCTACGACGGCGGCATCGGGATGGCGGCGGCCCGCGCCTGGTGGTTGCTGCGCTGGTCGGGGATCACCGGAGTACGGGTGCTGGACGGCGGGCTGCCGGCCTGGGTCGACGGCGCCGGGCAGCCCACCACGGCCGGCCCCGAGGCGCCGCCGTCGACCGGCACCGTCACGGTGCGGCCGGGTTCGATGCCGGTCGTCGACCTGGACGCGGCGGCCGAGCTGGCCGGCTCCGCGTCCGGACTGCTGGTGGACGCCAGGGCCGGCGCCCGCTTCCGCGGCGAGACCGAACCCATCGACCCGGTGGCCGGCCACATCCCCGGATCGGTGAACCTGCCGATCGCCGAGCTGCTGGCTGCCGACGGCACCTTCCGCGATCCGGCGGAGATTCGCGCGGTGTTCGGCACCGTCGGGCTCGGCAGCGACACCACCCTCGGCACCGACACCCTCGGCACCGACACCGCCGGGACCGCCGCGGCCTCCTGCGGGTCCGGTGTGACCGCCTGCCAGCTGATCCTGGCCGGCCGGATCGCCGGCATCGACCTGGCGTTGTTCCCGGGGTCGTACTCCCAGTGGTGCGCCGCCGGGCGCCCGGTGGCGGTGGGCGGCGCGTGATCGTGGTGCCTGATCATGCGGCGGGTGATCGGGGAAGGGCACTAGCCTGGGGATCATGACGGCGCCGTTGGTGGTCTGGGACCCGCGCATGCTGGGCTACGACCTCGGTGGGGACCATCCGTTGCACCCGCTGCGCTGGGAGCTCACCTGGGCGCTGGCCGGGGATCTCGGGATCCTGGACTCCTATCAGGTGCTCACCCCGGACGCCGCCGACGACGAGACCCTCGGCACCATCCACACTCCGGCGTACATCGCCGCGGTGCGGGAGGCGTCCGAGGAGTTTCCCGGCCGGGTGGGGCACGGCTTGGGCACCCCCGACAACCCGATGTTTCCGGGGATGCACCAGAACTCCGCGCTGATCGCCGGCGGCTCGGTGCAGGCGGCGCAGGCCATCGCCCGCGGCGATGTCGACCGGGCGGTGAACTTCTGCGGCGGCCTGCACCACGCGATGGCCGACTACGCCTCGGGATTCTGCGTCTACAACGACGCGGCGCTGGCGATCCGCGCGTTGCTCGACGCCGGCGTCCGCAAGGTCGCCTACGTCGATGTCGATGTGCACCACGGTGACGGCGTCCAGGCCGCGTTCTACGACGATCCCCGGGTGCTCACCGTGTCGATACACGAGAGCCCGCTGTCGCTCTTCCCGGGGACGGGCTGGCCGGCCGAGCTGGGCCGCGGCGCCGCCCAGGGCACGTCGGTGAACGTCGCGTTGCCGCCGGGGACCTCGGATGCGGGGTGGCTCAGGGCATTTCACGCGGTGGTGCCCGGTGTGGTCGGTGCCTTCCGGCCGGAGGTGCTGGTCACCCAGCACGGCGCCGACACCCATCGGGAGGATCCGCTCGCCGATCTGGTCCTGACCATCGACGGGCAGCGCACCACCTACCAGGCGCTGCGCGCGCTGGCCGAATCGACCACCGGGGGTCGGTGGCTGGCGTTGGGCGGTGGTGGTTATGCCACGGTCCGGGTGGTGCCCAGGTCGTGGACCAACCTGCTGGCGATCGTCGCCGGACGCGACATCGACCCGTCGACACCGTTGCCGTCCGACTGGATCGCGTTGGCCGCGCGGGCCCGGCCGGACATCGAGATTCCGATCGACATGACCGAGGGCACCACCGGTCCGGTGGCCCACGAGCGCTGGGACGGATCGGTGGAGATGTCGGTCGACAAGGCGATCCTGAGCACCAGGAACGCGATCTACCCGCTGTACGGGCTGGATCCTCATGACCCCCGGGACTGAACCCGCGGTGGCGGCGGGCTACCCGCAGCATTGGGAGGCCGACGTTCTGCTGGCCGACGGCGGGGTCGTGCATCTGCGCCCGTCGGGCCCGGCCGATGCCGACGAGATCCGCGCGATGCACGGCAGGATGAGCGCGAGAACGTTGTACCTGCGGTACTTCTCGGTCGTGAACCAGGTGTCGGACAAGCAGATCGCGCTGTTCACCGAACTCGACAACGTCAACGCGGCCGGCCTGGTGGCCGTCCTCGGCGGCCAGATCATTGCGGCCGGGACCTATCACCGGAACACCAGCGGGGACACCGACTCGGCCGAAGTGGCGTTCGTCGTCGAGGACGCCCAGCAACGACGCGGCCTCGGCTCGATCCTGCTCGAGCACCTCGCCGCCGCTGCCCAGGAACGCGGAATCCGCCGCTTCACCGCCGAGGTGCTGAGCGAGAACACCCAGATGGTCAGGGTTTTCATCGATGCCGGCTACTCGGTGTCCCGGGAGTACGACTCCGGTGTGGTGGACCTGGTGTTCGACATCGGTCCGACGGACAAGTCGCGCGCCGTCGTGCTGGCCCGCGAGCATCGGGCGGAGGCCCGTTCGATCTCCAGACTGCTCTCGCCGCGATCGATCGCGGTGATCGGGGCGTCCACCGAGCCCACCAAACTCGGCCACGCCGTGCTGCTGAACCTGTTGCGCAGCAACTTCTCCGGGCCGGTGTTCCCGGTCAACCCGGACACCGTGTCGGTGCAGGGCGTGCGGGCGTACGGGTCGGTGACCGACATTCCGGACCCGGTCGACCTGGCCGTTGTCACGGTGCCGGCCGCCACCGTGGCCGAGGTGGTCGAGTCCTGCCGGGTGAAGGGCGTCCACGGGCTGGTGGTGATGACCGCCGGATTCGCCGACCGGCCGGCGGATGGACCCGGAACGAACGGGGCCGACGCGCAACGGCACATGGTCGAGGTGGCAAGGGCCGCCGGGATGCGGGTGCTCGGACCGAACTGCCTCGGCATGATCAACACCGATCAGGCCGTCCGGATGAACGCCACGCTCGCCCCGGTGGTGCCACCACCCGGCCGGATCGGCTTCTTCTGCCAGTCCGGCGCGTTGGGCATCGCCATCCTCGCCGACGCCGCCAGCCGCGGATTGGGGCTGTCCACGTTCGTCTCGGCAGGGAACCGGGCCGACGTCTCCGGCAACGACCTGCTGCAGTACTGGCACGGCGACGATCGGACGGAAGTCGTCCTGCTGTACCTGGAGTCGTTCGGCAACCCGCGGAAGTTCGCCCGGCTGGCCCGGGTACTGGCCAGGACCAAACCGGTGATCGCGGTGAAGTCCGGGCGGCACTCCCGGGTCACTCCCGGGCTGGCCGCCAGTTCCTCACCGCTGTCCGAGGTGGCGGTGGCGACGCTGTTCGAACAGGCCGGGGTGATCAGAACCCCCGGTCTGACCACCGCATTCGATGTCGCCCAACTGCTGTCGACGCAACCGGTGCCGTCCGGGAATCGGGTCGGCATCATCGGCAATTCGAGCGCCCTCGGTGTGCTGGCGGTGGATTTCTGCCTGGACGCCGGTCTGCTGGTGGCGCCGGAAGCGCCGGTGGACCTCGGGGTGGACGTGACAGCGGCCGATCTCGCCGAGCAGGTGCGAGCGGCGGTGAGCCGCAACGACATCGACGCGCTGGTGGTGGCCTGGGTACCGCCGGTGGCCACCGCCGGCGCCGAGCACGCCACCGCCCTGCGGGAAGCGGTTGCCGGTTCGGCGATTCCGGTGGTCACCACGTTCCTGGCCGTTGACGGGTTGATGGACCTGCTGGCGGTGCGGGATGCCGACGGCCGGGCGGGCCGCGGTTCGGTGCCCTCCTACCGGACGTTGGAGCGGGCCGTGCAGGCGTTGTCCTATGCGGTGCGGTACGGCACCTGGCTGGCCCGGCCACCTGGTGCGGTTCCCGAGCTGGACGGCATCGACCGGGCGGCGGCACGGGCGGCGGTGGCCGCCATGCACGGCCCGACCGATCCGGAGCGCGCCATGACCGACGCCGAGGTGGTGAACCTGCTGTCGCACTACGGCATTGCGGTGGTGGATTTCACCGTGGTCGGCAACGCCGAGCAGGCGATGACAGCGGCCACGGACATCGGCTACCCGGTTGCCCTCAAATCGTTCGACCAGTCGCTGCGGCATCGGCTCGACCAGTCGGGGGTCCGGCTGGGTCTGCACAACTCCGAACAGCTGCACGCCGCCTACGACGAGTTGTCCGCGCTCGCCGGACCCTGGCTCTACGTCCAGGCCGAGGTCGAGCGTGAGCGTCGCGAGGTGCCCACGGTGTTCCGGATCAGCGCCGACCCGTCGTTCGGAGCGCTGGTGTCCTTCGGTATCGGCGGCGTCGCCACCGAGTTGCTCGACGACCTGGCGTACCGGGCCGTGCCGCTGACCGACGCCGACGCCGCCGATCTGATCGCCGCACCGCGGGCGGCTCCGCTGCTGCGTGGCTACCGGGGCTCGCGGATCGTCCCGCCGGAGCCGCTGATCGACCTGGCACTGCGGCTGTCGGCGCTCGCCGACGATCTGCCCGAGGTCGTCGACCTGCAGTTGCTGCCGGTACTGGCCGGCCCCGCCGGGGTCGCGGTGACGGCGGCGACGGGCCGAGTCGGTCCGCCGTCCCTGCTGCTGGACGCCCGTCGCCGGCTGAGCTGACTTCAGGCGTCCGACTCGGCCGGGGTCCTTCGGCGGATCTTTCGGCGGATCACTGCCGGATTCCGGGGCGTCCTTCGCGCCGGGGGGTTTCGACGGGATCCGGCCGGTGATGAACAGCGCCCCGATGGCGACCAAACCGACCAGCGCGAACGCCACCTGCAGCGCCTCGAGCCGGGCCGTGGCGTTCAACTCGGTGATCGCGTCGATTTCCGGCTGGCTGACCCCGGCGGCGGTCAGCGCGGCGTCGACCTGAACGTCGGAGATGAACGGCACGCCGCCGATCAGCTCGGTGGAGATCTGCCCCTTCACCGCGGCGCTGACCTCCGGGACTGTCCGCGACTCCGGTCAACGCCACGCTGCTCAGCGTGGCGATCAGCACCGACCCGATCAGCGCGGTACCCAGCGAGGCACCGAGATTCGTCGCGGTGTTCTGCAGCCCGCCGACCTCGGCCGTCTCCTTCTGGGACACCGCGGAGACGGTGACGGCGCCGAGTTGCGAGGCCAGGGCGCCCAGACCGAGACCCATCAGCAGCATCGGGATGGTGATCACCGCGGCGTCGGCGTCCGGATCCATCCCGGCGACCAGGAAGCCGATGCCGAGCAGGGTCAGGAACAGGCCGATCCGCACCACCATCCGGGGATTGGCCCTCGGCCAGACCTTCGGGATGCCGATCGCACTGATCAGCAGCGCGATGGACAACGGGACCAGCCGAACGCCGGTCTGCATGGCGTTGAGGCCCAGCACGACGGACAGGAACAGCGGAACCGCGAAGAACGCACCGGCCTGGATCATGAACTGCGAGAAGAACATCCCGAGCCCGCCGGTGAGTTGCCGGTTGCGCAGCATGCCGGGCCGGACCAACGGTTGCAGGGCCTGCGGGTTGTTCGCCAAGGCTGCCTCGAGCCGGCCCTCCCAGCGCAGGAACCCGAAGATGACCAGCAGCCCGATCGCGATGCACCAGATGGTCAGCGTGATGTTCAGGAAGGTGGGGGCGCCCTCCTTGGGGATGACCCAGCCCCACTCGCCCGATCGGAGCACCCCGTAGACGAACAGGCCGAGACCGACCACCGACAACAGCGAGCCGAAGTAGTCGATGCGGCCGGGCTCCGGAGCGACGTCGCGAACCTTGCGCAGGACGGCGAGGATCGCCACCACGATCACCACCTCGCCGATGAAGACGTACCGCCAGGAGGCGTAGGTGGTCACGGCACCGCCGATCAGCGGCCCGGCGGCCACCGCGACCGCACCGGCGGCGGCGACCATTCCGTAGGCGGCGGCACGTTTCTCGGCCGGGAAGTTGGAGGCGACCAACGCCACGATCGCGGGCATGATCAGCGCGGCGCCGATGCCCTCCAGCACCGACCAGCCGATCAGCAGGACGGCCAGGTTCGGGGCGATGGCGGTGGTGAACGACCCGGCGGCGTAGATCACCAACCCGATCCCCATCGCCCGGCGGCGGCCGATGATGGTGCCGATCTTGCCGCCGGTGATCATCAGGGTCGCCATCACCAGCGTGTAGAAGGTGATCGCGGTCTGGATGCCGGTGATGGTGGTCCCCAGGTCGGCGGCGACGGTCGGCATCGACACGTTCATCACCGAGCTGTCGAGCGTCATCAGGAACTGGCTGCTGGCCAGCACCGCCAGGACGAGCCCGGCGCCGGCCGATTTCGCCGCGGCCGTTGATGCGGGAGAAGTCACCCGCCGATCCTCGCAGACCGGGCATGGGGCGTCGGTATCCGGACGGGGTGATGTCGCGAGCGGCCCGACGGCGCGGGCAGTCGCCGAACAGCGAAAGACCGGGTCCACCCGTGGGTAGACCCGGTCTCTCTGGCGACGGCACATCCCCGGGGTCGCGATGACCCTGGATGTTCGCCGTAACGATCTGACAGCCGACAGCTATCGCCTCAGCAGCTATCGACTGCGCGTGGAGAAGTTCACCGACCCCCTGCATTCACCCGATGGGCAGCGTGCTGACACGTCATGACCGGATGAGCTGATCACGTTTCGCTAGCTGGCGTACGACCGGAGCACCTCGGACCGATCGCCGACCCGCAGCTTGGCCATCGAATCCCGCTCGATCTGCCGGACCCGCTCGCGCGAGATCCCGAAGACCCGACCGATCTCGTCGAGCGTGCGCGGCCGGCCGTCGTCGAGCCCGTACCGCAGCCGGACCACGGTCTGCTCGCGATCGTCCAGAGTCCGCAGCACCCGGTTGATGTCGTCGTGCATGAAACCGGCGACGACAGCGGCCTCGGCGGAGGTGGATTCGCTGTCCTCGATGAAGTCGCCCAGCGGCGCTTCCTCGTCCGAGCCGACCGGCATGTCCAGGCTGACCGGGTCACGGGCGTGGTCGAGCAGATCGGCGATCTTCTCCTCCGGGATCCCGGATTCCTCGGCCAACTCGGCCATCGTGGCGTCGCGGCCGAGCTGCTGGTGCAGCTCCCGCTTCAACCGGGACAGCTTGTTGACCTGTTCGACCAGGTGCACGGGCAGCCGGATGGTCCGACCCTGATCGGCCATACCCCGCGAGATGGCCTGCCGGATCCACCAGGTCGCATACGTCGAGAACTTGAAGCCCTTGGTGTAGTCGAACTTCTCCACGGCCCTGATCAAGCCGAGGTTGCCCTCCTGGATCAGGTCGAGCAGCGGCATGCCGCGCCCGGTGTAGCGCTTGGCGAGGGAGACGACGAGGCGCAGGTTGGCCACCAGCAGGTGGCTGCGGGCGCGTCCGCCGTCCCGGACGATCATCTTCAGGTCGATGCGACGCTGCGGTGAGAGTCGCTTGCCCGACTCCAGCATGTGCCCGGCGAAGACGCCGGCCTCGATCCGCTTGGCGAGATCGACTTCCTGCTCCGCGGTGAGCAGTGCGGTCTTGCCGATTCCGTTCAGATAAACCCTGACCAGGTCAGCGGATGGGCCCTGGGCGTCCAGGTCCTCGTCCCTGCTCGTGGTCCTGATGGTCGCAGTTGTCTTGGTAGTGGGGGCAAGGGAAGAAGCGGCCATGTCAAGCTCCCTTCGTCACGTTCCAGCGGAGGCGTTTGTACGCGGTCCGGCAACTATTCGAACGTCTGTCAGCCCTGATTTAGTTCCCTCGGCTCGGGATCATCAACCACTCGGGTGAACGCTCGCTCACAACATCGGTGCTATGGGCCTACCCAAACCCGCGCCGCTGTGACGCGGGGTGTGCCCAGGATGGGAACTGCATGAGAAAGGGCCGGGCGACGCGTGATCAACGACACCCCGAAGGGGTGCATCCGGCGGTGATTACAGCTCGACGATGACCGTGAACGGCCCGTCGTTGACGCTGGTGACCTTCATCATGGCGCCGAACACCCCGGTCTGACCGTGGCACCGCGCCGCCGCAGCTCGTCCACCAGCTCGAGGACCAGCGGTTCGGCGTGATCACCCGGAGCGGCCAGGTTCCACGACGGGCGACGACCCTTGTCCGTCCTGGCGTAGAGGGTGAACTGGCTCACCACCAGCAGGGGTGCCCCGACGGAGGCGCAGGATTCGTCGCCGGTCAGGATGCGCAGCTCGTGCAGCTTGGCCGCCATCGCCCGCGCGGTGTCCGCGTTGTCGGTGTGGGTCACGCCGACCAGGACGAGCAGGCCGGGTTCGTCGATCCGGCCGACCACCTCGCCGTCGACGCTGACGCTGGCGCTGGTGACCCTGGTGGTGACGGCTCGCATCGGCTGATCGTCGCAGCACTGCGGCCGCTCGGCACGGGCAGGACCGCGACTGCCGCCGATCGGCGGCATGATGCCGGGCGGACGGGACCGTCAGGCCGCAGCGGTGTCGACCGGCTCCAGCAGGCCGCGGATGATCGCCACCCGGACCGACGGCAGGATCGCCGCGGCAAGGGCGTCGGTGGACAGACCGTGCGCGGCGGCGAGCAGGTCGACCAGCAGCTGCAGCGGGACCTGCGCCGGTGCAGCCGGCGAGCAGCGCCTGACCCCACTCGTCCAGCTGCAGCATCGCGCCCGGCCCACCCTGCCGGCGGAGCATCCGCAACACGGTGGTCCAGCCCTCGTGCCCGGCCAGCGACCGTTGCTCCAGCACGACCTGCGGGGACAGCGCGAGCCTGGCCCGCAACAGGTCGGCATCGGTCCGGCGCTCGGCCCAGGCCCGGCGCCGCAGGAACCCGTCGGCCTCGTCGCCGGTGACCTCCTCGCCCTGGCCCGGTGATCTCGTCCAGCGTCACGCTGGGACGGGTCGGAATCGTTGCGGCGCAGGGTGATCAGCCCCATCCCGATGCCCTGCACCTTTTCGGCGGCGAAGTAGTCCAGCCACTCCTGGGCGAGCAGCGGCGGCGGCGCCTCGATCGAATCCGCCGGACTTGCCGTCCTCGCCGGCGTCGGTGAGCCAGAGCCCGACGTATTCCACCGGGTCGGCGAGTTCGCGTTGCACCACCCAGGCGTCACAGCCCGACTCGGTGACCCACTCGCCGACCCGTTCGCGCCAGTCGGTGTCCTCGCGGACGATCCAGTTGGCCAGCAGTTGCCCGGTGCCGCCCGGTCGCAGGTGCCGGCTGATCCCGGTCACCAGCGATCGGCAGATGCCGTCGCCGGCCATCCCCGAATCCCGGTAGGAGTACCGCATCTCGCCGCTGGAGATGACGAACGGCGGGTTGCACACGATCAGATCGAAGTCCTCGTCGCGCACCGGCTCGTACAGTCCGACCGGCCCGCAGGTCCCACTGCTGGCCGTTCAGCCGGGCGGTCGCGGCGGCCAGCGCCAGCGCCCTGGGATTGACGTCGGTGGCCACCACCGTCTCGGCGTGCGCGGCCAGGTGCAGGGCCTGGATGCCGCTGCCGGTGCCGACGTCCAGCGCGCGGTCCACCGGCTGCCGGATCACCGCCCTGGCCAGGCGTGATGGACGCGGCGCCGATGCCGAGGACGTGATCGGGCCGGACCGGGCCGGGTCGGGTGTCGGAGTCCAGGTCGGACACCAGCAGGAACTGGTCGTCATCCGCCGCGTACGGCCGGATGTCCAGCGCGGCGCGGACGCCGTCGGCGGTGTGCTCCAGCACGCCCTGGGTCACGGCGTCCCGAATGCCGGTGCCGCGCAGGGCTTCCCGGACGACGACCTTCGCCCTCGGTGGTGCCGAGCAGGAACAACCTGGTCAGGGTGGCCAACGGCGAGCCGTCCCTGGTGGCCCGCAACGCCGCGGCCGGCTCGCCGCGGCCGAGCGCCCGATGGGCGCTGGGCCCGAGCAGCTCCGGCACCCCGTCGGCGTCGTATCCGGCGGCCCGCAGGTCGTCGCCCAGGCGGTCCAGCACACCGTGATCGGACAGGGGTGGGGCGGCGGTCGACGGGTTCAGGGTCACCCGGCGAAGGGTAGTGCGGGCCGGCCCGGGACCAGGGGCGGGCCTTGCGGGGACGAGCGGGTTCAGCCCTGCTGTTCGGCGAGCACGGCGCGGACCCGGCGGTCGTCCTTGGCGCGGTACCGCACCGCGTAGGCCGGTGAGGCCATCACGTGATCGGCCCGGACCATCTCGGCGCGGACCCCTTCGGCGCGCACCGCCTGCATCAGATCCAGTGCCGCGTCGGGTTCGTCGACCTCGAGCGACACCGGCAACCGCCGCCACTGCAGCTCGTCCATGCCGCGGGCCAACAGCGCACCGGCCAGCGCGCCACCGGCGGCGTATGCCAGGACCCGGCCGGGGCCGGGTCGGCCCTGTGTGGTCAGGGCGGCCGTCGCGATGCCGGCCAGCCAGCCCGGGGCCAGCACGGCGATCCAGCCGACCGGATTCAACCTGGTCCGGCGGAACGCCAACGGATTCACCCGCTGATCCCGGTTGACCGTCGCGGTGGAGTTCATCGTTCGAGAGTAGGACGCGGCGGGGAATTCGCCTATGACAGTCACCGTTTCGGGTGCCGAAAGGTCGTCATCCGGGCCTGATCGATCGGCGGGAATGTGGAACGCTGACGCCATGACCGCGACCGAGTTGTACATCACCGGGGACGAGCGGGCCGACACCCTGTTGGCGAGCGACCCGAACGCGCTGCTGATCGGCATGGTCCTCGACCAGCAGGTGACGATGGAGAAGGCCTTTGCCGGTCCGGCGGTCATCGCCGAGCGGATGGGCGGGCGGCTGGACGTGCTGGCCATCGCCGCTGCCGATCCGGAGGTCTTCGGCGCCCTCTGCACCCGGCCGCCGGCGGTGCATCGCTTCCCGGGCGCGATGGCCAAACGGGTTCAGGCGACCTGCCGGGTGCTCGCCGAGTCCTACGACGGCGACGCCGCCAACATCTGGGCCGGGGTTGCGGACCGGGGCCGAGCTGCGTGACCGGATCGCTGCGCTGCCCGGGCTTCGGCGCGCAGAAGGCCGCCATCTTCACCGCCCTGCTCGGCAAGCAGTACGGCGTCACCCCGACCGGGCTGGCGCGAGGCCGCCGGTGCCTACGGCGAGCCGGGCAGTCACCGATCGGTCGCGGACGTGGTGGATCCGGACTCCCTGGTCAAGGTCAGGGCCACGAAACGGGCGGCCAAAGCGGCAGCAAAGGCGCAGACCTCCGCGGTGTGACAAAGGTCGGCCCGGGTCGCGGCACGACCCGGGCCGCTGCGGCGTAGCGTGACTGTGGTGGCGCAGTCCGGTGGCTGGCTTCGCCCGCTGTCGGTATCGACCACTGTGGTGACATCGAAGCGGGGTAGTGGCAATGACATCCATTCCAGCGCAGGACCCGGTGACTCCGGGATCCGCCGAGTTCGGGCAACCCCCGCGCCGGGCGCAGGCCACGCTGATCACCGAGGCCGAACCGTCCTACGACGAGCAGCTCAAGGCCAGGCGCAAGCGCTACGTGATCATGATGAGCATGCGGGTGCCCTGCCTGATCCTGGCCACCCTGCTCTACCAGACCCCGTGGCTGGCCATCCTGGTGATCGCCATCTCGATCCCGCTGCCGTGGATGGCCGTGCTGATCGCCAACGACCGGCCGGCCCGCAAGCGGAAGAAGTTCGTCCCCGGCACGATCAACTATCGAGCGGGCGCTGACCCCGGGTGGTCGGGAGATCGTCGACAGCACCCCCGATGACGCCGCCCAGCAGACACCGGACGGGTCCGCGCGCGGGGTCTGACCGCGCACGTCACTGACGCGGTCGGGCGCCGATGCTCGCGGTGGCCGCGGTCCCGGCGGCGACGCCGGCCTCGAGCGCCGCCAGCGGGCCGTCACCGGCCAGCCAGGAGGACAGCAGCCCGGCGTTGAAGGCGTCGCCCGCACCCGTCGAATCGGTCTCGTGCGACTCCGGGGCCGGGACGTTGATCCGCTCGGTCGGTGAATACCAGGACGCGCCGTGCCGGCCGTGGGTGACCACGACCGCCCCGACGACGGCCAGCACCGGGTCGAGCCCGCCCAGGGCCGCCAGTTCGGCATCGTTGGGCAGCAGCAGGTCCACGCCCGACACCCAGGACAGGAAGCGCTCCGCGCCGGCGGTCGCGACGTGCACGGCGGCCTGCGGATCGACCGACGTCGTCCACCCGGCCCGGTGCGCGAGCCGCAGCGCCTCCAGACCTGCGGGCCGGGAACCGTCGTCCAGCAGCACGTATCCCGACAGGTGCAGGTGAGCGCGGCCGGTGACCTCGGGCAATTGCACGTCGTCCACGCAGAACGCCGCGTTGGCGCCGCGATCGGCCAGCATGGTGCGGTCGCCGTCCGGCGCGACCAGCACCACGACGCAGCAGGTCGGCAGACCCGGATCCACCGCGAAGCGGCAGTCGATCCCGGCGGCCGTGAGCTCACTGCTCGCCGTCCGGCCGGCCTCGTCGGCGCCGATCCGGGCGATCAGCGACACGTCGACATCGTGCCGGGCCAGCCAGGCCGCGGTGTTGCCGCCGGCCCCGCCCGGGGTGACGGTGACCCGGGCCCGGGTGTCGTGGCCGAAGACCACGGGTCCGGCCAGTTTGCCGACGACGTCGAGACCGACGTCGCCGACAACCGTGACGTGCGGGCGGGTCATCGGGAGCCGACGGTCTGCGCGGCCAGCGGCACCGCGACCTCGCCGGCCAGTTCGGCGTTCGCCAGCACCAGGTCGACGTTCACCCGCAGGCTCAGCCCGTGGGTCGCGGTGTGGAAGTACTCCAGCAGTCGCGGGGTGACGTCCTTGCCGGTGACCCCCTCCGCCTCCAGCATCGCCAGCCCGGACGCCAGCGTCTCGTCGTGCAACTCCGGATCGAGTTGCCGATCGACCGGCAACGGGTTGGCCAGCACCACACCCGCCCGATCGGTGGAGAGCTCGCGCCTGGCCAGCACGATCGCGGCGGCCTGTTCCGGGGTCTCCACCCGCCAGGTCACCGGCTCACCGGAGGAGGAGAGGTAGAAGCCCGGGAACTGGTCCGTCCGGTAGCCGATCACCGGCACCGACAGCGTCTCGAGGTACTCCAGGGTGCCCGGGCACGTCCAGGATCGACTTCACCCCGGCGCAGACCACCAGTACCGGGGTGCTGGCCAGCACCCCGAGATCGGCCGAGACGTCGAAGCTGTGGGCGGCGCCGCGGTGCACGCCGCCGAGCCCGCCGGTGGCGAAGACCGAGATACCTGCCCGGTGGGCCAACGCGGACGTCGACGCCACCGTCGTCGCCCCGCTGGTCCCCAGCGCGAGCGCGACACCGACGTCCCGGACCGACAGCTTCGCGATGTCGGTCGACGTGCAGAGCCGGTCCAGTTCGGTCGGTCCGAGCCCGATCCGCACCACCCCGTCCAGCACCGCGATGGTGGCCGGAACGGCGCCGGTCGCCCGGACCCGGCCCTCGATCTGATCGGCGATCACCCGGTTCTCACCGCGGGGAAGTCCGTGCGCCAGGATCGTCGATTCCAGGGCGACGATCGGGCCGCCGGAATCGAGCGCCTCGGCGACTTCGGCGGAGATCGAGAGCAGGGACGACATGGGGTGGGAACTCCTGTCCGGTTGGTCGGGCGGTGGCCACCCGAGATTCGCCGGGCGGAGCTTCCGGCGGTGGCATCATGACGGTGCACGGATCATGACCGAGAACGACGGAGCATGACCCGAGAACACAGTGCAACGTGACAAATGATGCTGTGCGACGAAATGATGCAGTGCGACGAATGATGGCGTGCGACGACCGAACTCCGCGAATCGCACTCGCGATCGGCACGAACAGGAGAGCATTGACGATGACGACTTCCACCCAGACCCTCGACAAGCCGCTCGAAGACACCACCACGGGTGACGACACCCCGAAGATGTTCCACTACGTCCGGAAGAACAAGATCGCGGAATCGGCCGTGCTGGGGAACTACGTGGTGGCCCTGTGCGGGGAGACCTTCCCGGTCACCAAGTCGCCCAAGCCGGATTCACCGGTGTGCCCGGACTGCAAGAAGATCTACGAATCGATGAAGAAGGGCTGAGCGCCCGATCCGGCCGTCCGAGCAACACCCCGTGCGGTGCTGGACGGTCTGAGCATCCTCACCTGCTACTGAGCGACCGCCCGGGAGGTTGGTCAGTAGCGCCGCGGGATGCTCAGATGGCCGACATCGGCACCGAGTTCGCTGTCAGCCGACGGCCGGCTGGTCCGGCTCCGGGTCGTAGCGTTGCCACTTGCGCAGCTCCCGCTTCGAGGCCTTCGGCGGGTAGAACTCGAGCATCGCGTTGTTGAACTGGGCGCCGATGATGATCGCCATCGAGACGAAGTAGTAGAAGAGCAGGAACGTGATCGGGGTGGCCAGCGCCCCGTAGGTCAGCCCGTTCGCGTAGGCGTAGGACAGGTAGAGCCGCAGTCCGAAGCTCGTCACGATGAAGACGGCGGCGGCCAGCAGCGCCCCGGGGATCCCGCGGTACCACGGGTGTTTGTGCTTCGGGGCGACCTTGTAGAGCACGGTCAGCATGAAGATCAGCCCGAGTGCCAGCACCGGGTAGTAGGCGAGGTTGACGATGTCGGACACCTCGCCGCGCCAGGACTCGGGGAACAGCCGGGGCAGGTAGTCCGGTCCGATGGCCAGCAACGGCAGCATGATGATGCCGGCGAACAACGCCAACAGGTACAGGCCGAGCGCGAAGAACCGCTCGGCCACCGGGTGCCGGACCTCGTGCTGGTTGTAGGCGATGGTGATCGACTCGACGAACGCCGACATCGCCGACGAACCGGCCCACAGACTGATCACCAGACCGATGGAGACGACATCGGCCTGACCCTGCCCGAGGATGGTCTGCACCGTGTTGCCGACCAGTTGGGTGGCGACCTCCTCGTCGAAGATGGTGTTCAGGAACAGCAGGATCTGTTCCCTGACCTGATCGATGGTCCCGGTGGGGAAGTACCACTGGACGACGTAGCCGATCAGCCCGAGCAGCGCCAGCAGCAGCGGCGCCGTGGACAGCGCGCACCAGAAGGCCGCCTGCGAGCTCATGCCGAACAGCGAGTCGCCCCAGGCCTTGGACAGCGTCCGCTTGGCGATCTTTCGCCACCGCTGCCGCACCGGCGCCGCCGGCAGAGCGACCGGGCCGGTGCCCTGCCGGAACCAGGGGACCGTGTAGGAATCCGCCGGTGACGGCGCCGGCCGCGGCAGCACCGCCGTCTGCTCTGCGCTGCCGTCGCTGACCGTCCCGTTCGCGGCGCCGTTCGGGTTCGGCAGGTGGGCCGGCGGCCCGGCGGCGGTGCCGCGCGTGTCGCGTCGGGTCCTGGATGCCGACCGGTGGCGCCGGGGCGGGCGCCTGGCGGCCGACCACTGCCGGTGGGAGCCGCTCGGTGGGGTCGCCGGTTGGCGGCGGCGCGCTCGTCACCCTACGAGCATGCCCTGATCAGTGCGGTGTGCGCGCCAGCGACACCAATTCGAAACACCCGCGGTCGCGCGGTCGGCACGCGATCGACGCGGTCGATGCCCGTCACGGCCCGTCCTGGACGTCGGGCGGCCGGCCGCAGGTAGGGTCGATCCCGGCCCTCGAGCCGCCTGGACAGGCAATCGCGGTAGCGCGATGTGCACCGGGCGTCGGGGGTTTTTCCGCGAGGTCAGGGTGCGAGGTCAGGGGTGCGAGGTCAGGGGCCAGGTGGCAGTGCGTCCGGTCGGTCTGGAGGAGTCGCGGCTGCGGCCCTGGCAGCGGCAGGCTCTCGACGCCTACGACGACTGACGGACCTCGCCGGGACTTCCTGCTGACCGCGACCCCGGGCGCCGGCAAGACCACCTTCGCGCTGGCGGTGGCGTCCCGGCTGTTGCGCCGCCGGGTGATCGACCGGGTGGTCGTCGTCTGCCCGACCGACCACCTGCGCACCCAGTGGGCGGACGCGGCCGGTGCGGCCGGGATCGTCCTCGACCCGAAGATGACCAACGCGCAGGGCCCGATACCGGCCGGGGCGCACGGCTATGTGAGCACCTACGCGCAGGTGGCGGGCCGGCCGGCCATCCACGCCGCCCGCTGCCAGCGGCAGCGCACCCTGGTCATCCTGGACGAGATCCATCACGCCGGTGACGGCCTGTCCTGGGGGGAGGCGACCGCCGAGGCGTTCGTCGACGTGCACCGCCGGCTCAGCCTGACCGGCACCCCGTTCCGGACCAAGCCGGGGGAGCGGATCCCGTTCGTCGAGTACGAGGTCGACGGCGAGCTGTTGCGGTCGGTGGCCGATTACACCTACGGCTACCGGCAGGCGCTGGCCGACACCGTCGTGCGGCCGGTGGTTTTCGCCGCCTACACCGGGGTCTCCCGGTGGCGGAACAGCGCGGGTGAGGTGATCGCCGCCTCGCTGACCGACGCCGGCACCAGGTCGGTGGAGGCCGCGGCCTGGAAGACGGCGCTGGATCCGGCGGGCGGCTGGGTGCCGCACGTCATCGCCGCCATGGACGAACGGATCACCCACCTGCGCGAATCGGGGATGCCGGACGCGGCCGGGATCGTGCTGGCCAGCGACCAGGACGATGCCCGCGCCTACGCCGCGATCGTCCGGCAGATCACCGGGACGGCGCCGGTCCTGATCCTGTCCGACGATCCCGCCGCCTCCAAGCGGATCGAGAAGTTCCGGACGTCCGACCAGCGGATCGTGGTCTGCGTGCGGATGATCTCCGAGGGGGTGGACATCCCGCGCGCGGCCTGCCTGGCCTGGATGACGGCCTACCGCACGCCGCTGTTCTTCGCCCAGGCCGTCGGTCGGGTGGTGCGCTCCCGCGGCGCCGCGGGAGTCGGCGACCGTGTTCCTGCCCGCGGTGCGTCCGCTGCTGGCGCTGGCGGCCGAGCTGGAGAACGACCGCAACTACGTGATGGCGCCGCCCCCGCCGGCCGAGGACGATCCGGACGCCCTCGACCTGCCCCTGGAACCCGCGGAGCCGAACGGTCGACGGCGCATCGAGGTGCTGGACTCGCAGGCCGAGTTCGCCCACGTGCTGCACTCCGGCCGGGCGCACACCGCCCCGCTGGTCGCGGCCGAGCAGCCGGTGACGGAGGAGGATCAGGACTTCCTCGGACTGCCGGGCCTGCTGACCCCGGCGCAGACGGCGGCACTGCTGGCGACCAGGGATTCCGACCTGCGGCGCCGGGTGCAGGCCGCGGCCGACACCGGTGGCGGCGGCCTGCCCGGTCATCAGGATCCGGAGGTCTCGGCCTGGCGGGCGGCCGCCGCGCTGCGTCGTGAGGTGAATCAGCTCGTCGCCCGGGTGGCCGCCCGGACCGGTGCAGCCCACGCCAAGGTGCACTCGCAGTTGCGCCGGGAGGTGCCGGGACCGGCGTCCGCCGCCGCCGGGCCGGACGTGCTCGAGGCCCGCCGCGATCACCTGCTCAGCCTGCTCTGACATCTGGCCGGTGGAGATCGGCTAGCCGGTGGAGATGGCCTTCCAGGAGCCGACCACCCCGAGGATGCCGGCGGCCAGGAAGAGGTACCAGCCGAGCTGGGCCTGGGCGAACAGGCCGAACAGCCCGACGTCGAAGATGGCCCTGGCGCGGATCAGCATCCAGCAGGCGCCCATGATCGACAGCACCGAGACCAGCAGCGCGGCGCAGCCGAGCGGGCGGTGATTGATGCGGCAGCATCATCGTCAGGCCGAGGACGATCAGCGCCCCGCCGCCGACCGCCACGCCGAGCACCGAGAACATCGCGGCCCTGAGGTCGCCGTCCGGGTCCGGGACCGCCCGCAGCAGCCGGTACACCTGCCAGCCGGTGGTCGACACGTCACCGGTGCCGGATCCGTCGCCGTCCAGGCGACGTGGTCCGCCAGGGCAGCAGCAGTTGCCAGATGCCGATCGCGCCGGCGATCAGCAGGATGGCGGCCGCAACGGGATCGGCTCGCGGAGCACGGTGAGGCGTCGGCGGGGCCGGAAAACCGTTCCCCGCGTAGGTCATCGCGCCGTCCCGCTGTCCCATCCGTGCCCTCTCCTGTGCTCACCGGGGTCGGCCCAACCCACGACCGCCATGGGCAAAGCATGGCGCATCGCGGGTGGGGTGTCAGTGAATGAGCAGGGGCAGGAGCGAACCAGGGTCGAGCAGCGGCGAGCGGTCAGCCCGCGTCGCGGGAGTGGTGCAGCACCGCAGCCAGCTGCTCGAGCCGGGCGCTGTGCTCGGTCGCGTGGTGATTGCAGAACAGCAGTTCACCGCCGGTCGGCAGGACGGCGCGGACCATGGCTGCGGCTCCGCAGCGGTCACAACGGTCGGCGGTGGTGAGTGCAGCTGGACTGGCCAGAATTCCGGTCATTGTCGTCCTCCCATCGTCGGCCACCGCAGGCGGTGGCGGTACGTCACGCACCGTTCACGTCCTTCGTTCCCGTTCACGGGTGGTGCCTAACTGACTGTCCTTCCGATCGAACCGAGCCGACGGAGCATCGCCTACGGCGAACCCGACAACCTCTAGACGAAAGAGCCGTCCCACAGGTTGTTCGATACCGCCCGTTGTTCGGACCGGTCGTCGACCGCGCTGAGTGGGACCTGCTTCATCGTGCCATCCCGACGGCTCCGCACAGTGGGAATTCGCCCGTGGCGTAGAACACGCCGTGATCATGCGTCATACGGTGACAGGGCTCACACTGATCTTGGGACCTTGGTCCTTGGACGCCGTGGTGGCCCGGCGTCACGCTGGGCCTAGATCTGTCGCAACGCCCGACCGCCTTGAAGGAGCCACGATGGACCCGCTGGGGATCGCCCGCTGGCAGTTCGGGATCACCACCGTGTACCACTTCCTGTTCGTGCCGATCACGATCGGCATGGCCTTGTTCATCGCGATCACCGAGACCGCCTGGGTGCGCACCAGGAACCCGGTCTACCTTCGGGCGGCGAAGTTCTGGGGCAAGATCTTCCTGATCAACTTCGCCATGGGCGTCGTCACCGGCCTGGTGCAGGAGTTCCAGTTCGGGATGAACTGGTCGAGCTACTCCCGGTTCGTCGGCGACGTGTTCGGTGCGCCGCTGGCGATGGAGTCGCTGCTGGCGTTCTTCCTGGAGTCGACCTTCATCGGCATCTGGATCTTCGGCTGGGACAAGCTCTCGCCGCGCCCTGCACGCCGCCTGCATCTGGCTGGTCGCCATCGGCACCACGATGTCGGCGTTCTTCATCATGGCGGCCAACTCGTTCATGCAGCACCCGGTCGGCATCACGGTCAACGCCGACCGCAACCGGGCGGAGATGAACGACATCTGGGCGGTGCTGACCCAGCCGCTGAACATGTGGGCCTATTCGCACGTCATCGCCGGCGCGATGCTGAGCGGCGCGGCGATGTTCGCCGGCATCTCGTCCTACTTCCTGATGAAGCAGCGGGACGTGCCGCTGTTCCGCAAGTCGGTCCGGCTCGGCCTGGTCGGGCATGCTGATCGGCGCGGTCGCCACCCTGGTCACCGGTGACCTGCTGGCCAAGGTGATGACCGAGGTGCAGCCGATGAAGATGGCCGCCGCCGAGGCGCTGTACGACACCAGCGCGCCGGCGCGTCGTTCTCGATCTGATCACCATCGGCACCCTGGACGGCTCGCAGGAGGTCTGGTCGATCCGGGTGCCGGGCGTGCTGTCGTTCATGGCCACCGAATCGTTCACCGGCGACGGTCGAGGGCATCAACGACGTCCAGGCCGCAGTTCGAGGAGAAGTACGGGCCGGGCGACTACCGGCCGAACATCCCGGTGACCTACTGGATGTTCCGGATCATGATGGGCGCCGGCGGCGGTGATGCTGCTGGTCTCGATCGTCGGGCTCTGGCTGACCCGCAAGGGCCGGGTACCGAAGTCCAAGCTGGTCTGGAAACTGGCGATGATCTCGATCGCCGGGCCGATCGTCGGGCACTCCGCGGGCTGGATCTTCACCGAGATGGGCCGCCAGCCCTGGACGGTGGTCGGCCTCTACAAGACCGAGGAATCGGTCTCACCGTCGGTGTCCGGCGGGTCGGTGCTGACGTCGTTGATCGTCTTCACCGCTGCTGTACGGGATCCTGGCCGTCATCGAGGTCGGCCTGGTGATCAAGTACGTCAAGATCGGCGCGCCCAGCGAGGCCGAGGCGCTGGCCCAGATCCGGCGTGGTCCGCCCACGCGGCGGCTCGGCGGCGGCCAGGGGTGTCCAGGGCACCGACGAGCACGAAGAGAAGCCGATGGCGTTCGCCTACTGACGCCGGATCCGTCGACGCCGCGCACGGTCGATCGATCGACCAGCCCAGCGCCGTCGGAGGAGCAACCCGCCGTGTTCCTGAACAACTTCTGGTTCCTCGTCATCGGGGTGCTGTGGATCGGCTACTTCATCCTGGAGGGCTTCGACTTCGGCGTCGGGGCGCTGCTGCGCATCGTCGGCAAGGACGAGAAGGGCCGCCGGGTCCTGATCAACACCATCGGGCCGATCTGGGACGGCAACGAGGTGTGGGTGGTGTCCGCCGGAGCGTTCACCTTCGCCGCGTTCCCGGAGTGGTACGCCTCGATGTTCTCGGCGTTCTACCTGGCGCTGCTGCTGATCCTGGTCTGCCTGATCGTCCGCGGGGTCGCCTTCGAGTACCGCGGCAAGGGGCACAGCGACTCAGTGGCGGGCCCGCTGGGACTGGGCGATCCTGATCACCTCGTGGGGGCTGGCGCTGCTCTGGGGGGTGGCGTTCGGCAACATCGTCCGCGGCGTCGCGCTGGACGCCGACCACGAGTACGTCGGCAGCTTCCTCGACCTGCTGAACCCGTTCGCGCTGCTGATCGGGCTGTGCACGCTGGCGCTGTTCATCACCCACGGCGGCGGTCTACCTGGCGCTGAAGACCACCCTGGAGGTCCGCGGCCGGGCCAGGTCGGTGGCGCTGTCGGTCGGCGTCGTCGCGGCGATCCTGATGGCGCGTGTCGGTCGGTCTGGCAGCACGTCGCTGCGGGGCACCGCGCTGTCGCTGATTCTCGGTGTGCTGGCGGTGCTCTCGCTGCTGGGCGCGGTGCTGCTGACCAGGATGGGGCGGGACGGCTGGGCGTTCGTCGCGTCCGCGCTGTCGACCGCGTTGCTGGCCCTCGGCTGGTTCGCCTCGCTCTACCCGGACGTGCTCCCGTCGACGCTGGACCCGGCGTTCTCGCTGAACATCGAGAACGCGGCCTCCACCCCGTACACCCTGACCCTGATGAGCTGGATCGCGCTGGTCTTCTCGCCGGTGATCCTGGGCTACCAGGCGTGGAGCTACTGGGTGTTCCGCAAGCGGATCTCGGTCCGGCACATCCCGGAGTCGCCGACCTCGGTGCCGGTGCACTGAGCCGAGCGCGAGCACCGGTCGCGTTGCGAGCCGCTGCAGGTTCCGAGCAGCAGGTCAGCTGATCAGGCCGGCCCGCATCGCGATGGCGACCAGGTGCGACCGGTCCCCGGTGCCGAGTTTGCGGCTGATCCGGGCCAGGTGGCTCTTCACGGTCAGCGGCGGAGAGGGTCAGCTGCTCGGCGATCCACTTGTTCGACCGGCCGTCGGCAACCAGGGTCAGGACCTCGATCTCCCGGTCGGACAGCCCTTTGATCTCCCGGTTGGCCTCGCTCGGCGGAGCGGTGGGATGGCCACGCAGGATGCCGCTGGCGCCGGCGTGGATGGCGGCGATGACCGGTTCGGCGTCGGTGGTCGGCGCCAGCGCGATCACCCGCTGCCAACCGGCCTCCCGCAGATCGTGGATCAGCCTGATCGAGCCGTCGCCGAAGCCCATGCTGACCAGGGCGACCTGACCGCCGACCCCACCCCGGATCACGTCCTGCACACCGGCGACGGTGTCGGCCTCGATCACCTGACCGACCCCGCCGCTGGACAGCTGCGCGGTCAGCGTCTGCCTGGTGAACAGCTGCGGATCGGCGACCAGGACAGTGGTCCGCACCGGAACGGCGCTGCCGGCCCAGGTCCGATCCGGTGTGGTCCCGGTTCGTTGACTGGGAAGCGTGCCCGTCCTGCGCCCGGTCTGGGTCGGCAGCGTCACCGAATCGTCGGACATCAGCCGATCGGTCGCTCGGTCCGCCGTCGCATTCATCTGCGTCCACCCCTGCCCGTTGGAACCGTTGCGGTCCATGGGGTGCAGGTACCCGAACCCGGTCGACTGCTGAAACCGGATTCGAGCGAGCTCACCCTGACGGCGCGCGGCGCGGGTTGTCGGCCGGCCGGTCTGTGACACTGGGGTGGTGAGGCCTCTCGACCCGCGCCTGATGCGGTACGCATCCGGTGTCCGCACGCTGCTGGCGGTCTCGGTGCTGCTCGGCGTGCTGTCCGCGGTCGTGGTGGTGATCCAGGCGGTGCTGATCGCCGGGATCCTCGCCGACGTGATCATCGGCGGCCAGGGGCCGGCAGCAGGTGGCGTCCCGGCTGGTCTGGCTGGCCGGCGTCATCGCCGTGCGGGCCGGCCTGGCCTGGGCCTCCGAGGAGCTGGCCAAACGCAGTGCGAGTTCGGTGACGGTGGGGCTGCGCCGCGATCTGCTGCGGCACGCCGCCGGCCTCGGACCGCGCTGGCGGTCGGGCGAGCACGGCGGCGAGCTGTCCGTGCTGGCGACCACCGGGGTGGAGTCGCTGAACGACTACGTGTCCCGGTATCTGCCGCAGCTGGTGCTGTCGGTGGTGATCCCGCTGATCATGGTGGTCTACCTGTTCACCGCCGACCTGACCAGCGCGCTCATCGTGGTCTTCACCCTGCCGCTGATCCCGCTGTTCATGGCGCTGGTCGGCTGGTACACCGCAGCGCGAGACCCGGGCCGAAGTGGGAGAGCCTGTCCCGGTTGGCCGGCCATTTCACCGATGTGGTCGCCGGCCTGCCGACGCTGAAGGTGTTCGGCCGGGCCAAGGCGCAGGCGGCGGCGGTCCGGAAGGTCACCGACGACTACCGACGCGCCTCGATGGGGACCCTGCGGGTGGCGTTCCTGTCGTCGATGGTGCTGGAGCTGCTCGCCTCGCTGTCGGTGGCGCTGGTGGCGGTGGCGATCGGCCTGCGGCTGGTCTACGGCGGCTTGACGCTCGAGATCGGTCTGGCGGTGCTGATTCTCGCGCCCGAGGCGTATCTGCCGCTGCGGCAGCTCGGCACCCAGTTCCACGCGGCGGCGGACGGCGTCGCGGCCACCGCGAAGGTGCTGGCCGTCCTGGACACTCCGCTGCCGGCGCCCGGCACCCGCACCGACGTCCCTGCGGTCCCCGCGTTGCGGTTGGCCGACGTGGTCGTCGGCGGACCCGGTGAGCGGGGCACGGTCGGCCCGCTGTCGCTGGACATCGCCGCCGGCCGGATCACGGTGGTCACCGGGGACAGCGGCGCCGGGAAGACCACGCTGCTGCAGTTGCTCGCCGGGGTCGAGCGACCGGACAGCGGCCGGGTGCTCGTCGGCGGGGAGGCCGAGGAGGTCGACCTGGCGCTGGTCGATCCCGCGGTCTGGCGTCGGCAGGTGGCCTGGGCCGGGCAGGGCGCCGCGATGCAGGCCGGCACGATCAGGGACAACCTCGCCCTCGGCAATCCCGCGGCCGACGACGCGACCCTGCGCGCTGCGCTCGAATCGGTCGACGCCGCCGGCTTTGTCGACGACCTCCCGCTCGGCTGGCACACCGTGCTGGGTGAGGCCGGCGCCGGAATCAGCCAGGGCCAGCGGCAACGGCTGGCACTGGCCAGGGCGATCGCCCGGCCGGCCGGCCTCGTGCTGCTCGACGAGCCGACCGCGGCGCTGGACGAGCAGACCGAGCAGCGGGTGCTGGCCGGCATCGCGGCCGCGGTCCGCGGCCGCACGGTGGTGCTCGTCACCCACCGCCCGGCGCCGCTCGCGCTCGCCGACACCGTCGTCGAGCTGACGCTGTCCTGTCCGCCGTACCGATCCGGCGGTCGCCGGTGAAACGGCCGATGGCGTTGTGCCGCAGGCGGTCTCGACCGGTTCGCTGGACGGCGCCGAGTCGCTCACCTCGGCGGGGCCCATGGTGACCGACACCGATCAGGTCAGCCGGGTCGTCGACCCGCCGCTCGCCGCCGGCCGGCCGACCGCCGCCCGCCGCTGCTGCGGCTCTGGCAGCAGGCGCGCGGGGTCCGCGCGCGGCTGATCGGTGCGGCGATCGCTCGGCGCGCTCGCGTCGGGCTGCGCCGTCGCGCTGATGGCGACGTCGGCCTGGTTGATCGCCCGCGCCGCGCAGCAGCCGCCGGTGCTGTACCTGATGGTCGCCGTGGTGGCGGTCCGCGCCTTCGGGATCGGCCGCGGGGTGCTGCGGTACCTCGAACGGCTGGTGTCCCACGACGCGGCGTTCCGGGTGCTCGGCCGGATCCGGGAGAACCTGGTCGCGCACCTCGCGCTGATCGCGCCGGCCGGTCTGCCGCTCTGGCGCAAGGGCGATCTGCTCGCCCGCACCGTCGATGACGTCGACGACGCCGGGTGACGCCTTCCTGCGTGGCCTGCTGCCGCTGGCCGGCGCGGTGCTGGTCGGCGGCGGCACCGTCGTGCTGGCGTTCCTGATCCTGCCGGCGGCCGGAATCGCGCTGGCCGCAGCACTTGCTGCTGGCCTGCGTGCTGGCGCCGCTGATCACCGCACGACGGACCGCCAGGACCGAGCGGGAGGTCGTGCGACTGCGGGCGAGGCGGACCGAACTGGTCACCGAGACGCTCGACGACCTGGCCGAGCTGACCGTGCTGGGGGCGGTCGACACCCGGCTGGCCGAGCTGGCGGCGCTGGAGAGCGGCAGTCGACCAGGGTCGCGGCCGGGACAGCCAGGGCGGCCGGCATCGCCGCCGGTCTGGCGGTCGCGTCGATGGGCGCCGCCGTCTGGTTGGCGGCGCAGTTCGGGGTGCCGGCGGTGGTCGACGGCGATCTCGCCCCGGTGCTGCTGGCGGTGATCGTGCTGACCCCGCTGGCGCTGACCGACACGGTGCAGGCGGTGGGGGTCGCCGCGTCGACCCTGCGCCGGTCGTCCGCTGCCGTCCGCCGACTGTTCGAGGTGCTGGACGCCCCGCCGGTGACCGCGCCGGCCCCCGCCGCATCCGGTGCCGCTGCCGACCGAACCGGGCGGGCCGGTGATCAGCCTGCGCGGGGTGTGTGCCCGCTGGCCGGGCGCCGATCGCGATGCGCTGACCGGTATCGACCTGGAGCTGCGAGCCCGGCAGCAGGATCGTCGTGCTCGGCGAATCCGGATCAGGGAAGTCGACCCTGCTGGCGGTGCTGCTCGGCTTCCTGACGCCGACCGCAGGGCAGCATCACCGTCGACGGGGTCGACACCCGCTCCATGGATCCGGACGAGGTCCGCACGCTGTTCGGCTGGTGCGACCAACGGGCGCACCTGTTCGATTCCAGCCTGGCCGAGAACGTCCGGCTCGCCCGGCCCGCCGCCGGCGAGGACGAGATCGCCGCCGCGCTGCGCGCAGCCGGTGCGGGTGATTGGCTCGACCAGCTGCCGGAGGGTCTCGACACCAGGGTCGGCGAGCACGGCCGGGCCGTTTCCGGCGGCGAACGGCAGCGGATCGCGCTGGCCAGGGCGCTGCTGGCCGACCGGCCGGTGCTGCTCGCCGACGAACCGGCAGCCCACCTGGATCCGGCGACGGCCGATGCGGTGACGGCCGTCATCCTGGCGCCGCGGGCCGATCGCTGCTGCGTGCTGGTCACCCACCGGCCGGCCGATGCCGCGCTGGGTGATGTCGTCCTGCGGTTGGATCGTGGGCGGTTGGTCGGGCCGACCGGCTGAACTTCGTTTCCGGGCCGGTTACTGCTCCGCCCGCATCCGCCGGACCGCCGCGTACACCGCGGCCTGCGAGCGGCGCTGGACGTTGAGACAGGCCATCAGCCCGGTGACCGCGTTCTTGATGGTCTTCTCCGCGACGCCGAGTCGCTCGCCGATCTCCCGGTTCGTCATGCCCTCGCCGATCAGGGTCAGAATCTGTTCCTGGCGGGGACTGAGGACCGGGGGGCGGGGCGCGCTGCCGAGAGTCCCATGAATTCACCGTAGGCCACTGGCCGCCGGACTTCTACTAGATGTAGAATTCTGCTGACGCGACGTGATCAGTCGCTAAGGAGTGGTGGATGGCCGGTCGAGGTGAGCTGGAGCGTGCCGTCGTCGAGGTGCTCTGGGATGCCGGGCGCCCGTTGACTGCGCGCGCTGTCGTCGACGGCCTACCCGGCCGGGAACTGGCCGTGACCACGGTGCTGACCGTGCTGTCCCGGTTGGAGACAAAGGGGCTGGTGCGGCGCACCCGGGACGGTCGGGCGCATTCCTACGAGGCCGTCGCCAGTCGCGAGGAACACACCGCGGCGTTGATGCAGCAGTTGCTGGACACGGCATCGGATCGGGATGCCGCGCTGGCCCGCTTCGTCGGCGGGGTGTCCGCAGCGGACGCCGAGGCGCTCCGGCGGGCGTTGGACGGCCGCTAGCCGTGATCACCGCCGGTTCCCTCGAGTTCCCGCTGTGGTCCTTCTCGCTGACGTTGATCGTGGTCGGTCTGGTGCTGACCGCGCCGGTCAGCTACCGGCTTGCCAAGGCCGGTTGGACCTGTCGGGCGCCGCGGACGGCACTGGTGCTGTGGCAGGCGCTCTGCCTCGCGGCCGGTTTCTCCGTCGTCGCGGGCCTTGTCCTGCTGGCCGTCGAGCCGCTGGGCAACACCATCCTCGGCGCGGCGTGGAACTGGTTCGGGGCGTTGCTGACCGGCAGCCTGAGCATCCCGTTGTGGCGCTGGGCCTGCGGGCTCGCGGCGGCAACGATCGCGGTCGTGCTGTTGGTGGTGCTGGGCCGGACCGCGGTGCTCACCGTGCGCCGTCGACGCGCGCACCGGCTGGTGCTGGACCTGCTCACCGGACCCCGAGCGGTGGCGGGAGCCGGCCAGCGACCCAGGAACGGCCTGGCGACGGCCAGGAACGTGCGGATCCTCGACCATGCGGCAGCCGTCGCCTACACGATCCCCGGCTGGCATTCCCGGGTCGTGCTCTCGGCCGGCCTGGTCGATCTGCTCACCGACCAGGAGCTGTCGGCCGTTGTCGAGCACGAACGGGCGCACCTGCGGGCCAGGCACGATCTGCTGGTCCTGCCGTTCCAGGCCTGGGCGATCGCGCTCGGCCGCATCCCCGGGGTGCGCCTCGCCGGTGGCTCGGTCGCCGAACTGACCGAGATGATGGCCGATGACGTGGCTGCCGCCCGCACCTCCCGTTCGGTGCTGGCCTCTGCGCTGGCCAAGGTGGCCTTGTCCGGGCCGGCCACGCCGACCGCCCCGCATCGGCTTGCGGACTCACCTGCCATCGCCGGCACCGCGGTCGCCGACCGGGTCCGCCGGCTGATGCAGCCGCACCCGCTGGCCGCCGGCCGGCTGGCGCTGGTCGGACTGTCGGCGGCGGCCCTGCTGGCCATCCCGGCCAGCGTGCTGCTGCTGCATTGGACCTGATGGCCCCGACCTGATCCGGGCCGGATCGGCGTCAGCCCGCCGGATCTGGCGAATCTGCCGACGTCGAACCGGTGGCGGGATGGAACGCGACCGGCGGTCGGAACCGCGCCCGGCGGGCAGCGCGCCGCAGCACTGCGAGGACCGGCGGCCCGAGGATGACGATGGCCACGGCGTTGGTGATCGCCCGCCCGGTGTCCCACCCCAGGGTCGAGGTCAGCAGGGTGTAGACCAGGAAATGGTGCAGGTTCTCGCCGAGCGGACCACCGGGGATGTAGGCCAGGCCGGCAAGACTCTCGTCCATCGCACCGGTGACGAACGGCCAGTACCACATGTTCATCAAGGCGCCGAAGAGGTACGCAGCGAGCACTCCGTACCCGGCGAGCAGCGCGATCTCGCCCCCGCCCTTGATGGTGCGGCCGAAGATCCGGTGGGGCAGCAGGCCCGCGCCCAGCCCGATCCAGGCGGCCGAGAGCATCTGGAACGGCAACCACGGTCCGACCCCGGCGGTGAGCAGCGCGGAGGCGAACAGCGACGTGCAGCCCAGCAGGAATCCGAAACCGGGGCCGAACACCCGGCCGGCCAGGATCAGCAGGAAGAACACCGTCTCGATGCCGTTGATCCCGGCCCCGAGCGGCCGGAGCGCCGCGTTGACCGCAGCCAGCACACCCAGCATTGCCAGCGCCTTGGTGTCCATGCCGCCGTCGCCCAGTTGGGCGAGGACCAGCAGCACCAGCACCGGCAGGATCGCCATGAAGACGAACGGCGCATCGGAGACATGTTGTGTCGGCGTGGGTTCCGCGCTGATCAGCAGCGGCCAGATGAACATCATCAGCCCGCCGACAGAGGCGATCAGCAGGACGACGGCGGAGAGCGGGCGCACCGGGACCGCCGCCCGGGCGCGCCTGATCGTCCGCGTCGAGGGTGCCAGGAAGCTCGGCACCCTGATCCCCACCGAGCGGCGCGGTCACCTTTCGCCCCCGTCCACCGGGCGAGCGGCTTCGGCGTTCCGGTCGGCAACGGCCAGGCCGCCCTGCACCTGCTCGACGGTGAGCCAGCGCTGCGGGGCGAGCACCTTGGCCACCTGCGGCGCGAACATCGGCGACGAACCGATGACGTCCTCCGCCGGCCCGTCCGCGACGATCTCACCCTCGGCCATCACCACCACCCGACCGGCGACGCCCGCGACGAACTCCACGTCGTGGGTGGAGACCAGCACGGCCCTTCCGGCGGCGGCCAGCTCGGAGAGAATCCGCGCCAGCGCGTGTTTGGCTCCGTAGTCCAAACCGCGGGTCGGCTCGTCGAGCAACAGCACCGGCGGCCGCGCGGTCAACTGCACGGCCAGCACCAGGCTCAGCCGCTGCCCCTCGGAGAGGTCGCGCGGGTGTGCACCCGGATCGATCCCGGGGACCAGCCGCGCCAGCAGCGCCGCGCAACTGCCCGGCGGCTGATCGGATTCCTCGTCGGCCGCAGCGCATTCCGCGGCAACGGTGTCCAGGTACAGCAGATCGCCGGGGGTCTGCGGCACCAGCCCGACCAATGCCCTGGCCTGCGCCGAGGTGAGTCCGCCGGTGTCGACGCCGTCGATCTGCGCCCGGCCCGCGTTCCGCGGCCCGACCCCGGTCAGTGCCCAGAGCAGGCTGGACTTTCCGGAACCGTTGCGCCCCATCAGCGCGACCACCTCTCCGGGCGCGACCCGCAGGTCGACCCCGGCGACCGCGATCACCCGTCCGTAGCTGACCACGATGCCGGTGGCGAGCAATCCCGAAGGCGTCCGATCGGTCGCGCCGCGGAGCTCCACCGGTGCGGGGTCGACGCCAACGGCGGATGGCGCAGCTCGGCCGATCGAGCTCGCGTCCACCTCGTGCAGCCGTTCCCGCAGGGGACCGGCCAGCCGGCGTGCGCTGCGGACCGACAGTGGAAGTGGTTGCCAGCCCATCAGTTTCGCCAGCCCCACCACCGGCGGAGCGACGACGGTTCTGGCCATCATGTCGGCCGGCGCGCCGATCTCGACCCGCCCGTCACCGGTCAGCAGGACCACCCGGTCGGCGTACTCGACGACCCGCTCCATCCGGTGCTCGGCGATCACCGCCGTGACCCCGAGGTCATGGACCAGCCGGAGCACGGTGGACAGCACCTCCTCGGCGCTCGTCGGGTCCAGCGCGCTGGTCGGTTCGTCGAGCACCAGCACCCGGGACCCGGCGGCCAGCACCGAGCCGATGGCCACCCGTTGCTGCTGGCCGCCGGACAGGGTCCGCAGGGTGCGGCCACGCAACGCCGCGATGCCGAGCAGGTCGAGGGTCTCCTCGACCCGCTTGCGCATGGTCTGTGGGGTGATCCCGAGTTGCTCCATGCTGTAGGCGAGTTCCTCCTCGACGGTGTCGGTGACGAACCCGGCGAGCGGGTCCTGGCCGACCACCCCCACCACTCCGGCGAGTTCCCGCGGCGGGTGCCGGTCGGTCGAAAGCCCGTCGACGCTGACCCGGCCGGCCAGGGTGCCGCCGGTGAAATGCGGTACCAATCCGTTGACCGCGCCCAGCAGGGTCGATTTGCCGACCCCGGTCCGGCCGACCACCAGGGCCAGTTCGCCCTCCTCGATGGTCAGGTCGACATCGCGCAGCGTCGGTTCGGCGTCGTCGGGATAGGTGACGCTGACGTTCTCGAAGCGGATCACCGGGTGGTCACCGCCGTCGGACGGTGCTCGTCGGCTTTCGGCCCGCCGCGAACCGCAGCCGGCCGCCGTGTCGGGACCGCCGGTCCCGGCGGCACCCGGCGGCGGCGGGGTCAGCACGGCGGGCAGCGCCGCGACCAGGATGCCCAGCAACGGCAGCAGGGTGATCTGCGGCCAGCTGATCGGGTAGAGCGAGGGGTGGGCGATTCCCGGCTCGACCCGCGACGTCACCCAGACCGCGATCCCGGCGACCACGCCGCAGGTGGCGACGAACAATTCCGGCACCCGCCAGCGGTCCGGCCGATAACGGGTGCGCTGCACCCGTCGTCCGGCCAGCGCGAAGCCCGCGGCGCCGACCACCACCCCGCCGGCCACCAGCGGCAGGCCGAGGTAACGCGGCGTGGTGCCGTCCAGGGTGCCGTAGATGCCGACACAGAGGCCGAGGATGCCCACGGTGAGCAGTGTCGAGGTCAGCACCCGTTGCCGCTCGGGGACGTCCGCCCGCCGGCCGTACCCCCGCGAATCCATCGCGGCGGCCAGCAGCAGGGACCGATCGAGGGCGTCGGCGAGAACCGGAATGATGATGCCGCGCAGCACCTTTCGCCCGCGATGCCGGCCGGCGCGGAGGGCCTTGGCGCGGCGCACCCGAACGACGGATTCGGCGAGCTGCGGGAAGACGGACACGCTGACCACCAGCACGGTGCCGATCTCGTACAGCGCGGGCGGCACCGAGGCGAGCAGCCGCTTGGGGTTGGCCAGCGAGTTCGCGGCGCCCACGCAGATGATCATGGTCGCCAGTCGCAGTCCGTCGTAGAACGCGGCCAGCAGGGCCTCCGCGGACACCGCACCCAACAGGTGGATACCGGCCATCACCTCGGGCAACTCGATCGTCGGCAGGGTGAACAGCACCGTCGGGCCGAAGCCACCGAACAGGATCCGGAACAGCACCCGGAAGGCGACGACCACCGCACCGAGGACGAGGTAGATCCGGAACGACCGAGCCCAGGGCGTGTCCGGCCGGCGGGCCATCACCACCACGCTGGCCACCGCGATGATCAGCAGCAGCAACAGCGGGTTCGTGGTGCGGGTCGCCGCCACCGCCAGCCCCAGCGCCCACAGCCACCAGGCAGCCGGGTGCAGTGACCGGGGCAGCCAGGCGGCGACCAGGCGGTCACGAAGCCCTTGCGGGAGGAACCGATTCCGATGGTCGGGCATGACGACTCGAGGGTAGGCGCGCCGGGCCGGCTCAGCCGGTCCGGTCGTCGGGACCCGCTCCGTCGCCTGCGCGGTCTCCCGGTCCGCCGCCCGGCTCGTCGCCGGCCCCGTTGCTCGCCCCGAGCCGGCGGCGACGCGACATGACGACCGCCGCGGAACCCAACGACGCCACCGCCAGCAGCGCGATCACCGAGAACCAGATCGTCGAACCGCCGGCCGGCTCGTTCGCACTGAGCGCACTCGAGTCGGCCGACGACGTCACCGGTCCGCCGGCGGTCGCGCGGGGGGACGACGGAGCGGCAGCGGCGGCTGAACTGCTGGCGGCGGCCGACTGGGCGGCCAGGGCCGCGGCCGATTCCGCAGCGGCCTGGGCCGCTGCAGCCTCGGCGGCTGCCTGAGCCGCTGCGGCGTCCGCGGCTGCCTGGGCCTCAGCTGGAGGCCTGTGCCTCGGCGGCAGCCTGCGCGTCGGCGGCGGCCTGCGCTGCAGCAGCATCGGCATCGGCAGCGGTGGTGGCCGGCTCCTGGTCCGCTGCCGGGTTGCCGTCCTGGTCCGTGTCTCCGGTGCCCGCTCCGGCATCGGCCTGCGGTGCAGCCGGATCGGCGGCCGGCTGTTCGGCGGGTTGCTGGGCTTCCGGAGCAGGCTCCGGCGCGGGTTCCGGTTCCGGCGCCGGGGCGGCGGGCAGCACCGGACTCACTCCGGGGGATCCGCCGGATCCGAACGACCAGCCTTCGAATCCGCCCGGCTTGACCCGGCTCGAGGTGTAGCCGCGGGACGAGTACGACCACCCGCCTCCGGCCTCGGCCTGGTGATAGGACCAGTAGGCCGAGGTCGACGGGGTGTCGACGCACGGATCGGAGGCCGGTTCGCCGTCGATCCGGCAGACGAATCCCGGTCCATCGTGCACGGTGCCGGCGATACCGAAACCGGCGGCGGACAGCGCCTGTGCCCCGGTCGCACCGGCCGACACCGGGGCGCAGCGGATGTCGACGCCGCCGCCGACCCCGGAGAAGTCGACGACGACCGTCACCGAGTTGGGGTCTCCAGGGCTGCAGAAATCCCGCGCGGCCGCCATTGGCTGACCGGCGACGTACCCGGCGGCCAGCGCGGTGGGCGAAAAGCCGATCAGGATCAGCGCGGCCGCCGCAACGGCCGCGCCGCGGCTCAGGAATCGCCGGCGCGGGCCGCTCCGATCAAGAGCATGCCGGTCCAGGAGACGTAGCAGCATCAGTTGCCGTGCCGACCGCGGGTACGGCGTCCCAGCAACACCAACCCGACACCCATCAGCAGCGCCGCCAGCCCGGTGATCGTCATCGGCAGGGTTGCGGTGGTCACCCCGGTGGCCGACAGCTGCGGACCGGTGCTGGTGGTCACCACGACCGCCGCAGCGGTCGTCGATGGCGGCGTCGACGGCGGCGTGGTGACCGGAGCGCAGTCGGCGGCGGCCGGAAGATCGGGATCCGCGCCGGCCGCGGTGATCGCGTCGAAGGCCGGCAGGCCGAGGCCGAGGATGCCCTGGGTGCTGGCCCTGACCCATTGGTCCGCACTGACCGTGTCGATCCCGAACTCGTTGCCGTCCTGGAATCCGGTCGGGTCGTAGGCGATGGCGCCGACGTCCGCGACGGTCAGCTTGCTGCCGTCGACCAGCGATGCGCAGGAGACCTGCAGACCGCCGACGTACCCGGCCGCACTGCCGGCCGCGGCGTCCTCGCCCAGCGCCAGGAAGGTCTGGCCCGCGAGACCGGTGCCGTTCGTGTTGGCCGAGCCGAAGCTCGATGGCAGGCCGCCGTCCGGCTGTTGCAGTCCGGTGAGCCAGCCGTTCGCATCCGCCACCGATGGATCGCCGGCATCAACGCCCGCGGCCAGCAACGCCTGGGTGGCCAGCGACGTGCCGTCGACGTCGACGTCGCCGCACCCGGAGTACCCGTAAGCGCCGAAGGAGTCACCCGCCGTCGTGCACTGGGTGCCCTGCAGCCAGCTCACGGCAGCGGCCGGCACGCCGCCGGTCGTCCGGACCAGCGCCAGCACGGCGAGCGCGTGCACCAGCGGGAAGTCGTTCGGGCCGAACTGGCCGTCCGCCGACATGGAAAGGCGCAACTCGGCCGGCAGGTTACGGGTGCCGCCCGCGCCGTCCGGGAACACCGTGGGATCGAACCCGGCGACCTGCAGGGCCAGGGTGGTCTTGGCGATCTTGCCGGCGTTGGCGGCCGCATCGGAGGCGGCGCCGAGGTAACCGGAGCCGGAGTCGTACAGCGCGTTCGCAGCGTTCTTGATCTCGCTCCCGCCGACACCGGCCGCGGCCAGCGCGAACATCGCGTCCATGGTCAGGCCGAAGTCTGCGGTCCCACCCGGCTGCAGCACGCCGCCGGATGCCTGCAGCTGCCGGCCGATCCAGCCGGCCGCGGCGAGCGCGTCGCCGTCACCGGTGGGGGAGTAGGACGGCGGCTCGACGGCGTCGCTGTCGGGGGCGGTCGCGCCGAGTTCTGCCAGGGTGACCCGGGCGTCTTCCTGGGGTGCGTTGAAGTCGGGGACGAGGTCGAAGAGCAGCACGGTGTCGACGGCGAGCGGGCCGCCGTCGATGCCGGTCTGGGCGAAGGTCAAGGTGGTGCCGAGCGGTCCGGCGGGTTGGCCGTCGGTGGTGTTGATGAAGATGGACCAGAAGCCGATGGCGGGCGCGGTGACGCCGTTGATCGTGGTCAGGAACCCGGTGGTGGGGGCGAAGGTGAAGCCGGCGGCGGCTCCGGCGGCGGCCATCGTGGTCTGGGTGCCGATGGCGCAGCCGATGACGACCTCGTCGGCGTCCGGGGCGAAGTCCACCGCAACGGTGACGCCCTGGCCGGGCAGGCAGGCCTGCCCGGTGACGGACGCCGGCGCGGCCGCCGCCACGGGCGCGGCGGGTGCGGTGGCGGCGATCTCGGCCAGGGTGATTCGTGGGTCTTCGGTGGGTGCGTTGAAGTCTTCGACCAGATCGAACAGCAGCACCGTGTCGACGGCAAGCGGGCCGCCGTCGATGCCGGTCTGGGCGAAGGACCAGGCGGTGCCGAGCGGACCGGCGGGTTGGCCGTCGGTGGTGTTGATGAAGATGGACCAGAACCCGATGTTGGGATCCGCGGGCGCGACGCCGTTGATGCTGGCCAGGAACCCGGTGGTGGGGGCGAAGGTGAAGCCGGCGGCGGCTCCGGCGGCGGCCATGGTGGTCTGAGTGCCGATGGCGCAGCCGATCTCGACCTCGTCGGTGCCCGGGGCGAAGTCCACCGCCACCGTGACGCCGGTGCCCGGCGCGCAGGCCTGCCCGGTGACCGTCGCCGGCGGCGCCGCGGCCGCCGGTGTCGCCCCGGTGAGCAGCGTCGTCGCAACGAGCAACAGGCCGGCCGCCACCGTCGCGAGCATCCGGCGGTGGTCAGGAACGTGGCGGTTCTTCACAGGCACCTTTTTCGCCCGGGGAACGAGCGCGACGCCCTTCGACCATCAGGACTCCGGCACCGGGCCGTTCACCGTAGGTTCCGGTGAATCGGCGAGATCGCCTGGCACGCACGACGTTTCCGTCACAGCACCAGGGACCGGCACGGTGCGCCCATCGGCACTCCGGGCCCCACCCTGCATTCCTCGACAGAGGGAGCTACACCACGTTCAGCGAGTGTCCGGCTTACGCCGCGGTCCCGAAGGGGACGATGCGACGGTCACGGTTGCGGGTCAGCGCCGGTATCGCACCGGCTTCCTCGTGGTGAACCTGGGGTGTGCCCGAGGCGGGCACATCGAAGAGAGTACAGGCCGGGACAGGCCGCTAGAACACGACGAACGCCCGGCACGATGGCCGGGCGTTCGAGGATGTTCGGGTGGTGCTGCAGTGTCAATTCGGGGTGTCTACTCCAGGTAGTCGCGAAGGACCTGCGACCGCGACGGGTGACGCAGTTTGGACATCGTCTTCGACTCGATCTGCCGGATCCGTTCCCTGGTCACCCCGTAGACCTGGCCGATCTCGTCGAGCGTGCGCGGCTGGCCGTCGGTGAGCCCGAAGCGCAACCGGACGACGCCCGCCTCCCGCTCGGACAGGGTCTGCAGGACCGCCTGCAACTGGTCCTGCAGCAGGGTGAACGACACGGCGTCGACCGCGACGACGGCCTCGCTGTCCTCGATGAAGTCGCCGAGCTGCGAATCGCCCTCGTCGCCGATGGTCTGGTCCAACGAGATGGGTTCCCGGGCGTACTGCTGGATCTCCAGCACCTTGTCCGGGGTGATGTCCATTTCCTTGGCGAGCTCTTCGGGGGTGGGCTCGCGACCCAGGTCCTGCAACAACTCACGCTGGATGCGGCCGAGCTTGTTGATCACCTCGACCATGTGCACCGGGATGCGGATGGTGCGGGCCTGATCGGCCATCGCGCGGGTGATCGCCTGCCGGATCCACCAGGTCGCGTAGGTGGAGAACTTGTAGCCCTTGGTGTAGTCGAACTTCTCGACCGCCCGGATCAGGCCCAGGTTGCCCTCCTGGATGAGATCCAGGAACGCCATGCCGCGGCCGGTGTACCGCTTGGCCAGCGAGACCACCAGCCGCAGGTTCGCCTCGAGCAGGTGGTTCTTCGCCCGCTCGCCGTCGCGCTTGATCCACCGCAGGTCACGGCGCATCTGATTGGTCAGCCGCTCGCCGGCTTCCTCGCTCTGCCGCATCCGCTCGGAGGAGTAGAGACCGGCCTCGATCCGCTTGGCGAGATCGACCTCCTCCTCTGCGTTGAGCAGCGCGACCTTGCCGATCTGCTTCAGATAGGCACGGACGGAGTCGGCGGAGGCGGTGAGTTCGGCGTCCTTGCGGGCCTGCTTGAGGGCCTCTGACTCCTCCTCGTCGTCCCAGGTGAATTCCTCGGACTCCGCCGCCGGCTTCGCGGCCGGGGCGGCGCCGGGGATGGCCGCGGTGACGGGAGTGTTCTCCTCGTCCTCTTCTTCCTCTTCGACCTCGATCGCGCCGACCACGATGACCTCGGCTGCCGGGTCGACCACGACCTCGGCCACGACCTGGTCGACATCGATCAGTTCTACTTCTTCACCCGCGACGAATTCCTCGTCCGGGACAACCAGGTCTTCGACCGCATCGCCCGGTGTTGCGGCGGTGTCGGCGACCGGACCCGCGGCGGGGTCCGCCCGTCGGGCTTTGGTCGAGCTGGGAGAGGGTGCTGCGCCTGCCACTGATGCCCTTTCGCGTCAACGAGCCGCCTGGACCGGCAGTCCGTACCTTTTCGCGCCGCAAGGCAGCCGTAGCTGTTCTGGCGCGGTGGATCCGACCTCGAGAACCGTGGTCCTGCCGGAAAGCGACTGCTCCAGTGTAACGGCGACCACCGTCGGCCACGACCGAATGACGGACGACAACCGTCAAATCGGTCCCGAACGAGTGAGTCCGGCGCGAAATCGGACCCTCGCGGGTATCAGTCCAGGACGAGCGTCTGGGTGGTCTCGGCGGCCGACTCGTCCTCGCCGGCCTCGCTGGCCGCCAGCGCGGCACCCACGATGCCGGCGTTGTTGATCAGCTGCGCCACCACCAGCGGGGTCCGGTTCTTCAGCATCGGCACCCACTTGTCCGGCTTCTTGGAGATGCCACCACCCAGGATGAACAGCTCCGGCCACAGCAGGTTCTCGATGGTCCGCAGGTACTTCGACGCCCGTTTGGCCCACTGCTCCCAGGACAGGCTGTCCCGTTCCCTGGCCGATGCCGCGGCCCTGGATTCCGCGTCGTGGCCGTCCAGCTCGATGTGGCCGAGCTCGGCGTTCGGCACCAGCTTCCCGTCATTGACCAGCGCGATCCCGATGCCGGTTCCGAAGGTGACCACGATGACCAGGCCGCGCCGGCCGCGCCCCGCGCCGTAGCGGGCCTCGGCCAGACCGGCGGCGTCGGCGTCGTTCAACACCGTCACCGGGCCCGGCAGCTCGGGTTCCATGGCGTTTTGCAGGGACGTGTCGATCCAGCCCTTGTCCACGTTCGCCGCGGTCTTCACCACGCCGTGCAGAACGACGCCGGGAAAGGCGACGCCGAACGCGCCCTGATAGTCGAAATTCGCGGCGACCTTGCCGGCCGTTTCGGCCACCGCCTGCGGTGTCGAGGGCTGCGGGGTGTCCAACCGGAACCGGTCACCGATCAGGACGCCGCCTCGAAGGTCGACCACACCGCCCTTGATCCCGGTGCCGCCGATGTCGATGCCGAAAGCCGTCTCTGGCTGCTGCACGATTGCCACGCCGAGCTCCTCGCCGTTTGGTGAACCCGCCGCTCGGTGATCTTGGGCGGGCGTCGTGCGGAAATCGTACTGACACCCGGCCCGCTCGGCGCGGCGTGTCCGCTTCGGCGCCGCGGACCGGGCACCACGACCCGGCCGGCGCAGGTCAGGTCGCGCAGGCCGCCTGCGGAAGCGGCGGGATCGGTGGCAGCGGTTTGGCGGCCGCGGTCTGCCCCTCGATCACGGCCGGCGGGGTGGCCGCGTCACTGATCGCCTTCAGTTCGTCCCGGGTCTGCTGACTGACCGAGTCGTAGATGTACCGGCCGCCCAGCGCCAGGTCCACCGAATCGTCCACCCGGTCGTCCACCACCAGCTGCGCGCACGGCGCCACCAGCAGCACGGTGCGAGCGGCCGCGGCTCCGGCCTGCCCGAACCGGATCTGGGCGACGCAGCGCAGATCGGCAGCCGGGTACAGCGGGTCGTTCGCGCCGTCCAGGATCGACTCGAATCCGGCTGCCCGCAGTTCGTCGGTGACGGCCTTGGCCTGGCCGCGGACCGAACTGGAGTTGTAGACCCGCAACAGGACGGTCGACGGGTTCGCCGGGCGGACAGCGACCAGGCTCTCGTGATCGGTGTACCCGCCGAGTGTGGTCAGGATCTGCGAGGTGGTGGCGGCGGTGTCGGACACGGGGGCGGACGACGCGGCGGCGCTCTCGCCGGCGGACGCGTCCTCCGCCACGCTGCGGGTGGTCGGCGCGGTGGTGACCGGCGCCGGTCCGGGGGCGTTGCAGGCGCTGCTGTTCTCCGGGTTGGGCCGCAGGCTCGGGAACCACACGATCGCGGCACCGACGAGCAGCACCACGATCACGGTCAGGGCAGGCCAGTACCGACGCCGTCGATAGCGATCCGAAGCGGAGTCAGGACTCACCGCTGAGCAACCTCCTTCAAAGATGGCCGTTCCGGGACTGAGACGGAAGACCGGTTGGGTACGGGGCGCACCGCGGGCAGCGCCCGACCCGCGACATCATGGCTGTCGCGACATTCGACCAGGGTAAAGGCACGCCGTCGGCTCGCCCGCCGAATCGCGAGCGGCGGCGGGCCACCCTCGCAGAATGACAACACGCTGTGATCTTCACTCGACGAAGAGTGAGATTTCTCCGCGACGCGCGGGTATCGCCACCCTGGTTCCGTCATCGAGTGCTTGTCGGCTACTCTGCGCGCGCCGAACTGATGACGGCGCCCCGCCGATCGCGGATCGAGCTGGGTTCGCGGCGTGCCGGACCAGGCAGTTGACACCCGGTGTGATCGCGGTCGTCGCGGGCACAAAACGGCGGTCTTCGACGTTACGTCCGGAGCAAACAGAAGAACGTGGTGACAGAAGTACGACACAGCGAAGTACGACAGGCACCGAGCGGTGTTGAACGAGCATGACGAACAAGCAGTGACGAACAAGCGGTGACGAACCAGATGATGAAGTCGAATACGAGTGCGAACTCGAAGTGAGGAAAAAACCATGGCTACCGATTACGACGCCCCCCGCCGCAACGAGTCCGACGAACCGTCCGAGGATTCCCTCGAGGAGCTGAAGGCGCGTCGCAACGAGGCCCAGTCGGCCGTTGTCGACATCGACGAGGGCGATACCGCAGAGAGTTTCGAGCTCCCCGGCGCTGACCTGTCCGGCGAGGAACTCACCGTCAAGGTGATCCCCAAGCAGGCCGACGAGTTCACCTGTTCCGTCTGCTTCCTGGTCCAGCACCGCAGCCGCCTGTCCTCCGACAACGGTGGCCGGCTGGTCTGCGTGGACTGTGCCTGAGCAGGCCGACCCCGGTGTCGCCGGCCCGAGTCGGGCCGGCGTGCAGGTGGGCGATTTCCACCGGGCCTACGGGCTGCCGGTGCGGGAAAGTCCGACCGTCGATGTCGGCGCCGACCAGGTCGAGCTCCGGTTGGCGTTGATCGAGGAGGAGGTCGGAGAACTGGCGGAAGCCGCCAGGGCGGGCGACCTGGTGGGGGTCGCGGATGCGTTGGCCGACATTGTTTATGTGGCATACGGCACAGCCCATGTCTACGGAATCGACCTGGACGCCGTGCTCGACGAGGTTCATTCCTCGAACATGACCAAGCTGGGCGCGGACGGTCGCCCGATCAGGCGGGCGGACGGCAAGGTGCTCAAGGGCCCCAGCTATCGGCCGCCGAATATCGCAGCGGTTCTGAGGACCCTGTAAAGGTCTACCCTCGGTGGCAGGAATCTGCGGCGATTCTCCTGCCGCAGGCGACCAGCACGTGCCGAGCGTGGACCGGAAGAAGGACTGTGATGGGCGGAAAGGTGTCCGGCTGGCTCAAGCGCCTGACCCGTGATGACGACGAGGTCGACGCTCTTCGGCTCAGCGGTGAGGTGGACGCGTCGGGCGCGGTCCGGGCGCAGATCTGTTGTCAGGGTGACCGGGTGACGCTCCAGGGCCGGCTGCGGTACGTCGACCTGCGGCCGACCGACTCGTTGGCGACGCTGGTGGCCGAGTTGTACGACGGCACCGAAGGGCGTCCAGCTGGTCTGGCTCGGACGACGCTCGATCCCTGGCATCGAGCCCGGCCGCACCGTGAAGGTCCGCGGCAGGGTGGCGATCCGGGACGGGCAGAAGGTCATCTACAACCCGGACTACGACCTGCTGCCGGCGCACGCGTGACGGCAGATCCACCTCGCGGCCCGGCCGCTCCGGGTGGCGTACCCCCGGTCACCGATTCCGCGAGCGCACCGCCGACGGGCCGTGCCGAGAACGGGCTGGACCTTTCCTCCCTGCTGCCCGACAACCTGTCCGACCTGGCGGCCGCCGAGTCGAACGAGCCGACGGCCGGGCCGTCCGCCCCCGTCGAACTGAGCAAAGACGGCACCGCCGCGGAGCAGCAGGAAGGAGTCCGAAGCCGGACCGCCGACCATCTGGCAGCAGATGGGCGGGCCGATGGGAATGGTCGATTCCGGCCTGCCCGTCGTGGTGTTCATCGTCGCGAACGCGATCGGCGGGTTGGGCTGGGGCATCGGGGCCGCGCTCGGCGCGGCGGTGGTGATCGCGATCATGCGGATCGCCCGAAAGCGTCCGGTGACCCAGGCCGTTGCGGGGTTGTTCGGGGTCGGGATCGCCGCCTTCATCGCCTACAAGACCGACTCGGCCAAGGGCTACTTCCTGCTCGGCATCTGGAGCTATCTCCTCTACGGCGGTGCCCTGCTGCTGTCCATCCTGGTGCGCTGGCCGCTGATCGGGGTGATCTGGGAGGGCATCAACGGCAAGGGCACTGGCTGGCGTTCGGACCGGAAGCTGGTGCGGCGCTACGACTGGGCGACGTTCGTCTGGGTCGTCGTGTTCGCCGCGAGGTACCTGGTGCAGAACTACCTGTACGACACCGACCAGGTCGGTTGGCTGGCCGCGGTCAGGTTGCTGATGGGCTACCCGGTCTTCATCATCGCGATCGCCGTCTCGGTCTGGATCGTCGCCGGCGGCAGTGCGGTCAAGTTGCCCGAATCGTGGCGGCGGGATCGCCGATCCGAAGGACGCTGACCGTTCGCGTCCGTCCCGCGACCACCGCCCGACGAGAATGCCGGTCGGGTCCGGCGGGTGCGAGGATCCGGCGATGACGGACCGACTGACCGTGTACCGGCGGGACTACTGCGGGTACTGCCGGATGCTCGAGCGGGCATTGCACGGCGCGGGCGTCGACTACGACCGGCGGGACATCTACGACGACCCGCAAGCGGCCGCCTTCGTCCGTTCGGTGAACAACGGCGACGAGACGGTGCCGACCGTGGTGCTGCCGAACGGCGAGGTCCGGACCAACCCGCGACCCAAGGATCTGCTGCGTGAAATCGGGATCGAGCCGCCGCAATGGCGGGACCGGGTAGGTCTGGGCGGCCACTGATCCGGGTCGGCTCGGCGCGGTCAGCGCAGGGCGTCGCGGACGTCGTCCTCGACCTCGGTGGAGGCAACGAACAACAGTTCGTCGCCCGGTTCCAACGGTTCGTCGGGCTGCGGCACGATGACCCGTCCGCCTCGCAGGATGGTGACCAGCGCGGCGTCCCGCGGTAGCTGCAGATCGCGGACCGGACGACCGGCGATGCTGGTGGTCGGCGGCAGAGTCACCTCGACCAGGTTCACCTGACCCTGGCGCAGGGTGAACAGCCGGACCAGGTCGCCGACGGTCACCGCCTCCTCGACCAGGGCGGCCAGGATGCGCGGCGTGGAGACCGCGACGTCGACGCCCCACGCCTCGGTGAACAGCCACTCGTTGCGCGGGTCGTTGACCCGGCCGACCACCCGGCCGACCGCGAACTCCGTCTTGGCCAGCAGCGAGACCACCAGATTGACCTTGTCGTCACCGGTGCAGGCGATCACCACGTCGCAGGTCTGCAGGCCGGCGTCCTCGAGCAGCGCAACCTCGCAGGCGTCGGCCAGCACCCATTCCGCCGCCTCGATCCGACCCGGCTTGATCGCTTCCGGATCCCGGTCGATCAGCATCACCTGGTGGCCATTCTCGACGAGCTCACCGGCGATCGACCTTCCGACCGACCCGGCTCCCGCAATGGCGATCCGCATCAGAGGCCCTCCACCGGTGAGACAGAGGCCTTGTCGGCGACGTCGTGGATGTCCTTGGAGAGCACCGATGCGTAGATCAGGTCACCTTCCTGCACAACGGTTTCCGAGGTCGGCAGCAGGCCACGGCCGAACCGCACCACGAACGCGGTGTGGATGCCGACGCCGGATTCCAGCTCGCGCAGCGGCCGGCCGATCCAGTGCCGGTGGTACGGCAGATTGACGATGGTCACCGTGCCGGAGGGATCGCGCCACTCGCTGATCAACCCCTCGGGGATGATCGCGCGCAGCAGCCGGTCCGTTGTCCAGGGAACGGTGGCGACGGTGGGGATGCCGAGTCGCTCGTACACCTGGGCGCGTTTGGCGTCATAGATCCGGGCGACGACGGTCTCCACGTTGAACTGCTCGCGGGCCACCCTGGCGGCGATGATGTTGGAGTTGTCGCCGGAGGACACCGCGGCGAACGCATGCGCCTCGGTGATCCTGGCCGCCAGCAACACGTCCCGGTCGAACCCCATCCCGGTGACCTGCTGACCGTGGAAGTCCGCGCCGAGTCTGCGGAAGGATGCCGGATCGCGATCGATCACGGCCACCGAGTGACCGGCCCGGCCGAGTTGGCGGGCCAGCGACGACCCGACCCGGCCACAGCCCATGATCACGATGTGCACGCACGTGCCCCTTCGCTGGCGGGTCTGACGGCCCCGGGAAACCTTCGTCGGACGCAGCTGCTGCGCGAGCGTCTTCTCGCGATAGCAACCTACAACGTGGTCCCGTCACCCGTCGCACAGGTGCTGGCCGGGCACCCAACGGTGCGCCACGGTATCTGATGTGATCTACGGACCGTAGGCTCCCGCTCTGTGTCCAAGTTGACCACCGCCGCCAAGCGTTTGTTGGTCGGCCGGCCGTTCCGCAGTGACCGGCTGGCACACACGCTGCTGCCCAAACGCATCGCCCTGCCGGTGTTCGCCTCCGATGCGCTGTCCAGCGTCGCGTACGCGCCGCAGGAGATCTTCGCGGTGCTCTCCGTCGCCGGCCTGGCGGCCTACGCCTACGCGCCGTGGCTCGCCGGCCTGGTGTGCCTGGTGATGGTCGTGGTCGTGCTGTCCTACCGGCAGAACGTGCACGCCTACCCCAGCGGCGGCGGGGACTACGAGGTGGTCACCAAGAACCTGGGACCCAACTACGGACTGCTGGTGGCCAGCGCGCTGCTGGTGGACTACATCCTCACCGTCGCGGTCTCCACCGCGGCCGGCGTGGCGAACATCGGGTCCGCGGTCCAGGTGGTCGGCGACCATCCGGTGTGGTTCTCCATCGGGATCATCGTGCTGGTCAGCGCGCTCAATCTGCGCGGCATCCGGGAGTCCGGTTCCGCCTTCGCGATCCCGGTCTACGCGTTCATCATCTCGATCTTCGTGATGATCATCACCGGCTTCGTCGAGTTCCTCATCGGCGCGGACGTCAAGGCGCAGAGCGCGGACTACCACATGCAGGCCGAGTCGGCACTGACCGGATTCGCCCTGGTCTTCCTGCTGCTGCGGGGTTTCTCCTCCGGTTCCGCCGCGCTGACCGGGGTGGAGGCCATCTCCAACGGCGTCCCGGCCTTCAAGAAGCCGAAGTCGAGGAACGCAGCCACCACCTTGGCCCTGATGGCCGCCCTGTCGGTGACGATGATGCTGGGCCTGGTCGCGTTGACGCTGTACACCGGGGTGCAGTTCGCCGACGACCCGGCCACCCAGCTGATCGGCGCGCCGGAGGGCTACTACCAGAAGACGCTGATCGCGCAGATCGCCGAGACGGTGTTCTCCGGTTTCCCGCTGGCCTTCTACGTCGTGTCCTTCACCACCGGCCTGATCCTCGTGCTGGCCTGCAACACCGCGTTCAACGGCTTCCCGGTGCTCGGCTCGATCCTGGCGCAGGACCGGTTCCTGCCGCGTCAGCTGCACACCCGCGGCGACCGGCTGGCGTTCTCCAACGGCATCGTCTTCCTGGCGGGGATCGCGCTGATCCTGGTGATCGCCTTCCAGGCCGACGTCACGGCGTTGATCCAGCTCTACATCGTCGGGGTGTTCGTCTCGTTCACGTTCTCCCAGCTGGGCATGATCAAGCACTGGAACAAGCTGCTGCGCACCGAGCGCGACCCGCAGGCGCGGCGCCGGATGCGGCGCAGCCAGACGATCAACGCGATCGGCTTCTCGTTCACCGCGGTGGTGCTGGCGATCGTGCTGGTCACCAAATTCCTGGCCGGTGCCTGGATCGCCATCCTGGCCATGGTGATCATCTTCGTCACGATGCGGGCCATCAAGAAGCACTACGACCGGGTCGCCAGGGAGATCGCCGCCGACGAGGACGATCTGGTGCTGCCCAGCCGGGTGCATTCGATCGTGCTGGTCTCCAAGCTGCACCTGCCGACCATGCGGGCGCTCGCGTTCGCCCGCGCGACCCGGCCGGACTCGCTCGAGGCGGTGACCGTCAACGTCGACCCGGAGGACACCGCGGACCTGGCCAGGGAGTGGGAGGACCGGCAGATCCCGGTGGCGCTGAAGGTGATCGACTCGCCGTTCCGGGAGATCACCAAGCCGGTACTCGACTACGTGCGCCGCACCCGCAAGGATTCGCCGAGGGACATCGTGACGGTGTTCATCCCCGAGTACGTGGTCGGGCACTGGTGGGAGCACGTGCTGCACAACCAGTCCGCGCTCCGGCTCAAGGGTCGCCTGCTGTTCACCCCCGGGGTGATGGTGACCTCGGTGCCGTGGCAGTTGTCGTCCTCCGAGGCGCTGGAGGAACGGATCCGGCAACGCGCGGACCGGTTGCCGTCGGTCCGCGGCCGGATGCCCGGCACGATGATCGACGAGGGTGCCGTCCCCGATCCCGGCTGGACCCGTGGCCGACCGGACGAAGAGTGACCGGCCAGGCGGTGACCCGATGACCAGCACGCTGACCGGTGACGAACTGGCTCCCGGCGTCGAGGTCGAGGTCGACATCGGCCCGGTCGCCCACGGCGGACACTGCGTGGCCAGGTATGACGGCCGGGTGATCTTCGTCCGGCTCGCATTGCCGGGGGAGCGGGCGACGGTGCGGATCACCGAGGCGAAGCGCGGTTCGTTCTGCCGCGGCGAGGTGATCCGGGTGCTGCGCGCCGATGCCGGTCGGGTGGAGGCGCCGTGCCCGCACTTCCACCCCGGCGGCTGTGGCGGCTGCGACTTCCAGCACGCCGATGCCGCGCTGCAACGGCAGCTCAAGGCCGCCGTCGTCGCCGAGCAACTCAGCCGGCTGGCCGGACTCGAGCTCGACGTCACGGTGGAGCCGTTGCCCGACAACGGGTTCGGCTGGCGGACCAGGGTGCGGTGGGCGCTGGACCCGGCGGGCCGGATCGGCCCCCGCGGTGTCCGTTCGCATCGGGTCGAGGGCGTGAACCAGGCCGAACCGTGCCTGATCGCGGTGCCGGAGCTGACCGCACTGGCCGGCGCCGTCGACGTCCCCACCGGCATCCGGGGTCCGGTCCGGCACCGTCGGACCCGCGGCGCTGGGCACCGACCCGCCGGCGGCCGAGGCGCCAACCGGGTGGAGGGGGCGCTACCGGAGGTGGCCCTGACCAGGGCTGCGGACGGCGGCGACGACCGCCACCTGGATCGGTCTGCCATCGGCGCCGCGCGCCGAGGCGACCGCGGTGATCACCGAACGGGCCATCGGCCGGGACTTCGCCGTGGCCGCGGACGGGTTCTGGCAGGCGCACGTCGATGCCGCCGATGTGCTGGCATCCGCGGTGGCCGACGCCCTCGACGGTTTCGATCTGGTCGGCCGGACCGGCTGGGACCTCTACGGCGGGGTCGGGCTGTTCGCCGAGGTGTTGTGCCGCATCGTGGGTCCGGACGGCGCCGTGGTGTCCGTCGAATCCGACGAACGGGCCGGTGAACTCGCGGCGACGAATCTCGCCGCCCACCCGCAGGCGCAGATCCGGGTCGGCAAGGTCGAGTACGTGCTGGAACAACTGACCGAGCCGGTCGACGTGGTCGTCCTCGATCCGCCGCGCACTGGTGCCGGCCCCGCGTTGTGCGCCGCGATCGCCGAACGCAACCCGACCGTCATCGTCTACGTGGCGTGCGACCCCGCCGCGCTCGGCCGGGACACGGCCGCGTTGGCCGCTGCCGGGTACCGGCTGGACACCCTGCGCGCCTTCGACGCCTTCCCGCAGACCCATCACATCGAGTGCGTCGCCCGGTACCTGCGTTCCTGACCGCGACCGGGGCAGGCGATGCTCGGCCGCGTGCTGCCGGTCGCGTGTCTGCCTGTCGACGTATCTGCCTGTCGACGTGCTGCTCCTCAATCCGTCATCAAACCTTGTGGTGCGCCCGGCGGAGGAGTTTTGTATGTCCATGTCAATCGATGTCCGGTCTGCGGACCGGGCGCCCGGGACGCCCGCCCGGCCGGTCGCACCCGCGCCGTGCCCGGTGGCGCCGGAAACGGTGGTCGATGTGCTGTTCCCGCTCGTCGACGACGAGGAGTGGCCGCCCTACCCGGCCGAGACGATCGACGCCGTGCTGATCGCCCACGACCTGGCCGAGATCCGCGGGATCCCGTGGTTCGTCACCGAGGTCAGCTGCGGCGACATCGTGCAGGTGCGCCATGACGGCATCGGTTACGTCGGCGGCGGCATCGTCAGCCGCAGCGGGCACTCCACGGTGCATGTGATGGCCACGTCCGACGCCGAACTGGCGCCGATCGTCAGGAGCCTCGACGCCCTGGGTGCCCGGGTCGCCAGCGGCCTGACCCCGCCGATGCTGACCGTCGACGTCCCCGAGAGTTGCTCCCTGGACAGCGTTCTCGCGGTGCTCACCGCGGCGGAGTCGATGACCTGCGCCTACACCGTCGCCAGCCGACAGCACCGCTCCCGCGCCCCCCGCGACTGACCGCGCCGCCTCGCGCCGAGCCCGCCCGCCCGAGCTGCAGCCCGTCCGCGTCACCGGCCCGCAGCCCCGACCGGCCGCCGCGTCATCCCGGCCTCTCAAACCCGTGTTGATCAACCACGTTGGCACCATTGCCTTGCCGGCAAGGGTGCCGGACCGGTTGATCAACACGGGGTTCTGTGTGTGCGGGGGCTGGGGCCGGCCTCACGTGGGGGCAGGAGCTGGCCTGGCGTGGGGCGAGGGGTCGTGGGGCAGGGGGTCGGGGGCAGGGGTGGGGTGTCAGGACGCCTGCCAGGCGAGGAGGTCGGCGGGGGTGTTGGTGATGATGGCGTCCACTCCGGCCTCGGTGAGGGTCGCCCAGCCGGCGGGGTCGTCACAGGTCCACACGGCGACGGTGATCCCGGCCGCGCGCAGGTCGGCCACCACATGCGGGCGCCCGAGCACGTCCCGGTAGGGCGGGTTGTAGGCGGCCACCCCCAGCTCCCGGCAACGGGCGAGCGGGTCGGCGTCGAGGCGCTCGACCAGCAGCCCCCGCGGACGGTCCGGCGCCAGGGCCTGCAGGTGTTCGAGCACCGGGACCTCGAACGATTGCAGGAACACCCGGTCGTCGTGCCCGGACGACTCGCACTGCCGGAGGATCTCCGCGACATCAGCGCGGCTGTGGTCGCCCTTGATCTCCAGCAACACCCCGCGCCCGGCCGGCATCAGCGCGAGCAGCGCCGCCAGCGACGGCACTCCGGAGCCAACGCCCCCGATGATGTCCAGCCCGGACACCTCGGCGAAAGTGTGCCCTCGCACCGGACCGCTGCCCGAGGTGGTGCGGTCCAGGTCGTCGTCGTGCAGGATCACCGGCACCCCGTCGGCGGTCGGTTGGGTGTCGGCCTCGACCCAGGGTGCGCCGGATTCCCAGGCCGCCGCGAAGGCCGGCAGTGTGTTCTCCGGCACGTCGGCCGACGCCCCCCGGTGGCCGATGACGATGGCGTGCCGGCCGGGCCGACGCAGGGTCAGAGCCATTGGATGGCCGTCTGCCGCTGAGCTCATGGGCAAAGACGGTACCCACGCAGCGATCAACCTCGCAGGAGCTCGGACGTCCTGACGTCGCCGACGACGTCACCCAGCAGTGGCAGGGCACAGTGGCCCGAGCGGGGCCGCGAATGCCGGACCCGCTCCCGGTGGCGCGACGCCATGTCACCCGCGGGGGCGGTACCGTCGTTTCGGTGTGGTCGCGCCGTGCCGCCGGGGTGATCGCCGGGTCCTTTGGGACCCACAGACCAGCGGCACACGGGCAGCGAAGCGCGGATGGTTGCTGCGCACGAGAGCGGGGAGTCGTCTGTGACGCAGCAGGGCCCGTCGACCCCGCTCGGCCGGATCACCGATCCGACCGACCTGCGGCAGATGTCATCGTCGGAGTTGACGGCACTGGCCGCCGAGATCCGCGAGTTCCTGGTCGAGCAGACGTCCAAGCGTGGCGGGCATCTGGGCCCCAACCTGGGCGTGGTCGAGCTGACGATCGCCCTGCACCGGGTCTTCGACTCGCCGCGGGACCCGATCCTGTTCGACACCGGTCACCAGGCCTACGTCCACAAGATCGTCACCGGCCGGGCCGACCGGTTCGACAAGCTGCGGACCAGGAACGGGCTTTCCGGCTACCCGAGCCGGGCCGAATCCGAACACGACTGGATCGAGAATTCGCACGCATCCACCTCGCTGTCCTACGCGGACGGGATGGCCAAGGCGTTCGCCCTGCGCAAGGAACGTGACCGGACCGTCGTCGCGGTGATCGGCGACGGCGCGCTGACCGGCGGGATGGCCTGGGAAGCGCTCAACAACATCGCCGGCGCCAAGAATCGGCCGCTGGTGATCGTGCTGAACGACAACGGCCGCTCGTACGCGCCGACCACCGGCGGGATGGCGCAGCGGATGGCCGCGATGCGGCTGCGTCCCGGGTACGAGCGCATGCTCGGCCGGGTCAAGCACACGCTGCCGAAGGCGCCCGTCGTCGGCCGCCCGCTGTACACCGCGCTGCACGCCGCGAAGTCGGCGGTGAAGGACTGGCTGATCCCGCAGACGATGTTCGCCGACCTCGGCCTGAAATACCTGGGCCCGATCGACGGGCACGACGTCGAGGCCCTCGAACTGGCGCTGCAGCGCGCCCGGGATTTCCGTGGGCCGGTGCTGGTGCACTGCGTCACGCAGAAGGGGCAGGGATACGCGCCCGCCGAATCCGATGACGCCGAGCAGATGCATTCGCCGCCGGCCTTCGACCCGATCACCGGCAAGCCGAAGGCGGCGACCAGCAACACCTGGACCCACGCCTTCGGGCGGGAGATGGTGGTGGCCGGCGCCGAACGGCCCGACGTGGTGGCGATCACCGCGGCGATGTGCGGACCGACCGGACTGACGCCGTTCGCGACCGCGTTCCCGGATCGGGTGTTCGACGTCGGGATCGCCGAACAGCATGCGCTGACCTCCGCGGCCGGGCTGGCGATGGGCGGCATGCATCCGGTTGTCGCGGTGTACGCGACCTTCCTCAACCGGGCGTTCGACCAGTTGCTGATGGACTGCGCACTGCACCGGCTCGGCGTCACCGTGGTGCTGGACCGGGCCGGGGTGACCGGTGAGGACGGACCGAGTCACCATGGCATGTGGGACATGTCGCTCGCGGCGATCGTGCCGGGTCTGCGGATGGCGGCCCCGCGGGACGCCGTCACCCTGGCCGAGGAACTGGCCGAGGCACTCGAGGTCGACAATGGCCCGACCGTGCTGCGGTTCCCGAAGGGCGCGGCGCCGGCGGCGGTGCAGGCGATCCGCCGGTTCCATCTGACAACCGATGTCCCGCAGGCAGTCTCGGGTCGCGACGGGGCGCCAGGACGCGTCCCGCACGGGGTCGACATCCTGGCCGAACCGCCGGCCGGTGAGGATCGGGATGTGCTGCTGGTGGCCGTCGGGGCGTTCGGCGGTCTCGCGGTGGAGGCGGCCGGATTGCTTGCCGCACAAGGCATCGGCGTGACCGTTGTGGATCCGCGGTGGGCGTTGCCGGTGCCGCCGGAGATCGGCGCACTGGCGGCGGACCACCGGCTCGTGGTCACCGTCGAGGACGGCGGCCGGTCCGGTGGGGTCGGCGCGGCGATCACCGACGTGCTGGCCGGGAGTGGACTGCCGGTCCAGGTTCTCGCCCTTCCGCAGCGTTTCCTGGAGCCCGCGCCGCGGGCCGAACTGCTCGGCGACCTCGGGCTCACGGCGCGTGCGGTGGCCCGCGGCATCACCGAGGAGATCGCCCGCAGCACCCATGATCCGGTGGGTCCCAGCGCGGGCCGGTTGGCCGGTGACCGGGATCCGGGCGCGGCGGGCTGACCGGGCGGTTGGGGGAGACGATGCGCGTGTTGGTGGTGGAGGACGCCCGGCGACTGGCCGACGCCATCGCGCGCGGGCTGCGCGCCGAGGGCATGGCGGTGGACGTCGCCTACGACGGGCTGGAGGGACACCAGAAATCCACCTTCACCCGGTATGACGTCGTCGTCCTCGATCGGGATCTCCCGGAGATGCACGGCGACGACCTGCTCGCCGAGATCGTGGCCGCCAACGACATCACCAGGGTGTTGCTGCTGACCGCGTCCGCCGGTGTCGACGACCGGGTCGACGGGCTCTCGCTCGGCGCGGACGACTACCTGTCCAAGCCGTTCGCGTTCCCGGAACTGGTGGCCAGGGTGCGGGCATTGGGCCGGCGGGCCACCCCGGCCGCCCCGCCGGTGCTGCGCGCCGGTGACCTGGAGCTCGACTCGGCCAAGCGCACCGTGACCCGGGCCGGTGCGTCGATCGAGTTGACCCGCAAGGAGTTCGGCGTGCTCGAGGTGCTGCTCGCGGCCCGCGGCACCGTGGTGTCCAGCGAGGATCTGCTCGAGCGGGTGTGGGACGAGAACGCCGATCCGTTCACCACCACGGTGCGGGTGACGATGATGACGTTGCGCCGCAAACTCGGCGAGCCGGGCCTGATCGACACCGTCGTCGGGGCCGGTTACCGGGTGCCGACTGCATGACCCCGGTCGATCCGGACGCGGCCGTTGAAAGCGCCGGAAACCCGTTGCGGCCGAACGGATCCCGCACTCGTCGGACCCCGGTCCGGCAGGGCCTGCGGATGCGGCTCACCCTGCTGTCGACCGCATTGCTGGCGCTGATCGGCGCCCTGCTGCTGGCGTTGTCGTACCTGGTCGTCGGGCGGGTGGTGGCCGCTCTCCCGCAGTTCCCGGCCGGGACCCAGGTGCAGATCGGCGACCAGGTGATGGACGCGGGTCAGGCGACCGCCGAGATCGCCGCGCAGGGCCGGGAGACGGTGCTGATCGTCGGCCTGATCGCCTTTCCGCTGCAGGTGTTGGCCGGCGCGCTGCTGTCCTGGGTACTGATCGGGCGGACCCTGCGTCCGCTGTCGACCCTGACCAGGACGGCCAGAGCGCTGTCGGAATCGTCCCTCGACCAACGGATCCGGCTGGCCGGCCCCAGGGACGAGGTGGCCGATCTTGCGGACACGTTCGACGACATGCTCGGCCGGCTGCAGGCCGCGTTCGACGCGGAACGGCGATTCGTGGCGAACGCTTCGCACGAGCTGCGCACCCCGCTGGCGGTCATCAGGACCGAGGTCGAGGTCACCATGGCCGATCCGGACGCCGGTCAGGAGGACTTGCGCCGGATGGGCGAGATCGTGCTGGAGGCCACGGATCGGGCCAATCGCCTGCTGACCTCGTTGCTGTTGCTGGCCAGGACCCAGGCGCGCGGGGTGTCGGTGCACCAGGTGGTCGATCTGGCGGATCTGGTCGAGCCGGCCCTGGCCGCGGTCGACACCGAGCGGGTGGGTCGCGACCTGACGGTGAGCATCGACAGTCGACCGGCACCGGTCCGGGGAGATCCGGCGCTGCTGGAACGCCTGGTCGGCAATCTGGTGGAGAACGCCGTGCGGCACAACCTGCAGGCGGGCTGGATCCGGATCAGCACCCGGACGGTCGCCGGCGACGGCGTTCTCGAGGTTGCCTCGTCCGGCCCGGTGGTCGATCAGCAGGCCGTCGCCGAGCTGTTCGAGCCGTTCCGCCAGGGGCAACGCGCCAGGACCGGGCACCGCGGCACCGGGCTCGGGTTGTCCATCGTCCGGGCCGTCGTCGCGGCGCACGGCGGCACGGTAGGCGCCGTCCCGGAGTCCGGCGGCGGCCTGCGGGTGCTGGTCGAACTGCCGGGAGAGCCTGGATGAGGCCCGGACGGCGAGTTGCCCAGGCCGTGCCGGCCGGTCGGCGGATGCCCCTCGGTCGGCCGGCGTTGACGAGTCGGGCAGCGTTGACGAGTCGGGCAGCGGCCCGGCACAGGCGGAAGGAGCCCCGATGTTGCTCAGCCCGGTGATCGCGGCAGGGATTCGGGACGGGTCGGTGACGGCGGTGTTCCGGCGCTGGGACGCGCCCCGGGCCCGTCCCGGCGGCACTCAGCGGACCGCCGCCGGGGTGGTGCGGTTCGACTCGGTCGAGCCGGTGGACGCGGCGACGTTGACCGAGGCGGACGCGCTCGGCGCCGGGATGGCCTCGCTGGCCCAGCTGCTGAAGGCGAACGAGCGGGGCCGTGGGACGCAGTTGTACCGGATCGGGGTCTCCTTCGACCGTCCCGACGAGCGCGTCGCCCTGCGGGACACCCTGCCGACTCCCGCGGATGTCGAGCAGATCACCGCCGCGTTGGACCGGCTGGACAAGGGTCGCCGAACCGGCCCGTGGACCCGGGAGATCCTGCGGCTCATCGCATCCCGGCCGACGGTGCGGGCACCCGACCTGGCCGAGTCGCTGGGCCGGGAGACCATCAGGTTCAAGACCGACGTTCGCAGACTCAAGGAACTGGGTCTGACCCACAGCCTGCCGGTCGGCTACGAGCTCTCGGCCCGTGGCCGGGCGTACCTGGAGCAGACGGGTGGTTGACGGTCCTCGAGCCGGTTGATCGACAACCGGATGTCACCGCTCGCCGCGCCCGGGCGTCATACCGGTAGCACCCTGTGACGGGTAGGCGCGAGCAGGAGGTCCGACGTGCAGTTGCGCGGGGACGCCACCGATCCGGCGGCCATCACTGCCGACGTGGCCGCGATGTGGGGATATGACGAGGCGTTCTACGCCGATCGTCACCTCCCGGGGTGACCATCGGAATCGGGCGGCGTCGGCCGGTCACGTCACTGCCGCTCGGCGACCCCCCGGATGTAGGCCGCCTGACCGGCGTGCTGCAGCCCGTCGGAGATCACGCTGATCAACCGCACGCCGAGGGTCACCGGCGGGTCCCAGGCGGTGTCCACCACCCGGTCGAGGTCGTCGTCGGTGACCCCGGTCAGGTACTTCAGCGTCGCAGCATGGACGGCATCCACGTACTCGAGCAGCAGCTCGGCCGGAGCCTTGACCGCGGCCACGTCCTCCGGGCGCTGTCCGTATCCGGTGGCCGCCCCGTCGAAGGGCAGGTCGAACTTCTTGTCGAAACCCTGTGCGGTCCAGATCTGTTCGCGGTCGAAGGCGTCGGCCAGGTGGTCGTCCTCGGTCCGGGCCAGGTGCCAGATCAGCCAGCTGATCGAGTTGGCGGCCGGATCCAGCTGGAGCGTCAGCACCTCCGGGCTCACCCCCTCGACCGCCTGATGGGCCGTCTCGGACACCCGGGTGAAGCCGTCGGTGAGCAATTCAGCAGTGTTCATCCGGCCATTTCACACCACGACCGGTCAGGGCACGCTCACAGCACCGCGGCGAGCTGCGGAACCAGCGAGTCCACACCGGGATCACGCCGAGCGCGAGCAGGGTGTCATGCTCGGTGTACCCCGCGGAGACGACCCGGGTCGGCTCCTGCTCGATGACGGTGGTGCCGAACTTGTGGGTGACCGACACCGGGAATCCGGTCGCCTCGGCGGAGCCGCTCTCCGGGCTCGAGGACGCCGAGCCGGCTGGTTCGGCGGCGGGCGGGGTGCTGCCCGCATCGCTCGCGGTGGCCGAACCGCACGCGGAGACCATCAGTGCGAGCCCGAGAGCGGCGGCAGCGGCGGCAATGCGCCGGTGTCGCCGGCGCGGCTGCAGAGGCGGTCGCAACGGCAGGGAGGAAAAGTGAACCTGTTCGTCGGTCGTCAACGCCAGACCTTCCGGGGTGCGGGGGGCCCGGCGGCCGCATCGATGGACTCGATCGAGGGCCGCCGGACAAGGTTAGGCAAGCCTAGCCTGTCCGAATCGGAGGATCTGACCGGGCCGTCCCTCGTGACGGATCAGCGCCGGAATCGAGGGACGGCCGAGGCGGGTCAGGCGGCGAATGCCGCCAGGTCCAGCTTGCGCAGCCGACGGGGATTGCCGACCAGCTCGGAGACCGGAGCGGGCCGGTCCAGCATCGCGCTGTCGAGTCCGCGGACCCGCCGCGGGTTGCCGACCAGCGGCGCCGAATCGAAGGTGCTGTCGGGGCTGTCCTGGGTGATGGGTGTGGTGCTCATGTGGCGGCTCATTTCGCTTGCTCGTGTGGTGGGCAATGCGAACGTCTGTGGTCGCTTGTTTCAGGATGACGCACAGCCTCCGCCCAGGATGGCCACATGTGGGCTGCTTCACGCCGTCGGAGGGCCGAAAGGCCGCCAAAGGACCGCAAAAGGGTGCTGCCGTGACCGGTCTCACGCCCACCCGCCCGAGGGACAACGCAGTCGACCGGTTGTCCCGCAGCGGGACAACCGGTCGGCATCGTGTTGCGGACGGCGTGGCTCAGGCGGGCAGCGTGGCCACTCCCGGCGGCGCGAAGCGGCGGCCGGTTGCCCGCTCCGAGACACCGGTGCGGTCCAGGAACGGGGTGATCCCGCCCAGCCAGAACGGCCAGCCGGCACCGGTGATCATCCCGAGGTCGATGTCGGCGGCATCGGCGACGACGCCCTCGTCCAGGATCAACCGGGCCTCCTCGGCCACGGCCATCACGGCCCGGTCGAACACCTGCTCCGCGGTGGACGGCTTGTCGCCCTGCACCAGTAGCGCCACGATCTCCGGGTCGAGGGTCTGCCGGCCCTGGTCGTCCCAGACCAGCAGGGTGCGGTAGCCACCCTCGACGATCCGTCGCAGGTTCGCCGAGACCGGGAACCGGTCACCGAACGAGGCGTTCAACGTCTCCTGGGCGTGCAGTCCGATCGCCGGCCCGGAGAGCTGCATCAGGGCGAGCGGGCTCATCGGCAGCCCGAGGGGTGCCAGCGCGCCGTCCGCGACGGCGACGTCGGTGCCCTCGTCGATCGCCGCGAACACCTCACCCATGCACCGCAGGAACAGCCGGTTGACCAGGAACCCGGTCGCGTCGGCGACCAGCACCGCGCCCTTGCGGAGAATCTTGGCCACCGCGAAAGCCGTTGCCAGCGAGGCATCGTCGGTTTTCTCGGCGCGGACGATCTCCAGCATCGGCATCACCGCGACCGGTGTGAAGAAGTGGAAGCCGACCACCCGCTCCGGGTGTTCCAGATCGGCGGCCATCTGCGACACCGACAGCGACGAGGTGTTGGACGCCAGCACGGTTTCCGGGCCGACGTACTTCTCCAGTTCGGCGAAAACCTGCTTCTTGACGGCGATCTCCTCGAACACCGCCTCCACCACGAACTCCGCGTCGGAGAAGGCGGCGTAGTCGAGCGAGCCGGTGATCAGGGCGGTCAGCCGGTTCGCTTCGTCCTGGGTGATCCGCTTCTTGCCGGCCAGGGCACCGATCTCCCGGTGGATCGTGCCGAGCCCCTTGTCCAGGCGCGCCTGGTCGACATCGGTGATCACCACCGGCACGTGGAGTTGCCGGGCGAAGAGCAACGCCAGTTGGCCGGCCATCAGGCCGGCACCGATCACGCCCACCTTGGTGACCTTGCGGGCCAGCTTCGGATCGGGCGCGCCGACGGGCTTCCGGGCTCGCTTCTGGACCAGGTTGAACGAGTAGACCCCGGCCCGGAACTCCTGCGACATGATCAGGTCGACCAGAGCTTCCCGCTCGGCGGCGAACCCGGCTTCCAGCTCGGTGGTGCGGGACAACGCGATCATCTCGAGCGCCCGGTACGGGGCCGGCGCCGCGCCATGCGTGCGCATGTCCGCGATGATCTTGCCCCGCTCCAGCGCCTGCTCCCACTCCTCGTCCGTCGCGCCGCTGAAGGCGGTGCGGGACACCGTGATCGAACCGTCCAGCACACCGACCAGCCAGGCCAACGACTGTTCGAGGTAATCGGCCGCGTCCAGCACGACGTCGACCACTCCCAGCCGGAGGGCGTCCTTCGGCTTCATCATCCGGTTCTGGCTGAGCGCGTTCTCGATGATCACGGTGACGGCGTTCTCCGGCCCGGCGATGCGCGGGAGCAACTGGGTGCCGCCCCAGCCGGGGAGGATCCCGAGGAAGACCTCCGGCAGGGCGACCATGGCGGCGTTGGCGGCCAGCGTGCGGTAGTCGCAGTGCAGGGCCAGCTCGACGCCGCCGCCCAACGCGGCTCCGTTGACGAACGCGAAGGTCGGGATACCGGACGTGCCCAGCCTGCGGAACACCCGATGACCGAGAGCGCCGAAGGCGGCGGCACTCTCGCGGTCGGCGGCCATGTCGGGCTGGGAGAGATCGGCGCCGACGGCGAAGACGAACGGCTTTCCGGTGACCGCGATGGCGTCCGGGGCGGCCTCGATGGCGGTGCTGATCGCAGCGTCCAGGCTGGCCAACCCCAGGGGTCCGAGGGTCGACGGCCGGGTGTGGTCACGCCCGTTGTCCAGGGTGATCAGCGCGACCCGGACGGAGCCGCCCGCGCTGCCGGGTGCGGGTACCTCGATCAGCCGGGTGAACGACTGCGTCACCACCTCCCCGCGGGCGCCTCCCGAACCGCCTGCGGGACGGGAGGTTTCGCCGCCCGCCGGGGCGGTCGTGGTCGGCATATCGGTCTTTCCCCCGACAGTTCGGTCGGCTGTCTTCTCGGTGGCTGTCTTCTGGGTGGTGGTCTTTTCGGTGGTGCTCACAGGGCGCTCCCGGCGGTGTCGGTGCTGGCTTCGTCGGTGTCGGAACTGGCCGAATCGGCTGCCCCTTCGGCGTACTGCGGGTTCTCCCAGATCACCGTGCCGCCCATGCCCAGTCCGACGCACATGGTGGTCAGGCCGTAGCGGACGTCCGGCCGCTCGGCGAACTGCCGGGCGAGCTGGGTCATCAACCGGACCCCGGACGAGGCCAGCGGGTGGCCCATCGCGATCGCCCCGCCGTACTGGTTCACCCGCTCGTCGTCATCGGCCAACCCGAAATGGTCGGTGAAGGCCAACACCTGCACCGCGAACGCCTCGTTGATCTCGATCAGGCCGATGTCGTCGATCGTCAAACCGGCCTTGGCCAAGGCCTTCTCGGTCGCCGGGATCGGCCCGGTGCCCATCGTCTCCGGGTCGACCCCGGCGAAGGCGAACGCCACCATCCGCATCCGCACCGGGAGCCCCAGCTCGTCGGCCACCTCGGCAGCCACCAACAGGGCGCCGGTCGCTCCGTCGGTGAGTCCGGAGGCGTTCCCGGCGGTCACCCGGCCGTGCGGCCGGAACGGCGTGCGGAGGGTCTCGAGCCCTTCGAGAGTCGTTCCAGGACGGGGCATCTCGTCGGCGCCGGCGAGTCCCCAACCCTGCTCGACCGAGCGGGTCGCCACCGGGACCAGGTCGGGTTCGATCTTGCCGTTGGCCAACGCCTTGGCGTACTTCTCCTGACTGGCCACCGCGTACGCGTCCGCTCGCGCCTTGGTCAGTTGCAGGGTAGCGATCGTGCAGGTTCTCCGCCGTCGAGCCCATCATCAGCGCGGACGGATCGACCAGCCGGTCGGAGACGAAACGTGGGTTGGGGTCGGCACCTTCGCCCATCGGGTGGTGGCCCATGTGCTCGACCCCACCGGCGATGACGGCGTCGTAGGCGCCGACGGCGATGCCGGAGGCCACCGTGGTGACGGCGGTCATCGCGCCGGCGCACATCCGGTCGATGGCAAAGCCCGGCACCGACCGCGGCAGCCCGGCGAGGATGGCCGCGCTGCGCCCGATGGTCAGACCCTGATCACCGGTCTGCGTGGCGGCCGCGATGGCCACCTCGTCGATCCGTTCGGGGGGCAACCCGGGCTGGCGCCGCAGCAGCTCCCTGATCACCTTGACGACCATGTCGTCAGCGCGGGTCTGCGCGTACTGACCCTTGTCGCCGGCCTTACCGAACGGGGTCCGCACGCCTTCGACGAAGACGACGTCCCGGAGGGTGCGGGGTGCCGGTGCGGTGCTGCCGGAGGGCGTTGATGTCGCTGATGGTGCCGCTGAAACCACGGAGGTGCTCCCTGTCGTGTGCCGGTCAGGACGAGTGAATGCGCAGGACGTGCACATGGCTCTCGACGTACCGCGAACGGAGGATCCCGGGCGGCGTGGCCGTGGCGACGCCGTCGAACTGCAGGAAACCGTGGGCCGGTCGGGAGGCCATCGCCGCCATCCTACCCCGAAAGTTACTGGCGGGTAACTTGGCTGGCGACCGGGGCGTCCAGGGCCGCGGCCAGCACCGGGACGGTCAGTTCGATCTGCCAGGGACGGGCCCCACGGTCGGCCAGCGCGGCGGCGATGGATTCGTCGGCCTCGCCGTCGGGCGGGCTCCACAGCACCCGGCGTGCGGTGTCGGGGGACAGCAGGTTCTCCACCGGCATGCCGACCCGCTCGGAGAGGTCGGCAAGGCCGACCCTGGCCGCCTGTAGCCGGGCGGCGGCGGCCGGGTCCCGGGACGCCCATTTGGCCGGTGCGGGTGGACCGTCGCCCGGCGGCCGGACGATCGGCAACTCGTCCGAGGGCATCGACATGGCCCGGCTGATCGCGGCGAACCACAGATCGGCGTTGCGTCGCTGCATGCGGCCCGAGAAAACCGGCAGCGCGGTCAGTGCGCCGATCGACGATGGACGGGTGGTTGCCGCGGCGATGATCGCCGTGTCCGGGAGAATCCGGTGCGGCGCAACGTCTCTGCGTCGGGCGACCGAGTCCCGGCTGAGCCAGAGCTCGCGGATGACGGCGAGAGCGCGCCGGTCGGAGATCCGGTGCATACCGGATGTCCGGCGCCAGGGGTCGACCCGCTGGGGGGCCGGGGGAGCAGCGACGATGGCCGCGAACTCCTGCCGTGCCCACTCCAGCTTTCCCTGCCGGACCAGCAGGGCCTCCATCACGTCGCGGAGCTCGATCAGCACCTCGACATCCAGTGCGGCGTAGACCAACCAGTCGTGCGGCAACGGCCGGGTGGACCAGTCGGCCGCCCCGTGTCCCTTGCGGAGGTGCAGCCCCAACATCTGCTCGACCAGGGGTCCGAGCCCGACCCGCGGCAGGCCGGCCAATCGACCCGCCAGTTCGGTGTCGAACAGCCGCCGCGGCCGGATGCCCACCTCGGCCAGGCAGGGCAGGTCCTGATTCGCCGCGTGCAGCACCCACTCGGAATCGGCCAGTGGCCCGTCCAGGATGCTCAGATCGCCGAGCGGGATCGGGTCCAGCAGCGCGGTGCCCAGGTCCAGCCGACGCATCTGCACCAGGTACGCCCGGGAGCCGTAGCGGAAGCCCGATGCTCGCTCGGCGTCGATGGCAACCGGTTCACCGGGCTGAGCCGCCAGCCGGTCGGCCCAGTCCTGCAGCTCGTCCCGCTCGGTGATCGGCCCGAGGACCGGCCCGCTCGGCGCCAGCAGCGGAATCGCGGTCGGCGCGGCGTCCTCGGGCGCAGACCCGTCCGCGTCATCGATCGTCACGGCGACGGGATCGGATCCAGTCGGTCACAGGGATGTCGATCAGCAACGCCGTCGTCGCCGGGGTCGGCGTCGGCGACGGTCAGATCACGGACGTCGGGCATGTTCGGAACCTACCGCTTCGTGCGGTCTCGACGTGCTGCCGACATGATCAACACCACGACACACGGCGGGTCGATCGGCCCGCCGGTGGTCAGGAAATGACTCCGGCACGCATGGCGAGCGCGACCATGTGGGCGCGGTCGCCGGTGCCGAGCTTGCGGCCGATCCGGGCCAGGTGGCTCTTCACGGTCAGCGCCGAGAGCGAGAGTTGTTCGCCGATCCACTTGTTCGACCGGCCGTCGGCGACCAGCCGGATGACCTCGATCTCCCGGCTGGACAGGTCGTGGATCGTGCTGGGGATGCTGGCCGCTGCGGGGTTGGCCCGCCGCCCGATCAGCACACCGCTGACGCCCGCACCGACGGCATCGATCACCGGGCCGATGTCGGCGGTCGGTGCCAAGGCGATCACCCGCGGCCACCCCGCTTCCCGCAGGGCATGCACCACCCGACCGGCCTCCGGGCCGAGTTGCAGGCTGACCAGTGCCAGATCGCCGCCGACCTGACGCGCGACCAAGTCTTCGATCGCGGCGACCGACGATGCCTCCAGGATCCGGCCGACGCCGATGTCGGCGAGGCTGGTCCGCAGCGGTTCCCTGGTCGCCCGGTCGGGATCGACCACCAGAATCGTCGCCATCCGCAAGGGCGTCGCGGGGGCATCGCGCAACGGTGAACGCTGGGCCGGCAGCAGCGTGCCGGGATGTACCTCATCCGTCCGCCGCGCAGTGCTCACGCCAAGGCCCCCTGAAGTCATGCCTGCCGAGCCCGCACCTGCGGCACCGAAAGCTGCTGAACCGATACCAGCTGCGCTGATACCAGGCAAGGAATTGCTCACCGGACGTCCTCCCACCCTGCCGCGCTACTGCTCGGCGTCACCATTGTCCGGATCCTTCGGTTGCGCGTCGAGTTCATTGCTGCGCCCGGTTTGCCCCGGAGCAGTCGGTCCGTTGTCACAGCTAGTGTCTGCCCTTCGGCCGTCCGTGGTCAAGCACCCGAATCGACTAGCGGAGATTACCGTAGCGGACTTATCGGACTCGCAACGGATCGGTCGTCGGCAACAGCGTGACTCCTTCTGGCGGCAGACCGGCAGCGGACGCAAGAAACCCGGCGAACGCCTGCAGATGCAGGTCTGTTTTTTCGTCGGCAGTCCAGGAAGCGCGCATCTCCAGGTCGTCGGCGCGCTGTGGCCCGGCGATGTCGCCGAACCTGGTGGACGACGTGGCCGTCACCGTCCCGCCGAGTGCGCTGAAGCCGGCGCCACTGGCCTCCAGCGACTCGGTGAGCCAGCTCCAGGCGACCTCGGGCAGCAGCGGATCCTGGGCGATCTCGGTATCCAGCTCGCAGGTCGCGAAGACGACGATCCGCAGCGAACCGCCCCAGGCTTCGACGCCGTCCGGGTCGAACAGCAGGATCATCCGGCCGGACGCCATCTCTTCATCGCCGCCGGCGGGGTACAGCGTGGCCGCCAGTGCGTGGCTCCACGGAGCCAGCCGAGCCGGCGGGGGCAGCGGGCCGATCTCCACCTCGGTCCGCAAACGGGCGATGTCGAGCCTGGCGACGGCCCGCAGGAACTCGGCGGGACCGGCGGCGGTCGTCGACGCGGTCATGGTCGCGACCCTACGACCGGCCACCGACACTGCGCCGCACACCACGCCGCACGCCTTGCCCTGCCGTCAGCGCAGCCGGGCCGCCAGGCCCGTGCCATGTCACGGGCGCGCGGCCCGCGGCCCGACTCATGGTGGGCACAGGCTCCCGACCGCCGGCAGCTCGCCGGTCAGCAGGTAGGCGTCGACCGCCATCGAGACACAGGGGCTGTCCGGATAGCTGCCGTGCTCGCCGGACTGCCAGCTGATCAGCGTGGCCGACGCGAGTTGGCCGGCGAGGGACTGCACGGCCTGGTACGGCGCCAGCGGATCATGCACCGCCCCGACGACCAGGATCGGCGCCGATCCGGTTGCCTTGACCGCGCCGAGCGCCGCCTCGGGGGCCGGCCAGGAGGTGCAGATCCCGACCAGTCCCACGGTGAACGGCCCGAGCAGCGGCGCCTGCTGCTTGACCTTCTCGACCGCGGTGGTCATCTGGTCCGGCGAGATTCGCAGTGCACTGTCGTTGCAGGCGTAGATGATCGCGGAGCCGAGCCACTCGGCGTCCTCCCCGCCGAGCGCCTCGGTGAGCATGTCCTGGATCGGTTCGCCGTTGCCCTGTGCCGCGGCGGCCAGCGCCGTTGCCAGCTCCGGCCAGCCGTCGAGGTCGCCGAGGCGGAGCAACAGGGTCAGCAGCACGCTGCCGCCGTTCGTGGTGCCCTGGCCGGGTCCGGCTCCCGGAGCCTCATCCAGCGCGCTGACCGCCTTCTGGATCTGGCCGCGCGGGTCGTTGCCCAGCGGGCAGCCGCCGTCGAAATCGGCGCAGGCAGCGGCGAAGGCGTCCAGGGATTCCTCGGCGGCGACGGCGATCGCGGCCGCCCGGGCGTCGAGATCGTCCAGCGGGTCGGCCGGCGCATCGAGCACGGCAGCACCCAGCCGCCCCGGATACCGGTCGGCGTAGACGGCGCCGAGGGTCGCGCCGTACCCCTGCCCGATGAACGTCAGGTCCGACGCGCCCAGCGCAGATCGCAGTGCGTCGAGATCGTCGGCCGCCGCGGTGCTGTTCACAGTGGAGAGCTCCGGGCCGGCCAGATCGCCGCATTCGAAGGTCAGCGACCGGGAGAGTTCGGCCAGCGCGGTGGCGGACGCGGATTCGGTCGGGTCGATGCCGAGCGTCATGAGGGCCCGCTCGTCATAGCCGGACAGGCAGTCGATCGGCCCGGACTGCCCGGTGCCGACCAGGTCGACGGTGATCACCGCGAAGTGCTCCCGCACGGCAGGCGACAGACCGGCGGCCACCGCTGCGACCGCACTGCGACCGTTCTCGACCCGCCGGACCGCGGACGACCACCACGGCCGGGGCGTCCTCGGGAACCCCGTCCGCCCTGGCCCGCGCGACCTCGACCGCCGGATCGCCGAAGGAGTTCGGTGAGCTGCGGTCGACGACCACCGAAGCGCAGTCGACGTCGAAGGACAGCCCGGTGGTCCGGTCCACCCGGTCGACGTCCGGGCACGCTTCCCAGCGGATCGGGTCCGCGACCTGGCCCGGGCCACCCGGCCCGACCGGAACCGAGGACGGCGCCGTGCCCGCGACCTCGGTCTGCCCCGTCCCGTAGGTGGCCAGCGAGGGCCGCTGCGACGGGCCGACCGTGCAGCCGGCGAGCAGCACCATCGCCGTGATGAGCACTGCAACCGTGGGCGGTCTCCTCATCGCCCGACCGCCCGGCGGTACCTGGTGAACAGGTGGCTGCCGCCGATCATCGCCCCCGACAGGGTCCAGCGGACGGGGTCCCGCAGATCCACCGGCACCAGGGCGGTGGACCGTTCGCCCAGCAGCAGCGGTGCGATGGTCAGGCAGCACTCGTCGAGCAGGTTGTCGGCGATCAGCGAGGCGAGAAGCGCAGGCCCGCCCTCGCAGTGAACCCGTCGATGACCCGCTACTCCGAGTGCCGAGACGGCAACGGAAAGATTCACCCGATCGTGGCCGGTGATGATCTTGGTAATGCCGTCCGGAACGCGATCGGCGGCGATTTCGGTGGTGATGACGACCGGTGGTGTGTCGGTCTCGGTGAACAGCGGCGACTCCGGATCGAGTCCGCGGGCAGTGACGACGGCGATCGGCGGCGCGGCCGGGGAAAGGCCCCAACGCTGCCGGCGCGCCCGACGTCGGGCATCGAGGACGACACCGCCGTACCGCTCCGCCCGCACCGTCCCTGAGCCGACCAGGATGACGTCGGCAAGATCACGCAGGATCGAGAAGAGTCGCTCGTCCTGGGCGTTCCCCAGGCCGGCCGAGCGGCCGTCGACGGTGCTGCCACCGTCCAGCGAAGCGATCATGTTCGCCCGGACCACGGGTGAACCCAGGTCGTCCGGCCATCCGTAGAGAGTCGGCCAGCTCGTCATCGACGTCGTCGTCATCCGTCGCGTCCGGCCAGCGGGTCAGCACCGCGGGGTTCTGTGCGGCAGTGACCGCCGGCGGTTTGCCGACCGCAGGGGACGGGTCTGTGGTGTCCGGAAGCACACCACCATCCGTACCACGGGGCGCCGGTGGCCTGCCGCGTCGCTCTAGTGTGGGTCCTCGTGTCCGTGATCCACCTGGTCGACCGCGATCCCGTCATCAGCCCGGACGAGCTGATCAGCTCCCTGGTGCCGCCGCCGCGCTTCGACGCGGTGCGGTTCGACACCTACCGTCCGGCACCGGACCAGCCCAGTCAGCGGGCGGCGGTCGATGCGCTGTCGGCTTTCGCGTCGCGGATCGCCAACCCGCCGCGGAAGGGCTTTTTCCGCAAGGCGGCGCCGGCGGCGGGTGGGTACTACCTGGACGGCGGCTTCGGCGTCGGCAAGACCCACCTGCTGGCATCGCTGTGGCACGCCGTGCCCGGTCCGAAGGCCTACGGGACCTTCGTCGAGTACACCCATCTGGTCGGTGCGCTCGGTTTCACCGAGACGGTGCGCCGGCTGTCCGGCCACCGGTTGCTGGCCGTCGACGAGTTCGAGCTGGACGATCCCGGCGACACCATGCTGATGACCCGGCTGCTGGGGCAGCTGTCGGACGCCGGGGTGCACCTGGCCGCGACGTCGAACACGCTGCCCGACAAACTCGGTGAGGGCCGGTTCGCCGCGGAGGACTTCCGGCGCGAGATCCATGCGCTGTCAGCGCGTTTCGACACGCTGCGGGTGGACGGGCCGGACTATCGGCACGCCGGGCTGGCGCAGGCGCCGCCGCCGCTGACCGAGGAGGCGCTGGATGCGGCAGCGCTGGCGACGCCGGGCGCCAGCCTCGATTCGTTCGACGCGCTCACCGGCAAGATCTCCGGTCTGCATCCGTCCAAGTACGGCGAGCTGGTCGACGGGATCTCCACCGTGCACCTGCAGCACGTCACGCCGCTCGCCGATCAGTCGTCGGCGCTGCGATGGGTGGTGCTGATCGACCGGATCTACGACCGCTCGATCCCGGTGCGGGCGTCGGGTGCACCGCTGGATCAGATCTTCACCCCGGAGATGCTCCGCGGTGGCTACCGGAAGAAGTACCTGCGCGCCACCTCCCGCGTCCTCGCCCTCGCCCGGGACGCCGCCTGAAACGGTCCCTGGAGTGGTCCGGATGAGTCAGTGCTCGGCGAGGATCTCGGCCAGTGTGTCGACCGCGAGATCGATCTCCTCGCGGGTGATCACCAGCGGCGGCGCGAACCGCAGCGTCGTCTCGTGGGTCTCCTTGACCAGGATCCCGCGCCTGGCCAGTTCCTCGCTGATCGGCCGGCCCAGCCCGATGTGCGGGGCGAGTTCCGCGCCGGCCCAGAGGCCCCGGCCGCGGACCTCGGCAAGGCCGCTGCCGACCAGAGAGCCCAGTCTCGCGTGCAGGTGCGCTCCGAGATCGGTTGATCTGGCCTGCATCTCACCCGTCTGCAGCAGGGTGATGACGGCCCGACCGATCGCGCAGGCCAGCGGATTGCCGCCGAACGTCGATCCGTGCTGGCCCGGTTGCAGGACACCCAGCACGTCCCGGCGGCCGACAACGGCGGAGACCGGCATGATCCCGCCGCCCAGCGCCTTGCCCAGGGTGTAGAGGTCGGCCCGCACGCCCTCGTGGTCCAGCGCCAGGGTTCGTCCGGTGCGGCCGAGGCCCGACTGGATCTCGTCGGCGATGAACAGCACGTTGTTCTCGTCGCACACCCGGCGCACGCCGGCCAGGTAACCGGCCGGCGGGACCAGCACCCCGGCCTCGCCCTGGATGGGCTCCAGCAGGATCGCCGCGGTGTCCGGCGTGATCGCAGCCTCGAGGGCCTGCAGGTCGCCGTACTTCACCGTCAGGAATCCGGGTGTGTAGGGACCGTAGTCATCGTGGGCGACCGCATCGTCGGAGAACGACACGATGGTCAGCGTGCGGCCGTGGAAATTGCCGCCGGCGGTGATGATCTGGGCGCGGTTCTCCGGGACTCCCTTCACCCGGTACGACCATTTGCGCGCCACCTTGATCGCCGACTCGACGGCCTCCGCACCGGAATTCATCGGGAGCACCATCTCGGTGCCGGTGAGTTCGGCCAGTTCTTCGCAGAACGGCCCGAGCTGGTCGTGGTGGAACGCCCGCGAGGTGAGGGTGACGCTGCCCATCTGCCGGATGGCCGCGGCAATCAGGTCCGGATGCTGATGACCGAAGTTCAGCGCGGAGTACCCGGCCAGCATGTCGAGATAGCGCTTGCCCGTGACATCGGTGACCCAGGCGCCCTGCGCGGACGTCAGCACAACGGGCAGCGGGTGGTAGTTGTGCGCGCACCACCGGTCGTCCAGGTCGAGGTAGACCTGTGGGTCCCGCTGATCCGGGTTCGGGCCGGTGTTCGTCACGTTGCGCCTTTCACGGAAGTCCGGGCGGTCCGGGACGCCGGCACTCCGGACGGGTTCAGCGTCGATTCAGTCAGCCTACGACGATGCCGGCGGCAGCACGGGGGCATCGGGACCGCACGTCGCGATCCGGTCCCGCCGCGTCGGCCCGCGCGGCTCGCCGGTGCGTGCGATCGTGAGGTCATGGCCAAGAAGCAGTCGAAGAAGATGACGACCGAGCCTTCCGCGATTCCGCCCAGCCGGGCGTTCCGGGCGCCTGGCGGCACCGTCGATGTCACCACGGTGTCGACCGATGCGACGCCGATCGGGCCGCAGTCCAAGGCCGAGGCCGAGGCGGCGATGCCGGAGCTGGGGGAGCGACTGGCCGGCCTGCAGGAACGGTTGTTCGCCCAGAGCACCGCCGGTGATCCACGCAGCGTGCTGCTGGTGCTGCAGGGGATGGACACCGCCGGCAAGGACGGGGTGATCAAGAACGTTGTCGGCATGGTTGATCCGGGCGGCATCTCGATGGCGTCGTTCAAGAAGCCCACCGCGGAGGAGCTCGCCCACGACTTTCTGTGGCGGATCGAGAAGCGAGTGCCGCCAGCGGGTTTCATCGGGGTGTTCAACCGGTCGCAGTACGAGGACGTGTTGGTCGTGCGGGTGCACAACCTGGTGGCCGAGCCGGTGTGGTCCGCGCGCTACGCGGCCATCAACGATTTCGAGAAGCGTTTGGTCGACAGGGATGTGACGATCGTCAAGTGCTTCCTGCACGTCTCCAAGGCGGTGCAGTCCGAGCGGTTGCTGGCCCGCCTGGAGGATCCGACGAAGTACTGGAAGTACAACCCGGGCGACATCGACGAGCGCGGGTATTGGGACGCCTATCAGCAGGCTTATTCGGCGGCGCTCAGTGAGTGCAATACGGACGTCGCGCCGTGGTACGTCATCCCATCGGATCGCAAGTGGTACCGGAACTGGGCGATCGCGGCGCTGCTGGCGGAGGCCCTGGAGACGATCGACCCGGCCTACCCACCGGCGTCGTTCGATATCGAGACCGAGAAGCGCAGGGTCCTGGGCAGCTGACCGCCGCGCGGGAGCGCAGTGTCGATGCGGGAGTCGATGGGGGAGTCGGTGTTGGCCCCGCGCGATCCGCGGTGACAATGGCCGGGTGCAATCAGCCACCCCACGCGATCGCTGGACGATCCTCGTGCCGCTCAAGGCGAGCGACCGCGGCAAGAGCCGGATCGAGGTCGACCCGTCGCTGCGCCGGCAACTCGTGCTGGCGATGGCGTTGGACACGGTCGCCGCCGCCGTCGCTGCGGAGGGGGTGCTGGAGGTGGTGGTCGTGGTCGACGAACCGGCCGACGCCGACCAGCTGACCCGGTTCCCCGGCGTCCGGGTGGTGCGGAGCCACTCATCCGAGCTGAACCAGGCGATCGTCGACGGGGCTCGGGCATTGGTCGGCGATGCCGACGATCCGCGTCGGTCCGGGCCGGTCGCCGTGCTACCGGGTGATCTGCCGTCCCTCCTGCCGGACGAACTCGCCGTCGCGCTGTCGGCGGCCGCCACCCATCCCCTTGCGGTGGTGGCCGACAAGCAGGGCACCGGGACCACTTTGCTGGCCGCGGCGGCCGTGTCGCTGCTGCACCCGCGCTACGGGTCGGGCTCGCTCGGCAGGCATCTGGCCGACGGCGCGGTACGGCTCGACCTGCCGGTGGATTCCGGGCTGCGACGCGATGTCGACCACCTTGCGGACCTGCCGGACGTGACCGGGCCGCGGACCGTCTCGGTCCTGGAGCGCGCCGGATTCGCGCGTGAGTGGTGCGCGTCCCGGCCCGCCGTCTGACAACCATGGATTGCGCGACCCACCCGATGACCACCATGCCTCGTCGGCGGTACCGTCAAGGGGTGGACCGACGCTTCCTGCGGCCCGGCTGGATTGCCGGGCATGTGTTGGTCTTCCTGGCTGTCCTGACCTGTCTGCGACTCGGCTGGTGGCAGTGGGAGCGGACCCAGGAGACCACCGGCACCGCACAGAATTTCGGTTACGCCCTGCTCTGGCCGGCGTTCGGGGCAGCGTTCGTCTACATGTGGGTGCGATTCCTGCACCTGGAGGTCGTCAAGGACGTCGAGGACGACGAACAGACCGATCGCGACCTGCGGGAACTGCTCGAGGCCGAAGGTGTGGTCCATCCGGAGCCGGAACCTGTGGTGGGCACCGAACCGGAGACCGATCAGTCGACAGAACCCGAACTCGTCGACGGGGCTGCGACCGCCCAGGCAACGGAATCCGATGATTCACCGCCGCGGCTGTTTCGCCGACGACCTGATCTGCAGCGGCCGAGCCAGGGAGTGACCATTTCCGTCGCGATGGTCGGCGAAGATGATGATGACGATCCCGAACTGACCGCATACAACCAGGCGCTGGCAGCCCTGGCCGAGGAGGACCGCCGCCGTGCCCGTTGATCCCACCGGTGAGATCGCCGACACCCCCGACCTGGTGTCGGCAGCGCCCGCACCGCCGCCGGCCAAGGCGACGCCCGTGGTCCCGCCGAAGATCATGGCGGCGTTCCGCCGTTACCGGGTGGCCGCGTTCGTGGTCGGCTGGGGGCTGCTGATCCTGGTGGCCGCGATGGTGCTGAAGTACGTGTTCGACATGGGTGCGGCGGTCGCCGTCTGGGGTCCGATCCACGGTGCCCTGTTCGTCGTCTACGTGATCATCGCTTTCGACCTGGCCTACAAGGACCGCTGGTCGCCGCTCGGCACGCTCTGGGTGCTGGTCGCCGGGACCATTCCGTTCGTCTCGTTCGTCGCAGAGCGCCAGGTGCAGCGAAAGGTGTTGTCCCGGCAGAAGATGTGACGTCGGATAGCTCCTGGACGCGCGGGCCTCAGTCGACCCGCGACCAGCTGCCGCAGCGGTTGCTCTGGAAGGTGTAGTCGCCGGACCGGATCGTCGCCACCGTGCCGAAGGCGTTGGCGATGACGTCCCCCGCCTGGTCCTTGCGTTCCCAGTAACAGATGTCGCTGACGGCCGAGGCACGGTAGGTGCCGGGCTGGATGTCGCGGCCGACGATGTGTTGTCCGTCGCGGAATGCCGCGGCCGGGGCGGGCGGCGTCGCGGTGACGGTGACCTGAACAGTGCGCTCCGGCGGCGCCGCGGTCTCGGTGACCTTGAGGACGACGGTGACCGCCTGCGGGACGACCGTGGTCACCACGGTCGTCGGGACGGTGATCACCGATGTCGGAGCGGCGGCGGCACATGAAGTGATCGTCGCGAGCAGCAGGGCCGAGGTGCCGGTCAGCAGCACCCGACCGGCCCTGCGGTCCACGGGTCCCCCTCTTGGCGCGCGGCTCCGGTGAAAGTTGGCACGCCCGCCGGTAACCCGTCGGGCGTAGTCAAGAGTGTGCTTGAGCTGTCGCAGCGACGCTAGTCACCTGATCGGGTGTTCACGAAAGAGTGGACATTCGTCCACCTGGCCGCAGGTGGCGTCAGTGGAAGCTCGGACGCAGCTGCTCGCGCATCTCCCGGAAATTGCCAGGTCGCGTCTTCCAACGTTCCTCGTCCGTGTCCTCGAACGTCACGCCGTACTTTCCCGTCGTCCGATCGAACTGCACGAGGATCTTGACCGGCAGCTGATCACCGGGCTCGTAGTAGGTCGCCAGGTAGGCGTTCACTTCCCGTTGGATGCTGTTCCAGTCACACGCCACCGGCGAGACGGTGCCATCGGCCGGGTAGGCATAGCCGGACGCACTGCGGTAGCCGTCGCCGAATTCCAAGACGATCGCCAATGATTCCCAGTCGCCGAGCGGCCCACGCATCTCCGTCACCAGGGATGGCTCGTTGACGGCCTGAATCAGCGACCGTACGAGGTCGACAGTGACATCTCCGGAATCAGCCACCATTGATCACTCCTGCATCCAGCTGTCGTCGAACATTCCGACGAGATCTTCGCCGAAGGTGACCATCTCGACAAACAGCGGACGCCAATGGGCACCGGCCGGGCAGCAACACATTGCCGGGATGTCCCCTGTCCATCACCAGCGGGTCCGGGGTGGCCGGCCGAGACGGCCATTGTCAGAGGCGGGGTTCAGCCCTTGGTCAGCACGATCAGCACGACCGCCGACATCACCACGATGAGGGCGATCACGAGCGATGACGCCAACCTGACGAAGTCGGAATCCGAGGGGCCATGCAGAATCGCCGGCATGTCCTGATTATCGGGTGCGGCGGGAAGGTCGTTACAGGGTCATGCCCGTGCCCCGGGCCTCAACGTAGGCGGCGTGCGCGCAGGACCAGGTCGTCCGCGTGATGGGCACCCGCGCCACCATCGGGTGCGACCCGCGGCCGCTGCTCGTCGACCTCCACGATCCAGTCGTCGTCGAGCAGCTCTGCCACCATGATCGGCCAGACGAAGTCGTTGGGGTCGAAGGGCGCATCGTCGTCATGGCGGGCTTCCATCCCTGCGTGGTGCACGAGCAGCAGCACACCGCCGGGCGCGACGGCCGCGAGCAGCGCCCGCTCCGCGACGGCACCGGGCGTGCGCAGCAGCGCCGGGTACTGGGCCGAGACGAGATCGAACGAGCCCGCCGGCAGCCCCGCCTCGGTCAACTCCGCGTGTACCCAGCGGATTGCGGCGCCGGCGTCCCGCGCGTGCATCTTCGCGCGCGCCAGTGCGACTCCAGAGACCTCCAGGGCCGTCACGTCCCACCCTTTGCCGGCGAGCCAGACCGCGTCCGCTCCCTCGCCGCAGCCGACGTCCAGCACCCGTCCCGGGGTGAGCCCGGCGACCTCCGCCACCAAGGCGCCGTTGGGTTGCCCGCTCCACAGCTGATCCCGGTCGAGATAGAGCTTGTCCCAGTCGGCCTGCACCGCCGGGTCGCCGAGATATCCGTCGGAGTACGAAGCGCGGTCGGATGGGGCCGTTGCGGCTGCGATGTCGTTGGTCACGGCCCCACTCTCGCCGGACGCCTGCTGCCGATGCGAATCCTGTTGCCGATCCGGCAAACGCGGTGGGGGCCTCGTGTGCGACCGCTCGCGCCGGACTCGACCGCTAGGCCGCTGATCAGGCAGTACTTACTGTGGGCGATACAGGGATTGAACCTGTGACCTCTTCCGTGTCAGGGAAGCGCTCTCCCGCTGAGCTAATCGCCCTTCACCATTTCGATGGTTCGTGTCGCGAACGGTCGAAACTGCGAGGTGGGAACGGGATTCGAACCCGTGTACACGGCTTTGCAGGCCGTTGCCTCGCCTCTCGGCCATCCCACCGTGGAGGCAACCCAGGTGACGGCCTGGACCTCTTCCGAGCGGACGACGGGATTCGAACCCGCGACCCTCACCTTGGCAAGGTGATGCGCTACCAACTGCGCTACGTCCGCTTGTGCCTCACGTCCCAGCGGGGCTGCGCGGCCCGGCAACTGTATCTGAAGCGATTGGTGCAATCAAACCGGCTGTAGTTCAACCACTTTCACCGTCGTTCCGCCTGCGCCGAGCCGAAATGGCTGCCCAACCCCTCGATGGGCCCGGTCAATACCCCTGCGAACGGGGGCTGCCGGTCAGCGCAGGCGGTCAACAGCCTGCCCCCGCCTCGGTTCCCTGGACCGTGGCGGAGTGAAAAATGGTCACGCTTCGTACGAGTTGGGCACCGGCATCGAAGCGACACCGAGGTCGAGGTCGTAGTGGTCCATCTCCGAGCCGAGCGGAACAAGCTCGAGCGTCCGGTCGGTGAACGCGGTGATGTCGGGCGTGTGGGCCAGCAGCTGGGCCGCGGCACCACCGGAGCGGAGCTCGATGATCACGCCGTCGTGGGTTGGGTAGACCTGGACATCGCCCAAACCGGTCGGAACGTTGACGCCGTTCAACAGCAGCTCGCGGCCGAAGGTCCAGCAGATCGCCGGGCTCTGGTCGACCGACAGCAGCATCTGCACGGCAAAAGGGTCTTCGCAGTAGTAACGAAGCTCGGCGTTGACCGCGGGAAGCACGGCATCCGAGATCAGGATCATTTCAGTGGTAGCGGTGGTCATCGTGTGGTCAACCGCGGTGTGCTGTGGCATGTCGTCTCCGCCTTCGGCGGCCTGTGCGCGGTGGTTCGATCTCCGCGCTTCTGGTGTCAGGCCGTTCTCTTGCATGGGGGACGGCTGACTCGCGGGGTTATCACGCAGACTTTCTGAGTTCACCCATTCGGCCCAATAGATCACGGAATGATCACGGCGGACCTGGTGTCGCGCATCGGGTATCGTGACGACTGCTCGAAGGCCTTCCGGACTCTGATTGACACTGCGGTCCGGACGGACAGCGAGCACGGGTGATTAGCTCAGTGGGAGAGCGCTTCGTTCACACCGAAGAGGTCCGGGGTTCGAAACCCCGATCGCCCACCCAGGTCAAAGGCCCTGATTCGAACAAACGAATCAGGGCCTTTTGCAAAAGGCAGCACAAAGGCATCAGGCGCCGTCATCGAGGGCACGCAGGATGCGCTCGGCGTCCTCGGTTCGCCGGGTGTAGAGGTCCAACGTCGTCGACGCTCGTTCGTGCCCCATCACCCGCTGCACCATGTTCGGCGGCACGCCGTCATCGACCAACCATGTCGCTGCAGCAAAGTCGAGCACGGCGAGCGCCAAGTACGCCGGCTCGGTGTCCTCAACGAGCTATTTAGCCTTGCGCCGCGGGCCACGCGACCTGCCCTGGCAATCTACTCATTCAAGCGACGGAAACCGCTGAAGCCGTTTGCCCAGGGCTTGACTAACCGGGCGAATCGGACAATCCCGGACCAAGCTGGCATCCAGTCGATCTCCGACCCGGAACCGGGCGCACCTCCCTGGAGGGCCGATGAGCGCAGGCATCAACGCGAGAGAACGCTTCGCCGAGTGGTTCGAGGCGGACGTCATTCATCCGATTGAGGACTTCAAGGACCCTCGAGCAAGAGTGGCGGCGCCTGTTCTCCGAGGCGTTGGGCACGTTCTTTCTGGTGCTGGTGGCTGCGGGCGGCGGGATGATGAGCCAGGCGTTCCCGGACACGATCTCGCGGTCGGCCGCGGTGACCGCACCGGGGTTGATGGTGATGGCGGTCATCCTGTTCATGGGCAAGGTTTCCGGCGCCCATCTGAACCCGGCGGTCAGCCTGGCGTTGCGCGGGCGCGGTGGCGGCCAGGCCGGCTCCGGCGCCGCGCAGGGAGCGCTGAACACCGATATCGCCCGTCCCGACAAGGCGTGAATGCAGGACCCGGTCGGACCACCGGTGCCGCCGCGGTGATCCCGACACCGAAAGTCACGACGCCGTTTCCGCACCTCGGGTCAACCGTCATGATGGGCCTGTGACCGGCGCACGCGACCAGCCCGAACCGTCCGGCGATGGTGACGGGCGGCCCCAGCGGGACGAACAGCCGGTGCCCCCACTTCCAGCGGGCAGCCGTCAAGGCGAACACCGGTGGCCGATGGCCACTGCCGTGGTCGGCGTGGGAGTCTTGCAGGAGCTGGTCCCCGATGACTTCCGGGTGCTCCCACGGTATGTCTACCCGATTATTCTGCTGTGCTTCCTGAGTGTGTTGATCGTGGGGGATCCCGGACGGATCGACCGGCAACGCCGCTGGCTCAGGGTCACGACATTGCTGATGTTCGGGCTGATCACGCTGGCGACGGCGACGGCTGCGGTTCGCCTGGTCGACGGGATCTTCACCGATGCCAGGTTCACCGCCGCCGACGAACTGCTGCTCATCGGGGGGTGCATCTGGCTGATCAACGTGATCGCGTTCGCTTTGTGGTATTGGGATCTTGACGCCGGTGGTGCGGCGGCCCGTGCCCCGGTTCCCATCCGGCGGACCCGCATTCGTTTTCCCCGAGATGACCATGCCGAAGTACGTTCCGGACTCTTGGTACCCGACGTTCCCGGACTACCTGGTCTTGTCTTTCAACACCGCACTGGCTTTCAGTCCCACGGATGTGTCCGCCGTTCGGGTCTGGGCCAAGCTGATGATGGTCTTCGAGTCGATGGTGTCCCTCGCCCTGGCCGCCCTGGTTATCGCCCGGGCGATCAACATCCTCTGACCGGATCCCGCCGCGTGTCAGTGATCAGCGGCGGAAGTCTGCGGGCCAGTTCAACACCGCTGCGCACGCAGCGGCCGGGCTTGAACCCAGGTCTTCCACCGCGGCAAGCAGATCCGAAGAACAAGTCAACAAGTCCAGACGAACCGCACAAATACCTCAGTGCTCCCGGCGGCTATCGGTCACCGGTCCGGCCGGTCGTCGGTGTCGGTGGCCGCGGGTTTTGATTGCTGGGTGGTCGGCTCGAGGCGGGCGGTGAGCACGGCCAGCTGGGTTTTCAGGTCGGTGAGCTCGGCGACCTGGGCACGCAGCTCGGTGAGTTCGGTGAGCACCCGGTCCAGGCTGTCCGGTGATGTCGGGCCGGTTTCCGGGGGTGTCCGGCGTCGCGGTGGCGGCACCCGTCCCGGGGTCCGCGGCCCGCGCTGCCGGGTTCGGCTGGAGCCGGAAGAAGCTGGCCAACGTGCCGGCGAGCAGGCCGAGCACGGCCACCCCGGTGAGCATGATCATGATCGCGGCGATCCGCCCGGTCGTGGTCACCGGCACGATGTCGCCGTACCCGACGGTGGTGAGGGTGACGATGGCCCACCACAGGGAATCGCCGAAGGTCGCGAATTCCGGGTTCACCGGGTGCTCGACGTAGTAGGCGACCACGGCGCCGGTGATCATCACGGACACCGCCACTATCGCGACCCGGCCGATCCGGTCGAACAGTTGCCGGGCCCGTTTGCTGGCCACGACCAGCCGGGCCAACCGGGCCAGCCGCAGCAGCACGATGACGCCGCCGCCGGACACCGCGCCGGGCAACAGGAACCACGGTGCGGTGAGCAGCACGATCGCCAAATCGAACTTGCCCAGCCGGGTGCCCAGATACCGCCGGAGCAGCCGTTCGTGGACGACGAAGTCGACGACGAAGACCGCCCAGGACAGCACCCCGATGACCACCGAGACCGGGTTGCCCGGCACGGGGGCGACGACCAGCGGCAGCACCGCCGACAGCACCAGCGGTATCGGCGCCCGCGCGTCGTACCGGGCGAGCGCGGCTGCGGCGTTGGCGTCCCGCGGGGTCCCCGCGTTCAACCAGGGCCCCGACCTGTCATCGATCTGCTCGGTCATCTCCGTATGATCCGGCACCCGCCCCGGTGGTGCTCCGGTGTCCGGTCAGCCGGGTGCCCGGGCGTGTTGCCGTTGGGCGATCAGGTATTTCACGCCCTCCATCGCGAGGAACGCGGTGATCACGGCGATCAGGATGGGCGCGGTTTGCAGGGCACCGACCTGGGTCATGAAACCGGCGAGCAGCACCATGCTGAACGGGGCGGCGATCATCGAGCCGGGGACGGCGGCGAGCAGGCAGGTGAAGGTGAGACCGAGCGGCAGGCCCGGGATCAGTTGGTGGACCAGGACTCCCGCGGTTCCGCCGATGAACAGGGCGGGGAAGATGGGGCCGCCGACGAAACCGCTGGCCTGGCTCACCCCGAAGGCGAGCATCTTCCCGATGAGCAGCGCGACGAGCAGCCCGACGCCGAGGGTGCCCGCGTCGGCCAGCACCGTGCCCAGTTGGGCGCTGCCGGTGAACAGGGTCAGCGGCAGCGCCACCCCGATCAACCCGAAGATCGCCCCGCCGAGGGTGGCCTTCACGATGCCGGGCAGCTTCAGCCGACCGAACAGCACGGTCGAGAGTCTCATGACCAGGCCGAGCACCGCGGTCACGACGGCCGCGAACAGACCCAGCGGTACCGCGGCGAGCAGCTGCCAGTCCTGGTACTGGTACTGCGGCACCTGGTAGGCGTCCAGGAAGATCGCGCCGGCGATGACGAAGTACAGCCCGAACGAGACGCTGGACGCGACGATGGTGCCGGCCAGCGCGGTGGTGAACCGTCGGCCGCCGGGCCGGGCGATCTCCATGATCATCATGACCACGATCACGGTGCTGGTGAACAGCCCGCCGTAGGCGCCGGCGAAACCGGCGAGGGTGGTGGTCTTCGAGTCCTCCGTGGTCAGTCCCCGGCGCCGGGCGATCCAGGTGCCGGCGCCGCCGCCGATGGACCCGAGGGCCTTCTCCGGTCCCAGGCTGGCCCCGCCGATCAGGGACACCGCCGACACGGCCACGATCGCGGGCACCGGGACCGGGTCGACGTGTTCGTCCTGCAGGTCGGCGATCAGCCCGGATGTCTGGTCGGGCAGGTGGGTCAGGCGGCGGAGCAGGCCGACGAGCACACCGGCGCCGGCGGTGACCGCGATCCACCACCACTGCCCGCCGAACCAGCCGGGGTTCGGGTCGACGTACCAGTTGTCGCCGAACCCGATCACGCCCATGAACAGCAGGGCGGCGGCCGCGCCGAGCACACCCAGGGCAACCGAGTACCCCATCAGGGTCCAGAACCCGCGGGTCTGGGTGATCGGCGGCGGCCCGGGCGGCCCCGACGCGGCGGTCACCGCGGAACTCCGCCGCTCACGGCGCCGGACAGTGCGGCAGCCATCACCCGACAGTGCGGTGGTGGGGTCCGACGGGCCGCAGGTCGGTCTCGGACGGTCACGGCGGTCAGAGACCTTCGACGGCCGGGATCCGCCCGGTGCGGACGGCGTCGACGAACGCCTGATAGTCGATCTCGTTCTGGTCGGCGTACCGCTGGGAGAAGTCGGTGATCGCGGTGTCGAACTCGTCGCCGTCGCCGAGGTAGGCGGCCATCGCCACCGGGTCACCGGACCGGGCGTGCGCCCGGGCCAGGGTCCACCCGCACATCCCGGCGTAGACCTCCAACGCGGCCGCGGACATCGTGTCGACCAGGGCGGACCCCTTCATGTCCCGCAGTTGCCGCCAGTACAGATACCGGTTGGCCTGCACTCCCTTGGTCCAGCCCAGGAAGATGTCGCTCGCGGCCTGCATCATCCGCTGCCCGCGGACCACCCGTTCCCCGGGATTGTGGTATCGGCTCTTGGGCAGGTGGTCCTCCAGCACCGACCGGGTGGCCTCCTTCACCTGCAGGAACAGCGGGTCCTGCTCGTCCCGGCCCTGCAGCAGCACGATGAACGCCCGGGTGCCGACGCTGCCGACCCCGACGACCTTGCGGGCCATGTCGACGACCTGGAACTTCTCCAGCAGGTGCCGACGGTCGACCTCCAGGGTGGACCGGTACTCCCGGAACTGGTCATGCACCGCCCGCTCGACATCATCGGCGGTCATCCCGTACTGCTGCTCGAGGTCCCGGATCGGGACCACGATCGGCGGTTGGCTGACGATCCGGTACCGGCCGTCGACGAGTTCACCGAGCTTGGACAGCGCCTGCAGGCTGTCCCGGGTCCGGGCCTTCCGCAGGTTCTTCTCGGCCTGCCGGGCCGCGAACGCCGCGCTGCCGGGCTCGGCGGCCGCGGTCTTCGACGCCCGGATGTCCTTGCCCGGCTTCCCGGACTTCCCGGCCTTGACGTCCTTGCCCGGTTTGGCCTTGCGTGGGCGGCGCGGTGCTTGGCGACCTTGGCGTCCTTGCCTTCCGCGGCCAACCGGGCCACGGCGGCCTGCAGGTCGTCCTCGGAGATCCGGGCGTACCACAGTTCCATCACGCCCATCCGGGCGAACCCGGCCATCGCCTCCCGGTAGGCCCGGACCGCGGCCGTCGTGACCTGGACGCTCTCGGCCGTGGTGAGGCCGTTGTTCCGGGCGGCGATGGTGAAACTGGCCGCCATCCGTTTCACGTCGTACTCGAACGGCCCGGGCAGGGTTTCGTCGAAATCGTTCAGGTCGAACACCAATCGCCGCTCCGGGGACGCGAACACCCCGAAGTTCGACAGGTGCGCGTCCCCGCACAGCTGGCTGGTCAACCCCGCCGTCGGGGTGCCCGCCAGGTCGGTGGCCATGATCTTCGCCGCGCCCCGGTAGAACGTGAACGGGGACACCATCATCCGGCCGTGCCGGACCGGGACCAGATCCGGTTCCCGGGTCGTGTTCTGCTCCTCCAACAACGCCACCGGGTCGGGCCGATCCGCCGCCGGCACCCACCCGGCATGAGCTCGGGCGGCGCCGCCGACCGCGCGTCCGCACCCCGGGCCCGCCGATCGGCGACGCTCGGATGCGCGACCACCTTCGCTGTCATCACCCACCTGAACCCTTCCGGGGCACCCGCCCCAGTCGACGGGGGCAACCCGGCCGGACACAGGTCCGTTCTCCGGACGTCCCGCGCCGCGGCCGGCGACCCGGTCGCTTCCAGCACTGAACCATGAAATGACGAAAACGGCGAAACCGGACATCACTGGCCGGACTGGGACGCAGACCGATTGAGGAGTGGGCGGTGATGAGCGAGAGTTCCCTGTGGTCCCTGCTGCTGGTGATGACGATCGCCGCGCTGGCGCCGATCATCTCCCGGCTGGTCCCGGGCCGGCCGCCGCAGGTGTTGTTCCTGATCATCGGCGGGGTGCTCATCGGACCGCACGCGCTGGGGTTCGCCGACTCCGGCGACATCGAACTGCTCGCCGGCCTGGGCCTGGGGTTCCTGTTCCTGCTCGCCGGATACGAGTTGGACCCGCAGCTGCTGCGGGAGAAGGCCGGCCGGCAGGCGCTGATCGCCTGGGCGATCAGCGCCGTCGCGGCGGTCCTGGTCGTCGGCGGCCTGGAGTACCTGGGCTTCGTGCAGGCCTTCGTGCCGGTCTCGATCGCGTTGACGACCACCGCGCTGGGCACGCTGCTGCCGATCCTGCGGGAACAGAACATGCTGGCCGGGACGTTCGGGCGCTTCATCTTCGCCGCCGGCGCCGTCGGTGAACTGCTCCCGATCGTCGCGATCTCGCTGTTCCTCGGCGCCTACAAGACCTGGTGGGAGGCGCTGATCATCGCCTCGATCGCCGGCCTGGCCTTCCTGCTGGTCTGGCTGACCCGGCTGCTCTCCGGAACCCGGGTGGCCGCGATCATCGGCGAGAACCGGCACGCCACCTCGCAGTCGACCCTGCGGATCACCGTGGTGCTGCTCGTCGGGCTGCTGCTGATCACCGAGCAGTTCGGGGTCGAGGCCGCGCTGGGCGCGTTCTTCGCCGGCATGGTGCTGCGGCGCACCGCCACCGGGAGACAGCAGCGAACTCGACGAGAAGCTCGACGCCGTCGGCTACGGCTTCTTCATCCCGGTCTTCTTCGTCAGTTCCGGCATGGCCCTGGACGTGCAGTCCATCGTGCGAGAACCCGGCGCGGCTGCTGGTCTTCTTCCTGCTGCTGCTCGTGGTGCGGGGCGCTACCCGCGCTGCTGGTCTACCGGAAGACCCTGCCGCTGCGGCAACGGGTGGAGATGGTGTTCCTGACCGCGACCGCGCTGCCGCTGCTGGTCGCGCTGTCCGAGATCGGAGTGGATTCCGGCGTGATGCTGCCGGAGAACGCGGCGGCACTGGTCGGCGCCGGCGTCCTGTCCGTCGCCATCTTCCCGTTCATCGCGACCCGCCTGCACCGCCCCGCACCCCCGGCGATGGAACCGAAGGAACCCGAGTCATGACGTCCTCAAGAGGTCTTCGACCGGGTTTGCGCGGTACCAGATCAGCGCGGGTTCGCTCCGGCCGGCGGGTCATCGGCCCCCACCGTCACCGCCGAAGCAGAAGCGTGAGGGCTCAGCGGGAGCCGGCGGGCTGAGCGGATCCGGCGGTGCCCGGCTCGGTGTCGCCAGGGTCGATCGGGCGTGATGTTCGCTTGGCGGTCCGTTCCTTGAACACCGGTTTGTCGCCCAGGAACAGTCCGAGCCATTGGGCGTCGGGGTCCATGTCGACCAGCAGCGCCTTGAACAACAGGCTCGCCGGAATCGCCAGGATGGCGCCGATCGGCCCGAGGATGTACGCCCAGACGATCAACGACAGGAAGCTGACGGTCGTGGTCAGCCCGACCGCGTCGCCGACGAACTTGGGTTGCAACACCGACTGGATGATGAAGTTCAGCACGCAGTAGACCACGATGACCGCGATCGCCAGGCCCGGCCCGCCGACCAGCAACCCGAGGATCGCCGGCGGGACCAGACCGATGATGAAACCGATGTTCGGGATGTAGTTGGTGACGAACGCGACCAACGCCCACAGCCCCGCCGCCGGGATCCCCAGGATCAGCAACGCCACCCCGTCCAACACCGCGACGATTCCGCCGAACACGGTGGCCACCCCGAAGTACTTGCGGGTGCCCCTGGCGAACACGTCCAACGCGTTCAGCACCGGCTCCCGGCCGGGTCGCACCTTGGCCATCCGTTCGCCGAAGATCGCGCCGTCCACCGCGAGGAAGATCAGCACCACGACCATCAACAGCACGAATGAGACGATGCCCGACACGCTGGACAGCAGCCCCTCGGCGAACGCGGCGATCTGACTGGTGCTGATGCTGCTGAACAACGACTGGATGTCCGCCGACGTGACACCCAGGCCGGCCAACCAGGATTGCAGACCGCTGAGTTCCTGCTGGATCTGCGTCGAGTACTGCGGCAGCAGGGTGGCCAACTGCACGACCCCGACGACCGCCGCCGACGAACAACCCGACGACGATCGCGAGCACGGTCAGGAACACCCCCAGCGAGGCCACCGCCCGGTTGGCCCCGCGCCGAAGCAGCCACCCGCGGATCGGGTTCACCGTGATGGTCAACACCATCGCCATGAAAACCGGACCGATGATGCCGGGGATCGCGCGCATCCCCTGCGCCGCCACCACGCCGCCGGCCAACCCGAGGATGATGATCAACCCGCGGGGCAGCCCGTACCGCGACGGCGCCCGCCGGTCCAGCCGTGGTCCCGCGTCGCCCTGTCGATCGATGCCGGGCCGGCCGCGGCCGCTGGTGTGGTCTCGTCAGGTCTGTTCGTCTCGGTCATGATCCCTGTCCGTTCCTTCGCCCAGGCACCGCCGCCGTGGGACTCGATGGAAATTCGCTCATTCTGGCGCAACGGCCCGAAACTCCCGAGCCGCCCAACCACCCAGGCCTTGTATCGTCCTTGTCGGCACGTCCGCGGACCACCACCACGGTCGCCGATTCGACGGCAGGAGCCGACCACATGGTCAACAATCCGGTCTTCATCTACCTCGGCACCTACCCCGACCAGGCAGCTGCCCGAGCCGACTACGACCTCGTGAAAGACCTCTTCGTGGCCCAGAACATCGGCAACTACGACGCCGCGGTGATCACCAAGGACGACGACGGCAGGGTTCATATCCGTAAGGACGAAATGGCCACCCGGCATGGGGCGTGGAACGGCGCCGCCGTCGGCGCCGTACTGGGAATCCTGTTCCCGCCCGCCCTCATCGCCACGGCCATTGTCGGCGCCGCCATCGGAGGAGTAAGCGGTCATCTCTGGAAGGGGCTGTCCCGCGCGGACACCAAGGAACTCGGCGAGATCATCGACGACGGACAGGCCGCGCTCCTCGTCGTCGGCCGCGGCACCCTGCAACAAGGCCTGAACACCGTTGAATTCAACGCAAAGAAATCGGTCACCAAACAGCTGGACGTGGACGCAGACGATATCAACGCGGCAATCCAGCACGCCACCGAAGAAATCGGCTGGGCCGAGGCGTCCGATCTCCATCTGAGCTGAGGAGCCCTGGCGAGGATGTCCCTCGCTCATCGGGCGCTGGGTGACGAGATTCGACCAAAAAAGCCGTGATTCGGGCCGATTCAACGACGACAGCAGAGACCAGGTGAGATCTGTTTGTCAGCGTCAGACTCGCTATCTCGAGCATTCGTGCGTCGCACTGAACACCGAACTCCCGACTCATCACTCAGCGGTTGCAGATCCGTCAAACCCGTGCACCTCAAGCACTTGAGCTCACTTGCCCTTGGGCACCACTCTGGGCACAGAGTACGTACCTGATGGATTGGAGCCGGGACAATTCACCTGCATTTTTCCCCTATTCGAAATGAGGCTGGTGTGGTGCGGTGATGGCGTCGTGGACACGAATCCGCATGGCGGGATGCATGGTCAAGTCGACGAGGGCTGCGGGGGCGCACCAGGCTGCCTCTTGCGTTTCAATCCCGTCCGGGCGCGGCTGCTGTGGGTAGTTCGATGTGGCGGGGATGGCGTGGAAGCACAGCGCCAGCTGTTGATGAACGGTGCCGTCGGGGTCGAGAAGGACATGGGTGGGGTCGCTGTAGACACCGGAGAGCCCAATGAGTGCTATGGCCACTCCCGACTCTTCGGCGACCTCGCGGATCACCGCCTGGGCGGCGGTTTCGCCGACTTCGAGGCGTCCTCCGGGCAACTCCCAGTAGCCGTCATCGATCCGACGGACCAGCAGGAGCTCGCCGGCGACGTTGCGGACCGCTGCGAACGCCGCAGGCAGCACGTCGTCCGCGCGCGGCGCGTTCGGATCCTGGTAGTACTCGCGTAGTCGCACCACAGCGTCTCCTCGATCCACGAGAAATGGCGATCACCCACTGGCGGCACCCGGCCCGCCGTCCGCGTGACTTGAGTCCGCCACGCCAGACCGGTGGAACCCCGGCCCAATGACCACGACGAGCACGGACCGAAGACATCCGTCATAGCCAAACTCACATCGTCTCGACGCGAGCAGGGCACCCGCCCCCATCCAACGGCTCCACTTGTCAGCGATCATGGCACTGCTGACGGCGACCACGACGTTGGCCGTGGCGTTGACACGGAGCCAACGGGCACCTGGTCCGGCGTCTCACCCACCGGTCACCATCACGTCCGAGGGGTCCATGTGACGGAGCCTTTCACACGCCTTCCAGCGCTACGATTCGGCCGTTGGACCGCCTTTGACGATCCCGGGAGGTCCTTTCGTTCTGATCCGCGTAGCACTCAGACAAGTCGGTCATCGCCAAGTCGAACGCATCATTGCGACCGATTATTTGACTGCGACGAGAGCCATCACCGGACGGTTGGACTTGATCTGATCCGCGTTCACACCGAAGAGGTCCGGGGTTCGAAACCCCGATCGCCCACCGCATTGCTGCAGGCCAGAGGCCATCCGGACGATGATCTGGGTGGCCTTTCTGCTTCAGTGCCACTTTGCCGATGTCGGGTGGCTGTCGGAGAAGCCGATCGGATCTACTGATCCGCCTGACATCGGACATTGCCACCCTGCGGACGTTGTTGAGGACCGACCTCTACCACCGGCGTCGACCGATGTCCGGCCGGGACCCGGAAGAGCGAGGCCGATCGGCCACTCCGGTGGAGCTCCTCTACGACCTCACCTAGGTCATCGCATTCGCAGCTGCCGCGGAGGGGCTCGCGCACGGAGTGAGTCTGGGGCACCTCTGGCCGGCGCTCGGCGCGTACGCGTTTGCGATCTTCGCGGTGACCTGGGCGTGGATGAACTTCACCTGGTTCGCTTCGGCCTACGGCAATGACGATGCGATGTTCCGTGTCGCGACGCTCGTGCAGATGATCGGCGTTGTCATTCTCATCTTCGGTCTACCGGTCAGCTTCGAAGCGGCGGCGCATGGCGAGAGCCCCAACAACGTGCTCAAGGTGCTCGGTTACGTCGTCATGCGCGTACCTCTGATCGCATTGTGGTTGCGCGCTGCCCGGCAAGACCCGGCCCATCGGCGGAGAGGATGGCTGGAGTCCTGCGACAAACGTGATCACGGCCTCGGGACTCGTTCTCGCAACAGCATTCTGGTGGGCGTACTTCCGGGAGGACCTCCGCCGTGCAGGCGCGCACGCTCTGGCCTACTCGTCGTCCTCGGCGGTCAGCTCCGGCAGGTCCAACACACTGACGGCCATCCCGTACGGCAGGAACCGCACCTTGCGGGTGCTGTCGACGTTGTGCTTGTTCGCCCGGAGGGCGTCGAGTTCGGTGGCGTAGACCTGCTCGATCTGTGCGCCACCGCCGTCGTTCACCGTGTAGATCACCCACACGCCGTCACCGGTCTCGCCGGTGGTGACCTGCTCGGGCGCCGGCGACGTCCGCCGCTGGCTGCCCAGTTGGTCGAACAGCACCGACCACCCAGGACGCTGACCGGAACCGCCGGCGCCACCGAGGCCGCCGGCACCGCCGAGAAGCTTGCCGATCTCGCCGAGCGCACCGCGCAGCTGATCGCTCGCACCGGGGAACAGCCGGTCGAGGTCCTCCGGGTCGAATCCGAACGGGTCGTTGCTGGCCATGGCGGTCCTCCGGTTGGGATCGGTCGCCGCAACTCCCGCGGCACTTCCAGTGTGCCCCGCGTGGCGCGCGGGGTGCCGATTTCCTTCTGATCCGAGGCCCGTCGGGTTGGTCCGAGGTACGGGTCGTTCGGGGACAGGCCGACGGGCTCCGGACGACCACCTGGTTACCGTGGACGGATGTTGATTGCCGAGGACGTTCTCCTGCTCGCCGTTGACGATGCCACCGGAAAGGTGTCGCAGTGGGCGATGAATCTTGATTCCGCGTTGTCCGGGGCGGTGCTGATCGAGCTCGCGGTGGCCGGCCGGGTGCGGCTGGATCGCGATGGTCGAGCAGCGAAAGTGGTTGTCGTGGACAGCACGCCGACCGGGGATCCGGTGCTGGACCCGAGCCTGCAGAGCCTGGTCGAGAAGGATCCGCTGCGGCTCGAATCGGCCATCGGTCGGGTCGGCAAGGGCCTGCGCGAGCGACTGTTCACGTCGCTGGAAGCGAAGGGAACGCTGCGCCGGGAGTCGGGCAAGGTGCTGGGGATCTTCTCGACGACCCGCTGGCCGGCGGAGGATTCCGTCCACGAGGCCGGGGTCCGGCAGCAGATCACCAATGCCCTGCTGCTGGGGCAGGACCCCGATGAGCGGGTGGCGGCGATCATCTCGGTGCTGGCCGCCGCCGACATGCTCAGGACCGTGGTCGACAAGCCCGATGCCAAGGCCGCCAAGGAGCGGGCCAAGGCGATCGCCGAGGGGAATTGGGCGGCGGACGGTGTTCGCAGCGCGATCCAGGAGATGCAGTTGGCCATCTCCGCGGCGGTGATGGTCAGCACGACAGTCGCGATCAGCGCCGGCTCCCACTGATCGATCGGCTCCCACTGATCGATCGGCGTCGGCGCGGAGAAGAAAGGCGCGCGAAACGCCGCCCACGCTCGGACTAGCATCGGGCGTTCGGCAACACCCGCGTCGTCGAGCTTCCGTCCTACCCGAGCCGTCCTACCCGAGCTCGCGTCCTACCCGAGGAGAACCCGTGTCCACCGCCACCGCCGCCGCGCCCATCTCGAGCGTGAAGATCGCGGCGGGCACGACTGCCGGCGCGGCGATCAGGGAAGCCGGCCTGCCGACCAGCGGACCGCAGGCCGTCGTCGTCGTCCGGGACGCGCACGGCACCCTCCGGGACCTCAACTGGTCGCCCAGCGAACCGACCGACGCGGAGCCGGTCCCGGCCGACTCCGAGGACGGCCGCTCCGTGATCCGGCATTCCGCGGCGCACGTGCTGGCGCAGGCGGTTCAGGACAAGTTCCCGGACGCCAAGCTCGGCATCGGTCCGCCGATCCGGGACGGTTTCTATTACGACTTCGACGTGGCCAGGCCCTTCACCCCGGAAGATCTGACCGACCTCGACAAGCGCATGCGCAAGATCATCAAGTCGGGTCAACGGTTCTCCCGGCGGGTGGTCGCATCGATCGACGACGCCAAGTCGGAACTGGCGACCGAGCCCTACAAGCTCGAACTGGTCGACCTCAAGTCCGAGGTCGCCGGCGCCGGTGACGCCGAGGAGAGCGTCGAGGTCGGTGCCGGCGAGCTGACCATCTACGACAACCTGCACTCGCACACCGGCGAGCGGGTCTGGGGCGACCTGTGCCGCGGACCGCACGTGCCGACCACCCGGTACATCCCGGCGTTCCAGCTGACCCGCTCGGCGGCGGCGTACTGGCGCGGCAACCAGGCCAACCCGCAGCTGCAGCGGATCTACGGCACCGCCTGGGAATCGGCCGAGGCGATGGACGCCTACCTGCAGCGGCTGGCCGAGGCCGAACGACGCGATCATCGCAAGCTCGGCATCGAACTGGACCTGTTCAGCTTCCCGGACGAGCTCGGCTCCGGGCTCGCCGTGTTCCACCCCAAGGGCGGGATCCTGCGCCGCGAGCTCGAGGGCTACGTCCGGCAACGGCACATCGACGAGGGCTTCGACTTCGTCAACACCCCGCACATCAGCAAGGAGGGTCTCTTCCACACCTCCGGGCACCTGCCGTACTACGCGGACGGCATGTTCCCGCCGATGGAGATGGAGGGCAGCAAGTACTACCTCAAGGCCATGAACTGCCCGATGCACAACCTGATCTTCCGGTCCCGCGGCCGCTCGTACCGCGAGCTGCCGCTGCGGCTCTTCGAGTTCGGCAGCGTGTACCGCAATGAGCTGTCCGGCGTGGTCCACGGGCTGACCAGGGTGCGCGGGATGACCCAGGACGACTCGCACTCCTACTGCACCCCCGAGCAGGCGCCGGAGGAGATCGCGAAGCTGCTGCGGTTCGTCCTCGGCCTGCTCAGCGACTTCGGTCTCGACGACTTCTACCTGGAGCTCTCGACCCGAGACCCGTTGTCGGACAAGTTCATCGGCTCCGACGAAGAGTGGGAGGTGGCCACCGCCGTGCTGGAACGGGTGGCCACCGAATCCGGCCTGGAGCTGGTCGCCGACCCGGGCGGCGCCGCCTACTACGGGCCCAAGATCTCGATCCAGTGCCGGGACGCGATCGGCCGCACCTGGCAGATGTCGACCATCCAGTACGACTTCAACCAGCCGGCCCGGTTCGGCCTGGAATACCAGTCGGCCGACGGCACCCGGCAGCAGCCGGTGATGATCCACTCGGCCAAGTTCGGCTCGATCGAACGGTTCATCGGCGTGCTCACCGAGCACTACGCCGGGGCGTTCCCGGCCTGGCTGGCGCCGGTCCAGGTGGTCGGCATCCCGGTCGCCGACGCGTTCGGTGATCATCTGGAAGCCGTCAACCGGGAGCTGCGCGGACGCGGGATCAGGTCGGAGGTCGATCACTCGGACGACCGGATGCAGAAGAAGATCCGCACCCACACCACCGGCAAGGTGCCGTTCCTGCTGCTGGCCGGCGCGAAGGACGTCGAGGCGGGGGCGGTGTCGTTCCGGTTCCGGGACGGCACCCAGATCAACGGCGTGCCCGTCGCGCAGGCGGTCGACGCGATCGACGGATGGATCTTGAGCCGGTCCAACACCTCGCCGACCGCGGCGGAGTTCAGCGACCTGGTGCCGCCGGTGGAGTCCACCGACGCGGAGCCTCCCGGCGCTGCGCCCGGTCAGGGGTCGGCGGGTGGCTGACGGCCCGGACCTGGTGCAGCAGAACGGAATCGGCGTTCCCGACCACCTGCAGCGGCTGTGGACCCCACACCGGATGGCGTACGTCACGGGCGGGTCCGGTACCGACAAGGCCGATGCCGACGCGCCCGACAAGGGTTGCCCGTTCTGCCGGATCCCCACGCTGTCGGACGAGGACGGGCTGATCGTCGCGCGCGGTGAGCATGTCTACGCCGTGCTGAACCTGTTCCCGTACAACCCGGGCCATCTGATGGTCGTGCCGTTCCGGCACATGCCCGATTACACCGATCTGGACGGGGCCGAACTCGGCGAGTTCAGCGTCTTCACCCGGCACGCCCTCAAGACCATCCGGTCGGTGAGCGCGCCGCACGGGTTCAACCTGGGGATCAACGCCGGCTCAGCGGCCGGCGCCGGGATCGCCGAGCACCTGCACCAGCACGTGGTGCCCCGGTGGGGCGGCGACTCGAACTTCATGCCGGTGATCGGCCAGACGAAGGTGCTGCCGCAGTTACTGGCCGACACCCGCCGCCTGCTGGCGCAGGCCTGGTGACTCCGCGCGGCGGGTGACCGGATCCGCCCTCGTTCGCCGCTATCGTTGGATCCGCTGGCCCACCACCTGCCCACCACGACGTGTGCTTCTCGCCGCTGACCGCCGTGAGAGCCCTACCGGACGGATCTCGATGCTGAACTCCCTCGCCCGGTCGTCGGTGAGCAAGGTCACCGACCCGATCGGCAGAGGGCTGCTGAAAGCGGGCATGAGCCCGGACCTGGTCACCGTGATCGGCACCATCGGTGTCGTTGCCGGGTCCGTCGCCCTGCTGGCCCCCGGTTACCTGTTCTGGGGCTGCATGGTGGTCACGCTGTTCGTGTTGGCCGACCTGGTCGACGGCGCGATGGCCAGGGCCCGCGGGTACGGAACGGACTTCGGGGTGGTGCTGGACGCCTCCTGCGACCGGATCGCCGACGGTGCCCTGTTCGGCGCGCTCGCGTTCTACGCGTTCTCCTCCGACCAGAAGTGGCTCGGCATCGCCACGCTGATCTGCCTGGTCACCGGCCAGGTCATCTCCTATGTCAAGGCGCGGGCCGACTCGGTCGGGTTGATCATCGGCGGCGCCCTGGCCGAACGGGCCGAGCGCAACGTGCTCGGGTTGGTCGGGGCCGGCCTGGCCGGGCTCGGCGTGCCGCACGCGCTCGATGTGTGCCTGTGGGTCCTCGCGGTGGCCGGCCTGGTCACCGTGGTGCAGCGGCTGGTCCAGGTCCGTCGGGCGGCCGTCAAGGCGGCGGCCGACACCAGTCACAACAGGGGCACCGGACGTCCGGCGCTGTGAGCGGGACCCTGGATCGGCTCACCGACCTCGGATTCGGGGCCGGCTGGTCGTTGGCCAAGAATCTGCCCGAACCGGTCGCGGACCGGATCTTCCGGCAGGCCGCCGACACCGCGTTCCGGCGGCGCGGGCCGAGCGTCGTGCAGCTGGCCAAGAACCTGCACCGGGTGCTGGGGGACCAGTCGACGCCCGCATCGCTGGCCGCAGTCGTCCAGGCCGGGATGCGCTCGTACGCCCGGTACTGGAAGGAGACCTTCCGGCTGCCCGCGATGGATCATGACGACGTCTTCGGGCAGGTGGAGGCCGGGACGATCGGCGCCGAGCACGTCGACCGGGCCCTCGAGCAGGGCAAGGGCGTCGTGCTGGCGGTCACCCACTCGGGCAACTGGGACGTCGCCGGGATGTGGGTGACCCGCCGCTGGGGCACCATGACCACCGTCGTCGAGCGGCTCAAACCCGAGTCCCTGTACGAGAAGTTCGTCGCCTACCGGGAATCGCTGGGGATGGAGATCCTGCCGCTGACCGGCGGCAAGGGGCCGTCCCAGGTGCTCCGCGAGCGGCTGACGAACGGCGGGATCATCGCGCTGGTCGGCGACCGCGACCTGTCCGCCAGCGGGATCCCGGTGTCGTTCTTCGGGGAGACCGCGACGATGCCGCCCGGTCCGGCCATGCTCGCCGCGCTGACCGATTCCTACCTCTGCCCGACGAACCTGAGCTTCACCGACCGGGGCTGGGCGCAGCACATCCACCCGCCGCTGGAACTGCCGGGAACCCGTCTCGCGCAACAGGTCCGCGGCGGCACCCAGCAGATCGCCGAGATCTTCGAACGCGGGATCACCGAGCACCCCGCCGATTGGCACATGTTGCAGCCCCTGTGGCCCGCCGACGCGAACCGGCCACCCCGGTGAGGGTCGGCCTGGTCTGCCCGTACTCCTTCGACGTTCCCGGGGGAGTACAGGCCCACGTCGCCGACCTGGCCCGCACCTTGATCGGGATGGGTCACCACGTCTCGGTGCTGGCGCCAGGGGACGACAGTGAGGGTGCGGTCGAGTTCCCGGAGTTCCTGGTGCCGTCCGGTCGCAGCGTGCCGATCCCGTACAACGGCTCGGTCGCCCGACTCTCGTTCGGGCCGGTCTCCTACACCAAGGTCCGCAGATGGATCAGGGCCGGCAAGTTCGACGTGCTGCACGTGCACGAACCGGTGGCCCCGAGCCTGTCCTTCATCGCCTTGATGGTCGCCGAGGGCCCGATCGTCGCCACCTTCCACACGGCCAATCCGCGGTCCCGCTGGCTCAACGCCCTGCAGGGGGTGCTGCAACCGTTCCTGGAGAAGATCACCGGCCGGATCGCGGTCAGTGAGCTGGCCAGGCAGGTGCAGGTCGAGCACCTCGGCGGCGACGCGGTGATCATCCCGAACGGGGTCGACGTGCGGTTCTTCGCGAACGCGACCCCGCTGCCGGGGTATCCGCGCGCCGGCGGCACGATCGGCTTCGTCGGCCGCTTCGACGAACCGCGCAAGGGCATGGCCGTCCTGCTCGATGCACTGCGGCTGATGGTGCCGCTGCGTCCCGAGCTGCGCCTGCTGGTCGCCGGCAGCGGTGACGAGAAGGAGCTGCGGGAGCTCGCCGGGCCTGAGCTGGCCGGTGCGCTGCGATTCCTCGGCCGGGTATCGGACGCCGACAAGGCCTCGATGCTGCGGTCGCTGGACATCTACTGCGCCCCGAACATCGGTGGCGAGAGCTTCGGGATCATCCTCACCGAGGCGATGAGCGCCGGCACGCCGGTGGTGGCCAGTGACCTGGACGCGTTCCGCCGGGTGCTGGACAACGGCATCGCCGGCGTCCTGAGCCCGGTCGGTGACGCACCGGCCCTGGCCCGGGCGCTGTCGGCGGTGTTGGACGATCCCGGCCGGCGCGCGGTGCTCGCCGCGCAGGGTCGCCGGGTGGTGGCCGCCTATGACTGGCCGGTCGTCGCCGCCACCGTGGTCAAGGTCTACGAAACGGTCGTCGCCGCCGATCCCCGTGCCGTCGTCGAAGCGGACTGACCCGTGGAGGAATTCGGCGAGCGCCGTCGCCAACCCGGTCGTCCCGACAATTTCCTGGAAATCACCGAGTGATTTCGGGCACCCTGGTCGCCTGATCCGGTGAATGCCCTGATGGTTTCCGCCGATCGGCGTGGGACTCTGATCGCGGAGCCGGCGCCTGCCGTGACCATCGCAGAGGAGGAACGATGACCACCGCAGTTGTCGTCGTCCTGGTGGTGCTGCTGCTCTTCGCGGCACTGCGGCTGTGGATCACGGCCAATCGCCTGGACCGGCTGCACGTCCGGACGGAGGCGGCCTGGTCGGCCCTCGAGGGCGCGCTGGCCCGGCGGATCGTGGCGACCAGGGCGGTGGCGGCGGCCGGTGTGTGGCAGCACCCCGAATCCGATGAGCTGCGCCGGCTGGCCGACGTCGCCGATCGCGCCGACCGGGCGCATCGTGCCGACGCCGAGAACGATCTCTCCCGGGCCCTGTCGGCCATTCCGGCGGCGTCCGACCCCGATCTGGCCGCCGAGCTCGTCGACGCGGGTGAGCGGGTGGTGTTGGCCCGCCGGTTCTACAACGACGCCGTCCGCGACACCCGTGCCCTGCGTGCCGTGCTGTTCACCCGGATCTTCGGGCTCGCGGGCCGGGCGGCACTGCCGGACTACTTCGAGATCGCCGAGTATCCGGCGCGACCGACCCTGCTGACCAGGACGGCCGCCAGGGTGGTGTTGCTCGATCCCACCGATCGGGTGTTGCTGCTGTCCGGAACCGATCCGCAGGTCGATTCGAAGTGGTGGATCACCCCCGGAGGTGGCGTCGAGACCGGTGAGGAGCTCGCCGACACCGCCCGCCGGGAACTCGCCGAGGAGACCGGCCTGCGACTGGCGGCGGACGAGCTCATCGGTCCGATCTGGCGACGGGTGGCGCGGTTCACCTTCACCGGGGTCGAGTACGAACAGACGGAGTTCTATTTCGTCGGACGCAGCTCGATCGACGCTGGTCGGCGCCCGGATGCGGTGACGTCGCCGGCGCGCCCGGTGGGTGGCGCGGCCATCGATCCGGTATTCGGGTCGGCTTCTCCCGCAGATCTGCTGGAGGACCAGCTGGACGTGTCCGGGCACACCGAGCTGGAGCGGCTGACGCTGACCGGTCACCGGTGGTGGACGGCCGAGGACCTGACGACCACCGACGAGTTGGTCTATCCGGTCGAATTGGCCCAACGATTGCCCGAGGTGCTGGCCTCGTTGCGGTCCGGCAGCGTCCCGGCGCTGGTCGTCGAGGTCAACTGACCCTCGGCCGTCGCGGGCAACCCGGGTCACGCGCTGGCGTCCGAAAGGCAACGAAAAGCAGCCGCCCCGGCGGGTTGCCACCGCGACCTGGGGCGCTGGGCCTAGCGTGGTCGAGCCGCCCGACCCACCGACGGGGCGCGAGCGCGCGCCTTGGAGGAACTGTGAAGCGTCTGCATCGCGCCATGGGCGCGGTTGGCTTTTCCCTGTTGCTGGTCGTCGCGGGCTGCTCCTCGGGGGGCGAGACCGCCGTCAGCACCACTCCGGTCAGCTCATCGGCGAATCCCTCACCGTCATCGACCAAGGCCAGCCCGACGCCCAGTCCGACGCCGGAGCCGACCCCCACCCCGGAGCCGGCTCCTCCGCCGCCCCCGCCCACGGACCCGCTGATCGGCGGAGACCTGTTGCAGGGCCCGGTGATCGCCGTGAAGATCGACAACACCGGGGCCGGGTTCCCGCAGTACGGCGTCTCCGATGCCGACATGGTGTTCGTCGAGCAGGTCGAAGGCGGCCTGACCCGGCTGATGGCCGTCTACCACAGCAACCTGCCCACCGAGGTGGGCGCCGTCCGCAGCGTGCGCACCACCGATGCCGAACTGCTGCCGGTGTTCGGCACCCCGGCGTTGGTCTTCTCCGGCGGCGCCGGAGTGCCGCTGGCCGCGCTGGCGAACACACCGGTCGTCGCGGTCTCGCAGGACGACGGCGGGCCCGGCTTCTGGCGGTCGGACGCCGCCCGCGCTCCGTACAACCTGCACAGCAACCTGCAGTCGGTCGTCGGCACGGTGAACGGCATCAGCCAGCCCAACAACATCGGCCTGGTCTTCGCCGCCAGTGATCCGCGGGTCGATGCCGCACCGGCGGCGACCTCGATGTCGGTGCAGTACGAGGCCGCCAGGGTGGAGTTCGGCCAGGAGAACGGCCGCTACCGGCTGATCCGGGGCGGCGAGGGGGAGTCGGATGCCAACGGCGCGCCGGTGCTCACCGACAACGTGGTGTTCATGACGGTCGGATTCGAGCCGGACGGCGAGTTCGACTCCGTCGGCTCCCCGTCGTTCATCTCGCACACCGTCGGGAACGGCACGTTCACCCTGTTCCGGGACGGTCACGCGATCAGCGGGAGTTGGAGCCGGGCAGCGCCGGATCAGCCGTTCCAGTTCCTGGACGCCTCGGGACAGCCGGCGCCGTTCAAGCCGGGCAAGAGCTGGGTGGCGCTGGTACCGCCGACGGCGTCGATCGGCGCCTCCTGATCCCCGGCGAACGCGGTATTTCGACCCTGGCGCCCGAGTAGAATTCCGCTCGTAACGCGACCGTTGCCGTCGGTGACGGCACTCGAGAACCTTCTCGGGGCATGGTCGCCGTGAACAGTTGTCGGCGGTCGGCCGGCGACGTCATCCGTTGAGGAGCCAGTGCCGTGTCCGCGCCCACCAGCCCGCAGGTCGAATCGTCCAGCCACGCCGAATCGCTGACCACCACGGGTACCGCCCGGGTGAAGCGTGGGATGGCCGAGATGCTCAAGGGCGGGGTGATCATGGATGTGGTCACCGCCGACCAGGCCAAGATCGCCGAGGACGCCGGCGCCGTCGCGGTGATGGCCCTGGAGCGGGTGCCCGCGGACATCCGCGCGCAGGGTGGTGTCTCCCGGATGAGTGATCCGGACATGATCGACGGGATCATCGCTGCGGTGTCCATCCCGGTGATGGCCAAGGCCCGGATCGGTCATTTCGTCGAGGCCCAGGTGCTGCAGTCGCTCGGCGTGGACTACGTCGACGAGTCCGAGGTGCTCACCCCGGCCGATTACGCCCACCACATCGACAAGTGGTCGTTCACCGTTCCGTTCGTCTGCGGAGCGACGAACCTGGGCGAGGCGCTCCGCCGGATCACCGAAGGTGCGGCGATGATCCGCTCCAAGGGAGAAGCCGGCACCGGGGACGTCTCCAACGCGGTGACCCACATGCGGACCATCGGCGGGGAGATCCGCCGGTTGACCTCGCTGTCGCCGGACGAGTTGTACGCGGCGGCCAAGGAGCTGCAGGCGCCGTACGACCTGGTCGCCGAGGTCGCTGCGCTGGGCAAACTGCCGGTCGTGATGTTCACCGCCGGTGGGATCGCCACACCGGCCGACGCGGCGATGATGATGCAGCTCGGCGCCGAAGGGGTGTTCGTCGGGTCCGGGATCTTCAAGTCCGGCAACCCCGCGGCCAGGGCCGAGGCGATCGTCAAGGCGACCACGTTCTACGACGACCCCGATGTGCTGGCGAAGGTGTCGCGCGGGCTGGGGGAGGCCATGGTCGGCATCAACGTCGACGAAATTCCCCTCCCGCACAGGCTGGCCGAACGCGGCTGGTAGGAGAGCCCAGCATCCGAGTTGATCATGCAGCAACGCCCAGCATCCGAGTTGATCATGCAGCGCTGCCCGGCAAAGGGTACAAATCCCCGTGAAAAGCGGGCAGTGCTGCATGATCAACGTTGGTGGGGAGGCTGCCGGGCGGCTGACTAGGTCGCCCGGAAAGTGCTTGGCCCGGCAGGTGCTCGGCTCGGCAGGCTCTCCTTGCCAGAGCTGAGTACAGAGTCTAGACTCAGTACTGTGATGGACAGTGTGGCCGAGGTGCTCGATGTGGTCGGCGAGCGATGGGCGTTGCTGGTGGTGCGCGAGGTTTCGATCGGGCTCCGCCGGTTCGACGAGATCCAGGCGGCGATCGGCGCACCGAGAACCGTGCTGGCCGAACGACTTCGCCGGCTGACCGCGGCCGGCATCCTGGCCACCCGGAACTACCAGGTCCCGGGCGCCCGGGCCCGCTCGGAGTACACCCTGACCGACGCCGGGCTCGACCTGCTGCCGGTGCTGTCGGCGCTCTCGGACTGGGGAGAGCGGCACATCGGCACCGGAGCTGAACTGCCGACCATCGTCTACCGACACGGCGGATGTGGCGGGCGGGTCACCGCAACGCTGCGGTGTGAGTGTGGCGAACTCGCCGAACCCGGCGGCCGTTGCTGGCCGAGGTCAACCGCTGATCGCGCCAGTTTCAACAGACCCCGAACCCGAAACAGGAGAACACATGTCCCTCAACCCGACCACCGATGCCGGCTTCGCGCAGGACGTTCTGGCCAGCCCGTTGCCGGTCCTCGTCGACTTCACCGCGGCGTGGTGCCCGCCCTGCGTGATGATCGCGCCGGTGCTCGAGCGGATCGCCGGTGACGAGGCCGACCGGCTGCGCGTGGTGTCGCTGGATGTCGACGCGAATCCGGTCACCACCTCGACCTACCGGGTGATGGGCATGCCGACGCTGGCGCTGTTCGTCGACGGCGAGATCGTCGTGCAGTTCATGGGGGCCAAGCCGCGGGCCGCCATCATGGCCCAGCTCGAGCCGCACCTGGGTCACCGGCCGGCCGTGGGCGCCACCCGGTCCTGACATCGACTGCTCAGGAACCGATCTGGTGTGGATCGGTGATCGCTGATCCAGTTGTCTCGTTGCCGGCGAGCAGAGCCGACCGTTCCACGGCCAACAGGCTCTCCTCGCTGTGCAGCCGGTGATATACGGCAAAGCCTCCGCGCACCCCGAACAATCGCTTCGTCACGACCAGCCAGGCAACGGCGGCGATGTTGATCAACAGCAGCAGAACCCTGACCACGGTGAACTTCTCGGTGAGCGCATAGATCTCCCACGGCAGGAACACGCTCGTCGCCACCACCGAGAAGTACTCGCCCCACCGGCGACCCGACCAGAGCCCGAATGACTCGACGAACAACAGTGACGCGTACCCGAAGATGGCCGCGATCAGCCAGCCGAGCAGGCTGGGGGAGAACGAGAACACCTTTGAGATGCCGTGCAGCACGTCGGAATCATCGATGTCCCAACCGATCTGGCCGGCAAGCGGGCGGAGCAGCGCGAGATCGTTGTCGAAGGCTGCCCGCAGTTGGGCAGTCCGATTCCCGGAAGCGGATGCCGATGAGAGTCGCGCGCGCAGTTCGGGTTCATCGGGCGCATAGGTCTGATGACCGCGGCGTCCACATACCCGCAGGCTCCAGTCCACGGCCTGCACGCTAGTCGCCCCGGTTCACCACTTCGCGTCCCCCCGGAGCGCTACCCTGCCCACAGAGCGGGCGGACCCGACCGGGGTCACACCGGGTGGAGGTTCCAGGTGACCAACCAGTCGTTCATCGTCACGCTGGCTGTGACAACGGAGGAGTTCCGCCGGACCCTGTCTGAAGCGATACCCACAGCCACCCTGCTGCGCGAGCTGTCCCGGAACCGGGTGGTGGTGTTGATCCCCGCGACTTCGGCTGCCGCGCTGGCCACCCTTGCCGGGGTCAACGCAGTCGCCCCGGACGAGCTTGCGAAGAAGCTGCGTCCGGGGCGACAGGGGGATTCGTGAGCTACTTGCGGTTCACCGTGATGTTCTCGACGTCGACGGTCTGACCCGGAACCGCGGGCGAGATCATCGTCGTCGTCACCTGCCCGACGCCCTGGGACGCACCCACGACGGTCAACGAGTAGGACGCACTTTCACCCGGCACGGCAGGCCTGCTGGTGATCCGCAGATCCTCGGTGGGTGGCGTAATGTGGGTCGCCGCCGGAGCCGTCGCTGTTCTCGGCACCCACGGTCAGCGGCTCGCCGACAGTCGGTCCGGGCATGTTGCTTCGGGTCGTAGTTGAAGGTGATGTCCTGCTCGCCGTTCAGTCCGATCCAGGTCTGGAACACCTTGAGCTGGGTCTGGCCGAACTCGAGCACCCGCCACTCGACGACCATCCAGTTCTGTCCTGCCGTCGGTCAGCGTGCCGACCAGGATTCCGGGAGCGCCGGTGCCGTTCAGGTCCGACCAGTACGGCGCCAGCACATTGTTCGGCTCGACCGGGTTCGGCAGCGTCTGCGGCGGACAGCACAGGTTGTCCGCGGCGGTTACCGCCGTCGACCACGAGATAGCCGTTCGAGGTCCACCCCGATGCGGGTGTAGCGGCTGACCGGCGTAGATGAACGTGGGCACCGTGAAATTGACGATCTGCTCGTCGCCAACGGCCGTTGGGGCGATTCCCAACGCGTCCAGCGGCGAGGTAGCCGGGAGGTCTCGCGGTCGGGTCGCAATAGCCGGCTTGCCGGGCTTGTTGCCGCCCAGAACGACATTTTCCAGCTTGACGCCGGTGGTGCCGTCCTTGACGGCCGGCGGCGTCACCCCGGTGATCCGCAACTTGTTCGAGACCGCGGTCTTCAGGTCGACCTCGGTATCGCCGGTTCCGGTGTTGGTGGCGGTCACGGTGCAGGTCGACTCGGTCAAGGGACGCAGGGTGATCGTCGTCGGGTCGCAGGTGGTGTCCAGCGACACCGAGCCCTGGGCCTTGGTGAAGCCCACCGGCAGATGCAGGTCGCGGTTGCCGGTCAGCTCGTCCAGATCGACCTGTCCGAAGTACCAGGTCGCGTCCTGCGGCTGGTGCCGGCCGGATCGACCGGCAACTTGACGCCATTGACCGTGATGGTCAGCTTCACCGATTCCCCTGGGCGAAGGGTGAAGTTCCGCGGTGTCACCGAGATCGTCGCGCTTGTCCGGCGCGGTGGCCGACGCCCGGTACCGGACCCGCTGGTCGGTCGCGTTGGTGGCCGTTCTGGTGGTGGTGATCGTGCCGGCCAGTTTCGGCACGTAGATCGATGGGGTGTTCAGGTTGATGTCGGCTTCCTGATTCATCCCGGCATCAAGGAAGTCTCGCGCCACCACGTCGAAGGTCAGCCCGGGATCGCCGGCCTTCGTCAGGTCGATCCGGCCGGATCCGAGATCCAGCGGATCCGCCGGGGTCTTGAGGTCTTCCTTGACCACGTCGGTGATCGCGGTCGTCATCAACGCCGACTTGATCTGTCCCGGCGTCCATTTCGGGTGCAGGGAGGCCAGCAGCGCGGCCGAACCGGCCACGTGCGGCGACGACATCGAGGTGCCGGCGATCGCCTGGAAGTACTGGCCGGGCGGGCCTTCGAGCGGGCTCTCCGGGGTCGGTGTGTGGCCGGCCAGGATTTCCACTCCGGGCGCGGTGACGTCGGGCTTGAGCCAGTTGCCGGCCGGGCCCCGTGAGGAGAACGCGGCCATCACGTCGCCCTGACCGGTCGCCGCGACACCGGCGGTGAAGCTGGCGGTGGCGTCGGGATGGGCTTTCAGGAACGCGAGGAACTGGGTGCCGTCGGCCAGGTGAACCGTTGGCAGCCAATGGTTGTCGGTCTCGATGTCGGCCAGGGTCGGGTTGTAGAGCACCATCCCGACGGCGCCGCCGTGCAGAACGTTGAAGCCCTTGTCGACCCGGGCGTTGCCGCCGCGCTCGCAGGCGACGATCTTGCCGGTGAAGGTGCCGGCCGGCGCCGGGCGCGTCGCAGCGCACCTTGCCGTACGGAGCGTCACCGGCCCAGACCAGCGGAGAGCTGGGGCTCCCGCGGTGATCGAGGCTCCGGTGGCGGTGAAGGTCTGGCCGCCGCCCTGAACGGTCAGCGTGGATTCGAACGCTCGCTGCTGGGTGGATGCCGCGACCGTGGTCACCCAGGGGCTCAGGTGGTTGGCGGTGGAGGCGCCGGGTCCGTCGTTGCCTGCCGAGGCGGCGACGAAAACCCCTGCGGCGTAGGCGTCGAAGAACGCCAGCTCGACCGGATCGGTGAACGGCTGGGTACCGCCGGAGATCGAGAAGTTGATCACGTCGACACCGTCGCGGATGGCCTGCTCGACGGCGCTGACCGAGTCGGAGGAGAAGCAGCCGTCGGCGCCGCACACCTTGTAGACGGCGACATGGGCGCCGGGCGCGATGCCGTGCACGGCGCCGCGATCGACACCGAGCACGACGGCATTGGCCACCGGGCTACCGGCGCTGGTCGTCGCGGTGTGGGTGCCGTGACCATTGCTGTCCCGAGCGGAATCGGGGTAGTTCTCTGCGCCGGGATACGGGGCGTTGTAGGTGTCGAGGAATGGTTCGCCGGAAATCAATTTGTCGTTGCAGACGAATACATCCGCGGCCGGCGTCAGGGGATTGTCGCCGAAGTTGCAGGTGCGCGGGGTGCCGTCGGCCTTCGCCGGCGGTGCGCCGATACCCGGGTCGGCGAACGAGGGATGCTCCGGCCACGCCCCGGAGTCCAGCACGCCGACGATGGCGCCGTCGCCGGCCGTTCCGTCCTCTTTGCCCAGTGCCTTGTACACGGTGGGCGCACCGATGAAGTCGGGGCTGGAGTCGGTCAGCAGCTGGTTGAGCTCGTCGGCCTGGACGGCCACCACCCCGGGCAGTTTGAGCAGGTTCTTGGCCTGGTCGGCCGGAACCGACACCGCGACGCCGCCGAAGACGGTGCGCAGCCGGCTGCCGACCGCCGCGTTCGGAATGGTCGCGGTCAGCTCGTTGACGAAGGCATCCTCGACGCCGGAGATGTAGGACTCGTACTGCTGCACGGCCTCGGTGTTCTCGTCGAGGGCCTGAGCGGTGGTCGCCGGGCTCGTCGGCTGCAGGTTGTCGACCCCGCCGGAGTAGGTGGCGACCGAGTCGTAGTCGAGCTTGACCAGCAGCGGGACCTGCTCGGTGCCGGTCGCCTCGAGCACGGCCGGATCGCTCTGCGCCAACCGGCTGGTGGTCGCCTTGCTGCCGGACTCGTCGTCGGAACTGGTCAACCCCTGGCCGGTGAGATCGCCTGGATCCACCGGCGCCGCGGCGGCCGAACTGACCGGCGCCATCGCCAGCACCAGGGCGATGGCCGATGCTGCGCCGACCAGTCTCCAAGGCCGCCGCGAGAGTCCCACAGTGGTGCGTACCGACATGCTGATCCAACCCCGCCCTGCGCCGCCATGGCTGCTCAAGCGCGGACATTAGCCGCCGTTCACCGACGCTGGAACTCCGCCAAACTGATGACGCTGTCGCCCGATCCCTCACGCACGGTGACCACAGTTGTCAGTACGGTCGGTAGGTTTTCGACCGATTTGACCATTCTCCACTTTCGCCCGCGAATTGCGCTCTGCCGAATGAGGTGCCCGGTGATCACCGATGGAGGCGAAAGGATCCGAATCCGGCCGATGCAATTTGACCGGTGGGGCCCGATGACGACGCATTCCTGTGCTGTACCTGTGCAGGCAATTCCAGAATTCGTGAGCGGGATTGCGCGAGAATCCCGCCGACCGCTATCGAATGATCAGTGATGGTCACCCTGCCGACCGAGAGTGTGTTCCGGGGTGGCGCCGGGTCGGGTCCACTGCGGTGCCGGACGACCGGTCCCGCCCCAGGTGGCGTTCCCGTCCGCGTCCGTGCGCCAGTACCAGCAGGCCTGGCCGCGCGCGGACTCATCCCCTTCCAGGATCTGGCCGATCACCGGCCAGCCCTCGGGGTTGTCCTCCCATGCCTCGCCGCGACCGTAGGGCGTCATGTCGAGCAGACCGAAGGACCCGTTGGCCGCTTCGTTGCCCCGTCCGGTCGTCGTATAGGTGAGGAAGACCCGGTCGCCGTCGCGCAGGAAGCAGGTGAAGTGGCCCATCTCGCCACCTACCGGTGCCGCCACTCCCCGTACCGAATACCAGGGCTGGGTGTATCCCATGAACTCGATGTAGGGCGCGACCTCGTCCCACGAACCCGTGGTCAGGACGGCGAACGAGACGCCCCGGGCGTTGAGGTAGACCGCGTCCTTCGCGTGCCAGGCAGCAGTGGTGCAGCCCTCGCACTGCCCCTGGTGCGGCGCGCCGTCCCACCACATGTGCTGGTAGACCATGAGTTCGTTGCGGCCCTCGAACAGGTCCAGGAACGGCACCGGGCCGTCGGGACCGACAACCTCGACCGTTCCGTCGATCTCCACCATCGGCAGCCGGCGACGGGCCGCGGCGATGGCATCACCGGCGTGGGTATGGGCCTTCTCGCGCACCAGCAACTCGTCCCGGGCGGCCTGCCAGGTGGCCAGGTCGACGACGGGCGGGCGACCTTGTTGCTGGGTGGCTGTGTCCTCCGGTGCGGTGGTCATGGTGTCCTCCTTGGTGTTCTGCGGACTTGTTGTTCTGCAGAGAGTGGCAGTCCCTGCGGACAGCCTCGTGGGCCGTCCGGCAACGGTCACCAGGACAGACGCGCGATGACGGCAGGAACTCATCGCGCCCGGACGACCCGAACTTCCGAGGGTGCTCAGCCGGCCAGCAGGGACAGCGCCGGCTGCGGCGCCGAGTCAGGAGTCGGGGCCCGCCCGGCGCCGCCCGCCGGGGTCGATCGTGAAGTGCCGCAGGATGTCTGCGACCGGAGCCGAGGAGACCGATGACGCCCGGTGCCGCGGCACCTTCCCGGTGACGATCTGCCGCAGGGCGTCGACGGCCTGGTCGACGTCCTCGATCGAGTTGTACAGGTAGAAGCTCAACCGGCAACTGGCGGCGGGATCGAGGCCGAGTTCGCGGTGGGCCAGGGTGGCGCAATGGCAGCCCGCGCGTGATTCCACCCCGGCGTCGTTGAGCCGTTCGGCGATCTCGAACGGGCTGCGGCCGGCCACATTGAACGCGACCAGCGGGGAGCGGCGGTGCTCCACCGACGGTCCGTAGATCGTGATGCCGGGGATGCTGCCCAGTGCATGCATGGCGAATTCGGTGAGCTGGCGGGTGTGATCGCCGACGGCGGTCATGGTGGCGGCGACGGCATCCGCCGGAATCGGCACCCGGCTGCGGAAGTAGACCGGCGGACCGGCGACCCCCACCAGATCCACCGCGTACCGCAAGGCCTGCGCGGAGGCGATCACGCCCAGGATGTTGGGGGTACCCGCGGAGTACTTCCACGGGAGTTCTTTGTAGGCAACGGAATCCGAACTCACCTGCCCCTCGGCGACCATGTCGCCGCCGTAGAGGAACGGCAGCGAGTTCTGCAGTAGGTGCTCCTTGGCGTAGAGCACGCCGACCCCGAACGGCGCCATGAACTTGTGGAACGAGAATGACAGGTAGTCGACATCCATTGCCCGGACGTCGATGTGGTTGCTCGGGACGAGCTGGGCGCCGTCCACCAGCAGCCTGGAGCGGAGTTCACCGTCGGGTTGCGGATACCCGCTGCCGTCGGCGATCTCACGGACCTGCGCCAGATCCGGTTTGGTGCCAAGGAAGTTCGACGCGCCGGTGCAACAGAGCAGCTTCGTCCGCTCGTCCACCAGCGATCGGAGGTGCTCGAGATCGAGTTCGCCGGTCTCGTGATCGAACCTCGCGATCCGCAGCTCCACCCGCCGGCCGAGCCGGGGCAGGATCTCGCGGCAGAGTGCGTGCCAGGGAACGAAGTTCGAGTTGTGCTCCAGCATCGTGGTGACGATGTTGTCGCCGTCACGGAACTCGGTGAGCAGTGAGTACATCACCGCGTTGTGCGCCTCGGTGGTGTTCCGGTAGGTCGCGATGCACCGGCGGCTGGGTGCGTTCAGCCAGCCGGCGATCGTGTCGAAGGATTCCTCGAACAGCTCCGTCGTCCGCTTCGATGCGCTCGACTGGCCGCGGTGCACGTTCTCGTACGACGGGACCAGGCTGCGGTACAGGTCCAGCAGCTGGCGGGGCGGCTGCGTGCTGGCGGCGTTGTTCGTCACGATCCGCCCGCTGCGCGAGAGATCGAACTGCTCGCGAATGCGGTGGACGTCGAGTTCGGCGGTGCGCAGCGAATTCATCCTCGGCCCTGTCTGGTCACGCGGTGGGCGCGAAGTACCACCACCCACCGCCGGATGCATGTGGCGAATGGGAGATGCCGGGTCGGCCGCCTGATACCTGGACGCGGCCGGCCAGCAGGCAGCGGGCGTCAGGCCAACCAGCCGGGCAGCGAGGAGCGGGCGCCGACGGCCGCCTGATCGGCGATCGCCGCCAGCCGGCCGACGGCGGTGATCAGCCGGTCGACCCCGGTGGTGAACGGCAGCCGCAGGTACGACTCCATGGTGCCGTCCGGCCCGAACCGCGGGTCCGGGCGCGATCCGCAGCCCGACCGACGGGGCCAGTAGTGCGAGGTCGGTGGCGAACGGTCCGGGCAACCGCACCCAGGCAAAGGTCCCCCCGGTGGGCCGGGTCGGTCGCCAATCGGGGAGCTCGGCGGCCAGTGCGGCCTGCAGCGCTGCGGCGCCGGTGGCCAACCGTGATCGCTGCACCGTCAGCGCGGGTTCGACATCGGCCAGCATGTTCGCGACCACCAGCTGGTCCAGCACCGGACCGGACATGTCACCGAGTGCCCGGGCGGCGGCCAGCCGCTGCACCAGCGGCGGCGCGGCCCGGATCCAGCCGACCCGCAGGCCACCCCAGATGGATTTGGACACCGACCCGATCGACAACACCCGGGTCCCGTCGTCGAAGGCGGCCATCGGCGGCGGCAGCGGCGCCGTATCCGGGAACGGCACGTCCCGGAACGATTCGTCGACCAGCAGCAGGGTGCGGGTGTTCCGGGCCGCCGCGACAAGTGTCTCCCGCGTTCCGGTGTCCATCAGCGCGCCGGTGGGGTTCTGGAAATCCGGGATGAGGTACCCCAGTCGGGGCGCCGTCTGCCGCAGGGTCGCCCGGAAAAGATCGCTGTCCCAAGCACTGTCGGCGTCACCCAGCAGCGGGTCGGGGTCCGCCAGGCCGAACGGGGACGGCACCCGGCGGCCGGCCCGCAGCGCATCGAGCGCGACCGGATAGGTCGGGCATTCGATCAGCACCCGGTCGCCGGGCGCCGAGAGCTCGCCGACGATCAGGGTGAAGGCGTGCTGGGCACCGGAGGTGATCAGGATCTGCTCGGCCGTCGTCGGGACTCCGGCGGCGGTGTACCTGGCGGCGACGACATCGCGCAGCACCGGAAGGCCGAACGGCAGATATCCGTCGCCGCCGGTGTAGCGGGGGAGTTGCTCGACCGCTGAACCGACGGCGGCAGCGAGTTGCTCCGCGGGCGCCGGCAGGCAGGCCGTCGTCAGGTCGATCATCTCCGAGCCGTCGTCCGGACCGTCGGGTCGCATGCCGAACACCCCGCCGGCGCCGATCGGACCGATCTGGGTACGAAAACCCGGCGCGTGCGCCGCGCGACCCGTCGCCGGTCGGCCGATCGCAGCGCTGCCGGAGCTGTCGGGCAACCGGAGCCGGCTGCCCGAGCCGCGGCGCGAGTCGAGCCAACCCTGCTCCCGTAGCAGTGCGTAGGCCGCGCCGACCGTCGTCCTGGACAGCGCGAGTCCGCCGGCCAGATCACGCTCGCTCGGCAGTCCGGTGGACACCGAAAGCCGTCCGTCCAGCACCGCGGCACGGATCCGGTCGGCGAGCACCCGGTAGGTGGGCAGTCCGGTGTCCACCGGGGCCGGGCCCAGTCGTCGGGCCAGCGTCGCAGCGGAGATCCGTGTGGTCTCACTCATGCAGACCAGTTTCTCGCAAGTGGTACTGGATGTCCAGACCACTCGTCCGCAGACTGGCCCTATGCGCTTCTTGGCCCCGATACCAGTTGACCGTCGTCCGCGCCGGTTCGCCCAGTTGCTCGTCGGACTGCTCCTCTACGGCATCACCATGGGGATGATGGTCAGGGCCGTGCTCGGCCTGGACCCGTGGGACGTCTTCCACCAGGGACTGACCGCCCTGGTCAACCAGTGGATCCCGCTGTCCTACGGCGCCGTCATCACCATCGTCTCGGTGTTGGTGCTGCTGCTGTGGATCCCGCTGCGGCAACGCCCCGGCATCGGCACCATCGCGAATGCGGCCATCATCGGCTTCACCACCGATGCCACCCTGGCCGTACTGCCGGAGTTCACCGATCTGACGGTGCGCATCGTGGTGCTCGCGCTGGCCATCGTCGGCAATGCACTGGCCGGAGCGCTCTACATCGGCGCCGGGCTCGGGCCGGGTCCCCGGGACGGCCTGATGACCGGCATCGTCGGTCGCGGCATCGGCTCGATCCGGCTGGTCCGGACCACCATCGAGCTGACCGTGCTGGGCATCGGTTGGGTGCTCGGCGGCGTCGTCGGCGTCGGCACGGTGGTCTACGCCCTGGCCATCGGACCGCTGCTGCACCTGCTGCTGCCTCGGCTCCAGATCAGCTCGGCCGCACCCGCCGATCCCGGCGAGACGGTGGAGCCGAACGGAGCGCCGTTCTCGGAGCCGGAGGGTCGGTAGGCTCCCGCGGATGCGCCAGAACCACACCCCACCGTGCCACGCCGTACCGAGCGAGTCGTGAGCCGCATCGACCCGGTGATCGGCGTGCTGGCGTTGCAGGGCGATGTGCGCGAACACCTGGTGGCACTGGCCGGCCTCGGGGTCACCGCGCGTCCGGTGCGCCGGCCCGCCGAGCTCGCCGAACTGGACGGCATCGTCATCCCCGGCGGTGAATCCACCACCATCTGCCGGCTGCTGGACGTCTTCGAGCTGCGCGAGCCGCTGTCCCGTCGGCTGGCCGACGGGCTGCCGGCCTTCGGTTCGTGCGCCGGGATGATCGTGCTGGCCACCGGGATCCTGGACGGCCGGGCCGATCAGCGGCCGCTCGGCGCGATCGACATCGTGGTGCGGCGCAACGCTTTCGGTCGTCAGGTGGACTCGTTCGAGACGGATCTGGAGATCGACGGCGTCCCCGACGGCGCGGTCCGTGCGGTGTTCATCAGGGCGCCCTGGGTCGAGCGCACCGGGCCGGGGGTCAGGGTGCTGGCAGCTGTCGGCGAACACCCGGTCGCGGTGCGCGAGGGCAACGTGCTGGCCACCTCGTTCCACCCCGAGGTCAGCGGCGACGACCGGCTGCACGCCCTGTTCCTGCAGATCGTCGAGTCGGCGTGAGTCCCTGCCGACCCGGCGCGGGACGTAGGATCGCCTGTCGAACCGCAGGGCCGTCCCGACGGCGGCGGTGAATGCCCATCGGGCACCGATAGACACAGCTGTGACAGCGGCGAAGGGGTTCTGGCAAGACGATGAGTGGCCACTCCAAATGGGCAACGACGAAACACCAGAAGGCGGCCAAGGACGCCAAGCGGGGCAAGCTGTTCGCCAAGCTGATCAAGAACATCGAGGTGGCGGCGCGTACCGGCGGCGGTGACCCGGACGGCAACCCCACCCTGTTCGACGCGATCCAGAAGGCCAAGAAATCGTCGGTACCGAACGAGAACATCGATCGGGCGACCAAGCGTGGCTCGGGGGCAGAGGCCGGCGGCGTCGATTACCAGGCGATCACCTACGAGGGCTACGGGCCCAACGGGGTGGCGATCATGATCGAGTGCCTGACCGACAACCGGAACCGGGCGGCGTCCGAGGTCAGGGTGGCGGTCACCCGCAACGGCGGATCGATGGCCGACCCGGGCAGCGTCTCGTACCTGTTCAGCCGCAAGGGTGTGGTGATCGTCCCGAAGAACGGCGACGGGGCGGCGGAGATCTCCGAGGACGACCTGATGCTGGCCGTCCTGGACGCCGGTGCCGACGAGATCAACGACCTCGGCGACGTCTTCGAGGTGGTGTCCGAGGCCGGTGACCTGGTCGCCGTGCGGACCGCCGTCACCGACGCCGGGATCGAGTACGACTCCGCCGACGGCACCTTCATCGCGTCGGTCAACGTCCCGCTGGACGTCGAGGGCGCCCGCAAGGTGGTCAGGCTGGTGGACGCGATCGAAGACCTGGACGACGTGCAGAACGTCTTCACCAACGCCGACATCTCCGACGAGATCGCCGAGCAACTCGACAGCGACTGACCCATCTGTCTGGGGCGGTGCGTCTGAGCGCCGTGTGGTGTTACTGAGCGACCGGCCGGGGTGGTGCTCAGTGACCGCGGCGGATGCTCAGTTCCGGACCCTGCCCGCACTCCACTCCACTCCCGCCACCACTGAGCGCCGCCTGGTGTTACTCAGCGCCGGAGGCGTTACTGGCGACGCGGCTGGGGTGGTGCTCAGGACCGCGGCGGATGCTCAGAGGCGGCGAGCTCGCGCGGAGTCGTGGGCCTCACCTGCATCGGCGGCGCTGCGGTCCAGGTCCCGGTGATGCCACCTGCCGCGGCAACGATGCGTCCACGCTCGAGAGCGGCGTTGATTCTGGCGGCCATGCCTGCCGGATCGGCCAGATCAGACCAGACGAACCTCACGACGACGTAGCCCAACTCGCGAAGCCGGTCTTCCCGCAACTTCTCCGCAATGACGACCTCCTCCGGCTTCTGCCCAGGTCGAAACGGTTGCTGGTACTTGACCTTTCCGTCGAACTCGATCAGAACACCGAGCTCTGGGTAGCCGAGGTCCACCCGGCCGAGGAAGGTCCCGTCCGGCGCATAGATCTGCACTTGCAGGTGCGGTGCCGGGAGCCCGCCCTGATGCAGGGCCAGCCTCGTGCGAGATTCGCCTGCACTTTCCGACCGACCGTCCGCGAACAGCAGCGCGCGCCTGGCGGCAGCTGCGCCTCGGCAGTGGCCGGCCGCGCCCAGAGCCAGAGCCAGTTCCGCCGGGGTCACCATCCGCTTCGCGAGGGCGTAGTCGGCGGCGATCACTGCGGTGGGGTGCGACGTGGTGCGAGCCAGATCGGCGAGGGTGCGACCGGTAGAGGTCGCTCGAACGCCGTGAATGGTGATGACATCACCGGGATCGAGACGGCCGGCATGCACGATTCGTCCGGGCCCGATTCGACTCCCGCCTCTACCGGCCCGGGTGAGGTGGACGTCGTCGAACCTGGCATCCCACAACGGCAGATGCAGCAACACGGCCGCAGAGAGGTGGCTCACCGCCATCTGTGGGGATCGCTGCGCCAACGCCAACGCGCGAAGACGGTGCCGCTGCTCGGTGGTGAGCGCGGCCATGGCCTCCGCCTGGCAATAGGTGCCGCGATGAACTGCCTGCCACTCGTCCCGCCGGAGCGCCGTGCGGATCTCATCGGGGGTGGTACCAGCGGCCAACAGCTGGGAACGATGCATGACGGGTGGCAGGGCGAATTGTTCCGGCATGCCCTGATGCTGACCGGAAGTCAGGCCGTCAGGCCGTTCCGGACAAGGAATGTGGACGCTTCGCCGGTTGTGGACAACTCCCAGGCTCGATCTGAGCAACCCAGGCGAAGACATCGGCTCGTGTGAGCACCATGCGGCGCTACGGACCAACCTCCCGGGCGGTCGCTCAGTAGCAGGTGAGCATGCTCAGACCACCGAGGCCGACGACGGCCGGCCGCACGGGGTGTTGCTCAGACGACCGAAGGGCCGCCACGGGGTGTTGCTCGGACGACCGAGGGCCGCCACGAGGCGTTGCCCAGACCACCTGCGCGGCGTGGTGCAGCCGATCGGTCGGGGCTGCTCCGGTAACGTCCCGGCACGTACAGGTGTTCGGTTGACGAGCGACCAGCACCACCATGGCCGGCCTTGACCGGAGATGAAGCGGGGAGGCTCTGCGTGCGGGTGCTCGGCGTTGATCCCGGCCTGACCCGTTGCGGCATCGGCGTGATCGACGGCGGCCCGGGTCTGCCCCCGCGGATGGTCGAGGTGGTGGTCGTCCGCACCCCACCCGGAGCGGACCTGGCCGAGCGGCTGCTGACCATCGCCCAGCAGGTCGAGTCGATGATGGACCGGCTCCGGCCGGACACCGTGGCGATCGAGCGGATGTTCAGCCAGCACAACGTGCGAACCGTGATGGGCACCGCGCAGGCCTCCGGCGTCGTGGCGCTGGCCGCGGCCCGTCGCTCCATTCCGGTCGCCTGGCACACCCCCAGCGAGGTCAAGGCCGCGGTGTCCGGCAACGGCAACGCCGACAAGGCGCAGGTCACCGCGATGATCACCCGACTGCTCAAGCTGCCGGACGCCCCCAAACCGGCGGACGCCGCGGACGCCCTCGCGCTCGCCCTGTGCCACCTGTGGCGCTCGCCCATGCAGGGCCGACTGCTCGCGGCCGCGGCGAAGGCGAGAATGGCGCCATGATCAGCTCGGTCCGCGGTCAGGTGTTGGCCGTTCACCTCGACCACGTCGTCATCGAGGTCGGTGGGGTCGGCCTCGCGGTCCGCACCACGCCGGCCACCCTGGCCGGGTTGCGCCGCGGCGAACAGGCGACCCTGTTCACCAACCTGGTGGTGCGCGAGGACTCGCTGACCCTGTTCGGCTTCGGCTCCGACGAGGCGAAAGATCTCTTCGTGCTTGTCATGTCGGTCTCCGGGGTGGGCCCGAAGATCGCCCTGGCGCTGCTGGCGGTGCTCGATCCCGAACACCTGCGACGAGCCCTTTCCACCGGCGACACCGCGGCCCTGATGCGCGCCCCCGGGATCGGCAAACGCGGCGCCGAACGGCTGGTGCTCGAGCTCAAGGACAAGGTCGGGCCGACCCCCGGATCGACGGGTGCCACCGGCCAGGCGGGCGTCGGTGTCGGTCTGCCCTGGCGGGACAAGCTGTCCGAGGCGTTGGTCGGGCTCGGCTTCACCGCCAAGCAGGCCGACGAGGCCACCAGCGCCGTCGCGGCGGACACCGATGATCCGGCGGTCGTCGACGGCGATGTCGGGTTGCTGCTGCGTCGGGCCCTCGCGTTGCTGGGTCGAAACCGGTGAGCCGGCCGGACACCTCGGGCGACGAAGTCGAGGAACGAGCGCCCGGTGACGTCTTCGAGGGGGTCGTCTCGCCCACCGAGGTACCGGGGGACTCCGACGTCGAAGCCTCGTTGCGGCCCCGGTCGCTGGCCGAATTCGTCGGTCAGGTCCGGGTCCGCGAACAGCTGGAACTCGTACTCTCCGGCGCGAAGCTGCGGGGCACCCCACCGGATCACGTGCTGTTGGCCGGACCGCCGGGACTGGGCAAGACGTCGCTGTCGATGATCATCGCCTCCGAGATGGGCGCGGCCCTCCGGCTCACCTCGGGGCCGGCTCTGGAACGCGCCGGCGACCTGGCGGCGATCCTGTCGAACCTGGTCGAGGGCGACATCCTGTTCATCGACGAGATCCACCGGATCGCCCGGCCGGCCGAGGAAATGCTCTATCTGGCGATGGAGGACTTCCGGGTTGACGTGATGGTCGGCAAGGGTCCCGGCGCCACCTCGATCCCGTTGGAGATCGCGCCGTTCACCCTGGTCGGGGCCACCACCAGGTCCGGTCAGCTGACCAGCCCGCTGCGGGACCGGTTCGGCTTCACCGCGCACATGGAGTTCTACTCGGCCGCCGAACTGACGACGGTGATCACCCGCAGCGCCGCCATCCTGGGCATCGAGCTGCGGCCGGACGGCGCTGCCGAGATCGCCGGGCGGTCCAGGGGCACGCCGCGGATCGCCAACCGATTGCTGCGCCGGGTCCGGGACTATGCGCAGGTCAGGGCGGACGGCATCATCACCAGGCAGATCGCGCGCGCCGCACTTGCGGTGTACGACGTCGACGAACTCGGCCTCGACCGGCTGGACCGGTCGGTGCTGAACGCGCTGTGCCGATCGTTCGGTGGCGGCCCCGTCGGACTGACCACCCTGGCGGTGGCGGTCGGCGAGGAGTCGACCACGGTCGAGGAGGTGTGCGAGCCGTTCCTGGTCCGGGTCGGGATGCTGGCCAGGACCCGTCAGGGCCGGGTCGCGACACCGGCAGCCTGGGAGCACCTCGGTCTTTCCATGGGTCGCGACGCACCTCGGGTGAGCCAGGCACCGCTGTTCGACGAGCTGTAGAGCCCCGTCCGAGGCCCGCCGCGCCGCCGATCAGCACAGATGATCATGTGCGGGTCCGGTATCCTGGCCGTAACTCACCGGACATGCTGCGGCCAGGCCATGGCGTGGGAACCACCGGCAGCCCTGCCTCGTTGACCGCGCGGACGAGGAAACGATCGCGCCGCACCGCCCCTGCGAGCGTGGAGCCTGGCACCAGGGGCAGGGCCGAACTCGAGACCGAGGAGAACCATGGAACAGATGCTGTTGCCGATCCTGATGTTTGCGGGGCTTGGCGGCCTCATGTACTTCAGCATGAAGAAGCAGAAGCGCGCCGCCGCTGCCACCAGGCAGATGCACGATTCGCTGGTTCCCGGCGCCAGGGTGATGACCACCTCCGGTCTGCACGGCACGGTGACCGCGATCGCCGACGACACCATCGAGCTCGAGATCGCGCCCGGCCTGCGCACCACCTGGGTCCGCGCCGCCGTGCGGGAGATCGTCGTTCCGGGTCCGTCCGAGGATCTGGTGGCCATCGACGCCGACGACAACGACGACGTGACGATCATCGACGCGGACGAGGTCGACCCGACCGATCAGGCCGTGACGGACCGCAAGTCCAAGGACCTCAACTAAGCTCCATCGATTGCCCCGGCCCTGCCAAGGGTCGGGGCATCATCATGTGGGGGGCGTGACGATCGCCCCGATATGCATTGCGGCCGGCCCACGGCAGTGATCTGGCAGCAGAGATCGCCGGTGGCCCCCGACCGTGTGCCGAACAGATTGGCGCGACGTGGCGACACCAGCTGGGCAGTTCAGGCCCTGGCGACTGATCCTGACCTTCATCGGCATCGTTGCCGTCCTCTACGGGTTGGTGTTCTTCACCCCCGGGTCGAACACCCCCAAGCTCGGCATCGATCTGCAGGGCGGCACCAGGATCACCCTGACCGCCCGCACCCTGGACGGCTCCGATCCGTCCAGGGACCAGATGCAGCAGGCCCGGACGATCATGGAGAGCCGGGTCAACGGATCCGGTGTTGCCGGCGCCGAGGTGCAGATCGACGGCGCCAAGAACCTGGTGATCACGGTGCCGGGCAACGAGGACCTCTCCGGCCTGACCCGCAGCGCCCAGATGAACATCCGGCCGGTCGCCAAGGACGCCAGCGGCAATCCGGCGATCAGCTATCCCGCCGACTACGTGCCACCGGTCACCAGCGAGAGCGCCGTCGCCACCCCGACCGAGAGCGGCGCATCGGCCAGCGGATCGGCCGCAGAGACTGCCCCGACGACCATTCCGGCGATCGGCGACACCACCCCGGCATCCGCGCCCAGTGTCGACGAGACCGTCGCCCCCGGTACCGACACCGCCGCAGCGACCACTCCGGCGACCGAAACCCCGGCCGGTCTGCGGGCGCCGCAGAACGCTGCTGTCGCCCCGGCACCCGCCGTGGTCGAGGACAGCGCGACGCCCACCGCGACCCCTGAGGGCACCCCGGCGGCCACTGAATCCGCCGTCGCCCCGGCCTCCGACGCACCGGTCTCCGGTACCCCGGCATCCGGCACCGATGCCGGCGGCGACCGGCACCGCCGCGGCGGCCCCGGCCTGGCCGGCCGGCAGCAATCCGGACAACCCGACCCAGCCGCTGGGCACCGATCAGGCCGCCTGGACCGCCTGGCAGACGGCGGCGATCACCGCGCTGCCCACGCTGAGCTGCGCCGACCTGGAGCCGTACCGCGGACTGGACGACCCGACCAAACCGCTGATCGCCTGCGACGTCGACGGCACCGCGATCTACGTCCTCGAATCGACGCTGATCGCCGGTACCCAGATCGAGACGGCGACCTCGGGGCAGAGCAGCCAGGGCGCGGGATGGGTGGTCAACCTCAGCTTCAAGTCCGAGGGCTACGCCACCTGGTCGTCGTACACGGCCGCGAACACCGGCACCCTCACCGCAATGACGCTGGACGGCCAGGTCATCTCCGCGCCGCGGATCAGCGGCCCGATCACCACCCCGACCACCGAGATCTCCGGGTCGTTCACCCAGACGTCGGCCGCCGCGTTGGCCAACTCGCTGAAGTTCGGCGCGCTGCCGCTGGCCTTCGACCGAGCAGAATCGGTGAACGTCAGCGCCGAACTCGGCCTGGAGTACCTCAAGGCCGGCCTGATCGCCGGCGGTATCGGGTTGCTGCTGGTCGTCATCTACTGCCTGCTCTACTACCGACTGCTCGGCGTGATCACCATCCTGTCGTTGATCCTGTCGTTCGGGATCGTGTACGCCGTGCTGGTGCTGCTCGGCCGATGGGTCAACTACAGCCTGGACATGGCCGGCGTCGCCGGTCTGATCATCGCCATCGGCATCACCGCCGACTCGTTCGTCATCTACTTCGAACGCATCAAGGACGAGGTCCGGGAGGGTAGAACGTTCCGCTCCGCAGTGCCACGGGGCTGGCAGCGGGCCAAACGGACCATCCTGTCCGCCGACGCCGTGTCGTTCATGTCCGCCGCGATCCTCTACGTGCTGGCCGTCGGCCAGGTCAAGGGCTTCGCCTTCACCCTGGGTCTTTCCACCGTTCTCGACCTGGTCGTCGTCTTCCTGGTGACGCATCCGCTGGTGGCGTTGGCGGCCGGCTCGCCGCTGTTCTCCTCGCCGACCTGGTCGGGTCTGGGCAGCGTGGCCAAGGCCGGCGCGTCCCAGCGGGCGGAGAACGCCCGTGTCGGCAAGGGCGGCACTTCCGATACCGGAACCAAGGACACGAAGGAGGTGTCGGTATGACGACGGACGACGATGCCGTAGCCACCAAGGCGATGGCCGCCGCGACGACGGCCGATGCCGCCGCCGGCCGGCCGACCAAGGACAAGCAGTACGGCCGGCAGGCCGGCTTCCTCAGCCGGCTGACCACCGGCACCGGGGCGTTCAACATCCTGGGCTACCGCAAGGTCTACTACGCGGTCTCCGCGGTTCTGGTGATCGGCTCCATCCTGCTGATCGTCTTCCGCGGCTTCCAGTTCGGCATCGACTTCGCCGGCGGGACGACCCTGCAGTTCCAGCCCAACGAGGGCACCACGATCTCCACCTCCGAGGTCGCCCAGGTGGTCACGTCGGCGACCGGGGTGGAGCCGGACGCGGTACAGACCGTCGGCAATCAGGTCGAGGTGAGCTCGTCGACGCTGTCGATCGACCAGGTCATCACGGCCAAGGCGGCCCTGAACGAGCAGTACGCGCCGGTTGGCGGTGTCTCCGACTCGGCGGTGTCCGAGACCTGGGGCTCGGAGATCTCCGAGCGGGCGCTGCTCGCGGTGGTGGTGTTCATCGTCGCGGTGGCCGGCTTCCTCTGGGTCCGCTACGAGCGCCGGTTCGCGGTCGGCGCCGTCGTGTCCGTGCTGCACGACCTGATCATCACGGCCGGCATCTATTCGCTGTCCGGGTTCGAGGTCACGCCGGCCACGGTGATCGGGCTGCTGACCATTCTCGGTTTCTCGCTGTACGACACCGTCGTGGTCTTCGACAAGGTGCAGGAGAACACCAAGGGTCTGACCTCGCTCACCCGGCGGACCTACCCGGAGGCGGCGAACCTCGCCGTCAACCAGACGCTGATGCGGTCGATCAACACCTCGCTGATCGCGCTGCTGCCGGTGGCCGGGCTGTTGGTGGCCGGCGTGGTGATCCTGGGTTCCGGCACCCTGAAGGACCTGTCCCTGGTGATGCTGATCGGCATGCTCGTCGGCGCCTACTCGTCGGTGTTCATCGCAGTGCCGGTCGCCGTCGATCTCAGGATGCGCGACCCACTGATCAAGGCGCACACCGCCCGCGTGCTGGCCAAGCGGAAGTCCGACGGCCTGATCGTCGACGCCGACGGTGATCCGCTGCGGCGGACCGGCGGGACGGCCGCCCGGACGCCGGTCGCTGCCGGAGCGGCCGCACCGGCTGCCGACGAGGGTGGTGACCGCGCCGTCGAACCTGAAGCCCGGTGCGGCCCCGAAGCCCGGCGCCAAGCCGGTCCGGCCGACCGCCAAGCCGTCCGGTGGCGGGTCGCGGCCCAGCGGCAAGGGTGGCCGGCCCTCGGGCAAGCGGGGTCGGTAGCTCCGATGCTCGGGGTGTTCCCGATGGACGACTCCGCACCGGAGCGGCTCCGGAAGTTCGAGGTCGCCGGCGCCGCGATCGAGCGACTGGTGCGCACCCAGCCCGACTTTCCGCAGCCCGGGGTGCTGTTCCGCGATCTGACTCCGGTGCTGGCCGACGCCGTCGCGCTGCGGGACGTGGCGACCGCGCTGGCCGCAGCGGCGCCCGAGGCGACGCTGATCGCCGGCCTGGAATCGAGAGGGTTCCTGCTCGGTGCAGCCGCGGCCGCGATCGCCGGGACGGGCGTGCTGGCGATCCGCAAGCCCGGCAAACTGCCCGGCCGGATCCTTCACGAGGACTACGCGCTGGAGTACGGCTCGGCGCGACTGGAACTGCATCCCGACGACGTCCCGCCCGGCGCCCGGGTGCTGGTGATCGACGACGTGCTGGCCACCGGCGGTACCGCGGCGGCAGCGTGCCGGTTGCTGCGCCGGGCCGGCGCCGAGATCGCCGGAGTGGCGGTCGCGATCGAGCTCGGCGAGTTGCACGGGCGGGCCGCCCTGCCGGGGGTGCCGGTCACCGCGCTGCGCATCTGGTGATGCCGGATCGCTCTGACCCGTGAGTGCCGCAGCAGGCATGATCGACGGGTTGCCGTCGTACCGCGGTCACGTCCCGGCGTGACGTTTGTCGAGGAGGAGTTCCACCCCATGCTGCCGACCCACGCCGATGCCCTGCCCGGTTCCTGGAATTTCCGCGACATCGGCGGTGTGCCGACCCCGGGCGGCCCGGTTCGCACCGGGTTGGTCTTCCGCTCGGCGAACCTCGCCCAACTGGATCCGACCGGGTTGGAGAACCTGCAGAAGCTGGGTGTCACCGACGTTTTCGATCTCCGGGGACCACTGGAGATCGGCCGGGACGGCGCCGATCGACTGCCGGAATCGGTGGCGGTCACGGTCGCGCCGTTCCACCCGGAAGAGGGTGAGATGCCGGTGCACGAGGTCGCCGAGGACGGATCACCTCTCACCCAGCACGACCGGGTCCGCCGTTACTACTCCGCCATGCCGGTGCTGCAGCCGGCGCAGGATTCGATCGCCGCGTTGCTGCGCCGGGTCGCGGACGACACCGGTGGCGTGTTGGTGCACTGCGCGGCCGGCAAGGATCGAACGGGCTGGGCCATCGCCACCCTGCTGACCGTTGCCGGGGCGGATCGCGATGCCGTGCTGGCGGACTACCTGCAGAGCAATGCGGCCATCGAGTCCCTGCGCGCCTGGATGCAGGCGCAGTACGGCGACGCGTTCCTGGCCGACAACGGCATTCTCGGCGTCGATGTCAGTTATCTGCAGGCCGCCTGGGACTCGGCCGACGAGCATTTCGGGTCGTTCGACGGATACCTGGAAGCGATCGGGATCGACCGCGGGGTGCAGTCCCGGATCCGTCGTCGCCTCGTCGGCTGAGCGGAGCCTGGTCGACCACCACCCGATTCGCCCACCGCTGCGGTCGTCCGCCGGTGGTCGGGATGGTCGTTACTGGGATGGTCGTTGCCGCGGAGAGGGTTCGATGATCGCGGGTGATGAACCAAGTGGCGATCGCCACCGTCAACACACCGACCGCCAACAGCGCCGCACCGGCCGGAATTCCGGCAGGCAGGGCGGAGTGTCCTTGGGCCAACGCGGATGTCAGGTCCGCTTCCGGCGGGGAATTGTCGCGGGCGAACCTGGTCGGCGTCACCATGCTCCTTCGATGTCGGGGCGCTGTCGCCGAAATTCGGCGTCTACACCCAGCATCTCCAAGCAGCTGCCCGGCGAGTATCGACCGAGCGGTGGCCCTGCCGGGGGACGGCTCGTCCCCCGATCGGTGACCGATCGGGGGACGAGAGGTAGCGGTCGCCCGAGTCGGGGCGGGCGTCAGCGCTACCGGTGGGTGGGCCGCATGACGGTCGTCACCGCCCGGTTGCCGATCTTCTGGCCGTGCCGCAGGCCGTCGTCGACCGCCTTGCGGAAGTGGTAGCCGACATAGATCCGGGACACCCCGTTCTCGGCCGCGGCCTGGGAGAAGCTGGTGAAGTTGCGGACCACTCCCTGGCCGCCGGTCCCGCCGGCGCAACTGTTGCCGGTCGGCAGCCAGGGGCTGCAGTTGCTGAACGAGGTGCGATCGCCGAAGACCGACCTGAGCACGGCAGCCGCCGCGGCCCCCTCGACGGCGTGCGCCGAGTCGTAGTCGGGAATCGGCGGTGTCTCCAGCAGCGGATTCCACTGGCGAGTCTGCCTGCGGTCCGGTTGTTGCCGTCGGTGTCCGCCAGGCGGATCGCGGTCACCGGTCGCCAGAACAGCTCGTCGTACTTGACCTGGAAGCTGCTGATGTAGCCGTCGGCCATGGCCATGTTGAGCAGACCGAACAACCGCGCGTTGTCCCAGAGATCCATCTGCCGGCTCTGGCCGGCGACCGTGCGGGCGATGGCGTTCCACTGGTACGGCGAACTGCCGACCCAGAACAGCGCGATCTCGGTCTGTCTCGTTGCGTCCGTCGGGTGCTCGCCGGTCCGCCGCCGCCGAGGGCTCTTGATCTCGTTGAGGTCATCGGCGTACTGCCGACTGCCCAGCCGGTACGGCCCCGAGGGTGCGAACTGGTCGCTGCTGCGCAGGACGAACGGGTCCACCGTTCCCCATTTCGGCAGGAACGCGAACTCGTTCACATCACGCCGTCGGCCTTGGGTGTGTATCGCCAGACGCCCGGCCGAGTTGCCTGCGGGAATCGGCTCCGTCGGCGTCGCGATCTGCGGCGCTGCATTGTCGTCATCCCGCTCGTCCTGAATTGCCGCTGCCGACGCCTCACCCAGCGCCTTGCCGGCTGCCATCGCCGCGGGATCCGTGACGCTCGCCAGCATTGCGGTGTAAGCACTTTCGGCGGTGCCCAGGGCCGGACAACCGGCGAGTCCCACTTTCAGCACATTCCACGCCGCGGCCGCGACGGCCGCGACCGGCGACGCGTTCGGGCTCAACCGGGTGGGCCGGTACTCGTAAGGCGTGGACTCGACGCGGATGGCGTTCACCGCGTCATGAATCGCGATGTGCATCATTGCGTACATCCGGGATTCGATGGGCGGGGCGCCCGACATTCCGCAGGCGATGGCGGCGCTGGTCGCCGTCTCGTTCCAAGCCAGCACAGCGTCCGGTTGACCCTGGCCGGGCGGGTTGTGTCCACCGTCGGCGACCGCGGTGCCGGCGACCGGCAGCATTGCGGTGGCGATCAGCGTCGCCACCAGGAGTAAGCGAGTTCGGGTGCCCATACGACCCTCCGTGGTCGGAGATGGCAGCCGCCGGGATGGCGGTTGCACCGGATGGCGCGGCGTACGGGTCCCCGCTGTTGACCGGCCGACGGTCTCGACGCAGCGCTCGCGTCGAGCCTGACCTCGCAGATGTGCCTGGTCATGACCAGAAAAGGCGATTCGCGGACGGGCCGCATGGTCAATTCTGGCCATCGACCGGTGCTCGGCCCGTCGGTACCTTGGGACGATGCCCGGTTGGGATGGTCCGCCGTTGCCGGTCCGCTGGGGTCCGGGTTCGCGTCAGGCGTTCGTCGGCCGTGGGCGCGAGATCGAGGCCCTGCGGGACGCCTGGTCGCTGGCTGCACAGGGTGCCCGCCAGGTGGTGTTCGTCGGCGGTGAGCCGGGAGTGGGCAAATCCCGCCTGGTCGGGGACATGGCGGCCCGGCTGCACGAGCAGGGCGCCGCCGTCCTGCCCGGAGCCTGCGTGCCGGAAATGGGTACGCCGTACCAGCCGTTCGTCGAACCGATGAGCGCGCTGATCGCGGCGGTGACGGCCGGGCAACTCGCGATCGACGGGACGGCCGGGATGGCTGCCCGCCGGCTGGAGTCGCTGCGCACCATGACGGGCGCGGAACGTCCGGCGTCGTCGGATGCGCCGGAACATCACTTCACCAGACAGCTCTTCGAGGACTGCACCGAGGCCGTGCTGCTTGCGGCCAGGTCGCGGCCCTTGGTGATCGTGTTGGAAGACCTGCAGTGGGCCGGCGACACCGCACTGCAACTGCTGCGGTATCTGGTCGGGCGCACCGCGGACTCCAGCATCCTGATCATGGCCACCCTGCGCACGTCCGCGCCGGATCGATCGGCCGACCTGGTCAGCACGGTCGGCCGGCTGTATCGACTCGACGGCGTCCGCCGGATGGACCTGGACGGATTGACCACCGAGGAGATCGCGGACTTCCTCTCCGGAGTCGCCGTGGCGAGCCGGCGTGACGCGCTTGCCGCCGCGGCGGTGCTGCGCGATCAGACCGGCGGCAACCCGTTCCTGCTGCTCGAGGTGTGGCGCGAGCTGTCCGCGCACGGCGGTCTCTCCGCACTGCGCGACGTCGACCTCCGGGCACCGGAATCGGTCCGGGAAACGGTGTCGCACCGGCTCGCCGGCCTCCCGCAGGCACACCGTCGGACGGTCGAGATCGCGGCGGTGATCGGCGAGGAGGCCCCGGTGCGGTTGTTGTCGGCCATCGCCGCGTGCGGCGACGCAGCGATCGACGCCACCGCCCTGACCTATGCAGGGTTGGAGGCGGCAACTGCTGTCGGCCTGCTGGAGCCGGCCCGCGGCCAGGATGCGACCTACCGGTTCCCGCACGGGCTGGCCAGGCAGGCCGTCCTCGACCTGCTCACCGATTATCAACGGGCCTGCGACAATGCCCGCGTTGCAGAGGTTCTGGAAGCGGAGTTCCCGGCGGCTGATCGCCGGGTGCAACGCCTGGGTTATCACTATGCGAGCGCCCAGGCCCTCGGCTATTCCGGAAAGGCCGTGCAGTACCTGACGGCCGCGGGTGAGGCGGCCGAGCGCTCACTCGCCCACCACGAAGCCGCCAGACTGTTCGAACGGGCAGCGGGCATCGCCGACCTGACCCTCGCGCGGGACGATCTGCGGATGCGCGCGGCCCGCAGCTGGATGCGGTCCTCGCAGTTCGACCGGGCGCGGCAGCTCGATGCGCTCGTCGCGGAAACCGCGACGGGCGCCGACCGGCTCCGGGCCGCCATCGGATACGAGGCCGCCTCCTGGCGATGCGGTGAGCCGGGTGGCCGATCCGTCGAGCTGCTGACCGCGGCGATGGCCGAAGTCACCCTCGACGAGCTGCACCCGCTGAATGTCCGCGGCACCGCGGCACTCGGTCGCGCCCTGGTGTTCTCGGGAGAACCGGAGCGGGCGAAGGTGCTCGGTGACCGGGCGGTCGAGCTGGCCCGCGCCACCGGCGACGACGTTCTCCTCGCCGCGGCCCTCCAGATCGCCTTGCAGGACACCGGATCCACCGCGGAACTGAGGGAGAAGCTTGCCCGGGCAACGGAACTCACCGAGCTGTCGAAACGGGTACGGGATCCGCGGCACCTCGGGCCGGCCGCCTATCACCGGGCGGCGATCTCCTACATCCTGGGGGATCCGGCCGGATTGGCCGCCGCCCGCCGGGACTGCGCCACCACCGTCAGGGCAACCGGGCAACCGTTCTGGGAATGGGTGCAGGTCTACCTGTCGTTCGGCGAGGCCTTTCCTCCGCGCGGATTTCGCCGCCGCCATGCAGCAGATCGCCCAGTCACAGGAACTCGTCCGGAGTTTCGAGGCAGCCCGCAAGGCCGAGGGACCGGCCGGCCTGCAGACCTTCATGGTGCGCCGGGAAACCGGGGGACTGGATCAGGTTCGCGCCCTGATCGACGGGAGCGAAGACCCCGGCGCCCACTGGGCCCCGGCACTGCTGGCCCTGTACTGCGAGCTGGAACTGCCAGAGCCGACCCGTCGAACACTGGATTTCCTGCTGCAGCAGGATCTTTCGGCCTACCGGATGTCGTCCTCCTGGCCCATCGTGGTGTCTTTCCTGGTCGACGCCGCCTGCTGGCTGGAGGATGCGGACGCCGCCCGCCTGGTCGAACCGATGATCGAGGAATATGCGGGCCTGAACCTGCTGGGCGGTGAGTTCCTCGCCGCCGCGGGGAGTGCCGACAGGGCGAGGGGCGAGATCGCGTCGCTGCTCGGCAAGGCGTCGGCGGAGGCGCACTTCGTCGTCGGCGCTGGAGATGGACACCGCCATGGGCTCACCGGTGCACATCGCGACCACGCTCGCCGCACACGTCCGGCACCTGCACCGGGTGGGTGGCACGTGCACGACCGCGCGGGCGGCCGCGATGACCGAACGGGCGCGCACGATGTGCCGGCAGTACGGACTTGTCCGTGCCGAGCGGCTGCTCGACCGGGCGAACCGCTCGTCGGGGGATCGCAAACCGGGCGACCGGAAGGAGCTGCCGGCCGGGCTGACGGCCCGCGAACGACAGGTGCTCGGCCTGCTGGGACAGGGCATGAGCAACCGGCGAATTGCCGGGCAACTGCACATCACCGAGAACACCACGGCCAACCACGTCCGGAGCATCCTGATGAAGACCGGGGCCGCCAATCGCACCCAGGCGGCCATGTTCGCCTCGTCGCACGGGCTGCTGTAGCGGACCAGCGGCAGGTCAGGCCACCGGGTGCATGACCCCGTCCGGCGTGATCCGATCGGACACCTCGATGATGACGTCGGCAGGCAGCCCCGCGCGCTCGGCCGCCCGCCGGATGGCGTCGGCGGATTCGGCCTCGTACAGGCAGAAGGACTTCCGCTTGTCCGCGGACAGGAACGAGTACAGCCAGTGCACGTCCTCGTCCTCGTTGACCAGCCGGACCTCCGCCGCACCCTCCGTGCTCGGCGTGAATTCCTCGGCGTACCGCCGTTCGATCATGAAGACCGGCACGAGCCCCACCACCCTTGTCCGAGTTCATTACTCGAGGAGTTGATTACCCGAGGGAACGGTAACCCGGCATGCGGCACAGCGATCCAGGATTGACCCGGATGGGCCAATCCCTGCACCGACTACTGCGCGACGACTACTCGGCGTCCATCCGGAAACCGACCTTCATGCTCACCTGGTAATGCCCGACCCGACCGTCGTTGATGTGCCCACGCACCTCGGTGACCTCGAACCAATCCAGGCCGCGCAGGGTGGTCGACGCCCGTGCGATGCCCACCTCGATGGCCGCATCCACGCCGTCCGGTGAGGTACCGACGACCTCGGTGACGCCATACACGTTCGCGCTCATGGGGTTTCCTCCGTCTTCAGGTGTCGGCGCCGATTGACGCCGATGCATGTGTGCGAATGCTAGACCGCACCGCCCGAACCGGCCCGGGCATCATCGGGCACTCTGCGGCCCGGCAGTTGCCAACACGACCGCTGGAACGCTCACCCGGACCACCGTGCCGCCGCCCGGCGATGAGTCCAGGCGGAACTCCCCTCCGGCCGACTCGACCTTCACCCGGTGGGAGTTCATCCCGATGTGGCCCTGCGCGAGCCGGTCGGCCAACGACCCGGGATCGACACCCACGCCGTCATCGGCAATGGTCAACTCCGCCAGCTCACCGTTGAGCTCCAGCCGCACCGTGAGCCGGGTGGCCCTGGCGTGCCGGGCGACGTTCGCGAGCAGTTCCCGCGCGGTGCCGAACAGCAGCAGGTCATTGCCGGTCCGGGTGTCGGGCGGCCATCGATCGGTGTCCAGTTCGAGCGTCGAGGGACGCCCGCTGGGCCACTGCCTGCGCGAGCTGATCGATCGCAGCCGCCAGGCCCGACTGCGCCAGCACCGCCGGGTGCAGCTCGGACACCGTGGAGCGCAACAGTTGTGACGACTGGGTCAGCGCCTCGTCCACCCGGTCGAAGGCGGCGGGGTCGGCGAGTTCGCGGGCGTCCTCCAGGTCCATCCGAGCCGCCAGGATGTATTGCAGCGCGCCGTCGTGCAGGTGCTCGGCCATGCTCCGGCGCTCGGATTCGGTGACCGCCATCAACTCGGCGAGCAACGCCGTCCGGTCGGCGACCAGCCCCTGGATCGCGGTCACCCGCGATCGCTGGATCCGGGTCAGGCCGATCGCCGCGATCCCGACACCGGCCAGCACCACCACCCGCAACACCACCGACGCCCACGGTTCGGCGTCCGACTCGCGGCTGGCGACGGCCTCGATCGCGTAGAACACGACGGTCGGGACCACGACGCTGACGCACACCCGGACATCGAGCTGGGTCGCGGCCAGCACCGGGAGCAGGAAGAAGCCGCCCAACAACACGAATGCGGTCCAGGTGGTGCCGGCGGATCGGTCGGCGATCAGACACACCGCCGACAGCGCCAGCAGATCGACATAGAGCCCGAGCCAACCCCAATGGATCGCGCTGGCAGTACCCCCGCGCAGCCAGATGGTCAGCCCGACGGCGGCCAGCAGATAGCCGGCAGCGACGACCAGGCACCAGGTCGCCCCCGAGGTCGGCGGCAACAGGATGGTCGTGCCCACCACGAAGAGGGCCAACACGCCGCGCAGGGCGATCTGCAGACTGACGCCGCGTCGTTCGTGCTCCAGCACGATGCGGGCGATGCCGGGGGCCGGCGGCGCAACTGGGGTGCTGGGCATCGACATGGCAGAACAATGACACGAAGAGTCGGCACGGACCCGCTTCTGGTGCGTGCGACCGGCGGGCGGCTCGAATCGCCCTTGCGGGACGTATCCTCACGGCGTGCGCTCATCGGACAAGAAGGTCACGGTCGTCATCGCGGACGACCATCCGTTCTTTCGCGACGGCGTCACCAGGGGGTTGCTCAGCAGCGGGATGATCACCGTCGTCGGTGAGGCCGGGACCGGCCGGGAGGCGCTCGAGGTGATCGCCGCGGAATCACCGGACGTGGCGCTGGTGGACTACCAGATGCCCGATCTGGATGGTCTTGACGTCGTTCACGCGGTGGTCCGCGACAAACTGCCGACCAGGGTGCTGCTGCTCTCGGCTGTCACGGACAGTGCCATCGTGTTCCGCGCGCTGGAGCAGGGCGCGGCCGGCTACCTGTCGAAGGATTCCCGGCGCGCCCAGATCGTGGACGCGGTGCTGTCGGTGGCAGACGGTCGGACGGTCGTGCCGCCGGAGCTGGCCGGGGCGCTGGCCGGCGAGATCCGGCTCCGCGCCCAGTCCTCCGGGCCGGTGCTCAGCGAGCGGGAAAGTCAAGTGCTGCAAGCCTTTGCCCGGGGGCTGAGCATCCCGCAGACGGCTGCGGAACTGTTCATCGGCGCCAGCACCGTGAAGACCCACACCCAACGGCTGTACGAGAAGCTCGGGGTGTCCGACCGGGCGGCGGCGGTCGCGGAGGCCATGCGGCGCGGCCTGATCGAGTAGCCCCGGCTTTCGGCCCTTGCTCGGCGAAGCGCACCCGGAAGGAAGCGTGCACCTGCGGCGTTATGCTCGATCGACAGATCTCTGCCCGATCGCCGCCGGTGAAGGGGGTGCGCCATGAGTTCGGACATCGAAGGCCGGCTGGCCCATGCGCGCCCACCCGGTGAGGCGCCGTCGGAACTGGTCGACCCCAAGTCCGATTCCGGTGCGTCCGGACGGCATCTGGCGACGGTCAAGGAGCCGGAGAACGACCTCGGCGGCGCGGCAGAGGCCGCAACCGGTGGATCGGCGGCCGTTGCGGTGGCCGACGTCGACCCCGATCCCGCCGAGGAGGCCCTGGCGCCGCCGTCGGCGACCCGTCGGGTGCGAGCCCGGCTGACCCGCCGGATGAGTGGCCAACGCTCGAGCGCGCCGCCGAACCGGACCGTGCTCGAGCCGCTGTTCGCGGTGCACCGCTCGCTGCACCCCAAGGCCGACCTCAAGCTGCGTCCAGCGCGCCTACGAGGTGGCGGAGAAGGCGCACAGCGGTCAGTTCCGCAAGTCCGGCGACCCCTACATCACCCATCCGCTCGCGGTGGCGACGATCCTCGCCGACCTCGGGATGGACACCACCACGCTGGTCGCCGCGCTGCTGCACGACACCGTCGAGGACACGCCCTACACGCTGGAGAACGCCACCGCCGAGTTCGGTGAGGAGGTCGCGCATCTGGTCGACGGCGTCACCAAGCTGGACAAGGTGCACTTCGGCGCGGCCACCGAGGCCGAGACGATCCGCAAGATGATCATCGCGATGGCCCAGGACCCCCGGGTGCTGGTGATCAAGCTGGCCGACCGGTTGCACAACATGCGCACCATGCGCTTCCTGCCGCCGGACAAGCAGGCCCGCAAGGCGCGGGAGACCCTGGAGGTGCTGGCGCCGCTGGCCCATCGGCTGGGCATGGCGACCATCAAGTGGGAGCTGGAGGACCTCGCCTTCTCGATCCTGCACTCCAAGCGGTACGACGAGATCGTCCGGCTGGTCGCCGATCGGGCCCCGTCCAGGGACACCTATCTGGCGGCGGTCACCGGGCAACTGGAAGCCGAGTTGTCGGCGGCGAAGATCTCCTGCCAGGTGGTCGGCCGCGGCAAGCACTACTACTCGATCTACCAGAAGATGCAGGCCCGAGGTCGCGAGTTCGACGAGATCCACGACCTGGTCGCGGTGCGCATCCTGGTCGGCAACGTCCGGGAGTGTTACGCGGCAATGGGTGTCGTGCACGCCCTGTGGGCGCCCATGCCCGGCCGGTTCAAGGACTACATCGCGCAGCCGAGATACGGTGTGTACCAGTCGTTGCACACCACGGTGATCGGGCCGGAGGGCAAGCCGCTCGAGGTGCAGATCCGCACCTACGACATGCACCACACGGCCGAGTACGGCATCGCATCGCACTGGCGGTACAAGGAGATCTCGCGGCACCCATTCGGGTGTCGGCACCTCGGTGGACGAGATGGCTTGGATGCGACAGCTTCTCGACTGGCAGCGGGAGGCCGGCGATGCCGGCGAATTCCTGGACAACCTGCGCTACGAGATGGCGCACAGCGAGATCTTCGTGTTCACCCCGAAGGGCGACATCCACACGCTGCCAGCGGGTTCCACTCCGGTCGACTTCGCCTATGCGGTGCACACCGAGGTCGGCCACCGGTGCATCGGGGCCAAGGTGGACGGCCGGTTGGTGCCGTTGGAGCGGCACCTGTCCAACGGGCAGTTCGTGGAGATCTTCACCTCCAAGGCGCCCAATCAGGGACCGAGCCGGGACTGGCTGGGCTTCGTCGCGTCCTCGAGGGCGAAGACCAAGATCCGCCAGTACTTCGCCAAGTCGCGCCGCGAGGAGGCCGTCGAGCTCGGCAAGGAGGCCATCGCCAAGGCCGCCCGCCGGGCGGGACTGCCGGTGCAGCGGCTGATCTCGCACGAGGCGCTGGCCGCCATCGGACATGACCTGGGCTACAAGGACATCGCGGCGGTCTATGCCGCCGTCGGCGAGAACCACCTGTCGGCGACGACGCTGGTCGGCAAGGTGGTCTCCTACCTCGGCGGCGAGGAGGAGGCCGACGAGCAGGTCGCCGAGCGGTCCGCGCCGCTCGATCACCCGGCGCCGCTCCCGGGCCACCGGGGATGCCGGGGTGCTGGTCAAGGGCATCAGCGACATCCAGGTCAAGCTGGCCCGTTGCTGCACGCCGGTGCCGGGCGATCTCATCCTCGGCTTCATCACCAAGGGTGGGGCCGTGTCGGTGCACCGGGTGGACTGCACCAATGCCGCGTCCCTGCAGCAGGAGCAGGCCCGGCTGGTGGAGGTGACCTGGGATCCGACCTCGGCGTCGGTGTTCCTGGTGACCATCCAGGTCGAGGCGCTGGACCGGGCCCGGCTGCTGTCCGACATCACCAAGACGCTGGCCGACGTGAAGGTCAACATCCTGTCGGCGAACCTGTCGATGTCCAAGGACGGCATGGCGATCTCCCGGTTCTCCTTCGAGATGGCCGACCCGAAGCATCTCGGTCACCTGCTGCGGTCGGTGCGCAATGTGGAGGGCGTCTACGACGTCTACCGGGTGACCAGCGCCTGACGGTTCGATCGCCCCGCCGTCGTCGGGCGGACCGGTCGCTGTGAGAATCCACCGGTGTCGCCAGCAGAGTTCGCCTTCCTGATCGCGGCCGGCGTCGCGGGCGGGTTGACCGGCAGCATTGCCGGGCTGGCGTCATTGGCGACGTACCCGGCGTTGCTGGCGGTCGGGCTCGAGCCGGTCTCGGCGAACGTCACGAACACCGTCGCCCTGGTCTTCACCGGCGTCGGATCGTTCCTCGGGCTCCCGCCCGGAACTGGTCGGGCAGGGCCAGCGGATCAAGGCGCTGGCCCCGGTCGCGGCGGTCGGCGGCCTGATCGGTGCCGCGTTGCTGCTGTCCACCCCGGCCGAGGGCTTCGAGAAGCTGGTGCCCCTGCTGATCGGGCTCGCCTCGCTGACCATCCTGATCCCGCGGAAGCCGCCGCGCCGAGTCCGGGGACGAGCCGGTGTTGCGGGGACGGGCCGCAGATCGTCCTCGAGGGTGCCGCCCTGCTGCTGATCGCGATCTACGGCGGGTACTTCGGCGCTGCGGCCGGGGTGCTGCTGCTGGCGCTGCTGCTGCGGATCACCCATGCGTCGCTGGCCAGGGCGAACGCCACCAAGAACGTCCTGCTGTTCGTCGCCAACACGGTTGCGGCGGTGATGTTCGCCTTCCTCGCGCCGGTGGACTGGGCGGCGGTGGTGCCGTTGGGGATCGGCTGCCTGATCGGCTCCAGGCTCGGTCCGATCGTGGTGCGCAGGGCGCCCGCGACGCTGCTGCGGGTGCTGATCGGCATCGCCGGGATGGCCTTGGCGATCAGGTTGGGGATACAGGCCTACGGCTGAGCCGTCACCGGTCGGCGGCGCTCGCCTCACGGTGGGCCCTGGCCAGCGGATGTTCGAGCATCCGGTCGATCAGCGAACTCCACCTGCGTGCCCTGGCGTCGAGATCGCCGGCCCGCGACACCGTGAGCGACCCGACTGCGATCGGTACGTGGACCGGGACCGTCGCCAGCAGCCCGGCGACATCGTCGTCGACCGCGGCGTCCAGATCGTCGGCGAGCAACCGCAGATACCCCAGACGAATGCCGGCGTCGAGCACCTGCGCCTCGATGTCCAGCGCCGTCTGACGGGTGGAGACGGTGATGATCGCGCCGCCGCCGGTGCCCCGGACGAGCTCCAGTGCCTGAGCGGGCGTCGTCACTCCGGTCCCGGGCTGATCGATCAGCAATGGGACGAGTTGGTAGTCGTCGGCGTCCCGCACCAACTGCCCGAACTCCTCCTCGACCGAGCTCTCCTCCGCGGCCCTCGGCACCCCGCAGGCCGTGACGTATCGGGCGCCGAGCCGGGAGGAGAGATCGAGCACGCCGCGGTAGGACTGCGGATCGGGCGGCCCGGCCAGTTCGATCCGACCGACGTCCAAGACCGAAACCCGGTTGGTGAGCAGGTGTTCCACCATGCTGGACAGCTCAGCGGAACCCGCGCCCTTGCGCCACCACAGGTCTGCCCCGCGGGAGTGGGCGACCTTCAACCCGATCGAATCGAACCCGGTTCGCAGGGCGAGGTCGACCAGTTCGGTCGGGGAGAGATCGGGTGCGGCGGATTCGTGGATGGCGAGCCGGTTCATCGCATCAGTCTGCCCTGGCCGCCGGAACGATCGTCGTCCGGCCGCCTCTAGGGTCTGGGCCATGACAGACACCGCCCAACGGCCGATCTGGGCCCGGCGAACCCCGCTGGATCTCGAGGACGCCAAGCAACGGACGACCGCGTACGTGTACGGCAACCTGCTCGTCCTGGCCGCGATCCTGTCGGTGACCGACGAGGACGTCGACTCCAACCGGGCGTTCTGGATCGTGCTGGGGACTGCCGTCTCGACGTTCGTCGCGCATGTCTTCGCCGAGGCGATGGGAGCGCAGGTCCGGGCGACCGAGCGGCCGACGTTCCTGAAATCACTTGCCCTGGCGAAGGAATCACTGCCGGTGTTGACCTCGGGGGTGTTCCCGGCAGCGGTCCTGCTGCTCGGCTACTGGGAGGTCCTCAGTGATGGAGTCGCCCTGGCCATCGCCGAGGCCGTCGTGCTGATCCGGATCGCCGGAACCGGGGTGATCGTGGCCAGGCTGCGCAACGAACGAAGCTCGTTCCGGCTCCTGCTGGCCGGTGTCGCGGTGGCGGCGGTGGGTCTGCTGATCAGCCTGCTCAAGGTGTATCTGACGCACTGAACGACCGCCGGCAGCGCCGGCCGCTGACATACTGATCTCCGGCGGTGATCGGCCACCGCGGCTTTGTCGACGAGGAGATGCGGGCATGGGCGGACCCCTCAGCAAGTGGTTCAAGGTTCCGTCGCTGGCGGAGCGGTTGCGGTCCCAGGGTGTGCGCGATGACGTGGTCCGGGCCGCCGAACGAACGGCGTTCTCCCGGCAGTCCGATCGCGGGTTGTACGACCTGGCCGCCCAGCTGAGCGATGCCGAGGGCGTGATCCAACTCGTCGAGGGACGGTGTTCCGGGGCGACCGGGCTGTTCGTGCTCACCACCCGTCGACTGCTGTTCGTCCCCAAGGCCACCGACCGGGCGAGTGCGACCTCGGTCGACCTGACCGAGGTCGAAGCCGTCGATTCGCGGATGCACCGTGGTCTCGGGGTGCTGGAGGCGACGACCGGCTCCGGCCGACTGACCGTCGACCAGATCCTGGGGAATCAGGCGGACACCATGGCCACCAGCATCCGGCAGGCGAAGAACCCGCCGCCGGACGGGGCGCCCGTGCGACGCGATCCGCTCGACGAGCTGGCCGAGCTCCGGGCGCTGCACCAGGCCGGCATGATCGGCGAGGCGGAGTTCCAGGCGCGCAAGCAGCAGTTGTTCGGCCAGATCTGAGCTGCGCGTTGGGCAGCCGCCGTCAGCTCGTGGTGCCGGCGGCCGATCCGCTTGTCACTTCGCCGGTCGTCGCTGCCGCGTGCCGAACCCGCAGAGCCGCCGGCGATCTCGTAGGACCACAGTTCGCTGTGCACGCCAACGGGCGGCGGAGCCTTCTCGCCGGCCCGCTCGGCCGCCGACCGGTGCCCATGGCTGAACGCGGGTGAGCTCACCCAGGCCTTGAACGACGCCTCATCCCGCCACCGGGTGATGACCAGCCAGGTCGTGCGTTCGTCCGTCGGCTGCAGCAGCTCGAACCCCTCGAAGCCGTCCTGGTCGTCGATCGCGCCGGCCCTGGCGGCGAACCGCTTGGCGAGCTCGCTGCCGCTGTCCGCGGCCACGGTGATCGCGTTGATCTTGATGATGGTCATGCCCACCATCGTGCCAAGCCCGCCCTCGGGGTCGTGCGCAGGCCCTGCTCCGGCAACCGGTCGGCCCGCTCAACGGGAGCGGCTGTCCGATTTGTGCTCTATGGCTCTATCGCGGAAACGTTTCTTGGTGAGCGGGTTCGGCACCGGACCCTTCGGCGGTCGGGACAGCGTTGCGCGCGACGGCGGGATGCGGCACTCCTGGATGCCGGCGACTGCTGGTGCTTGTGGTGACCCTCTATGCCGTTGAAGCCGATACCTGGCGGAAACGCCCGAGGACGGGCTGTCGGGGCAATTTCCCGCTATGGGCCCTCGGCAGCACGCCGATGGCGCCAGGTCGACCGGATCGGCACGGCACATCGGCGTGTCTTGTCCGGTATGTGCCGAATGGCGATATCGCGGAAACATTCAGGCGCGAGGCTCAGGCTGCCCGGCCCCGTTCGTCGAGCCGGCTGGCCCGGCTGTGCAGGTAGCGCTGTTGCTGCAGGCTGCTGGTGAGTCCGGCGGCGGTCCGGTAGGAGTCACGGGCCGCGGCGGTGTCGCCCGCCATCTCCAGCAGGTGCCCGCGCACCGCGTAGAGCCGGTGGTCCTTGGCCAGCCGGGCGTCTCCCGCGAGCGCCGTGAGCAACTCGAGCCCGGCCTTCGGACCGCGCGACATGGCAACCGCGACGGCATGGTTCAGCGCCACCACCGGGTTGTCCTCGAGCCCCAGCAGCACCTCGTACAGCGCGGTGATCTGCGGCCAGTCGGTGCCATCGGCGGTCGGCGCTTCGTCGTGGATGGCGGCGATCGCCGCCTGCAGTTGGTACGGCCCGGCGGAACCGCGGGGGAGAACCCGGCTGATCAGCGCGACACCCTCGCTGATCTGGTCGGCGTTCCAGCGACTGCGGTCCTGCTCGGCCATCGGGACCAGCGACCCGTCGGGGCCGGTCCGGGCCGGCCGCCGCGCGTCGGTGAGCAGCATCAGGGCCAGTAGCCCGGCGACCTCGCCGTCGTCGGGCAGGATCGCGAGCACCATGCGGCACAGGCGGATGGCCTCGGCCGACAGTTCACTGCGGTGCAGGTCAGGCCCCGACGTGCTGACGTAGCCCTCGTTGAAGATCAGATAGAGCACGTGCAACACGGCGGCGAGCCGTTCGGTCCGCTCGGTCACCGGGGGCAGGCCGAACGGGAGCCCGCTGTCCTTGATCCGCTGCTTGGCCCGGGTGATCCGCCGGGTCATGGTGGCTTCCGGAACCAGGAACGCGCGGGCGATCTCGGCGGTGGTCAGGCCGCCGACCGCGCGCAGGGTGAGGGCGATCTGCGACGCGGGCGACAGCGCGGGATGGCAGCACAGGAACAGCAGGATCAGCGAGTCGTCCTGCTCGGCGGTCCCCGTCCCGATCCGCCGGTCGGCGGCCGGTGCCAGCCACTGATCGGGCAGAGTCCAGGTGGCGACGTCGTTCTCCCGGCGCCGTCTGGCCTGGTCGCTGCGCAGCAGATCGGTCAGCCGGCGCGCGGCGACGGTGATCAACCAGGCCCGCGGGTTGTCCGGCAGGCCCTGGGTCGGCCACTGCGCGGCGCCGGCGATCATCGCCTCCTGGACCGCGTCCTCGGCCTCGTCGAAATGCCCGTACCGGCGGACGAGCGCGCCGAGGACCTGCGGCGCCAACTGGCGGAGCAGGCCCTCGACGGTGTCGGCCGGCATGACAGCGCTACGCCGCCGGCTCGCCCTGGTCCTCCTGGATGGGCCGGACGTCGACGTACTGACCCTCCGCGCCACCCGGCCCCGGCGGGCAGTGCGCCAGCCGGGCGGCGATTTCGGTTGCCCGGTCGAAGCTCTCGCACTCGACGATGGTGTAGCCGGCGAGCACCTCCTGCGCCTCGGCGTACGGACCGTCGGTGACCACCGGAACCCCGCCCTGCATGGTGACCCGGCGGGAGTGCAGCGGCTCGAGAAGACCCTTGGCATCAACGAACTCGCCGGACTCCACCAGTTCGTTGTTCCACTGCGCCATGAAGGCGCCCATCGCGGCGAAATCCTCGCCGGTCCAGGCAGGCTTGTCGGTGGCCTTGCCGACCATCGCGTCGTAGTCCTGCTGCGAGCCGTACAACATGATCATGTACTTCATGATTGCCCCTTCCTGCTGACACCCCTGTGGTGTCACGCATTGAAGACGTCGTGGCCGACGCGCTCATCCGGACACCGAACAGCGGCAGTTCGCCAAAACTTTTCAGCCGAAGACCAGCGTTGTCCGCTTCGCACCCCGGATCTGCCCGACCAGCTGGGCCTCGTCCTTCAACACCGACTGCTCGGCAGGACGAAGTGTCCGCCACGGGTTCACGGTGATCGTCAGCGCGCCGGCACTCGCGCGGGTGCGCCACGTCCCGGCGATCCCGCCATCGGCCAGCACCGCGCCCGGTGCACCGATCATCGGCCACAGTTCCTTGCGCTGGGCGGCATCGGTGGTCAGCACGGCGCGGTCCCGTGGCTGCAACAGCGGATCGGACGGCGGCAGCAGCCGGATGATGCCGGCCGCCGCCTTCTCAGTCGGCGTCGGCAGATCGAGCCGAGCAGCGACGCCGGGACCTGGCTCCTCGCACCGTCGACGGTGACCGGGACCAGGTCGTCGGGCAGCGCCGGCGCGATGCCGGTGGCGGACGTGCCGAGGTGCGCGCCGACGTCTGCCGGTGTGCCGACCCCGAACGGCCGGTAGCACTCGGCGGCCACCGTGCGGCCAGCCCCTGCTGCTCGTCCGGTCGCGAGAGCGATCCCGACAAGCGGCGCCAGCACAATGGGTTTGGTGTCCGGAACCAGCCCGAGCCCGGCGGGCAGGGCGGCCAGCCGGAACAGCAGTTCGCGGACGTGCACGCTGCCGCAGCCCGGGCAGAAACCGGAGTACTGCGCCGGGAGGGCGGCCGTCACGGCGGCGCTGGCCTCGCCCTTCACCATCGGCGCGGTGATCACCTCCCGCATCGCGTCGGCCACGACGGCGAAGGCCTCGAGCGGATCCGCCCCGTCGGCCCAGCAGCCGGCCGGCGTCGCCGGACAGCCGGGCGGCGGCGTCGGCCGTCGTCGGCGGGCCAGAGCGCCGCGGCGATCCGCCCCAGGTCGGCGCGCCGGTGCAGGTGCGGTGATCCGCGCAGCGACCAGGCCAGCGCGGACCAGCTTCGGCTGCGCCGGGTCGGCGAGGTCGGGGACCGCTGCCGGGTCGGCCAACCGGGCGGCCAGGGCGAGCCGGGCCGAACCGTCCCGGTCCTGCATGCCCAGGTCCCACACCGGGAGTTTCGTCGGGTCGGCGGTTGCCCGGTCGAGACCGGAGGCCAGGATGCGGTACGCCCTGACCTGCTCGCCGGTCAGGCCGCCGCGAGCGCCGGTCATCGGCTCAGCCGGCTCCGCCAGAGCTCACCGTCGCCGGTCGGCTCCACCGCGGGGGATTCGACGGCGGGGGACTCCACTGCAGTCGGGATCGACGGCCGTGGGATCGACACCGTCGGTGGACAGTTCGTCGGTGGGCAGCAGCTCGTCACTCGGGGTCGCCGTGACGTAGGTGCCGGTGCCCTCGAGCGCGCCCTCGGGCACCGTCACCCTGGCGATGGTCGCGACCGCGACCGGTGGGCCGTCCTGGGCACCGTTCTGCACTCCCTGGGCGGCGATCTCGTCGACGATCCTCATGCCTTCGCCGGTCACCGTGCCGAGGATGGTGTACGACGCCGGCAGCGTGGTGGCGCCGTAGACGATGAAGAACTGCGATCCGTTGGTGTCCGCGCCGGCATTGGCCAGGGCGACGGTGCCGACCGGGTAGGTGGCGTCCGTTGCCGACCTCGGTGGCGAAGGTGTACCCGGGTCCGCCGTTGCCCTTGCCGGTCGGATCGCCGCACTGCAGGATGTTGAGCTGCTCGCTGACCGTCAGCCGGCTGCAGTCGGTGTTGTCGTAGAAGCCCTGCGAGGCCAGCGACAGGAACGAGTTCACCCCGCACGGCGCGAGTTCCCGGTTCAGCGAGACCGGGACGTCCTGGCCGTTCAGCACGATGGTGGAATCCACCGTGCCGGTGTTCAGCGGCTCCAGGTTGCCGGGCGGACTGACCTCCTTGGCCGCCGTGCCGGAGGCCGGGTACGAGCAGGGTGTCTCGGGTGCGGCCGGTTCGGACGATGCGGTATCCGTCGACGAAGCGTCCGAGGCGGTGTCGGAGCCGGAATCACGCGTGACGAACAGCCACACACCACCGGAGATCACCAGCACCGCGGCGATCACGCCGATGATCACCAGGCGCTGCCGGCGGGCGCGATCCTGTTCCTCACGACGCTGCAGTTGTCGCTCGAGCTTGCGCTTGGCCGCGTCGCGACGCTGTTGGTTGGTGGGCACGCCTGGTCCTCCTGCAATCAGATCGGGCGCCGCGGGGAAGGCGGACCCGGGCCGGAGTCTAGGTGACCGGCCGGACCGGCCCGGCAGGATCGGGTGTGAACGCGCTGTGCGACGTCTGCACGCGAAGGCGCCGGATAGGCTGCTCAGGTGCTGATCGCGGGGTTTCCGGCTGGGTCGTTCCAGGCCAACTGCTATGTGCTGGCCGTCGAGCCGGGCGGTCCGTGTGTGGTGGTCGACCCGGGTCAGGACGCCCTCGCCCGGTTGGAACCGCTGCTGGCCGAGCACCGGTTGCGCCCGGTCGGCCGCGCTGCTGACCCACGGTCATCTCGATCACACCGCCTCGGTCGGCGAGTTCTGCCGGGGGCTGCGACGTCCCGGCCTACATCCATCCCGATGACGAATACATGCTGGACGACCCGCTGGCCGCGTTGTCCCCCGAGCTGCGGGCGGCGCTGGCCGGAATGCCGATCGGCGGCCTGCGTCCCCCGACCGTGCTCGCGCTGTCCGACCGGTTGACTCCCGACCTGGCCGGGCTGCCGTTGACGATCGACCACACTCCCGGGCACACCGGTGGCTCGGTGGTGTTCCGGTTGGCCGGCGACGGCGAGCGCCCGGAGGTGCTGCTCACCGGCGACACCCTGTTCGCCGGTTCCATCGGCCGCACCGACCTGCCGGGCGGGTCGGCGGCCCAGGAACTGGACTCGATCCACGATCGGTTGCTCAGCCGTCCGGACGAGGCGGTCGTGCTTGCCGGGCACGGACCGTCGAGCACGATCGGCGCGGAAAGGGCCGGCAATCCGTTCCTCACCCGGGCGGCCTGGGACCAGGCCAGGCACGCCGAGGGCAGGTCTGCCCGCACCTGACGACCCTCCGCCCACGGCCAGTTCTTGAAGGATTGATCCCACCATGTCAGCGACCACCGCGAATTGGACCTCGATCCGCGCCAGGCCGGCCGATCCCGGCAAGGCGGTCAAGCCGTCGGCACTGGCCGCACCCAAGGGCGTGCCCGACTACTTCCCGCCGGATTCCCGGGTCTTCACCGCGGTCCGGGACACCCTGCTCCGGGCCGCCGACCGCGCCGGCTACTCACCGATCGAACTGCCGGTGTTCGAGGACACCGCGCTGTTCGCCCGTGGGGTCGGCGAGTCCACCGACGTGGTGTCCAAGGAGATGTACACCTTCGCCGACCGCGGTGGCCGCTCGGTGACGCTGCGCCCCGAGGGCACCGCCGGGGTGATGCGGGCGGTGATCGAACACGGGCTGGACCGCGGTCCGCTGCCGGTGAAACTGGTCTACTCGGGCCCGTTCTTCCGGTACGAGCGCCCGCAGGCCGGCCGCTACCGGCAGCTGCAGCAGGTCGGCATCGAGGCCATCGGCAGCGACGATCCGGCGCTGGACGCCGAGGTGATCGCGGTGGCCGACGAGGGTTTCCGGGACGTCGGCCTCTCCGGGTTACCGGCTGGATCTGACCTCGCTCGGCGACGCGACCTGCCGGCCGGCCTATCGGGAGCGGCTCACCGCCTTCCTCGCCGGCCTCGACCTGGACGAGGCGACCCGGCTGCGCGCCGAGGTGAACCCGCTGCGGGTGCTGGACGACAAACGCCCGGCGATGCAGGAGCTGTTGGCCGACGCGCCGCTGATGCTCGATCACCTCTGCGATTCCTGCCGGGAGCACTTCGATCAGGTGCGGGTGGTGCTGGACGCCCTCGGCGTGCGCGTACGAGCTGAACCCGCGGATGGTGCGCGGCCTGGACTACTACACCCGAACGACTTTCGAGTTCGTGCACCCCGGTCTCGGTGCGCAGTCGGGCATGGGCGGCGGCGGCCGGTACGACGGGCTGATGGCCGAGCTGGGCGGACAGTCGTTGTCCGGCATCGGGTTCGGCCTCGGCGTCGATCGGACGATGATGGCCGCCCAGGCCGAGGGCGTCGCCGTCGGCGATCAGAGCCGTTGCGAGGTCTACGGTGTGCCGATGGGCTCCGGCGGCATCCCTGCGGCTGGCGGTGATCTCGGGTGAGCTGCGCCGGGCCGGCGTCCGCGCCGACATGGCTTACGGCGGCCGGGCTCTGAAGACGGCGATGAAGGCGGCCGATGCCTCCGGCGCGAGAATCGCGCTGGTGCTGGGCGATCGCGAACTGCAGGACGGCACCGTGATGGTCCGGAACCTGGCCACCGGGGAGCAGCAGCCGACCGCGCAGACCGACGTGCTGGCCGCCGTGCGGGCGATCCTGACCTGACCGGCGGCGGCGTCCTGGCTCGACGGGCCGCGCTCAGCGGTCCGCGGCCGTGGCCCCCGGGGTGGCGATCAGCAGCATCTGACCGGCCAGCGGTTTGACCGGCGACCGCAGGTACCAGGGCACCAGGAAGGTCAGCGCCGAGCCCTTGCTGTTCATCGTCAACGGCAGGAACCGGGCGTACTTCTGCGTCACCGTCCAGCCCCTGGACGTCAGGTAGTCGGCCAACGACCGGTCGGTGTAGATCGCCACGTGGGTGTAGTCGTCGAAGTAGCCGCCGGGGTTCAACCGGAAGTTGGGCTGCAACAGGATCAACGTGCCGCCCGGCCGGAGCACCCTGGCCGACTCGGCCAGCAACAGGTCGGTGACCGGGCGATCGAGGTGTTCGAGCAGGTTCGAGGCGAAGACCACGTCGAACTGCCCGTCGTCGAAGCGCGACAGGTCCGTGCAGTCGCCCAACTCGGCCTGCACGTGCGCCGCGGCCGCCCGCCGCACGGTCGGGTCGATGTCCATCGCCACCGCGCGCCGTGCGGTGACGTTGTTGGAGAAATCACACCACCCGGCGCCGAGTTCCAGCACCGCGGAATCGGTCGGAATCCAGCGTTCCAGGTACCGGCAGATGTGCTGCCACACGGCCGTGCGGTGCGGATTGGGCGCGAGTCGCGTCTGGAAATAGCCGGAAACCTCGTCGTCGACGCCGCTCGGGGTCCCGGGCATCGTGCCGTCCGTCACTGACCACTCCTGGCGACTCGTCGGATACCGGTCTGGAAACTAGCACCGTCGGCCCGCTGCTCCCGGCAGCCTGCTCGGTGGCTCGGCCCGGTCGATATCCTGGTGCGTCGGACGCTACCCCGGGGGAGGAACTGCAGGATGCCGCTGATCGACGACCCCGAGACCCCCGGTCCGCCGGGCGACGGGGCCCGGCGATCGGTGCTCACCCGGGAACGGGCCGGCCGGCGACCGGCGAGGATTCTGCTGCTCGCCTGCCTGCCGGCGGTCGTCGTCGGACTGCTGATCAGGGTGTGGGTGATGCACACCTCGCTGCTCTCGCTCAATTCCGACGAGGGCATCACGGGACTGCAGGCATTCGAGGTGCTGGACGGCCGATTCCGGCTGGTGGTGGCCGGCAACGAGTACGGGGCGACCACCGAGTCGTACCTGATGGCGCCGATCCTGCACTTCTGGACCGGCGTCTGGCCGTTGCGGGTGATGGCCACCGCGCTTTCCGCGCTGGCGGCCTACGCGCTGTACCGGCTGGCCAGGCCGTTCCTGGATCGGACGATCGCGGCGACCCTGGCGTTGATCGGTTGGACGACGTCGGGCGCCTTCGTCCTGCTGTGGTCGCGGGCCTACATGGGCTACAACACCGGCTTCATCGCGCAGGTGATCGCGATCGCCCTGGCCTGCCATGCCATCCGGAACCCGGACAAGCTGGCCCGAACGGCGGTGCTGGCGGGCTTCGCAGCAGGGTTCGCGACCTGGAGTCACCCGATGTTCGGCGTGGTCGCCGTGCTCGCGCTGATCGCACCGTCGGTGTACCACTGGCGACGACTACTGACCTGGTGGCTGCCGGCGGTCGCCGGCGGTCTGCTGGGCGTGTTGCCCTGGCTCCTGTTCATCGCGCAGAACGGTTGGCCCACCTCGGCTCTGGCCACGGTTCCCAGCACCTACGAACAGCGCGTGGTCAACTTCTTCACCGAACTGCTGCCCAGGTTGTTCGGTCTGCTCGCACCGAACGGCGACTACTGGCTCCCGTCCTGGCTCGCGATCCCGGTGGCGACCGTGTTGATCGTCGGGTCGTTGACCGGACTGGTGCTGCTCGTCGTCCGCCGGGGCGCGCCGGCGGTACCCCTGCTGGTTGCCGGCGTGCTCGCCTTCCCGTTCCTCGCCGTGTTCAGGCCGTTGGGGTTCGTCTCCGACGGGAGGTACGCGCTGCCGCTGCTGCCCATGGTGCTGATGGGGCTCGGCGCGTGGTTCCTGTTGCTGCCGGAGGTGGTTCGCCGCTCACCCTGGCTGATCGTCACAGTGCCGACCATCTGGGCGCTGGTGCTGTGCGTGCCGGTGATCCACCAGCAGGTCGGCTGGCGCACCGAGAATCCGGACCTGGATGCCCAGCTCGTGGTCGGTGAACTGGAAGCACGCGACATCCACTACCTCGCGGGGGATTACTGGGGGACCTACCTGGCCGATTATCTGGCGGACGGTCGGCTCACGGTCGCACCGGACGTGTCCGTTCGGCTTTCCGACGAGGCCGCCCTGGTGAATGCGGCCGACCCGACCGAGGTCGCGCTGATCTACACGACCGGGGTCAACCCCACCCTGCGGCTGCCGGCGCAGGACTACCAGCTGGTCCGGATCGGCGTCTACGACCTCTATCTGCCCTAGCTCCCACTGCCCGGTCAGTGGTCGAGATTGATGTGCTCGTCGTAGTGATTGCCGTGTTCGGCGTGCCAGTGCCCGTTGTGCAGGTAGTCGGTGTGGTCGTCGTGCAGCGACCGTGCGATGGCCGCAGCCGGCACCGTGGATGTGGTCGTGGTCGGTCGGATCATGCGGTCGGTGGGATCCGTGATCGCTCATGGAAATTGCGCGCTCCTGTCTCGAAAGTAGGTGCCGGGTAGGCAATCTCCAGGACGGAGAGCGTCCCGGCGTACAGGGGTCTGATGACCTTACCGGTTCACCACACGGTGCAGCCAGGGGTAATTCGCCGGCCGGCCTCAGCCGTGTTCGGGCGCCGCGCGTCGAGCGGGCCTGCGGCGCCATTGAATTCCCATGGTGATGGCGCCGAGGGCCACCACGACCGATCCGTACACCAGCGCGGTCGCCTGCAGCCCGATGCTCGTCGCCGCCAGACCGGCCACCACGGCCGGCAGGCTGAAGGCCAGATACGAGATGACCAGGACGACCGCGAACAGCTCGCCGCGCTCCTGCGGTGCGGCCAATCGCGCCAGCGTCCCGAAGCAGCCCAGCGCTGATGCGCCGAAGCCGACTCCCGCGACAACCGTTCCGGCTGCCGCGATCCCGATCGATCCGAGCTGGACGCCGAGCAGGGTGACCGCGGTTCCCACGGTCAGCAGGGCGGCGGCCATCGTCAGCACCCTCGCGGTCGGCCAGGAGCGGACGGCGAAGGCGGTGATGGCGCCGGTCGCGCAGAGCAGGGTGACCACCAGTCCGCCGACGAGATGGTTGGAGAGGCCGAAGACGGATGCGGCGACCGACGGCCCGAGGGAGAGGTAGAGCCCGCCGAGCGCCCAGCTGGCGATCAGGATCGGCACCAGCGCGAGCACGTCCGGCCGCAGCCGTGGCGGTACGCCCAGCCGGGGTCGCAGGGACGACCGGCCGCCGGGTCGGCGGACGCCTGTCTCCGGCATCAGCGCGACGAAAACCGCGGCCACCAGCATTCCGGCGAGCAACAGTTCGAAGACGAAATGCGTTGGCGCGGGACCGAACTGAACCAGTGCGCCGCAACCGAGCGCGCCGACGGCGAGGCCGCCCAGCGGCGCGACGCCGTTGACCAGGCCGGCCCGGCCAGGAGCGTGCGGCGGGTTCAGATCCACCAGCGTGGCGCCGAGGGTGGTCATCGCGGCGCCGGTGGCGATGCCCTGCAGCAGCCGGGCGATCACCAGCACGGTGACGTTCCCGGCGCTGATGAACAGGATCAACGCGACCGCTTCCAGCGCGATCGCCGCCGCCAGCACCGGTCGCCGTCCGATGTAGTCCGACAGCGCGCCGAGCACCAGCAGCGAGCCGATGAGACCCAACACGTACACCGCGAAGACCACGGTCAGCGTCATCGCCGAGAAGCCCCACAGCTGCTGGTACACCACGTACAGCGGCGACGGCGCGCTGGAGGCGGCCATGAACACCACGAAGATGACGCTGATCGCGGCAAAGGCGGTGCGGCGCGACAGTCGGCCGGCGTAGCCGGGACGGACTGCCGGATCGACGGTGACGAGCTCGGGCATGGCGCTCCTCTTGCAATGATCAGTGCGTTAGGCGGACTGTAACAGCAAACGCAACGATCAGTGCAATAATGTCGGATGTGCCCACTGTCACCCCACTCCGACCCGGCGGTCGCTCCGCGCGGGTACGGGCCGCCGTCCACCGCGCCGTCGAGGAACTCTTGGCGGAGGGTCCCTCCGAAGCGCTGACCATGCCGGTGATCGCGGCAAGGGCCGGGGTGCATCCGACGACCGTGTACCGCAGGTGGGGATCGCTGGCCGATCTGCTCGCCGACGTGGCGACCAGTCGTTTCAGCGGCGACATCGTGGTGCCGGACACCGGGACCCTGCGCGGCGATCTCGAACGGTGGGCCGCGGCGGTGGCCACCGACCTGGCCGATCCCGATGTGCTGGCCCTGATGCGGGCGACCATCGGCTCCGGGCCCGATGGTGGCTGCGCCTGCGTCGCCGATCGCCAGGAACAGCTGGCCGCGATGCTCGACCGGGAGGCCGCCCGGGGTGGGCAACCGCCGACGGTCAATGCCACCGCTGACCTGATCCTGGGGCCGCTGTACTACCGGGCGCTGTTCCTCGGTGAGCCGGCCGACGCGCCCTGGGCCCGCGGCCTGGTGTCGGTGCTGTTGCCCTAGCCCGGTCCGCCCTCACCGGAGATGGCGCTGGGGTCCACGGTCAGGGCCCGGTCTGGCGCGCACCCGCCCGGTGCGGTTGCGGGTACCGGTCGTTCGGCGGATACCCGGGCACCGGGTGGGCTCGATCGTGATGCAGCAGTCGGAACTCGTGACGGTTCACCCCGTGCAGCGTGATCGTCTTGCCGTGCACCACGAATGCGATCGAGTAGGTCGTACAGAAATAGGCGGGGGCACGGACGATCTCGCCCGGGGTCCCCGCCGGTGCCAGGGTCTTGTTGTGGGTCCCGGACGGCAGGTCGCAGACCGCGACGACCTGGTGCCCGGGACGAGGCCGCTCGTCGATGGTCGATCCGTGACCGGTCTGACCGGGTTCGGGACTCATCGTCCGATGTTAGCGAGGTAGGTCGGTGATGGCACCTGCTGTTCGGATGGCAAGATCGGCCGGTGCTCAGCGCCGCCGTTCCCGCGGACGATGCGGCGACCCCACCCGCGATCCCCTCGGTGCACAACAGGCGAGTGTCGCCCCGGATGGTGTTCTGGGCCTGCTTTGCGATCTACACGTTGATCGCGGGTCTGTGGGCGATCGGGACCCCGCCGATGTCGTCGGTGGACGAGCCGTCGCACGCGATCAAGGCGGCCGCGGTGGTGCGCGGCCAGCTGTCCGGCGATCAGACCGGTTTGCGGGTCGGCACCGGCGTGGTGCAGGTACCGCGGTTGTTCCTGGAGAGCCAACGCCTGGTGTGCACGGCCGGACAGCCGGAGATCACCGCGACCTACTGCCCGCCGAATCTGACGCAGGACCTGTCCGAGACGGTGGACGTCACCACCTCGGCGGTGCGGTACAACCCGCTCTACTACGCCTTTGCCGGACTGCCCAGCCTGTTCGGGGACTCGATGTCCACGTTCTTCTGGATGCGGCTGGTCGGCGGTCTGCTGGCCGCCTGGATGCTGGCCCTCGCCGCCCGCACCCTTGCCGAACTCACCGGCGCCTACTGGCCGTTCGCCGCCCTGCTGCTCTCGATCACACCGATGACGGTCTTCATGTCGGCCTCGATCAACCCGCAGAGCGTGGAACTGGCCGGCGCGATCCTGCTGTGGGTGGCCGTGCTGACGCTGCTGCGCTCACCGGATCCGGACCTGCTGCACCGCAGGCTGTTCCGGCTCACGCTTGCGACGGTGTTCGTCGCGAATGTCCGGGGGCTGGGGCCGCTGCTGGTCGTGGTCATCGTGCTGACCGGGCTGGCGATCGGCCGCTGGACCGACATCGTCGCACTGCTGCGCTCGCGGCTGAGCTGGATCTACGGAGCAGTGTGCGGATTGTCGGTGGTCGCCGGGTACGCCTGGACCGTCGGCGCGGGCACCCTGACCATGCCGACCACCGAGGATTATCCGGCCCTGACCGGCGAGACGATCCTTCGGCTGACCACCGCCTCGACCGGCTGGTACATCCAGCAGAGCATCGGTGTCTTCGGCTGGCTCGAGGTGCCGATGCCGGACTGGACCTACTTCGCCTACGCCGGGTTGGTGCTGGTCGTCGTCATCGCCGGCCTGGCGTTCGGCGGGTGGCGCGAGCGGCTCGCCATCCTGGCGCTGGCCTGCCTGGTGATCGCCCTGCCGATCTACGCGGAGTTCGGCCAGGCCCACTTCATCGGCCAGTTCTGGCAGGGCCGTTACGGCCTGCCGATCGCCGTCGGGGTACCGCTGGTCGCGGCCTTTGCGCTGCAGCAGGCCCGGCAACCGCTGCCCGGCTGGATCGGCCGACGGCTGATGATCACCATCGCGATACCGTTCGCGCTGCTCCAGGCGCACGCGCTGGCGGTGGACATCCGCCGGCAGGTCAACGGGCTGTCCGCCGACAGCCCATGGTTCAGCTGGGCCGACGACGCCTGGCTGCCGCCGCTGAATCCCTACCTGATGGTCGGCGCGTGCCTGATCTGCTGGTTGGTGCTGGGGGCCCTGCTGGTCCGTGCCGCGGACGACTCAGTCCCACCGGACGTCCGGCCGACAGCGACGCGCTCCCGATCACCCAGTCCCGTAGGCCCGGTGAATGCCGTCAGGCCCGTGCAATTTCTGTCGGAGTGGTGATCACGTCCACCATGGCGCCCCTGCGCCACACCGTGATCGGCAACGGCCGGCCGATGGCGTCGTCGAACAGCAGGCGTTGCAGGCTCTGTGCGTCGACCACCGGCACCCGTCCGGCGGTGATCAGCAGATCGCCGGCGGTCAGTCCGGCATGGTCGGCCGGCGATCCGTTGACCACTTCGACGACCCGTAACCCGTTGCGCCGCCCGGTTTTCGTGACCAGTTCGGCGGGCAACGGGGAGGGTCGGCTGACCAGGCCCAGATAGGCCCGCCGGACCCGTCCGTCGCGCAACAAAGCGGTGATGATCCGCCGGGTGGTGGCGTTGATCGGGACCGCCAATCCGAGTCCGACCCCCGCGACCGCAGTGTTGATGCCGATCACGGTCGCGGTCGAATCGGCAAGTGCGCCACCGGAGTTGCCGGGATTGAGCGCGGCGTCGGTCTGGATGACATCCTCGATCACCCGGCCGGCCCGGCCCGCGCGCGTCGGCAACGAACGACCGAGCCCGCTGACCACCCCGGCCGTCACCGAACCCGCCAGCCCCAAAGGGTTCCCGATCGCCACCACCAATTGTCCGACCCGCAGGTCGTCGGCGTTGCCGAGCTCGACGAACCCCTTCGGGACCCCATCGGTGGCCCGGACGACAGCGAGATCGGACAACGGATCGGAGCCGACGATGTCGATCGACGTCTGGGTGCCGTCCGCGAACTCGGCGGAGCCGGCCACAGCATCTGCGACGACATGTGCGTTGGTGAGCAGGTAGCCGCCCTCGGCGAACAGCACGGCCGACCCGGAGCCCTGGGATCGAGCACCCCAACCCTGACCGCGCACGCTGATCGCCGCGACGTGTGGACTGACCGTTGCGGCGACGTCGACGACGACCCGCGAGTAGGCGTCGAGCGCCGGAGACGTCCGATCTGGCTGCATGATTCATTCTGGCGCCGCGAACCGCTCGTCACGGTGGCCGACGATTGCGCCCACGGCGGATCGGCGATCCCTTGAAATTCCTCCGAACATCTGTTCGAATGAACTCATGAGATGGGAAGGGCGAACGCTGGGCGTCGAGGACGAGTCGGCGCTTCCCGGGATGGGCCGGCTGGCCGGCTTCGTGCGGACGGTCCGAACGCCCGACTTCGCCGGCGTCAGTTTCCACGAGGTGCACAGCAAATCGGCGCTGAACAAGGTGCCGGGCAATTCGCCGATGCCGTTCCGGTGGACGGTGAATCCCTATCGCGGCTGCACCCACGGCTGCGTGTACTGCTTCGCGAGGAACACGCACTCCTACCTCGAGCTCGACACCGGCCATGATTTCGACACCCAGATCGTGGTGAAGATCAACGTCGGAGAGGTTCTGCGCAAGGAGGTCTCGGCCCCTCGCTGGAAGCGCGAGCACGTTGCCATGGGCACCAACACCGATCCGTACCAGCGCGCCGAGGGCCGCTACCGGCTGATGCCCGACGTGATCTCGGCGCTGGCCGACAGCGGGACGCCGTTCTCCATCCTGACCAAGGGCACCGTGCTGGCCCGCGATCTGCCGGTGCTGGCGGCTGCGGCGGATTCGGTCCCGGTCGGGCTCGGGGTGTCACTTGGCCCTGCTGGATGACGACCTGCAGGAAACCCTGGAGCCTGGCACCCCGAGTCCGCGGGCCCGGCTGGAACTGATCCGGCGGATCAGGGCGGCCGGGCTGCCGTGCGGGGTCTTCATGGCGCCGCTGCTGCCGTATCTGACCGATACCGACGAGCAGATCACCGAGTTGGTGGCGGATTTGGCCGAGGCCGGCGTGACGGGGGTGAGCGGGATCGGCCTGCACCTGCGACCTGGCGCCAGGGAGTGGTTCTTCGGCTGGCTGGCCCGAACCCACCCGGATCTGGTCGAGCCCTATCAGCGGCTGTACTCCAGGGGCGCCAACCTGCCGGTCGAGTACCGGCGGGATCTGTCCGCCCGGATCAAGCGGATCGCCGCCGGATTCGGTCTCGGCCCGTCGGCCGATCAGGAGCTGGCGGGACGGGACAACCCGGTCCGCGGGGTACCTGGCGCTCGCGACGCATCGTTCCCGCGGGGCAGTCTGCCGGCGTCGTCGTCGGATCGTCATTCCGGCGAGGTCGCCGAGCCGAGCCTGTTCTGATTCCGTTGGCGGCCGTCATTTCGACCGGGCGAGGTCGCGCTTCTCCAGCCGGCCGAGCAGCGGGTAGAGGAACAACAAGCTGATCCACGATCGCTGTGCGACCACGGGTCCGTACAGGTAGGCCAACGGAATGGAGCCGAGGAAGACGATCGGCAGCAGGGCCCCCGAGATGTAGGACCAGAGCGTCTCTCGCGGGCTGAGTGTGGTGGTCGTCAGGCCCTTGCGGTTGGCGACGATCAGCACGATGGACTGCATCACGTAGGTCGCCGACAGGATGACGGCGTACACGGCCACCGGCAGTGGCAGGTCGCCCAGCTTGCCCATCGCCTCGGTGGCGAACGGGATCAGCACGATGCCGAACATCACCGTGCAGTTCAGCGTGATCAGCTGGCGGTCCAGGGCCATGAAACCGGTGACCTGCCGGTGGTTCGCCCGCCAGAACGACACGACGACGACGAAGCTGATCGCGAAGGCGATCAGCGAATCGGCCGTTCGTCTCCCACAACGCGGGCAGGCTGGACCAGGCCTCGGCGGAGAAGTCGTCGATGGTGGTGATCAGCAGGGTGACGGCGAACGCGAAGATCGCGTCGAAGAACGTGACCGCCCGGGCGAACTCCAGCTCGTCGTGCTCGAATCGTTGGGCCACCGGGAGATTGTGGCAGGCACCGGAAGGCGGCGCCCGGTGCGGAGCAGGCCCGGCCACCATCAGGTCATCGGGCGTAGCTGCGACGCTCGCGCGCCGGGCGGTGCTCGTTGTCGCGACCCGGACCCGACCGACGCGGACCGTGCGATCCACGCGGGGCGCCCGGCCGGCGGCCGTCGTACTCGCCGGAATCGAGCTCGATCCGCAGCGACTGACCGCTGACCTTGGCCGCGGAGATCCGGCCGAAGGCGGCAGGGGAGAGCTGACCGGCGATCTCGACGGTGGAGAAGGTGTCGTAGATGTCGATCCGGCCGAGATCCTTGCCGTTCAAGCCGCCTTCGGCGGTGATCGCGCCGACGATGCCGCCGGGCCGAACGCCGTGGGTGTGACCGACGGCCACCCGGTAGCGCTGGCCGACCGGATCGCGACGACGCCCGCCACGCTCGGCCGACGACCGGTCGCTGTCGAAACGGCCGCCGGACCGGGAATCGTCCCGCTCCGGTGCGAACGAGGCGGTCCGGACGTGCTCCGCCGGCTTGCCGTCGTCGCCGGCGGCCAGCGCGAGCAGGGTGGCCGCGAGCTCGCCCGCGGTCAGGTCCTGCTCGGCCAGGAAGGTGGCGACGGCCTGGCGGTAGTGGGCCAGCGACCCACCGCCGAGGCGCTCGACGGCCTGCTGCCAGCACCCGGGTCGCCTTGTGCGCGGCCACGTCGGCGGCGGTCGGCGGGGTGATCTGCTCGAGGGTGTTGCGGGTGGCCCGCTCGATCGCCCGCAGCCGGCCGATCTCCCGCGGGGTGAAGAAGGTCAGCGCCTTGCCGGTCGCGCCCGGCCCGGCCGGTGCGGCCGATGCGGTGCACGTAGGACTCCGGCTCGCCCGGTGCGTCGAAGTTGACGACCAGGTCGACCCGCTCGACGTCCAGCCCGCGGGCAGCGACGTCGGTGGCGACCAGCACGTCGAGCCGACCGTCACGCAGTCGTTCGATGATCCGCTCGCGTTCCTTCTGCGGCACGTCACCGTTCATCGCCGCCGCGGAGACGCCGCGGGCGATGAGGTCGGCGCCGACCTGGTCGCAGGCGTCCTTGGTGCGGACGAACACGATGGTGGCGTCACCCTCGGAGACCTGCAGGATGCGGGTCAGCGCGTCGACCTTGTCCCGGAACGGGACGATGGCGTAGGTCTGCCGGACGGCGTCGACGGTGGACGACTGCCGGGAGACGGCGATGTCGATCGGGTCGGTCAGGTGCTTGCGGGCGATCGACCGGATGGCCGGCGGCATGGTCGCCGAGAACAGCGCGGTCTGCCGCTCGCCGGGGGCGTCGGTGAGGATGCGCTCGACGTCCTCGGCGAAGCCCATCCGGAGCATTTCGTCGGCCTCGTCCAGGACCAGGAACTTCAGTCCGGACAGGTCGAGGGTGCCGCGCTCCAGGTGGTCGATGATCCGGCCGGGGGTGCCGACGACGACCTGCGCGCCGGCCTTGAGGGCAGCGCGCTGCGGCAGGAAGCTGGCCCCGCCGTAGATCGGGACGACGGTGATGGCCGGCAGGTGCGCGGCGAACGAGCCGATCGCCTCGGCGACCTGCACGGCCAGTTCCCGGGTGGGGGTCAGGACGAGTGCCTGAACACCGCGGTTGCCGTTGATCGAGGCGAGCAGCGGCATGCCGAAGGCAGCCGTCTTCCCGGTGCCGGTCTGCGCGACACCGGTGATGTCGCGGCCGTCGAGCAGCGCCGGGATGGCGGCGGCCTGGATGGCGGTGGGGATGTCGAAGCCGAGATCGGCTGCCGCCCGGAGCAGCTGCTTGGGCAGATCGAGGTCGGCGAAACGGGGGGTGGAATCGTTGTCGGCGTCGGCGGACTCGAGGTGCGCGTCGGCGTCGATCAGGATGGTCTCGACCGCGGTGTCTTCGCTGGCCGGCGCGAACTCATCGTCCGTCGATTCCGGCGTATTGATCGATTCAGTGGACATGGTGGGGTCAATGAGGGCAGCGCTGGAGGACATCAAAACCAATCATCGGTGAGTCAGGAGCGTCGGGAACCCGCCCGGTTGGCTGGGTTCCTGTCGCAGTCCCGAATGATGAGAAATCCGTCGTCGAGAGCGGCGCGACACACTCCAAGAACAACTCATCGTAACCGACGAAGGTGATCTTGCGGAAGTGAGTTCGCCCACGCCCTGTCCCGGCCCACCCAGAGCTCAGCCGCCGCGTTCCATGCCGAGCGTGGCCAGCAGATCCTCGTGCAGCTCGAACCACACGGTGTGGCAGGAATCGATCTTCGGCTGGTCCACGTAGCTGCGTTCGCCCTTGTCGACCCGGCCGAGGGCCTTGTCGAACCGTTCGGGATAGCCGGCGAAGCGGGCCAGCGCGGCGGACAGATCCTCGCCCACCGGACGCAGCCGGCGGGAGATGTTCGTCAGGCTCTTCAGGACGTCCTCGTCCCACGCCCAGTCCTGGTGATCGTTCGTCGCCCAGGCATCCCGCGGGGTCGGCCGGATCTGCCACTTCGTGACCAGCGTCAGGAACCTCCCATTGAGCTGCGCGAAGTCGGCATGCGACGCGGTGACCAGGTCGCGTGCTCCCGCCAGGTCGAGTTCGGCCGCGAGCCTGCGCTGGCCCTCCTGTTTGCCGGCCTCGCTGAGGGTCCAGCCGCTGAGGTCGGCAAACGCCACCCGGTACACCCAGCCGTAGGCCTCGAAGTCCAGCAGCAGCTCCTGCACGGCGGTCGCATCCAGCGAGAAGCGCCCGGCGATGGCCGCGGTCGGCGCCATGCCCTGGATGCGGATGCTGTGCAGGACGAGCAGTTCGGGCTCGGAATCGAACGGCATGGCGCCCAGGCTATCGGCGCCGGAGAGCCCGCCCGTGCGGGCACGGTGAACCGGGAGGAATATCGACGGAGTTGTCGATTTCGCCGGTGCCCGCCCGTCTTCACCCGGGACGGGGCCGCACCGGGCGGCTCGGTGGACTGCCTGTCAGGGCGAAGTGGGAGCAGACATGCCGAAGTACATGATGGTGATCGTCGAATCCGAGGCCGCGTACGCGGAGGCCGGCGAGGCGGCGTTCGCCTCGGTGATGGCGGAGCACAACGCCTTCGTCGATGAGGTGGCAAAGGCGGGCGGCACCATCCTCGATGGTGAGGCGCTGCAGCCGTCCGCCACCGCCACCTATCTCCGGGGCACCCGGACGCCGGAGGTGCACACCACCGACAACCCGCTGCCCGAGCTCAAGGAAACGGTCGGCGGCTACTACCTGGTCGAGGCCGCAGACGACGCCGCTGCCGCTGGAGCTCGCCAAGCTCTGCCCGGCCGCCTACGGCTACGTCGAGCTGCGCCCGGTCTGGGAATTCGGCGGCTAGATGGCCGGCCGATGATCTCGGTCGTCGTGGCCGAGGCCGCGGCCAGGGCCCAGCGGGAGCTGTCCGGTCGGGTCCTGGCGGTGACCCTGCGGTCGGTCCGCGATCTGGACATCGCCGAGGAGGCGACTGCCGACGCGTTCCTGCTGGCTCTGCAGACCTGGCCGGAGCGTGGGGTTCCGGCCTCGGTGGAGGCCTGGTTGATCACCGCCGCCCGGCGGCGGGCGATCGATCGGATCCGGTCCGCGCAAGCGGCCCGGCGGGCGTTGATCCGGCAGACCGGTGACCTTCGATCGGCCATCGCAGCGGCGGACGACGGCCACGAGATCGGCATCATCGGCGACGAGGACCTGCGGATGGTCGTGCTGTGCTGCGATCCGCGGATCGCCGTCACCGATCAGGTCGCGTTGACCCTGCGGCTGGCCTGCGGCGTGCCGACCGCTGCGATCGCGGCCGCGTTCCTGACCGCCGAGCCCACCATGGCCGCCAGGCTGACCAGGGCCAAGAAGCGATTGGCGGCGGCCGGCCCGGCGCTCGATCTTCCCGACGACGCGACCGTCGATGCCCGGCTGCCGGCCGTCCGGGAGGTCGTGTACCTGGCTTTCACCCTCGGTCACACGGCGGCGGCCGGCAGCGAACTGACCGATGAGGAGTTGGCCGATCGGGCCCAGTACCTGGCGCTCGCGCTCTCCCTGCTCCGGCCGGCGGACCCGGAGTTCCGGGGTCTGCTGGCGCTCATCCTGCTGACCAGGGCGCGGTCGGGGGGACGGATCGACGACGACGGCTCACAGGTGCTGCTCGCCGAGGTCGACCGGAGTCGCTGGGATCGGGCGATGATCGACCAGGGCATGACCTCGCTCCGGGCGGCCCTGGCGCTACCCCAGGAACGGCCGCGCGGACCGATGGTCCTGCAGGCCGCGATCGCTGCCGAGCACGCGCTGGCGCACGATTTCGCCGCGACCGACTGGTCGGCGGTGGTCGACCTGTACTCCGAGCTGTTGACCGTCCAGCCGTCGCCGACCCTGGCCATCGGTCGGTGCGTCGCCATCGCGAACCTTCTCGGACCGGCCGCCGGATTGGCTGACCTGGATGAGGTGATCGAGGTCGGCGGTCTCGAGCGATACCCCTACGCCTTCGGAGCGCGCGCCCAGATGTTGTCCACCCTGGGCCGCTCGGGTGATGCGACGGCGGCCTGGTCCGCCGCTGCCGCTCGGGCACGCACCGATGCGGAACGGGAGTTCTTCGCGGCTCGCGCCGCCGCGGCGGGTGAATTGTCCGATACCGACCGGGTGATCGGGCAATGATGCGGTCGGATACCGGCGTGCCCGGCCGCCGGGCGACCCCGACGATGTCGATCTTGCGGACGCTGCGGCGAACCGCCGCCGCGTACTGCTGGCAGTCCCGCCCCGCAACGGGCAGACTGGGCAAAGTTGTTCGCACACAAGGTTCGAGCACAGCGTTGAACAGCAGAAGGAGGAGTCGGAAGGATGATCACGGACAAGGGCGTCGCAGTTCCTGACGACATGGCGGGGGCACTTCAGGCCGACGAAGCGGGACTGACGGCCTTCGAGGCTTTGCGTCCCGATGACCAGCGGATCTATGTCGAGTGGGTGAAGACCTCGGCGAACGCCGCCGAGCGGTCGGAGCGCCTTGCGGGGCTCGCCGAACACGTCCGCGCCTACCAGCGTCGGCCCGCCCAGGACGACTCGCCGCACCCGCTCAGCTACACCTGAGCACGAGCGGGGAACAGCCCGAGGCGTTCCCCGGTTGGACCCGATGACGGTCTGACGAGAGGCGCAACAGGGTGACGACGGTACGAGACGCAACAACAGCACGAGAAGCAACAACAACAGGCCGACGGCCACTGCGGCTGTCGGTGCTGGACCTGGCCGGCGTGGGTGTCGGCAGCAGCGTCGGCGAGGCGCTGGCCGACACCACGAGGCTCGCGATCCGGGCCGACGAACTGGGCTATCACCGGTTCTGGGTGGCCGAGCATCACGGCATGCCCGCGGTGGCATCGTCAGCACCCGCAGTGCTGCTGGCGCACCTCGCCGCCAACACCAGCAACATCAGGGTCGGATCGGGTGGCGTGATGCTGCCCAACCACGCGCCGATCGTGGTGGCCGAACAATTCGGCACGCTGGCCGCCCTGCACCCCGGTCGGATCGACCTCGGCCTGGGCCGTGCGCCGGGCAGTGACCAGCTCTCCGCGCACGCGCTGCGCCGGCGGATGGCCGGCCAGGGGTCAGATGACTTCGGCGATCAGCTCGAAGAGTTGCAGCACTTCATGAACGGCGACTTCCCGGCGGACCATCCGTACTCGCGGATCCGGACCACCCCGGCCGTCCCGGTTCCGGTGTTCATCCTCGGCTCGTCCGACTACGGCGCCAGGCTCGCGGCCCGCGAGGGTCTGCCGTTTGCCTTCGCCCACCACTTCGCCGGGGCCGGTGGCAACACCGACGCGGCCCTCGACCTGTATCGCTCGCTGTTCGAGCCGTCCGAGGTACTCGACGAGCCGTACCCGATGATCGGCGTCACCGCCCTGGCCGCCGACACCGAGGACGAGGCGCGGTATCAGTCGCGGGCCGGCGCGCTGTCCATGGTGCTGCTGCGATCCGGTCGGCTGCAGGAGATCCCGACACCGGAGCAGGCTGCGTCCTACCCCTACAGCCCGGCCGAACTGGAGTTGATCCGGGCGATGGGCACCACCGAGGTGGTCGGCACCGCCGATCAGGTTGCCGAGGGCCTGGACGAGCTGGTCGACCGGTTCGGGGTCAAGGAGATGCTGATCTCCACCAGGGCGCACGGTCTGGACGCCAAGCTCCGGTCGATGGAACTGATCGCCGACGCCTACGCGCTGCAGGGCCGGGTCGCCGCCTGACCGCTGAGCGGTTCCCTTGCGGCCGGGATCGGCGTCGGCGTTTGCCAGAGTGATGATGCGGGTACCTGCCGAGCCATGGCAAAGGATCTGAGCAGCACCAAGGAGCGCAAGAAGCTGAGCAAGAAGTCGTTCGCGCTGCCGGGCAAACGCAAGTACCCGATCCCGGACAAGGCCCACGCCCGCAACGCACTCGCCAGGGTCGCCCAGTTCGGCAGCAAGGACGAGAAGCGCAAGGTCAGGGCCGCGGTGAAGAAGCGGTTCCCGAGCATCGGCAAGAAGAAGAAGGGCAAGAAGGCGAAGAAGAAGTAGCCCGGGTCCGGCATGATCAGCGGGTGACCGGGCAGCGCACGTCGACCGCCGATACCGACCGCGGTACCGAACGCGAGCGGCCGGCTGCACCGCCGCTGGTGCGGGCGGGTAATCGCGGTCTGGAGATCGCCGAAGGCGTCGTCTACGTCGGCATCTCCGTCTTCCTGGTGATCCTGGCGCTCGGCGCGTTCGTCATCGCCGCCCGGCAGATCCCCACCCTGTTCGCGGCCGACGGTGCGGGTCAGGCGGCGCTGGAGATCCTCGACACCCTGTTGCTGGTCTTCATCGTGGTGGAACTGCTGTTCGCAGTGCGGATCACCATCGCCAAGCGAGAGCTCATCGCCGAACCCTTCCTGTTGGTCGGCATCATCGCCTCGATCAAGGAGATCGTCGTGCTGTCGGTCAAGGCCGCCGACGAGATCGGCAAGGGTGCCACCTTCGCCGACGCGATGTGGGAGGTCGGCGTTCTCGGCGTGCTGGTGTTGTTGCTCGGCGTGACGGCCTGGTTGCTCCGGCTCAAGGAGCGTGAGCCCGATGAGGGCAACGACAGCAGCCCCGTCCCGGCCGACGGGAGCCGCTGACCCGGCGGGGTCCGCTACTCACCGTAGGATCGTCGGGTCCCGTGCCACCCGACGAAGCTCCAGAGGATCACCTGTGCTCCGCGATCGAACCGCCGGCTCCCTGCGCCCCTCCGACGACGGCGCGACCGTCACCCTCGCCGGGTGGGTGGCCCGCCGCCGCGATCACGGCGGGGTGATCTTCATCGACCTGCGGGATGCCTCCGGCGTCGCCCAGGTGGTCTTCCACTCCGGCGACGCGCCGCGCAGGCCTCGCACCAGCTGCGCAGCGAGTTCTGCATCCGGGTGACCGGAACCGTCGCGATCCGGCCGGAGGGCAACGCCAACCCCGATCTGCCCACCGGCGAGATCGAGGTCGAGGCCACCGAGCTGGAGGTGCTGTCGGAATCGGCGCCGCTGCCGTTCCAGATCGACGACACCATCACCGTCGGCGAGGAGACCCGGCTCAAGTACCGCTACCTCGACCTGCGCCGCGCCGGCCCGGCCGCCGCGCTGCGGTTGCGGGCCGCGGTCAACCGGGCCGCCCGCACCGTGCTGGACGACGCAGGATTTCGTCGAGATCGAGACGCCCGACGCTGACCCGGTCCACCCCGGAGGGCGCCCGCGACTTCCTGGTGCCGGCCCGGCTCAAGCCCGGATCCTGGTACGCGCTGCCGCAGTCGCCGCAGCTGTTCAAGCAGCTGCTGATGGTCGCCGGGATGGAGCGGTACTACCAGATCGCCCGCTGCTACCGGGACGAGGATTTCCGCGCCGACCGGCAGCCGGAGTTCACCCAGCTCGACGTCGAGATGTCGTTCGTCGACCAGGACGACGTCATCGCCGTCGGTGAGGCCGTGATCGTCGCGCTCTGGCGGCTGATCGGGCACGAGATCAGCACCCCGATCCCGCGGATCACCTACACCGACGCGATGAACCGGTACGGCTCGGACAAGCCCGACCTGCGGCTGCGACTCCGAGCTCACCGAGCTGACCGAGTACTTCGCCGAGCACCCCGTTCCGGGTGTTCCAGGCGCCGTACGTCGGGGCCGTCGTGCAGAAGGGCGGCGCCAGCACCCCGCGCCGCGGCTTCGACGCCTGGCAGGAGTGGGCCAAGCAACGCGGGTGCCCGCGGGCTGGCCTACGTCACCATCGCCGCCGACGGCACCCTGGGCGGCCCGGTGGCCAAGAACATCTCCGAGGACGAACGGGCCGGGCTGGCCAGCGGCCGTCGGCGCCGAACCCGGTGACGCGGTGTTCTTCGCGGCCGGCGCCCGCAAGTGCGGCGCAGGAACTGCTGGGTGCCGCCCGGCTGGAGATCGGCAGGCGCGGCGGGCTGATCGACGAGAGCGCCTGGGCGTTCTGCTGGGTGGTCGACGCGCCGCTGTTCGAGCGCACCGACGAGACCGACGACGTGACGGTCGGCGGCGAGGGCAGCACCTGGACGGCGGTGCACCACGCGTTCACCTCGCCGAAGCCGGAGTCGCTGGACACCTTCGACACCGACCCCGGGTCGGCGCTGGCCTACGCCTACGACATCGTCTGCAACGGCAACGAGATCGGCGGCGGGTCCATCCGTATCCACCGCGCCGACATCCAGCAGCGGGTGTTCGCGGTGATGGGCCTGACCGAGGCCGACGCCCGGGAGAAGTTCGGCTTCCTGCTCGACGCGTTCTCCTTCGGCGCCCCGCCGCACGGCGGGATCGCGTTCGGCTGGGACCGGATCGTCATGCTGCTGGCCGGGACGTCCTCGCTGCGGGAGGTCATCGCGTTCCCGAAGTCCGGCGGCGGCTTCGACCCGCTGACCCAGGCGCCGGCGCCGATCACCGCCCAGCAGCGCAAGGAGGCCGGCGTCGACGCGCCGCCGCCGAAGCCGACCGACACAAAGTCGACAGACACGGCGGACTGAGCCACTTCCGATGCTGCACGTCCGATTGCTGGTGCCGACGGATCTGTTGGCGCAGGTACTGGCCCTGATCGACGCGACCGTCGGGGTGGCCGACATCAGCATCGTCAAGGGCGCGGGCCGATCGCCTGCCGGCGACCTGGTCGAGTTCGAAGCAGCCCGGGAGTGTGCCGACGGGCTCTTCGATGCGCTCGCCGAGATCGGGATCGGCGAGCGCGGTGCGATCTCGGTGCAGGAGGTCGACCTCGCGCTGTCCGGCGGCGCCCGGGAGGCGCAACGGCAGGCTCCCGGCAACGCGACCGATGCCGTGATCTGGGACGAGGTCGAGGCCCGGACGGGCGACGATGCCGCTCTGACCGGCACCTTCGTCACGTTCCTGACCATCGCCACGCTGCTGGCGGGGATCGGGATCGTCACCGACTCCGCCGTCACCGTGGTCGGTGCGATGGTGGTCGGCCCCGAGTTCGGCCCGCTGGCCGCGATCGCGGTCGGCCTGGCCCGGCGGCGGATCCGGCTGGCCACGGCGCGGCCTCATCGCCCTGGTCGTCGGGTTCCCGATCGCCATGGCCATCACCGCGCTGGCCACCGTGGTGGCGGTGCAGACCGGCCTTGCGTCGGACGATCTGGTGGAGCTGAACACCCAGACCGAGTTCATCTACAAACCGGGGGTGCTGTCGCTGATCGTCGCGCTGCTCGCCGGCGCGGCCGGGATGCTCTCGCTGACCAGCAGGAACTCCGCCGCCCTCGTCGGGGTCTTCATCTCCGTCACCACGGTCCCGGCGGCGGGCTACGTGGCGGTCGGCGGTGTGCTCGGGGAGTGGTCGCAGGTCTGGGGGTCGGCGGTGCAGCTGCTGATCAACCTGGTCGGCATCGTGGTGGCCGCTGTGGCGATGCTGCTGGCCCGTCGCTGGGGGCACCGGTTCAACAGCAGGACCGGGAACCTGCTCGACCCCGACCGCCGGCGGCGGACCCCGTTCCGGAGCTGATCGGCGGGCACCGGGGCGCGCTGCTGTTCCAAGCCGGAAACAAGGCCTGAATAGAGTGTGCGACGAGCGGGCGGCCGGAGCACCGGCTGCAACGGCATTTCGGTTCCGCCAGCGGCACTTCGGCAGCGTGTGAAGGGATCAGCGTGGGGATCAAGGTGGCGTTGGAGCACCGCACGACGTATCGCTTCGACCGTCTTGTGACCATCCACCCGCACGTGGTGCGGCTGCGTCCGGCGCCGCATTCGCGGACCAAGATCGAGGCCTACTCGCTGACGGTCGAGCCGGCGGACCACTTCATCAACTGGCAGCAGGACCCGTTCGGCAACTTCATGGCCAGGCTGGTGTTCCCGGAGCGGGCCAACGAGCTGTCCATCACGGTCGGCCTGGTCGCCGATCTGACCGTGGTCAACCCGTTCGACTTCTTCATCGAGGAGTACGCCGAGCACTACGGGTTCGTCTACCCGGCCGACCTGGCCAGCGACCTCGAGCCGTACCTGCGGCCGGTCGACGAGCGTGAGCCCGGCAGTGGACCCGGGCCGCTGGTGCACGAACTGGCTGCAAGAACTTCACCATCGCGCCGCAGACCGCGATCGTCGATTTCCTGGTGCAGCTCAACGGCGCGATCCGGCAGGACGTCGGCTACTCGGTGCGGATGGAGCCCGGTGTGCAGACACCCGGACTACACGCTGAGTTCGGCGATCGGCTCGTGCCGGGACTCGGCCTGGCTGCTGGTCTCGCTGCTGCGCGAACTCGGCCTGGCCGCCCGGTTCGTCTCCGGCTACCTGGTGCAGCTGACCTCCGACATCGCCTCGCTGGACGGCCCGTCCGGGCCGACCGCGGACTTCACCGACCTGCACGCCTGGGCCGAGGTCTACATCCCGGGCGCCGGCTGGATCGGGATGGACCCGACCTCGGGCCTGTTCGCCGGCGAGGGTCACATCCCGCTCTCGGCCACCCCGCACCCGACGCACGGCGGCGGCGATCACCGGGTCCACCGGCATCGCGCAGCACCACCCTGGAGTACTCCAACGTGGTCCGCCGGATCCACGAGGACCCGCGGGTCACCCTGCCGTACACCCCGGAGCAGTGGGCAGCCGTGCAGTCGACGTCGGCGCGCTGGTCGACAAGCGGCTGGAGGCCGGCGACGTCCGGATGACGATGGGCGGCGAGCCGACGTTCGTCTCGATCGACGACGGCACCTCGGCCGAATGGACGATCGACGCCGACGGCCCGAAGAAGCGGGAACGGGCCGGCGTGCTGGCCGAGCGGCTGCGGCAGATCTACGCGCCAGCGGGTGTGGTGCACCGCGGCCAGGGCAAGTGGTATCCGGGAGAGCCGTTGCCGCGCTGGCAGATCGCCATGCACTGGCGGTCCGACGGGGTGCCGCTGTGGTCCGATCCGGCGCTGCTCGCCGATCCCTGGGCGGACGAGAAGCCCGCCGATCCGGAATCCGCTGACGGATCGGCGCCGACCAAGAGGGCCGATCAGGACGTCGCCCGCCGGTTCGTCACCGCGGTCGCCGAGTACTTCGAGCTGCCGGCGAGCCAGGTCCGGCCGGCCTACGAGGACGCGCTGGGCAAGCTCGCCCAGCAGGTCCGGATGCCGGCCGGCGAACCCGTCAGCCGACGACCTCGACGACGGACAGCCCGGACGCGCGCGACCGAGCTGCTGCACGAGCTGGACGAATCGGTCACCGACGGCCAGCGCCTACGTGCTGCCGCTGCACCGGTTGCCGGCCCCGATCCCCGACGACGACACCGACGACTCGATCAGTGGAGACCCGGCCGCCAAGAAGGCGCGCCGACGCATCGGCTGGGGGAGCGCCGACTGGCGGCTGCGCCGCGGCCGCATCGTGCTGCTGACCGGTGACTCGCCGGCCGGTCTGCGGCTGCCGCTGGACGCGATCTCCTGGACGCCGCCGGAGCCGGAACCGGAACCGGATCCGCTCGCCGCCAAGCCGGCGCTGCCGACGACGCGACGACCCGCAGCCGCGCGCCGTGGTGGTCGACGCGGACGAGGCGCCCGCGCACCGCGCTGGTCGCCGAGGTCCGGGACGGCCTGCTGTACGTCTTCCTGCCGCCGCTGGAGGAGCTCGACCCCTGGGTCGAGCTGATCGCCGCCGTCGAGGCACGCGGCGGCCGCGACCGGCGACCGCCGGTGGTGCTGGAGGGCTACGGCCCGCCCGATCGACCCGCGGCTGCAGACCCTGTCCGTCACCCCGGACCCGGGCGTCATCGAGGTCAACATCCAGCCGCTGGCCAGCTGGGACGAGCAGGTCGTCGGTCACCACCACGCTGTACGAGGAGGCCAGGCAGAGCCGGCTCGGCACCGAGACCTTCGCCGTCGACGGCAGCCACCGCGGGACCGGCGGCGGCAACCACATCACCATCGGCGGCCGCACCCCGGCGGAGTCGCCGCTGCTGCGCCGGCCCGACCTGCTGGTGTCGCTGCTGACCCACTGGCAGCGCCACCCGTCGCTGTCGTACCTGTTCTCCGGCCAGTTCATCGGCCCGACCTCGCAGGCGCCGCGCGCCGACGAGGGCCGGTCGGAGACGCTGTACGAGATGGAGATCGCGTTCTCCGAGATCCGCCGGCAGACCCGCGAGGACGGCACCGTCGCGCCGTGGGTGGTCGACCGGGCGCTGCGGCACCTGCTCACCGACATCACCGGCAACACCCACCGCGCCGAGTTCTGCATCGACAAGCTGTACAGCCCGGACTCCGCCCGCGGCCGGCTCGGGCTGCTGGAGCTGCGCGGCTTCGAGATGCCGCCGCATGCCCAGATGGCCCTGGTGCAAACGCTTCTCGTCCGCTCGCTGGTGTCCAGGTTCTGGGACGACCCGCTGCAGGCGCCGCTGGTCCGGCACGGTGACGACCTGCACGGGCGATACCTGTTGCCGCACTACGTCATTGCCGACATCGCCGAGGTGGCAGCCGATCTGCGGGCGCACGGCATCGATTTCCAGACCAGCTGGCTGGACCCGTTCACCGAGTTCCGCTTCCCCCGGCTGGGCAGCACGACGGTCGGCGAGATGGAACTGGAGCTGCGCTGGGCGATCGAACCGTGGCAGGTGCTCGGCGAGGAGGCAACCGCCGGCGGCACCGCCCGCTACGTCGACTCGTCCGTCGAGCGGCTGCAGGTCAGCCTGACCGGCGCCGCCGGGTCCGGGTCAGGTGATGGGTGACCTGCAACGGGTTCCCGGTGCCGCTGCGGCCGACGCACATCCCCGGGCTGCAGGTGGCCGGGGTGCGGTACCGCGCCTGGGCGCCGCCCAGTTCGCTGCACCCGACCATCCCGCCGGATTCGCCGCTGATCTTCGACGTGGTGGACGCCGGCAGCGGGGTCTCGCTGGGCGGCGCGACCTACTACGTCTCGCACCCGGGTGGCCGGTCCTACGACAACCCGCCGGTGAACGCCATGGAGGCCGAGGCCCGGCGGACCCGTCGGTTCGACGCGGCCGGGCACACCCCGGGCGAGATCGACCTCACCCAGCTGCGGGAACGGGCCGGTCTGCTCGCCGTCGACTCCGCCGCGCCGGGCATGCTGGACCTGCGCCGAGCCCGAGCCATCTGTCGGTGACGTCCGCGACGGGAGACCGCGCCGACGGTGGGCGGAGGGTCGCAAAACGTGCGGCTACCGTGTGCACTGTGCCAGTCTCCCGATCAGCCGCGCCCGTGCGGGCCCTGCGCGGGCGTGCCGGGTGACCGCCCCCGAGGTGGGCGCGGTGCTCGGGACCCGCCAGGTCCGGACGGGCGTCGATGGTCGAGGCCTACCTGGCCCGCAGCGGCATGTTCACCCCCGGCGTCGGCGACCCGCGCCGCTACGACGAGATGACCGGCACCGACGGCACCCTGCTGCCCGGCTGGTCGGAGCTGGCCGCCGAACTGGACACCATCGGCGGTCCGGGCTGACCGGGCTGACCGGCCAGGTCGACCGGCTGCTCGAGGACGACGGGGTCACCTACACCCCGGTCGACGGGGTGGCCGGCGATCCGGCGGCGACGCCGGCCGCGCCGGAGCGGTGGCGGCTGGATCCCGCTGCCGCTGGTGGTCGAGGACGCCGAGTGGACCAGGCTGGAGGCCGGGCTGATCCAGCGGTCGACCCTGCTGGACGCGCGTGCTCACCGACCTGTACGGCGACGAACAAGCTGATCGAGAACGGGCTGCTGCCGCCGGAGCTGGTCTATCAGCACCCGGATTACCTGCGGCCCGCGCACGGCATCACCATTCCCGGTGCGCACCAGCTGTTCTTCCACGCCGTCGATGTCTGCCGGCGGCCGACCGGCGAGTTCCAGGCGCTGGGTGATCGCACCCAGGCGCCGTCCGGCGCCGGCTACGCGATGGCCGACCGCCGGGTGGTCTCCCGGGTGCTGCCGGACCTGTTCCGGCGCAGCGCACCCCGCGGGCTCGGCGCCTTCTTCCACACCATGCGGTCGGCGCTGGCCTCGGTCGCGCCGAACGAGGCGGAGGATCCGCGGATCGTCGTGCTGACCCCGGGCACCCACTCGGAGACCGCCTTCGACCAGGCCATGCTGGCCTCGCTGCTCGGTGTGCCGCTGGTGGAGAGCGCCGACCTGACGATCCGCCGCGGTCGGCTCTGGATGCGGTCGATGGGCCGGTTCGAGCCGGTCGACGTCGTCGTCCGGCGGGTGGACGCGTTCTGGTCCGATCCGCTCGACCTCAAGCCCGGCTCCCGGCTCGGCGTGGTCGGGCTGGCGGAGGCCTGCCGGCGCGGCACGGTCACGGTGGTCAACACCCTGGGCAGCGGGGTGCTGGAAAGCCCGGGGTTGGCGCCGTTCCTGCCGAAGCTGGCCAGGGCGGTGCTGGGTGAGACGCTGAAACTGCCGTCGGTGCCGACCTTCTGGTGCGGCGACGACACCGAGCGCTCGCACGTGCTCGGCCCATCTCGACCAGATGGTGCTGCGGCCGACCGGTCGCGGGAAGTCGGTTTTCCCGGCGCTGATGTCGCGCGCCGAGCAGGAGAACTGGCGGGTCCGGCTGGCGGCCGAACCGACCCGCTGGGTCGGGCCAGCAGCTGGCGCCGTTCTCCGAGGCGCCGATGGCGGCCGCCGAACGGGCTGGTCGCCGGCCAGGTCAGCATGCGGCTGTTCACCGTCGCGCACGGCTCCGGGCTACGTCGCGATGCCGGGTTCGCTCGGCCGGGTGCAGGACGCCGAACTCGTCGACGGCCGGTCGCGGTCGCAGCAGCGTCGCCAAGGATGTCTGGATCCGTTCCGGCCGGGCCGATGCGCCGGATCGCCGGGAGGGCCGCGTCTGGCTGTACGAGGGTCCGCTGGTGCAGCCGGATCGGCCGGAGTCCACCTCGTCGCCGCGGGTGCTCGAGGACATGTTCTGGCTCGGCCGGTACGCCGAACGCACCGAGGATCTGACCAGGCTGCTGATCGTCGCCCGCGAGCGGGTGGACGACTTCCGTTTCCGCCCAGAGCATCTCGGCGCCGGCTGCGTGCCGGTGCTGCTGGACGCGGTCACCGAGGTGTCCGGGACCCGCGGGCTTCGCGCCGGCGTCTCGAGCCGCTGCAGCGGATCCGCGAGCTGATGCTCGACACCATCGAGACCGGCACGGTCGCCCAGTCGCTGGACGGGCTGCGGGAATCCGCCCGGTCGGTGCGCGACCAGCTGTCCGGCGACACCTGGATGGTGCTGGGCGCGACCGACCGGGCCATCGCCGAACTCTCCGACGCCCGCGGCGACGGCGGGATGGCGCTGGCCTCGACCCAGGCCGCGGTGCTGTCCGGCATGCTGGCGCTGTCCGGGCTGGCCGGCGAGAACATGGTCCGCGACCCCGGCTGGTACTTCATGGACATCGGCCGCCGGCTGGAGCGGGCGCAACAGGTGACCGCGCTGCTGCGGGCGACGCTGACCCGCTCGCACAGTTCCGCGGTGGATTCCCTGGTCGTCGAGTCGGTGCTGGCGGCCAGCGAGTCCGGCGTCACCTACCGGCGTCGGTACCGGGCCCGGATCCAGGTCGCCACCATGCTCGAACTGCTGCTGCTGGACGCCGGCAACCCGCGGTCGCTGGCCTACCAGGTGGCGCAGGCCAGGGCGGATCTGCGGGCGCTGCCCGACTCGTCCGGCACCTCGCGACCGCAGCGGCGGCTGGAGGACGTGGAGGGCGTCGCTGCGCCGCGCCCGGCCGGAGGAACTCGACCGGATCGACGACGACGGCCAGCCGCCCGGAGCTGCGTCGACGCTGCTCGACGGGCTCAACGAATCCCTCCGCGGTATCGCCGATGCGATTGCGGCGCAGCACTTCTGGCACCCGACGCCCGATGCAGGCCGCTCGGTGTCGTCACCTATGACGGGGTGCATGTGATGATCCGCCGATATCGCATCGAGCACGTCACGCGTGTACACGCTACTCGGACGAGGTGTCGACCTCGTTCGGCCGCGGCTACCTGCACCCGCGGGAGATGCCCGGTCAGCGGTGCCTGCGGCACAGCCTGACCGTCGACCCGACGCCGTCGGACATGGCTCGACGGCATCGACGTCTACGGCAACGTCAACAGCTACTTCCACGTCACCGACTCGCACACCGAGCTGCGGGTGGTCGGGCAGTCCGACGTCGAGGTGGCGTCGCCGAACCTGGACCCGCGGATCCTGGCGCTGCCCTGGGAGAAGGCCCGGCCGTCGTCGACCGTCGATCCGCGGGCGGTCGAGTTCACCCTCGCCTCGCCGCTGGTCCGGATGTCCGCCGCAGATCCGCGAGTACGCCGACGTCTCGTTCACCCCGGGCCGGCCGATGATCGAGGCGGTCACCGACCTGACCCACCGGATCTTCACCGAGTTCAAGTACGAGCACGGCGCGACCTCGGTGATCGTCGACGGTCACCGATGTGCTGGAGGCCAAAGCCGGTGTCTGCCAGGACTTCGCCCACCTGGCCGTCGCCTGCCTGCGATCGCTCGGGCTGGCCGGCCGGTACGTCTCCGGGTACCTGGCGACCTACCCGCCGCCCGGGCAAGCAACGGATGATCGGCGTGGACGCCAGCCACGCCTGGGCGGCGGTCCGGCTGGCCGACAGCAGCTGGCTGGACTTCGACCCGACCAACGACACCCTGGCCGACGAGCGCTACACCACCGTCGCCTGGGGCCGGGACTACGACGACGTGCCCCGCTGCGCGGGGTGATCTACACCGACGCCGAGAAGAACGAGATGGACGTCGCGGTCGACGTCGCGCCGCTGCCCGGGTGACGACTCTGCGGTGCCGGTGACCCCGGTCTCGTTTTGGACATTCGCGGTCCGGGAACCCCCGGATCGACCATCTTTCACGGATGGCTCCCGCCGGCGTGGTCGGGCGCCGTCGACGACCCGATCGGTGCGACGGCACTATCGTGAACCCGCCTTGCAGCGACTATCTGGAGAACTGACACCATGCGCGACTTCGCCTGTCCGAACTGCGGCCAACGGCTGGCCTTCGAGAACTCGGTCTGCCTGAGCTGCGGCAGCCCGATCGGTTTCGACCTGACGGTCAGCGGGACTTCGCCGTCGCTCGGGCCGGACGGGGTCACGGTGCTCGAGCCGCAGCCGGCAGATGTGCGCGAACCTGAACGTCGCCGGCTGCAACTGGCTGGTGCCGGTCGGTGGGGCCGCCGCTGTGCCGGTCGTGCTCGCTGACCAGGACCCGGCCGACGGACGGCGACCCGGCGCTGCCGGCCTTCGCCGAGGCGGAGGCCGCCAAGCGCCGGCTGGTCGTCGAGCTGATCGAGCTGAGCCTGCCGATCAACGACCGGATCGCCGATCCGGAGCGCGGGCTGACCTTCGACCTGCTCTCCAGCGAGCACGAGCCGGTGATCACCGGGCACGACGAGGGCGTCATCACGCTCGACCTGGCCGAGGGCGACGACGTCCACCGCGAGCAGCTGCGGGTCTCGATGGACGAGCCGTACCGCACCCTGCTCGGCCACTTCCGGCACGAGACCGGCCACTACTTCTTCTTCGTGCTGGCCGAGACCGGCCCGGCCGCGCAGCGAGTTCGAGGCGCTGTTCGGCGACCCCGATCTGGACTACCAGGCGGCGCTCGACCGGCACTACTCGCAGGGCGCCCCGCTGGCTGGGAGCAGAACTACGTCTCCTCCTACGCCACCATGCACCCGGCCGAGGACTGGGCCGAGACCTTCGCGCACTACCTGCACATCCGCGACACCATCGACACCGCAGCGGCTTTCGGTCTCGCGCCGGCCGGTGCGACGGCCACCAACCCGCTGGCCGGGGACGCCGGCTTCGACCGGATGATCGAGCTGTGGCTGCCGCTGGCCTGGTCGCTGAACATGATCAACCGGTCGATGGGGCACAAGGACCTCTACCCGTTCGTGCTGCCGCCGGTGGTGCTGGACAAGATGCGGCTGGTGCACAAGCTGGTGGCGGCGAGCAATGCGCCGGTGGCGATCAACGCGGTGGTCTGACACCGTCGGCAGTGCGACTTAGCTCGATCGGCGACGGCCGTCCCGGACACGGCGATCCCGCCGTCGCCGGCCGGGATGTCCACGGTCAGCACGCCGGGTCGGCCGACATGCCGGCCCTGGCGCACGGTGACCCGCGCGGGCGGCCGCACCAGGCCGAGCGCCCGCAGGTACCCGCCGAGTGCGGCGGCCGCCGACCCGGTTGCCGGGTCCTCCCGCACCCCGCCGGGCGGGAACGGGTTGCGCGCCTCGAACTCGTGCCGCACCGGTCCTGGCGACCACCGCGACCGTTGCCTCCCAACCCTGCTGCGGCCATCAGCGATGCCAGTTCCTGCTGGTCGTGGTCCAGCCGGTCCAGGACCGTCGAGCGGCACGCCGACGATCGGGTGGTGATTGCCCGAGTACGACACCCTGATCGGCAGGTCGGGATCGAGGTCGTCCTCGGTCAGCCGCAGGGCCGCCAGCAGCGCCGCCCGTGACCGCCGGGTCCGGATCTCGGTGACCTGCGGCGGCACGCTGACCAGGGTGGCGACGATGCCGTCCGGCGGTCTGCGACGGTGCTGACCTCGATCGGGCCGACCGGCGAATCCAGCGTGCAGCCGGCCGGCGCCGCCGCGTTCCGCCCGGGCCACCGCCGAGGCGATGGTGGCGTGCCCGCAGAACGGCACCTCGGCGATCGGCGCGAAGTACCGGACCCGCGCCGTCGTCGGCCCGGTGGGTGTCAGGAACGCGGTCTCGGAGAAGCCGACGTCGGCCGCGATGCGCTGCATGGCCGCGTCGTCGAGATCGGTCGGCGTCCAGGACGACCCCGGCCGGATTGCCGCCCGCCGGATCGCTGGAAAAGGCGGCGTAGCGCAGGATCTCCATCGTCGGACCCTACTTCCCCGGACCCTCATTCCCCTGCGAGCGACCCAGCACCAGGTCGGTGGCGGCCACCACCAGATCGGGCTGGGAGAGCTGAATGTAGTGGTCGCTGCCGGTCGCCAGGATGTGCGGCGTCCCGGGCACCAGGGCGACCAGGCTGTCCTGCGCCTGCTCGAAGACGGCGTTGGTGTCCTCGGCGGTCAGTCCCGGCACCGATGTCAGCCCGCCGAACGGTTCCGTCTTGGTCAGGACCACCACCGGCACCTGCGGGAAGGCCGGTGGGGCCAGGGTCTGCGCCGCGCTGGCGTCCAGGTCGACCCGCTCGGACTCCGGGCGTGCGCATCGACGCCATCGGCATCTGATCCATCGGCACGTTCAGCAACTGGTCGCGGTAGATCGCCCAGCGGTCGCCGAAGGCCGCGGGAACCGTGGGACTGAGGGCATCGACGAACACCACGCCGGCGACCTGATCCGGATAGGTCTGCGCGTAGAGCTGCGCCAACTGCCCGCCGAGCGAGTGGCCGACCAGCACGTACGGCTTCGGCACCGATGCCGCTGTGAGCACCTGGTCCAGCTCGGCGACGATGTCGGCGGCCGTCCGCGGCTGGGTCACCGGGGTACTGCGGTCGGTCAGCGGAGCGCCCTCGATGTACCGCACCGTGCCCGGCCGGTCGTAGGAACAGACCCGACCGGATTCGGCGAGCGTCTCCTGCACCGGGGCCGCGACGGCGCTGCCGATCGGGCTCAGCACATCTGCCTGGTTCCAGACGTCCGACGAGTCGTGATACCCCGACACCAGGATCACCGTCGGGCTGCCGGGCACGGCGGCGCCGCGGCAGTCGAGGTAGATCTCCCGCCCGCCGATGTCGACCGGCCCGGCGGTGTCGGCGGCAGAGGCGGTGTCGGTGGCAGAAGCGGTGGTGGTCGCAGATGTTCCGACGGCGGAGGTTCCGGGCGAACAGGCGCCCAACAACAGCCCGACGGCAAGGCCCACGGGGATGACGATCGTCGATTTCCGCGGCGCAGTCATGTCCTCGAGCCCCCATCGGGTACGACGAAAGGGCACAGCATACGTTCGGTCCGCGAAGAAGTCGTTGACACCCGACCCCGTGCGGGACTTGGCTGGTGGTCGTGCGGCCCGCCAGCTGCACGCCGCGAACGCAGGTAGCAGGGACGGTCGCAATGAAGCGCCTCGCCGTCGTCGTCTCGACAGCTGTGGTGATCATCGGCCTGCTGCTGGCACCTGCCGTTGCCGCGACTCCCGCTACTCCTGTCGACGCATCGCCACAGTCGGCCGGCGGATACTCGGTGTTCCGCCCGTACAGCGGCCCGGGTGGCCTCTCGCAGGAATATGCCGCCATCGCGAACCAGTACCCAGGGCTGGTGAAGCGGGTGATCATCGGGAAATCGGTGCAGGGCAAGGACATCGTCGCGCTCAAGGTCACCAGGGACGCCAACCGGACGACGGACGGCGCGCGGCCCGCCGTCCTCTACGTCGCAGCGCAGCACGGCCGGGAGTGGATCACGGCGGAGATGAACCGCCGACTTCTCCATCACGTGATCGACAGCTACCGGACCGACAAGACGATCCACTCCATCGTCGACAGCACGGAACTGTGGTTCGTTCCGGTGGCCAACCCTGACGGCTACGACTTCACCTTCACCGCCGGACATCGGTCGTGGCGCAAGAACCTTTCCGACAACAACGGCGACGGGGTGATCGCGGACGGCGACGGCGTCGACCTGGATCGCAATTTCGCCACCAGGTGGGGGTACGACAACGAGGGCTCGTCGCCGAATCCGTCCGATGAGACCTACCGCGGTCCCGGGGCGGGGTCGGAACCGGAGACCAGGGCGCTCGACGGTTTGCTGGAGCGGATCGGATTCACCTTCCTGGTGAACTACCACTCCGCGGCCGAGCGGCTGTCGTACGGCGCCGGCTGGCAGGCGGCGACGCCGTCCCCGGATGACGTGATCTCGCGGGCGCTGGTCGGCGACGACGCCCACCCCGCCGTGCCCGGTTCCGACCCGGGCCTGGCTGCCGAGGGGTACCCGAGCAACGGCGGGACCATCGATCACGCCCGGGCGGCGTACCGGACAGTGGGTTTCACCGCGGAGATGTCGAGCTGCCGGACGGCCGCCGAGTCCGATCCCGATGATCAGGTCCTGGCCGAGGATTGCGCGAGCGATGTCGACTTCCCGGACTCCGAGGCGCTGGTGCAGGCCGAGTTCGAGAAAAACATCCCCTTCGCGCTGTCAGTGGCCTCGTCGGCGCGCAACCCTGGCCATCCGGTCTCCGCGGTCGGCCTCGTCGCGCCGGACTTCGTCGTCGACTCGTTCGACGTGTCCTACGGCGATCCGCAGACCGTCGCGGTGACGGCCCGAAGGGAACTTGGCAGTCTCGCGCTGCGCTATCGGGTCAACGGCGGTCCGGAGCAGAGGGCGGGTGTCCGGGAATGGCGGGGCGGTGAGCGGTACGGCGATCCCGACGACGCCTACTACGGCGAGTTTCGCGGGACCATCGCGGGAACCGAGCCGGGCGACTCGGTCGAGGTGTGGTTCACCGGGACCTCCCGCTCGACGATCTCGGCGGCGCCGCCGGCCAACGCCCGGGGTGGTGGGCGGACCGTCGCCAGCGAGCACTTCACCTACGCGGTGCGGCAGGACGGCGGCGCGGTTCTCGTGCTCGCGAACACTCGTGCCGAGGGGGTCGACGACGTCGCGGCACTGGCGGCGTCCGGCATTTCCAGTGCGGTGTGGGATGTTTCGACGCAGGGCGTACCGCACGACCTGGCTGTGCTCGATCATTTCAGGGCCGTTGTCTGGTCGGCGGGCAAGGATTCGCCGGACAAACTGACGGTGTCGGTCCGTGACTACCTCAATGCCGGCGGCAAGGTGGCCGCTACCGGCGCGACCGTCATCGACGGCGATGCGCCGACCGACGATTTCACCCGGTATTACCTGGGGGTCTACGGTCGCGCCGCCCGGACCGGGCCGGGATCGGTGACCGGGACTGCGCCGCCCTTCCGCGATGCCGCCTACGGTCTTGGTCCCTCTTCGTCCGACGCGCCCGGCGCGCCGGGAGTGCTGACCGCGACCAGCGACGAGCTGCCGGTGGCGGAGTTCCCGCAGTTCCGAAGTCAGATCTCCAGCGTGTACCGGGAGGTGGTGGGCAGCCCGGCAGTGCCCTACACGGGTCAGTCCTATGCCCGTGGGCGACCATTCGACGGCTCCTACCTGCGGCTGTCGCGGACGGTCGACCTGACGGCTGTCCCGGCCTTCGTCGCTCCGAGGTTGGGTTTTGCTCTGTCCTACGACACCGGGCAGGACGACGACAGCGTGATCGTCGAGGTGCACACGATCGGATCCGAGGATTGGACGACGCTGCCGGAGGCGGGCGGCCGCACCACCTCCGGGGTGCCGGCCGATTGCGGGGCCGGATTCCTGCTGGACCGGCACCCGTTCCTCGCGCATTACCTGACCGGTGGAGATCCCTGCCTGGCCGCGGGCAGCACCGGCAGCTGGAACCGGATGACCGGGACGTCCGCCGGCTGGCAGCAGCTGTCGTTCGACCTGTCCGGGTATGCCGGTCAGCAGATCGAGGTCGTCATCAGCTATGTCACCGATGGCGGAACCGGCGGTGCGGGCATCTTCGTCGACGACACGACCCTGTCGGTGGGCGACGAGGTCACCGTGACCGAGGGATTCGAGTCCGGGCCGGGGCCGTGGACCATTTCCGGAGCGCCCGCCGGCAGCCCGCCGAACACCGGTGGCTTCGTCATCGGTGCCCCGCCGCCGGCCGCGGCGTCGGTGACCACGCCGGACACCGTCGTCCTCGGGTTCGGGATCGACCAGCTTCCGGACCCGGCACAGCGGGCAGCGGCGATGGCCGCGATCGTCGGGTACCTGGGTGTTCGGGGCGGCCGGTGATCCGACCCGCCGCGGCGCGGTAGCGTCGGCCGGGTGAGTCCGATTGAGCCGGGTCTGTTCGCGGTCGACCCCGAGCCGGGGGACCGGGTGCAGGTGTCAACCGGGGCGGCTGCCTGGGCACCGGACCGTCCGATCGACCGGCACGAGCCGCTCGCCGCGCGGATGCGGCCGCGGAATCTGGACGAGGTGGCCGGTCAGGCGCACCTGCTCGGACCAGGGGCGCCGCTGCGGCGGTTGGTCCAGGGCGGCGCGCCGTCGTCGATGTTGCTGTACGGACCGCCCGGCACCGGCAAGACCACCCTCGCCACGCTGGTGGCCGGCTCGACGGGGCGGCACTTCGCCCAGCTCTCGGCGGTCTCGGCCGGTGTCAAGGAGGTCAGGACCGTCATCGCCGACGCCACGGCCAGGCTCCGGTCCACCGGCGAACAGACCGTGCTGTTCATCGACGAGGTGCACCGGTTCTCCAAGACCCAGCAGGATTCGCTGCTCGGCGCTGTCGAGGACCGGACCATCGTGCTGATCGCCGCCACCACCGAGAACCCGTTCTTCTCGGTGGTCTCCCCGTTGCTGTCGCGTTCCCTGGTGCTGCAGCTGCAACCGTTGACCGACTCGGACATCGCCTCCCTGGTCGACCGCGCCGTCCAGGACGAACGCGGGCTGGCCGGTGCGTTCACGATCACCGACGAGGCCCGCGCGCACCTGGTCGCGTTGGCCGGCGGCGACGCGCGGCGGGCGCTCACCGCGCTCGAGGCCGCCGCGGACTCGGTCGGCGAGGAGGTTCGCGCCGATCCCGGCGGCCGAGTCGATCATCGATCTGGCCGCCGTCGAGCGGGCGGTCAACCGGGCGGCGGTGCGTTACGACCGGTCCGGCGATCAGCACTACGACGTGACCAGCGCGTTCATCAAGTCGATCAGGGGCAGCGATGTGGACGCCGCGGTGCACTATCTGGCCAGGATGATCGAGGCGGGGGAGGATCCGCGGTTCATCGCCCGCCGGCTGATGATCCATGCCTCCGAGGACGTCGGGATGGCCGATCCCACCGCCTTGCCGGTGGCCGTCGCGGCCGCCCAGGTGGTGCAGCTCGTCGGCCTGCCGGAGGCGCGGATCGCCTTGGCGCAGGCCACCATTCATCTGGCGACCGCGCCGAAGTCCAACGCCGTCATCACCGCGATCGACGCCGCGATGGCCGACGTCCGGGAGGGCAAGGCCGGTTCGGTGCCACCGCGCGCTGCGGGACGGTCACTACCCGGGCGCGGCGAAGCTCGGCAACGCGCAGACCTATGTGTATCCGCACGGCCGTCCGGGATCGGTGGTGCAGCAGCAGTATCCGCCGGACGAGTTGGTCGGTCGCGACTACTACCAGCCGACCGCCTACGGGGCCGAACGAGCATTGGCAGAACGGGTACCGAAGCTGCGCCGCACCATCCGCGGCCAGGAACCGGGCGAGAAGGGAGCAACCCCATGACCTCTGGGTCGGGTGCAGGAAAAATGATGGCGGTCCAGATCTTGGAGACGGGTGGACCGGAGGTCCTCCAGTACGTCGAGATCGACGCCCCGGAGCCGGGTCCCGGTGAGGTCGCGGTCCAGATCGGCGCGGCCGGCGTCAATTTCATCGACATCTACCACCGGCAGGGTGTCTACCCGATGCCGATGCCGTTCGTCCCGGGTCGGGAGGGCGCCGGGCGGGTGATCGCCATCGGTCCGGAGGTGACCGGTGTCGCGGTGGGCGACCGGGTGGCCTGGCTGCAGGTCCCGCGCTCCTACGCCGAGGTCACGGTCGGCCCGGCCGACCGGTTGATCCCGGTGCCGGACGCGCTGTCCGACGAGCAGGCCGCCGCCCTGGCGCTGCAAGGCCTCACCGCACAGAGCCTGGCGACGGACGTGTACCGCATCGTGGACGGCGACGACGTGCTCATCCATGCCGGGGCCGGCGGCGTGGGACTGTTGCTCACCCAGATCGCGAAGATCAAGGGCGCCGGTCGGGTGATCACCACGGTGTCGACGCCGGACAAGGCCGAGCTGTCCCGCGCGGCCGGTGCCGACGACGTCATCATCGGTTACGACGGATTCGCCACCAAGGCCTGGGATCTCACCGACGGCCGAGGAATGTCGGTGGTGTACGACGGGGTGGGTCAGGCGACCTTCGACGGCTCGCTGGAGGCCCTTCGGCCCCGCGGCACGATGGTGCTGTTCGGCGGCGCCAGCGGCCAGGTGCCGCCCTTCGACATCCAACGGCTGAACAAGGGCGGTTCACTGAAACTGACCCGGCCGAACGTCGATCACTTCGTCCTGGACACCCGCGAACAGCTGGCCCGCGCCAGGGACGTCTTCGGCTGGGTCGGCGCCGGCCGGCTGACCGTTCGGATCGGGGCCACCTACCCGCTGGCCGAGGCGGCAACGGCGCAGGAGGACCTGGCCGCCCGACGGACCACCGGAAAGTTGCTGCTGCTGCCGTGATGTCGGGCGGTTGCTGATGTCGGGCGGTTACCGGTGGGCGGGCCACTCGGGTGCCAGCAACCCGAAGAGCAGGTCGTCGGTCCATTCGCCTTTCGTGTAGGTGTGTTCGCGGCGCCGTCCCTCGAGCTGGAATCCGGCCCGTTCGAGCAGTCGCGCTGACGCGAGATTGCGGGCGTCGCACTCGGCGACCACCCGGTGCAGCCCGCGATCGGTGAACAGATGATCCAGCATCCGCCGGACCGCCTCCCCGGCGTATCCGTGACCCTGGTTCTCGGCGGCCAGGGTGAACCCGATCTCGGCCAGCCGCCGGTTCTCTGCCAAGTTCACGCCGAGATCGCCGATGAGTTCATCGGTCTGGCTCAGCACGATGCCGTATTGGAACCAGCCGGGTGTCGTCGGGTCGTTGTCATTCAGGTCATCGATCAGCGTGGTGGCGTCCTGCAGGGTGTACGGCGTGCTCCAGGACTGGTAGCGCGCGGTCGCCGGGTCGGATCGATACCGCGAGAGCGCCTCTGCATCCGAGGTCCGCAGTGGTCGCAACCGCAGCCGCTCGGTGATCAGGACGGGATCGGTGGTGGGCGTCACGGACGGAGCAGCACCTTGATCTGGGTGCGTGCGTCCATCGCCGCGTACCCGGCAGCGACCTCGTTGAGCGGAATGCTCTCGGTGAAGATCGGCGACGGATCGATGGCGCCGGCGAGCACGTCGGCCAACAGGTCGGGCAGGTAGGTCCGGACCGGAGCCACCCCGCCACGGACATTGACGTTGCGCCCGAACATCTTCGACAGCGGCAGGCCGTCGGCGACGCCATGAGGTACGCCGACGTAGCCGACGGTGCCGCCGGGACGGACGGCTTGCAACGCGGTGTCCCAGGACGCTGTCGTGCCCACGCATTCGCAGGCCCAATCCGCGCCGAGACCGTCGGTCAGGTCGAGCACGGCCTGCGTCGCCTCCTCGCCGCGCGCCGCGACAATGTCGGTGGCGCCGAAGGTCTGGGCCATCCGGGCCCGGTCCGGGTGGGTGGAGAGCGGCGATGATCCGGTCGGCCCCGAGTCGGCGCGAGGCCAGCACCGCGGACAACCCGACCGCCCCGTCACCGACGATGACGACGGTCCCGCCACCGGTGACGCCGGCCGAGACCGCCGCATGATGACCGGTGCCGACCACGTCGGTGAGCGCCAGCAGCGCCGGGATCCGCTCGTCGGTCTCGTCGACCGGCGCCGCCACCAGCGTGCCGTCGGCCAGTGGAACCCGGACGTACTCACCCTGCCCGCCGTCGACCAGGTGACCGTCCCGGTCCGGATAGCCCCAGTCGCCGCCGATCAGGCAGGAGGTGGTCCAGCCGGCGCGGCAGTTGACGCAGACGCCGCACGAGTAGACGAACGGCGCGATCACCAGGTCGCCGGCCCGCACCGTTCGCACGTCGGCGCCGACCTCCTCGATCACCCCGACGAATTCGTGACCGATCCGCCCCCGACGGGTGGTGGCGCCGCGGTAGTGCCACAGATCCGACCCGCAGATGCAGCTGGCAACCACCCGGACCAGCGCATCGGTCGGCGTCACGACGACCGGATCCGGCACCTGGTCGATCCCGATCTGACCCGGCCCCCGCAGTACCGCTGCTCTCATCGGACGATGATGCACCCGGCCGGTTCACCGACAGTCAACCGGGGCGCACCGCCTCAGACGAGCCAGGCGGTGACGTCGGCCGGCAACTGCCCGTCCCCGGTCAGCTCGATCGGAGGCCATCAGCACCTCGCCGGCGGGCAGCGGCACCGGTTCGGCACCCATGTTGGTCACCACCGTCACCTCACCGTTGGTGAACGCGATGACATCGGCCCCGCGATCGGGGCCCCATTCCAGCGAACCGGCTCCGAGCTTGAAGGCCCGGCGCAGGGCGAGCGCCGATTGGTACATCTCCAACGTCGAGCCCTCGACGCCCTCTTGCCGGTCGCGGGCCAACCCGGCGTAGGAATCCGGCTGCGGCAGCCAGGTTTTCCCGCCGGGTCCGAAACCGAGGCCAGGCGCGTCGGACTCCCACGGCAGCGGAATCCGGCAGCCGTCGCGTCCCGCTTCGGTGTACTCGGACCGCCACCAGGTCGGGTCCTGGCGGAGCTCGTCGTCGAGCGCGGTGTGGTCGGGCAGCCCGAGCTCCTCACCCTGGTAGAGGTAGGCCGACCCCGGCAGGCCGAGCATGAGCAGGGTCGACGCCTTCGCGCGGCGCAGCCCGAGCGCGTAGTCGGGCTGCGGGTCATCGGCGCGGATGCCGTTCGGCCGGCGCCCGCCGGTGTCCAGGCCGAGCCTGGAGACATGGCGCACCACATCGTGATTGGACAGCACCCAGGTGGTCGGGGCGCCGACCGAATCGTTGGTCGTCATCGAGGCGTCGATCGACTTGCGCAGGGCGGCGGCGTTCCAGCCGGTCTCCAGGTAGTCGAAGTTGAACGCCTGGTGCATCTCGTCCGCGCGGACGTACCGCGCCAGCCGGGTCAGCGGCTGAACCCACGCCTCGGCGACCAGGATCCGGTCGGTCGGGTAGGAGTCGAGCAGCGCTCGCCACGATTGGTAGACCTCGTGCACCCGGTCCTGATCCCACATCGGCCCGGAGCCGAAGAGGCCTTCGGTGTCGGGGTCGAGTTCGTCGTCGACCCGGACGTCGATGTCCGGCAGGCCGGGCGCCTTGATCAGCGCGTTCGCGACGTCGACCCGGAAGCCGTCGACTCCGCGGTCGAGCCAGAACGCCAGGACGTCCAGGAACTCCGCGCGCACCTCCGGGTTCTCCCAGTCGAAGTCCGGCTGCCTGGTGTCGAACAGGTGCAGGTACCACTGACCCGGTGTGCCGTCGGCGTTCGTGGTGCGGGTCCACGCCGGCCCGCGGAAACAGGATTCCCAGTTGTTCGGCGGCAGCTCACCGTTCTCGCCGCGACCGTCGCGGAAGATGTACCGGGCGCGCTCGGGCGATCCCGGCGCCGCGGCCAACGCGGCCTTGAACCAGACGTGCTCGTCGGAGCTGTGGTTCGGGACGAGGTCGACGATCACCTTCAGGCCCAGCTCGTGAGCCCGCTCGAGGAGGGCGTCGAAGTCCGCCAGGGAGCCGAAGATCGGGTCAACGTCGCGATAGTCGCTGACGTCGTACCCGGCGTCGGCCTGCGGCGAGGTGTAGAAGGGCGACAACCAGACGGCATCGACTCCGAGGTCGGCCAGTGCGCCGAGCCGGCCGGTGATGCCCGGCAGGTCGCCGACCCCGTCACCGTCCGAATCGGCGAACGAGCGTGGGTACACCTGATACACCACCGCGGTGCGGCGCCAATCCTGCGCGGGGTCGGTGCGCTCCTGGCCGGGTCGCTTCTCGGGTTCGGTGCTCAACGGCGCGGTGATGTCGTCGAAGAGTTCGTCGGTCGTGGTTTCTCCGATGGACATCGAAGAGCCTCCCTCTGGGTGTCTGCAGGTCGTTCGTGTGGTGTCGTTCGTGTGGTGTCGCACGTGCTGATGCCTGGTGGTATCCGATGAGCGCTGCTCTCCGGAGATGCCCCATGGTCGCGGCGAAACTGCTGATCGGCCACAGGTGCGCGCCCCCGCAACGTCACGACGGGGTATGACGCCGCTGGACGTGCCTGGTTGAGCCGATCCTGCGGACGTGCCGCAGGTCACTCGAATCGATTCGACCACGGTCCAGGCTACGCCAATCTGAGAGCGCGAGGGCCATGCACCCAGCCCTCGGTCGCGACACGCCCGACCCCGGTCCACTACTAGGGCCGAGCTGCCGCTTGCGGGGTGCCGCAGCATGCGACATGCGGTCGATCTGCCCATCGAGCCACACGTGATCGGGCGTGTCGCTCACCGTCGGCGCTCGAGAATGCTTGGAGTGTCCGATTTGTCTCTATCGCGGAAACATTCTCGCCGCTGCGCATGGCCAGCGGCCCGCCGGACCTACGGCCGGACCCGGGTCTCGATGCAGATGCGCGCCGGCGTCAGGCAGCCGGGCAGGACCCGTCGGCGTTGACGGGCTCCGGGCAGAACGAGCCGGTCCAGACGGCCTTGGAGCCGGACTCGCCGACCCGGAAAACCTGCACGACGCTCGCCCCGGCGAGCGCGACGGCAACGACCGCCACCACCACGCCGACCCACGGCGGCGGCGCCTGCCGGGAGTTGCGGGTCAGCAACGTGGGCACGCCCCAGGCCAGCAGGGCGGCAACGAACAGCCCGATCACGAACCACAGCATGGTGTCGCCGAGTTCGGCATGCGCAGCGATCAGCGGTGCGTTCGGCAGCCGACTCTGCAGCCACGAGCCGGCGTTGGTGGTGACCGGGACCAGGATCAACGCGATCAACGCGACGATCGGCGTCACGATGCCGAGCCGGCGCCGAGCGGCGGGCCACAGCGCTGACAGCACCGTGAGCAGCGCGGCAACCGGGATGAAGATGACGACCGCGTGCACCAGCAGCACGTGAGCCGGCAAGCCGTTGATCTCTTCCACCATGAGAATGATCATCTCCCATCCGAGCCGTTGATCTTCCAGCCGACAGGTACACGCGCCGCGGACCGATTCCGTTCACGCCGTCCTGGCCGCTTCCGGCCCGCACCGGCGAGTAACCTTCCCCGGGAAAGCAAGGGCCCGGCATCTGGACCGGCGTCCACCGAAAGGGGATGACGGCTGCGTGAAGCGCATCTACTACTTCGGCGCCGGTATCGCCCTCGGCGTTGCCGCCACCAGACGCACCCGGCGGGCGAAGGAAGCCGCGAAGCAGGCGCTGAAGGCGAAGGTGACCCCGTCGGCGATTGCGGCCGACGTCGCCGACGCGATCGCCGAGCTGGGCAATGCCGTCGGCGCCTTCGCCTCCGACGTCCGGCAGGGTGCGGTCAACCGCAGGGCGAGCTACCGGCCGCTGGTGGACAACGCCACCGGGGCGGTCATCCTGGTCGGACCCGAGGAGCTGGGACCGCCGCCGGCCCCGATCGAACCGCGGGCACCCGGCGCCCCGCCGCCGCCGCATCCGGCCGCCGCCGCTCCGCACGCCGCCCGGGCCACCGCCAGGTCGGCGCGCCGCTCCGCGTGAACTGAGCCCGAGAGAGCGACTGCCACCGACCAGCCCCACCCTCTACGCCTGGACGATCAGCCCCGAGCGATCACTCCACCGTGCCGATCACCCACCATGCCCGATACCTGTCAGTGAGGACCCATGCAGACCCACGAGATCCGGCAACGCTTCCTCGACCATTTCGAGAAGGCGGGGCACACCGTTGTGCCGTCGGCCTCGCTGATCAGCCAGGACGCGACGGTGCTGTTCACCATCGCCGGGATGGCGCCGTTCAAGCCGTACTTCCTCGGCCAGTCGACGCCGCCTTACCCACGCGCCACCAGCGTGCAGAAGTGCGTCCGGACCGGTGACATCGAGAACGTCGGGATCACCACCCGGCACAACACGTTCTTCCAGATGGCCGGCAATTTCTCCTTCGGCGACTACTTCAAGGAGGGCGCCATCCGGCACGCCTGGTCGCTGCTGACCAGCTCGCTGGACGACGGCGGGTACGGGCTGGACCCCGAGCGGCTGTGGGTCACCGTGTACGAGACCGACGACGAGGCGTTCCGGCTGTGGCAGGAGGTCGCCGGCGTCCCGGTCGAGCGGATCCAGCGCCGCGGAATGGCCGACAACTTCTGGTCGATGGGCGTGCCGGGGCCGTGCGGGCCCTGTTCGGAGATCTACTACGACCGCGGCCCGGAGTTCGGGATCGAGGGCGGTCCGATCGCCGACGAGGACCGCTACCTCGAGGTGTGGAACCTCGTCTTCATGCAGGACATGCGCGGCGACGGCCAGGGTGCGGCGGGCGGGGGTTCCAAAGCGGACTTTCCCATCCTGGGGCCGCTGCCGCAGCAGAACATCGACACCGGGCTCGGCGTCGAGCGGCTCGCCTTCCTCCTGCAGGGCGTCGAGAACGTTTATGACACAGACCTTCTGCGTCCGATTATCGCCAAGATGGAGAAGTTGTCGGGGCTGACCTACGGGCAGGACCCGGCCGCCGACGTCCGGATGCGGGTGATCGCCGACCACAGCAGGTCGTCGGTGATGTTGATCTCCGACGGGGTGACGCCGGGCAACGAGGGCCGTGGCTACGTGCTGCGCCGGCTGCTCCGGCGCACCGTGCGCAGCGCCCGGCTGCTGGGGGTCACCGAGCCGGTGCTGCCGGGTCTCACCCAGACCGTCAGCGAGTTGATGAGCCCGTCCTACCCGGAGTTGGCCACCGACTTCGAGCGCATCCAGCGGGTCGCGGTCAAGGAGGAGCAGGCGTTCCTGCGCACCATCTCCTCCGGGTCCAAGCTGTTCGACGCCGCCGCCGACGAGATCAAGCAGTCGGGCAGCACGGTGGTCACCGGGTCGACGGCCTTCGCCCTGCACGACACCCAGGGCTTCCCGATCGACCTGACCCTGGAGATGGCGGCCGAGGCCGGGCTCACCGTCGACACCGAAGAGTTCCGCAGGTTGATGGAGCAGCAGCGGGAGCGGGCGCGGGCGGATTCCAAGGCGCGCAAGGGAAAGCTCGCCGACCTGAGCGTCTACCGCGAGCTGGTGGACGCCGGTCGGACCGAGTTCACCGGATACTCCGAACTCGAATCCGAGGCCACCGTCAAGGGTCTGATCAGGGACGGGGTCCGGGTCGGCTCGGCGGGTGAGGGCGACGAGGTGGAGCTGGTCCTGGACCGCACCTCCTTCTACGCCGAATCCGGTGGTCAGGACTCCGACGCCGGGCTGATCCTGGGCAACGGGGCGTCCGCCGAGGTCCTGGACGTGCAGAAGGTCGACAAGTCGTTGATCGTCCACCGGGTGCGGATCACCGACGGCGAACTGTCCGACGGGGCGAAGGTGCTGGCCAAGGTCGATCCGGAGTGGCGGCTCGGCGCCCGGCAGGCCCATTCCGGCACCCACGTGCTGCACGCCGCGCTGCGGCAGGTGCTCGGACCGGAGGCCCTGCAGTCCGGCTCCTACAACAAGCCCGGCTACCTCCGGCTCGACTTCGCCTGGAACCAGGCGTTGTCGACCGACACCCGCAGCGAGCTCGAGGATGTCGTCAACCGCGCCGTCCGGCAGGACCTACCGGTCCGGGTGCTCTACGGGTCGCAGGCCGAGGCTCAGGCGATGGGCGCGATCGCGCTGTTCGGCGAGACCTATGACGACACCGTGCGGATCGTGGAGATCGGCGGCCCCTGGTCGGTCGAACTCTGCGGCGGCACCCATGTCGAGCACTCCTCGCAGATCGGCCCGGTCGCGATCACCGGCGAGTCCTCCGTCGGATCCGGCCTGCGCCGGGTGGAGGCGGCGGTCGGCATCGAGGCCTTCCACCGGCTCGCTGCCGAGCGCACCCTGGTCTCCCAGCTCGCCGGTTCGCTCAAGGTGCAGCCGAGCGAACTGCCCGGCCGGATCGAGACCCTGCTCGAGCGGCTGCGCGCTGCGGAGAAGGAACTGGCCGGCCTGCGGGCCGCGGCGTTGTCGGCGTCCGCGGCGACGATGGCGCAGGGCGCGGTCGACATCGGCAGGCGTGGCGCTGGTGGCCGCGACGGCACCTGCCGGCACCTCCGGCGGCGACGTGCGGAACCTGGCGACCGACGTGAAGAACCAGCTCGGCGCCCGGCCCGGCGTGGTCGCGATCTTCGCGCCCGGTGAGGGCACCGTGGCGTTCGCCGTCGCGGTCACCCAGCCGGCGATCGCGGCGGGCACCGCGGCCGGCGACCTGGCGAAGGCGTTCCTGCCGGCGATCGAAGGCCGGGGCGGCGGGAAGAAGGACATGGCGCAGGGTGCGGGGACCCGCCCGGACGGCATTCCGGCGGCGATCGATGCGCTCCGGGCGGCGTTGGCCGACGGCGACGGATGACCCGTCCCGGCAGCCCGAACGGGTGCGGTGGCAACCCTGATGGCCCTGCCGCGTCCAGCATCGTGGCCGACGTCAGCGAACCCCTCCATGCGGTGTCATGAAAACGGGTGAATCCGCCGACACTGCTGATGACGCGGCGCGGAAAGGCGTGCGTCTGGGGGTGGACGTCGGTACCGTTCGCGTGGGAGTTGCGATGAGTGACCCTCACGGTGTGCTGGCCACTCCGGTGACCACGTTGGCGCGGAACACGGTCGATGGCTCGGACCTGAAAGCTCTCATCGCGCTGGTCGAGGAACACGAGGTGGTGGAAGTGGTCGTGGGTCTGCCCAAGACCCTGCGTGGCTCGGACGGGCCGGCAGTCACCGCAGCCCGTTCCTACGGCGCGGCCCTCGCTGCAGCCGATCGCGCCGGTACCCGTCGTCTACGTCGACGAACGACTCACCACCGTCTCCGCGGACCGGCAGCTCGCCGAGGCCGGCGTGCGCGGCAGGGCCCGCCGGAAGGTGATCGACCAGGTCGCCGCCACCCGGATCCTGCAGAACCGACTGGACAACCTCGCCGGTGGTAGGGGCCGATGAGCGACCACCTCGGCATCTTCGGCCGGGAGGAGGGCGAGACCGGAGAGCTGGACGTTCACGAGCTCAGGGCCGCATTGGCCGCCGGCCCCACCGAACCCGATCCGGCGGCCCCGCCCGCCGCCGCCGCTGATCTCGGACGAGGAACGGGCGCAAACCGCTCGTCGCCGGCACCGCAGGTGGCTGGTCTTCGCCGTCATCGTGCTGTTGATCATCGTGGCCGGACTGATCGCCGGGTTCATCGTCTGGCGGAACACCGCCGACGAGGTCCCCGACTTCAGCGGCTCGGGTGACACCGAGGTGATCGTCCGGGTGCAGAGCGGCGACGGGATCGGCGACATCGCCACCACGCTGACCGAGGCCGGTGTGGTGGCCAGTCCGGAGGCCTTCATGAACCAGGCCGCGTTGGACGCCGACGTGCAGGCGTTGCGCCCCGGCTACTACAAGGTCCGGCAGAACGCCTCCGCCCAGGCCACCGCGGATGCGTTGGTGACCAAGGAGAATCACGTCGGCCGGGTGCGGCTCATCCCGGGCAGGCAGCTGGCCGACGTCACCGCGGTGTCCACTGATCCGAACGTGGCGCCGATCAACGTTCCCGGCTACATCTCCGAGATCACCGCGGCGGCCTGTGTGCCGCTCAACGGCGAGCAGGACTGCTTCACCGCCGACGAATTGTGGGAGGTCGCGGAGACCGCCGATCCGGCCGCGCTCGGGGTGGTCGAATGGGCCGCCGACGGGGTCAGGGCAGCGCCGGAACCGCGGAAGCGACTGGAGGGAACGATCCTGCCCGGGGACTTCGACATCCCACCGGGCTCCACCCCGGAGCAGGCCCTGCAGGCCGTCGTCAGCGCGTCGGCGGCGTTGTGGAACCGGACCGACATCATCGCCGATTCGGCGGCCCGCGGGATGACGCCGTACCAGAGCGCGATCATCGCGTCGCTGATCGAGCGGGAATCCATCGTCAGCGACATGCCCAAGGTGTCCCGGGTGATCTACAACCGGCTGGCCGTCCCGATGAAGCTCGAATTCGACTCGACCGTCAACTACGCCCTGGACCGGGCCTCGATCGCCACCACCGCCGAGGACAGGGCAAACCCGAGCCCGTACAACACGTATCAGGTGATGGGCCTGCCGCCGACGCCGATCTCCTCACCCGGACCGGACGCGGTCGACGCCGCGCTCAACCCGGCCGAGGGCTCGTGGCTGTTCTTCGTCAAGCAGAACCTGGAGGGCGAATCCTGCTTCAGCATCACGGTCGCCGAACACGAGGCCTGCATCGCGCAGGCAAGGGCGAACGGTGTCTTCGGCTGACCGCCCGGCGACGCCGGCCGCGGACGGACCCGGCGTGATCCATCGTGCCGCGGTGCTGGGATCGCCGGTCGCCCACTCGCTGTCGCCGGCCCTGCACCGGGCGGGTTACGCCGCGGCCGGGCTGGTCGGCTGGCAGTACGAGCCGATCGAGTGCGACGCGGCCGCGCTGCCCGAGCTGGTCGGCAATGTCCGGTCCCGAGTGGGCCGGGTTCTCGGTGACCATGCCGGGCAAGGCGGCGGCTGCCGCGGTGGCCGACGAGCGCAGCCCGAGGGTGGCCGCGTTGGGCGTTGCGAACACGCTGGTCCGCCGCGACGGCGGCTGGTTCGCCGACAACACCGACGTGGACGGGCTGATCGGGGCGCTGCGGGCGGCCGGAGCGCCGGCACCGAGAACGGCGCTGATCCTGGGCGGCGGCGGAACGGCGGCATCGGTGATCGCGGCCCTCGCGGAGCTGGGCGCGACGGATGTGGTGATCGCCGGCCGCCGTCCGCAGAGCACGGCCGGTGTGGTGGAGCTGGCCGGGGTGCTGGGACTGCCGATCCGGGCCATCGGCTGGGAACTGGACCCGATCGGCGAGGCCGCGGACGGCGCCGACCTGGTGGTGTCCACCGTGCCGGCCGGCGCCGCGGACTCGCTGGCCGAGCGACTACGGGCCGTGCCGACGCTGTTCGACGTCCTCTACCACCCGTGGCCGACCCCGCTCGCGGCCATGGGCGTGCCGGGGAGGATCACGCTGACCGGCCTGGACATGTTGCTGCACCAGGCCTTTCGCCAGTTCGAACTGATGACCGGGGTGCCGGCGCCGGTGCAGGCGATGCGCGCCGGGTTGCTGGCCGGCTCGAAGACGGACCTGCCGCTGCCGGTGTGAGCACTGCCGGTGTGAGTACTGCCGGTGTGACAACCGGCCCTGCTGGGGACAGCGTGGGGACAGCGCACCCGATCGGCCGGCCCGGCGTGAGAACGTTCAGACGTGCAGACAGGAGTGGCGGTCCTGATCGCTGTCCTGGGCGGCGGCGTCGCAGGATGGGGGATCAGGCTGTTGCTCGCCCGGCTGCCGCGGGGCATGGTGGTGCGCGCCGGCATCATCGAGGCGTCGGCCGCCGCGCTCACCGGGGTCGGCGTCGCGTTGACCTGGCCCGGACCGTGGACGCCGGTGGTGGTCTGGGCGGGGCTGCTCGCCGTCGGGCTGGGCGCCGTCGACATCGCCGCCCACCGGCTGCCCGACGCCCTGACGCTGCCCGCCATCCCGCTCACCCTGCTGCTGGTCGGCGCCGTCGAGTACGCGGCGCCGGGCACCGGCAGCATCCCGATCGCGCGTGGCCGCGGCGGTGGTGACCACCGGGCTGTTCTGGGCGTTGGCCGCCGTCGCCCCACGGGCGATGGGCCGGGGCGACGTCAAACTCGTTCCGTCGTTGGCGCTGATGACCGGTTACGCGTCGGTCGCATCGGCGGTGCTGGCGGTGGCGATCGCGTTCGTCCTGGGCGCACTGTTCGCGGTGCTCGGGATGGCTGTTCGCCGGTTGTCGCTGACCTCGGCGATCCCGTTCGGCCCGTTCCTGCTCGCCGGGTGCTGGCTGGTGCTCGCCCTCCCGGAACTGGTCACCGCGGTGATCGGGCTGCAGCGGTGATCGGGCGCGTGATCGGGTCAGTCAGACCCGCGGTCGCAACGACGCGACGATCGGGCAGTCGAAGGGGTCGCGGCGCGTTCAGCCCGACCTGGTTGAGGTAGCGGACGACGATGCCGTACGACCGACGCAGCGTCGTCTCCGTGTAGGTCACCGAGTTGTCGATGCAGAACGGCTTGATGATGCGCTGCGCCCGGCGCAGGTTCGGCCGCGGCATGCTCGGGAACAGGTGGTGCTCGATCTGGTAGTTCAGACCGCCCATCGCGAAGGTGGTCAGCCGATTGCTGATGATGTTGCGGGACATCAGCACCTGACGGCGCAGGAAGTCGATCCGGGCGTCGGCCGGCAACACCGGCATGCCCTTGTGATTGGGCGCGAAGGTGCAGCCCAGGTACACACCGACCACGACCAGTTGCACGCCGAGGAAGGCGGCCGCCTTGCCGGGATCGAGCACCAGCAACAGCAGCGTCAGATACGCGGCCCAGCGCAGCAGCAGCAGCGACATCTCCACCGGCTGCCGCTTTCCGGACCGCCGGCCGAAGCTGGTGATGACCGACTGGGCGTGCAGGTTGACGCCTTCCAGGGTGAGCAGCGGGAAGAACAACCAGCCCTGCCGTGCGCGCAGGAACGCGGCGAATCTGCTGCGATCCGGCTTCGGCTCGACCGGGTAGAAGTGCAGGACCATCGGCTCGATGTCCGGGTCCTTGGAGATCTGGTTCGGTGCCTGATGGTGCTTGTTGTGCTTGCTGTTCCACCAGACCAGGCTCATCCCGCTGAACAAGCGTGCCGAGCACCAGGCCGGCGCGGTGATTGGCCTTGCCGGAGACGAAGATCTGCCGGTGTGCGGCGTCGTGACCGAGGAACCCGAACTGCGCGAAGACCAGGCCGAGCAGCGCGGCCAGCACGAGCTGCCACCAGCTGTTGCCCAGCAGCACGATGCCGACCCCGATGGCCAGCACCGCCAGCATCATCAGGCTGCGACTTGACCGCGTAGTAGCCGTACCGGCGCTTCATCAGATCCGGCCTGCTGAACCGATTTGAGCAACTGCGCATAGTCGGTCTGGGGTCTGGATCTGGGGGTCCGCAGGGACGGAGACATGGCGGTGGACATCGGTGGCCTTCCTCGGCGCGCTTTCAGGGTTGATCGATCGACATGCGCAACGGCGGTGAGTAGGTCCAGCGAGTCGCGGCCAAATGGCGGCGATAACGATCCCCTGACGGCTGTTGAGTCCAGCTACCTCAGGCAACCCTGCACGCGGCGAACTGTCAAGGTCCACCGCGACCGGAGCGCCGGTCGTCATCTCCCCAGCGCCGGCTCCTTCTCCCCCGAATGGGCAACGCCGGCGAGGATGACGCTCATCTTCTCCTCCGGATGCAGGTCGGACAGTACCGGATCGTCCAGTGCCGAGGTCACCGTGTCGGCGACGTCCCGAAGCTTGGTGTTCGAGTGTTGCGAGTGCCAGGTGAGCACCGCGAAGGCCTCGTCCTCGTCGATGCTGTAGATCGCCATCAGGGCACCCTTGGCCTGTTCGATCCCAGCCCTCGACTCCGCCGACCGCGCCACGGCTTCCCGGGTCGTGGTCGCCAGGTCGCGCTGCAGGGATCTGGTCACGTCGATGAAAAACCCTCGCAGTTCGGCAATCTCGCTGGTGTCGTCACGGATTCCCTGACCGATCGAGACGACGGTGTGGATTTTCTGCCGCTGGTCCACGATGCGGTGCCGGCAGCAGAACGGCAGCCCGTTCTTCAGGGCCAGGGTCAGCGCCTCGATCGCGAAGTCTCGATCATCGGGGTGCTTGTGGGACTCCAGCAGTTCGGTGGTCGGGACCACATCGCCGGCCCGGAAACCGTGCATCTCGAACATCTCGTCCGACCACCACCAGCGGTCACCATCAGCGACATAGTGGAACCGGCCGACGGGGGGAGTCGTTCCACCTGCCATCGCACCTACGGCGGCCAGCGCATGCTCTTCCACATGGGCCGCCGATTCTTCAGAACGCCTCTGCTGCAGAGTATCTCGGAACAGGGCGCGCGCCGAATACCTTGAGTCTACCCGTTCGGAGGGCAGTTGCGGGCCCGATCGGTCACTGATCGATCGGGTGTGCCCGGATCACCTCCTGACAGCCGGCCGCATCGAGGTCGAAGACCCCGGCTGCACCGTCCACCGGGATGACCGACACCGCGATCGTGTCCGGGTACACCTCGAGCAGGTTGAACGCTCCGCTGGCGAACGTCCGCTCATGGCCGGCCGGGGCCAGTGGGTCGGTCCGGATCGCGGTGGACCCGGCGACGGCGACCGGGACGGCGCCGAGCATTGCCGACTGGGCGAGGTGGTGGTGACCGGCCAGGACGAGCCGGACATCGGTGCCGGCGATCGCCGACCGGAGCGCGCTGCGGGAACCCGCCTCGAGGGCGAAGTAGCTCAGCAGCGGTGACGGCGGTGGGACCGGGGCATGGTGCAGGACCAGGAGCGTCCCGGCCGCCGCCGGGATCGACAGTTCGTCCGCCAGCTCGGCCAGTTGCGTTGCGGTCAGCCGACCGTGCCCGGCGCCGGGGATGGTGGAGTCCAGCACGATCACCCGCAGACCGTTGACCAGATGAACCTGCTGGATCGGTGCTGCCGAATCGGCGTGCAACAGCTCCCGGTGGAAGACAGTGCGCAGGTCGTGGTTTCCGGTGGCGAAGATCGGGATCGGAGCGCTCGGACCGGGATCGATGGTCGCGACCGCGGCGGCCAGTCGACGGTAGGCATCGGGGTCGCCGGTGTCGGTCAGGTCGCCGGACAGCACCACCGCGTCCAGCCGCCTGCCCTGTGCCACCGAGTCCCGCAGCACGGCGACCGCCCGATGCAGGGCCGCGTCCGCGTCGACGACCTTGTTGTACCGGACCCCCGCCGAGGTGAGGTGGGTGTCCGACAGGTGAGCGATGACGTGGGTGGGCCGCTCGGGCGGGGAGCCGTCCGGGGTCAGCCAGTCATCGAACCTGCTGTCCGCGCCCGGATGGCGTCGTCATCGGTCCTGCCCTTCCTGTCGTGCTCGGTGTCTGATCGAGCGTCGGTGTCTGATCGAGCCAGGAGCGGACGGGGTCGAGCAGGTCCGGCAGCGCCGGTCGACCCGGTAGGTCGGGCGTGCCGCGGCCGCGCCCGAACCGGTCCACCAGCGCCGTGGCACAGCCGGCGTGCTGCGCCGATTCCAGTTGGCCGGCCCAGCGGGTCCCGATGACCAGCACCAGCGCCGGGTCCGACCCGGTGCCGGACTCCTCGACGATCGCGTCGACCTCGATGCCGAGGGCATCGAGCACGGCGGCCGCGGCAGGGTCGCCTGGCTCGGCCAGCACGTCGACCCTGGCCCGGCCGGACAACTCGGCGAGCAGCTCGGCGAGCCCGTCCGGCTGATCAACGGCCCAGGAGCTGGCGACCAGGTCGCCGCGACCGGCCAGCCGTGCCGACTCGATCTGCGCCGAGCTCACACCCGCTGCGCGGGCAAGGATCTCGACAGCCTGCTCGCCGTCCTCGGCAGCACTCAGATCGACGTCCGGAGGGAGCAGCTCCGCCTTGCCCTCCAGGAAACCCCGCATCCCGGCGATGACCGGCCGGACCCGTTCGGCCGGCAGCATCTCGGTGACGTGCCGGGCGAAGGCCTGCACCGGCAGGTCGCTGTCGTGCAGCACGCCGTCCACGGTGAGCAGGACGCGGCGGGCGGGGGTCGGCACGTCGGCGAGCGTAGCGGGGCGGTTACCGTCGTCATCGTGCGCGCCATCCAGTACTCCCGCACGGGAGATCCAGATGTCCTGACCCTCGTCGACCGCCCGGTCCCGGAGCCCGGGCCGGGGGAGGCCAGGGTGCGGATTCACCGATCCGGGGTCAACCCCACGGACTGGAAGTCCCGCCGCGGGTCGGGTTCCACGGGCTCGGGTGGCGGAGCCGTCGACCCGCCGCAGGTTCCCGGGCAGGACGGCGCCGGCGTGGTCGACGCGGTGGGGAACGGGGTGGACGCAGCCCTGGTCGGCGGCCGGGTGTGGGTCTGGGAGGCAGCCTTCCGGCGACCCGAGGGCACCGCGCAGGAATACGCGCTGGTGCCGGCCGGCCAACTGGTGCCGTTGCCGGACGAGGCGTCGTTCGACCTCGGAGCGAGCCTGGGCATCCCGTTCCTCACCGCACATCGCTGCCTGACCGTCACCGAGGACGGACCGCAGCAGCTCGGTCCGGGCGCCCTGCAGGGCCGGGTGGTGCTGGTCGCCGGCGGCGCCGGCGCGGTCGGTAACGCCGCCATCCAGCTCGCCAGGTGGAGTGATGCCACCGTGATCAGCACGGTGAGCGGACCGGCGAAGGCGCAGCTGGCGGTGGCCGCCGGCGCCGATCACGTCATCGACTACCGGCGGCAGGACGTCGTCGCCGAGATCGGCCAGCTCGCCCCGCACGGTGTGCACACCGTCGTCGAGGTCTCCCCGGCCAATGCCGCCATCGACGCCGCGGTCATCGCCCGGCACGGCTCGGTGGCGATCTACGCCAACGACGGCGGCAACGAGGTCACCCTTCCGGTGACGAAACTGATGGTGCCCAACGCCCGCTGGCAGTTCGTGCTGGTCTACACCGCCCCCCGGGAGGCCAAGGCGCGCGCCGTCGACGGGGTGGCCGCGGCGGTCCGGGCGGGCGCCATCCGGATCGGTGAGGACGCCGGCCTGCCGATGCACCACTACCCGTTGGAGCAGGCCGCGCAGGCGCACGCCGCGGTGGAGGGGTCGGTGATCGGCAAGGTGTTGATCGACGTGGTGCCGTGATGGCAACCGACCGGGCGACGAACCGGCGACGGCTGCTCGCCGCGCTGGCCGGGCTCGGCGGGGCACTGGCGATCGTCGCGTCCTTCCTGCCGTGGATCCACACCGACACCGAGGACGGCGGCACCACCTCGATCACCGGGTGGGGCGGGATCACCGGCAGCAGCTCGATCGCCGGCACGAATCTCAACGAGGTGCTGGACGGCTCCGGTACCTACCGGCCCGGCCTGCTCGGGGTGATCTTCGGGGTGATCGCGGTGATCGCCGCGATCGCCGTCGCGTCGGTGTCCAACGGCCCGCGGCCGCACCGGGTCACTGCATCGGTGCTCGTGCTGTGCGGATTGGTGCTGGCCGGCTGGGGGTTGTACCGCGGCATCGATGCCGGCGACGCCGGGGTCTTCGAGGCCGGTGAGGCGACCGCCGGGCTGGGGCCGTTCCTCACCGCGGCGGGCGGCCTGCTCGCGATCGTGGCTGCGGTGGGGATCTTCGCGGGACAGATCGATCCGCCCGCGCCACCGGCCGGCCGGCGCGGGATCCAACCGGGCGCCTGACGGGTCGGGGGATCACCCAGAGTCCGGTGGCCCCAACAGGTCCCAGGAATTCCCGGCGATGTCTTTGAAAACCACGACTCGCCCGTACACCTCGGACCGTGGTTCGCCGAGGAACTCGACGCCGGCGGCCGTCATCCGGGCCAGCGCGGCGTCGAAGTCGTCGACCCGCAGGAAGAACCCGACCCGGCCCGCCAACTGGTTGCCGACCACCGCGGACTGCACCGCGCCATCGGCCTCGGCCAGCAGGATCCCGGTGGCGGCGCCGGGCGGCCGGACCACCACCCAGCGCTTGGGTCGCCCGCTGTTGGTCAGCGCCGGCGAGTCCTCGATCAGCTCGAAGCCGAGCGCGTCCACGAAGAAGGCGATCGCCGGGTCGTACTTCTCGACGACGATGGCGGCAAGGTCGATGTTCATCGCAGGTTCACGTGTCCGTCGGTGAGCAGTCCGGCGATCGCGTCGAGCACCGACTCGTCGCCGGCGTAGACGCCGGTCGGCCGTGGCCAGTGCACGACCACGTCGGTGAAGCCGAGTGCAGCGGCCCGGCCGGCGGCATCGGTGAACGCGTCCAGGCTGCTGACCGAGAGCACCGGCGCCGAATCGAGATTCAGGTACCTGCCCATCGTGTTCGGATCCCGCCCGGCCTTGCGGGCGGTGTCCTCGAACCGCTGCACCAGCCCGGCGATGGCGGTCCACCACTGCTCCGTGGTCGCGTCGGTCGACTCCGGTCCGGTGGTCGCCCAGCCGTCCGCGCCGGCCGCGATCCGCATGGTGCGTGGACCGTTCGCGGCCACCACCATCGTGATCCTGGACCGGCTGCCGGCCGGGATCATCCGGGCCCGGTCGGCCTGGAAGTAGTCGCCCTGCCAACTGGTCTCGGGATTGGTCAGCAACAGGTCGGTGAGCGTGACGAACTCGGCAAGGCGCGCCGTCCGTTCGCCCGGGGTCAACGGCCGCTGGCCAAGAACCGTTGCATCCCAACCTGTCCCGCCGGCACCCATGCCGGCGATCACCCGCCCACCCGAGATGTCGTCCAGCGTCAGCAGATCCTTGGCCAGCGTGACCGGATGCCGGAAGTTCGGCGACGTGACCCAGGTGCCCAGGCCGATCCTGCTGGTCACCGTCGCGGCGGCGGTCAGCGTCGGAATGGTGCCGAACCAGTCCTGCTCGGACAGATCGCGCCAGGCCAGATGGTCGTAGGTCCAACCGTGGGCAAACCCTCTGTCCTCCAGCGATTTCCAGCGATCACGGGCCTGTGACCAGGTGAATTGGGGGAGGATGACGACACCGACGCGCATCGCCGAAGGTTAGCCGATCCGCCGCGCCGCCTCCATCAACATCCAGCCGGACAGCTGGACCGACAGATCACGCTCCGGTGCGGCGCCGCGGGTGGTCGGTACCCGGGCCGGCCGGCTCCAGTCGGGGCCGAAGAGCGGCAGTCCGTCGACAAGGGCCGCATTGGCCCAGGCGGCCTCTGCGGACCGGAGCACGAGGGTGCGGGCAGTGATGGCGGCCGCCGGGGCGGTGTCTGCGGTGGCCGCCTCGTTCGGCAGTCCCAGCGCGACCGACGCCAGATATCTGGCCAGGATGCCGCCGAACAGGCCCGAGTCGCCGCCGGCGTGACCGGTCAGCACGCCGTCGGAGCTCAGCTCGCGGCCGACAGCTGCCACCAACCGGTCGATCCGCTGCGCATGAACCCGGTCCGGATCCGGGAGGCGTTGCGCCAGTTCGAGTTCGGCGCCGAGCACCACACCCTGGCAGTAGCTGTAGATCGTGGTCTCGAACCGGGTGGTGCCATCGTCGGCAGGTCGCAGACCGTCCCAGATCAGGTCCGGATTCCGGGTCGCGGAGCCGACTGTCGATCCAGTCGGCGGTGGCGGCCGCCCGGTCGAGGTGCCCGGTGCGCGCCAGCAGGATCGCCGCCGGGCCGTTCGCCGGGGTGTTCTTGAAGACGTCGCCCCGGCGCCAGGGAATGCCGCCGCCCTGATCGGTGGACCATGCGGTCAGGATCTGTCCGGTCAGCACCCGGATCGCGCTGCCGTGCTCGGTCCCGCAGTGTCGGTCGCTGCGCTGCAACGCCAGGGCCAGCCAGGCCATGTCGTCGTAGTAGTCGTTCGTCCAGCGTCCCCGGTTCAGCGCCCTGATCCCGCGGCTCAGCCGGCTGATCCGGCGTCGCCGGTCCGGTCGCGGGTCGCGGATCTCGGCGTCCACCAGGCAGTCCAGCAGATGGGCCTGCCACCAGTAGTTCCAACCGAGGAAGACCCGGTGCAGCCGGGAGGGCGGCCAGCTGTTCACGCCGAGTTCGGTGCCCGGCACGGCCAGCGCACGCCGGGCGTGCCGGGTGATGACGGCCCGTTCGGCCTCGGCCGCCCGGTCTGCCCAGCCACCCGTCATGTCCGTGGTCAGCCGCGTGGTCAGTCGTCGCGCGTGGTCAGTCGTCGTAGAGCTGGGAGCGGTCGAAACCGTCACGGCCGCGGCGCCGCGTCGCGGGTTGCGGCTCGTCCGGCTTCGGTTCCGCGGGATTCCGCCTCGTCGGAATTGCTTTCGTCCGGATCGAGGCCGTCGTCACGCGGAACGAAGGCCTCCCGGTACAGGAACACGCCCAGCCCGATCAACGCGATGACGCCGAACGCCGCCCACTGCAGCGCATAGGACAGGAACGGCCCGGAATCGGTCTGCGGCAGGTCGATCGGGGTGAGCACGCCGGGACTGTCCGCGGTGAGCTGGATGTATCCCTGCAGGAATTCCTCGGTGCCGGAACCACCGGAGGTACCCGCCAGGTCGGCGGCCGCCGTCATCGAGCCGGAACTGATCGCGTAGGCCTCCACCCGGCCGTCCACCAGAACGGGGGACCGGTTGGCCGGGTCCACCTGCTCCTGCTGAACCCGGCCGGTGATCGTGACCTGTCCGGCCGGCAGCGCCGGGATCGGCACGCCCCGGCTGACGTCGCCGAACGAGACGTAACCCCGGTCGACCAACAGGGTTTCGCCGCTGTCGAGACGGAACGGTGCGATCACCTCGGACACCGGTTGGCCGGCCGAATCCTGCCGGAGCCGGACATAGAGCTGCCGGGCCGGGTCGAACTCGCCGGTCGCGGTGACCACCCGCCAGCTGACGTCCTGCGGCGGCGGGCCGGTGGTCGACAGCAGGTCGGTCACCGGGACCGCCGGCGCCGTGATGGAGGCGTCGATCGCGGTGTTCTGCGCCGACCGCTCGCTGTTCCGATCGAACTGCCACGGCGAGAGCAGCAGGAAACACGCCGCGGCGAACGCGAACGCGGCGAGGATGATCGCGATCCACCCCGGGCGCAGCAGGAAAGCCCAGCGCCGGCGCGGTCGGCTGTCCGGTGCGGTGGCCGGGTGCTCGCGGGTGTTCGTCACGGGCGATCCAGGCGCCGGCGGATCTCCTGCACGATGCCGGGAGCCGCGGCCACCGTCATCGCCAGCACCTCGTCGAAGCCGGAGTCCGGCCCGTAGTACGGATCGGGTACCTCGTCGTCATCCGCGTCCGGGTCGAAACTGCGCAGCAGCACGAGCTTGTCGTGGTCGGTCGTCATCGCCCGCAGCTCCCGCAGATGCCCGCGATCGGCGGCCAGCACCAGGTCGACGTCCGCCAGTTCGGACCTGGTGATCATCCGGGCGACGTGGTCGTACTCCGGATATCCGGCGGTCCGCAGCACCCGCACGCTGCCGTGGTGCGCACCACCGCCGACGTGCCAGCCGTCGGTGCCCGCGCTGCTCACCCGGACCCGGTCGTCGAGTCCGGCGTCGATGATCGCGGCGCGCAGCACCTGCTCGCCGATCGGCGACCGGCAGATGTTCCCGGTGCAGACGACACAGACGTGGAAACGGGTGTCGTCGGGGGACCGGGCGGCGGAGCTCACCGGATCATTGTCACCCCCGGCTGCCACACTGAACCGCCGGCGGGGTGAAGGAGGTGCACATGGTCGCAGTACGGGACGTCATCGCGGCGGTGCTCGACGTCTACCCGGTCGACCTCGCCGAGGAATGGGACACCGGGATCGGACTGACCTGCGGCGACCCGGCCGATCAGCTGGAAAGCGTGCTGCTGGCTCTCGATGCGGATCCGGCGACGGTGCAGGAAGCGATCGGGCTCGGTGCCGGTCTGCTGCTCACCCACCACCCGTTGCTGTTCCGGCCCGTGCAGTCGGTGGCCGCCGACACCCCCAAGGGCGCCCTGATCCACCGGATGATCCGCTGCGGGGTCGCCCATTTCGCCGCGCACACCAACGCCGACAGCGCGGTCGGCGGGGTGAACGACGCGCTCGCCGCCCTGCTCGAGCTGACCGACCTCCGGCCGCTGGTCGAGCATGCCGATGGCAGCGCCACCGGCAGTGGCCGGGTCGGGCGCCTGCCGACACCGATGAACCTGCGGGAGTTCACGTCGTTCGTCGCCGCAGCGGCTGCCGCCGACGCTGCCCGGGGTGCGGGCGGCCGGTGACCCGGAACGGGAGCTCCGGGTCGTCGCCGTGTGCGGCGGAGCGGGCGACTCGTTCCTGCCGGAGGCGGCCGAGGCCGGTGCGGACGTCTACGTCACCTCCGATCTGCGGCACCATGTCGTCGCCGAATTCGTCGCAACGGCCGGCCACCCGGCCGTCGTCGACGTCGCGCACTGGGCCGGCGAGTCGCCGTGGCTCGAGCGGGCGGCTGCGGTGATCAGCGCACGCTTCCCGGAGTTGACGGTCACCGTGTCGGCGATCCGGACCGATCCCTGGACGGTGCACGCGCCCTCGCCCGGCGGCTGACGGTGCGTCGCCCGGCGAGGGTCGGGTAGCGTCTCGACGACACGAACGCAACAGGAAGGTGGTCCGTGCCCCCGAAAGCCGATCCCTTCGTGCAGCGTCGCCTGCTCGACGTTGCCCGCATCGACCAGGCCGCCTCGGCCGCCGCGCATCGCCGGACGTCGCTGCCCGAACTCGCGCTCATCGCGTCCGGGACGAGCACGGTCGACGAGCTGCGGAACGCCGCGGTGCTCGCCCAGACCGAGATCGGTGACCTCGACCGGGCGGCCCGCAAGCTCGACAACGAGATCGACGCGGTGCGGCTGCGCGCGAAACGTGATTCGGACCGGCTCGCGGCCGGCACCGCGCCCGCGAAGGACCTCGAGAACATGCAGCACGAGATCGTCTCGCTGGCCCGCAGGCAGGCGACTCTCGAGGACGAGGCGCTGGAACTGATGGAGGCAAGAGAGGTCGCCGACACCGCCTTCGCCGTCACCGAACGGGATCTGACCATCGCCCGCGCCGAACTGGAGGGCGCCCAGCAGCGTCGCGATGCCGCCTTCGCCGACATCGACGACGAACTGACACGGCTTGCCGCCGAGCGCAAGGAGCTGCTCGGCGGGATGCCGGCCGACCTGGTCGCGCTGTACGAACAGATCCGTGCCCGCGGCCGGGTCGCGGCCGCGGCGTTGAACGGCTCGCGGTGTGAGGCCTGCCGGATGGATCTGGACCGGAGCGCGCTCGGTGACATCTGGGCTGCCGGTGTCGAAGATGTCGTGCGCTGCACGGAGTGCGGCGCCATCCTGATCCGTTCGTGACCCCGGAACCCGGCCCCGACCTCGTCGTCATCAACGCCGACGGCGGGTCGAGAGGCAATCCGGGTCCGGCGGGGTACGGCGCCGTGGTGTTCGCCGCGGACGGCACGGTGCTCGCCGAGCGGGCCGACTCGGTCGGCATCGCCACCAACAACGTCGCGGAGTACTCGGGGCTGATCGCCGGGCTCGAGGCCGCGCTCGCTCTCGGCGCGTCCCGGGTGACCGCCCGGATGGATTCCAAGCTGGTGGTCGAGCAGATGTCCGGGCGGTGGAAGGTCAAGCACGCGGCCATGAAACCGCTCGCCGCGCGGGCCGCCGATCTGGTGGCCCGGTTCGACCGGGTGGACTTCGAGTGGGTGCCGCGCGCCGAGAACTCGCACGCCGACCGGCTGGCCAACGAGGCGATGGACGCGGCCGAGCCGGGGCGAAACCTGGTCGGACCGGCCGAGGAAACCGACGAGTCGGCGGGGTCGGACTCCGCCGACCTGACACCACTCCGACCTGGCAGGACCCGGCGGCCGCGCTGCCGCATCCCAGGGACGGCGAGCCGACCCGCTTCATCGTCGTCCGGCATGGCGAGACCACCTGGGGCGCGCAGGCCAGGTTCGCCGGTCGCGAGGATGTCCCGCTCACGGCACGAGGCCGTCGGCAGGCGGCGGCGGTGGCCGGTCGGATCCGGTTCTTCGCGCCGACCGCGGTACTCACCTCGCCGCTGCAGCGCTGCCGGAACACGGCCCAGGCGATAGCGGCCGAACTCGGCGCCCCGGTGGTCGTCGACGATCGGCTGATCGACGGATTGCTGGGGGAGTGGACCGGGTTTCGGGCGTCCGAGATCGAGGAGAAGTGGCCGGCGGAGTTCGCCGACTGGCGCTCCGACCCCGACGCCGCGCCGCCGGGCGGAGAGTCGTACTCCGCGATCCGGCAGCGGATCCGGCCGCTGATGACCGACGTGCTGGCCGACTACCGCGGGCACACCGTCGTGCTGGTCACCCATGCCGCACCCAGCAAGATGATCCTGACCACCGCGCTGAACGTCGACCCGGAGGTGGCCTACCGGATGCGGGTGGACACGGCCTCGCTGTCCGGCTTCACCGTGGAGGCCGACGGCGCGGTGATGGTGTGGGCGATCAACGAAACCGGCCATCTCCTGGGCTGAGCCGGTTGCCGCAGCCGCCGACCGGTACTTGACTGATGCCATGTCCCTGCACACCCATCAGGGCAGATTCGCCGACCGGGTGGCCGCCGGCCGGGCCGTCGCAGCCCTGCTCGGCGACTATGCGGGCCGGACGGATGTCGTGGTCCTGGGACTGCCGCGGGGCGGGGTGCCGGTGGCGGCCGAGGTGGCCAGGTCGCTGGGCGCCGTGCTCGATGTGCTGATCGTCCGCAAGCTCGGTGCACCCGGCCAGCCGGAACTGGCGATGGGCGCGATCGCGGCGGTGGGCGACGTCGTCCAGGTGGTCAGCAACGAGCCGGTGATCACCGGGCTGCACGTCACCGACGCCAGGTTCGACGAGGTGCGGCGACGTGAGCTCGCCGAACTCCGGCGGCGGGCCACCGCCTACCGCGGCGACCGGGCACCGCTCCGGCTGACCGGACAAGGTGGTGATCATCGTCGACGACGGCCTTGCCACCGGCTCCACGATGCGGGCGGCCGTCGCCGCCGTCCGGCAGTCGGCACCGGCGCGCGTCGTGGTGGCCGTGCCGGTCGCCGCCGAGCGGACCTGCGAGATGCTGCGCGAGCAGGTGGACGAGGTGGTCTGCGCGCTCTTCCCGGAGCCGTTCCGAGCGGTCCACCAGGGGTACCGCGACTTCACGTCAGACCCCGGACGACGAGGTGATCGCCCTGCTGCGTCCCGGCTCGTCCTGAGCCTGCTCATGTCCGTGGCGATCACGCAGTAAGCCGACCCACAGGGCAAGGGTGCCCAGCAGCAGGCAGCCGGGCACGGTCAGCAACCCCAGCAGGGTGAAGCGTCCGAGCGAGGGCCGATGCCCCTTGGCGTGCAACACCCTTCGCCACAGCAGCGTCGCCAGCGAGCCGGTGTAGGTCAGGTTCGGCCCGACGTTGACGCCGATCAGGATCGCCAGCACCGCGCCGGCCGCCGGGTTCGCGCCGAGCGCGGCCAGCAGCACCAGGGTGGCCGGCAGGTTGTTGATCAGGTTCGCCAGCACGGCGGCGATCACCGCAAGGGCGAGCAGCGACAGCAGGGACTGACCGGTGGGCAGGACGGCGGCCAACGCGTCCTGCAACCCGTGACTGGTCGCCGCGTCCACCACCACCCCGAGCGCCGCGACGAAGAGCAGGAACAGTGGGTTGGTCTCCGTCGAGAATTGTCAGCGGCCGCACCTGATGCAGGATCAACGCCCGGATGGCCAGCACGACGGCCCCCGCGGCGGCGACCACCACCGGTTCCAGGCCGAACGTCGGAGCGACCACCAGGCCGGCCAGGATCACGCCGAGCAGCAGCAGCGACACCCTGGGCATCCGAACCTCGGCGCGCTCGGTCGGCAGCGCCACATCGTCCCGGGTCGGGACGGCGAGATCGGTCCGGAAGAACCATCGGAAGGCGACGTACTCCACGGCGATGCAGAGCAACCAGGGCGCCGTCATCAGACCGGCGAAGCCGATGAAGGTCAGACCGGAGGCGTGGAACGCCAACAGGTTCGTCAGGTTCGACACCGGCAGCAGCAGCGACGCGCTGTTCGACAGGTGCGCGGTGGCGTAGACGTGTGGTGCACCGCGGACCCCGAGTTGCCGCACCGTCGTCAGGATCACCGGCGTCAGCAACACCACGGTCGCGTCCAGGCTGAGCACAGCGGTGGTGACCGACGCCGCGACGAAAACCAGCGTGAGCAACCGCTTGGCGTTCCCGTGGCTGCGGTCGGCGAGCACGGCGCCCAGCCAACGGAACACCCCGTCGGCCTCGACGAGATGGGCGATGACGAGCACCGCGGCCAGGAAGCCGATGGTGGGCGCCAGTGCGATCACGCTCTGCTCGGCCTCGGCGGGGGAGATCAGGCCGAGGGCCAAGGCGATGCCGGCCGCCGGCACCGCGGCGACCACTTCCGGCAGGTTCCTCGGTCGGGCGATGGCGAACGCCAGCACCGCCAACAGCAGCGCGACCCCGATCACGGTCGCCAGCAGCGGCGTCATCACGATGCCGCGCGGAAGGTCACGGTCCCGCACGCTACTTGAACGGCCGTAGGATCATCGGCGGATGAGTCGGCCGGGCGGCCGCGTCGGATCTGTCTCCTCGGGGGTGGGTCCGTCGAGGAAAGTCCGGGCTCCACAGGGCAGGGTGGTTGTCAACGGCAACCCGGCGTGAGCCGCGGGACAGTGCCACAGAGAACAGACCGCCGGTCACCCTCGGGTGCACCGGTCAGGGTGAAACGGTGGTGTAAGAGACCACCAGCATCCCGGGTGACCGGGATGGCTCGGTAAACCCCACCTGGAGCAAGGTCGAGAAGCTGCCGTCGCCCTCGGGCGGCGGTGGTGCGCAGGCGTTCGAGGGCGGCCCGCCCGAGTCTGCGGGTAGACCGCTGGAGCGTGCCGGCGACGGTACGCCGAGATGGATGGTCGCCGAACGGGATCGCCGCAAGGCGCCCGGGAACAGAACCCGGCTTACAGGCCGGCTCATCCACCCATCGCGCTGGCGGAGCTCGGCGCTGCGAGCTCGGGCGGGATCAGCGGCCGTAGCCGAGTTCGTTGGCGGTCTGCCGGGCCCCGTCGTCGACCGGGACAGCGATCACCGCCGTGCCGTAGGCGCAGATCTCCGTCCAGGTGTCGCCGATGTCGGACGTGTCGAAGCGCATGCAGATGATCGCGTTCGCGCCGCGCGATTTCGCCGAGTCGAACAGCCGGGACATCGCCTCGTTCCGGCTCTCGGTCAGCTGCTTGGTCATGCCCTGCAGTTCGCCGCCGAACATCGACTTGAACCCGGCGCCCATTTGCGCAAAGGCGTTGCGGGAGCGGACGGTCAAGCCGAACACCTCTCCGCAGACCCGCTGGATCTGCCAGCCCGAGATCTCATTCGTGGTCACAACCAGCATGTGTGCTCCCCTGTCCACCGTTGCGGCTCGCTCGTCACCGTCGGTCACAGTGTCGGTCACGCCGCGAGACCTCGCCCGGCGACACGGCGCGACCGCCGCGTCGAAGCGCGGTTGAGCAGGATCGGTAGGGTCACCGACTGAACCTGCGCGCCGGCGCCGGTCGGGTGCGTCAGGGAGCGGACAGCATGAGCGGCATCAGGAAGACCGACATCGTCGTCGGGATCGACGGCTCGGCGACGTCCACGGCGGCCGCCGTCTGGGCAGGGGACGAAGCCGCTCGGCGCGGCGTTCGGCTCGTGCTGCTCTATGCGTTCGTGCTGTACGCCTACGGGTCCAAGGACTCGGCGCTGCCCGGGTCGGTGGCCTACGAGGAGGCGGAGATCGACGCCGACCAGTTGCTGGCGGACGCCTCCGACGCGGTGCGGCAGGTGCACCCGAAGCTGACGATCCAGACCCGCGAGGAGCGCGAGCCGGCCGCCACCGCGCTGCTCGAGGTGACCGCCGACGCGGGCCTGACGGTGATCGCGAGCCAGGCCAAGCACCAGTCGCTGGAGACGCTGATCGGTTCGGTCGCGACCTACACCGCCGAGCAGAGCAAGGGTCCTGTCGTCGTCCTCCGCGGGGACGCCGCCGCGGTGCCGTCGACCGGGCCGGTCGTCGTCGGGGTGGACGGATCCGACGGTTCGGAAGCCGCGATCGACTTCGCCTTCGAGGCGGCGCACAGTCGCGGGGTTCCACTGCAGCCGGTGCACGCCTGGAACAACAGCCCGGTGCAGGGATTTCGGCGGGTGTTCCACCTGCAGGTCGACCACGACCAGGCCGATGACGAACAGCTGGCGGAGCTGACCGCCGCCCTGGCCGAGCGCGCCGAGCGGCACCCGAGCGTCACCGTCCAGCCGGCCGTGCGCCGCGGACACCCGGCGACGGTGCTGGCCGACTACGCCGCCGAGCAGGGTGCATCGCTGCTGGTCGTCGGCGCCAGCGGGGTCGGCAGCTCCGACGAGCAGTCCCTCGGTTCGACGAGCCGCGGATTGCTCGCCCACGCCACGGTCCCGCTCGCCGTCGTCCGCTGACCCTGCCGTTTCTTGACGGCGCCCTGCACTGGACGGTGCCGTGCCCCAGCGGAGGCGTTTCCGCGATAGAGCCATCGGGGACGAACCGGACATCGCATCCTGCTCTCGCAGGCCATTCGGTGGGTCGGCGCTTTCCCGCCTCTCGTCGGGGGTGGCAAAGCGTTTCCGCGATATCGCCATTGGGGACGAATCGGGCACGACTCGCCCGACCTCACCGCGCTCATAGGGCACAGTGACCGCTTCTCAGGTGTTGCAGTCGCCCACATGCGGTAGATGTGACCGACAAGCGCCGCAGGGACGGGCGTGTCGGGGTTATCGCCGGGCGCGCCCGGCGCGCAGGGGGAGCCAGGCGAGGACGTCCTGGATCTGGCGGTCCCAGAGTCCCCACTCGTGCTCACCGGGCCCGGACCGCTCCTCGAGGGTCAGCCCCTTCGACCGCACCTTTTCGACCAGCCGGCGATGCGAATCGATCAGCACGTCCTCGGTGCCGCACGACAACCAGAGCGGCGGTGCAGCGGCCGGATCCACCTCATCGACCAGGTGGAACAGGTCGTTGCGTCCACCGGCGATCGGATCGGCACCGAACACCTGATCCATCAGGTCCGGGCGCCACTCACCCTGCGCCTGCATCCCGGCGACATCGACGGCGCCGGAAAGGCTGGCCGCCGCGGCGAACCGTTCCGGTCGACTCAATGCCCACTTCAGCGCGCCGTACCCGCCCATCGACAATCCGGCGACGAAGGTGTCCTCCCGGCGCCGGGACAGCCGGAAGAAGCTCTCGACCAGCGCCGGGAGCTCTTCGGACAGAAACGTCCAGTAGCGGTTGCCGTGCGCCTCGTCGGTGTAGAAGCTGCGGTGCACCTGCGGCATCACGACGGCCAGACCCAGCGGGGCGACGTACCGCTCGATCGACGTGCGTCGCAGCCAGATGGTGTCGTCGTCGCTGAGTCCGTGCAGCAGGTACAGCACCGGGGCCGGCCCGGTGGATTCGCTTCCGGCCATGCCGATCTGCCCGGTGGTGGACTGCGGCAGGATCACGGTCATCGACGTGCTCAGACCCAGAACGTCGGAGAAGAAGTCGCAGCGCACCAGAGCCATGGAGAGGTCCTCCTTCTCGAGACCGAAACAGCGCGAACGACGACCGGCCGGGCGCCGACGATCGTCGCACACCACCCGATACCCGGCTGCGCGGTCGCGGGAACGACTCTTAGCCTGGGAAGATGCCGACCCGAAAGATCGTCACGCCGCCCGCCGCGATCGACTTCGACTCGATCCGGGACGAGTTGGGGATCCCGGCGAGCTATCCGGCGCCGGCCGTTGCCGAGGCCGCGGAGGTCGCCGCCGTCGGGTTGGCCCAACTCGCCGAAAGAGGTTGCCGACGAGGACATCCCGTTCGTCACGGTCGATCCGGTCGGGTCGATGGACCTGGACCAGGCGGTCCACCTGGCCCGGGACGGCGACGGTTACCTGGTGCACTACGCGATCGCCGATGTCGCCTCCTTCGTCCCGCCGGACGGGGAGCTGGCCGCCGAAACCTGGCGGCGCGGCGCCACCCTCTACAGCCCGGACACCAACACCCCGCTGCATCCCGTGGAACTGTCCGAGGGGGCGGCCAGCCTGCTGCCGGACCGGCAGCGACCTGCCGTGCTCTGGACCATCCGACTGGACAGCAGCGGGGACCCGGTCCAGGTGGACGTGCGACGGACCGCGATCGCCTCGGTGGCGCAGCTGAACTATCCGGGCGTGCAACTGGACGCGGACACCGGCAGGTTGCACCCGTCGATCGAGCTGCTCCCGGAGATCGGCAAGTTGCGCCTGGAGCGGTCCCGGCAGCGGCATGCGATCAGCCTGGACATCCCGGATTCGGAGATCGTCAAGGGTCCCGACGGGTACTGGACGCTGGAGCTGCGGGCCGTGCTGGACGTGGAGCAGTACAACGCCGAGATCAGCCTGCTGACCGGAATGTGCGCTGCGGCGATCATGATCGACGGCGGAATCGGACTGCTGCGGACGCTGCCGTCACCCACCGACGCGCAGGTGGCCGCCCTGCGCAAAACCACTGCGGTGCTGGGGATCCCGTGGCCGGCGTCGGTGCCGCCCGGTGACGTGATCGCCGGCCTGAACGGGGCGGAGCCGAAGGTCAGCGGCGTTCCTGGAGGACGCCGTGCGGTTGCTGCGCGGCGCCGGCTACACCCCGTTCGACGGTGAACCGCCCAAGCGCACCGAGCACGGCGGCGTCGGAGCGCCCTATGCCCACGTGACGGCGCCGCTGCGCCGGCTGGCGGACCGGTTCGCCACCGAGATCTGCCTGGCGCTGCACGCCGGCCAGCCGGTACCGAGCTGGGTGAGAACAGCGCTGCCGGACCTGCCGAAGACGATGGCCGCTGCCGACCGCAAGGCATCGGAACTGGCCAAGGCCTGCGCCGGTGCGGTGTCGGTGTTCGTGCTGCACGGCCGGGAAGGGGAGGAATTCCAGGCAACGGTGCTGCAGATCGAGCGCGAGCGGGACCGCGCCATCGTCATCCTGCACGAGCCGCCGGTGCGGGCGCACTGCGATCCGGACGGCCTGGTGGAGGGATCGGTGATCACCGTGCGACTGCGATCGGCGGATCCGGCGACCAACAAGTTCGTCGTCGAACCGGTCGGTTGAGCGGCTGTCGGCACGGGATGGCACGCTGACCGCATGGGAGACGAGATCGGCCAGAACACGGCCTTCTACTACAACATCGGCACCGGCAAGGTGGAGCGGGAGGGCGAGAGCAAGGCCAAGGATCTGCTCGGGCCGTTCGCCACTGCGGACGAGGCCGCCAACGCGCTCGAGATCATCCGCCAACGGGAAGAACGCCTGAACGCCGAAGATCGGGAATGGCGGGACCGCTGAGCGCGCTGACGATCATGTGAACAGCGCAACCTCCGGCCCACCGCTGCCCAGAGTCCGTGATCTGACCTGGGTGGTGGCGCTGGCCGCCGCACTCTGGGGAACGGACGCGCTGCTGCGGCTGCCGCTGGCCGTGCAGGTCGCCGCGCCGACGATCGTCTTCGCCGAACACGCGGTGCTGGTGCTCGTACTGCTGCCGTTCGTGCCGCGATCGATCCGCGCCTTTCGCAGGCTCGACCTCGGCGGCAGGATCGCCGTGGTGGCGATCGGTGCCGGTGCCTCGGCCGTGGCGACCACGCTGTTCACCCTCTCCTTCCGGTTCGGCGATCCGGTGACCCCGGCGGTGATCCAGAAGTTCCAGCCGGTGATCGCGATCGTCGGCGCCGCGATTCTGCTGCACGAGCGGCTGCGGCCGTCCTTCGCGTTCTTCGCGATCCCGGCGCTGATCGGCGCCTGGCTGCTGGCCTTCCCGAACCCGCTGGACATCGGCGTCGATCAGGCTGCGGTCGCGTTGCTGGCGTTCGGGGCGGCCGTGCTGTGGGCGGCCGGAACCGTCCTGGGCAGGTACGTCGCGCCGCGCCTGGAAGCGGTCGAGCTGACCACCCTGCGCTTCGGGTTCGGGTTGCCGGCGGCCCTGATCATCGTGCTGGCGACCGGTTCACCGCTGTGGGTACCGGATCTGCAGTCCACCGTCTCGGTGGTCGGGATCGCGCTGATCCCGGGGCTGCTGGCGATGTGGTTGTACTACGTGGGACTGCGCCGGACGGCGGCCTCCAGGGCCACCCTGGCCGAGCTCGCCTACCCGTTCACCGCGGCCGTGGTGGGGGTGGCGTTCCTCGACGCCCACCTGTCGGTCGGCCAATGGGTGGGCGCCGCACTGGTGGTCGGCGCCGTGACCGCACTGTCGTTGCACGAGGCACGGGCCAAGGTGCAGTCCGTGCAGGTCGACCCGGAACAGCTGCCGTCCCGGACGCCGCTGACGGCTCAGTAGCCGCAGACGCCAGAGCTCAGGCCGATGGATTCGTCGCCCCGCCGAGCCGGCTTGCCCGGTCCAGCAACAACATGCGCTCCCGATCGTTCCTGGTCATCGCCGCGGCCCGCTCGAACTCCGCCCGCGCCTCCTCGTGCCGGCCGAGCTTGTCCAGCAGATCGGCCCGCACGCTGGGCAGCAGGTGGTAGTGGCGCAGCGCCGGGAGGTCGACGAGCTGGTCGGCCAGGGTCAATCCGGCGGCCGGGCCGTACGCCATGCCCAGCGCCACCGCCCGGTTCACCTCGACCACCGGTGACCCGCTGATCCGGGCGAGCTGTTCGTAGAGGGCGGCGATCCGGACCCAATCGGTGTCCGCAGCGGTCTGCCGCGCGGGCATGGCACGCCGCGATGGCCGCCTGCAACGTGTAACTGCCGACGGCCGACTGTGCCGCTACGGCAAGGGCTTCGGCGCGGTCGAGCGCATCCAGCCCGCGCCGTAGGTGGTTCCGATCCCACCTGGCGGCGGTCCTGGTCGAGTAGCAGCACCGGCTCGCCGTCCGGTCCGGTGCGGGCGCGCAGCCGGGAGGACTGCAGTTCCATCAACGCCGACAACCCGTGCACCTCGGCGTCCTGTGGCACCAGGGCGCCCAGGATCCGGCCGAGCCGCAACGCCTCGTCGCAGAGCGCGGGGCGCATCCAGTCGTCGCCGGCGGTGGCCGAGTAGCCCTCGTTGAACAGCAGATAGACGACGGACAGCACGGCGGCCAGCCGTCGTCCGCGCTCCGCGGAGTCGGGTTCCTCGAGCGCCGCCCCGGCGTCGGCGAGGGTGCGTTTGGCGCGGACCACCCGCTGCGCGACGGTGGCCTCGGTGGTGAGGAACGACCGCGCGATCTCCCGGGTGCTCAGCCCGCCGACCAGCTTGAGCGTCAAGGTCGTCTGGGCATCGGTGGTGAGCGACGGGTGGCAGCAGACGAACATCAGCCGCAGCACGTCGTCCTCGACATGGTCGACGGCGGCGGCGAAGTCGGGCACGAACTCCTCACCGCCCTGGTCGCGCAGCACGGCGGCGTAGCTGCGGTCCTGCCGTTCGCTGCGCCGGAACTGGTCGATGGCGCGCCGTTTCGCGGTGGTCATCAACCACGCCGCCGGGTTCGACGGAATGCCGGAATCCGGCCATTGCGCCAGCGCGGCCACCAGCGCGTCCTGCGCGAGGTCCTCGGCCAGGCCGACGTCGCGGACGATCCGCACCAGGGCCGCGATCAGGCGCGTCGACTCCAGGCGCCAGACGGCCTCGATGGCCGCGGTGCTGTCGCCGGCGAAGGCGGTCCGGTCGGTCATGATCACCGATCAGACCACCTCGGCCGGTCGACGTGCAAAGCGTCGTCGCCACGACGGTCGGCTCAGGCCGGCGCGAGTGTCGCCCTCGCCGGTGAAGATGGGCCGGATCTCGCAGCTGCCTTCCCATCCGGGCCAGTTGTCCTTGTGGATCTGCAGCAACCGACGGCCCAACTCGACCGCTTCGGCCCTGGACCGCACCTCGACAACCGCATAACCGCCGACCAGTTCCTTGGCCTCGGCGAACGGTCCGTCCACCGCGGTGATGGTGCCGTTCGACCAGCGACACGATGGCGCCCTGGGCACTGGACCCCAGCCCGCCCTGCTCCACGAGGGTTCCGTCACGGAAGCCCTCCTGCCCGTACTGACCCATCGCCTCGTACAGCGCCTGGGGCGCCGGCCCGAACGGCTCGGACTCGTCGGACCTGAGCAAGCACATGAATCGCATCTAATTGGCTCCTTCTGCCTGTTGTGACGGCCCCGGTGGCCGTCCTCACCCTCACGTCGACCGGCGACTCCCGTTCTCGACACCGGACGACGATCTTTTCCGAACAGTGTTGGTCCGCGAGAAATCCTGCTCCGGGTCGGCGGTCGAAATCGGACAAGTTGTCATGAATCGGATCACTAGGTAGAGTTAGACCATGCGGGTGACCGTGATGCGAGTGCTTGCCACAGTTCTGCTGGTGGTGGTCGCAGGCTGCACTCCGACCACCGATGCGTCGTCGACGTCGGCAGAGCTGTCCGCCGGCCCACAAGTGCAATCGCTCGAGCGCCGTCCCCGCGGGGCTGGAGCGCTTCTACGGGCAGTCCCTTGCCTGGACCCGCTGCGAGGAGTTCGTCGCCGAGGAATACCAGCGCAGCGCGTACCTGAACCCGATGCTGGAATGCGCGCACTTCCAGGTGCCGGTCGACTACTCCGACGCCGCAGACCCGGAGTCCCCGGTCCTCTCGCTCGGCGTGCTGCGCAGGAAGGCGACCGACAGTGCGCGAATCGGTGCGGTGGTGCTGACCAGGGGAGCCAACGATCTCGGCACGGATCTGGTCGCCTTCGCGTCCGGGCCCGACAAGAGGGAGCTGAACGCGTCGTTCGACCTGGTGGGATTCGATCAACGAGGGATGGGCGCCTCCGGGCCGAGGATCGACTGCCTGACAGATGACGAGATCACCGCAATGCGCCGGACCGATCAGCGGACCGCGACCGATACGCAGCTGGCCGCGGCCATGGCGGAGGCGGCGTCGATTTCCCAGGGATGCGCCGCGAAGACCGTCCCGCCCGACGGGGTGGACGTGCAGACCTACCTTGGACTGATCGGAACCAGGGAAGCGGCCCGCGATCTCGATGTGCTCCGATCCGCGTTGGGGGAGGACCAACTCTCGCTTGTCGGACAGTCCTACGGCAGCCGGGTGGCGCGACAGTATGCCGAGAAGTTCCCCGATCGGGTGCGGGCAATGATCCTGGACGGAGTGGCATCATCGGGCGTGGACCAGGTCGCCGACGAACACGCCTGGTACGCCGCCACGCAGCAGGCCTTCGACGAGTGGGCCCGATCGTGCGTCACCATGATCTACTGCCCGCTGACGGACGATCCGGCCCGAGCGGTAGCCGAGTACCAGGACCTGGTCAGACCGCTCCTGGAGACGCCGTTGGTGCTGCCCGACGGCAGGACTCTTGGCTACGACGACGCGCTCGCTGGCACCCTGTTCGGCATCGGCGACCGGCTGCAGTGGCCGGCTATGTCGAATGCGCTGTTTGCGCTGAACCGCGGCGACGGCGATGCGCTGATGAGACTGGCGGACCGCAACTGGGGATACTTCGACGGGCAGTACTGGGACCCCTTGGACGCCGCCGTGATAGCGCCGTGTCTCGACGGTCCGACACCCCTGACCGGTGAGGCAGCAGCGCAGGTGGTGGCCGACGGTATCCGCACCGCGCCGTTCATGGACACCGGCGAACTACAGCGGGCCTTTCCCGGTCCTTGCGATACCTGGCCTGAGAAAACAACTCTCGACACTCTGGCGACCAGAGTCCCGGGCCTGCCGCCCACCCTGGTGATCTCCTCGGTCGGCGACATCGCAACACCGCATCAGTCCGGAGTCGAGCTCGCCGCCGCGTGGGATGTCCCGTTGTTGACCGTCGCGGACACCGTCAGCGGTGGCGCGTACCTCCGGGAGATCACCTGCGTCGACGACGTCGGTACGGCGTTCCTGATCAGCGGGCAACCGCCCGCCGCCGACGCGACCTGCTGAGATACCGGCGACCGGGCTGACCGGGCCCGCCGCCCGCCGATGGCATGATCGGACGGTGCCCCACCCTCGCCTCCTCACTGCCCGGCGCGCCCTGGCCGGCCTGCTGACCGCCGGGATCCTGGCCGCCTGCTCGAGCACGGTGGCCGGCTCCGCGGTGCCGGTGGATCAATCGGGAGGCAGCGCTGCGGACGCGTCGTCGGTCACCCCGGCGCCGGTGCCCGCCGGCCTGGAGGAGTTCTACGCACAGGAACTGGACTGGGGGTCGTGCGCGAAGCTGGCGACCTCCGAGGATACTGAAGTTCTACCGGTCGGCGTCGCTGCAGTGCGCCGATCTGACGGTCCCGCTGTCGTACGACGACCCGACCGGCGCGACGATCACGCTGAAGGTGCTGCGCAAGCCGGCCACCGAGACCAGCGCAGCGGATCGGGTCGGTGATCACCAATCCCGGTGGGCCGGGCGGGTCGGGGGTGGAGAACGCCGGGGTCGATCGGCGCCTACGGCGTCGCCGCGGAGCTGAACAAGAGCTTCGACCTCGTCGGGTTCGACCCGCGCGGGGTCGGCTCGTCGGTCCCGGAGATCCGCTGCCAGACCGACGCCGAACGCGACGCCGCCCGCGAGTTCGTCCCCCGGACCCGCACCCAGGCCGAGGTCGACGCAGGCCAATGCCGTCTCCGAGCAGTTCGCCCAGGGCTGCGCCACCCTGACCGGCGCGGAGCAGGGCATCGACGGCGCCGACGTTCCTGGCCAACGTCGGAACCGCGCAACGTCGCCAAGGATCTGGACGTGCTGCGGGCGGCGCTCGGCGACGAGCAGCTGACCTACATCGGCTGGTCCTACGGCACCAGCATCGGCACCGCGTACGCCGAGCAGTTCCCGGACAACGTCCGGGCGATGATCCTGGACGGCGCGATCGATCCGAACGCCGACCCGGTCGCCGAGGACGTCGCCCAGGCCGCGGGTTTCCAGCAGGCGTTCGACGACTACTCGCCGCCTGGTGCGCGGACCAGGAGAGCTGCGCGCTGGGCACCGACCCGGCCAAGGCGACGGCCGCCTACCAGGCGCTGGTCCGGCCGCTGCTCGACACGCCGCTGCCGCTGGCCGACGGCCGGGTGCTCAGCTTCGGCGACGCCATCACCGGCACCAACGAGGCGCTGTATTCGGCCAGCCTATGGGAGTCGCTGTCCGACCGCGCTCACGACCTCGTCCAACGGGAACGGCGCGGCGCTGATGGCGCTCGCCGACTCCTACGACGGCCGGGATGCCCAGGGTCACTACTCCAACCTCGCTGGACGCCTTCGTCGCCATCGGCTGCATCGACGGATCCGAGGACCGTTCCGGCGGACCAGGTCGACGAGCGCGCGACGAAAGTAGCCGAGGCCGCGCCGTATCAGGCGACCGGTGACCCGCCGCGAGGCGTCCTCGACCCGTGCGCCTTCTGGCCGGCGCCGCCGACGGAGGCCGGCAGTCTGACGCAACCCAGGTGACGGCCTGCCCAGGGTGCTGGTCATCTCGACGACGCACGACCCCGCCACGCCGTACCAGGCCGGGGTCAACCTCGCCGAAGGCACTCGGCGCCGCCCTGCTGACCGTCGACGGCACCAACCACACCGCCTACCTCGGCATCGGCAGCAAATGCGTCGACGACATCGGCACGACCTACCTGACCACGCTCGACCTACCGGCGGACGACACCACCTGCCAGTGACACCGGCGCGCGTCGTGACATCGCGGCAGGTCAGCGTCTGGTCGGCCACCCACAACCCGATCAGCCCGCGGAAGTGCGCCAGGAACCTCTCGTGCTCGTGCGGCGGGTAGGTGGCCCGGACGGTGTCCACCAGCAGCGCGTCGAAATCGGCCGAGCTGACCCAGTCGTAGACGATCTCCGGCAGCGAGGCCAGCGCGGTCGAGCAGAACTCCCGGTAGGTGTCGGCCTCGAAGTACTGGTCGGACATCAGCGCGTACCGGCCGAGCTTGTCCGCCCAGCTGAGGTCCGGATCGTCGGCGACGTCGAACCAGGCCCGGGTGTTGGTGTCCACCTGCGGCTTTCGGCCGGTCACCGCGCAGAACACCGACCAGGACACCAGTTGGGTGATCGCCCACGGGAAGTAGTAGTGCAGCGAGGTGATCGCGATGTCCGGGCAGGCGTTGGCGTAGTCGATCGGCCGGACGCTGGTCCCGGTGACCAGCGATTCGCAGGAGTTGAACTCCCACCGGAAGAACGCGTTGATCGTCCGGGACAGCGTGAGGATCTCCATGCCCGGCCTCGGGCGGCAGGAAGTTGTGCGACACCTCGTAGCGGTCGTGCATCGGCAGCTCCGGCCGGAACCGCATGATCTTGGTTTCCGGGCCGATGGTCAGCGACCGGGCGAACGAGTCGTACTCGGCCGCGGCCTGCAGGTGCATCAGCATCTGGCCGGACTCGTCGTACGCCTTGTGCAGTGCCGTCGACGTCGTCCACCCGGGACACCCCGCGCCAGGCGCCGCCGTCGAACGGCTTCATGAACATCGGGTAGCCGACCCTGGACGCGACCTCGTCCAGATCGAAGGACAGGTTGTAGGTCTCGGCGGTGTACGCCCACTTCTCGTGGTCGACCGGGTTCTTGTAGGGCACCAGCACCGTCTCCGGGATGTCGAAGCCGAGCCGGATCATCGCGCAGTAGGCGGAGTGCTTCTCCATGGCCTGGAAGGTGAACGGGTTGTTGATCAGGTAGGTGTCGTTGACCAGCGCCGCCTTCTTCAGCCACTCCCGCGGGTGGTAGTACCACCAGGCCAGCCGGTCGATGACGACGTCGTGCCGGACCGGCGCGCGCAGGTCGAACGGCTCGATGGTGATCCGCTCGGTGTCCACATGATGCGGGACCCCGCGGTAGCTGATCGGGTCCAGCCGGCGGGTCAGGGTCTCGAAGGCGGTCGGCCAGTCCTTCTCGGTGCCGAGCAGGAGGCCGATCAGGTGGGTTGCGGAATCACGTCGTGGCGCGGTCATGGCAGTGATCTTTGTCGGCGTTGCCGGGCGCGGCAACGCCGGGGTCGACGGAGCGACACCGTCGGCAATCCCCGCTCAGCCCAGCGCCGGCAGGTAGACCGCGGCCTGCGCCCGCCAGCTCGGCCAGTCGTGCGGCCATTCGTGGCCCCAGATGAAGAGTTCGTGCGGGATCTGCTTCTCGGCCAGCACGCCGGCCAGCGCCCGGGTGGAGGCGTTGGCGCCGGTGGTGTCCTCCCACATCCCGCTGCCGACCACCAGGGTGATGGCCAGCCGGGAGCGCAGGTAGTCCAGGTGTCCGCCGTTGGTGCCCGGGAGGAACTGCATCGGATTGGCGAAGTAGGTCTCGTCGTCGGCCGGTCCCCAGGCCCGCCAGGTCCACGGGTCGTAGCTGCCGGACATCCCGACCGCCCTGGCGAAGACGTGCGGATGCCGCAGCGCGAACAGCACGGCGTGGAAGGCACCCATCGACGGGCCCGGCGGTGGCGATGTCGTCGCGCCCGCCGCACTTGTCCCGGATGAACGGCACCACCTGCCAGATGATCCAGTCCTCGTATCGGCGGTGCTTGCGGGCCCGGTCGGTCAGCGGCATCCAGGACGCCGACCACGATTCGGCGTCGAAGGACGGCACGCAGAACACGGTGATCCGGCCGTCGTCGATCGCCGGGCGCACGGCGTCCAGCATGCCGTTGGCCTCGAAGTCCCAGGGCGCGCCGCCCTCGGACGGGAACCAGATCACCGGGCGTCCCCAGTGCCCGTGCACGGCGATCTCCGCGGAGCCGCCCAGCGACGGCGCATCCAACCGGTGGTACTCGGTGCGGGTCATGCGCAGACTCTTCCAGAACGACGGCGCGCCGCTAGTGCAGGGGACGGATCAGGCCGTCCAGGGCCGGGAACCAGGCGTCCCGCCAGCCGATCATCGTGTGCGCATCGGGCACCAGCCGGAGCTCGACCGGGTGGTGCTGCCGGGCCAGTGCCGCCGCCATCGCCTCGTTGTTGGCCCGGTTCTCCTCGATCTCACCGCAGGTGATCAGCACCGGCACCGGCCGCGGTGCGTTGTCGGTGGACAGATCCGGACCGGAGCTGATCAGCCGGACCGCGGCGCACACCTGGTCGAAGTGCGAGTACCCGCTCTCCTGCGCGTCGAGGTCCCTGGTGAAGAACGAGCCGGACTGCAGGGCCAGGGCGGAGATCGAACCGGGATGACGACGCTGCAGGTCCAGCATGCGCGAGCGCGCCCAGGCTCGCGCCGAGCCCGATCACCGGTCCGGTCAACACCTTTGCGGTGATCGCCGGCAGCACCACATCGGCCAGGTGGTCGGAGTAGTCGGGGTTCGGCCGAGTACCAGAGGTCCCGCAGGCCGTGCGGCGGATCGAGCAGGGCCACCCTGATCGGCAGCTCGCGGGACATCGCGGTCGCCCACCGCAGCAGCGAACCGCGCTCGGCCATGTCCGACCCGTCGTGCGCGACCAGCAGCGGTGCCGGCGAGTCGGCGGCGAGCCCGGGAGGGGACCACAGGTGGACCGGCACCGGCCGCGCCAGCCGGCCGGCCTTGGTCTCGAGTTCCCGCAGCGGGCCGGCCGGCTCGGTCAGCAACCAGCCGGGCTCGCGGTAGTCGGGGAATCGGATCTCCGACTTCTCGCCGAACGGGTTCGGCACCCGCCGCGGATTGCCCGGATCGGTGGTCCACTCGTAGTCGCTGCCGCGTCGCAGGGTCAGCTGGTACTCCAGCCGCCAGGCCTGCGGCCGCGGCAGCAGCAGCGTCCAGCAACCGTTCGCCCAGCCGAACTCCGGATCGACGTCGCCGAGGATCCAGTCGACCTCGAGACGGACGCCGTCCAGCTCGTGGGCCTCGTCGGGGAACCGGAATTCGACCGCATCGGCGGTGACGACCGGGCCCCAGTCGGCCGGCGGATGTCGTGGTGGTGGCGGCCCGAGGGCACGGCGGGCGCCTCGGGTGTCGGCATCCGGTCACCGTACGTCATCACGGCCGGTCGGGGCGCACGAGCGGGTGCGGCAATGCCGGCGAAACAGGACCTACATAAGGTGTGCTCATGGATCGTCAGCAGCAGTTCGTCCTCCGCACCCTCGAGGAACGCGACATCCGGTTCGTCCGGCTGTGGTTCACCGACGTCCTCGGGTTACCTCAAGTCCGTTGCGGTGGCACCCGCCGAGCTCGAGGGTGCGTTCAGCGAGGGCATCGGTTTCGACGGTTCGGCCATCGAGGGTTTCGCCAGGGTCTTCGAGTCCGACATGGTCGCCCGGCCCGATCCGTCGACGTTCCAGGTGCTGCCCTGGGAGGCGGACGGCGGCCGGGTGTACTCGGCGCGGATGTTCTGCGACATCACCATGCCCGACGGCTCGCCGTCCTGGGCCGACCCGCGGCACGTGCTGCGCCGGGCGATGGGCGAGGCCGCGGCGATGGGCTTCACCTGCTACGTCCACCCCGAGATCGAGTTCTTCCTGCTCAAGGACCTGCCCGATGACGGCAGCGTCCCGGAGCCGGCCGACCAGGGCGGCTTCTTCGACCAGGCCTCCCATGACGCCGCACCGCACTTCCGCCGCCGGGCGATCGAAACCCTGGAGGCGATGGGCATCTCGGTCGAGTTCTCGCACCACGAGGGCGCGCCCGGCCAGCAGGAGATCGACCTGCGGTACGCCGACGCGCTCACCATGGCCGACAACATCATGTCGTTCCGCTACGTGGTCAAGGAGGTCGCGCTGACCCAGGGTGTGCGGGCCTCGTTCATGCCGAAACCGTTCGTGGAACAGCCGGGATCGGCGATGCACACGCACTTCTCGCTCTTCGACGGGGAGACCAACGCGTTCCACAGCCCGGAGGACGAGTACCAGCTGTCGGCCACCGGGAAGCACTTCCTGGCCGGGCGTGATCAAGCACGCGCCGGAGATCACCGCGGTGTCCTGCCAGTGGGTCAACTCCTACAAGCGACTGGTGGTCGGCGACGAGGCCCCCACCACGGCGTCCTGGGGAACCGCCAACCGGTCCGCGCTCGTCCGGGTGCCGAACTACTCGCCCGGGCAAGTCGTCGAGCCAGCGGCTGGAGTTCCGGCTGCCCGACTCCGCGTGCAACCCCTACCTGATGTACACGGTGGTGATCGCCGCCGGGCTCAAGGGGATCCGGGAGGAATACGAACTGCCCGGCGCCGGCCGAGGACAACGTCTGGTCCCTGTCCGAGGTCGAACGGCGGGCGATGGGCTACCAGCGGCTGCCCACCTCGCTGGAGTCCGCGCTGGCCGTGATGGAGGGTTCGGAACTGGTCGCCGAGGCGCTGGGGGAGCACGTCTTCGACTTCTTCCTGCGGAACAAGCGGGCGGAATGGGAGGCCTACCGGCGGCAGGTCACCCCGCAGGAGCTGATCCGGTACCTGTCCCTGTGACCTGAACCGGCAGCGACCTGAGAGGCAGAAGCGCAAATCCACTCGCCGTCGCTGCCGGCCACTTCTATCGTCGACTGATGCGCAGCAGCGAGTTCTTCACCGAGCTCGAGACGTTCCAGACGCGGGTCCGGCCGCTGGTCGAGGTCGACCCGGTCGGCGCGACCATGTTCGGCAGCATCCTGGTCGGCCAGCTGCTGGCACCGGAGCCGGGTATTGCCCCGCTGATGGTGGTGATCGTCGAGCAGGACACCGTCGTTGCGGCAGCCATGCGGATCACCGAGCACCCGATGATCGTTCTGCTGCATCCCGGAAACCCCGACCCCGCAGGTGTTCTCGCCGAACTGACGGCAGTGGTGACGGCGAGCGGGAAGCCGGTGACCGGTTTCACCGGACGACGCCCGACGGTGGTGGCGCTGGCCGAGCAGTGGTCGGCGATCACCGGCGCGTCACCGGAGCCGCGGATGGCCCTTCGCTACCACCGACTGGGCACCTTGATCCCGCCGACCGGCGTCGCCGGACTGGCCCGGACGGCCGACGTCGACGACCCGGCCGATCTCGACCTGCTGGCGTCGTGGTGGTTCGCCTTCGAGCACGAGACCGGCGCCAACGCGCACCCTCCCGCCGCCCCCGACCCGGAGGTACTCCGCCGGGCCGCCGGCCGCGGGCAGGTCGTCTGCCTGTGGTGCGACGAGGACCGTCCGGTTGCTGCCGCCGGGCATACCGCGGTGCGCGACAACGCCTCTCGAATAGCCCCGGTGTACACCCCACCCGAGCTTCGCCGACACGGCTACGGCAGCGCGGCGACGGCCGCCGCGGTGCGATCGGCCCAACAACAGGGAGCGCGGCAGATCACCCTGTTCACCGACGCGGACTACCTGCCGGCCAACGAGGTGTACCGCCGACTCGGCTTCCGGGCGGTCGCCGACTTCGCCGACTACGAGATCCCGTCGGCCGGCTGATCCTGGACGGGGTCCTCGTCGAGCTGGAGCGCAGTGGCGGCGAGTCCGGCGAGTTGGTCGGCCAGTTCACGGTCGGTCAGCGGCGACTCGAACGTCCCGACGGAATTCAGCATCCCGAAGGCGCCGTGGACGGCGGTGCGCACCCGTTCGGAGTCCCACTCCGGGTGCACCTGCGCGAGCAGTGCGCGCCACCGGCCGATCAGCGTGCGCTGACGTTCGTCCAGCAGCGACCTGTCCTCGGCGGGCAGGTGGTGCACCTCGCGGATGAAGACGGCCATCAGCCGCCGGCGTCCGGAGACCGCTCCGGCGTACATCTCGATCAGCTGCCGCAGTCGCGCTGCCGGTGACGCGTCGATCTGTCCGGGGATCTCGCCGATCACATCCGGGTCGATGGTGACCGCATCGATGACGCGGTCGAACACCGAGGTGAGCACCGACGCCTTGGCGCCGAAATGCCGGTAGATCGCCGGACCGGTGACGCCGGCCGCGGCGCCGATGTCGTCCATCCCGACGGCCGCATAGCCGCGCTCCGCGAACAGCTGGGCGGCCGCGGTCAGGATCGCCTCCCGGCGGGCGGCACCCCGGGCGGAGATGGAGGTCCCGCCGCGGGGTGGGCCGTCACCGGCCGGCGCGCCCTGGCTGATCGGCACCGATCCGCCGCTGCGCCAGTACTGGCCGTTCGCGCGATCCATCAGGCCGAAGTCGATGAGTCCACGGCGCAGCGTCACGTAGTCGTCGTAGATCGACATCAACTCGCGGTTGACCTCGATCTCGGTGTACCGCACGCCGGGGACGAACCGCTGGGCGATCAGGTCGTAGACCGCGAGCTGACGGGACTGCTTGGCCGGCAGGGTGACCAGCCGCCCGTCGGCGTCGAAGAACCGGCGCAGAACGGCATCGGCGTTGGCCGCTGCCGCGCGCTGGAACTCGTCGCTCACCTGGGCGCCCGGATCAGTCGATCGTCGCGCCGGCGGCGACCCTCGGCCGCGGGACGCGCCATCGTCGGATCAGGCACGCGCGGTTGAAGGCGTAGAAGCCGAGGGCCGAACCCTTGGTCGACTGACCCGAGCTGTCACCGTTCGGGAACTTCGCCCGCACCTTCTTCGCGAGCTGCCGACCGAAGATCACCGAGTCGATGATCGCGGCGAGAATCGCCACCAGCAGCACCAGGGGTCCGTAGGCCTGCACGATCGGAATGGGGATCAGCAGCACGATGAACGACAGCAGAGCGATCGGCAGCAGGATCCCGGCGACGTTGCGGCGGGTGTCCACCAGATCGCGGACGTAGGCCCGCGCCTTGCCGCGGTCCCGCGGCAGCAGGGCCTTCTCGTCTCCGGCCATCATGCGTTCGCGATTGACCCGAGCGGCAGCCCGCCGCTCGTCCTTGGTCATCGATTTGCCCTGGACCTTCGAGCGCTTCATCGCCTCGCGCTGGGTCTTCGGTGGCGGTGCCACCGGACCACGCTTGCCCTCTGCCTCGCGACGCTTGGGGGTCGGCCGACCCTTACCGACGGCAGGGGTCTCGTCGACCGCGGCGTCGGCGGTCGGTTCATCCGAAGCGGCCCCGTCGGTGCCGTCGGTGGGTTTGCGGCGCAGAAAACTCACACCGGCAGCCTAGAGGACTACCCGGACGGGAATAGCCGCGAAGTGAAGAGGGTTGTTCATCACGTCGACCGTCGTGGCCTCACGTTTGCGACCCTCGGCGTGGCATCATCAGAGTCAGACCGTTCGTCAAGCGTTCCAGCATCCGTTCACCATCGTGTGAGTGCAACTCGACATTTAGGGGAGTGACAGATGACCGCTGCTGACACCGCAAGCGCCACCGAGGTCGAGGCCGCCGTCACGGCGCCTGCCGCACACGGCGTGACGCTGTCGGAATCGGCCGCCGCCAAGGCCAAGGGCCTGCTCGAGCGGGACGGAAGCAGCGACATGGTGCTGCGAATCGCCGTCCAGCCGGGTGGTTGCTCAGGTCTGCGGTACGAGCTGTACTTCGACGATCGCACCCTGGACGGCGACGCCCTGGTGCACTTCGACGGCATCGGCCTCGCGGTCGACCGGATGTCCAAGCCCTACCTGGACGGCGCCGTCATCGACTTCGTCGACACCATCGAGAAGCAGGGCTTCACCATCGACAACCCCAATGCGCAGAATTCCTGCGCCTGCGGCGACTCGTTCCACTGACCCGACCGCATCACCGATTCCACCAGGAAACCCCCGGCGAAGTGCCGGGGGTTTCCTGGTGTCCGGGGCTGTCCGGTCGGCCGGACCGGTAAGGTCGTCCCCGGCCGAGCAGGAATCGGATCGGCCCGCAGTCCGTGAACAGAAGTCTGTGACTCGAAGGCGAACCAGCAACACCTCTCAGGGAGCTGATCATGCCGATCGCCGTCGCCGGATCCATCGCGAGCGACCATCTCATGCACTTTCCGGGAAAGTTCAGCGATTCGCTGCTGCCCGATCAGCTGCACCGGGTGTCGCTGTCCTTCCTGGTCGACGACCTGGTGGTGCGCCGCGGTGGGGTGGCACCCAACATCTGCTTCGGGATGGCGCTGCTGGGGCTGAACCCGATCCTGGTGGGCGCGGCGGGCGCAGATTTCGGTGACTACGAGAGCTGGCTGACCCGGCACGGGGTGGACTGCACCAAGGTTCACCTGTGCGAGGACGTGCAGACCGCCCGGTTCGTCTGCACCACCGACGACGAGATGAATCAGATCGCCTCGTTCTACGCGGGCGCCATGGCCAGGGCCAGGGAGATCGAGCTCGAACCGATCGCGGCCGCCTACGGCGGGCTCGACCTGGTGGTGATCGCCGCCGATGATCCGGCCGCCATGGTCCGGCATTCGCAGGAGTGCCGGGAACGCGGTTACCGCTTCGCTGCCGACCCCTCGCAGCAACTGGCCAGGATGGACGGTCCGGACGTGGTGTCGCTGATGACCGGCGCCAGCATCCTGTTCACCAACGACTACGAGCTCGGCCTGCTGCAGTCGAAGTCCGGCTGGACCGACGCGAAGATCCTGGATTCCGTCGGCTACCGGGTGACCACCCTCGGATCCAAGGGCGTCGAGATCGTCGCCGCGGACGGCAGCCGGTTGGCCGTCCCGGCGCTGCCCGAGAAGTCCAAGACCGACCCGACCGGTGTCGGCGATGCGTTCCGTGCCGGGTTCCTGGCCGGTACCGCGCAGGGACTCGGGCAGGAGCGATCCGCACAGCTGGGGTCGCTGATGGCCACCCTGACGCTGGAGACCGTGGGCACGCAGGAGTACCAGCTCGACCACGACGTCGCCCGGGTGCGGCTGGCCGATGCCTACGGCGAGGACGCCGCAGCCGACATCGCGCACGCCCTGCACTGGTAGGCCGCCCGTCCGACCGCGCCGATCAACGACCTCGGCGCGGCTACAGGAAGACGGGGTAGGTGGGTTCCGGGATGGTCGGGGTGATGGCGCCGGTCACGAAGATCTCGTGCCAGATCTGGAAGACCAGGATGGTCCAGATCCGCCGGGAGTGATCGGCCTCGCCGGCCCGATGCGCGTCCAGCAGGGCCAGCACGGCGGCCGGGTCCAGGTACTCCTCGGTGTGCGCGGTGGTGATGATGTTCCGCGCCCATTCGTAGGAACCCTCGGCCAGGAAATGCCGGATCGGCACCGGGAAACCGAGCTTGCGCCGGTGCAGCACGTGCGGCGGGACGATCAACTCCATCGCCCTGCGCAGCGCCAGCTTGGTGGTCTGCTTGGTCACCTTCTGGTCGGCCGGGATGGTCCTGGCCACCTCGAACACCTCGGTGTCCAGGAACGGCACCCGCAGTTCCAGCGAATTCGCCATGGTCATCTTGTCGGCCTTGACCAGGATGTCGCCGCGCATCCAGGTGAACAGGTCGACGTGCTGCATCCGCGAGATCGGGTCGGTCTCGTGCGTCTGCGCGTAGACCGGGTCGGTGACGTCGCGGAACGAGCGCGCCTGGTCGTAGGTCTTCAGCAGCCCCGCCAGCTGTTCCTCGCGGAAGATGCGGGCGTTGCCGTAGTAGCGGTCCTCCAGGTCGAGTGATCCGCGACGGAGCATGTCCTGCCCGCGAAAACCCTGCGGCAACGCACGTCCGACCGCGGCCAGACCCTTGCGCATACCGTCCGGGAGTCCGGTGATGCCGCGCAGGCTCATCGGCTCCCGGTAGATGTTGTAGCCGCCGAACAGCTCGTCGGCGCCCTCGCCGGAGAGCACCACCTTGACGTGCTTGCGCGCCTCGTTGGCCACGAAGTACAGCGGCACCAGCGCGGGATCGGCCACCGGATCGTCCAGATACCAGATGATCAGCGGCAGGGTCTCGGTCAGCTCCTGCTCGGAGACTGTTCTGATCACATGCCGCACGCCGATGGCTGCCGCGGACTCGGCTGCCACGTCGACCTCGGAGAAGCCCTCCCGCTCGAATCCGGTGGTGAACGTCATCAGGTCGGGGTTGTAGCGCTTGGCAAGGGCGGCGATCGCCGTGGAGTCGATCCCGCCGGACAGGAACGCGCCGACGGTGACGTCTGCCCGCATGTGCTTGGCGACGGAGTCGTCCATCACGGCGGCGATCCGCTGGTACAACGCCGAGCGTTCGGCGTCGGAGATGGCCGGACGGCCGGCGAACACCGGGTGGAAATAGCGCTTGGTCTGCATCGGCCGGCCGGGCCGGACGGTGAGGTGGGTTCCGGACTCGATCTTCCGGATCGCAGGGTCCATGGTGGCCGGCTCCGGAACGTACTGGAGCACCAGATAGTGCTGCAGCGCAGGCACATTCACGCTGGCCCGACCGGTCAGCTCGCGTAGCCCCTTGGCCTCCGAGGAGAACGCCACCCCATCCGGGGTCTGGGCCACGAAGAGCGGTTTGATCCCGAACGGATCCCGGGCGCCGAACAGCACCCGGTCCTGGGTGTCCCAGATCAGGAACGCGAACATCCCGCGGAGCCGCGCGACGGCCTCCGGGCCCCAGTAGTGCATGGCGGCGACGATCGCCTCACCGTCGCCCTCGGTGTTGAACAGTGCCCCGCACTCGGTCGCCAACTGCGACCGCAGTTCCAGGTAGTTGTAGATCTCCCCGTTGAAGACCAGGGCGTACCGGTCGGGTGATTCCGGCGGTCCCCAACGCAGCGGTTGGTGCGAGTGCTCGATGTCGATGATCGAGAGCCGGTTGAACCCGAACACGACGTCGTCGTCGTTCCAGGTGCCGGCGTCGTCGGGTCCACGATGCCGCGCACACCGCATCCCGGCCGCGATCGCGTCCACCCGCTGCGCTGCCTGTCCCGTTCCGGAGACAAAGCCCATCAGTCCGCACACCCGCAGTGCCTCCATCGGTTCGGCAACACTCTTCACCGCGTTGCCAGTATCGCCGGTGCCCGCGGCGGGACCCGACCAACACCCCCGCCCGGCAGGGTTGAAAAGCAGCCGCCGGGCAGTCATCGACAATATGTAGAACTCGCGGGTCCCCGGCCGAGTGGAACCGAACCTGCCGGGGTAATCTCACCGTGTCGGTGATCCAGTGCTGCCGCCACTGGGCTCTTTCCAGGGCTTTCGGTGCGCAGAACCGGCATATACGCAGCGGTGCAACAGGGGCGAGAGGAAGGGCGCACGTGACACGGTCTCGCGCGGTACGGCGGGTCACTCTCGTCGGATTGCTCGGCCTGGTTTCGGTGCTGGTCAGCGGGTGTTCGTTCGCGGATCTGCCCCGGTACGGCTGGCCCGAAGGCATCACCCCGCAAGCGAAGCGGATGCAGGAGTTCTGGTCCGTTTCGTTCACCGCGGCGTTGCTGGTCGGTGTCGGCGTCTGGGGCCTGATGTTCTGGGCGTTCATCGTCTATCGCAAGCGCAAGAACGGTCCGCTGTATCCCAAGCAGACCAAAGAGAACCTGCCGCTGGAACTGATCTACACCGCGGTGCCGTTCCTGATGGTCGGCGTGTTGTTCTACTTCACCGTGACGACCGAGAACTTCGTCCTGGACAAGGACGACGACCCGGCCGTGACGATCGACGTCACCGCGTTCAAGTGGAACTGGGACTTCGGCTACCGGGACACCACGGTGCCCGGTGGCGGCGAGGTGCACACGATCGGCACCAGCGAAGAGGTCCCGATCCTGGTGCTGCCGGCCAGCCAGGTCATCCAGTACGAGCTGCGCTCCAAGGACGTCATCCACTCCTTCTGGACGATCGACTTCCTGTTCAAGCGCGACGTCTTCCCGTACCCGGAGCAGAACCAGTCCGAGAACGTCTTCCAGAACACCATCGACGAGACCGGCGCCTTCGTCGGCCGCTGCGCGGAACTCTGCGGGACCTACCACAGCGCAATGAACTTCGAGGTCAGGTCGGTTCCGCAGGGGGTCTACGACGCCTATCTGGATCTCCGTCAGTCGGTCAACCCGGTGACGGGACAGCCGTTCACCGCCGCCGACGCGCTGACGAAGGTCGGCGAGGACGACCCGTCCTGCGGTGAGTTGTGTGCGCCGTTGGCGACCACGACCTACCCGCTGAACACCGACCGCACGGCCAAGTCCGCAACCGAGCCGCCGACTGGGGGCAACTGATGGCCTCGCATACCGACATGAACACGAAGAAGCCCAAGGCCGCCAAGCGCGGGATGAGCGTCGAGACGTGGATGTTCCTCGGCCTGACCGGCTTCTTCGCGATCGCCGCGGTCGTCTACGGGCTGCTGGCACCCACCGAGCCGGTCGGCATCGTCGGGCTGACCCTCACCGCCGGGTTGACCCTGATCATCGGCACGTTCCTGAAGTTCGTCTCCAACCGGTTGGAAGAGCCGCGCCCGGAGGACAACGACGACGCCGAGGTGTCCGACGGCGCGGGTGACGTCGGCTTCTTCTCGCCCGGGTCGTACTTCCCGTTCTTCCTCGCCGCGTGCGTCGCGTTGGTCGCCGTTGCCACCGCCTACCTGTTGGTCTGGCTGATGGTGATCGGCGTCGGCTTCCTGCTGTGGGTGGTCTGCGGATTCATCTACGAGTACCACCGCCGCCCGGCCCATCACTGACACCGCATCACCGCTGCGCCGACTTTCCGTTGTGACCATCCGATGACGGCCGTGTTGTCGCGGAGCTAACACGGGTGAGCAGGTGTGCGCGATCACGTCGCCACTGAACAGGAATGACCTCGTTCTTGGTTCTCAGCTCGTTTAGGCCAGGCTACATTTACACAACGTAGCCTGACCTAATCGAGGAGCTCGTTCGTGAGTTCGCCACCACAGACGCCTTCGCAGAGCCCTGCGGCCCGCGACGGATCGACGCAGGCAGTCACCCGGACGTCCCGAAGTGGGTTGCCACCACCGGGCGTCGCAAGGTCATCGGATTGCTCCTCGCCGTGGCGCTGCTGGGCGTGGTGGCGCTGTTCTCGATCGCGGTCGGCAGCCGGTACATCCCGCCCGGCGAAGTGATCTCGGTGCTGTTCAACCCGGACGACTCGCAGGCCTCGACGATCGTGCACGAGCTGCGGATTCCGCGGACCGTGTTGGGGATCGCGGTCGGACTGGCCCTGGGCATGGCCGGCGCCGTCATGCAGGCGCTCACCCGCAATCCGTTGGCCGACCCCGGCCTGCTCGGGGTGAATGCCGGCGCGGCAACCGCCGTCGTCATCGGGATCTCGGTGTTCGGGGTCGGAAATGCGTTGGGCTACCTGCCGTTCGCGTTCGCCGGCGCCGCCATCGCCTCGATCGTGGTGTACCTGATCGGTTCCGCGGGACGCAGCGGCGCCACCCCGGTCCGGCTGGCCCTTGCCGGCGTTGCGGTCACGGCCGCGTTGACCGCGGTGATCGACGGGATGACCCTGCTGGACCCGGAGACCTTCGACCGGTACCGCTTCTGGGCCGTCGGCTCGCTGAGCGGGCGCGGCATGGACATCTTCTGGCAGGTGGTCCCGTTCATCCTGGTCGGCGGCTTGCTCGCGCGTCACCATCGGGCACTCGCTGAACGCCCTGGCCATGGGCGATGACGTCGGACGTGCGCTCGGCGCCAGCGTCACCCGGACCAGGGTGCTGTCCGGGATCGTGATCATGCTGCTGGCCGGCGCGGCCACCGCGGCCGTCGGCCCCATCGGTTTCGTCGGACTGGCCGTCCCGCACGCCGCGCGCGCCATCACCGGGCCGGACAACCGGTGGGTGCTGGCGTACACGGCGATCCTGGCCCCGATCCTGCTGGTCGGCGCCGACATCATCGGCCGGATCGTCGTCCAGCCCGCCGAACTCAGCGTCGGCATCGTCACCGCGATCATCGGGGCCCCGGTGTTCATCGCGCTGGTCCGTCGTCGGCGGGTGGCCCAGCTGTGACCGCCGTCGAGAACAAACCGCCGACGACCCTTCCGCTCGCCGCCGTGCGGATGGGACCGGTGAGCCTGCGCGTCACCCGCCGCCCGCTGATCGTCACCGTGCTGTTGGCCATCGCCGTGGTCGGCGTCGTGATCGGCACCTGCTTCCTCGGCGACTACCCGCTGCCGGCCGGCGATGTCGTCGCGTCCCTGCTCGGCAACGGCAGCACCGCGACCGACTTCGTCGTGCTGGACCTGCGGCTGGCCAGGGTGTTGTGTGCGGTCACCATCGGCGCCGCACTCGGTGCCTCCGGTGCGGCTTTCCAGGCGCTCACCCGCAACCCGCTCGGCAGCCCGGACATCATCGGCTTCACCAGCGGCGCCGCCACCGGCGCACTGCTGCAGATCCTGATCATCGGCGGCACGTCCCTGGCCATTGCCGGCGGCGCGCTGGTCGGCGGTCTGGCCTCTGCGCTGGTCGTCTACCTGCTGGCCATGGGCAGGGGAGCGGTCGGCTACCGGCTGGTGCTGGTCGGCATCGGGCTGAACGCCTTCCTCTGGGCGATCAACTGGTACCTGCTGATCACCGCCAAGCTCGAGGACGCGATGAGCGCGCAGGTCTGGCTGACCGGATCGCTCAACGGCCGCAGCTGGGAACAGCTCTGGCCGGTCCTCGGTGTTGTGCTGATCTGCCTGCCGCTGCTGATGATCGCCTCCCGGCCGCTCGGTCTGCTGGAGATGGGGGACGACGCCGCCCGCGCGCTGGGTGTCCGCGCCGACCGGACCCGGGTCGTCATCGTGGTGCTCGCCGTCGCTCTCGCCGCGGGCGCCACCGCCACCGCAGGGCCGATCGCGTTCGTCGCGCTGGCCGCCCCGCAGTTGGCCAAACGGCTCACCGGCTCGGTGGCGGTGAGCGTGCTGCCGGCGGCGCTGATGGGCGCCTTCGTGCTGGCCGTCAGCGACATCGTCGCGCAGCGGCTGTTCGCTCCGGTCCAGCTGCCTGTCGGGATCGCCACCGGTGTGGTCGGCGGGCTGTACCTGATCTGGCTGTTGCTGTCCGAATGGAAGAAGGGCCGAGGATGAGCGCGCTAGGTGTTGACAAGCCCGGTACGCCGGCACTCGATCGCCTTCGAGCGCACGACGTGACGATCGGCTACGACGCGCGGGTGATCTCCAAGGGCCTGACGGTCGACATCCCGGACAACGAGTTCACCGTGATCATCGGGCCGAACGCCTGCGGCAAGTCCACCCTGTTGCGGTCGCTGGCCCGGATGCTGGTGCCGTCCGCCGGTGCCGTGCTGCTGGACGGTCAGTCGATCTCGTCGCTGAAGTCCAAGGAGGTCGCCCGCCGGTTGGGGCTGCTCCCGCAGTCGTCGGTGGCGCCGGACGGGATCACCGTCGCGGATCTGGTCGCCCGCGGCAGGTACCCGCACCAGAAACTGTTGCGGCAGTGGAGCAGGACCGACGAGGAGATCGTGGCCGGCGCGCTGGCCGCGACGAACGTGGCCGACCTGGCGGACCGGTCGGTGGACGAGCTGTCCGGCGGCCAGCGGCAGCGGGTGTGGCTGGCGATGGCCCTGGCCCAGCAGACACCGATCCTGCTGCTGGACGAGCCGACCACCTACCTGGACATCGCCCACCAGATCGAGATGCTCGACCTGTGCGCCGATCTGCACGCCGATCAGGGCCGAACCCTGGTCGCCGTGCTGCACGACCTCAACCACGCGTGCCGGTACGCGACCCACCTGATCGCCATGCGTGCCGGTGCCGTCGTCGCCACCGGACGACCGTCCGAGATCGTCACCGCCCAACTGGTCGAGGACGTTTTCGGCCTCGCCTGCCGGGTCATCGACGACCCGGAGACGGGCACCCCGTTGATCGTCCCGCTCGCCCGAGCGGCCCTGCGGGGACCTGACCTGCACCACCCCGACGCACCCCCAGCGGTGCCGACACCACTAGGAGCCTGATGTCCCACCCCCTGACCCGAGCGCGCCGCAGCGGACCACGTCTGCTCGCCACCGCCTCGGCCGCCGTGCTCGCCCTGGCGCTGGCCGCGTGCGGTTCGTCCTCGACGTCCTCCTCGAGCAGCTCGACGTCCTCGTCAGCGGGTTCGGCCGCTGCCAGCAGCGCCGCCTCCGGCTCGAGCTCGGCAGCGTCCGGCAGCGCCGCCGCGGTCAGCTACCCGGTCGAGATCCCGAACGCCTACGGGACAACGGTCATCCCGGCAGCGCCGGAGAACGTCGTCGTGATCGGATTCACCGACGTCGACTCCGTCCTCGCGATGGGCACCGTGCCGGTCGGCATCCAGCAGTTCGGCGTCGGCTTCGACTCCGGCGTCGGACCGTGGGCCGAGCCGCTGCTGGAGGGCGCCACCCCGACCGTGTTCACCAGCACCACCGAGATCAACTTCGAGCAGATCGCCTCCCTGCAGCCGGATCTCATCGTCGCGGTGACCCGGGCGATCACCCCCGACGACTACGCCAAGTTGACCGCCATCGCCCCGACCCTGGCCCGGCCGGCCGAGTACCCGGACTTCGGCGTTCCGCCGGAGGTGGGTGCCACGCTGATCGCGACGGCGCTGGGCAAGGAGGCCGAGATGAACGACCTGCTGGCCGAGAACGTCGCGCTGGTGCAGGAGACGGCAGCGGCCAACCCGCAGTTCGCCGGGAAGACGTTCTCCGCGGTCTGGCCCCGACCCGAGGGCGCCGGCTGGTTCGCCTGGACCGACATCGACCCCCGCGTTCAGCTGATGACCGCGCTCGGTTTCACGCTGAGCCCGCAGATCGAGGCGCTCGGCAACGACACGTTCTACAAGGAGATCTCCAAGGAGAACACCCCGGAGATCAACGCCGACGTGGTCGTGGCCATCGACGCCAACGATCAGCAGGCGGTCGTGCTGGCCGATCCGCTGTACCAGTCGTTGCCGGCCGCGCAGGGCGGCAACGTGGCCTGGGTGGTCGACCCGGCCGTGATCGGGGCGTTCAACTACGCCTCGGTGCTCAGCCTGCCGTACGCGTTGGAGAACCTGGTGCCGCTGCTCGATGCTGCGGTCGCCGGGACCGGTGGCGCAGCACCGAGTTCGGCAGCACCCACCAGCTGAGAACGGCCAGCTGAGGAACGGCCCCGGCCCGATCGTCGACCGCTGGGCAGCATGGTGCAACGGCCCCGCCGGGGGAGTGTCTCCGGTGGGGCCGTTTGCTGTACTTGGCCGCTGTGCTGTACCCGGTTGTGTCAGCGTGGCATCGGCGGCCTCGGGCACTGCGGCACATCCGGTTGGCTGGGGCAGCCGGATCTTCCGCAGCGTTGGTCGGGCCACGAGACCGAGGGGGCTCGCGGACCCCGTGCCCGGCAAACCAACAAGCCCGGCAAACCAACGTGCCCGGCAAACCAACAAGCCCGCCTCGCGATGCGAGACGGGCCTGTGGACGTGCTGCTGCTTCTAGTGTTTGCTGCCGGACTCGATCTGCTCCATGGCATGGACCTCGTCGTCGTCGTAGTAGATGTGCCCTTCGTCCTTGGCCGGAGTCAGGATGCCGGCAACAGCGATGCCGGCGGATCCGAGTTGGTTCATCCGCTTCGGCACCGGAGCGCCCTGGTAGTTCAGCGGCACCGGGTGGCCGTGGTCGTCGACCGGGCCGAGCGGCTGGTGCACCTCGATGAACTCGCCGCTGGGCAGCCGCTTGAGTACACCGGTCTCGATGCCGTGTTCCAGGACGGCGCGGTCGGAGTGCTGCAGTCCCAGACACAGTCGGTACGTCACCACATAGGCGATGACGGGTCCGATGATGGACAGCACCCGGCCGGCCCAGGTCATCACGTTCAACGAGATGTCCAGCTTGAAGGCGAACAGGTCGTTCGCGCCGTTGATCAGGTTGACCAGGTAGAAGGTCATGAACGCAACGCCGAGCGCGGTGCGCACCGGGACGTCCCGGGGCCGCTGCAGGATGTTGTGCATGGCCTTGTCCTTGGTGAACGCCGTCTCTATCCATGGATAGGCGATCACGATGATCAACAGGACGGTGGCCCCGAGTATGGAGGGGAAGAAGACGGCCGGAACCATGTAGTGCCCGAACAGGTTCCGGATCTCCCAGTTGGGCCATATTCGGACCATGCCGTCCAGGAAGCCCATGTAGAAGTCCGGCTGTACGCCGGCGGAGACTTGCGACGGGTTGTACGGCCCGAGGTTCCAGATCGGGTTGATCTGGAACAGCCCGCTCATCATCGCGATGATGCCGAAGACAACGGCGAAGAAGCCGCCGCCCTTGGCCGCGAACGAGGGGAGCACCCGCAGGCCGACGACGTTGTTCTCGGTCGCCTTGGGCGCCGCGAAGTGGGTGTGCTTCTGGAACCACACCAGCGCAACGTGCACCGCGATCAACGCCAGGATGATGCCCGGGATGAGCAGGATGTGCAGCGAGTAGAACCGCGGGATGATGATCTCGCCCGGATAGTCGCCACCGAAGACGGCCCAGTGCATCCAGGTCCCGATCACCGGGATCGACAGGATGAACGCGCTGACGGCTCGTAGCCCGGTACCGGAGAGCAGGTCGTCCGGGAGCGAGTAGCCGAGGAAACCCTCGACCATGCCCAGCACCAGCAGCAGCACGCCGAGGATCCAGTTCACCTCACGCGGCTTGCGGAAGCCGCCGGTGAAGAAGACCCGCATCATGTGCAGCATCATCGAGAACAGGAAGATCAACGCCGCCCAGTGGTGGATCTGCCGGATCAGCAGGCCGCCGCGAACCTCGAAAGAGATGTCCAGGGTCGACGCGTACGCCATCGACATCGGCACGCCGCGGAGCTTCTCGTACACACCCTGGTAGACGGTCTCGGCCATCGACGGGTCGAAGAACAGGGTCAGGTAGACGCCCGACAGCAGCAGCACGATGAACGAGTACAGCGCCGCCTCGCCCAGCATGAACGACCAGTGGCTGGGGAAGACCTTGTTCAGCTGCGTCCGGATGGGCCGGGCATTGTGGTACCGGATATCGGCTCCGTCGAGAGCCTTCTGCAGTACTGACGGACCTGCAGATGCCTTGGTAGAGGCGGTGAGTCGGCTCATCCGGTTGCCTCCTTCGGTTCTGAATACCATGCCGGGTACTTACCATTTTCCCAGAATCCGGGACCGACAGCTTCGATGAAATCCCTGGAAGCGACGAAATACCCCTCGTCGTCCAGCTCGATCGGCAGTTGGGGCAGGGGCCTGGTCGCCGGGCCGAAGACCGGGAACATTCCCTCGTAGAGATTGAACTGCGACTGGTGGCACGGGCACAGCACCCGACCGGTCTGCTGCTCGTACAGCGACACCGGGCAGCCGACGTGCGTGCAGATCTTCGAGTACGCGTAGTAGTCGCCGAACTGGAAGCCCTGCTGGCCGTCCCGAATCCGGACGACCGAATCCGACCGGATCCGGAACAACATGACCGCGGCGTCGGAGGCCTTGCCGCCGCCCGGGACCGCCGGGAACACGGTGGCCATCGAACCGGCCTCCAGGTCCTCGGGACGGACCGGTGTGCCGTCGATCTGCACCATCCGGACCTTGGTCCCGTCAGCGGCGGGCGCCCATGGGGTGACCCAGAGCGGGGAATCCGCGCGTTCGGCCCACGGGTTCTTGATCAGGCCACCGAGGATCGGCACCACGGCAGCCGCGCCGAGGGCGCCGCCGGCCAGTGCGAGCGACCCTTTCAGGATGCCGCGACGCTTGATCCCGGCCTTGTCGCCGGTGTCGAGGATTTGCGCGGCCAGCGTCTTGCGATCGACCTCATCGGACATCCCGATCCGGCGTTGCTGGATCGCGACCTCGTGCGGGAGCACCTTCTTGGCCAGCGAGACGACACCGAGACCGAAGAACAGGATCGTCGCGCCGAGGGTGAACCCGATGATCGGCGTGTACAGCGCGTAGACCCACTGCTGATCGGAGTAGGCGGGCTCGTACTCGGCCGGCCACCAGATGAAGCCGACGACGAACAGCACCGCGAACAGGGCCGCGAGCAGGAACCACTTGGCGACCTGACGCTCGGCGCGCTTGTCGGCGGGGGAGCCGGGGACGTACCGCTCGCCGTACTCGACGAGTTCGACCCCGTCCAGGGCCATGCCGAGGGCGCCGAGCTCCTCGCGGGACATCTTGGCCAGTTCGGCCTCGTCCGGAACCTGAAGGTTCGGGTTGCCAGCCATTGTCAGTCCCTCACTCGTTCGTCGTGACGGACCGGCATCAACGCAGTGATGTTTCGCTCGCTCATGCCCTCGATCCCATCCACAGCGTCGCGGCGACGATGGCACCCATGCCCACCAGGAAGGCGATCAGGCCTTCGGGTGCCGGCCCGAATCCGCCGAGGGCGTAGCCGCCCGGATCGATGGTTTCCTTGTTGTTCTGGATGAAGGTGATGATCGCCCGCTTCTCGTCGGAGGTCAGCAGGCCGTCACCGAACTTGGGCATGTTCTCCGGACCGCTGAGCATCGCGCCGTAGATCTGGGTGTCGGTGGCCTCGTCCAGGTTCGGGGCGTACTTGCCCTGCGAGAGGGCGCCACCCTGACCGGTGAAGTTGTGGCAGGAGGCGCAGTTCAGCCGGAAGAGCTCGCCGCCCTTGGCGATCTGGTCGGGTGCCCGCAGGTCGCCCTCGGGGATCACCGGTCCGCCGCCGTTCTCCTGGATGTACGCGGCGAGAGCGTCGATCTCCTCCGGCGCGAAGTAGGGCTCCTTGCGCGGCATCTGGGCGCCGTTCTCGACGGCCGGCATGCGGCCGGTGGAGACCTGGAAGTAGGTGGCCGCCTGCCCGACACCGACCAACGACGGACCGCGATCGGTGACGCCCTGCAGGTTCTGACCGTGGCAGGTGATGCAGGCCGTCTGGTAGATCTCCTTGCCCTGCGCCACCTGGGCGGCATCGACGTCGGCGGCGACCGCGGTGTTCTTGTCGCTGACCAGTGCGCCGTAGAGGAGTCCGACCGTGCAGAGGGCGAGCAGCAGGGCAAGGCTGCCGCTGACCCGGCGCATCACCTTCGACCGGCGGCGCTTGCGCGTCGACCCGCCCGTTGGCGGTGTGTCTTTGACCGACATTCTGTGGACACCTCGTACTCGGTAGCGGCGGCGTAGCGGTGCGGGCGGTGCAACGGACGTGATCCGCAGTGACTGCCGGTGATGCTGTACTTCTGACTGCCGTACTTCTAACTACTGTAGAAGTTGCGATGGCGGATGCGAAGACCCTTCATCGAATGATGTAGATCGTGGCGAACAATCCGATCCAGACAACGTCGACAAAGTGCCAGTAGTAGGACACGACGATCGCGCTGGTGGCCTGGGCCGGGGTGAATTTGGAGATCTTGGTCTTGCCGATCAGCAGCAGGAAGGCGATGAGCCCGCCGATGACGTGCAGTCCGTGGAACCCGGTCGTCAGGTAGAAAACGGTGCCGTAGGGCGAGGACGCCAACGTCGTGTCGTGGTGGGTGACCAGGGTGAAGTACTCGTTCGCCTGGCCGAGAACGAAGACCAGGCCCATCAGGAAGCTGATCAGGTACCAGCGGCGAAGGCCGAAGACGTCGCCGCGTTCGGCCGCGAACACCCCGAACTGACAGGTGAAGGACGAGGCCACCAGGATGATCGTGAAGATCAGCCGCGTAGACGACGTCCAATTCGGTCGGCGCCGGTGGCCACTCGCCTTCGGTCTGTGCCCGGACCGTGAAGTAGATCCCGAACAGCCCGGCGAAGAACATCAGCTCGCTGGCCAGCCACACGATCACGCCGACGCTGACCATGTTCGGGCGGTTCAGCGTGTGGATCCTGGTGCTGATCGCGGGGGCCCCCGAGGGGCTGGTCGCAGTCGTCACAGATGGATTATGGACTGCCTCGCGCGATCATGCGCCTGCGGGTCGCGCTCCGGGGTGTCGCCGGGTCGCGCACTGGGTGATCGCTGCAGGTCAGGGCCCCGAAATCGCTTCGACAGGTTGTCGAAATTGCTGCCGTTCGCGCGCGTCGCGCGCGGCCGTGAAACGCAAATCGGGCAGGACGGACACCGCCCCGGTCCGGCAGGTCGCCGCGGCGCTTCGCGGGGTCGGCTGCGGCATGGTCAGACGGCACGGCCCGGCATCGGAGACCGACCCCGGCTGGCCCGCTCCCTTGACTTGCACCGGATCCGGCAACGCCCGGGTCGGGCGGCCACGGCCGGGCATTACGATCAGCGGCGTGAGCAACCCCGTGCTGTTGGTCTACAGCCACCGCCCAGAGGTCCGGGAACGGATCATCACCGCGATCGGCCGCCGACCCGCGCCGGACGTCGGGCGGGTCGACTACCTGGAATGCTCCGCCGTGTTCGAGGTGATGATGGCGACCCAGGCGCAGACCGCCGACGTGCTGATCCTCGACGGTGAGGCGCAGCCCACGGGCGGCATCGGGATCAGCCGGCAGATCCATCAGGAGGCCTCGGTGGTGCCGCCGGTGGTGATCGTCGTCCGACGGGCCGACGACCGCTGGCTCGCCACCTGGGCGGGGGCCGACGAGATCCTGGTCCACCCGCTCGATCCGGTGACCGCCGCCGACTGCATCGCCGGATTGTTGCGTCGCCGGGCCGCCGGGCTGGTGCCCGCGGTCACCGATCCCCGCGCCAGGTGAGCGAGTCCCGTTCCTGGCCCGGGCTGCTGACCCGGCTGCTCGACGGCGAGCACCTCGAGGGCGAGGACACCGCCTGGGTGATGGACCGCATCATGTCCGGCGATGCCACTTCGGCGCAGGTCGCCGGATTCGCGGTCGCGCTGCGGGCCAAGGGCGAGACCTCCTCCGAGGTCGCCGGCCTGGTCGACAGCATGCTGGCGCACGCGATGCGAGTGACCGTGCCGGTGCGCGCGGTCGACATCGTGGGTACGGGCGGCGACCGCGCGAACACCGTGAACATCTCGACGATGGCAGCGATCGTCATCGCCGGCGCCGGGGCGCCCGTCGTGAAGCACGGCAACCGGGCGGCGTCGAGCAAGTGCGGCGCGGCCGATCTGCTGGAGGGGCTCGGGGTGGCGATCTCGTTGCCGGCGGACGGAGTGGCCGCCACGGTCGCCGAGGTCGGCATCGGATTCTGCTTCGCGCCGGTGTACCACCCGTCCTACCGGCACGCCGGACCTCCGCGCCGGGAGCTGGGCATCCCGACGGTGTTCAACTTCCTCGGTCCGCTGACGAATCCGGCGCAGCCGGCCGCCGGGGCGATCGGCTGCGGCAACCCGCGGATGGCGCCGGTGATGGCCGAGGTCTTCGCGGGCCGGGTCTTCGACGGACGACCGGCGGATGTGTTGCTGTTCCGCGGCGACGACGGGCTCGACGAGTTGACGACCACCACCACCTCAACGGTCTGGGAGGTGCGGGACGGAGCGGTGCGCGAACTGACCGTCGACCCGAGCAGCTCGGTATCGCGCGGGCCGCTGCCGAAGATCTGCGCGGCGGCGACGTCGCCGAGAACGTTGCCGTTGCGCGGGAGCTGTTCGCCGGACGCACCGGTGCTGTCCGGGACGCCGTGGTGCTCAATGCGGGGGCGGGCCTCGCCGCGCATGCCGGGCTGACCGGTGATGTGCTGGCCGACCTGCGGACCGGGATCGAAAGGGCTGGCGCAGCCTTGGATTCCGGCGCGGCCGCGGACGTCCTCGAGCGCTGGGTCGCCGCCGGTCAGCGGCTGTCAGCGGCGCGCTGAGGCCGGGCTGTCACCGAGCTCTGAGTCGCAGACATATTCGTGAGTCGCAGACGTATTTGGCCGACTCCACTGGTCGCTGCGGTCACATGTCCAGCCCGTCAGCTTGCGCGCGCCTGCCTGCCCTGCGTTCATCGGGCGGCAGATTCGGTGTTCTCAGGACTGCATGCCGATCGAGAAGGCGTCGTCCTCGTCGCGCTGGGAGTACTCCCGGAAGGCGATGTGGGTGACCGTCCGCAGCACGCCCGGCACCTTGGAGATGTGCCCGGGCACCAGTTCGGCGATCGCCTCGTGATCGGCGACCCGGGTGATCGCCACCAGATCGACATCGCCGGCACAGGAATAGACCTGATCGACACCGGGGAGGTCGGCGATCTCCTGCGCGGCTTCCGGGATCCGGTCGGACTCCACGTCGATGAGCACGATTGCCGTCACCATGTCGAGCGACCTTCCTACAGCTGTCGGGACCCGCAACTTTCGGGGCAACTACCAGGGAAGCGATGCTATCCCGCAGCTTCTCCTGCTGGTCAGTCCGCTGATGATCTTCCGGTGTGGATTCGCCCGCCCTGCTCATCCGCCCGCTGCTGATCCGCCCGCTGCTGATCCACCCACTGCTGATCCACCCAAGGCTGATCGTCCGCTGCTGATCCGCCCGCCCGGCGGCTGCGTCCGTCCAACGGCATCACCCACCCAAGGTCAGCGCCGAGCGGGTGCCGCGGGCCATGTCCGCGGCCTTCATGAACGAGCGCCATCGTCCGGCGCCGGAGGCCGGGCTGAACCAGGCAGCCGTCGTCCGCACGAGCCTCGAGCCCGGACGTTCGACCCACCGCAACAACGTTGTCGTCTCCTCGGCCGACGCCCCCGGCAGCGGGCCGGGCCGGGGGAGAACCGTTTCGGCAGACGACACCAACAGCTCGACCACCGGCATGGGATCGACACCGCGGCGTGCCCGGCCGGCGGCAGCGAAGCGTCCGAATCGGATGACAGTCAGGTCCCACCCGCCGAGGTCGTCGGGTCGGGCCGCGACGATCTCGCCGATGCCGGCCAACGCCCCCAGTCGCTGCCGCCGGTCGACTGCCGCTGCCAGGCCGGAGAGTCGGTCGCGGATCAGCGCCGCCTGGTCGAAGCGACCGGATCGCGACAGCGTCGTCAGGCGTTCCCGAAGAACCGTCAGGATCTCGTCGGAATCGCCGTCGATGAGCTGCCTGATCCGATGCACATGCCCGGAGTACGACAGCTCGTCCTCCAGACCGGCGCAGGCCGCCCCGCATCGACCGAGTTCGGCCAGGGCGCAAGGACTTCCGTCCGGATCGATGCGCCGGATCCGGCTCGTGCAACGTCGGATCGGCACCGCGTCCTGGAGCGCCTCGACCGCGGTCTGGGCGGCCTGCCTCGACGGAAACGGGCCGAGGCAGACCTCGGGACGATCGGGCATGGTTCTCACGATGCTGAGCCGCGGAAAGGCTTCGTCGGTCAGGGTGACCCAGGAGATCTTTCCCGGTCGCCGTGACCGCCTGTTGTACGGCGGCTGATGGACCGCGATCAACCGCTGCTCGCGGATGTGCGCCTCCAGCGCATGCGCGCATTCCACGTGATCGACTCGTTGTGCCAGCGCCACCATGTGTTTGATCCGGTCGCGGGTCTCGGCGGCAGAGAAATAGGAGCGCACCCGCTGGTGCAGATTGCCCGAGGTGCCGACGTAGAGCACCTCGTCATTCGGCCCGCGGAACAGGTACACCCCCGGCGCCGCCGGCAGGTGATCTGCCAACCGGCGCTTGCGTCGTCGTTCCGGCGAGACGTCCCGGCTCGCGTCCTGCAACTCCGAAAGACTGTGCACCCCCAGCGATCCGAGCCGCTCGAACAACGCGTGCAGGACGTCGACGGTGGCCCTGGCGTCGGTCAGCGCTCGATGGTCCGGCGCCACCGTCGCGCCGAGCAGGGGAGCGAGCGCGGACAGTCGGACGCTGGGTGCCTCGTCCCGGGTCAGCACCTTGCGGGCCAGCCGAACGGTGTCCACCACAGCGGGACCCGGCCACGGCAGCCCGAGCCGGGCGCAGGCGGCCTTGAGGAATCCGACATCGAACGGGGCGTTGTGTGCGACCAGCACACAGCCGCGGATGAACTCCAGGAAGGGCGGTATCACCGCGTCGATCCGTGGTGCGTCGTAGACCATCGAGTCGGTGATGCCGGTGAGAATGGTGATCTGCGGCGGGATGGACCGACCCGGATCGACCAGAGTGGCGAATTCACCGAGCACTTCGCCGCCGCGGACCTTCACGGCGCCGACTTCGGTGATCGCCTCGGTCAGCGATGAGCCGCCGGTTGTCTCGAGATCGACCACCACGAAAGTGACTTCGCGAAGCGGCTCACCGAGTTCGTCGAAACTGCGCTGGGTGCAGATGCCCGGACGCACGATGGGTTCGTCCGCGATCAGTCGGTCGAACCCACCCTGGACGAGGCCACCGTGCCTGAAACCACTGGGTCCGAAACCACTGGGTCCGAAACCACTGGGTTCGAGGCCACCGCGTTCGAGCCCAGTGTGTGGGTACCCACCGGGGGGACGATCGCGGGTGAACAGTGGCATGGTCGTGACCGTAGAACGTAGGTACGACAGCCCCGGTGTTCGACGCGCCGGATCGACGATGAGCACCGCAGTGAGATGGAATGAAACACCGAGAGGCAGGAGGGATCGGAGATGAGCACCGTCGGCGATCCCGCGGATCTGCGACCACTGGGCGACCTCCCGGACGCGGTTCGGCAACGTCTCGTCGAGTGGGCATCGCAGGCGTTGGGTGCGGCGACCCCGACCGAGATTCCCTCGACGCTCAGTCGGTTCGCCCGCTTCGCTCCGGCCAAGCGAGCCAAACTCGCTGCGGGGGCACTGATTGCGGCACTGCAGAGCGATCCGGCATTTCGATCGTTCGTCGCCGGGCGATCCACGCCATCAACCTCCGACGCGACCGTCGCGAACGACACGGCCGGTGAAGATCCGATCGGCGCCGCCGCCCGGGCGGTACTGCTCCGGCTCCCCGATCAGGACGACCTGCTGGCCGCAGCGGCGACGGCGTCCCGACGATCCGACGACCGGGCAAGAGTGGAGCAACTGGAAAAGCAGGTCCGTGCCCTCACCAACAAGCTGGAGCGAGCGCAGGCAGACCTGAGCAGGGCCACGGCCCAGGCGGTGGAACCTGGCCCGTCCGAGCAGGTATCGGAGTTGAAACGACGACTTCGTGAACAGGGCATTCGGATCCGGGAACTGCAGCAACGCATCGACACGGAGCGGGCGACTACCGAATCCGAACTTGCCAGGGTGAGCGCCGAGCGGGACCGGGCAGTCGGCGAAATCGATGTGTGGCGCGAACGAATGGCCGCTGCGGAGGCCAGGGCGGACGCGGCGGCACAGAATGTGCAGCGGCTTCGCGAGTCGGCGGGAGATCGCCGGGCCGGCTCGGACCGTCGGCTCGAACTGTTGCTCGGTGCGCTGGAAGGCGCCGCCTCCGGGTTGCGCCGGGAATGGGACCTGGTGGGCGGCGGACCGTTGCCGGGTGACGTCGTCGCCGCCGGACTGCCTCAGCGGTCGGGCGATGCTGCCCGGACATCGGACCCGTCACGGCTGGCCGCGTGGGCGGCGATCCCCGGGGTGCACGTGATCGTCGACGGGTACAACGTCACCAAGACCGGTTACCCCGAGCTGTCGCTCTCCGAGCAACGAGATCGACTGGTGCGGACCCTGGCAGCATTCGCAGCCCGCACGTCAGCGGAGATGACCGTGGTATTCGACGGCGCGGCCGTTGCCGCCGCCCGGCCGGCCGGACGTGGTATCCGGGTGCTCTTCTCGCCGCCGGGCGTGATCGCCGACGAGGTCATCCGGGACCTGGTGCGGGCCGAGCCGATCGGTCGCGCGCTCATCGTCGTCAGCTCGGATCGGGAGGTCGTCGACCGGGCGGCCGCAGACGGTGCAAGGACGGCGGCGTCGGCGGCGTTGTTGGCGGTGCTGGGCGGCTGAAGCGTGACTGTCGGTACCTGGTTCTAGCGTTCGCGGCGGGGATCAGGACTGGCTGGAACGACCGAGAGGAACCGCCGATCATGCACATCGATTGCGATCACTGCGCTGTCAAGGGACCGGCCTGCGGTGGCTGCGTCGTCACCGTGTTGCTGGGATGCACGCCCGACGGTGTCGAGTGGGACGAGACCGAGCGGGCGGCGCTGGGGGTGCTGGCCGATTCCGGGCTGGTTCCACCGCTGCGGTTGGTGCCATCGATGAGCGATCGGAGGCGGGCAGTGGGCTAGCGCAGTACCAAACGAGCTCAGTAGCCGCCGATCGCCAGCGGTTGGTGAATTGCGCGAGCCGTTGGCCTGATCCGCGAGCCGTGGTCAGAAATGCTCGAGTCGGGCCCGGAGATTCCGCGAGCCGTGGCCCGATACTGCGTGAGCCGCGGTCCGAGATTCCGCGAGCTGCGGCCCGAAAGTGCCAGCGATTGGCCTGAATTGTGCCTGTGTGGCCTTGATCGTCCCGTCGCAGTAGGTGCCCGACACCTGTGTGCTGACTGTGCAGTCGAGTGAAGCTCGGGTTGCCCGACACGCAGTGTGATGCCTATCTCGTTTCAGTCACCGTTGGTGATCTTGGCTCTCGGCTGCCGCATAGTGCCTGGTCAGCAGGTATGCCGATGCGGTGCCGACAACGTTGACCGAGGCAGTTCCAAGAACTTTCACATGTCGGCTGGACTCAGGCGTGTCCGTCTCGTAACCTGACCGAGACCTTGGATCGAGTCCACCAATCGGGTGGTCCGCGAGGTCACCGCCGAATCGGCTCGGAGTGGTCAACACATCCGGTCGAACCGGGGAACCAGGTTTGTTGTGTGGGGTGAATCCCCTGCCAGACGTGCTGCGCGCAGCACATCGGCGGGGGTAGGGCTACTTCCTGGCCCGAATCCGTCAGCTAACCCGGTAGGCGGCGAGGAGGAAGGTACGCCTGCCTTGGCGACCACTGAATTTGGCCTGCGCACGACCGCGCCGCGGAGCACCCGCTGGCGCACCCGGAGTGTCGTCGTCGGTGCCGCCGTGGCTTTGAGCCTCAGCCTTGCGTGGAGCGGATCGGCGATGGCCGACCCGGACAATCCCGCAACCTCCGACGAGGCCCAGCAGGCCTGGCTCGACAGCTCCCACCGCGCGGGTGCCCTCAACGAAGAGGTGCTGGTCGCGCAGGAGTCGGAATCGGCCGCCACCGCTGCTGCCGCATCCGCCGCCGAGCAGGTCACCGCAGCCACCGCTGCCGCCAGCGCCGCCGAGCAGCAGGCCACCGAGGCCGACGCGGCCGCAGCCAGCTACCGCGGCAAGGTCGACGCGTTCGCCAACGCCAGTTTCCGTGGCGCCCGGCTGAGCCAGATGTCGGTGATGCTGACCGCTGATTCGGCAGAGGACTTCCTCGATCAGGTCAGCTCGCTCGACCGGGTCGCCGCCGATACCCAGCAGACGCTCGATGCCGCGCTCGCGGCCAAGAACACCGCCGCAGCTGCCCAGGCCGACGCGGACGCCGCCAAGGCCGCCGCCGAGCAGGCGAAGACCGACGCCGACGCCGCCGCTGCCAGCGCGCAGGCCGCAGCCGCCGATGTCACCGCGCGCAAGTCTGCGTTGGACGCCGAGGCCGCGCGGTACAAGGAACTGTTTGACTCGCTGTCCGAGCAGGAGCGTCAGGCTGCCGAGGCCGCCGCCGAAGCAGCTGCAGAGGCCGCCAACGCCGCCGCTGCCGCCGCCGCACCGGCTCAGGTTGCCGCCAACCGCTCGGAGAATCGCACACCGATCGCCGCCGACGCCGCCGCCCCGGCCGCTGCCGCCAGTGAAGAGCAGTCGTCCGAGTCCTCCGCTCCCGCGCAGCAGGAGGCCCCTTCTGCGCCGGCCGGGAGCTCGGCCGCTTCTGCTGCCGTCGCGGCTGCGCTGTCCAAGGTCGGATCGGCTTACGTCTACGGCGCTGCCGGCCCCAACTCGTTCGACTGCTCCGGTCTGACGTCGTGGGCCTGGGGACAGGCCGGCGTCAGCATCCCGCGGACGTCCGGTGGCCAGGCCGGTCTGCCGTCCGTTCCGCTGAGCGAACTGCAGCCCGGCGACCTGGTGACCTATTACTCGCCGGTCAGCCACGTCGCGATGTACATCGGCAACGGCCAGATCGTCCACGCCTCGACCGAGTCACGCCCGGTCTACGTCACCAGCGTCAGCGGTGGCGGCCCGAACGCCAGCGGTCACCGCGTGGGCTGAGCCCCCGTATGACCCGCAATCACAGCTAGGCTCGGCGCAAGCCGAACAGATCGCCGGTGCGTCCGATCCCTTCGGGTCGGTAACGCACCGGCGATCTGGCCTTTCGGGCCGGCACCACCTGCAGAAGGGTCGGAAACCCAGTCGTGCGGCGTACCTTGCTGGTCACCAACGACTTTCCGCCGCGGGCGGGTGGGATCCAGTCCTACGTCCAGTCTCTGGCCGAGCGGCTGCCCGCCGACGAACTGGTCGTGTATGCGCCGTCATGGAACGGCGACGCGGCTTTTGATGCGACACAGCCGTTCCCGATCTACCGGCATCCCGGCTCGTTGATGCTGCCAGGTCCCTCGGTGCGCCGACGCGCAGCAGAACTGGTGCGGGAGCATGATATTCGTGCGGTCTGGTACGGCGCGGCAGCGCCGTTGAGCCTGCTCACTCCCGCGCTGCGGGTCGAGGGGGTCACCCGGACGGTCGCCAGCACGCACGGTCACGAGGTCGGCTGGTCGATGCTGCCGGGCGCCCGGCGCGCCCTGCGCCGGATCGGCCGCACCAATGACGTCATCACCTTCGTCTCGCAGTACGCGAGGCGGCGGATCTCGAGCGCCCTCGGACCGGACGCTGCACTCGAATACCTGCCGCCCGGAGTGCGCGTCGACACCTTCCGTCCGGATGCGGCCGCGAGAAGGCTGGTCAGGGCGAAGTACGGCTTGGCCGACTCACCGGTCGTCCTGTCGGTGTCGCGCCTGGTCAGCAGGAAGGGCCAGGACAGTCTGATCAGGGCTGTTCCGCAGATCGTCGAGCGGGTTCCGCAGGCCAAGGTGCTGATCGTCGGTGACGGCCCGGACGGGCCGCGGCTGCGCACCATGGTCGATTCGCTGGGTTTGCGGCAACAGGTGCTGTTCGCCGGCAGAATCCCCTGGTCGGAGCTCCCCGCGCATTACGCCGCCGGAGACGTCTTCGCGATGCCGTGCCGCACCCGCGGTTCCGGCCTGGACGTCGAGGGTTTGGGGATCGTCTTCCTCGAGGCGGCGGCCAGCGGTCTGCCGGTGATCGCCGGGCGCTCCGGCGGCGCCCCGGAGACCGTTCAATCGGGTCATACCGGCACCGTGGTGGACGGCCGTGATGTAGGGGCAGTCGCGTGCGCGGTCACCGACCTGCTGGATGACCGGACACGGGCGACCCAGTGGGGAGCAAACGGACGGGATTGGGTGCGCCGAACGTGGAATTGGGACCGATCTGCCGAGCGACTCGCCGAGCTATTGTCCGGATGACGCCTCCGGGAGAGTGATGGGCCTCTCATCCGGACGAGTGATGTCACTCACAGACGGTCGACGATTTGTGCTCAGTCAACGTTGTCGTGCCCGATGTGAGAGGTCCGTCATGCCCGAGAGGATTGCAACGAACCGTATCCGGCTCGTAATCTTATCGTGACCTTGGATTGCGGATCGCCAAACGGGCGCCCCCATGGTCACCGCCGAATCGATGTACACGCATGAATCTGTCGATGCGTACGCATTGAACCGGGGACCCGGTTACTTTGGGGTGAATCCCCTGTCCGAGTGGCGCTCTCCTGCGCCGCGCGGCTGGGGTAGGGCTACTTCCTGGCCCGAATCCGTCAGCTAACTCGGTAGGCGGCAAGGAAGAAGGGCCGCATTTCCCGTGACGACGCACAACAGTAGGTACCTCCTGCCCTCTGGCACCCGGATCGGCGCCGAGGGCGCGGTGAGTGCCCCTGCGCGCCGCCGCCCACCGCGGGCCCGGGCGTTCCGGATGGCCGGTGTCATTGCACTGTCCGCCGCACTGCTGACCATTGCCGCCGCGATGCCGGCAGCTGCCGATCCCGCCGCCGACGCGGCCGTGGCTGCCGCAGCAGCCGCAGCGCCTGCCGCCGCTCCCGCGCCGGCCAGCGCCGACGAGGCCAAGCAGGCATGGATCGATGCGGCTCGCCGCGCCGAGTCGTACAACGAGCAGGTCCTCACCGCGGAAGCAGCGGTCACCGCTGCTCACGACGCGGCAGCCACTGCCGCCGCCGCAGTGACCGCCGCCGCCGACCACACCGCCGCAGAGCAGTTGAAGGTGACGGATGCCGACGCTGTCGTCGCCGAATACCAGCGCAAGGTGGACTCCTTCGCCAATGCCAGCTTCCGCGGCGCCCGGCTCAGTGAGCTGTCGGTGCTGCTGACAGCGGCCTCGCCCGAGGACTACCTGGACCAGGCGACATCGCTCGGCCGGGTGGCGACCGATCAGCAGAACACCCTGAGCGGGGCGCTCGCCGCCCGCAAGGTCGCCGACGACGCGAGAGCGGCCGCACAGGTCGCCGAGAACCAGGCGGAGCAGGCCAAGCAGGCCGCGGATCAGGCCAGTGCCGATGCCGAGGCTGCCCGCGCAGCGCTGGACACCGGCAAGGCCCAGCTCGATGCCGAGATCCACAGCTATCAGATCGCGTTCGCTCAGTTGTCAGCTGCCGATGTCACCGCAGCGGTGGCCAGCGCCGAGTCCTCGAACATGGATTCGGCATCGGTTGCCCGGCAGGACGAGCAGGCCGCGCAGCGTGACCGCGCCGGCTTGGCGTCCGACGCAGCGCCGCTGGACACCGGGCCGGAGTTCTCCGCCTGGGCCGCTCAGCACGCCCCCAGCGTGACCGCCGGTATCGCCGTCGCCGCCGCATTGAGCCGGCAGGGGTTGCCCTACGTCTGGGCGGCCGAGGGTCCGGATACCTTCGACTGCTCCAGCCTGATGATGTGGGCGTGGGCGCAGGCCGGTGTGACGATCCCGCGGAACAGTGCGGCCCAGGCCGGACTGCCCGAGGTTCCGCTCGACCAGCTGCAGGTCGGCGACCTGGTCACCTATTACTCGCCGGTCAGCCACGTCGGCATGTATGTCGGTGACGGCAAGGTGCTGCACGCCTCGATGCCCGGCGTGCCGATCAAGGTCGTTCCGCTGGCCGCGGCCGGCCCGAACCCGACCGGTCACTCCGTCAACCGCTGACCAAACCGCTTTCCCGGACCGGCGTGGTGCCCGCCCCCTTGTGGGTGGGAACCACGCCGGTCTTGTCTTTGCGCCTGCCGCGCCTGCCGCAGCTTGTCTGTGTGCCTGCTGCCTCGACGACGAAAGGCCCGCGTCTGTCTGAAGTCGACTGCGCCATCCGCGTGGGATGCGCGGAGTTACGGCGGATGTGCAGGACCTTTGGGGTCGCTGTCCCGGACCGTCCGGATTGAGCGCCTACCCGTCGATCAGGACCTGATGGAGAGCCGAGCCCCGTCGAGAGCCGTCGGCCCGCACCGCCTACCGTGAGCCGGTGCGTCTCTCGTTCGTCTCGGACATCCACGGCAACATCGCCGGCCTTGCTGATGTCGCCCGACGGGTGGATCAGCTTGTCGTTCTCGGCGATCTCCTCGACTACGTCGACTACTACGACCCGTCCGGCGGGATCATCGGCCGGATCTTCGGGGCAGAGCGGGTCCGTCCGTTCATCGCGCTGCGCTTGGCCGGTGACTTCCCGGGCCTGCGCGCCTACAACCGTGAGCTGTGGGACTCCACGCCCGACCCGCTGGGCACACTGACCGAGGTGGTGGCCGATCGGTACCGAGCCGTCGTCGCGGCAGTCGGGCCGGACGCCCTGCTGACGCTCGGCAATGTCGACGTGGCCAGTGTCTGGAACGAGGTGGCCGGGGAGGAGCTGCCGTACCTGGATGCGCAATCCGTCGAGATCGCCGGTAGAACAGTGGGTTTCGTCGCAGGCGGGTCGTCCAGGCCGGGCGTGCCGTTCCGTCGTCATGACCAGGTGTGGAAGCCGCTGATCCGTTCGGCGGAGGACTTCGCGGCGGCCGTCAAGGCCGTCGGTGCCGTCGATGTGCTCTGTTCCCATGTACCGCCCGGGATAGCCCAACTCAGGTATGACGTGGTGCCGGGCCGCCTCGAGATGTACGGGCCCGGGTTGGTCGAGGCGATCGACGAACATCGCCCACGTCTCGCGGTGTTCGGTCATGTGCACCAGCCGATCAGTCAGCGGATCCGCCGAGGACACACCGAGTGCGTCAACGTCGGTCATTTTCAGCGCTACCCGGAACCGTTCGAGTACGAGCTGCGGTAAGTGCTCAAGGTTCTGTCTGTGCACTGGGCGCATGTGACACGGAGTGCGTCAATGAGCGGGCATCTCGAGTTGTATCCGGAACTTCGAATACCAGCTGCGGTCAGTGCTTACGGTTCCGTCACTGCACTCGGGCGCCTATGTCACTGCCTCGGAAGTCAGAACGGAGGAGGCGGCTCTTTCTTGGACACTGCCTCTCCGTCTCCCTCGGTTCCGTCTCCCTCGGTCTCTTCGACTTCATCGGGTTTCGGGGCTGACTGGCCAACACCGGCGTCCGAGTCTCTCGACTCAGCGTCGAAGTCGGATGGCATTGGCTCGGTCGGACCGTTCGCCGGGTCGGACGCGACGGACTCCCAGAATCCTGGCACCGGAACATATTCCATCGGCGTGCAGTCGAGTTGATGTCGTAGGAGCAGCGCGGCCAGGAGGTCCTCCACCCTGCTCGCAGAATCACTCGCATCGCCGGTGCCGGTGCCGGTGGCGGTGGCGGTGAGGGTTGAAGTGACATTGTCGAGTCGCTCGGCGAGCAGCGTTCCGGGCGATGTGACCCAGATCCCCGGCGGTGCGGCTTGGCGGGAACCACTGGAGTAGTGGTGGCCGGTCGGGCTCGCCCAGTGCACGGTGACGCGATCCGGGTCAAGCCGTATTCGCCATTCGGAATGGTGCTTGAAGAGGTGATGGCGTCGACACAAAGGGCCGGCATTGTGTCGACTTGTCGGTCCGCCGGCGGCTGCATTCTGGTGATCGAACGCCGTCCGATGATCGACATCGCATCGCCAGGCCGGTTGGCGGCAGCTCGGGAACTGGCAGTAATTCAGCAGCGCCGCGACCTGGTCCCGCAGCTCCTGCCGGGGTCGATAGGTCAACGACCCGGCATCGACAGCTCGTCCGGTCCCCGGGTCGATGATCAACGCGGTCACGGTGGACGCCGAGATCGCAATGCTCCGCGCCATGCCGGCAGGAATGGCGCCGAAGCCGGCCAGCAGCCCGGGAAGATTGTCGAGTCCGGCAAGCGTGTCCAGGCCAATCGTGACCGAGAGATGAGGTGCGCGGCCCTGTCTCCGGAAAACGTGACCAACCTGATCGCGCCCGAGTTCTCGGGTGCCGCAGTTGCAAGCTGGCGCGGCGATCTCGTTGGACTCACGTCGCCAGACGCCGGCCACAGGAGGGGAGACGCGGGCCACAGGAGAAGCCTCAGGCTTCTCGTCCTCCGCGGTGTCGACCGGTTGCTGGTCGTACCGACCGGCACTGATCGGCCGCTGGTTGAGCTGCCCGGCATCGGTCGGCGGCTCCGCCAGCGGTTGACCGACCAATTCATTGCTCAGTTCGGATTCCGTTCCGACCGTTGCCTCGAGTTGCCCGGAATCGCGGGCATGCCGATCCGGATGCTGATCATTTTCGTTGCCCTGTTCTGGATCGGTATCTCCGGTGTTCTCATGATCGGTGCTGTCGTCGGCAGGCCCGAAGTCTCGAAGTCGCGGCGGTGTCGACGGTCAGGTTCGGATCGCTGTCACCTGCCGGAGCGTCCTCGGCTCGGCCGGGACGTGGCGCTGGGTCCTGCGGACCGTGGTCGGGACGTGGCGCTGGGTCGTGCAGACCGTGGTCGGGAAGCGGCCGGCCCAGATAGTTGCCCAGGTCGAGGTAGCCATGCGTCAGCAACTGGTCGGCGATGTCGACGAGCGCATCGATCCGGCGGGCACCGATTCCTCTGGTGTCACCGGGAGTGCCCGCGGTCCCGGTCGCGAGCAGGTCGCTGACCTGGAAGATCTTGACGGCTCCATCCGCCGGCAGGAAGGCGCGAAGGGTCGCCATCGCGTCCGGCAGCGCCGACAGGGCGATATCCCGACGGGCGGCGGCGGCCTTGTGTCGTTCGTCCGCGCCATCGGGGTCGATCACGATGACGGCCTGCGCGGCGAGCTCCCTGAGCTCACTCGAGGTGGACGTTCCTCCGTGCGGAAGAACGAGATCCTGCAACATCGCCTTGTGGTCCGGAGTCAACGGCGCACAGTGTTCGGCAATGATCCTGGCCTTGCCTCGGTCCAGAGTTCCGTTGTGCAGGAGGTTCAGCGTCGGGGCGAGATCGGTGGTCATCGTCTCCGCCTCTCGCACCCTGATCCCGGCGGTCACCGGTGAGATTCGCAGCGCCGCAGCAACTTCGGCCGCAGCGAGCGATGCCGCAGCCTCGGGGACGAACATCTCGACGTTGTTCGGGTCTTCGTCTCCGGTGATGCAGTTCTTCCGAGCGAGGCGAGCTGCCAATCGCAGAGGATCACCGGCGACGAAGGGCTTGGCGAACGCGCTGAGCAACCGCATCTGGATGGCTGCGAGCATGGACATGGCCTTCTCGCTGGCGACGACCGCATCCACCAGCTCCGGCCCGGTCAGTCCTGCCGGATCGACTCCGGCAAGTGCGGCCAACGATTCCGCTGGATCGCTGCCCCCTGCGAGAGCGGACCAATTGGGGCGGGGGTGGGCAGTTGGGTCATCGCCAGAAACGGAACCACCCACCTCGGTGTTCCGTTCGCCGGGATCGCCGGGATCGCCGGATCGGGACCGGGGCGATGCGGGTCGCCACTCTCGACGTCGCGGGCGTCGTCCGCGCCTGCTTCGCCTGTGTCGCCTGTGTCGCCGCCCACCTTTTCCTCCCTGCCCGACCGTGACTAGAACAAGTGTTCGAACTATAGCAATCTGTCTGCTAACATGCAAGGGTGGAGATCGTTCGAGGACGCAGGACTTCTCGTCGAACGTGGATACCGTCGGGTCAGCAGCCCGACCAAGTGCCGGGCTGGAGCAGGGAGAGTGCACCGTGATGGAGAGGGCAGGGCTGCATGACAGAGCGACGGCGAGAGAGGAGAGAGTGCCTCGGCAGCAAACATGGACGGCCGGGATCAAGCGGGCGGGATCGCCGGACAGGATCCGACGGCGCGAGATACGACGTGCCGGGAGCGAATGTGGCCAGCAAGGAATGTGGTTCCGTAGACGGCCCGCCCGACATTTCCGCGGCGATCAAATGATGGCAACGTTGCCCTCGCGAACAGACGGCGAGACGTGTGTCACGACGCACGCGGTCCCGCCCGGGGGAATGGGCAGCCATCGTCCCTTGACCTGGGTAGCCTTCCATCCATGGCCACTCCCTCATCGCAGTCGCTCACCATGGCTGCCGACCCCGCAGCGATCATGGAAGTGATCGCCGATTTCGATGCGTACCCGGAATGGACCGGCTCGCTCAAGAGCGCCAAAGTCACCGTTCCGGGTGAGGACGGTGCCCCCGCCCAGCAGGTGGCGTTCAGCATGGACGCCGGTCTGCTCAAGGACAATTACGAGCTCGCCTACGACTGGGCCGACGACGGCATGTCGGTGTCCTGGACGTTGGTCTCAGGTCAACTGCAAAAGGCCCAGCAGGGCTCCTACGTGCTCAAATCCACGCCAAAGGGCACCGAGGTGACCTACACCCTGGCCGTTGATCTGACCGTGCCCATGATCGGCGTCCTGCGCCGCAAGGCCGAGCGGGTCATCCTGGACACCGCGCTGAAAGAGCTCCGTAAAAGGGTCGAGGCCGGATGAAGATCGCCCTCCACACCGGCAAGGGCGGGGTCGGGAAGACGACCATTTCGGCGGCCACCGCAATTGCCTGCGCGATAGGCGGTGCGCGGACCCTGCTGGTCTCGACCGATCCGGCCCATTCCATTGCCGATGTGCTGGGCGTTGCCGTCGACGGCGATCCCACCGAGGTACCCGGCGTGCCCAACCTGTGGGCCGCCCAGGTCGACACCCGCGGCCGCTTCGAACAGAGCTGGTCGCACATCCGTGGGTACCTGGTCGGAGTACTGGCCGCTCGCGGCATGGCCGAAGTGCAGGCGGAGGAGCTCACCGTGCTGCCAGGCGCCGAGGAGATCGTGGCCCTCCTCGAGCTCCGCCGGCTCGCCGAGTCCGGCGACTTCGACGCCATCATCGTGGACTGTGCACCGACGGGGGAGACCCTCCGGCTGCTGGCCCTGCCGGAGACGATCGGCTTCTATGCCCAGCGGTTGCTCGGCGCACCGCAACGCGTCCTGCGCAGTATCGCGGCGTCGCTGACCGGCCTGCCCGGTTCGGCGCCCAACGCGACGGTCCGCGACGCCCTCGGTGAGCTGTTGGCCGAGTTGATGGCGGCGCGTGCCCTACTGGCCGATCCGGCGATCACCGGCGTCCGGCTGGTCCTCACGCCGGAACGAATGGTGGTGGCCGAAGCCCGGCGGTTGTTCACAGCCCTTTCCCTGCACGGCTTCCGGGTCGAGGCCGTCACGGTCAACCGGCTGCTTCCCCCGAATGTCGGCGGCGAGTTCCTGCGGCGGCAGCGAGAAGGACAACGGGAGGCGATGACCCAGGTGGAGGAATCCTTCCAGGGCCTGCCGATCCGTCGAGTGCTCCAGACGCCGGTAGAACCGATTGGGATTCAACGCTTGTCGGAAATGGCGGTGGACATGTTCGCGGCGGTCGACCCGCTGGCCGGCAGCGAAGCACCCTTCGGTATCGAGGTCACCGGTTCGGACGGGTGGTACCGGCTCGCACTGCCCTTGCCCTTCGCCGACCGCGGGGACATCGCCCTGTCGAGATCCGGCGCCGATCTGGTGGTCACCGTGGGCGACGTCCGTCGGCGCATTGCCCTGCCATCGATCCTGCAGCGGTGCAGCACCGAGGGCGCAAGCTTCGAACAGGGCCGGTTGATGATCGATTTCGCGGCCGATCCCGCCCTGTGGCCGGCCGGTCTGAGTGCGGCGACCCTGGTGGGTGCGGGGTGACCCAACCGCCACCCGAGCGGCCGCATGGCCCAGTAGTGGGTCCGCTCGCGATGGAGGCCGCCTTACTGCTCGATGTCGTCGCCGAGCGATTGGTGGCGATGAAGCGCTCGACCGAGGCCGGCGCCGAGGCTGCGGAGGGCACGTCGGCCGCGTCGACGTCGGGTGGTGCGTCTGCAGCGGAACAGTCGGCAACAGGACAGGCCGCGGCAGGGCAGTCTGCAGCAGGTGGCACCGGACCGTCGACGACTGCGAAATCCCAAGTGGATGACGCAAGCGGAGGTACTGCATCGAGGCCTCCGGGCGACCTGACTCCCACAACGACCGCCGAATCGGCGAGCACTGCAACACCCGAGAACGCCGCCGGAACTGACGCGTCCCCGGACGACACGCCCGGGAACGACACGTCGGGAATCCCCATCGCCGGGATCGGTGCGTCCGGCACAGGCGGTACCGCCGGCAGTTTCAGCGCGGCGAGCGTGGGTTCGGCGAACGGCAGATGCCCGGAATGTGGTTCCGTTCCGGGCGCCTCCTGCACTGCTTGCCCATTGTGCCGTTTCATGGCTTTGTTACGGGGAGAACGGCCAGAAGCAACAGCAAAGCTCGTGGACGGAGCACTGATGATCATCCGCACGTTACGTTCGCTGGTCCCGGATCCACCGGAGGCAACGGCCGCCGCGGGCACCGACACCAAGAGTTCCGGCGAGTCGGCGCCCGGTCAGCAACCCGTCCGTCGCGGCGGGCTCGAGCACATCGACATCTCATGAACGACGCGGCAACCATCGGGATCGATATCGGTGGGACGTCGGTGCGTGCTGCCGTCATCGACGCCGAAGGCGAGATCCGCGCGTCGCTGCGCGACACCACACCCCACACCGAGCGCGAGACCGAGGACATCCTCGTCAACCTGATCACCAAACTCGCTGCCACTCATGAGGTCTCGGCGGTTGGCCTGGCCGTCGCCGGGTTCGTCAGCGCCGACCGCCGCCGGGTGATGTTCGCACCCCACCTCGCCTGGCGGGATGCCGATGTGCCGCAGCGGATTTCCGCGCGGGTGCAGCTCCCGGTGGTGATGGATCATGACGTCAACTCGGCCGCCTGGGCGGAATACCAACGCGGCGCATCGGCCGGCGCGCCGATCGCCCTGCTGATCGCCCTCGGCACCGGGATCGGCGCCGGACTCATCATCGACGGCGAGATCTACCGTGGCGCACACGGTGTCGCGCCGGAGTTGGGGCACCTGACGGTCGTACCGAACGGTCGACCATGCCCGTGCGGCAAGAACGGCTGCTGGGAGCGGTACTGCTCGGGCACGGCCCTGGCCGAGACGGCGCGGGAGAAGATGACCGCCGGTGATGCGCCGGTACTTCGTCAGCTCAGCGGCAACGACCCCGGTGCGATCACCGGCACGATGGTCGCGATCGCGGCCACCGAGGGGGATCCGGCGGCGCTCGCCGCCATGGACGACCTCGGCCACTGGCTGGCCGTCGGGCTGGCACTGGTGACCGATGTGCTCGATCCGGAGGTCATCGTCATCGGCGGTGGTGTGGCCAGTGCGGCGGGAATGTTCCTGCCCCTTGCGGTTTCGGAGTTCGCGGCGCAGATCACCGGTGCCGGCCACCGACCTGTGCCGAGGGTCGAACTCGCGAGGTTCGGCGATCGGGCCGGCATCCTGGGCGCCGCGCTGCTGGCAGCTGCGGCGTCGGCTCAGCCTTCGGGCTGAGCGAGCCGACCTGAGGTCAGGTCGCGCGTCGCCGCCGGTATCGCCAGACCCGGCCGAGAGTTGAATCGAGGCCGACGATCAGACGACTGCTCCGTCGTCCCACCCGTCGGCGTCGGAGCTGTTGCGCCGCTTCCAGATCCCGGTCAGCAGCAGCACCGCGCCGCCCAGAATCAGGATCACCGAGATCACCATGGTCAGGTCGAACCCGACCGCGAGCAGGCCGGGTCGGACCAACAACACAAGGCCACCCAACAACATCAACAGCGCGCCGATGGTCCTACCCTTCGGGCGAGGCAGCGGGGGCGGCTCCGGTGGCTCGAAATGCGCTTCATCGGCCGCTCTTTCGGCCTCGATCTCAGCTTCGTGGGCGGCGAACGCCGCCACCTCCGCGGCCCGTTCCAGTCGCCGCAGTTCGCGTCGCCGGGCTCGGTCGTCACTGGTGTCCGGGAGCGGCCGCCCGGCAGACGGATGCCGTTCGGCGCCGGCCGGCAGATCCGGACTGGACACGATGCCCGACACGATGGCGGCGAATGCGGCGTCGATGTCCGCGTCGGTGGCCTCGCTGCGCCAGCCCACGGCAGCCGGCGTCGGCTGGCCGGGGCGCGGACCCGAGGCATCGGGATCGAATGCCGACTGATCGCGGCCGGACACCGGCTGACCGGGTCCCACTTGCGCCGCATCGCCTTCCGGGGGGAGCGAGTCTTGGGACTGCGACGGGCCGTCACCATCCGGCGACTGACCGGGGGCGGGCGACGAGGCGTCGAGTTGCGGTGCAGACGACGACTGGGGGCGGCCCGCCGGGCGCTCGTCCTCGCTGTGGGGGGCGACTTCGTCTTCTCCGTTTGCTCCGGTCACGGCACGCTCGCTGTGACCTTCTCGATGAACTCGACGGACGAGGTGAAGATCAACTCGGCGTCGTTGTCCAGCGTCGCGACGTGGTAGCTGTGTTCCAGCACGACGTCGGTGACGCTTGTCGACGAGACCTCGTCCCGGACCACTTGGGCGTTGATCGGTTCGACGATGTGATCGACCTTCGAATGCATCAGCAGCATCGGCGCGGTCACCTTCGGCAGATCGGCACGCACCAGCTTCCAGGCCTGGGACAGCGAGTACATGGCCTTGACCGGGATGTATTTGTAGCCAGGCTCGACGACGTCCGGCTTGGCAATGTCACCGATGATCCCGGGGTACGCCGGCAACACATAACGCAGCACCGGCAACAGGTATTTGGCGTCCTTGCGCAGGGTCAACACCGACGGGTTCACCAGCACGATGCCCGCCATTGCGTCCGGGTACAGCTCGGCCAGCCGCAACGTGAGGGTGCCGCCCATGGACAGGCCGCAGATCACCACCGCCCGGCAGCGCGCGGTGAGTTCCTGCAAAGCCCCGGTGACCTCGCCGAGCCAGTCGTCGAACGTGGTCCGGTTGGCGTCCTGCCACCTGGTGCCGTGCCCGGGCAGCAGCGGGAGCCGAACCGTGTAGCCGGCGTCCACCAGGTGGTCCGCCCACGGCCGCATCGAACCCGGCGCACCGGGGAACCCGTGGCACAACAGCACCCCGACGTCGCCGCCGTCCTGGCTGAACGCCGTGAGCCCCTGGTCAGGGCCGGTCTGGGTCATCTCAACTCCTGAGCTTGCGGACATGCGCCACTCCATGGTCGCACGCGTGGCGCCGGGGGCGCCGAGTTGCCCGGCGGCGTACGGTGATCGGAAATCGTTACCCGCGAGCTAAGGGGCCTTCCCGCGTGCTCTACAAAGTGATGAAGTACGTCCTCCTCGGACCGTTTCTTCGGCTGTTCTTTCCCTGCAAGGTCATCGGTGCCGAGTTCATTCCCGCCGAGGGCGGCGCGATCCTCGCCGGCAACCACATCTCGGTGGCCGACTCGTTCTTCACCCCCTTGCACATCAAGCGGCGGGTGACCTACCTGGCCAAGAGCGAGTACTTCACCGAGAAGGGCCTGAAGGGCCGACTCAAGAAGGCGTTCTTCAGCGGTATGGGGCAGGTCCCGGTCGATCGCAGCGGGGCCAGTGCGGCGCGGGCCGCCCTGGACACGGGTGTCCGACTGCTCAACGAGGGTCACGTACTGGGCATCTACCCGGAAGGCACCCGGTCACCGGACGGCCGGCTCTACAAGGGCAAGACCGGCGTGGCACGGATGGCGCTGGAGGCCGGCGTCCCGGTCGTGCCGCTGGTGATGATCGGCACCGACAAGGTCAACCCGATCGGGTCCAAGATCTGGCGCCCGCACCGCATCACGATGATCATCGCCCGGCCGCTGGACTTCTCCCGTTACGAGGGCATGGCCGGTGACAGGTTCGTCGAGCGGTCGATGACCGACGAGATCATGTACCGGCTGATGGAACTGGGCAACCAGGAGTACGTCGACGTGTACGCCGCCAAGGTGAAGGCCGAAGCCGAGGCCGCGGCGTCGGGTGCCGCCCCGGTCACCCAGGTCGGACGTGGCCCGGGCACCGTCACCCGCCTTCCCGGCACCAAGGCCGGCTGAGTCCGCGTTGGTCCGCCCCCAACCGAGCGGCCCCGTCGCCCGGTACTTCTACGACTGCGAGTTCATCGAGGACGGTCGGACGATCGAGCTGATCTCGATCGGGGTGATCGCCCAGGACGGCCGCGAGTTCTACGCGGTGTCCACCGAGTTCGACCCGGGTCGGGCCAATCCCTGGGTCCGTCGCCACGTGCTGGACAAGTTGCCCTCGCCGGCCGACAAGGCCTGGCGTTCCAGGTCGGCGATCCGGGACGAGCTCTATGCCTTCCTCGGCGCCCCGCGGTTGCCCATCGAACTCTGGGCGTGGTTCGCGGCCTACGACCATGTGGTGCTGGCCCAGCTCTGGGGCACCATGCCGGACCTGCCCAGGGACGTCCCCAGGTTGACCCGGGAGATCAGGCAGCACTGGGAGGCGGCCGGTTGCCCGCCGATCCCCGGGCCGGGCACCGACCGTCACGATGCGCTGGCCGACGCGCGCCTGGCCTACGCCAGGTGGCAGGTCGCCCAGGACGTGATCGACGCCCGGGCGGCGCGGTGAGTTGCCACCCGGCGCCTGGATTGCGAACTCGACACCGGCTATAGCAGGCGCCGGGTTCATGAACCAGGCGCCGAGTCCGGCCGACCTCGACGCGTCCCCGACTGTGCTGACTGGCGGGTCTCCTTCGTCGCCCCGACTGTGCTGACTGGCGGGTCTCCTTCGTCGCCCCGACTGTGCTGACTGGCGGGTCTCCTTCGTCGCCCCGACTAGGCTGTCCCGCGTGAACTGGACCATCGACATACCGGCCGACATTTTGCCCAGTCTGCCGCCGCTCCCGCCGAGCCTGCGGACCAGGTTGGACGACGCGCTCGCCCGGCCGGCTGCGCAGCAGCCGGAGTGGCCGGATCCCGAGCAGGTGCTCGCCATCCGGGCGGTGCTCGAGGCGGTGCCACCGGTGACGGTGCCGGGCGAGGTCGACAACCTCTCCGAGCAGTTGGCCGCCGTGGCCCGCGGCGAGGCGTTCCTGCTGCAGGGCGGCGATTGTGCCGAGACCTACGTCGACAACACCGAGCCGCACATCCGCGGCAACATCCGCACCCTGCTGCAGATGGCCGTGGTGCTGACCTACGGCGCGTCGATGCCGGTGGTCAAGGTGGCACGGATCGCCGGGCAGTACGCCAAGCCCCGCTCGTCGGCGCTGGACTCGCTGGGACTGCCGTCCTACCGCGGCGACATCATCAACTCGCTGGCCACCACCCCCGAAGCCCGGGTCGCCGACCCCTCCCGGATGGTTCGCGCCTACGCGAACTCCTCGGCCGCGATGAACCTGGTCCGGGCGGTCACCAGCACCGGTATGGGCGACCTCGCGCGGGTCCACGAGTGGAACCAGGAGTTCGTCCTCACCTCCCGCGCGGGCGAGCGGTACGAGCGGGTGGCCGGCGAGATCGACCGGGCCATGCGCTTCATGTCCGCCTGCGGCGTCGACTCGCACAGCCTGCACCAGGTCGACATCTTCGCCTCGCACGAGGCGTTGCTGCTCGATTACGAGCGGGCCATGCTGCGGTTGGACACCCGGCACGACGAGCCGCGGCTGTACGACCTCTCCGGCCATTTCCTCTGGGTGGGGGAGCGGACCCGGCAGCTCGACGGGGCGCACATCGCGTTCGCCCAGCTGCTGTCCAACCCGATCGGCCTGAAGATCGGCCCGACCACCACGCCGGAGCAGGCGGTGGAGTACGTCGAGCTGCTCGACCCGCGGGGCCAGCCCGGCCGGCTGACGCTGATCTCCCGGATGGGCAACGGCAACGTCCGTGACGTGCTGCCGCCGATCATCGAGAAGGTGCAGGCGTCCGGGCACCAGGTGATCTGGCAGTGCGACCCCATGCACGGCAACACCCACGAGTCGTCCACCGGCTACAAGACGCGGCATTTCGACCGCATCGTCGACGAGGTGCAGGGCTTCTTCGAGGTGCACCACGAGCTGGGCACCCACCCGGGCGGCATCCACGTCGAGCTGACCGGTGAGGACGTCACCGAATGCCTCGGCGGCGCGCAGGAAATCTCCGACGCCGACCTCGCCGGTCGCTACGAGACCGCCTGCGACCCGCGGTTGAACACCCAGCAGTCGCTGGAGCTGGCGTTCCTGGTGGCGGAAATGCTGCGGGGCTGAGAGCTCGACCCGACCCGATCCCCGATCCAAACCTGTCGAACCCGAAGTCGAAGGCGAAGGCCAGTGCGTACCCGGCTGACCATCGTCCATGACGCCGGTGTACTCCCGCATCGTGGGAAACAGCCTGTATCGAGTGGGAATCGCTGGCAAGCTCGAGGGATGACTCTCCCCACCCGCATGCTCGGACCGATCGAGGTCGGTGCCGTCGGTCTCGGTTGCATGAGCTTCGGCGGCTCCTATGGCGATGCCGGTGCGTTCGACGCCGACGCGGTGATCAACCGGGCACTCGACCTCGGGGTGACGCTGCTGGACACCGCGGACGCCTACGGAGCCAGTGAGGCTGCGGTCGGCGCGGCCATCAGGTCCCGCCGTGACGAGGTGATCCTGGCGACCAAGTTCGGGATCGTCTCCGGACCACAGGCCGGTCAACCCGCGGTGGTCGACGGCCGGCCCGAGTACGTCCGGTCAGCGGTGGAGGCCTCGCTCGGTCGACTCGGCATCGATCACATCGACCTGTACTACCAGCACCGCGCGGATCTGGCGGTGCCGATCGAGGACACCGTCGGCGCCATGGCGGAACTGGTCGAGCAGGGCAAGGTCCGCTACCTGGGCCTCTCCGAGGCGTCCGTCGACACCATCCGACGGGCGGCCGCCGTCCATCCGATCGCCGCGCTGCAGAGCGAATGGTCCCTGTGGAGCAGGGATCTCGAGAAGGACATCGTCCCGGTCTGCCGTGAGCTCGGCATCGGTCTCGTCCCGTTCAGCCCACTGGGTCGGGGCTTTCTGACCGGTGCGATCACCTCGACCGACAGCCTGTCGGCCGGCGACATGCGGCACACCCAGCCCAGATTCGCCGATGACGCCTTCGCGGCGAACCTGGCCACGGTCGACACGGTCCGGGATGTCGCCGCCGCTCACGGGGTGACACCAGGCCAGGTGGCGCTGGCCTGGGTGCTGGCCCGGGGCACGGACGTGGTGCCGATTCCGGGCACCAAGCGGGTGGGCTACCTCGAGGAGAACGTGGGTGCTGCTGAGATCGTTCTGACCGCAGACGATCTCGCCCGTCTCGAGGGGCTGTCGGCGGTCGGCGAGCGGGCCGTCGATCCCAGCTGGGTCAATCGGAGTACGCCGCCTGCCCGGTAACCGCGCCTTGCCGGTGACCGCGCGCCTGCCGGTCAACGCCAGGTAGCGCTCCCGCCAGGTCGCAGACTCCGTGACCGGCAGGCGGTCTCGGTAGATCCCGAACGATCGCCACATGTCGGAGGTCGGCTCGGTGCCCTCGTACATCGCCCTGGACAGCTCCTCGCCGAGCCGGAACGACGAGCCGATGTGCACCCCAACGTCATGGGCCGACAGGGCCCTGGCGATGTTGAGCTGCCAGAAGTAGTCCGCCGCAGCCACATCCCCGAAGGAGCAGTGCACGATTGCCCCGGGGTCGGTCACTTCGCGGGCGGACCCGGCGGCTTCGGCCGAGATCCGGGCGACGGCGGTGGCCGGGTCCGCACCCAGCAGGTCGCCGTCGAACCTGTGCCGGCCGACCTCGTCCATCGTCCGGCCGGCCAACATGGCCGGCACCCAGGCGTTGTCGTACGCGTAGTGGTTGATCGCCTGACGCAAGGGAATCGCCACGTCCGCGCCGGGCATGTCGAAGATCGGTGGCAGCACCGTGTCCCACTGCTGATCACCGATGGTCGAGAAGACCTCGACTGCCGCCCGATCGGCCATCAGGAAGACCTCTGCCTCGTGGATCACGGTGCACGCTCCTACTCTGGGTGGTGGTGTCGAATCCGACCCTAGGATCAGATCCGGTCAGATCCTGTCCGCCACCGGAATCACGACGGAGGCAACATCAGTGGGAGTCCTCGGACCGCAGGTCGCCACGGAACCCGGGCTGCCGGAGCGGGTGACGATCTACGAGGTCGGAGCCAGGGACGGCCTGCAGAACGAGGCCGTCTCGGTGTCGGTCGAGGTGAAGGCGGAGTTCATCGGCCGTCTCGCGGCCGCCGGACTGCGCACCATCGAGGCCACCAGCATGGTCCGGCCGTCCTGGGTGCCGCAGTTGGCCGATGCCGAGGAGCTGCTGGACCGCCTCGATCTGGCCGGCGAGATCCGTTATCCGGTACTGGTTCCCAACGAGCGGGGGTTGGAACGGGCGCTCGCGCACGGCGTCCGTGAGGTTGCGGTGTTCGCCAGCGCCACCGAGACGTTCGCCAGGAAGAACCTGAACCGGAGCCTGGCCGAGTCGATGGCGATGATCGGCCCGGTGGTCACCGGCGCGGTGGCCGCGGGCTTGACGGTGCGCGGCTATGTGTCGATGTGCTTCGGGGATCCCTGGGAGGGCGCGGTGCCGGTGCGCCAGGTCGTGGACGTCGGCACCGAACTGCTGGAACTGGGTTGCTACGAACTGTCTCTCGGCGACACCATCGGGGTCGGCACGGCCGGCCAGGTGACCGGACTGCTGGCTGCCTTCGACTCCGCCGGAATCGGCGCCGACCGGCTCGCGATGCATTTCCACGACACCTACGGCCAGGCACTGGCCAACACCCTGTCGGCGCTCCGCGGCGGCATCACCGTGATCGACGCCTCGGCCGGTGGGCTCGGCGGTTGCCCGTTCGCCAAGAACGCGACCGGCAATTTGGCCACCGAGGATCTGGTCTGGATGCTCACCGGTCTGGGGATCGAGACCGGCGTCGACCTCGAGAAGCTGGTCGACACCTCCCGCTGGATGGCCGGCCACCTGGGTCGTCCTTCACCGTCAAGGGTGGTCCAGGCGCTGGCCTGAGGATTGGCGGCCCGACCCGCGGAGAAATGTGATATCACTTAGCTATCACTCATTCGCGACGGGAGGGCGAACATGATCGAAACCGGCATTGTCGGACGGGACGCCGACGGGGTGACCCTGGATCCTCAGCAAGAACCTCTGGTGAACCGGCCGGTCGGCCACGACGGCACCCGGGTGGAGGTGAACGAGTCCCGCGCATGGGCGGTCAGCGGCTTCCTGGCGTTGCTGTTCGCGCTGGTACTGCTGGGGGTTGGAATCTGGCAGATCGTGCTCGGGGTGCAGGCCGCAGTCGCGGATGAAGCGGGCATGGGTCTGCCCTTCACGCTCGGCGGGATCTGCGTGGTGTTGGCGATCCTGGTGGCAACCCCGTTGATGGTGATCGCGCCGGGGGAGACCCGCGTCGTGCAGTTCTTCGGCCGCTACATCGGCACCGTGCGTCGCACCGGACTGACCTGGGTGGTCCCGTTGAGCACCCGACGCCGGGTGTCGGTGCGGGTGCGCAACTTCGAGACGAACGCGCTCAAGGTCAACGACGCCGACGGCAACCCGGTGGAGATCGCCGCGATCGTGGTGTGGCAGGTGGCCGACACGGCCAAGGCGACGTTCGCCGTCGAGAGTTATGACAACTTCGTGGCCGTGCAATCGGAAGCCGCCCTGCGGCACGTCGCCACCACCCACCCCTACGACGACAACACCGACCACGGCACGTCTTTGCGCGGGTCGACGGACGTGGTTTCCGACGAGTTGGCGCATGAGGTCGCGGCGCGGATCGCCGTCGCCGGCGTGGAGATCATCGAGGTCCGGATCAGCCACCTGGCCTACGCGCCGGAGATCGCCCAGGTCATGCTGCAACGGCAGCAGGCGGGCGCCGTGGTCGCGGCCCGCACCCGCATCGTCGACGGCGCGGTCGGCATGGTCGAGATGGCGCTGGATCGCTTGGAGGACAAGGGGGTTGTCGTGCTCGACGACGAACGAAAGGCCGCCATGGTGTCCAACCTGCTGGTGGTGCTGTGCGGGGACCAGCGAGCGACACCGGTCGTCAACACCGGCAGTCTCTACACCTGATCAGTGACCGACCGATCGTCCGACAAGCGGTCGACACCGGAGCGGCACGCCGTACTGCTCCGGCTGGATCCGGCCGTCCATGACGCCCTGGCCAGATGGGCGCGCGACGACCTGCGCAGTGTCAACGCCCAGGTCGAGATGCTGCTGCGGCGGGCGCTGGCCGAGGCCGGCCGGGCGCCCCACGATGCGGCGCCCATCCCCCGCCGGGGCCGTCCGAGAGTGCCCAAGGGAGAGGAGCGCGCGAATGAGAACGGTTCGCCTGCAGCTGGCTGACAAGCTGATGTTGTTGCTGTTGTTGGAGAACGGCAAGCTGCTCGGCTACGGATTCCCCGACCTGATGGTCGGCGGCGCCTACCTGGCCGACCTGGTGCTCCGGGAGCGGGTGGCCGCCGCCGGCGCCGGCGAGCCGGTGAAGGCCGGGCGGTTGGTCGTCCGGTCGAAGGCGCCCACCGATGACGCCCTGCTCGACGCTGCGCTGCAACGGCTGCTCGACAAACCGGGACGCACGCCGAACGCGGCGGTTCAGCTGGTGAGCAAGGGCGCCCGGCTCGACGTCCTGCGTCGGCTCGCCGCCGACGGCATCGTCTCGGAGTCCCGGCGAAAGGCGCTCGGGATGTTTCCCGTCTCCTCGTGGCCGACGGTGGACGGTCGACCCGCCGCGAATCTGAAGCGAGAGCTGCAGCGGGTCGTCGACGGTTCGGCGCGTCCTGATCCGGAGCAGGCCGTGCTCGTCTCGTTGCTGCTGACCGGCGGGGTGCTGCACAAGGCACTGCCGACCGATGATCGGAAGTCGCAAAAGGCCAGGGCCAAGCAACTGGCCCAGGGTGACTGGGCTCCCGCCGAGACCCGGAAGACGTTGCAGGACATCGCGTCCGGGGTGAGTACCGCGGTGGCCGGGGCCATCGGGGTATACAGCAGCGGCTGACGGACGGTCAGGCAGGCACCTTTTCCTGCAACCGCGGCAGCAGCACAAAACCTCAGGGGAAGGCCGACGCGGAGACCGTTCCGCCCGGCGCGACCCGGCCGCCGGCCCGCGGCGACTGATCCCAGATCGTCGAGTCGTCGGAACCGCTGAAGAAGGCGCTCACGCTGAGCTGCAGCCCCAGCTTCTCCAGTTTCTTCCTGGCCTGATCGACCCTGTCATCAACGAGATCCGGCACCTGCACGGCGTTCGACGGGACGATGAAGACCTTGGCATTGTTCGGATCCACCAATGCCCCTGGACCGGGGTCGGTACGCAGGATGTCGCCGGCATCGATGTCGGCGTCGAACGCCGGATCGCCGACGGTGACGGTGAACCCGGCCTTTTCCAGGTCCTTGACGGCGTCCTTGGTCTGCTTGCCCCGTACGTCGGGGACGGGCAGCGCATCGGCAATCCGCAGCGCCACCTCGGTGCCGCGCGGCACCGACGTCCCCACTCCGGGTGTGGTGCCCAGCACCGTGCCGGGCGCGACGGAGGTGTCGAAGACGCGTTGCTCCTCGGCCACCGTGAACCCGTCGACGACCAGCTTGTTCGCCGCGTCCTCCGGCGACTTGCCGGTGACGTCGGGAACCTTGACCGGCGCCGGCCCGCCGGACAGCACCAGCGTGACGGGCGCGCTGACCAGCAGTGGGGTCCCGGCGACCGGGTCGGTGCGCAGCACGGCGCCGGCCGGCACCACGTCGTCGAAGGCGGGTGTCGACCCGATGACGGCCGTCAGGTCGGCGGCGGTCAGCGCGGCGGTGGCGGCCGTTCGGTCGGTGCCGGGAGCGATGTCGGGCACCTCCGGCCGGCCGCTGGACACCAGCAGCTCGACCGTCGAGCCGCGCAGCTGTTCGGTGCCGGCAGCCGGGTCGGACCGGGCCACCCTCCCCGCCGCGATCTCGTTGTGGTGCTCGACGGTCACCCGCGGCACCAATCCGGCGTCCCGGACCAGGGTTTCGGCCTGCGCCTGGGACAGACCGACGGCGGCCGGGGTGGCCGCCCATCGGCCACCCAGCCACCAGCCACCGGCGGCCGCGGCCAACCCGAGCAGCAGCACCACCAGGATCGCGATCAACCAGCGGCGACGCTTGAGCTGGCGCAGGGCGACGGTGGGTGACCTGCTCGGCGCCGGTGGGTGGGTCTGGGCCTGGGTCGGGTGGGGTGGGTCGGCCACCGAGACCGGGCCGTCGCCGGCGGCGAGCATCCGGGTGTCGCCGGGGCCGACCTGCGGGCCGGCGACCGGCGGGGCGTAGACCGGCGGCGCGGGCGCCGCGGTGGGGGTCGGCTGCCGATGGGGCACCGGCACCTGCACCCGCTGCATGCCCAGTTGCGAGCGGATCCCGACCAGCGCCGCCAGGAAGGCGGAGGCGTCCCTCGGTCGCTGCGCCGGATCCCGCCGGGTGGCGGCGAAGATCAGATCGTCGAGCGCGTCCGGGGTGCCCAACGCCCGGTCGGCCGGCCGCGGGACATCGGAGTGCACATGCTGGTAGGCCACCGACATCGGCGTGTCACCGCTGAAAGGTGTTTCGCCGGTGAGCATCTCGTACGCCACGACGCCGGCGGCGTAGACATCGGACCGGGCGTCGGCGGCGCCGGTGGCGACCTGTTCGGGGGAGAGGTAGGCGACGGTCCCGAGGATCACGTTGCCGGTGGCCATGGTCTGCGAACTGACCGCCCGGACCAACCCGAAGTCGGCGATCTTCACGGCGCCCTGCGAGGAGATCAGCACGTTCTCGGGTTTGACGTCGCGATGCACGAGCCCGGCCGCGTGCGCGGCGCCGAGCGCCGCCAGCAACGGCTCCAGGATCGACATGGTGACCGGCACCGACAGCGGACCCGACTCGCGCAGCAGGTCCCGCAGGGTTCCGCCGTCGACCAGTTCCATCACCAGGAAGACCAGATCGCCGTCCCGGCCCTGGTCGTACACCGCGACGACGCCGGAATGCCCCAGGGACGCCGCCAGCCGGGCCTCCCGCTCGAAGCGGCTCAGAAACGCCGGGTCGGAGACGAACTGCGGGCTCATCACCTTGATCGCGACCGGCCGATCGAGCCGGGTGTCCACCCCGCGGTAGACGGTGGACATGCCGCCCCGGGCGATCATTCCGCCCAGCCGGTACCGGCCCTCGAGCACGGTGCCGCTCGTCAGGCCGGCGTAGGGGTCCACAACGAGCGATTCTAGGTGCCGGAACCGGCGACCCCGGCTTCCTCGAATTCCGTTGACTGTCCGTTTCGTCCGGAGTATCCAGAGGACATGCTGGCGATCCGGGCGGGGCAGATGTTCGACGGCGAGCGATTCACCGACGGCCGGGTCACGGTGCTGCTGGACGACGGCCGCGTGTACGGCGTCGAATCGGGGTGGCCCGACCTGCCGGACGCCACGCAGGTGCTCGACTACCCGGACGACACCGTGCTCCCCGGGCTGATCGACACGCACGCGCACCTGGTCTGCGACAGCGACGAGAACGCGCTGCTCCGGATCGCCGGATACTCGGTGGCCGAACTCGACGCGGTGATCACCGAGGGGCTGCGACGTCAGCTGGCCGCCGGCGTGACGACGGTCCGCGACCTGGGGGACCGTGGGTTTGCCGTGCTCGAGCGGCGTGACCGGCAGCGCTCCGGGCAATCGACCGCGAAGGAACCGACCATCCTGGCCGCCGGTCCGCCGCTCACCATTCCGGCCGGGCACTGCCACTACATGGGCGGTGAGGTGGCCGGGCGCGCCGACATCGCCACCGCCATCGACCAGCGAGCCGACCGCGGGGTCGACATCGTCAAGGTGATGGCCAGCGGCGGAATGGGCACCCCCGGTTCGGATGCGCTGGCGCCGCAATTCTCCTTGGACGACCTGCAGTTCCTGGTCGACCGGGCGCATTCCGCCGGACTTCCGGTCACCGCCCACGCGCATGCCCTGGCGGCGGTAGAGGTCGCGGTGCAGGCCGGGGTCGACGGGATCGAACACTGCAGTTGCCTGACCGCCAAAGGTGTTGTGGTGCCCGAAGAGCTGCTGACGGCGCTGGTCGAAAGGGGGATCTTCGTGGGCGGCTTCATCCCGATGCCGACCATGGACCTGTCGAAGGCTCCGCCCGCGATCCAGGAGATGTTGCGGCGGCAGGGGATCACTCCGGAACAGATGTACGCGATCAGGCTGAACTGGCTCGGCGGACTGCATCGGGCCGGGGTGCGGTTGGTCACCGGGCCGGATTCCGGCATCGGCTCGCTGATCCCGCACGGCTCTGTGCCCAATGCGATCGCCTTCCTGATCGACGCGGGCGTCAGCACCACCGACGCCCTGACGGCCGCGACCTCCCTGGCCGCGACGTCCTGCGGTCTGGCCGATCGGAAAGGGCTGCTGCGTCAGGGTTTCGACGCCGACGTCGTCGTGTCGGGTGGTGACCTGCGGCGGACAACCGGTGCGCTCGGCGATCCGCGGTGCGTCGTGCTGGGTGGAGCGGTCGTCAGCTGAGCGCCATCGGGGATGGCAGGCTGTGCTGCGTGTCGACTACGCCAACGTTCGTCCCGGTACCCGAGATCGCCGCCCAGCTGGGCATGGTGGTGACCAGGGTGCACCAGCTGATCCGGGAGCGGCAGCTCATCGCCGTCCGGGTGCAGGGTGTGCTGCGGGTGCCCGCCGAGTTCATCGACAACGGCCTGGTGGTCAAGGGTCTGCCCGCCACCATCACCCTGCTGCGCGACGCCGGCTACACCGACGACGAGATGCTCAACTGGTTGTACGCCGAGGACGATTCCCTGCCCGGCAGCCCGATCCAGGCGCTGCGGGAGAACCGCGGCCGCGAGGTGCACCGCCGCGCGCAGGTCGCTGGCTTCTGAACTTGCTTAGAACCGGCGTGCTGTCGCCAGTCGGGCGAGCTCGGTCAGCCGCGCCAGGGCGCCGTCGCCGATCACCGGCGCGTCATCGGAACCGCCCAGCGCGGCCAACCCGGACGCGACCAGCTGACTGATCCGCTGCTCCATCGCGTCCGGGGCGCCGCTACCGGCGATGATTCCGGCGAGCCGGTCGACATCCGCGCCGGGTGTGCCGATCCCGGCATCCAACTCCGCCAGCAGCTGACCGGTCAGCGCTGCGCGCGCGGTGGCCAACAGCAGGGTCCGCTTGCCCTCCACCAGATCGTCGCCGGCCGGTTTGCCGGTCACCGCCGGGTCGCCGTAGACGCCGAGCAGGTCGTCCCGGAGCTGGAAGGCGATCCCGACGTCGGTGCCGTAGGACGCGCAGCGCCGCGATGGTCGATGCGGCGCCACCGGCCAGGGCGGCACCCAGTTGCAACGGCCGCTCGACGGTGTAGGCCGCCGTCTTGTAACGGTTGATCCGCAACGCATCCGCCTCCTGCTGCGCCGGATCGGTGGTGGTCGACGCGGTCACCAGCAGGTCGAGCATCTGTCCGGCCAGCACCTCGGTGCGCATCGCCCGCCACACCGGGAGCGCCCGATCCAGGGCGTCCAGGGCGAGAGCTCCTTCTGCCACCAGGTCGTCGGCCCACGCAAGAGCCAGGTCGCCGAGCAGGATGGCCGCGGACACCCCGTAGTGCTCGGCGTCGCCGGTCAGCCCGGCATCGGCGTGTTCCTTGGCCACCGCGCGATGGGTCGACGGCCTGCCCCGGCGGCTGTCCGATCGGTCGATGACGTCGTCGTGGATCAGCGCGCACGCCTGGATCAGCTCGAGGGCGGCACCCACCTGATAGATCGCAGCGGTCTCGGACGGTCGTCATCGGATCCGCCGGCGGCCAGCCAGCCGCACCACAGGAACTCGGGTCGCAGCCGCTTGCCACCCTCGTTGACGAAACCGATCAACAGATCCACCGAGGCGGCCAGCCGGGGGTCGATCCCGACCACCTCGGACCGCCGATGCGCCAGTTCCGCGCTGATGACGGCCTGCAATCTACCGGGGTCCACCGGCACAGTTTGCGTCAGACCGGTTCACCTCGTCGTGATCGGGCCCCGATAGGCTCCGTGGATGCCAACCGTCCGCGACCGTCTCGCCGCGCCCGGTCCACATTTCTCCGTCGAGTTCATGCCGCCGCGGAACGACGCGGACGAGGACGTGTTGTGGCGTGCCGTCCGCCGGCTGGAACCGCTGCGGCCGGCGTTCGTGTCGGTCACCTACGGGGCCGGCGGTTCGCATCGCGAGCGGACGATCCGGGTGACCCAGCGGATCGCCGAGGAGACCACCCTGATGCCGGTCGCGCATCTGACCGCCGTCGGCCACTCGGTGAGCGAACTGCGACAGGTGATCGGCTCGTACGCAGCCGTCGGGGTGGGCAACATCCTGGCCCTGCGCGGAGACCCGCCGGGTGATCCGAACGGCGAATGGGTCGCGCATCCGCAGGGCCTGGAATACACCAGCGACCTGGTGAAGCTGGCCCGCTCGCTGGGCAATTTCTCGGTCGGGGTCGCCGCCTACCCGGACAAGCACCCGCGCTCGGTCGATGTTGAATCGGACACCCGATTCCTGGTGGCCAAGATCAGGGCCGGCGCCGATTACGCGATCACCCAGATGCTGTTCTCCGCCGACGACTACTTCCGGCTCCGCGACCGGCTCGCCGCGGCCGGAGTCGACAGTTCCGCTGCTGCCCGGCATCATGCCCGTCACCTCGTACGGACGGTTGATGCGGATCCAGGAACTGTCCGGCCAACCGATCCCGGCCGACCTGGCCGACGAACTGAAAGCCGTCGCCGACGACCCGGATGCGGGCCGCGCGGTCGGGATGGACCACGCCGTGCGGATGAGCGAGCAGCTGCTCGCGCAGGGCGCACCGTGCCTGCACTTCTACACCTTCAACCGCTCGAAGGCGACGATCGAGGTGCTCACCGCTCTGGGTATGGCACCGGTGTTGCGGCGCTGATGAGCGTGGACCTGTCCACGCCGGAGGGTGCCTTCGGTATTGCCTCGCTGGTCCTGCTTCTCGCCCTGATCGCCGTCCGGCTCTCCCGCCGGTTCGGGATGCCGTCGCTGTTGCTGTACCTGGGCATCGGCCTGGTGCTGGGCATCGACGCCTTCGGTCTCGACCTGACCAACGCGCTGCTCACCGAGCAACTGGGCTTCGTCGCGCTGGTCTTCATCCTGGCCGAGGGCGGTCTGACCACCAGGTGGGAGAACGTCCGTCCGGCACTGGGCCTTGGCATCTCGTTGGCCACCGTGTCGGTGGTGGTCTCGATCGCCGTTGCCGGGCTCGGGGTGCACCTGCTGCTCGGCTTCGACTGGCGGATCTCGCTTGCTCTGGGGGGCCGTGCTGTCCAGCACCGACGCGGCCGCGGTGTTCTCCGTGCTCCGCGGGGTCGGGGTGAAACCGCGGTTGTCCGCCGCCCTGGAACTCGAGTCCGGGCTGAACGACGCGCCGGTGGTGATCGCCGTGACTGTTGTTGGCCGGCACCACCGAGATCACCTGGTTCGACCCGCTGCTGGTGGTCTACGAATTGATCGCCGGGGCGATCATCGGCGCCGCCATCGGGTTCGCCGGAGCCTGGCTGCTGCGCCGGGAGGCCCTCCCGGCGGCTGGGCTGTACCCACTGGCGACCATCGCGCTGATCGGCGGCGCCTACGCGGTCGGGGCGTTCGCGCACGCCTCCGGCTTCCTGGCGGTCTACGTGGCCGCCGTCATTCTGGGCAACTCCCGGCTGCCGCACCGCGCATCCACCCTCTCCTTCGCCGAGGGTCTTGGCTGGATCGCGCAGATCGGCCTGTTCGTCATGCTCGGGTTGTACGTGGACCCGAGCCGGCTGCCGGAGCGCTGATTCCCGGGCATCGTGATCGGGCTGATCGTGCTGCTGGTCGCGCGTCCGATGTCGGTGATCGCCGCCGCGCTGCCATTCCGGATGCCGTGGCGGGAACAGGCGTTCCTGTCCTGGTCCGGGTTGCGCGGTGCGGTGCCGATCGTGCTGGCGATGATCCCGTTGATGTCGGGTGTGCCCGACGCGCTGTTCCTGCTCGACGTCATCGTCGTGGTGGTCGTCATCTACACCCTGCTGCAGGGCACCACGTTGCCGTGGGTGGCCCGCAAGCTCGGGGTCATCCAGTCCGGGCAGGCCGAGGAGGTGCAGGTCGAGGCAGCGCCACTGGACGAGATGAACGCGCACGTCCTGCAGGTGACGATCCCGGAGAACTCCAAGATGCACGGCGTCTACGTCTCCCAGCTCCGGCTGCCCGCGCCGTCGACGATCGGGCTGCTGCTGCGGGACGGCGAACCGGTGACGGTGAATCCCAACGTCCGCCTGCAGTCCGGTGATCAGCTGCTGATCGTCGCCCCGGAGCGGGTCAGAGCGGCCACCGAGCGCCGGTTGCGGGCGATCGGCCGCGGCGGGGCACTGGCCATGTGGTTCGGCGAACGCGGCGAAGCCATCGACTGAGATCCGGTCGATCGAAATCTGCGGGCGGTCGGCGGACGGTCCGACGTTTGGGAGACTTGTCCGGTGACCGACAGCCCCGACGAACCAGCAACCCCGCAGCCAGAGGCCGCGGCGCCGACCACCGAGCCGGTTCCACAGAAGCCGAAGCGGGTCGCGCTGCTGGCCGTCATCGCGGCCACCGTCGTCATCCTCGACCTCCTCACCAAGATCATCATTGTGGCGACGGTGACCCCCGGCGAGTCGGTCCGTCTGCTCGGCGGCCTGGTCTATTTCTCGCTGATCCGTAATCCGGGTGCTGCCTTCTCGATGGCCACCGGCATGACCTGGCTGCTGGCCCTGGTGGCGATCGGCGTGGTCATCGTGATCATCAGGATGGCCCCGAAGCTGCGTTCGACGCCATGGGCGGTGTCGCTCGGTCTGGTGCTGGGCGGCGCGATCGGGAATCTGATCGACCGGATCTTCCGCTCGCCAGGATTCCTGCAGGGTCACGTCGTCGACTTCGTGTCGGTGTTCGGACCGAACGCCGAGTACTTCCCGATCTTCAACGTGGCCGACTCGGCGATCACCATCGGCGGGATCAGCCTGGTGGTCACCGCGCTGCTGGGCATCGACTTCGACGGCACCAGCACCCGCAAGCCGAAGAAGGACGCCAAGGATGACAGTGCCTGAGGTCCGGCGGCTGCCGGTTCCGGGTGGGCTGACCGGGATGCGGGTCGATGCCGGACTGGCGAAACTGCTCGGGCTGAGCCGGACGACGGTGGCGACCATGGTGGACTCCGGGGCGGTACTGGTCGACGGACAGACTGTGCTGCGCTCGGCCAAGCTGGTCGAGGACAGCTGGTTGGAGATCACCCTTCCGGAGCCGGAGCGGCCATCGGTGGTGGAGGCGCAGCAGGTCGACGGCCTGACGATCCTCTACCGGGACGCCGACATCGTGGTGGTGGACAAGCCGGTCGGGGTTGCCGCCCACCCGAGCCCGGGATGGACCGGGCCGACCGTCCTCGGCGCGCTGGCCGGGCTCGGTATCTGGACCAGCACCTCGGGTGCGCAGGAACGCCAGGGGATCGTGCACCGGCTGGATGTCGGGACCACCGGGGTGATGGTGGTGGCGCTCAGCGAGCGCGCCTATTCCGTGCTCAAGGACGCGTTTCGTGACCGGACGGTCGAGAAGATCTATCACGCGTTGGTGCAGGGGCATCCGGACCCGAGCTCGGGCACCATCGACGCGCCGATCGGCCGGCACCCGTCGTCGGACTGGAAGTTCGCCGTGGTGGCCGGCGGCCGGGAGAGCGTCACCCATTACGAGACCCTGGAGGCCTTTCCGTCCGCCAGCCTGCTGCAGATCCATCTCGAGACCGGCCGGACCCATCAGATCCGGGTGCACTTCTCGGCCATGCGGCATCCGTGTGTCGGGGACCGGACCTACGGCGCCGATCCCACCCTGGCGGCCCGGCTTGGCCTGACCCGGCAGTGGCTGCACGCCCGGTCGCTGGCCTTCGCCCATCCGGCCGACGGCCGCTGGGTCGAGTTCACCAGTGAATACCCGGCCGACCTTGCACACGCGCTCGAGGTGCTCGCACGCTAGGTTTTCCGGCATGACTTTCTCCGCATCGACCCCGCTTCGTCAGCGCCCGGCCTACCAGGCCCTTGAACAGCACTACGCGGCCATCAAGGATCAGCAGCTCAAGGACCTGTTCGCCGGGGACCCGACCAGGGGGACCGCGCTCACCCTGGAGGCGGAGGGCATCTACCTCGACTATTCCAAGCAGCGGGTGACCGCCGAGACGATCGGCCTGCTGGTCGAGCTGGCCGAGCAGTCCGGCCTGGCCGACCTGCGGGCGGCCATGTTCGGCGGCGAGCACATCAACATCACCGAGGACCGCGCCGTGCTGCACGTCGCCCTGCGGGCACCGGCCGGCGAGGTGATCGAGACCGACGGCGCCGATGTCGTCCCGGACGTGCACGAGGTGCTGGGCCGGATGCGGGCGTTCGCCGACCGGATCCGCTCCGGGGAATGGAAGGGGCACACCGGAAAACCGATCCGCAACATCGTCAACATCGGCATCGGCGGCAGCGATCTCGGCCCGGTGATGGCCTACGAGGCGCTCAAGAGCTACAGCGACCGGAACCTGACCTTCCGCTTCGTGTCGAACGTCGACGGCACCGACTTCGCCGAGAAGACACACGATCTCGACCCCGAGGAGACCCTGTTCATCGTCTCGTCCAAGACGTTCACCACGCTGGAGACGATGACCAACGCCGGCTCCGCGCGCGACTGGTCACTCGCGGCGCTGGGCGACGAGGCCGCCGTGGCAAAGCATTTCGTCGCGGTCTCCACCAACGCCGACGCGGTGAGCAAGTTCGGCATCGACACCGACAACATGTTCGGCTTCTGGAACTGGGTCGGTGGCCGGTACTCGATGGAGTCGGCGATCGGACTTTCCACGATGCTGGCGATCGGCCCGGACAACTTCGAGCAGCTGCTGGCCGGCTCGCACGCCATCGACCAGCACTTCCTGAAGACCCCGCTGGCGCAGAACCTGCCGGTGCTGATGGGCCTGCTGACCTTCTGGTACACCGGCTTTTTCGGCTCGCAGACCCAGGCGGTGCTGCCGTACGACCAGTACCTGCTGCGGTTCCCGGCCTACCTGCAGCAGCTCACCATGGAATCCAACGGCAAGTCGGTCTCGCTCGACGGCAAGCCGGTCGACTACAGCACCTGCCCGGTCTACTGGGGCGAGCCGGGCACGAACGGCCAGCACTCGTTCTACCAGCTGATCCACCAGGGCACGCTGACCATCCCGGTGGACTTCATCGCGTTCGCGCACTCGCTCAACCCGCTCGGCGACCATCACGACTACCTGACCTCCAACGTCTTCGCCCAGGGCGAGGCCCTGGCGTTCGGCAAGACCGCCGATCAGGTGCGTGCCGAGGGCACCGCGGAGAACCTGGTGCCGTTCAAGGTGTTCGAGGGCAACCACCCGTCCTCGACGTTCCTGATCGACAAGCTGACGCCGTACGTGCTGGGCCAGCTGGTCGCCCTGTACGAACACAGCGTGTTCACCCAGGGCGCCATCTGGTCGATCGGATCGTTCGACCAGTGGGGCGTGGAACTGGGCAAGCAACTGGCGCAACGGGTGATCCCTGAGCTGCAGGCGACCGACGACCCGGACCTGCAGCACGACAGCTCGACCAACGAGCTGATCCGGCGGTACCGGGCGGCCCGCCAGGGCTGACCCGCCGAGATGCGCTTTGGCGTGGCTTGGGTAGCGTTCCCCGCGTGACTGAAGCGACCCCGAAGACACCCAGGGCACGAGCATCGAAAGCATCGACTGCCACCACCGACAAGGCGCCGGCCGCCAAGCGCGCGCCGGCCAGGCGACCGGCCACCAAGAAGCTCCCGGAACCGCCGAAGACCGTGCCGCCGACGTCCGGTGCCAGGGGGCTCGGCCGGATCCCGGTGGCCGACGTCTTCCCGATCGTGGACAACGGCAACCGGCCGGCGAAGTCGGTGGTGGGCGAGGAATTCGACATCACCGCCTCGGTGTACCGGGAGGGGCACGACGCGGTGAACGCGAACGTGGTGCTCACCGACCCGACCGGCGCCACCAGCTACCTGCCGATGACCTGCACCAACCCGGGGTTGGACTTCTGGCAGGTCACCGTGAGTGCGCCGACCACCGGTCGCTGGTCGTTCCGGGTGGAGGGCTGGTCGGACCCGTACGGCACCTGGCACCACGACGCGGCGATCAAGATCGCGGCCGACGTGGACACCGAGATGATGCTCGAAGAGGGCGCCCTGGTGCTGGAGCGGGCGGTTTCGTCGGTCGAACGAACACCGGAGCAGGCCGCGGTGCTGACCGACGCGATCGGCAAGCTCCGTGATCGCTCGCACTCGCCGGGAAACCGGTTGGGAGCAGGTGTTTCGCACGCCGTCGAGGCCGAGCTCGCGGCCCGGCCGCTGCGCGACTTCGTCACGGCGAGCCCGGACTACCCGTGGTTGGTCGAGCGGGAGCGGGCGCTCTACGGCGCCTGGTACGAGTTCTTCCCGCGGTCGGAGGGCTGTGAGCTCGACCCGACCACCGGGCTGTGGAAGTCCGGCACCTTCGCCACCGCCGCCGAGCGGCTGCCGGCCGTCGCGGGAATGGGTTTCGACGTCATCTACCTGACACCGATCCACCCGATCGGCACCATCAACCGCAAGGGCCCCAACAACACCCTGATCACCGACGAGCACGATCCCGGCTCGCCGTATGCGATCGGGTCGGCCGAGGGTGGTCACGATGCGATCCACCCCGAGCTCGGCACGTTCGACGATTTCGACGCCTTCGTGGCCCGGGCCACCGAACTCGGTCTGGAGGTGGCCCTGGATCTGGCCCTGCAGTGCGCGCCCGATCACCCCTGGGTGACCAGCAATCCGGAGTGGTTCACCACGCGCAACGACGGCACCATTGCGTTTGCCGAGAACCCGCCGAAGAAATACCAGGACATCTACCCGGTGAACTTCGACAACGACCCGAAGGGCATCTACGCCGAGGTCCGCCGGGTGGTGCAGGTCTGGATCGACCACGGGGTCAAGATCTTCCGGGTCGACAACCCGCACACCAAGCCCGTCGAGTTCTGGGAGTGGCTGATCGGTGACGTCGCGCTCGACCATCCCGAGGTGATCTGGCTGGCCGAGGCGTTCACCCGGCCGGCGATGATGCACGGCCTGGGCAAGGTCGGTTTCCAGCAGTCGTACACCTACTACGCCTGGCGCAACGAGAAGTCGGAGCTGGAGAGCTACTGCCAGGAACTGGCCAGGGACTCTGCGCCCTACATGCGGCCCAGCTTCTGGCCCACCACGCACGACATCCTGACCCCGTACATGACGAACGGTGGGCGGGCGGCGTGGAAGCTGCGAGCCGCGCTGGCCGCGACCCTGGTGCCCACCTACGGCATCTATGCCGGCTACGAACTGATGGAGAACATTCCGCGGCCCGGGGTGCCAGGAGCAGATCGACAACGAGAAGTACCAGTTCAAGAACCGGCACTGGGAGGACTACGAGGAATACGGTCCCAAGGCCGGCCAGTCGATTGCGCCGTACCTGACGCTGATCAACCGCATTCGCGCGGAGCATCCGTCGTTGCACTGGCTGCGGAACCTGCGGTTCCACAACGCGGAGAACTCCAACGTGATGGTGTTCTCGAAGTCCAGGACCGTCACCGACGGGACCGGGAACACCTGGGACGACACCATCATCGTGGTCGCGAACCTGAACCCGCATCAGAACGAGGCGACCTGGTTCCACCTGAACATGCCCGACATCGGTCTCGAATGGGACGATTCGTTCCGGGCGCATGATTTGATCACCGGAGCGACCTGGAACTGGTCGCAGCACAACTGGAGCTGGCTCGGCCCGGAGAATGAGCCGGTCCACATCGTTGCCAGTGAGGCGGTAAATGCCATGACCTACATCGATCCCGCTGCGGAACCGAAAAAGGGCAAAGGGCTCAGCGGTCGGGCGATCGGCGGCCTGATCATCGCCGCGCTCGTCATCCTGTTCATCGTGGTGAACCGGACACAGACCGAGGTCTCGTTCATCTTCACCACGGTGACCATGTCGCTGTGGATCGCGTTGACCATCGCCGCCGTCGGCGGGTTGATCGCCGGATTCCTGATCGGCCGCAAGAGGTACAGCCGCAAGCGCGACTGAGCTGATGGCGCCCGCCGACTTCGTCGTGGGCGACTAGAGTCTGCGTGTGCCCAAGACTCCCGAAGCAGACACCCGAGACGTGCTCACGGGCTGGAGCCTGATCGACGAGACGGACGGGTTCGACGTCGACAACGACGTGCACGACGACCCCGTGCTGGTCGGCCCGGACGGTCTGCCGGTGACCACCTGGCAGGAGGACTACCCGTACGACGTGCGGATGACCCGCCGCGAGTACGAGGTCGCCAAACGGGCCGTGCAGATCGAGCTGCTCAAGTTGCAGGCCTGGGTCAAGGACACCGGGCAGAAGGTGGTGCTGGTGTTCGAGGGCCGGGACGCGGCCGGCAAGGGCGGCACCATCAAACGGTTCACCGAACACCTGAACCCGCGTGGCGCAAGGGTTGTCGCCCTGGAGAAGCCGACCGACCGGGAACGCGGTCAGTGGTATTTCCAGCGTTATGTCTCGCAGCTGCCCTCGGCCGGGGAGATCGTGCTCTTCGACCGGTCCTGGTACAACCGGGCCGGCGTCGAACGGGTCATGGGTTTCTGCACCGAGGCCGAGTACCTGGAGTTCATGCGACAGGCGCCGGAATTCGAGCGAATGCTGGTGCGCAGCGGGACCCACCTGTTCAAGCTGTGGTTCTCGGTGACCCAGTCCGAACAGCGGACCCGGTTCATGATCAGGCAGATCGATCCGGTGCGACGCTGGAAGCTGAGCCCGACAGACCTTGCCTCGCTGGACAAGTGGGATGCCTACGGTGACGCGAAGGAGGCGATGTTCTTCTACACCGACACCGAATACGCGCCGTGGACCGTGGTGAAGAGCAACGACAAGAAGCGGGCCAGGATCAATGCGCTGCGGCACGTGCTGCACACCTTGAACTACACCGGGAAGAACACCGACCGGATCGGCGAGACGGACCCGCTGATCGTCGGCCCGGCCACCGACGTCTACGAGGCGGGCGAGCGCACCGGACGCCTGTTCCCGGTTCTCTGAGAGCGTGACCGACAAGCTGGCCGTGCTGTTCGTGCACGGCGTCGGCATCCGCGAACCCGACTACGCCAGGTCGGCAATCCGGGCGCTGCGCAAGGAGTTTGCCAAGTCCACCAACGATCCCGCGGCCGACGGCGACCTGATCATCGAGTCCGCGTACTGGGCTCCCGCTGTGGCCGAGCGTGAGGACCGGTTGATGCGCGCGGCGTTTCCCGACCGGGTCGGCGGCTGGTTCAACGGGTTGAACAACCTGACCCAACGGGTTTCGAACGGCTCGAGTCTGGCCATGGTCCCGCTCGCGCTGTCCGGTCTGGTGCGGCACGTCCCCGGGATCCCGAAGATCCATTGGCCGACGCTGCGCTGGGCGGTGAGCAATTTCGTCGGCGACATCGTGGCGTACCAGGTCAGCCCGAACAGCCGAGTGGTCTACGACGCGGTGCACGCGTGTATCGACGAGGCGCTCGCGAGACTGGCCGCCAAGGCGCCGGACGCGCCCCTGGTGGTGGTCGCGCACAGCCTGGGCAGCGTCATCGCCTCCGACCACTTCTACGACCTGCACAAGGGGCGTCGCGCCGGCGACACTCCGCTGGAGCGGGGGGAGACCTTCACCTCCTTCTACACGCTGGGCAGCCCGATCGCGCTGTGGATGGAGCGGTTCGGTGACTACAGCCGGCCGGTGCAGATCCCGGGCAAGTCCAGCACCGATCCGGTGATCGCCGCGGCCGCGGAATGGATCAACTTCTACGACGCCGACGACGTGCTGGCCTTCCCGTTGAAGGGTCTGTCCGAGCATTACGACCAAGCGGTCGACGAGGACAGGTCGGTGTCGGTCGGCGCCATGCTGATCGGGCTCTCCCCGGTGTCGCACGTTGCCTACTGGAACGACAAGGCGGTCCTGCGGCCGATCGCCAACAGCCTGGCCTGGCTGTGGAACGCCCGCCGTGATCCGCATGTGCGCGCGGCGGGGCGGCACCCATAATTGCGGTGGCCGAGCAGCGATCTAGCATTCTCCGATGGACCCGGACACGCTGAACCAGCGGGTGGCCGCGGTGGAGGCCGCCCTGAACCGGTCGGCGGCCCAGCAGGCAGCGCTGAAGCACGAACTCGACCGGCTCGCCGAACATCTCGTCGGCGAGAGCGCGCCGGAGCTGCAGGCGGCGAAGGCCAAGATCCAGACCCTGATCACCCAGGTCGCCCCCGAGCGGCAGGACGTCGTGGTCTACCTCCAGGTGTACTGCCGCGTGGTGCGCGTCTGATCGACGGCTGATCCCCAGGGCGGGAGAACTCACCGGCGGCGGCGCGCCGGGGACAGTCGGTGTTCAGTGATAGAAACGAGCTGCCATGACGACACCCACCGCCGCCGACTCCTTCGTCCATCTGCACGTGCACACCGAGTACTCGATGCTCGACGGCGCGGCGCGGCTGGGCAAGTTGTTCGAGCGCACCGCCGAGATGGGGATGCCTGCGCTGGCGATGACCGACCACGGCAACGTGTTCGGCGCGCACGATTTCTACCGGCAGGCGCGGGCGGTCGGGGTCAACCCGATCATCGGCATGGAGGCCTACCTCACCCCCAACACCTCCCGGTTCGAACGGACCAGGGTGCGTTGGGCCGATGGTGGCGAGGATGACGTCTCGGGCTCTGGCTCCTACACCCACATCACCCTGCTGTCGGAGTCGACGACGGGCATGCACAATCTGTTCCGGATGGCGTCCAGGGCGTCGCTGGAGGGATTCTTCTACAAGCCGCGGGCCGACCGGGAGCTGCTCGCCGAGTACGCCGAAGGCCTGATCGCCACCACCGGCTGCCCGTCCGGCGAGGTGCAGACCTGGCTGCGGATCGGCAACTACGAGAAGGCAAGGGCCAGCGCGGCGGAGTTCCGGGACATCTTCGGCAAGGAGAACTACTTCCTGGAGCTGATGGACCACGGCCTCGGCATCGAGACCAAGGTCCGTGACGGCCTGCTCCGGCTGGCCAGGGACCTGCAACTGCCGATGGTGGCCACCAACGACCTGCACTACACCGACGCGGCCGACGCGGACGCGCACGAGGCGCTGCTCTGCGTGCAGTCCGGCAAGACGATGGACGACCCGAACCGGTTCAAGTTCGACGCCCGCGACTTCTACCTCAAGTCGCCCGCCGAGATGCGCGCCCTGTGGGACGGCAAGTACCAGCTGCGGGAGGCCTGCGACAACACCCTGCTGATCGCCGAGCGATGCTCGGTCACCTTCGACGAGTCGGCGTCGTACATGCCGCGGTTCCCGGTGCCGGACGGGGAGACCGAGCAGACCTGGTTCGTCAAGGAGGTGGTCAGGGGGCTCGGCATCCGTTTCCCCGACGGCATCCCGCCCGAGGTGCAGAAGCAGGCCGACTTCGAGGTCGGCGTCATCACCCAGATGAACTTCCCCGGCTACTTCCTGGTGGTCGCCGACTTCATCAACTGGGCCAAGGACAACGGCATCCGGGTCGGACCCGGCCGCGGTTCCGGCGCCGGGTCGATGGTCGCCTACGCCATGCGGATCACCGACCTGAACCCGTTGCAGCACGGGCTGATCTTCGAGCGTTTCCTCAACCCCGACCGGGTCTCGATGCCCGACTTCGACGTGGACTTCGATGAACGCCGGCGCGGCGACGTGATCCGGTACGTCACCGAGAAGTACGGCGACGACCGGGTCGCGCAGATCGTCACCTACGGCACCATCAAGGCCAAGCAGGCCGTCAAGGACTCCGCCCGGGTGCTGGGCATGCCGTTCTCCGTCGGCGACCGGATCACCAAGGTGATGCCGCCGCCGGTGATGGGCAAGGACATGTCGCTGGCCAAGATGTTCGAGCCCAGCGACCCGCGGTACAACGAGGCCGGCGAGTTCCGGACTCTCGCCCAGACCGACCCGGACGTCAAGCGGGTGGTCGAGATGGCCGTCGGGCTCGAGGGTCTCAAGCGGCAATGGGGGGTGCATGCCGCCGGCGTGATCATGTCCTCCGACCCGCTGCTCGACCTGATCCCGATCATGAAGCGGGAGCAGGACGGCGCGATCATCACCCAGTTCGACTACCCGACCTGCGAGAAGCTCGGGCTGATCAAGATGGACTTCCTGGGGTTGCGCAACCTCACCATCCTGGACGACGCGGTGGCCAACGTGCTGGCCAACCGCGGCGAAATCGTTGTGCTGGAAGACCTTCCGCTCGACGACCCGAAGGCCTACGAGCTGCTGGCCCGCGGCGACACGCTCGGGGTGTTCCAGCTGGACGGCGGCCCGATGCGGGCGTTGCTGCGATCGATGAAGCCGGACAACTTCGAGGACATCTCGGCCGTCATCGCGCTGTACCGGCCGGGACCGATGGGCGCCAACGCGCACAACGACTACGCGGACCGCAAGAACAACCGCAAGCCGGTGGTCCCGATCCACCCCGAGCTCGAAACCGCGCTGCTCGAGATCCTCGGTGACACCTACGGTCTCATCGTCTACCAGGAGCAGGTGATGGCGATCGCGCAGCACATCGCCGGCTACTCGCTCGGCCAGGCCGACCTGCTGCGGCGGGCGATGGGCAAGAAGAAGAAGTCCGAACTGGACGCCCAGTTCGAGAAGTTCTCCGGCGGGATGAAGGAGCGGGGTTATTCAGCGGCGGCGATCAAGACGCTCTGGGACATCCTGCTGCCGTTCTCCGACTACGCGTTCAACAAGGCGCACTCGGCGGCCTACGGGATGCTGTCCTACTGGACCGCCTACCTGAAGGCGAACTACCCGGCCGAGTACATGGCCGCGCTGCTGACCAGCGTCGGCGACGACAAGGACAAGATGGCCATCTACCTGGCCGAATGCCGGTCGATGGGGATCAAGGTGATGGCCCCCGACGTGAACACCTCGGTGCGGGACTTCGCCCCGGTCGGCACCGACATCCGGTTCGGCCTGTCCGCGGTGCGCAACGTCGGCACCGGGGTGGTGGCATCCATCGTGGCCAGTCGCAAGGACAAGGGCGACTACACCGACTTCTACGACTTCCTGGAGAAGGTCGACCAGGTCGCCTGCAACAAGAAGGTCGTCGAGTCGCTGATCAAGGCAGGCGCGTTCGACACCCTGAACCATCCCCGCAAGGGTCTGCTGATGGAGCACGCCAGGGCCATCGACGAGGTGCTCGGACTGAAGAAGGCCGAGGCGATCGGCCAGTTCGACCTGTTCGGCGAGATGAGCGTCGAGGAGAAGGGCGACTCGTTCCGCGGCAGCGTTCCGGACACCGAGTGGGACACCAAGCTTCGTCTCGGCTTCGAGCGGGAGATGTTGGGGCTCTATGTGTCCGGGCACCCGTTGTCCGGCGTCGAGCACATCCTGTCGTCACTGTCGGACGCCTCGATCCCGGACATCCTGGACGGCACCGTCCCCGACCGCGGGGTGATCACCGTCGGCGGGATCCTCACCGGGCTGCAACGGCGGCTGACCAAGAAGGGCGATCCCTGGGCGTCGGCCACGCTGGAGGACCTGGCCGGGGGAGTCGAGGTCGCGTTCTTCCCGAAGGTCTACCTGGATTGCGCCCTGCTGCTCGCCGAGGACGCGATCGTGCTGGTCAAGGGCAGGGTCGCGCGGTCCGAGGACAGGCTGTCGCTGCATGCGCAGACGGTGGTGATTCCGGATCTGTCGGTGTCCGGCGACAAGGGTCCGGTGCAGGTCAGCATCGCGGCTGCCCGCTGCACACCACCTGTCGTCGATCGTCTGCGCGACGTCCTGCAAGCCCATCCGGGGACGACGGCCGTGCACCTCAAGCTGCTCAACGGCGCCAAGGCCACGACGTTGAAGCTCGACGACGGGTTGCGCGTCACCCCGACGTCGGCGCTGATGGGAGATCTCAAGGCGTTGCTGGGTGCGGATTGTCTGGCATGATCCGCGCTGGCACCATCCGGCGCAGCGTGCTGGCCGTCCTGGCGGTCTGTGTGCTGGTGGGAATCGCTCAAGGGGTCGTCTGGGCGTTCACCGCACCGGGAATCCCGTACAAGGTGTTGGCGGACGGCCGTTTCGGCGCACTTCCCACCACCTCGACGTATCACTTCGTCGACGTCGCACTGTTCGCGCTGTCCGGAATGGTGATCGGGATCCTGCTGGCGGTCGGTGCCTGGCAACTCCGCGCCGCCCGCGGCTGGCAGATGATCGTGGCGCTGGTCGGCGGCTCACTGCTGGGCGGGATCATCGCCTGGGTGGTGGGGTGGTGGCTCGCCCCCGGCACCGACCCGGCGACGGTCGGCGCGACTGCCGCGGATTCGATCGTCATCGCGCCGCCGACCACCGGCACCCTGCTGGTCGTCCTCGCGCAGCCCGCGATGGCCGCCGCGGTCTACACCTTTCTGGTTGCCTGGAACGGCCGGCCGGACCTGGGTACCGGTGCAGATCAGAGTGCTGATGTCGACCACAGTCCGGTTGCGACGATGGTGCGGGTGTCGACGAGTCAGTCGGCGGGTGGCCGGAACGCGGCGAACGGGTCGGTCACCCGTAGCTCGTGCAGGGTGAACCGGTACATCGCGGCCGGTCGGCCTCCGCTCGGCCCGGGGAGCGCCGTGGTGCCGGTCGGCTCGAGCATCCCGCGCCTGGTCAGGATGCGCTGCAGGTTGGTCGGATCCACGTCGTGGGCCAACGCCGTCGAGTAGACCCGGCGCAGCTCGGCGATGGTGAACGTCGCGGGGGCCAGCGCGAAACCGATGTTCGTGTACGACAACTTCGCCTGCAGCCGGCGGTGCGCCCGGTCGGCGATCAACCCGTGGTCGAGCGCGGTCTCCGGTAGCTGATCCACCGGATGCCAGGCGGTGTCCGCCGGTAGCCGGGGGTCCGCACCCAGCGGCACCAGCCCGAGGAAGCCGGTGGCGACCACCCGGGCGTCCGGCACCCGGTCGGGGTCGGAGAACACGCCGATCTGCTCGAGGTGGGCGACCCGGTCGAGGTCGACCTTCTCGGCGAGCTGGCGGGACGCGGAGGCGTCGACGTCCTCGTCGGTGAGCACCAGACCCCCTGGCAGCGCCCACTTGCCGGCGGCCGGCTCGCGCGCCCGCTGCCACAGCAGAACCTGCAGGCACACCCGTCCCACCGCGTCCGGCCGGACTGTGAAAACGGCCACCAGGACCTCCACGTGAGTGTCCTGGAGATGACCGGGAGGTGACGACCTGATACGATTGGGCACGTTATCGATTGTAAGTCGAAAACCTCGCCCTCGCCACCACGGCACCGGGGCGGACGCCAGGAGGACACCATGACCGCACCGACACTGAACTCGTCGCTGAATTTCGCCGAGTGGGCGAGCGAGGTCCACGCGCTCGCCGCCGAGCGCGACGCGGTCATCCTGGCGCACAACTACCAGGTGCCCGAGATCCAGGACGTCGCCCATCACGTCGGTGATTCGCTCGCCCTGAGCCGGATCGCCGCCACCGCCCCGCAGTCGACGATCGTCTTCTGCGGCGTGCACTTCATGGCAGAGACCGCGAAGATCCTGTCCCCGGACAAGACGGTGCTTGATCCCGGACGCCGCGGCCGGCTGCTCGCTGGCCGATTCGCTGACCGCGGACCAGCTCCGCGCCTGGAAGGCGGAGAATCCCGGCGCCGTGGTGGTCTCGTACGTGAACACCACCGCCGAGGTCAAGGCGGAGACCGACATCTGCTGCACCTCCTCCAATGCCGTCGAGGTGGTCCGGTCCATTCCGGCCGACACCCCGGTGCTGTTCGGCCCGGACCAGTTCCTCGGTGCGCACGTGCGCCGGGTACTCGGCCGGGACAACATCTCGGTCTGGGGCGGCGAGTGCCACGTGCACGCCGGGATCAACGGCGGCCAACTGACGGCCCAGGCCGCGGCCAACCCGGACGCCGACCTGTACATCCATCCCGAGTGCGGCTGCGCGACCAGCGCGCTGTACCTGGCCACGGCCGGCGCAGTGCCGGCGGAGCGGGTGAAGATCCTGTCGACCGGCGAGATGGTGGACGCGGCCAGGATCAGCAAGTCCCGGCAGGTGCTGGTGGCCACCGAGATCGGCATGATCCACCAACTGCGCAAGGCCGCACCGGGTGTCGAGTTCAAGGCGGTCAACGACCGGGCGTCCTGCAAGTACATGAAGATGATCACCCCGGACAAGCTGCTGCCGTTCGCTCCGGGAGATGCGCGACGAGGTGGTCGTCGATCCGGACATCGCCGCGCGCGCCAGGGGCGCCGTCGAGCGGATGATCGCCATCGGGCAGAGCGGTGGTGGAGAGTGACCTCGCTCAGCGTCGCGGCCGGCACCCTGTTGCCGGCCTGGGAGGCGACCGCCGACGTCGTCGTGGTCGGGACCGGGGTGGCCGGGCTGACCGCGGCGCTGAACACGGCGTCCGCGGGACTGTCGGTGCTGCTGATCACCAAGGGCCGTCCCGAGGAGGCCAGCACCCAGTGGGCGCAGGGCGGCGTCGCCGTCGTTCGTGACGAGCGCGACCCCGGCGACTCGATCCAGACCCACATCGACGACACCCTGGTCGCCGGCGCCGGTCTCGCCGACCCCGTCGCGGTCGAGCTGATCCTCACCGAGGGCCCGGCCGCCGTGCAGCGGCTGATCGATCGGGGCGCGCTGTTCGACGCCGGACCCGACGGTCTGCTGCGCACCCGGGAGGGTGGTCATTCCGCCAACCGCGTCATCCATGCGGGCGGCGACGCCACCGGCGCCGAGATCGAGCGGGCGTTGCTGGCCGTGCCCGGGCTGCCGTCCGTGTTGGCCGGTCACCAGGCGCTCGACGTCGTCCTGGACGGCACCGGCCGGGCCCGCGGGCTCTCGGTGCTCGGGCCGGACGGTCGCGTCGGGCTGATCCGCAGCGGCGCCGTCGTGCTGGCCACCGGCGGGTCCGGGCACCTGTACGCAGCCACCACCAACCCGGGGGTCGCCACCGGCGACGGACTGGCGATGGCCCTGCGCGCCGGCGCGGCGCTGGCCGACACCGAGTTCATGCAGTTCCACCCGACCGTGCTCTGGACCGGCCCCGGCGACCTCGGGCACCGGCCGCTGGTCACCGAGGCGGTCCGCGGTGAAGGCGCGGTGCTGATCGACGGCGCGGGCGACCGGATCATGCCCGGCGTGCATCCGCTGGCCGACCTGGCGCCGCGAGACGTGGTGTCGCTGGCGGTGTCCCGGCGGATGGCGCTGTCACCCGGCGGCATCGGCGACCATGTGTTCCTGGATGCGACCGGCATCGCGCCCGAGGTCTTCGCCCGCCGCTTCCCGACGGTGTCCGCGGCCTGCGCGCTGGCCGGCGTCAACCCGGGCCGCGACCCGATCCCGGTGGCCCCGGCGGCGCACTACCACTGCGGCGGCGTGCTCACCGATCTGGACGGTCGCACCACGGTCCCCGGATTGTTCGCGGTGGGCGAGGTGGCCCGGACCGGCCTGCACGGGGCCAACCGGCTCGCGTCGAACTCCCTGCTCGAGGGACTGGTGATGGGCGAGCGGGCCGCCGCGGCGGTCGGTGTCGAACTGGCGCACGCCACCGTGCGACCGGCCGAACTGATCCTCACCCCGGTGCCCGGCGCCGATCCTGCCGGGCGCTCCGCAGTTCAGGCGACGATGAGCCGGTCGGCCGGCATCGGACGGGACCTGGTCGGGCTGCTGGCCGCCCAGGCCGGCGTCCTCGGCCTGGCGTCGCGTCCGGCAGCGACCGCCGATCGGTGGTCGGTGGAGACCGCCAACCTGGCCCTCGCGGCGTCCGCACTGCTCGCCGCCGCCGAGGCGCGGGCCGAGTCCCGTGGGTGCCATGTCCGCAACGATCACCCGGAGAAGGCGTCGTCCTGGGAACGGTCGGTGCTGGTCCGCCAGGTCGACGGCGTCATCCGGACCGACGTGGCCGATCTCCGACCCGCCGTCGCATGGGCCTGACCGAATCGACCCGGCTGGCCATCGCCGCCGCCGGGTTGTCCCCCGACCAGGTCGCCTCGGTGATCGACCTCGCCCTCACCGAGGACCTGCGTGACGGTCCGGACGTCACCACGCTGTCCACCGTCCCGAGCGATCAGCTCAGCCGCGCCGACATCACCCCCCGGCAGGCCGGTGTGCTCGCCGGCGGTCCGGTGGCCTTGGCCGTCTTCGACATGGTGCTGGGGTCGGCCGGATCCTGCCGGTTGCTCGTCGAGGACGGCGGTGACCTGGTCCCGGGGGAACCCGCGATCGGCCTCACCGGCCCGACGGCCGGCATCCTGACCGCGGAACGAACCGCGCTGAACCTGCTGACCCACCTCTCCGGGATCGCCACGCTCACCAGGGCCTGGGTGGACGCGGTCGGCGGCACCGGCGCCAGGATCCGCGACACCCGCAAGACGCTGCCCGGCCTGCGGGCGCTGGAGAAGTACGCGGTGCGGTGCGGGGGTGGGGTGAATCACCGGATGAGCCTGGGCGACGCAGCACTGATCAAGGACAACCACGTCGCGGCCGCCGGTTCGGTCGGCGCGGCGATCGCGGCCGTCCGGGCCCGGGATGCGCGGATCCCGATGGAGGTCGAGGTCGACACCCTCGATCAGTTCGACGAAGCGGTGCTGGCCGGCGCCGAACTCGTTCTGCTGGACAACTTCTCGACCGCGGACACGATCGAGGCGGTGCGCCGTGCACGGTCTGCGGACCGCACCGTGCTGCTGGAGGCCTCCGGCGGACTGACCCTGGACCGGGCCTGCGAGATCGCGGCGACCGGCGTGGACTACCTGGCCGTCGGTGCCCTCACCCACTCTGCGCCGGCGCTCGACCTCGGGCTCGACCTGTCCCAGTGAGCCCTTACGCTGGCACCATGTTGCAGCGGATCGACCTGCGTGCCGGCCTCGGCAGCCTGCGCGGCGTGCTCCCGCGTGCCGCTGTGGACATCGGCGGCGCGGTCGCCAGTGTCGGGCCGCTGATCCAGGACGTCCGGGACCGGGGCGCGGCCGCCGTGCTGGACGCCGCCGAGCGCTTCGACGGCATCCGGCCGGAGCGCCTCCGGGTGCCGGCCGAGGTGATCGCCGCCGCCGCCGACGTGGTGACGCCGGCCGTCCGGGCCGCGCTCATCGAATCGATCGCCAGGGCCAGGGTGGGGCACGCCGCGCAGCTGCCCACCGGGCGGGTCACCACGATCGCCCCCGGCGGCACCGTCACCCAGCGTTGGGTCCCGGTGCGCCGGGTCGGGCTGTACGTGCCGGGTGGTCTGGCGTTGTATCCCTCGAGCGTGGTGATGAACGTGGTCCCGGCGCAGGTGGCCGGGGTGCGGGCGATCGCGGTGACCTCGCCGCCGCAGCGCGACAACGGCGGGTGGCCCGACCGCAACGTGCTGGCCGCCTGTTCGCTGCTCGGCATCGACGAGGTCTACAGCGCGGGCGGCGCCCAGGGGATCGCCCTGCTGGCGCTCGGCGCGGTCGATCTGGACGGCACGGTGATCGAGCCGGTCGACGTCGTCACCGGGCCCGGCAACGTGTACGTCACAGCGGCCAAACGGTTGCTCCGCGGCACGGTGGCCATCGATTCCGAGGCCGGCCCCACCGAGATCGCCGTCATCGCCGACGAGTCGGCCGATCCGGTACATGTTGCCGCGGACCTGATCTCGCAGGCCGAGCACGATCCGCTCGCGGCATCCGTGCTGATCACCACCTCCGACCGAGCTCGCCGACGCAGTCGATACCCTGCTGCAGCAGCGGGTCTCGACCACCAAGCACTCCGAGCGGGTGCGGGAAGCCCTGTCCGGCAAACAGTCCGGTGCGGTACTCGTCGCTTCGCTGGACGATGCGATCGAGGTCGCCGACGCCTACGCGGCCGAGCACCTGGAGATCCAGACCCGGGACGCGGCAACGGTTGCCGGCCGGATCAGCAACGCCGGCGCGGTGTTCGTCGGGCCCGTTCTCGCCGGTCTCGCTCGGCGACTACTGCGCGGGGTCGAACCACGTGCTGCCGACCGGCGGTTCGGCGCGGTATTCCGCCGGCCTGTCCGCGGTGACCTTCCTGCGCCAGATGCAGGTGATCGACTACTCGCGCGACGCCCTCGCGGCGGTGGCACCACACGTGCTGGCGTTGTCCGCCGCCGAGGACCTGCCCGCGCACGGCGAGGCCGTTGCCGCCCGGTTCGGCTCCGGAGAGCTGCGATGATCGGGGCATGGCGATGATCGGCGTCGAGGTGACCCTGGCCGAGCTGCCGTTGCGGGATGACCTGGTCGGCAAATCCCCCTACGGCGCGCCGCAGCTGGACGTGCCGGTGAAGATCAACACCAACGAGAACCCTTATCCGCCATCGGATGCGCTGGTGGCCGACCTGGCCGCGTCGGTGGCGGCCGCGGCCGTCGAGCTGAACAGGTATCCGGATCGGGATGCCGTCGCCCTGCGGGAGCAGTTGGCCGGCTACCTGTCGGAGTCGACCGGGATCGAACTGTCGAGCGCGAACGTCTGGGCTGCCAACGGATCCAACGAGATCCTGCTGCAACTGCTGCAGGCGTTCGCCGGGCCGGGACGCTCCGCGCTCGGTTTCGAACCCTCGTACTCGATGCACCCGATCATCGCCTCGGGCACCAGGACCAGCTGGATCTCCTGTCCCCGGCGCAGCGACTTCAGCGTCGACGTCGACGCGGCGGCCGCGCTGATCGCGTCAGCACGCCCCGGACGTGCTGTTCATCACCAGCCCGAACAATCCCACCGGCGGATCGCTTCCGCTGCAGGACATCCAGACCCTGGTCCGGGCCGCGCCGGGGATCGTGGTGGTCGACGAGGCCTATGCGGAGTTCTCCGATCGGCCCAGTGCCATCGGGTTGATCGGCCAGTTCCCCGGGCAGTTGGTGGTGGTCCGCACCATGTCCAAGGCCTTCGCGTTCGCCGGTGGCAGGCTCGGCTATCTGGCCGCCGCGCCCGCGGTGATCGATGCGTTGTTGTTGGTGCGGCTGCCCTATCACCTGTCCTCGCTCACCCAGGCGGCCGCCTCCGCCGCGCTCCGGCACGCCGACGACACCCTGGGATCGGTGGCGCATCTGGTGGCCGAACGCCGTACGGGTGGCCAATCGTTGACCGACAACGGATTCGACGTCGTCGATTCCGACGCCAACTTCCTGCTCTTCGGCACGTTCGACGATCAGGCTGCGGTCTGGCGGGATTACCTCGACTCCGGAGTCCTGTTGCGGGACATGGGAATCGACGGATATCTGCGGGCGACCATCGGCACCGACGCCGAGAACGACGTCCTGCTGGACGTGAGCACGAAGCTGCAACGGATGAGGGAGAACCAGTGACTCGGCAGGCTCGGATCGAGCGGACGACCAGCGAGTCGTCGGTGCTGGTCGACATCGATCTGGATGGCACCGGTCAGGTCGAGATCTCCACCGGCGTGCGGTTCTACGACCACATGCTCACCGCATTCGGGGTGCACGGCAGCTTCGATCTCGTCGTCCGGTCGGTCGGGGATGTCGACATCGATGCCCACCACACGGTCGAGGACACCGCGATCGTCCTCGGGCAGGCGATCGGTCAGGCACTGGGCGACAAGGCCGGGATCCGCCGCTTCGGCGATGCCTTCATCCCGATGGACGAGACGTTGGCGCACGCCGCGGTCGACGTCTCGGGGCGGCCGTTCTCCGTGCACACCGGTGAACCCGAGGCCATCGCGGGGTTCGTCGTCGGCAACAACTATCCGGTGGTGCTGAACCGGCACGTCTTCGATTCGCTGGCCTTCCACGCCCGGATCGCGCTGCACGTGCGCGTCATCTACGGGCGCGATCCGCACCACATCTGCGAGGCGCAGTACAAGGCGATCGCCCGTGCCCTGCGCGAGGCGGTCGAGCCGGATCCGCGGGTGCGCGGGATCCCCTCGACCAAGGGCGTGTTGTGAGCCAGATCGTGCCGGTGTTGTTGATCGGTCTCGGCGGGTTCCTGATCGGCGGGGTGGTGGCGGTGCGGAAGAACTCGGTACCGGCGGCCGTCCTGCTCGGCGTCTTCTCCGCCGCGTGCATCGTCGGTGGGTTGCTCTGGCTGGTGGGATCGTCATGACCGACATCGCCGTCCTGGACTACGGTTCGGGCAATCTCGCGTCGGCCGAGCGGGCGCTGCGCCGCACCGGCGCGTCCGTCGTGGTCACGTCGGATTTCGAGACGGCTTTGAACGCATCGGGTTTGGTGGTGCCCGGGGTCGGCGCCTACGAGGCCTGCATGGCCGGGCTGTCGGCGGTTCGCGGCCAGCGGATCATCGACCGGCGGCTGGCGGGTGGCCGGCCGGTGCTCGGGATCTGCGTGGGGATGCAGATCCTCTTCGAACGCGGGGTGGAACACGGGGTGCAGACCGACGGGGTCGGGGAGTGGCCGGGAACCGTCGAACGGCTGCAGGCGCCGATCGTCCCGCACATGGGCTGGAACACGGTAGAGCCGGGTTCGGGGTCGGTGTTGTTCGACGGACTCGATCCACGCACCAGGTTCTACTTCGTGCACTCCTACGCCGTCCGGACCTGGGAGCTGGAGGTGTCCGGACCGTTCACCGCGCCGGTGGTGACCTGGGCCGAGCACGGCGGCGATCGGTTCGTGGCGGCGGTGGAGAACGGGCCGCTCTCGGCCACCCAGTTCCACCCGGAGAAGTCGGGCGATGCCGGCGCCGAAGTGCTCCGCCGGTGGGTTGCCACGGTCTGAGCGGTCGCCTATCCTCGAACAGGTGTTCGATGATCAGGTTCTCCGGGAGTTGCGCCGCAAGGTTGCCGCGGTGTCCGGTGAGACCACCGTCGATGACGACCGGCAGGTGTTACCGGTGGCCGAACCCCTTGCCGCGGTGCTGCCGCGCGGCGGTGTTGCCCGTGGGTCGGTCGTCAGCGTGGTCGGTCAGGGTGCCACCAGCCTGTTGTTCACCCTGCTCGCCGGTCCAGAGGCGCCCTGGTCGGCACTGGTCGGGATGCCGGGTGTCGGTCTGCTCGCCGCCGCCGAATTCGGTGTCGATCTCGACCGGGTTGTCGTCATTCCCGAACCCGGACCCGATGTGCTGCAGGTGTTGTCGATCCTGATCGACGGTGTCGACATGATCGCGGTCGCCCTGCCCGCCGGGGCTCGTCCCGGTCCGTCGCGCCAGCGGGTACTCACCGGGCGGCTCCGGCAGCACGGTGCGGTGCTGTTGGTGATGGGTCCCTGGCCGGGTGCCGACCTGGTGATGACCGCCCGGTCCGTCGGCTGGACCGGCTTGGGACAGGGGCACGGGCGGTTGCGTGATCGCGAACTCGTCGTCGAGGTCAGCGGCAGGGGAGCGGCGGCAGGTCGCCGGAACACCGCCGCGTTGTTGTTGCGGTCCGATCGCACCTCCATCGAAGTCGCGCGATCGCAATCTCCTGTTCCGGTCGTCGCCGAACCGGGAACCTTCGAACCGGTTGCGGACGTGAGCTGACTGGCTGGTTACCTGGACTACTGGTGGGAGGGTGTGAGGCATGAACTGGACCGAGGAACTCGACAAACAGTTGAGCTGGCTCTGGGACAACCATCTCCGTCGTCGTTGGGACGGACTCACCGACGAGGAGTACCTCTGGGAACCGGTTGCCGGCATGTGGAGCGTGCGACCGAGGGGTCAGGGAGTCGCCGTCGAGGTCGGGTCCGGGGATCACATCATCGATTTCGCCTTTCCCGAACCGTCGCCGCCACCGGTCACCACCATCGCCTGGCGGATGGGCCACCTGCTGGTCGGCGTGTTCGGCTCCCGGCTCGCCACCTACTTCGGCGGGGCGCCGGTCAGCTACGACGCCTACGACTACCCCGCGACTGCTTCCGACGCCCTCGACCGGATCGACGCCATGTACGCCGACTGGATCGCCGGGGTCCGATCGCTGGACGAGGCCGCCCTCGCCGAGCCCTGCCGGGAGGAAGGCCACGAGCAGGACACGATGGCCGCGCTCATCCTGCACATCCACCGGGAGGTCATCCACCACGGAGCCGAGATCTCCCTCCTCCGGGATCTCTACGCCTGGCGCAGCTGAGCGACGCCGTGTGAGCTGACGCCTGGTGTTTCCGCGATAGAGACAATTCGGACTCACGGGCGTGAAGTGATCACATCATCGCGGCTCTATGTCGGTGGAAACGACCGTCCCTGAGCGCCGAACTTCGACTTCTACCCGGATGCAGTGCCGACAGCGCATTCGGTTCGCACACCTCTTGGCGTCCACGTCGATGACATCATCGACTCCCCGGCAGCGTTCCACGGCACGATTTCGTGTGCAGGATTCATGAGTAGCGCCACCGACTGCCTGCGTCTGTTGCTTCCGCGGCTCCCCATCGGTCCGTAAGGCGATACTGCAATAGAGACAATTCAGACATCGAGTCGGTGGATGTCTTCGAAATGGAGGCTGTCGGACCCTCGCTCTACACTCGAACACAAGTTCGATTGATGCAGAGGGTGGGGTTCTGGTGGACGTCATGGACGACGAGTTGGGTGAACTGGCATTGATGTGGCAGAGCGCTCCGATGCTGCGCTCAGCGAAGGTCAAAGTCGCGTCCGGGGTTGCGTGGAGCAGCGATACGACATCAGAGCGTTCTCTGTCCGGAGCAGTCGGTTCTGATCCGTTTCCATCACCGCCGGCGCTCGTTCCTCCGGTATCTGAGGCTTTCCCCTCGGCTGAACCGATCTCCGAAGCGAGTGTTGACGAAGGTGTGTCACTGGAGCACCTGGAGGCCGAGATCTGTTCGTTGGCCGGGAGATTGGCGTCATCGACCTGCGACTGGTTGAGGCTGATCGCCGAGTTCGATCGACGGAAAGGCTGGGCGCAGTGGGGGGTTCGGTCCTGTGCGCACTGGTTGGCATGGGCATGTTCGGTCGCGCCTGTTGCCGCCCGCGAGTACGTACGGGTGGCCAACGGGTTGGTGGGATTGCCGCTGCTGGATGCTGCTTTCCGGGAAGGACGGTTGTCGTACTCGAAGGTGCGCGCCCTGACCAGGGTCGCCGGGCGGGTGCCGGAGCAGGTGCTGTTGGAGCAGGGCCTGGTTCACACGGCATCGCAGTTGGAACGCTTGGTTCGGGGATTCCGCAGAGCCGACAGGATCGGGGCCGACCAGCAACGGATGCGGCGGGCGAGATGGTTCTTCGACGACGAGGGCATGTTGGTTCTCACCGCAAGGTTGCCCGCGGACGAAGGTGCGATCGTGGTCGCGGCGCTGGAGCATGCGCAACATCAGTCGATCGTCGCCCCGACCCCATCCGCTGACCCGGCAAATGCCCAAGCTCCTGCAGATTCGGCACCCGTCGACCCCGACCCTGCCGTGGGTCCAGCGCCACATCCCTCGAACGCACCCGGCTCCTCGGAAGCCCCCGATCCCTCGGATTCACCCGACGCAGAGGAAACGGAGCGGGCGAGTGCCGCGGATGCGCTGGTGGCGGTTGCAATGGCAGCGTTGTCAGCGGGACCTGCCGACAGTTCCGGTGACGACCGACATCTGGTGGTGGTGCATGTCGACGCCGACATCCTCACCGCTGCGGAAACAACTCCGACGGTGCCCACTGTCATGCCCACCTCCACCCAGGATGACGGTGCCAGCGGGTTGTGCAGGATCGAGAACGGTCCTGGACTGAGCCGATCGGAAGTGCTGCGGATCAGCTGCGACTCCGCATTGGTGACGCTGATCGATTCCGCTGTCCCCGGTGAGCAGCTACGGCTCGGGCGAAAGACCAGGAAGATCTCCCCGGCACTACGACGCGCTTTGCGATTCCGCGATGGTGGGTGCCAGTTTCCCGGATGCCACCGGGTGTCTCACCTGGATGCCCACCATGTACGGCATTGGGTCGATGGAGGTCCCACCGACCTGGACAACCTGGTGTTGTTGTGCCGGCGGCATCACGTGGCCATTCACGACGAAGGCTTCACCGTCTCATCGACCACCGGAATCGATTCCAACTGGCAGTTCCACCGACCCGACGGCATCCCGATCCCTCGCCAGCCGCATTGTGACCGCACCATCGAGAGCAACCCACCGGCGCCCAGCCCCATGGATCCCGAGAACATTCGACCCGGATGGCGCGGGGAACGGTTCAGCCTCGCCGATTCCGTCGCCGCCTTTTGCGGGGCAACCGAACCTCAGGAGTTCGAACAGGTGCCGGCATGAAGACCTCTCGAACCCTGGTGGTGTGGTGCCCGGATTGGCCAGCAGTGGCGGCGGCCCGTCAAGCCGGAAAGCCGACCAGTGACCCGGTCGCGGTCTTCCATGCCAATCGGGTGCAGGCCTGCAACGCAGCAGCAAGGGCAGAAGGTGTTCACGTCGGACAGCGTCGCCGCGACGCGCAATCACGATGCCCGGATCTGCTCATCGCGAAGGTCGACTCCGATCGAGATGGACGTCTCTTCGAACCGGTGGCAGCCGCCGTGGAATCCATTGCCCCAGGGGTGGAGATCCTTCGCTCGGGAGTTGTCGCGTGTCCCGCTCGCGGCCCTGGGCGCTATTTCGGCAGTGACGCCGCCGCTGCCGAACGGATCGTCGACGTCGTCGAGTCGCTGGACATCGAATGCTCGGTGGGAGTGGCCGATGTGTTGGCGGTGGCGGTGCTCGCCGCGCATCGCGGGGTGATCGTCCCGCCGGGGGAATCCGCCGAGTTCTGTGCGCCCCTACCCATTACCGAGCTCGCCCGCGACCCAGCCATCTCACCGCCCGAGCGGGCAGCGCTGACCGATCTGCTGATCCGGCTCGGGATCACCACAGCGGGAGCGTTCGCGGCGCTCCCGGAGGGAAAGGTCGCAACCAGGTTCGGGGCTGACGGACTGCAGGCTCATCGGTTGGCGCGGGGAATGGCCGAACGTGGAGTGTCTCGACGGCAGATTCCCGAGGAACTCACTGTCGAGCAGGTCTGTGACCCACCGCTGGACCGGGTGGACACCGCCGCCTTCGCGGCGCGCGCCCTCGCCGAGCGATTTCATTCCAGGCTCGCCGACGCCGGGCTGGCCTGCACCCGATTGGCGATCACCGCTGTCACCGAACGGGATGCGAAGCTGACCCGAATCTGGCGGTGTGCCGCTCCGCTGACCGCCGCCGCCACCGCCGATCGATTGCGCTGGCAGTTGGACGGATGGCTCACTGCAGGACGCACCATCGCCGCAGGTCGAGCCAACGGGTCGAAGCAATCGGTCAAGCCACCGGTCGAGCGACCACCGGCCAACCGATCTCCTCAACAACCGCGATCAACAGCGCTCATCACCCTCAAGCTCAACTAGAGGTTCAAGCTCCCGGAGCCATCACCAAGCTGATTCTGGAACCCATCGAAGCGATCGGCGCCGGGCATATCCAGTACGGGCTCTGGGGATCCGATGGGCAGCACGACCAGCGGGCGGGATGGTCGTTCGCCAGGGTGCAGGGGCTCCTCGGACCGGAATCCGTGCTTGCCCCGGTGCGCTCCGGTGGTCGGAGCGCGATCGATCGGATCACGCTGGTGCCGTGGGGAGACGAAAAGGTCAGCAACAGGAATCCGTCCGACCCCTGGCCGGGATCGATACCGGCGCCGTCACCAACAAGGGTGCCGACAGAGACGGACCCGGTACCGGGGACGGTGACCGTTCTCGACGATGCCGGCCAACCCGTGCTGCTCAACGGCCGCGGGTTGCTCACCGGGTCGCCTGCCTGGCTGGGGCAGGACGGGAAGGATGCCGACCAGCAGCTGCAACGGGTGGAGGCCTGGGCCGGACCATGGGTGCTGGACGAACGGTGGTGGTCCGCGGATCGACGGTCGGCGGGTGCCCGGATCCAGGTCGTCACCGAGACCGGGACCGCCATCCTGATGCGGCTCGCCGCCGATGACTGGCAGGTCGAGGGGGTGTACGACTGATGGGCTGGTCCAACCCCATCGTTCCGTGGAGCGAACTGGAACGTGCACTGTCCGGGAAGCCACCGCTTCCCGGGCGTGGTCCCACCGGCCCGCTGGAGTACCCCAGCTCGCAACCCCGGATCCGGCCCCAGATCGACATCTCCCCTCCGGACACCTCGATCACCCGGGTGCCCTACGCGGAGCTGCACTGCCACTCCGCATTCAGCTTCCTCGACGGTGCCTCCACCCCTGAGCACCTGGTGGCCGAGGCGCTCCGACTCGGACTCGATGCCCTTGCCATCACCGACCACGACGGTCTCTACGGCATCGTCCGCTTCGCCGAAGCTGCTGCCGACACGCCGCTGCGCACGCTCTACGGCGCAGAATTATCCCTGGGATTGCCGGAGCCGCAGATGGGTGTCGCCGACCCGGTCGGTGATCACCTGCTGGTCCTCGCCCGGGGTCAGGAGGGGTACAACCGGCTCTCCGTGCAGATCAGCCGCGCCCAACTCGACGGTGGGGAGAAGGGTCGACCGATCTACGACCTGGATGCGCTGGCCGACGCCGCCCAGGACAGCTGGTTGATCCTCACCGGTTGCCGCAAGGGTCGGGTGCGTCGTGCTCTCGCCCGGCAGGGCAGAGATCAGGCACGCACCGAGATCCGGCAGCTGATGGATCGTTTCGGCCGGCAGAACGTGCTCGTCGAGCTCAGTACCCAACTGCTGCCGACCGATGACGAGGACAACGATGTGTTGGCCGAGCTCGCCGCTGAGCTGGGGCTACCGGTGGTCGCCACCACCGGCGCGCACTACGCCGCTCCTGCGTCCGGCAGGGTCGCCGCGGCGATGGCTGCTGTCCGCGGCCGGCGCAGCCTGGACGAGGCGGACCCGTTCCTGCCACCCGGTCCCGGGGCGCATCTGCGCTCAGGCGCCGAGATGGCGGCGTTGTTCTCCCGGTACCCGACCGCGGTGTCGAACGCGGCGGCCATCGGTCAGGAGTGTTCGTTCGACCTGCATCTCGTCGCGCCGAAACTCCCGCCCTACGACGTCCCACCCGGTCACGACGAGAACTCCCACCTCCGACAGCTCACCCTGACCGGTGCCGCCCGCCGATACGGATCACCGGAGAGCAAACCGGAGGCGTACGCACAGATCGAAAAAGAACTGCGGATCATCGCCGACCTGAATTTTCCCGGGTACTTCCTCATCGTCCACGACATCGTCGATTTCTGTCGAAAGAAGGACATTCTCTGCCAGGGCAGGGGATCGGCGGCGAATTCCGCTGTGTGCTACGCATTGGGAATCACCGCGGTTGATGCGGTGCGATATCAATTGTTGTTCGAACGTTTCCTCGCCCCCGAACGGGACGGCCCGCCGGACATCGACGTCGACATCGAGTCCGATCGACGCGAAGAGGTCATCCAGTACGTGTACGACAGCTATGGTCGCGACTACGCCGCACAAGTGGCCAATGTCAACACCTTCCGGCCGCGGATGGCGGTCAGGGACATGGCCAAGGCGCTCGGGCATTCCCCCGGTCAACAGGATGCGTACTCCAAACAGCTGGATGGCTGGTCACCGCTGGCCGCGCAGATCAAGGACGCGGAGGCAGGCACCGGCGGCATCCAGCACCCCATTCCCGTCGATATCCTGGAATTGGCGGCACAGATCCAGGATTTCCCGCGACATCTGGGAATCCATTCGGGGGGAATGGTGATCTGTGACCGTCCGGTCGCCCAGGTCTGCCCGGTGGAATGGGGCCGGATGACCAATCGCTCGGTCCTGCAGTGGGACAAGGACGATTGCGCCGCAATGGGTCTGGTGAAATTCGACCTGCTGGGTCTCGGCATGCTGTCCGCACTGCACTATGCGGTCGACCTGGTGCGGGAGCACGAGCAGATCGAGGTCGATTTCGCGACGCTGGATCTGGAAGAACCGGCGGTGTACGAGATGCTGCAACGCGCCGATTCGGTGGGGGTCTTCCAGGTGGAGTCCAGGGCGCAGATGGCCACCCTGCCGCGACTCAAACCACGCACGTTCTACGACCTGGTGGTGGAGGTCGCGTTGATCCGGCCAGGCCCGATCCAGGGTGGGTCGGTGCACCCGTACATCCGCCGGCGCAACGGGCTCGAGCCGGTGACCTACGACCACCCGGTGATGGAACGGTCGCTGGCCAAGACCTTGGGCATCCCGCTGTTCCAGGAACAACTGATGCAGCTGGCGGTGGACGTGGCCGGGTTCGATGCCGGAGGTGCCGACCAACTTCGCCGGGCCATGGGGGCGAAGCGATCGAGCGCCAAGATGGAGAAGCTCAAGAACCGGCTCTACGAGGGGATGAGCACCCTGCACGGCATCACCGGGCAGTCTGCTGACCGGATCTACGAGCGGCTGCTCGCCTTCGCCAACTTCGGGTTCGCCGAGTCACACGCCCTGTCCTTCGCCGCGCTGGTGTTCTATTCCTCCTGGCTGAAGCTGTACCACCCGGCAGCCTTCTGCGCGGCCCTGCTCAAGGCCCAGCCGATGGGCTTCTACTCACCGCAATCACTGGTCGCCGATGCCAGGCGGCACGGGGTGACGGTGCGCAGACCGGACATCAATGCATCGAGGGCGCAGGCGGATCTCGAGCCGGGACCGCACGACAAACCCGCTGTGCGGCTGGGTCTCGCCGGGATCCGCACCATCGGCACCGAACTCGCCGATCAGATCGTCGCCGCCCGACCGGCAACGGGATATCGCTCGCTCGACGAACTCACCAGGACGATCACCATGACCTCCGCACAGGCCGAGGCACTGGCCACCTCCGGTGCCCTCGATCCGCTGACCGGGTCGAGGTCGACCGCCGGAACCGACCGGCGCAGCGCGCTGTGGGCGGCCGGGGCCGCCGCCGGTCCACGGGCCGGGACCCTGGACGGCAGCACCGTCGGCCTCGAAGCGCCGGCGCTGCCCGGAATGAGCGACATCGAGCTCACGGTCGCCGACATCTGGGCCACCGGGATCTCGCCGGAGAGCTATCCCACCGAGTTCTCCCGACAGACCATGCAGGACTGGGGAGTGCGGACCGCGATCGAGCTGCACACCATCGAGCACGGCACCCGGGTGCTGGTGGCCGGTGTCGTCACCCACCGGCAACGCCCGGCCACCGCGTCCGGCGTCATCTTCATCAACCTCGAGGACGAGACCGGAATGATCAACGTGATCTGTTCCATCGGCCTCTGGGCCAAGTACCGCAAGGTGGCCAGGGGAGCTCCGTCACTGGTGATCCGCGGGGTGGTGGAACGCGAGGGCGGGGCGATCTCGATCGTCGCCGACCGGATCGCCGCGGTGAATCTCGTTGCCGCAACGCCCTCGCGGGATTTCCGGTGAGCCGTCTCTGGCACGATCGGTGCCATGAGCGAGGTCTTCGAACAAGCATCGGTGTCGTTGATCCTCGCCGACTACGCCGTTGCCGATCAGCTGGGAAAGCTGCAGATGGTCGGCGGCGGCCTGCAGCTGATCGGTCGCGACCACGGAACCGGTGTCTCTGCAGCGTTCGCCCTGGTGGTCAGCCTGACCTTCCCGCCGGAACTGTTCAACGAGCAGTACGCGTTCGAGGTGGTCCTCGAGGGCGAGAAGGGCACGCCGCTGGAACTGGCCGAATCCGCCGCCGTTCCCGGCTCCCGGGTGATGCGCTTCGGGCAGACCCTGCAGATCGAGGAACCCAACTTCCGCGGCAGCGGGGTCCCACGCCGAGCGTTGCCCACCCGATCGCATGTGGTGCTGTACTTCAACACCGGGCTGCCGCTCCCACCGGGACAGGTGCTGGTCTGGCGGGCCAGAATCGACGGGGAGTCCCGGCCCGAATGGACCGTCCCGTTCTTCGTCCCCGCACCGCCCCCCGCTCCTGTCTTGGGTTGATCTGAATGCGTATTGCCACCTGGAACATCAATTCGATCCGTGCTCGGATCGACCGGCTCACCGCGTGGTTGGCGCGCAGCGACGTCGATGTGCTCGCCATCCAGGAGACCAAGATCCCGGACGAGAAGTTCCCGACCGAACGGTTCACCGAACTCGGCTACCAGGTCGCCCACCACGGCACCAATCAGTGGAACGGTGTCGCGGTGCTGTCCAGGGTGGGTCTGGATGACGTCCAGGTCGGGGTCCCGGGGCTGCCGACCTGGGGTGATCCGGCGGTCTCCGAGGCAAGATCGGTGAGTGCGCTGTGCTCGGGCGTGCGGATGTGGAGCCTGTACGTGCCCAACGGCCGGGCGGTCGGCGACCCGCACTACGACTACAAACTCCAGTGGCTGGCCGCGGTTCGTGACTACGCCGCCAAGCAGCTGGCCGACCAGCCGCAGGCGCAGATCGCCTTCTGCGGTGACTTCAACATCGCGCCGACCGACGACGACATCTGGAGCGTCGACTACTACCGCAACTCCACGCACGTCACCCCGCCCGAGCGGCAGGCGTTCAGCGCGCTGGTCGACGCCGGATTCACCGACGTGGTGCGGCCGTTCACGCCCGGTCCCGGCGTCTACACCTACTGGGACTACACCCAGCTGTCCTTCCAGAAACGTCGCGGCATGCGGATCGACTTCGCGCTGGCCAGTCCCGGCGCTGGCCGGCCGGGTGACCGGCGCCCTGATCGATCGCGAGGAGCGCAAGGGCAAATTGCCGTCCGACCACGCTCCGGTGATCGTCGAACTGGAGGACTGAGGTGACCAGGATCCTGGTGATCGAGCACGACGCGTCCGACCCGGCGCTGCGTCTGGGTGAATGGTTGACCGAGGCCGGCGCCGAGCTGACCATCTGTCGTCCGTACGCAGGTGACGCCGTGCCGTCCGATCTGACCGGGTTCGATGCGCTGATCAGCATGGGCGGCGACATGGGCGCCCGGGACGACGACCGAGCGCCGTGGCTGCCCGCCACCCGGTCCCTGCTGGCCGGCGCGGTGGCATCGGCGACCCCGACCCTTGGCGTGTGCCTGGGCGGTCAACTACTGGCTGCCGCCACCGGTGGAACGGTGCGCAAGGGTGCGGACGGCCCGGAGATCGGTGCCTACCTGACGGCGAAACGGGACGCGGCGATGTCCGATCCGTTGTTCGCGGACCTGCCGATGACGCCGGACGTCATGCAGTACCACAACGATGTCGTCGCCACGCTGCCGCAGGGCGCGGTGCTGCTGCTGTCCTCGATGGGCTACCCGAACCAGGCCTGGCGCCAGGGTCCGGCGGCCTGGGGGGTGCAGTTCCACTTCGAGACCTCGGCCGAGCATCTGCGCGGCTGGGCGCGCACCGAGGGACGGGAGCTGACCGGCCGGCTCGGCCCGATGCTCGACAGCGCCGACGAGGTGATGGCCGAGGTGTGGCGGGAGTTCGCGCACCGGTTCGTTGCCTTCGCGGCGCAGCCACCCATCGCCCCGGCAGCGCCGAAGCGACTGCTGCCGGTCGTCGGGATCGACGAATGACCAGACCAGCGGTGCGCTCGCCGGCCAGGTACGGGTTGCCCAACACCGATCGGGTCCGTTCCGACCTCGCGACCGTCGGGTTGTACATCGAATCCGGCCCGACGCCCGGCAGCGAAGAGGTCCTCGCCGCCATCTCCCGGGCGGGTCGACCCGAACTTGCGGTCTACGGCCTGACCCGGCTGTTCGAGGCGTGCACCAACCCGGTGGAACTGATCGAGGCGTTGCGCCTGCATCCGCGATTCCGCGGGCGGCTGATCGCGTTGCTCGGCGCATCGACGGTGCTGTCCGAGCACCTCGCCGCCTGGCCGGAGGACTGGCGCGCTCTGCTGCCGGAGGCGCCGGCCGAACTGCTGCTGTCGCCGCAGTCGATGCGCAACGTGTTGTTCGAATCGGTCGGGATCGACCCCGACGGGCCGCCGTGTACCGGGACAGAGGGCACCAGGGCGGCTATCACCGGCGGCAAGGCGATCGCCCAGTTGCGGCGCGCCTACCGCTCCCAACTGTTGATCATCGCCGCGCACGACCTGGCCCCGGCCGTGGAACCCTCGCTGCCGACCACCGCGCTGCCCGCCGTCTGTCAGGCGTTGTCCGACCTCGCCGACGCCACCCTGCAGACCGGCCTCGCCGTGGCCGCTGCCGAACTACCGGCCAACGCGGCTCCCGCGCGTCTCGCCGTCATCGCCATGGGCAAGTGCGGGGCCAAGGAACTGAACTACCTCTCCGACGTCGACGTGATCTTTGCCGCCGACCATCCCCGGCACGACCGGCGCAAGGGCGATCCCCATGAGACGCCCGAAAACCCGGCCCGGGACGGGGGAGAGCCCGACGAGACCCGGATGCTCTCCACCGCAACGGCGCTGGCGTCCGGATTGATGCGGATCTGCGGCGCGGCGGCCTGGGAGGTCGATGCCGCTCTGCGGCCCGAAGGTAAGGCAGGCGCGCTGGTCCGCACCCCGGTTGGGCTGGAGAGCTACTACAAGCGCTGGGCCCACACCTGGGAGTTCCAGGCGTTGCTCAAGGCTCGACCGGCCGCGGGCGACCCCGCGCTCGGGCAACAGTTCCTGGACATCACCGCGCCGGGCGTGTGGTCGGCCGCCGGCCGGGAGTCGTTCGTCGACGACGTCCAGGCGATGCGTCGCAGGGTCGAGGAGAACATCCCCGAGCGACAACGGGACCGCGAGCTCAAGCTGGGCCCCGGTGGCCTGCGGGACGTCGAGTTCGCCGTCCAGCTGCTGCAACTCGTACACGGGCGAACCGACCCCGATCTCCGGCTGCCGGGCACCCTGATGGGGCTGCGTTCGCTGATCCGCGGCGGTTATGTCGGCCGCACCGATGGCGCCGAGATGGCCGCTGCCTACACGTTTCTCCGCCGCGCGGAGCATCGGCTGCAGTTGCAGCGGCTGCGGCGCACCCACCTGCTGCCCGAGGACAAGTCCGACATGGAGTGGCTGGCCCGGTCCGACGGATACACCGCCGCCGGCTCGTCCAGCCCCGCGGAGGTGTTCCTCGCGGAACGGCTGCGGCACGCCGGCACGGTCCGGCGACTGCACGAGAAGCTGTTCTACCGTCCGCTGCTGCATGCCGTTGCCGCGGTGGATGCGGCGGGCACCGACGAGATGCGGTTGTCCTCGGAAGCGGCCCGTGCCCGGTTGGCGGCGCTCGGCTTCCAGTTCCCCGACGCCGCGCTGCGCCATCTGGCCGGCCTGACCGTCGGGGTGAGCCGGCGGGCGGCCATCCAACGCACCCTGCTGCCCGTGCTGCTCGACTACTTCTCCTCCAGCCCGGATCCCGACGGCGGTCTGCTGTCGTACCGCCAGGTGTCCGAGGCGCTGGCCGACACACCCTGGTACCTGCGGCTGCTGCGGGACGAGGGATCGGTGGCCGGCCGGCTCGCGACCCTGCTCGGTGGCTCCCGGCTGATCGCCAGCCTGTTGACCAGGGCGCCCGAGGTGCTCCGGTTGCTGGTCGATGACGAGGCCTTGCTCGCTCCAGAGCCGTCCAGCGTCTCGATCGCGCTGTTGGCCAGATCGCACCGGGCCGGGAACGCCAGGGAGGCGGTGGACGCTGCCAGGTCGGCCCGTCGGCAGGAGATGCTGCGGCTGGCCTGCGGCGACATGCTCGGCCTGATCTCGGTGACCAACATCGCCAGGGGACTGACCAGCGTCGCGCAGACCACCATGACCGCCGCCTACGATGCCGCGGTCAAGCAGGTCACGGCCGACCGCGGCGGTTTCCGGGCGAAGTTCGCGGTGATCGGTATGGGCCGACTCGGCGGCGCCGAACTGGGCTACTCCTCCGACGCCGATGTGCTGTTCGTGATGGAACCGCTGCCGGGGGAGGACGAACAGGCGGCCAGGGCCGACGCGAACGCGGTCGCCGACCTGATGTCCCGGCTGCTCGGCCGGCCGACCCCCGACCCGCCATTGGAGATCGACGCGAATCTGCGGCCGGAGGGCAAGAACGGACCGTTGGTCCGGCCGGTCTCGTCGTACCAGGGCTACTGGGCACGTACCGCGGTCGCCTGGGAACGGCAGGCCCTGCTGCGGGCCCGGCCGGTCACCGGCGACGAGGAGCTGGGTGCGGAGTTCATCCGGGCCGCTGACGACTTCCGCTACCCGCAGGGCGGCCTGTCCATGCGGGACGTGGTCGAGATCAGGCGGATCAAGGCCAGGGTCGACGCCGAGCGGCTGCCACGCGGCGCCGATCCGACGACCCACACCAAGCTGGGTCGCGGCGGGCTGGCCGATGTCGAATGGACCGTGCAGCTGCTGCAGTTGCAGCACGCCTACGAGGTGCCGGGTCTGCGGACCTCGTCCACCCTCCCGGCGATCACGGCCGCAGCTGAGGCCGGCCTGATCAGCGAGGCCGACGCCAAGGCGCTGACCAACGGGTGGCTGGAGGCGGCGCGGACCCGCAACGCGATCATGCTGGTCCGCGGCAAACCGGACGATCAGATCCCGCGCCAGGGTCGGGAGCTGGCCGCGGTGGCCAGGGCGCTCGGCTATCCGGCGGGCGGCGACCCTGGGGAGTTCGTCGACGACTACCGCCGCGCGACCCGCCGGGCCCGCAAGGTTGTCGACCGGATCTTCGACGGCGGCTGACGAGACGGCGGCTGAACGGCGGCTGGGACGAACAGCCTCCCGCGTCTGTCAGGATTGGCCGGTGCCGACCTGGATCTGGATTGTCATTGCTGTCGTCGTCGTGCTCGCCATCGCGCTGGGCATCGGAACGATGCTGGCGCGCAAGCGCCGCATCTCGCTGAAAGACGCTGCCCCGCCGCCGAAGCCGGCGACCGAAGGCCCCCCGCCCAAGGGTGGCTACAAGGCAGGCGGATCGATCTCCTTCTCCGCCGGGCCCACCAGCACGGCCCCGCCGCCCACCAGCACGGCCCCGCCGCCCACCAGCACGGCAACACCCACCACCAGCACGGCCCCGCCGGTCACCAGGCCGTTCCCCGCCGTGACCGTGGAACCGACGGACAGGCTCCCCGAGCGCACCGAGGTCGACGGCCAACCTGCGGTCGGTGACGACGCCGCTGTCCCGCGCGATTCGCCGACCAGGAACATCGTCGACGTCGCCCTGCCCGACGCGCCGCCGGCCGACGAGATCCTGGTCGTCGAAGAGGTGGTCGTCGAGGGCCCGGACGGGGTCGTCGAGGAGATCATCGTCGAGGAGATCGCCGTCGACGACGTGCTGGTCGACGACGTGGTGGTCGATATCCCCGTCGTCGACAGCGAGCGGGCCGACGAACCGGTCACCCCGATACCTGATGCGACCGAAGCGGCCGCCGTCCCCGCGGTCGACGAGATCGCTCCCACCGCCGGCCGGCTGAACAAGCTCCGCGGCCGGCTGTCCCGCTCACAGAACGCGTTCGGCCGGTCACTGCTGGGTCTGCTCGGCGCCGGCACCCTGGACGAGGATTCCTGGACCGACGTCGAGGACACCCTGTTGATGGCCGACCTCGGAGCGGGGGCGGCCGCGGAGATCACCCAGCGGCTCCGTCAGGAGGTCGCGGCCCACGGGGTCACCGACGCCGCGAGCGCCAGGGCCCTGCTGCGCCGGGTGCTGATCGACGCGGTCGGCCCGGAGATGGACCGGTCGGTGCGGGCGTTGCCGCACGATGGCCGGCCGTCGGTGCTGCTGATCGTCGGGGTCAACGGCACCGGCAAGACCACCACCACCGGCAAGCTGGCCCGGGTGCTGGTCGCCGACGGTCGGCACGTGGTCCTCGGCGCGGCCGACACCTTCCGGGCCGCCGCGGCCGAGCAACTGGTCACCTGGGGTGAACGGGCCGGTGCGGTCGTCGTCCGCGCGGACGCCGGAACCGACCCGGCATCGGTCGCGTTCGACGCGGTCAAACGCGGCATCACCGACGGCGCGGACGCGGTGCTGATCGACACCGCCGGCCGGCTGCACACCAAGACCGGCCTGATGGACGAGCTCGGCAAGGTCAAGCGGGTGATCGAGAAGCAGGCGAAGGTCGACGAGATCCTGCTCGTCCTGGACGCCACCACCGGTCAGAACGGACTGGTGCAGGCAACGGTCTTTGCCGACGTCGTCGATATCACCGGCATCGTGCTCACCAAGCTGGACGGCACCGCCAAGGGCGGCATCGTGGTGGCGGTGCAGCGGACCCTGAACGTCCCGGTGAAACTCGTCGGGCTGGGCGAGGGTGCCGACGACCTGGCTCCGTTTGAGCCGGAAGCGTTCATCGACGCTCTCCTGGGGGACTGAAACGCCGCCCATCTCACGGTGGGTGATCGGGTGTCACGTGTTGTCGACAAAAGCGAAACATCGCGGAAACACATTCGCGTCCGAGTTCACAGCCGCGAAACGTTGCCGAGTGCCGATCGAAACACTCACAGGCGAACCTTCGAGGGTCACTGGGTCAGCCCCCAGCCGCGTTGCTTGCGGCTGACCCGATCACCCTCTCCTAGAGCCTGGAGGCTTGATGGAACCGTTCGAACTGGACACCGGCAACACTGCCTGGATGCTCGCCGCGGCCTCCCTGGTGCTCCTGATGACCCCGGCCCTGGCGTTCTTCTACGGCGGTATGACCCGCTCCAAGACCGTCCTGAACATGATGATGATGAGCTTCGGCGCACTCGCCGTGGTTGGTCCGATCTGGATGCTGTGGGGGTACTCGGAAACCTTCGGTGAGGCCGCCATGGGTGGCCTGATCGGCAATCCGTTCGAGTACTTCGCACTCAAGGGCCTCACCGACGAGAACAGCCTGATGGCCGCGTCCGGTGTGCCGGCCATGGTCGCCGTCGGCTACCAGGCCACGTTCGCCATCATCACCGTTGCCCTGATCTCCGGCGCCATCGCCGACCGCGCGCGGTTCGGTACCTGGCTCGTGTTCTCCGGCCTCTGGGTCACCCTGGTCTACGGCCCGATCGCGCACGCGGTCTGGGGCGGCGGCTTCCTGGGTGGCGGCGGAAAGATCGCCGAGTGGCTGTCGACACCGATCGACTTCGCCGGTGGCACGGTCGTGCACATCAACGCCGGTATGGCCGGCCTGGTGCTGTGTCTGATCGTCGGCAAGCGCAAGGGCTTCGCCAAGGATCCGATGAAGCCGCACAACCTGCCGTTCGTGATGCTCGGTGCTGCCCTGCTGTGGTTCGGCTGGTTCGGCTTCAACGCCGGTTCCGAGTTCGCCGCCGACGGCACCGCCGGTCAGGCCTGGGTCAACACCCTGACCGCGACCTGCGTCGCCGCACTCGGCTGGCTGATCGTGGAGCGCATCCGTGATCATCACGCCACCAGCCTCGGCGCCGCTTCGGGTGTCGTTGCCGGCCTGGTCGCGATCACCCCGGCCGCCGCTGCGGTCGACGTGGTCGGTGCGATGTTCATCGGTCTGATCGCCGGTGCGCTCTGCGCCCTGGCCGTCGGCCTGAAGTACAAGCTGAAGTACGACGACTCGCTCGACGTCGTCGGCGTCCACCTGGTCGGTGGCCTGGTGGGCACCATCCTGATCGGCTTCTTCGCCAACGTCCCGAGGGATGCCGAAGGGGTGGCCACCACGTCCACCTGGGCTCCGGACGGCGCGCTCGACGGACTGTTCTACGGCGGCGGCCTGACCCAGCTGTGGACCCAGATCCTGGTCGCCCTGATCGCCGTCGTCGCCTCCGGCGTGCTGACGCTGATCATCGGCCTGGCGCTGAAGTACACGATGGGCTGGCGCATCTCGGAAGAGGACGAGGTCGAAGGTGTCGACGTCACCACCCATGGTGAGGCCGCCTACGACATCGAGCCCCAGTCCGGCAACGGCGGGATGTCCGGAGTTCTCACCAACGCGACGCACCGCACCCAGGAGGTCAAAGCATGAAGCTGGTAACCGCCGTCATCAAGCCGTTCAAACTCGACGAGGTGCGGGCAGCGTTGCTGGCATTCGGAGTACAGGGCATGACCGTCTCTGAGTCATCGGGATACGGCCGCCAGCGCGGTCACACCGAGGTCTACCGGGGCGCGGAGTACACCGTGGAACTGCTGCCGAAGGTTCGGCTGGAGATCCTGGTCGACGACGAGGACGGGGATGACGTCGTCGACGTCATCGTCCGGGCCGCCCGCACCGGCAAGATCGGTGACGGCAAGGTCTGGTCCGTCCCGGTGGAGACCGTGGTGCGGGTGCGTACTGGCGAACGCGGTCAGGAAGCCCTGTAGGGATATGCCGAATTCGCCTGTGGGGATGGCGGGCGGTTTCGCAGAACTGCGAACCCAGTTGCTGAGCCGGACCGGTGTTCCCGGTCCGGCTCGGCGGCGCGCTCTGGCCAGATTGACCGACGGATGGCTCGGCGAGCTGGCCCAGGATGCCGGGGTCAACGTCGGGGGAGTAGCCCTGGTGGCCGTGGGTGGTTACGGCCGCGGCGAGCTCTCGCCGTTCTCCGACCTCGACCTGGTGTTGCTGCACTCCACGGAGACGCCGGCCTCCTACGCCGGCATGCTGGCCGAGCGGCTCTGGTACCCGATCTGGGATTCCAAGATCCGGCTCGACCATTCGGTCCGATCGGTGGGCGGGGCACGGCAGATCGCCCGCACCGACCTGCCGGCGATGCTCGGCATGCTCGATCTGCGGCACATCGCCGGTGACCCGGAACTGGCCGTCACGCTGCACCGCCGGGTGCTGGCCGACTGGCGGGCCGATGCCAAGAACCGGCTGCAGGCACTGCGCGAGTCCTGCAATGAACGGGCGACGAGATCGGGCGAGCTGGCCTTCGCCACCACCCCCGATCTCAAGGAATCCCGGGGTGGGTTGCGCGATCTGGTGGTGATGCGGGCCGTTGCCGCGTCCTGGGTCGCCGACTGCCCGCACCAGGGGCTGGAGGAAGCCAGGTCGGCATTGCTCGACGTCCGGGACGTGGTGCAGACCCTGGCCGGTCGATCCACCGACCGGCTGCAGGTCCAGGACCAGGACTCGGTCGCCGAGCTGATGGGCCTGGACGACCGCGACGTGCTGCTGCGCCATGTCGCCGGCATCGCCCGCACCGTCGGCCACGCCAGCGATCTGACGTGGCACCGGGTCGATCGCGCGCTCAGTCGCCCGCAAGGTGCGATGACCGATGTCGGCGGCCGGTTGGTGCGCCGGATCGAACGCACCCCGTTGGCCGACGGCATCGTCGAGCAGGAGGGCGAGGCCGTCCTGGCCAGGGCGGTCAACCCGGCCACCGATGCCACGCTGGTGTTGCGCGCCGCCGCGGCCGCCGCCCAGGCCGGGCTGCCGGTCTCCCCGGCCACCGTGCTGCGGCTGGCCAAGACCTGCCCGCCGCTGCCCGAGCCCTGGCCCCCGGTCGCACTCGACGCCTTCCTGGCGCTGCTCGGATCCGGTGCGCCGATGATCCCGGCCTGGGAGGACCTGGACCAGGCGGGCCTGATCTCCACCCTGCTGCCGGGATGGGAACGACTGCGCTCGATGCCCCAGCGCGACCCGATCCACCTCTACACCGTCGACCGGCATCTGATGGAAACCGCTGTCGTGGCAGCCGGTCTGGTGCGCCGGGTGTCCCGGCCGGATCTGCTGCTGCTGGCCGCGATCCTGCACGACATCGGCAAGGGCCACAGCGCCGACTACCCCAACCATTCGGCGGCCGGCGCGGAGCTGTCGGTCGGTTGGTTGAAGCGGATGGGGCTGCCACCGGCCGACATCGCGCTGATCTCGAAGCTCATCGAGCACCACCTGCTGCTGCCCGAAGTGGCATCGAAGAGAGACCCCGACGATCCGGCCACCATCGCGGTGGTGGTGGACGCGGTCGGCGACCTGCCGACGCTCGAGCTGCTCTGGGCATTGACCGAATCGGACGCCCGGGCAGCAGGACCGGCAGCGTGGACCACCTGGCGCGCCGGCCAGATCAGCCACCTGGTGTCCCGGGTCCGGCGGGCGCTGGCCGGCGAGCCGCCGGCGGAACCACCGGCGATCACCGAGGTGGAGCGGGAACTGATCGAGAACGGCGGGGTCGGGATCGTCATCGAACAGGTCCCCGGCGCGCTCCGGGTCACCATTGCCGCGCCCGACCGGCCCGGTCTGCTCGCCGCCTCGGCGGCGGTGCTGACCATGCACAGGTTGACCGTCCGCGCCGCAGGCCTGCGCACCGTCGAGCACACCGGACTGCAGACCTGGACCGTGGCACCGCAATTCGGCGATGCGCCGGCCGCGGCCACCCTGCGGGCGGACCTGGTGCGAGCGTTGGACGGCAGTCTCGATGTCGCGGCCAGGCTCGCCCGGCGCACCGCGCCGGCCCGTCGCACCTCTGCAGCGCCGCCCGAGGTGCTGGTCGTCGACGGCGCCTCGCAGGCCGCCTCGGTGATCGAGGTCCGCGCCCACGACTCCCCGGGCCTGCTGTACGCGGTGGCCAATGCGCTGACCACGCTGGGCGTCAACGTGACTTCGGCCAGGGTGCACACGCTGGGCGCCGACGCGGTCGACGTGTTCTATCTGCAGGCGGCAGACGGTTCACCGCTCTCCCCGGCCAGGGGTCGGGAGGTCGCGGCCGCCGTCGCCCAGGCCCTGGCCTGACCGGTCGACTCCGGTTACAGCGTCTGGGCTTTCAACGCCTCGACGATGTGTTCGGCCTGCCGCAGCGCCAGCGCGACGATGGTCAGGGTCGGGTTCGCCGCGGCGCCGGTGGTGAACACCGAGCCGTCCGAGACGAACAGGTTGGGCACGTCATGCGCGCGGCCGAACTCGTCGACCACGCCGTCATCGGCCCGGGCGCTCATCCGGGCGGTGCCCATGTTGTGCGTCGAAGGGTACGGCGGCGTGCGGTGCGACACTGGTCGCGCCGACCGCCTCGTAGAGCAGCTCGGCCTGCCGGTAGCCGTGGTCCCGCATCGCGACGTCGTTCGGGTGGTCGTCGAAGTGCACGTTCGGCACCGGCAGCCCGTGCTTGTCGGTCACCGACGCGTTCAGCGTCACCCGGTTCGTCTCCTGCGGCATGTCCTCACCGACGATCCACAGGCCGGCGGTGTTCGCGTAGCCGTCCAGGATGGCGGTGAACGCCGGACCCCAGGCACCCGGATCGGCGAAGGCGGCCAGGAACGGCACCCCCAACGACAACGTCTCCAGGTAGTACCCGCCGGCGAACCCGCGGGAGGGGTCGTGCCGCGATTCGTCCGCGATCAGGCCGGCCATCGTCTCGCCGCGGTGCATGTTCACCGGCTTGTCGAACTGTGCGTAGACCGATCCGGTGGTGTGCCGCATGTAGTTCCGGCCGACCTGGCCCGAGGAGTTCGCCAGCCCGTCCGGGAACATCGCGCTGCCCGACATCAGCAACAGCCGCGGGGTCTCGATGGCATTGCCGGCGACGCAGACCACCCGGGCCCGCTGCCGGTGCAGGTTGCCCTCACGCGTCCAGGTACAGCACCGCGTCGGCGCGCCCGGAGCTGTCGTGGGTGATCTGCACGGCATGGCTAGTTCGGCCGCAGGTCGAGATTGCCGGTGGCCAGCGCCCGCGGGATCTCCCGGACCAGCGTGCTCCACTTGGACTTGTTCTTGTCGCCCTGGAAGTTGAATCCGTCCTGGATCGAGGCCGGTCGTCCGTCATAAGGTTCGGCGTTGGTGCCGTAAGGGCCGGTGGCGTAGAAGTGGTACCCGATGCGCTCGGCGCCGTTCGCCAGCACCTTGTAATTGTTGTTGGCGGGCTGCGGCTTTCGCCCGCCGCGATGGGTGCTGCCGATGTTGTTCTCGGCCTGCGTGTAGTACGGCGCCAGCTCGGTCGACGGTGATCGGCCAGTCCAGCAGGTTGGCGCCCTCGATCCGCCCGTAGTGCCGGCGGGTCTGGAACTCGTGCGCGTTGAACCGCGGCGTCGCACCCGACCAGTGCGTGGTGGTGCCGCCGACCGCCTTCACGATCCACGCCGGCAGGTTCGGGAAATCCCTTGCGATGCGCCAGCTTCCGGTGGTGGTCCGGGGATCCAGCCAGGCCATCTGGTTGAAGGCCTCCCACTCGTTGTTGACGTAGTCCTCGTTCGTCAGGTGCCCGCCGGCCTCCAGCAGCACGACGTTGCACCCCGGCCTGGGTCAGTTCGTTCGCCACCGTGCCGCCGCCGGCGCCCGACCCGATGACGACGACAACGGAATCGTCGTTGTGGTCGAAGCTCGGTCATCAGACGCTCGCCTTCTCGGGGTTCTGATCGGCCGGGCCTGGCGCCCTCGCGGGGATCCTGCTGGGTGGACAGGGTGGCGGCCAGGTTGCCCTGGTTCTCCCCGGAATCGGGTGTCGGCGTGCTCGCAGCCGTTGCCCGCGGCGCCGCCGGGTGCCCGCCAGATCGGTTCGAACGTCTCCGGTCCGTCGTACTCCTCGATCCGCGGCTCCGGCAGCCAGTCCAGATCGTCGAAGCCGCGGTTGAGGTAGCCGCCCTTGTCGAACGACGGCCCTCGTACCCGAGTACCGCCCAGACCTCCTGGTCGTCGTACAGGTTGAGCACCGTGGTGCGCCGGACGAACCCGAAGAAGTCGGTGCCCTCGATCCGCTTGAGCACCCTGTAGGCGTCGTCGTCGTCGAGTCCGCAGAAGTCACCACCGGCCAGGCCGTCCAGCGAGTTCAGGCCCTGGGTGAGCGCCACCCGGAACCAGTTGGAGGCCTGCGCCTCCTTCAGGATGATGTCGGCCGTCCGCTCGTAGGGACCGTCCGGAATCCGGGCATGCGGGAAGGCCACCCGGATGACCCGGATCAGCACCGTCCTGGCGTGCTCGGTCAGTTGGGTGTCGTTGAGCTGCGGGAACTTTGCGGGAAACGTCATTGTCAGTCCCTGATGTCCGGTGCGCGGGTGTCGAAAATGCTTGAGCCCGAACGGGAATCAACCGCGGCGGCGCAGGGATGCGTCGTGCCGCGGCGATGCGTCCGACCCTTGCACGGTAGGTTCTGCCCGCGGTCGGCGCAACAGATCGCCGGAAACCCTCAGCCGACCATCGACCCGATCCGCGGGAACGGCCTGGTGGAGAACACGTCCTCGACCCGCACCTCGAAGTACTCCGCGATCCGCAGCGCCAGCAGCAGGCTCGGGCTGTACTCGCCACGTTCCAGGTAGCCGACGGTCTGGTAGTGCACGCCCACCGCCTCCGCCAGTTGACGGCGGGTGATGCCGCGCTCGGCCCGCAGCACGGCCAGTCGGTTGTGCAGCGTCGCCGTGGCCGGCGCGTCAGACACGTTGCAGCGCCTTCTCCCGGCGCGCGGCGACGCTGGAGCCGGATTCGCGACGGGCCATCCGGCGCAACAACATCGGCGCCAGGATCAACCCGCCGATCGCCCAGATCAGCAGCACGCCGATGGTGAGCAGCGTGCGCCAGCTGCCGCCGATCTCCGCGACGACCGCGGATTCCGGCAGCAGGGTGGACCGCAGGCCCAGGCCCAGCCAATAGGTCGGGGTCAATTGACCGAGGATCTGTACCCAGGTCGCCATGGTGGCCAGCGGACTGAAGATCCCGGACACCCACACCACGGCGCCCATCACCAACATCCCCCAGCCGCCAACCGATCTCGGGTTCTTGAACACCGAGCCGATGATGAAACCGAGCGGCAGCACGGCGAACAGGCCGAGGATCAGATAGCCCACCGCACCCAACGCCGCCCAGAATCCGTCGGCCATCAATCCCGGGACGAAGAACGCAGCCGGGACCAGCACCAGCACCATGCTGAACGCGATCTCCAGCAGCACCCTGGTCAACTGGCCGCTGACGTACCCGACGGTGCCGTAGGGCACGGCCTTCAGCCGCAGCAGGGTGCCGTCCTCACGTTCGGTGGCCAGCACGGTGGCGACCCCGAAGGCGCCCGCGAACGCAACCTGTAGGGCCAACAGACCGGGCAGCATGAAGGCCGCGACCGAGACGTCGGTGCCGGGCACGGTGCCGTTGCGGTTGAGCCACAACACCACCAGCAGCACCAGCGAGACGATGACGTAGTAGGCGATGTCCTGACCGGCCCGGACGCTGTTCATGAATTCGATCCGGCCGCGCCTGACCCCGCAGCGCATGGCGTAACTGACGGCGTTCATCGATCCGACTCCTGTTCCTGCGCAACCATGGTCAGGTACGTGCTCTCCAGGCTCGGTCGCTGCACCTCGAGATCCCGGATGACGCCGAACGGCCCTGCGGCGGTGCGCTCCTGGTCGAACAGGTCCCGGACGAACGCCGTCGGGTCGGGCGTCGCGTGCACCTGCCGCTGGCCGTCCTGGGTCCAGCGCACCTCGGCGGTGCCGGCGACCGCGTGGGCGAGTTCCTCTGCGCTGCCGTCGGCCACGATCCGGCCGTGGTTGAGGATGAGGATCCGATCGGCGAGTTTCTCGGCCTCGTCGAGATCGTGGGTGGTGAGCAGGATCGTGGTGTCCTGCAGATCGGACAGCCGGTGCACCAGATCGTGGAAGTCCCGCCGGGCTGCCGGGTCGAATCCGGCGGTCGGCTCGTCCAGGAACAGCAATTCCGGACGGCCGACGATGCCGATCGCCACATCGAGCCGACGTCGTTGTCCACCAGAGAGCGCCGAGACCTTCTTGTTGCGGTGCTCGGTGAGGCCAACCGTCTCGATCAGCTCCTCGGTGGGGTAGGGCCGCGGCCGGTGCGGTTCGGCGTACGGCACGTAGAAAGACCCGAGATGGTCGAGCAGCTCCCACACCCGCCAGCGGCCGTGATCGCGCCAGGACTGCAGCACCACACCGATTCTCGCGCGCCAACGCTCGTCGGCCGTTGCCGGATTCGCGCCGAGCACCGAGACGGCGCCGGCCGAGGGCATCCGGAATCCCTCGAGAATCTCGATCGTCGTGGTCTTGCCGGCCCCGTTCGGGCCGAGCAGGACCAGTACCTCGCCCCGGTTGATGGTGAAACCGACGCCGTGCAGGACGTCGTTGGTGCCGTACCGCATTCGCAGATCGGTGACTTCGACGACCGCAGTCTGTTCCAACGTGTGTGACGCCATGTAGTAGTTGTACTACTGGTCGACAGGTATGCGCAACGGCGTTCGCGGGAATCGGGCAGTGGGAGAATGGCCGGAGTCAGCACCACCTGCCAGTGTTCTGGGAAGGCTTCTTTCGTGTTCGAAACTCTGTCCGACCGGCTCTCCACGGTCTTCTCGAACCTGCGCGGCAAGGGTCGGCTGACCCCGGCCGACATCGATGCGACGTGCCGCGAGATCCGGATCGCGCTGCTCGAGGCCGACGTCGCGCTGCCCGTGGTGCGCACCTTCATCGCGAAGATCAAGGAGCGGGCGACCGGCGCGGACGTCTCCGGAGCGCTGAACCCGGCCCAGCAGGTCATCAAGATCGTCAACGAAGAACTGATCGCCATTCTCGGCGGCGAGACCCGGCGGTTGACCTTCGCCAAGAACCCGCCGACGGTGATCATGCTGGCCGGCCTGCAGGGCGCGGGCAAGACGACGCTCGCCGGCAAGCTCTCGTTGTGGCTCAAGGGCCAGGGACACACCCCGCTGCTGATCGCCTCCGACCTGCAGCGACCCAACGCGGTGCAGCAGCTGCAGATCGTCGGCGAACAGGCCGGCGTCCCGGTCTGGGCGCCGGAGCCGGGTAGCGGCGTCGGTGACCCGGTCGCCGTCGCCAAGAGCGGCATCGAACACGCCAGGGTGCGGCTGCACGACATCGTCATCGTGGACACCGCCGGCCGGCTCGGTGTCGACGCCGAGATGATGCAGCAGGCCGTCGACATCCGGGATGCCGTCGATCCCAACGAGATCCTGTTCGTGGTCGACGCGATGATCGGTCAGGACGCGGTGGCGACGGCCGAGGCGTTCCGCGACGGCGTCGGGTTCACCGGGGTGGTGCTGACCAAGCTCGACGGCGACGCCCGTGGTGGCGCCGCGCTGTCGGTGCGCTACGTCACCGGCAAGCCGATCATGTTCGCGTCCACCGGTGAGAAGCTCGCCGACTTCGACACCTTCCACCCGGACCGGATGGCCTCCCGGATCCTGGGCATGGGCGACATGCTCACCCTGATCGAGCAGGCCGAGCAGCACTTCGAGGCCGACCAGGCCGAGGCGATGGCGGCCAAGATGGCCGGCAACGACTTCACCCTGGAGGATTTCCTGCAGCAGATGATGATGCTGCGCAAGATGGGCCCGATCGGTGGGCTCTTGGGCATGCTGCCGGGGGCCGGCCAGATGAAAGAGGCGCTGGCGAACGTCGACGATCGGGACATCGACCGGACAGCGGCCATCATCCAGTCGATGACCCCGGCCGAGCGGGCCGAACCCAAGATCATCAATGCCTCCCGCCGGCAGCGCATCGCCCGCGGTTCCGGTTCGACGGTCTCCCAGGTCAACGCCCTGGTCGACCGGTTCTTCGAGGCCCGCAAGATGATGTCGTCGATGGCCGGCCGGTTCGGCATGCCAGGTGGCCGACCGTCCAACCGCAAGGCGGCCAAGGGCCGCAAGGGCAAGCGGTCGACCGGCCGCGGGCCGACTCCGCCCAAGGTGAAGGGGATGCCGGGTGGCTTCCCAGGGTTGGGCGCGCTGCCGCCGGGGATGGGCGGCGCAGGCGGAATGGGTGGCCAACCCGCCGCGCAGAATTTCGGGCTGGACCAGCTGCCGCCCGGCTTCGACCCGTCCCAGTTGAAGTTCCCCAAAAAGTGATCACCCAGCAGTGATCGCGCAAGAAGTGATCGATCTTCGGGTTCGCGGGGTGGACCCGGCCACCGGCGAGCCGGTTGACCTGTGGATCAGCGGAGGCCGGTTCGTCGACGGTCCGATCGCCGACGCCGTCGAACTGTCCGGCTGGGTGCTGCCCGGGTTCGTCGACGCGCACTGTCATGTCGGCTATTCACCGGACGGCGCCGCCACTCTCGAAGAGGCGGAACAACAGGCCAGGACCAACCTGGATGCGGGCGCGCTTGCCCTGCGGGACTGCGGATCGCCGGTGGACACCCGGCCGCTGGTCGGCCGGGACGACCTCCCGGTGCTGATCAGGGCCGGCCGGCACATCGCAAGGACCAAGCGGTACATCCGCGAACTGGGCGTGGACTTGGATGACCCTGCCGATCTCCCGAAAGAAGTGGCCAGGCAGCTGGAGTACGGCGACGGCTGGATCAAGATCGTGGGGGACTGGATCGACCGGTCGCTCGGCGATCTCGCCCCGCTGTGGCCGGACGACGTGCTGACCGAGGCCATCGCGGTCGCGCATGCCGGTGGCGCCAGGGTGACCACCCATGTGTTCGGCGAGGATGCCCTGCCCGGGCTGCTCGCGGCCGGGGTCGACTGCATCGAGCACGGCACCGGCCTCACCGCCGACACCATCGCGACCGCCGCCGCCCGCGGGGTCCACCTGGTCCCCACGGTGATCAACATCGCGAACTTCCCGTCCTTCGCGGACGCGGCCGGCCGGTTTCCCACCTACGCCGCACACATGCGTGACCTGCACCGTCGCAACGCCGACATGATCAGAGACGCCGTCGACGCCGGGATCGCCGTGCACGCCGGGACCGACGCCGGCGGGTACATCGAGCACGGCCGGGTGGCCGACGAGGTGACCGCGATGGCCGAGCTGATCGGCATCAGGGAAGCGCTGTACGCCGCGTCACACAGCGCGCGTGAGTGGCTCGGGCTGCCCGTTCACCAGGTCGGCGCCGCCGCCGATCTGGTGCTCTACGACGAGGATCCGCTCTCCGACATCGGCGTGCTGCAGCACCCGACGGTGGTCATCCGGGCGGGCCGGATCGCGCGTGGGTCGGCCGCCTGATCATCGTGTGACAGAATGGTCGGGTTACGGCTGCCGTCCGGCCCCTCTCTCCGGGCGCGGCCGCCATTGGTGCGTCCGGACCCGCTGCCCCACGCGGAGCCGTCGGCGCCCGCCCTCAAAGTCTGCAAGGAGTACTCCACCACCGTGGCTGTCAAGATCAAGCTCGCCCGTTTCGGAAAGATCCGCGAGCCGTTCTATCGCATCGTCGTCGCCGACGCCCGCACCCGCCGTAGCGGCCGGGCGATCGAGAACATCGGGCTCTACCACCCGAAGGCCGACCCCAGCGTCATCCAGGTCGACTCGGACCGGGCGCAGTACTGGCTCGGCGTCGGCGCGCAGCCGACCGAGTCGGTGCTGTCGATCCTCAAGGTGACCGGCGACTGGCAGAAGTTCAAGGGCCTGCCGGGCGCCGAGGGCACCCTGCGGGTGGCGGAGGCCAAGACCGACAAGCGCTCGCTGTACGAGGCCGCGATGGCGCAGGTCACCGGCGACGACGCGAACTCGGCGACCACCCCGAAGAAGAAGGCCGCAAAGCCTGCAGCCGAGGCACCCGCCGAAGCCGCAGAAAGCACCGACGCGTCGTGAGCGTGCTCGAGGACGCCCTGGAGCACCTGGTTCGGGGCATCGTCGACAACTCCGATGACGTCAGCGTCGAGCTGACCACCGGACGCCGGGGACGCACCCTGCAGATCCGGGTGCACCCGGACGACCTGGGCAAGGTCATCGGCCGCGCCGGCCGGACGGCCACCGCACTGCGCACCGTGATGTCGGCGGTCGGCGGTCGGGGCATCCGGGTCGACGTCGTCGACACCGACCGCTGAAACGCGGGCATTCGATGGACGTGGTGGTCGGCCGGATCGGTCGACCGCACGGACTGCGTGGTGAGGTCACCGTCCAGGTCAGCACGGACGACCCGGACGAACGGTTCGCGGCCGGCGCGGTGCTCGGCACCGACCCGGCCGACCGCGGCCCGTTGACCGTCACCAGCATGCGGCGCTCCGGGCCGGTCCTCGTGCTCGGCTTCGACGGCTACGCCGATCGCAACGCCGCGGAGACCCTGCGCGGCACGACGTTGACGCTGGACGCCTCGGAGTTGCCCGGCACCGACGACCCGGACGAGTTCTACGACCACCAGCTGGTCGGGCTGACCGTCGTCGACAAGGCCGGCGTCGTGCTGGGCACGGTGGTCGAGGTCCTGCACCCGCCGGCCGCTCCGGTGCTCGCGGTGGACCGGCCCGACGGCTCCCAGGAGCTGGTGCCGTTCGTGTCGGCGATCGTGCCGGAGGTCGACCTGGAGGCCGGCCGCCTGGTGGTCGTGCCGCCGGACGGAATGTTCGCTTGAGGGGTCGGTACTGATGCGGATCAGTGTCATCACGATCTTCCCCGGATACCTCGACCCGCTCCGGGAGTCGTTGCTGGGCAAAGCGATCGCCGATCAGGTGGTCGAGCTCACCGTGCACGACCTGCGTTCGTGGACCACCGACCGGCACCGCACGGTCGACGACTCGCCGTACGGGGGAGGCCCCGGCATGGTGATGAAACCGGACGTGTGGGGGCGCGCCATCGACGAGGTCGCCACCCCGCTCGAGCCGCAGCCGCCCACCCTGGTGGTGCCGACGCCGGCCGGTCGGTCGTTCACCCAGCGCACGGCGACGGAGCTGGCCGCGACCGATCATCTGATCTTCGCCTGCGGCCGGTACGAGGGCATCGACCAGCGGGTGATCACCGACGCGGCGACCCGCCTGCCGGTCCTGGAACTGTCCATCGGCGACTACGTGCTGGCCGGCGGCGAGGTGGCGGCGATGGTGATGATCGAGGCGATCACCAGGCTGATCCCCGGCGTGCTGGGCAATCCGAATTCGGCCCCGGAGGATTCCTTCTCCGGCGACCTGACCGGCCTGCTCGAGGCCCCCAGCTACACCCGGCCCCCGGTCTACCGCGGCCTGCCGGTGCCCGCCGTGCTCACCAGCGGCGACCACGCCGCGGTCGCGGCCTACCGCAGAGCCGAATCGCTGCGCCGGACCGAGACGAACCGGCCCGACCTGATCGGGCGCAGCACGACCGCCTGATCACCGGTTTCTTGTTCCGGGGTGCCGTCTGGCACAATGGAGCGGTTGCCATCTGCCGGTCACGGCGAAAGACATCGTGGCATCCACCAGCGCGCATTGCAGAACTGACCGCGCGCGCTACCTGCTGATACTGACGAGGACACCGACATGAACACCCTTGACGCGCTGGACGCCGCCTCGCTGCGGTCCGACATCCCGGACTTCCGTCCCGGTGACACGGTCAAGGTGCACGTGAAGGTCATCGAGGGCTCGCGCTCCCGGATCCAGGTCTTCGCCGGGCACGTCATCCGCCGCCAGGGCGGCGGCATCCGCGAGACCTTCACCGTCCGCAAGATCAGCTTCGGCGTCGGCGTCGAGCGCACCTTCCCGGTGCACTCCCCGAACCTGGACCGGATCGAACTGGTCACCCGCGGCGATGTCCGCAGGGCGAAGCTGTACTACCTGCGTGACCTGCGTGGCAAGGCCGCCAAGATCAAGGAAAAGCGCCAGGGGCGCTGACCGCGCCGCATCACGGCAAGCTGACATCCGCGCCGTAGCCTGACCGTGATGAGTGACAAAGACGGAGAATCGGTGGCGTCGGAACCAGATGCGGATTCCGGTGCCGACGACGCCAGGGACGCCGACGAGCCGAGCGGCCGACGGCGTCGCCGCCCGGCCAAGAAGCGCCCGTTCTGGATCGAGCTGCCGATTCTGATCGTCATCGCCTTCGGCCTGACGTTCCTGATCCAGACCTTCGTCGCGAAGGTGTACTACGTGCCATCCGGCTCCATGGAGCAGACGCTGCACGGTACGGCCAGTGGCGGCGACCGCATCCTGGCCAACAAGATCGTCTACGACTTCCGCGATCCCCGACAGGGTGATGTGGTGGTCTTCGCCGGCCCCGCCACCTGGGCTCCGGAGGCGCGGATCGCCGGTCCCACCACCTGGTTCGGCAGCCTGATGCAGTCCGTCGGGTCGGTGGTCGGCATCGCGCCGCCGAACGAGAAGGATTACGTCAAGCGGGTGATCGCCGTCGGCGGTCAGACCGTGATGTGCTGTGACGCCGAGGGTGCCGTGACCGTCGACGGCAGGTCACTGGTCGAGCCGTACATCTATGAGCCGATCGAGTTCGTCCCGGGTCAGTTGGACTGCACCACCACCCAGATGTCCAGGCGCTGCTTCGGTCCGGTGACCGTTCCCGAGGGCGAGCTGTGGGTGATGGGCGATCACCGCTCGGACTCCGCGGACTCGTCGTACCAGTGCCAGGGTCTGCCGCCCACCAGCGGCGCCGTCTGCCAGGGGCCGATCCCGGTGGACAACGTGATCGGCAAGGCGATCTTCATCGTGATGCCGCCGTCGCGGTGGGGGACAATCGGTAACCCCGACATCGATCCCGACAACCCGGCGAACTGATGACAGCAGCCCAGCAGCAGCGGCCCGGCAGGGTCGGCGCAGTCCCGGCCAGCCACCATCGACGCAGCGGCAACAGTCCAGCGTCAACCGGCGAAGCCGGTGATCCGCCGGCCGAGTCTGCGTTTCGAGAAGGAACTCTTCCGCGGCGGGCCCACCCGGCTCGCCGCGATGGACGAGGTCGGCCGCGGCGCGCTGGCCGGTCCGGTGACCATCGGCGTCGTGGTGATCACGCCGTCGATCGGGCGGGTACCCCCCGGCCTGGCGGACTCCAAACTGCTCACCCCGGCGGCGCGGGAGCAGCTGGTCCGGCCGATCCGGCGCTGGGTCACCGAATACGCGGTCGGCCATGCCAGCCCTGCCGAGATCGACGAGATCGGCATCATCGCGGCGCTGCGGACGGCGGGCCGACGCGCGCTGGCCGCCCTGTCCGGCCCGGTCGACGCCGTGCTGCTGGACGGCAACCACAACTACCTGACGACACCGTCGGTGCTGGCCGCCGCCTCCGACGATCTGCCGCTGTTCGAGTTGGAGGTCGAGCCGGCCGCTCCCGCCCGAACCGCTGGTGCACGTGAAGATCAAGGCCGACATGACCTGCGCGGCCGTGGCCGGGGCGAGTGTGCTGGCGAAGACCGAACGCGACCGGCTGCTGGTCGAGATGGATCCCCGGTTCCCGCGCTATGGCTTTGCCGAGAACAAGGGTTACGGCACCCCCGAGCACGTGGCGGCGCTGCGCGAGTACGGTCCGTCCACGGTGCACCGCCGCAGTTGGCGGCTGCCCGGCGAGGAGCCAGACCTGTTCTGCGAGTCGACGGACCTGCTGGTCGGGCCTGAGGGGATGATGAGTCAGTGAGCGCTGAAGACCTCGAGCAGTACGAGACCGAGATGGAGCTCCAGCTCTATCGCGAGTACCGCGACATCGTCGGCCAGTTCTCGTACGTGGTGGAGACCGAACGCCGGTTCTATCTGTGCAACGCGGTGGACCTGCAGGTCCGGAACCCCGACGGTGACATGTATTTCGAGCTGCGGATGTCCGATGCCTGGGTGTGGGACATGTACCGGCCGGCGCGTTTCGTCAAGAACGTCCGGGTGGTGACGTTCAAGGACGTCAACGTCGAGGAACTCGACAAGCCGGACCTGCGGTTGCCGGAAGAAAATCCGTTCGGCTGAGCCGGCAGCAGCCATCGATGACCGCCCAGCTGAACACCTACGACGTCGACCTGCTCCGCACGCGATTTCCTGCGCTGGCGTCCGGGGTGGCGCACTTCGACGGCCCGGGTGGCTCCCAGGTCCCGGACGCCGTCGCCGACGCGATCCGCGACGACGCTGGTGGCCGGGGTGTCCAACCGCGGCCGGATGACGGCGGCGGAGCGGTACGCCGACGCGGTGGTGCTGGCGGCCCGGCAGGCGATGGCCGACCTGCTCGGTGCCGACCCCGGCGGGATCATCTTCGGCCGCAGCATGACCCAGCTGACGTTCGATCTGTCCAGGGCGTTGGCGAAGACCTGGCGACCCGGTGACGAGGTGGTGGTCACCCGGCTCGACCACGACGCCAACATCCGGCCCTGGCTGATCGCCGCCGAAGCGGCCGGGGCGGTGGTTCGGTGGGCGGAGTTCGACCCGGCGACAGGCGAGCTCCCGGTCGAGAACGTGGCCCAGGTGATCTCGCCGCGGACCCGCCTGGTGGCGGTGACCGCTGCCTCGAACCTGCTCGGCACCCGTCCCGACTGGTCCGAGATCACTGCGCTGGCACACGATGTCGGGGCACTGTGCTACGTCGACGGCGTGCACTTCACCGCGCACGCGCCGGTGGATGTCGACGCCATCGGCGCCGACCTCTACGCGTGTTCGCCCTACAAGTTTCTCGGGCCGCACTGCGGCGTGGTGGCCGGGCGGGTGTCGCTGCTCGACCAGCTGCGGCCCGACAAGCTGCTGCCGTCAACCGATGTCGTTCCCGAGCGGTTCGAGCTCGGCACGCTGCCCTACGAGCTGCTGGCCGGGACCACCGCCGCCGTCGACTTCCTGGCCGGCCTGGCGCCGCCGGCGGCGACCCGTCGTGAGCAGCTCGTCGCGGCGATGAGCCTGGTGGAGGAGCACGAGGACCGGCTGCGGTCACGTCATCGAGGAGGGGCTGGCCGCGTTGCCCGGGGTGGTGGTGCGATCCCGAGCCGCCGTGCGCACACCGACCCTGTTGCTGACCTTCGAGAACCGCGATCCGGTGGATGCCTACCGGTTCCTCGCCGAGCGGGACATCAACGTGCCGGCGGGTTCGTTCTACGCGATCGAGGCCTCCCGATTCCTCGGGCTGGGGGACGCCGGCGGTCTGCGGGTGGGGTTGGCGCCGTACTCCAGCAGGTCCGATGTCGACAGGTTGCTCGATGCCCTGACAGAGTTCACCCGATGAGCATCGACCCGAGCCGGATCGACATCGAGTTCGATCCGCAACGGCAACACATGGTCGGCGTCTCCGCGCACGGCCTGATGCGCTTCGATGTGCCGTTCATCAGCGAGATCGTGCCCGGGCTGTGGCTCGGCGGGTGTGAGGACGGCCTGATCCTGCCCTCGTTCATCGAGCACCTGGTCTCGCTCTACCCGTGGGAGCGGTACACGGTCAACCACGAGCTGCACAGCACGCTCGAGGTGCGGATGTACGACAGCGTCGACCAGGCCTTCGACCAGATCGACGGGATCGCGGCCTGGGTCAACATCTGTCGGTCCGCGGGACCGACGCTGGTGCATTGCCAGGCGGGTCTGAACAGGTCGAGCCTGGTCGCCGCCAGAGCTCTGGTGCTGGCCGGGCTGACCGCCGACGAGGCGATCGCGCTGATCCGGGAGAAGCGCTCACCGGCGTGCCTGTGCAACCCGTCCTTCGAACGGTGGCTGCGGCTCACCCAGTAAGACCGTGGATCAGCCGCCGAACACCGCCGTCTGGGTCAGCACGAAATACACCACCGCGAAGATCACCACGGTGAGCAGCGCCATCAGCAGCAGCGACATCCGCGACGCCTTGGGCTGGATCCGCACGCCGCCCATGTTCCACACCGTCGCGTCCGAGCCCGGAGCCTTCGGATTGCTGCCGTTGAAGGTGCTGCAGGCCAGGTACCGGCCGTACTGCTCGTTGCTGCGCTCGATGATCGCGCCCTTCTTGCAGACCGGGCACCGCTGACCCTTGCGGACCGGTTCCTCCATGCTCCGGAGCCTAATCGTTGGCCGGTCGCCGTCGGCGCCGGTGCACACCGCACCGGTTTCGACCGGTAGCTGCGGGGAACTGCTCGGGTGGGAGAATTGGCTCCTACTGCTCGAATGTGAACGCCCATCGAAAGGCATCGACATGTTCCGTATCGCACTTGGTCTTGTCATCGGTTACGTGCTCGGCTCCAAGGCCGGCCGCGAGCGGTACGAGCAGATCGTCCGGCTCGGTTCGAAGATCGCCGACAACCCCGCGGTCCAAGGTGCCGCCGGCTTTGTCCGGGCGAAGGTGTCGGGACTGCTGTCCGGCCGGAAGCGCACTCCCGCCCGCCCGGATGCCGCCTACCTCGATGCGGAGTCGCCGATCACTCCGGCCCCGACGCTGCGCGCGGCCGGCTGATCCGTCAGCCGTCGAACGGGTGTGCTCTACGGTGATGGCATGGAATTTCGCCACCTCGGCCGCTCCGGCCTCAAGATCTCGTCGATCACCTACGGCAACTGGTTGACCCATGGGTCCCAGGTCGAGAACGACGTCGCAACCCAGTGCGTGCGAGCCGCTCTCGATGCCGGGATCACCAGCTTCGACACCGCCGATGTCTACGCCAACGGGCGCGCCGAGTCGGTGCTCGGTGACGCGCTGTCCGGTGAGCGACGCGAGTCTCTGGAGATCTTCACCAAGGTCTACTGGCCGACGGGTCCGAAGGGGCACAACGATGTCGGTCTCTCGCGCAAGCACATCGCCGAGTCGATCAACGCCTCGCTGACCAGGCTGCGGACGGATTACGTCGATCTCTACCAGGCGCATCGGTTCGACACCGAGACTCCGCTCGAGGAGACGATGCAGGCGTTCGCCCAGGTGGTCCGGCAGGGCAAAGCGCTCTACATCGGGGTCAGTGAGTGGACCGCGGATCAGCTTCGTCAGGGTCACGCGCTGGCCGAAGACCTTGGCATCCAGCTGATCTCGAGCCAACCGCAGTACTCGATGCTGTGGCGGGTGATCGAGGACGAGGTTGTTCCGACCTCCGCGGAGCTGGGCGTGTCACAGATCGTCTGGTCCCCGGTGGCCCAGGGAGTGCTCACCGGGAAGTACCGGCCCGGCGCTGCCCCGCCGGCCGGATCGCGGGCGACGGACGAGAAGGGCGGCGCCGACATGATCAAACGATTCATGGACGACGACGTGCTCGCCCGGGTCGCCGATCTCCGGCCGATCGCCGACGAGCTGGAGCTGACGATGGCGCAGTTGGCCGTCGCCTGGGTGCTGGCCAATCCGAATGTCGCCGCCGCGCTGGTGGGCGCGTCCCGGCCGGAACAGGTCGCGGAGAACGTCAAGGCGGCGGGGGTCCGGTTGCCCGACGATGCGTTGCGCCGGATCGACGAGGTTCTCGGCGACGTCGTGGTGCGAGATCCGTCCATGACAGCGAAGAACGCCCCGCAGAAGCGCCCGGCCTGATCGCGGCAGCTACTGCACGGTGAATTCGGCTACCCGGCTGCGGGCCACCCCACGCAGCACGCCGGCCGGTGGTCGCGCCCCTGGCTCGTCGCACTGATAGCACCCGACGATCCGGTAACTGCCTGGTTCGGTGATCCGGTACCAGTGCAGCAGGTCGATCGTGGTGCTGACGGTTGCGTCCGGATCGAGTGGCCCGTAATCGGAGTCATCGGAGATGTCCCGGTCGTACTTGAGCCTGCCGTACTCGGCGTCCAGCTCGAAGTAGATCTCCCTGGGGAAACTCTCCGCGTATCCCGGGCTCATCCGCCGGTTGATCAGCACCGCTTCGGGCCCGCGGTTGGTCACCGAGACGGTGACCTCGGCCGGCTCCGAGCGGCGCAGTGGACCCGACGGCAGCTGCAGGTCAACCTGCAGGGTCATGGTTTGACCACCGCGTTGAACCCGGTCAAGGTCGTCTGATCGGCCGCCGACAGCGGTTTGGGTGCCTTGGCGAGCCGGGCCCTGACCTTGTTGCGCACCTCGATGAACTTGCCGAAGTTCGCCCGCCGCTGGTCGGCCGGCATCAGGTTCCATTGCGCCAGCGCGCGTTGCGGCGTCGTTCATGAATCCGGCGAGGTCCTCCTCGTCCATGCCCTTGGACAGGATCTCGACCCGCTCGCCGAGGAATTCGCTGATCGGCAGGTCCGCGATTCCGGCCCGGTTCTGCCGGACGTGCTCGAACTCGTGCGCGACCGTGTGCACCAACCCGGCGAACCCCTGGGTGAAGGCGTTCGGCGAGACGGTGATCCTCGAGTTGCCGGGGATGGCCTGATCGGTCGTCGTTGCGTTGTTCGGGTCGGCGGTGTCGAAATGGATGTCCACCAGGCCGTTCTCGTCCAGGCGGTAGAAGTCGATGATCGCCCGGATGGCGCTGTTCTGGCTGCCGGCACCGGCCAGTCCCATCACCAGCGGGTTGATGGTGATCCGGCCGATCGCACCATCCTCCTTCAGCCCGGCACCGTTCTGGAAGTTCGCCACCCGCTGCACGGTGTCGGCGTTGAACACGCCGTCCGGGGTCGCACCGATGAATGCCTGGATCGCCCGGATCGAACGCGGGTCACGCAATTTCGACCGGTTGAAGGCGATGGCCGCCTTCTCCTGTTTCGGCTTCAGCAAGGTCGGCGTCGGTCCCACCGCCGCGGCCGCCGGTGCGGGGAGGGCCAACTGCGCGGTGATGGTGTCCCGGATCTTGGCGGAATTGGTCATGCCGGTCGGGCCGAGGGTGATGACCCGGAGGCCACCGCCCTCGAAGGTGGTGGCGCCGGCGGCGGCCTGAGCGGCCTTGAAGCTCACGGTCAGCGCGTTCGTTCTGGTGGGGATGGCGAAGAAGTCGGCGGCCGCGTAGATCCCGTAGTCGTGCTGATTGTTGGTGACGCAGCGAGCCACCACCGCGTCCAGCGTCGGCTGGTCGACCTGACCGGTGGCCACGATGCCGGCCGTCTGTTGGAACGTGGCAACCGCCTGCGCCGAGATCGGACCGAAACTGCCGTCCACCGCTGTGCGGACGATGACCTGGATGACCCGCACCGAGTTGATGTCGTACAGACCGCGGTTGAACGTGATAGCCGTCTTCTCCTGCGCCGGCGTCAGCGGACCGGGAGCACGTTGCACGACCACCTGTGAATCCAGCAGTCGGGACACCGCGACCTGATCGGGTCGACCCATGGCGGTCCCGCTGGCCAGCAGCCGGGAAGCCGGGTGCGATCCCACGACCATCTCCCGCACGGCCTGGTTGCCGGCCTGCTGCTGCAGCAAAGAAGCAAGGGTGGATCCGCCGACCGCGGGCCTGGGCACACGTCGATCGGCATCCCGATGTCGTGGTGCGGCCGCCTTCTTGGTCCCTTGCGGCATCTGACCTCCAGCGTCGCGACCAGCGCCGATGACGTGGCTCTCGCTCGTTCCAGGGTAGGTCGCCGCGCCGCCGACCTCGGAGAACCGAGGCAAAACGTGCCCGAAGGTGCACTTCGGTGTGATTCGGGCGGACAAAAGTGATTCCCCGTTTACTCCGGGCCGGTCGTGGGCACCACAGAGGCGAACGTATCCGCCGCGAGAATTGGAGTTACACCATGGCAACTATCCTGTGGATCCTGGCCGTCATTCTGGTCGTATCGGGGATCTTCGCGATCTTCCGTAAACAGCTGCTCTGGGGCGTCGTGTTGATCGTGGTCGGTCTGCTGGTGGGGCCGGGTGGGGTCAGCATCTTCACCTGATCCGACCCGCGCACTCACCGAAAGTTCTGGCACCCTGTTCCGTCGCACGTTGACGGAGCAGGGTGCTTTTTCGTGGCCGATCACGGCCCGGCAAGGCTCGAACGCCGGGACCGATGAGCCCTCCCAAGGGGTGTACCGGACCAGCCCCAGGGGTGGTTGATTGGAACGGTCGGGATGTGCCGGAGAAGGGACTCGACGGTGAAAGGTGCTGCACCTCGGGGGCTTCGATCGGGGCAGGTCGCCGAGGTCCTTCGGGCGGGCGTACTCCGCGATTCCGCGGACGGGGCGTTGACGGCGCTGCTCGATCTGGCGGTCGAATCCTGCGGATGGTCGTCCGGCAGCATCACCGAGGTGACGGCGGACCCGGGCCCAGTCACGATCGCCGCCGTCGCAGACGTCGCGCCCGTCGTCGACCGCCTGCAGCGGCAACTCGGCGAGGGACCGATGTTCGACGCCATCGGAGATGACCCGCTGCAGCAGGTGTCCGACCTCGCGGTCGACGGCAGATGGCCGCGATGGTCGGCCGCGGCGATGGCCGCCGGCGTGCGATCGACGCTGGTGCTGCAGCTCTTCACCGATCGGGCGATCGGCACCATGAATCTGTACTCGACCGGGCGCCGGCAGATCGACGACACGGCCATCGACGATGCGCGCACGCTGGCCGCGCATGCGTCGGTGCAGTTGGCCATGCTGGGCCGTGAAGCACAGCTTCTTCGGACGATGCAACACAAGACGTTGATCGGACGCGCGCAGGGAATGTTGATGCAGAAGTACGGACTCGACGAGAACCGGGCCTACCGGATGCTGAGCTGGATCGCGCAGCAGAACCAGGTCGAGATAGGCGCCCTGGCCGAGTGTTTCACCAGGACGGGCATTTTGCCGGTGTCACCGGGATTCTGCGGTTCCGGCCCCGGCGAGCATGCCGTGATGACCGGCTGACTCACCCGTCGGCGGTCGGGGCGGCAGTCCCCTGAGCGCCGGACGGCATCGCACCTGACGGCATCACCCCACCGGGTCCACCCGGTCCGCCGGAGGGTGGCGGACCACCGGGTCCGCCAGCTGGCGGCGCACCGCCGGGTGCCCCGCCGCCGGGTGCCCCGCCGCCGGGTGCCTGACCGCCACTCGGGGTGGTCGCGGTGTCGACCCCCACCTCGAGGGAGACCGCGAAGCCGCCCGCGACATCGCCGCTGACGGTCGCGAGCTGGCTGGCAGCACTGTCGTCGCCGAACACGTTGTCGCTCTGCAACGACACCTGAGCCAGGTTCTGCACCGATGCCTCGTAGCCGGCCGTGGCATAGACCTGTTCGCAGACATCCTGCGGGAGCGCCAGTTGCGATGTCGCGATCACGTTCGAGACGTCGGTGATGCTGGCCTGGTCGGGGTAGACCTCGAAATGTACGTGCGGCCAGCGTCCGCTGTAGCAGGCGGGAAAGATGCTGGTGTACTTGACGATGCCGGCCGCGTCGGCGACCTGCACGCCGCGCAGGTAGTTCTGATCGGCGATGTCCGCCGAGTACATCGAGTACTCACCGTCCCGGTCGCAATGCCAGACATAGACGGCCACCCCCGCGAACGGCGCTCCGCCATTGGCCAGATCGGTGATCGTCAGTTCCAGGGTCATCGGCACGCCCTCGGCGGTGCCGCTCGATGCGCCGAAGCTCGATCGCAGATCGCTGCGGACGATGCCGCTCTGGTCCAACACGTCGGGGCCGTTCGAACCGTCGCCCGGATATGGTCCGGCGGTTTCGTCCGGAATCTCGCGGGACGCCGACGCGGCACTCGAGCCGGTGGTGTTGCTGCTGCTGGTGGCCGCGCTCGATGACGCGCCGCCCCCCGGGCCGACGCCGCACGCAGCGAGGCCGAAGGCCGCCGCGCCGAGGCCGACTGTCCGCAGCATCTGTCGGCGGCCCATCAGAGTTCCGACGTCGAAACTCAGTCCCTGATCGACGATCTCCTCGTCCGGACGAGGCAGGCTGCGGCCCTCGTAGGTGGCCGGTCGATCGATCCGCTGGTGCATATCTCTCCCCGATGGTGGGCGGCGCTTCCGGGTTCGATGATCACGGACGCACCAGAGCGCGGACTGTTCACCAGCTGTGTGCCCGCTGTGCGGTCGTCAGGCCGACCAGACGCACTGCGGGTCCAGGCAGGCCCAGCCGTCGCGGCTGTCGGCCGGCCGGGTGTGCGAGCCGCAGGTCGGGCAGGCGATCGGTGCGCCGATGCGGAGCAGGGCAGTGGCATCTGCGGAATCGTCGGGGGCGCGGCGGCGGGCGCCGCGACCAGGGTGGGACAAAGACATCGAAACTCCTACTGTTGGCTGTGGTTCGCCGGGGCGCACACGGATCCCGACTCTTGTCAGACGTGCCGGACGACCTGGCCGTTGCCTCTAACGCGTTGTTGATCAACCACTTTCGGCCGCGAAATGCGCCGCGATGGGTGCCGGACCGGTTGATCAACAGCAGTGGAGCCGGCGTGGGGGAGCCGGATCAGGCCGCTCCGGCGAGCGAATCGTTGATCGCCGCTGCAACGTCCCGCATCGAGGTGCGCCGGTCCATCGCCGTGCGCTGGATCAGCCGGAAGGCTTCCTGTTCCGTCAGGTGCTGCTGAGCCATCAGCAGACCCTTGGCCCGCTCGACCACCTTGCGGGTGTCGAGTCGGTTCTGGATCTCGATGACGTCGGCGCGAAGCGCGGCCAGGTCGGTGGTGCGAGCCGCGGCCAGTTCGAGGGCGGGGAGCAGTCGTTCCCTGGTGAACGGCGCCGCCACATAGCCGGTAGCGCCTGTCGCGACGGCGGAGCGGAGGTGTTGCGGATCGTCATCCGCGGCGAGAACGACCACCGGCCAGCCTCGCCGGGCGGCCGCTCGCCGCGAGCGTGGCCCCATCACTGTGACGCCGGGTCAGGTACCACAGCACCGTGTGTGGCTGGGTCAGATCCGGCAGCTCATTCAGGATGCGTCCGGCCAGGTTGATACCGGCCGCCGCCAAGGTCTCGTCGAGATCGGCGGGAGCGGCCTGGTCCGACCGCCAACAGCAGTGCTGCAGGTTCCTGCCCGTCGGACTTGACGGAGGTCAGGCGGCGCTGTGCCGGTGAGGCGGACTCGTGGCGCGTATCTACTGGTGACATGGTCGAACTCCTCGATGACTGAAGGATCGATCTGGATCGATACAGTCACTCTACAACTCGTAGAAGCCCGAGTGGCCGTGAAGTTCTTTACGTTTGTGTTTCGTCTGGCGCAGTTGGTCGAACCCGGCGGAGAAGATGCTCAGCCGTCGACGACGACCCCTCGATCGTCCTGGTGTCGCTGCGGTACCCGATCACCCTGCTGTTTGATCCGCGCCTCGATCGACGAAGCCGCGCTCTCCGACAGGGTCAGCAGCTCCTGCAATCTGGCCAGTTCGCCGGGGTCGTCCGCGGACTTGCGCAGCTGCTTGCGAAGGTCGCCGATCGCACTGCTGAGCCAGTCCCTGGCCGCGATGGCGTCGGACGTGTCGTCGTACGGCTTCTCGGTGCGGATCTTCTCCAGGCCGGCCTGTATTTCGACGTACCTCTCGTCATCGACCATCAGAGCGCTCCCTTGTTGGTGACGTGTTCCGTGCAGGCGTTCACCGAGAGGTACCCGCGGGGAACCAGTACCAAGCGCCGGCTGTTGGAACACGTCTCGCGCCCCGGCAATGCCCGATTCGTCCCCGATGGCGATATCGCGGAAACATTTCGGGGATGCGGGTCAGGCGGGCCGGGCCACCACTATGGAGATGCCGGACGAATCGCCAGTTCTATCACCCGGTCGACCCCCGACGTGTCGCCGGGATGCGGCGTCGGCACCCCGGATCCGTCCTCTGCCTGCTGAATCATCCGGGCAGAACAAGATCCGCGTCGAGCCAGGTTGCGAGATCCTCGATCTCGGAGGTGATCTCCGCGGTCATCGCCGGGGTGAAGGCACGGTCCCGGTGGATCGCGTCGACGCGGAGGACGCCTGCCGACCGATCGGCCGTGGCATCGAGTTTGCCGACCAGTTCGTCCCCGTAGAGGATCGGCAGCGCGAAGTACCCCCACTTCCGTTTGGCGGCGGGCTTGTACATCTCGAGGGCGTAGTCGAAGTCGAACAACTCGATGGTCCGTTTGCGGTCGTGAAGGAGCCGGTCGAACGGTGAGAGCAGCGCGGCCCGACCGGCGAAGGGTCGATCGAGCTGATCGGGATCGACCCGCCAGCTGCCCTTGACCCCCTCGATCACCACGGGCTCGCCGGCCTCCTCGACATCCAGCGGTTCGACCGGGCATTCCGGCCCTCTGGCCCGGGCGATCCCCAGCGCCCGCAACCGACGTTCGTTCCGCAGGCGCCGTGCCTCGTCGGCGGGGATCACCGGGTCGTCCGGGTACACGCGCGACGCCAGGTCCCAGAGCCGCTCCCGCTGCTGCCGGCCGGCGACCGCGACCTCGCCCCGGAGCACCATCATCTCGAGCAGTTGGCTGACGTTGCGGTTGTTCGTCCAGCCGGTCGATTTCCAAGGTAGATCGCAGGTGTCGGGCAGATCGCGGGAAGTCAGCGGCCCGGCGGCGGTCAGCCTGTTCAGGATGTCCCGCCGACACGAGTTGTTGGCGGATACCCAGGAGCGCATCGACTCCCGCCACCCGGAGAGCTCGCCGTCGACCCAGTTCGCCATGTCGGCCCGGTAGAGCGCCAGGTCCTCGCGCGGCCGGATCATGGCACGCAGCTCGATCAGCTTCCGCTTCCGGAGCGCAGTGGTCAGGTCGGCGGGTGAATAGGACGAGCCGATCCGGCTCCACGCCACCAGATCGGCGTTCGGCGCGACGGCCGCCGTCGGATCGATCTGCAGCAGCGTGAGCCTGCGCGCGGTGTCGAGCAGATCGGTCGGCCGCGATTCATCCAGCAGCTGGGCGCGGACCGCGATCTGCCGCGCCTGGGCAACGGAAATCGAGTGGGCGGCCATGCTGCTCAGTGGTCGTCGAGTTCGGTGAGCTGGTCGGCGGCCGTGGTGTTGCCGGTCGCGGCCAGCCTGCGCAGTTCGTCCAGATCGCCCAGCTCGCTGGCAGTTTCGATCAATTGGTCGGTGGCTGTGGTGTTGCCGGCGTCGGACAGTCGCCGGAGTTCGGCGACATCGCCGGTTTCGCCGGCCAGCTGGATCAACTCGTCGGCGGCGTCGCTGTACCCGGCGTCGGCGAGACGCCGCAGTTCTGTGGTGTCGCCGCGTTCAGCGGCGAGCTCGATCAACTCATCCACCGCGTCGCGGTCCCCGCTGTCGGCTCGCTCTCGCAGGTGCGGATCGATGGGCTCGGTCACCGTCGGGTCCCTTCGTCGGAAAATGGCAATGGTTCAGCCGCCGTACACGCTGACCGTAATGGCGGCGTCGGCGCCCACCCCGGTGTTGGCCGGCACCGATTGGCTCTGCACCCGGTTGGCCTGCCCACGCGGTGGTGTTCCGGCATCGATGAACGTCACGTTGGTGGCGCCGGCCCGCTGGAGCAGCGTCTCCGCCTGCTGACGGGTCTTCCCGACCAGGTCCGGCATGGTGATGCCGCGAACGCCGACGGCGACGGAGACCGGGGTGCCGGTTTTGTTCACCCCCGCTCCCACGGCGGGCTGCTGGCTCAGCACCACCCCGACCTGGGCGGGGTTGGTGGTGACCTGTTCGGTGATGGTGAGGGTGCCGGTGTCGCCTTGCCACCCCTTCGACCGCAAGGTGGCGACGGCCTGGTCGGGAGTTTGGTTCTGCACGTTGGGCATCGCCATCCGGCTGTTGTTGGAGATTGTCAGGGTGACCGGGGTGCCCTCCGGGATCTTGTCACCGGCGCGCTGATCGACGGCGATGACCTGATTGGCCGGTTTGCCGCTGTCGCCATCTTCGGTGACGACGGTGAGCTTCGCCTTCTCCAGCATCGCGGTCGCAGCGGCCACGTCCTTGCCCACGATTCCTTTCGGGACGGTCACCATCGTCATTCCGGAGCCGATGGTCACGGTCACGGTGGCGCTCGGGGCGACCGCCGAGGTGGACGCGGGGTCCTGGGCGATCACCCGACCCTTGTCCGCGTCGGAGGACGGCTCGCTCTTCTCGGCGTACACCAGGTTGGCCGCGGTGATCGCCTGCTGGGCGACGGCCGGGGTATCGCCGACGACGTCCGGCACCGTCGTCGTGCTGACCCCCTTGCCGATGACGACGTCCACCCGAGCGTCCCGGGTGACCTCGGTATGACTGGACGGTCGCTGGGCGACCACCTTCTCCTTCATCAGGTCGGATGAATCGGCGCGGCTGACCGCATCCAGGGTCAATCCCTTGTCCTGCAACGTCTTCGACGCCTGCTCCAGGGTCATCCCGGACAGATCGGGGACGGCGACCAGGGCGGTGGGCGGGGGCGCGCTCAGCACTCGAAGGGTGAGCCAGACGGCGCCGGCCAGCAGCGCGACGCAGAGCACCCCGATCCCGACGAACCCCCAGGTCCGGGCAGGGGAACGCCGATCGGGCTGGTCCGCTTCCCAGTCCAGGTCCGGCATCGACCTGGAGGGTGGCGCCAGCAGGGCCGCCGCCTGCACGCCTTCACCGGAGAGCGCCCGGACGAGGTCGGAGCGCATTTCGGCGGCGGTTTGGTAGCGGTTGAGGGGGTTCTTGTTGAGGGCCTTGAGGACGATGGCGTCCATCTCTTTGGGGAGCCCGGGTTTGGTGTCGCTGGGTGGTCGGGGTGCTTCGTGGACGTGTTGGTAGGCGCCGGCGACGGGGGAGTCGCCGGTGAAGGGTGGGGCGCCGCAGAGGAGTTCGTAGAGGACGCAGCCGGTGGCGTAGACGTCGGAGCGGGCGTCCACGGCTTCGCCGCGGGCGATGCCGAAGTCCATGACTTTGACGGCGCCGGCGCGGTTGAGCATGACGTTGGCGGGATTGACGTCGCGGTGGACGATGCCGTGGCGGTGGGAGAAGTCGAGGGCGGCGCAGATGTCGGCGACGATTTCCATCGCGCGGCGGGGTGGGAGGGGTCCTTCTTTTTCCAGGACGTCGCGCAGGGTGTCGCCGTCGACGTATTCCATGACAATGAAAGGAAGGACGGCAGCGGGGAAGGTGTCGGATTCGCCCTGGGTTTCTCCGGTGTCGTAGACGGCGACGATGGCGGGGTGGTTCAGGGAGGCGGCGTTCTGGGCTTCGCGGCGGAAGCGGGCCTGGAAGGAGGGGTCGCGGGCGAGGTCGGCGCGGAGCACCTTGATCGCGACGTCGCGGCCCAGCCGCAGGTCACGGCCACGGTATACGTCCGAAATGCTGCCGCGTTCGGCCAGGGAGTCGACCTCGTACCGGCTCCCTACCAGGTACCCCGTTGCCGTCATGGTTCTTCCTCACTGCAGCTGCGGGCCGTTCCCAGGGTGCCCCACCGCGGAGTCACGAGGCAAGTCGGGGTGACTGGTCGAGGCGGCCGGAGACGCAGAAACGACGCGACGGATCAGCTCAGTGAGCATCAGCCGTTCGGCGGCATCCAACGCTGAGCCGAGGGAGTGCACATCGGCAACGATCGTCGGACCGACCTCGTCGATCAGCCGGCGGCCCTCCGCGGTGCAGGAGACCAGGACTGCGCGTCCATCGGCGGGTGTCGAGCGGCGACGAACCAGGCCGCGACGCTGGGCCCGGTCGATGAGCCCGGTGACGCTGGACTTGTCGAGTCCGAGGTGGGCGGCCAGCTCCATCATTCCCGGCTCCCGATCGCGGAGTATCCCGAGCAGTCGCACCTGCGGCACGGTGAGGTCGTGCTGGGCGGCGGAGCGAACCAGGATCGATTGCACCAGGAACGAGAGCTGGACCAATCCGTCCACCATCTCCGGGTCGGGCGTCTCAGGCGGCATGGACAGAGCCTAGTTGCCAATAGTACGTTGCACCAACTAGATTGTTGGTGGCACAAACTAGTTGTCTGAGTCCGCGAGGGAGAATGTGATGCATGCCGCTGTCGTGAGCGCCTTCGACCGTCCACCCGGTTACCGCCGGATGGAGCCCCCACAACCTCGGGGCAGGCATGAGGTGCTGGTCGACGTGCTGGCAGCGGGACTGCACCCGCGGGTGCGTTCGCAGGCCGACGGCTCGCATTACACGAGCACGGCCGAACTCCCGCTGGTCCCGGGGATCGACGGTGTCGGCCGGTTGCCCGATGGTCGACACCTCTACTTCGTCCTGCCGGACACCACCATGGGAGCGATGGCCGAGCAGACGGTCATCGACCTGCGCCGCAGTGTCGAGGTGTCGGCGGATCTCGATCCGATCGTGTTGGCCGCCGCGATGAATCCGGGCATGTCATCGTGGGTCGGTCTGCGGCAACGGCTCGAGTTTCCCCGTGGTCAAAGGGTTCTGGTGATGGGCGCGACGGGCAATGCGGGCCGGATGGCGGTGCAGATCGCCACGTTCCTCGGTGCGCGGCACGTCGTCGGTGCCGGTCGCGACCGGGCGATGATGGCATTGTTGCCGGGGCTGGGTGCCGGCTCGACGGTGGACCTGACGGGTGATGCCGAGCAGGTGGCCACTCGACTGGCAGAAGCAGCCGCCGACGTCGACGTGGTGATCGACTATCTCTGGGGCGCTCCGGCCGAACTTGCCATCCCCGCTCTGCTCACCGCACGAGCCGACCGGAGCCGGTCGCTGACCTGGCTGCAGATCGGCTCCGTAGCGGGCCCGACAGCCGCGCTACCGTCGGTGGCCTTTCGATCGGCCAATTTTCAGGTTGTCGGCAGTGGACAGGGCTCGGTCAGTACCGACCGGATTCTTGCCGAACTGCCGGAGTTGGCAGCCAGGATCGGTCAGGGCACGTTCACCGTGAACCCGACCCCCGTGGCGCTGGCCGACATCGAAGACGTCTGGGCCCGGCCGGCGGATCCTGGCCAGCGCATCGTGGTCGTGCCGAATCCGCTGTGACCCGAGCCGATCGGGCAGCAATGTCTGCCCGTTGGGCAGCCTCGATGTCGGCGCGGGGGCCGTGACGAGTGACTACACCCGAAGGGTGCAGTTCACCAGGGCGAAACGCCCGCACGACGACGCACCGGCGGCCCGCGCTCGGAACGGGACCCGGGCATCGGCTGACGTCGCGAATGCCTCTCGCGAACATCCCGGTGGCGCGCCCGAGACCGCAGCCCGGTTGGTCGCCCTGCAGCGCGCCGCCGGAAACCGCGCGGTGACCTCCGTTCTGGGTCATGCCCTGCCGCCGCTCCAGCGAGCGCCCGACGATAAGGATCGAAAGGGTGGAAAGGCCCCTGCCAAGGAGATCAAGCCGGAAACCAAAGACGCACCAGCTGATCTCGCGTTGCCGTGGTCCTGGGGTGACTACGTCGCCTTCGAGCAGACCTCGTCGGGAATCCGCTTCCTGGTTGCCGTCGGGAAGACACAGGAGTCGGCCGCAAGGTCCGCGATCGCGCAGCTCGCGACGCAGGTGGCGACCGACAACGCCGCGATCAAGGATTCGGCCCGAAAGGTGACCACCTGCTTCATCACTCCGGCCACGACGCGATTCGCCTATTGGGGGCAGGCAGCGGTGTTGATGCTCGACCCCGCCGACGCCGACCTCCCGACCGTTGCCCACGAGATGGGACACGCGGTGCTCGACGCGATGATGCAGGCCGGTGGCGCCGGAGCGAAGTCGGCTGCGACGACGTCCGTGCCGGCCCGGGTCGCCGACCTGTACCTGCGCCTTGAACAGACGAAACCTGGGAAGGATTCGACTGTTCCGGTCGGTTTGATGATGGTCGATCCATCCGCGCTGAAAGCCGGGGCCAAGAGCGAGCATCCCTGGGAGAACGCCGACGAGTTCTTCGCCAGCGCCAAGGCGGCATACCAAACCAACAAGAAGGCACTGCTCGCCAGCATCAAGAAGGCGACCGCTGTCGACCCGGCGGTGGGGCCGCCCGCCAAGGAGTTGCAGGCGCTACTGGACGCGATCTTCGGCAAGGGCAGGATGCCCAGCGATGCCCTGTCGAAGGACCGAGCGACCGCGGCCGGCGGTGAGCTGAAGCGGGTCAAGTCCGCGAGTCAGATCCTGGACAGCGTCGGGATCTACCCACAGTTGGGCTGGCTGCTCGATCCCGTCGGTCGCCCCGGCCGACGATAGATCGCGAGAAGTTTCCGGGGAGAAGGCTTGCGGTTTTGTAGCAATCACTACAGAATGATCTGTATGCCTCGGCCTCGCGAATACGACGAACAGGAGGTACTCACGGCGGCCATGCACGCCTTCCGGCGAGAGGGGTACGCCCACATCTCGGTGGCCGAGCTCGAATCGGCGACCGGCTTGCGGACCAGCAGCCTGTACCACGCGTTCGGCGACAAGGCGGGTTTGTTCCGTCGCGCTCTCGATCACTACGTCAGCACGTTGGTAGAGCCGCGGCTGATCATGTACGCCGGGCCACGGTCGACGCTCGACGACCTGGAACAGCTGTTCCTCACCCTGTTCCAACCGCCGTACGACGACGGGTACGGGTGCCTGGTGGTCAACTCCGCCGCCGAGTTCGGCAGCACGGATTCCATTGCCAGCGTAGGTGTTCGACACGGACTGGGGCTCGTGCACACCCACATCCTGGATGTTGTACGCCGCGAACTAGGGCCCATCGGAGCGGACGCGACTGCCGCCCGATTGGTGCTGATCTACCAGGGATTGCTGGTGCTCAGTCGAGCCGGGCAACTCACCGCACACCATCGCGACGCGATTCTTCGCGAGTTCGACACTCTCCGCAGTGACAAACACCGCAATGACAACCCCCGCAATGACAACCCCCGCAAAGACAGCCACCGCAATGACAAGGAGCAACAGACATGACGAATACCGCGCTCAACCCCGCAACGCTTCCCGCCTCTCCGTTCTACAGCCACGGCATCCAGGTGCGTGACGCCGAGCGGCTCGTCTTCGTTTCCGGCCAGGTAGGGATGACCGCCGACGGCGAAATCCTGGACGGTGTGGGCGAACAGGCGACCCAGGCGGTCGCCAACCTGAACGCCGTGCTCGGCGAAGCCGGTCTGACGCCGGCCCACATCACCAAGCTGACCATCTATCTCACCGACCCGGGTGATGTCGAGCCGTTCATGTACGCGGTCGGCGGCAGCCTTCCGCAGCCGCCGCCGGCCACCACCATGCTGATCGTCAGCGGTCTCGCAGATCCCGCACTGCGGGTCGAGATCGAGGCAATAGCGGCAGGCTGACCGACCGTGGAGGACTTCACGACAGTGATCGACGGGATTGTGCGATGGTCGCGGCGGTTGATTCCCGATCCGCAGCGAGCGGAGCACCTTGCCGGTGATCTGCACCGGTTCCGGGATGAAGCCGTCAAACGCTTGACCGCACAACCTTTCGACTCGACGATGCTTCAGGAGATCGAGTCGGTCTGTCACCGGACGGCGCGGCACCTGACGCTGGAACAACGTCCCGCGGCCGAACCGGACGTCGACGTCATCGGCTGGCCACCGGTTCCGCGGGATGTGGTCCGACGTCGTGCCGGTTTCGTGCGTCGTGTCGAAAGGTCCAGCGACGGGATGGGTCTCATTCGCCTCGACGGATTCGATGACGTCGCGTCCGCCGGCGAGTACCTCCTGGGAGCGTTCGCGCTGATGCGCGGAGTCCAAGGTGTGATCGTCGATCTACGGCGAAATGGCGGTGGTGAGCTGTCCACTCTGACGCTGGTCGCCGAATTCATCCTCGGCACCGGAATCGAGCATCTGTCGACCGTCCGGTACCGGGACCGTCCGGAACGTCAGTGGTGGACGACCGGCGCGCTTGGTGATCTGTCGCTGCCGGCTGATCGGCCGGTTGCGGTCCTGGTCGGGCCGAATACCTACTCCAGCGGCGAAGCTCTTGCCTATCATCTGCAGACGCGTGGCCGGGTAAGGGTTTTCGGAGAGCCGACACCAGGAGCGGCCGATCACGTGACGCCGATTCGAGTGACATCAACCGTCGTTGCGCTCATTCCGGAGGCCACCCCGGCCGATGCGGTCAGCGGGAGCAATTGGGAAGGCACCGGAGTGACGCCCGACCAGGCCGGCCCACAACCCGATGCCGAACGTGCAGCGAAGGCTTGGCTCGACGGCGGCTGAGAGTCGTCCTCACTGTCCCCACGCTGGACGAGATGACCCTGGGCGAAAACTCACTGTTGTGGTGTGGACCACGAGGTGGTCTACTCCCTGGGAGCGCTCCCACGAGCGCCGGGCCGTCGATGTCCCGGAGAGGATTTCCATGCCTGTGTCACGTTGGACTACGTCGTTGCGTTTACCCGGTGCCGCCGCTTCCGGCGGTCGGACAGCATCGCGCTGGCGTCGGCGTTTCGCGCTGGTGATGGCTGTCATCGTGACGATCACGATGTCCGCCACGACCGGCGCGGCCGCTGCCGATCCGGTCGCCAAGTCAAGTCCCACAACGGCTGTCGACTTCGGGCCCAACGTGACGATCTTCGATCCGAGTATGCCGACGAACCGGATCCAGGCCGCCTTCGACGACCTGTGGAACCGGCAGCGCAACAATGAAATGGGTAGCGAGCGCTACGGCATGTACTTCTTGCCCGGCTCCTATGGCACGGACGTGCCGCTGCAGATCAAGGTCGGCTACTACACCGAGGTTGCCGGGCTGGGTCTTGCGCCAGGTGATGTGCAGATCACCGGCAAGATCGAGTCGTACAACCGGTGTTTCGACGCCGACGGCGGTCCCACCACCGGCGAATCGGGCACCTGTTTCGCGCTGAACACCTTTTGGCGAACCCTGTCGAATCTGACCATCAACGTCGACTCGCTGGGCCAGGACGGCTGCCGGTCGACCGCCAACTTCTGGGCCGTGTCGCAGGCGGTCTCGCTGCGCCGGGTCGAGGTCAAGGGCGGCACCTTGTCGCTGATGGACTACTGCACGTCCGGTCCGCAATACGCCAGCGGCGGCTACATCGCCGATTCCCGGACCGGGACGGTGGTCAACGGGTCACAGCAGCAGTGGCTGACCCGCAACAGCGAGATCGCTTCGTGGTCGAACGGTGTCTGGAACCAGGTGTTCTCCGGTGTCGTCGGCGCGCCGGACGATGCGGCATTCCCGAACCCGCCCTACACCACCCTGGATACCACCCCGCTGAGCCGCGAGAAGCCGTATCTGTTCGTCGACGGCAAGGGCGCCTACCAGGTGCGGGTGCCCTCGGCGCAGACGGAGAGCCGCGGAATCAGCTGGGGCGCAGGCGCGACGCCCGGTCGGACGGTGCCGATCACCGACTTCTATGTTGCCCGGCCGTCGGATTCGGTCAGGACGATCAACAATCAGCTCGCCCGCGGCAAGAATCTGATCCTCACCCCGGGCGTCTATGACATCGACAAGTCCATCGCCATCAAGCGTGCCGACACCGTGTTGCTGGGAATGGGCCAGGCGACGCTGACCGCCATCGACGGGGAAATCCCGCTCACCATTGCCGATCGCCCAGGGGTGATCGTGGCCGGATTGACGATCGACGCCGGCACCGAGGAGTCACCTGTTCTGCTGCGGGTCGGCAGGTCCAACGGCAACCATTCCTTCACCGCCAGCGATCCAGCCAACCCCACCACCCTCAACGATGTCTACTTCAGGGTCGGCGGACCCCATGTCGGCAAGGCTGACGTCACCCTCGAGGTGAACAGCGACAACGTGTTGATCGACCACACCTGGGTGTGGCGCGCCGACCACGGCATCGAGGGTTTCTCCGGTGGCGAGTTTGGCGACACCCAAAGGTGGCAGACGAATGTCGGCCGCAACGGCGTCGTCGTCAACGGCAACGACGTCACCGCCACCGGACTTTTCGTGGAGCACTTCCAGCAGTACAACACCATCTGGAACGGCGAGAACGGACGGGTGATCCTGTACCAGAACGAACTGCCGTACGACCCGCCGACCCAGGCCGACTGGACGACGCCGGACGGCACCCTGGGCTGGGCCGCCTACAAGGTCGACGACTCGGTGAGCAGGCACCAACTGTGGGGCGGCGGTGCCTATGTGTTCAACCGGAACAACCCGGAAATCGTCACCGCCAACGGTTTCGACGTCCCGCAGAAGCCGGGGATCACGCTGAACCACGTGCTGACGGTGAACCTCGGTGCCGGCACCATCACGCACGTGGTCAACGGGATCGGCGGTCAGGTCGACAACAGCAACACCGGAACGCCGAGCTTCGTCACCGCATATCCCACTCCTTGACCGAACGGACTGCGGACGCGATGGTCAGCGCCGGGGCAGGGCCATCGCTCGCAGGACCGCATCGTGCACATCGGTGTTCTTCAGGACCTTGCCCAGCCGGTCGGCGCCCGGACCCTGCGAGGTGATGGGTGTCGCTGCCCCGGTGTGCTGGTTGGTGGTCCAGTCGACGGTCAGCGTGAGATTCGATTTGGCGATGTCGATCTCGTCCTCGGCCTGCTCGCCCGACGGGTTCTCGTCCGCGGGATCGATGTTCTCGATTGCCAGGCCTCCGGTCTCGTGGTCGCCGACGACGAGCACCAGGGTTCCCGGCGTGCGGGCAGCGAAACGCAGTGCCATGGCGACGGTGTCGTCCAGGGCGGCGCCGGCGTCCACCGTCTTGTGCGCGTTGCCGTGGTGCGACATCTCGTCGATGCCCTCTTCCTCGATGAACAGGAAGAAGCCGTCCTGGTCGCGGGAGAGGATGTCGAGCGCCTTGCTGGACATGGTCTTCAGCGGCACGGAGGGATCGTAGACGTCACCCTCGCCCTCGTTGTGATGCTCGAACATCTCCTCGTTGGCGAACAGCCCCAGCACCGGCCCCTGCCGCACCCGGTTCAATTCGCCGGCCGTGCTGACGTACTGGTACCCCTCCTTCTTCGCCAGATCGACCAGATTGCCCTGGGTGCCCTTGCTGATCTGCGGACGGTCGGTGCCGGGCCGATCGGGCCAGCTGCCCTCGTTACCGGCCGGGTACCACCAGTCCTCGCCACCGCCGAAAACGACGTCGACCTTGGTGTTCTTGATGATCTGGCGGGCGATCTCACTCTGGTCCCCCCGATCGGGGACGTGTGCGGCGAAGGCAGCGGGCGAGGCATCGGTGACCTGGGAGGTGGTCACCAGGCCGGTGGACTTCTTGGCGTCCTTGGCCTGCTCGAGCAGGGTTTTGACCGGCTTGCCCTTCAGGTCGACGGCGATGGCGCCGTTGTAGGTCCGGACTCCGGTCGAGTAGGCGGTTGCGGCCGCGGCGGAATCGGTGACGGCCTCATCGGGATCGGCCGAGTCGGTGTGCACGAACCCGGTGTACTGCATCTGATTCATCGCCAGCTCGCCGTTCTGGCCCTTGATGGCCAGCCGGATCAGTTCACGATGGGCGATCCCCATACCGTCGCCCTGGATGAAGATCACGTTGCGGGCCCGCTGACCATCCCACCCACCGGTCACCGATTCCTGGGCGGCGGTTTCCTGCTGCTCGACCGGAACCGAGACCCTGGCCAGCGACAGGACCATCGCCGATGTCGCCGCAATTGCCACCACCGCGACACCGGTGCCGCCGGCCAATCGCCAACCCGAACGCGTGCCACCCATCGAAACCTCCACGGCAAGGGCGCGGGCGACGCTGCCCGTGCACGGACCGCTATCGTTGGACCGAAAGTCGGCCCGCCGCAACCGGAACGACAAACTGCCTGTCGCGGTCGATTCGGTTCACCAGATGACATTTCCGGCCCCTGTTGCTCAACCCTCGTTCTGCTGTATTACGGCCGATCCGGCAGGCCTCTCTTCCGTGGAGAACGGAATCGAGGGGAGTCGACCGTGACACCAGAACACAGCCGGGATGTGGTCAACACCTACCGCTACCTCCGCGGCACGATGATCGCCCTGCTCCTGCTGCTGCTGGCTTCGGTCGGCTATCAATGGTGGTGGGAAACCGGCCACTCATGCTGGCTGGGTTCGATCAGCGCCTACTACTTCACCCCGGTCCGGACGGTGTTCGTCGGCTCGCTCTGCGCGTTGGGTGCGGTACTCATCGCCTACAAGGGTCACTCGCCCGAAGAGGATGTACTGCTGAATTTCTCGGGATTCATGGCCTTCGTCGTCGCCATGGTGCCGACGGTGCCCGACGGGCTCTGCGGACCGAATGCCTACACCCAGTCCGCGACCGAGATCGCCATGGCGGTGCGGAACAACATCTGGTCGCTCATCCTGGTCGCGCTGCTCGCAGCGCTGGTGGTGGCGGTGCTGCGGCGCCGAGCGCCGGTTGGCCGCGGCACAGCGGCCGCCGGAAGCGCACGTGGGCCCGCTGTCCGGACGATCGTGGTATCGGTGATCTGCGCGGGCATCCTGCTGGGCGAGCTCACGCTGTTCCTGGTGTTGCGCGATCGATTCATCGCCCTGAGCCACGGCATCGCGGCGGGGACGATGGTGGCCGGGGTGATCGCCGTGATGGTGCTGAACGCGCTACGAGCGGACGAGCGGCACGGTGGCAGCGGCGGCGCGAAATACCGGCGGACCTACATCCTGCTGGCCGTCGCCCTGGGAATGCTGCTGGCGCTCACGGTTGTCGTCGCCCTCACCCTGACCGGATTCGATCACCTGATCCTGATCGCGGAGGTGATCATCATCCTGCTGTTCGGTACCTACTGGGTGGTGCAGACGGTCGAGCTGTGGAACCTGGGCTCGCCCGAACCCACCGAATCGCGGGAGCTCCAGACGGTGGCGGAGTAGCGGGCAGAAACAGCTGGTGACCTAGGTCTATTCCGCTCCCGAGCGCGGTGGTCGACACTGATCAGGACGTGCCGGAACGACGTGATCCGGCGCGCGATCCGACAACCGTGAGGCGAGGCAGGGTCTGCATGAAGGTGGTCATCGGCGAGGACGAGGCGCTGCTTCGCCGAGGCTTGACGTTGGTGCTGGAGAACGCCGGGTTCGTGGTCGCCGCCGCCGCCGCCGACGCAGCGCAGCTGATCGAACTGACCGAGCAGCACCTGCCTGACATGGTCATCACGGACGTCAGGATGCCGCCGAGCCATACCGACGAGGGCATGGTGGCTGCGCTGCAGATCGCCAGAGAGCACCCGACCATGGCCGTGGTGGTCTTGTCCCAGCACGTCCAACGTCGCTACGCGGTTGAACTGTTGGCGGAAAAGCGCCAGGGGATCGGCTATCTGCTCAAGCAGCGCATCGCCGACGTCGAGACCTTCTGCGACGACCTGCGGCGGATCAGCGCCGGCGGTGCGGTCATCGATCCCGAAGTGGTCGCCATCATGATGGCCAGGGCAAGCCTGGACGACAGTGCGATCGCCCGGCTCACGACCCGTCAGCTGGAGGTACTGAAGCTGGTCGCCGAGGGTCGCAGCAACGGGTCCATCGCGGCGGAGCTGGTGATCACCGAAAAGGCTGTCGTGCAACACACCTCGCGCATCTACGACACACTCGGCCTGTTGATCGACGACGACGGTCACCGACGGGTGATGGCGGTGCTCAAGTACCTGTCGCGCAGCTCGGCGACGGCCGATGGTTAGATTCGCACATGCCACAGCTGGCAGTGAATCGATCGGATCTCGGCCGGTCGCTCCGGCGGGCCCTGGCCTATCTGGCAGCGGTGGTGCTGGGCGGTAGCACGTTGCTCCTCGTCGTCCTGATCGACGGGCAGAACGCACCGGCCTGGGCATTCCTGGTGTACAGCGGCACCTGCTGGCTGTGGTTCCTGGCCGGGGTTTTCGCGTGGTGGCGCCGGCCGAGCAATGGTCTGGGTGCACTACTGGTGCTGGGCGGGATCGCGCTGACCCTGGGCGAGGCCAACAGCAGCACGATCGTCGCGGTCGCAGCGGTGGGCGTGGTCTTCGCCACGGCCATTCTCGCTGTCGTGGTCCACCTGCTGCATGCGTTCCCGTCGGGACGGATCCGTGGCCGCGCCTCCCGGATCACCGTGATCGCCGGCTATGTGGTCGCCATCGGGATGCAGATTCCGCTGTACGCCTTCAACCCGGCGGCCGCCGGGTTGCCGGTGTTCATCGCGGACCGACCCGACCTGGTCGCCGCCGGCGACGTCGTCCAGGAGGTCTCCGGGACCCTGGTGATGATCGCGACCACCGTCATCCTGGCCGGTCGGCTGCGCCGGGCCAAGCCCTTCCAGCGCCGCGTGCTGATCCCGCTGTTCGGCTACGGAATCGTTGCCGTGCTCTACATTCCGGTGTCGTCCAGCCTGTTGTCGGTCTGGTTCGACATCGATCCACTGCTGTTGGCGCTCAGTCAGGTCGTTGTCGTTGCCGGGATTCCGATCGCCTTCGCCCTTGCGGTCTTCCGCGGCGGTTTCGCCCGAACCGGTGAGCTCGAGGAGTTGGCGACCTGGCTCGGCACTCCCGGCGACCGGCGGTCCGACCTGTCCTCGGCCCTGGCGTCGGTGCTGGGAGACCGCTCGCTGGAGCTGGTGTTCTGGGTTCCGGAACAGACCCGGTATGTGGACTCGTCCGGACATCAGGTCCTGCTCCCGAAGCCGGGGACACTTCGCTCGTCGGTTGGCGTCGAGCTATCCGGCGAACCGATCGGCGCGATCGTCTACGACTCCGAACTCATCGACGACCCGGAGCTCGTCCGGACGGCGGGCCGGGTGGTGGCCCTTGGCGTCGACCGTGAGCGACTCACCGCGGCGCTCCGGCTGACCGAACAGTCGCTACGGCGGTCCCGCGAACGCATCGTGGAAACCGCTGATCGTGAACGCCGCCGGATCGCGCAGGATCTGCACGACGGTCTGCAGGTGCAACTGGTGTTGTTGGCACTGGAAGCGCAACAGCTCGCGAACGAACTGGATTCCTCGGCTGTCACCCGGGTTCGGGCCACCGAACTGCGGCGCGGCATCGACTCTGCGGCAGCCGAATTGCGGACGCTGGTGCATGCCGTCATGCCGTCGTCACTGGTGGAGCGCGGATTGGCGATGGCGACCGAGGATCTGATGGACCGATTGCCGCTGCCGTCCAGCCTGCATCTGGGAAACATCGGAACGTTGCCAAGAACGGTGGAGAGCACGGCGTATTTCGTGGTCGCCGAAGCAGTGGCGAATGTGATGAAGCATGCGGGTGCGTCGAAGGTGGACGTTCGACTCGCGCAAAGCGCCGGAACACTCAACATCGAAGTCGTCGACAACGGTGTCGGCGGTGCCTCCATCGACCGTGGCACCGGAATCCGAGGCCTGCTCGACCGGGCGGACGTCCTCGGTGGGAGCCTGCAGTTGGACAGCCCGGCGGGCCGGGGCACGAATCTGTTGGTGCAGCTACCCATCTCGCAGTGAAAGAGCATCCTCGGTCACGGCGGTAGCGCGCCCCGCGTCCACCTCAGCAACCGCGAGTTCCCCGCGATCCATACCTGGCGATCGTCGTACGGCCAGGCATAGGTCATGGCGCCGTCACGAATGCACTCGAGAAGCCCTGGTGCGCCCAACTGCTGCGCCGACCATTCGTACAGCGCCTGCAATCTCGGCACGATCACGCCGTAATCCAGCAGACGTCCGAAGCCGAGCTCATCGGAAAGGTAGGCCTCGACTGTGCCGGTCAGCGGGTATTCGTCGGGGAGCACCCTGGACAATTGCAGGAAAATTCCGGTCATGCCCAGCCTCGGATCGCCCAACAGCGGTGCCAGGGGACGGAGCCAACCCAGCGAAAGTCGTGGCGCCGCAACGAGGGCATGCGCGTACAGGACTCTGCAGAGCACCACGTTCATGAAGAACCGTTCAGCGGCGTTCTCCTCCTCCGCCAACCGCCGGTGCTCGAGATAGCCGCCGACGACGCTGGCGTTGTGGGCCTGATACCAGGTCCGTGCCGTGGGGCGGTCGGCGAATGCCAGCCACAGGTCGACCGTCGGCGACGACGTCACTGTGCTGTCGTCGACAAGCAGGGCAACGGTTTCGCAGCCGTCGAGCAGCAGCCGCTCGTTGACGGCCCGCCACCACGGGCTCCCCGGTCGGTCACTCTCCAGGGGCGCCAGGACGCCTCGCCGCAGCTGCCAGCGCATGAAGGACAGCGCGGCCCGCCGAAATGGCAGATGCGGGACGTCGGGACTGTCACCGGGCCCGCGATACAGGCGTTGCACCAGCGCAATCCGACCGGCCGGATCGTCGCGTACCGACGCCACCTGTTCCCTCGCCCGGGCCGCCGGCCCGGATCCTGGTGTCACCCTGCGATCTCACCACACACCTGTGGCAGAGCTATCCGTAGGTCGGGTGTTGGGGCCGGCCCGCCGGGGAGTCCTCCCAGTCCTCCTGACGGCCGTAGGGAGTGAGGTCGAGGATGCTGTTGGCGAACACCAACCGGTCGACGCCTCGCTGCGTCGTGTTGTAGGTCCGGTAGACATCGTCTCCATCGCGCAGGAACACACTCAGCATGAATCCACCGCCGGCGTCGCAGTCGTTCGCGAACGAGGTGCCGCGGGAGGAGACGAACGGCACCGTCCAGCCCATCCGCCGCTTGTAGGCCTCGATCTGTTCGAGCGGCATGTTGGAGACGTTCACCCAGGTCACGTCGCGCTCGGCGAGCAGGGCCGGGCCGTTCTCCGGAACTCCGTTGGTGAACCAGGTGCATCCGGGGCAGTAGTCATCCGGGCCGTTGTCCATGAACTGGTACACCACCAGCTGAGGCCGACCGCCGAACAGGTCCAGCAACGATCGCGGACCGTCCGGAGTCTCGAACACATAGTCATTTCCGAAGGGCACCATCGGCAGTCGCCGTCGCTGGGCGGCCAGCGCGTCGAGCTCCCGGGTCGCCTTCTTCTCCGCCACCAGAAGTTCGTCACGGAGCAGCTGCCACTCGTCCGCCGATACGACGTCAGGTTTGCTCATGGATCGATTCTGCCCCCGATGTCGTTGCACGGCATCCGGTGTCACCGGGCGAGCGGATCAGGTGGGTGGTCGCTCATCCCGAGGTGGACCTGTCGTGCCGCGGACGACAAGGTGCGGGGGAACGACGATGTCCTGGCGCTCCGCACCGCGGTCGGCGAGCCGGGTCAGCAGCGCGGTGACGGCGTGCTCGGTGAGTTGGTGGGTGTTCTGGCTGACTGTCGTGAGATCGACGTGGGCAAGCCGGGCAACCGTGCTGTCGTCGTAGCCGACGATCGAGATCGACCCCGGAAGGTCGACGTCGGCGCGGATCAGGGCGTCGATCAGGCCCATTGCACACCGGTCGTTGAACGCCATGACGGCGGTCGGTAGGCGGTCCGCCTGCAGCATGGCCCGTGCCGCCAGACCGCCGGCACCTTCGGTGGCGCCGCCGGGGATCACCTGGATGTGGTCGACGAGGTGATGGCGGCTCATCGCACCCCGATAGATCCGCCGGCGAAGGGTGGGGACGACGCCCTTGCCACCGTCGATGTAGGTGATGTGGCGGTGGCCGAGACCCGCGAGGTACGCGATTGTCTGCTCCATTCCTTCCTGGTCGTCGCTGCGGACGACGTCGACCACGGACGAGCGCACCGGCCGCCCGACCACGACGAGCGGCAGTTGCCTGCCGAGGGCATTCAATCGCTGGTCGCCGGCTTCCGGACCGAGCAGGATCAGCCCTTCGCAGCGCGAATCCAGCAATGTCTCGATCGCACGGGTCTCGTCCTGGCCGCGGGTAACGGCACTGAGAATGATGGTGTAGCCGTGACGTCCGGCGGCTTCGTGCACGTCGTCGATCAGCTGTAACTGATAAGGGTTGTTGATGTCGACCATGATCCCGATCAATCGACTGCGCCGACTTGCCAGCACGCTGGCCGCCCGGTCGGGGCGGTAGCCGAGCCGTTCCGAGGCAGCGAGGACGCGCTCGCGGGTGGCGGCGCTCGGCCCGGCGATGCCGCGCAGCACCAGCGACACGGTGGCGCTCGACACCCCGACCTCGGCGGCGACGTCGTCGAGTCGTGGTCGGCGGGCCGGGTCCGGCGCATCCAAGATTTCTCTCCATCTTTGTCTTGACAAAGGCTCGCAGGTGCTCGAAACTAATGCAATCGTTAAAGCGCTTGAAACGCGAGACAGCTCGAGTGAGTGTAGGACCCCGGGGGCCGACTTCCGTGCGAATCGGACATCTCGACGGCGCTGATCCACTGCGATCAGGACCGCCGGCTGCCGCAGGGCAACGTCAGAGCACGTCCGGAAAATGAAGGAGAAGCCCAATGGTGGGTTCAGCTGGCCCTGGTTCGAGCACTGCTCAGACCGGCAAGCACAACCGGTTCTTGATCAAACTGACGGTGATCTCCACCCTCGGTGGGTTGCTGTTCGGCTACGACACCGGGGTCATCTCCGGCGCGCTGCTGTACATGAAGGACGACCTGGCCCTGACCACGACGCAGGAAGCCCTGGTGGTCAGCGCGCTGCTGTTCCCCGGTGCCGCGGTAGGGGCGTTGCTGGGCGGCAAGCTGGCCGACGTGTTGGGCCGCAAGGGCAGCCTGTTGGTCTGCGCCGGTTTGTTCCTCGTCGGCGCTTTGACCTGTGCGATCGCGCCCAACTTCGAGGTCATGCTCATCGCCCGGATCATTTTGGGTCTCGGCGTCGGTGCCGCGGCGGCGACCTGCCCGTTGTTCCTGGCCGAGATGGCGCCCGCCGATCGGCGTGGCCGGATGGTGACCATCAACGAGTTGATGATCGTCACCGGTCAGATGCTGGCGTTCATCATGAACGCGGTGCTCGATCAGCTGATCAAGGATCCGCATGTCTGGCGCTGGATGCTCGGCATCGCCGCCGTGCCGGCCGTCGCGTTGCTGATCGGAATGTTCTTCCTGCCCGATTCCCCGCGCTGGTACGCGGTGAAGGGTCGGCTGGACGACACCAAGCGGGTACTCAACCTGAGCCGCGGCGAGGCCGAAGCCGCCGAGGAATACAACATCATCGCCGAACACGCCAAGCGGGACATGGGCGAGGACAAGGGCGCCGCACTGCGTGATCTGCGCGCCTTCCCCTGGATGCGTCGCACGCTGTGGATCGGGTGCGGCCTGGCCACGGTGCAGCAAGCCACCGGCATCAACACGGTCAACTACTACGCGCCGACCATCCTGGAGTCGACCGGCCTCGGCACCAGCGCCGCCTTGATCGCCACGATCGCGGTCGGGGTCACCTCCGTGATCATGACCATCATCGGGATCGTGTTGCTGGGTTACTTCAACCGCCGGCCCTTGCTGCTGATCGGCTTCACCGGGGTCGCCGGATCACAACTGATACTGGCCCTGTCGTTCCTGCTCCCGGAGTCGACGTTCCGCAGCTATCTCATCCTGGCCGCGATGTTGCTGTTCGTGGCATTCGTGCAGGGTTTCATCGGCACCCTGGTCTGGCTGCTGCTGTCGGAGATCTTCCCGATGGCGATCCGCGGCTTCGCGATGGGTATCGCGGTGTTCGTGCTCTGGTGTGTGAACGCGTTGATCTCGTTCGTCTTCCCGATCCTGGTCGAGGCGGCCGGGGCAACCGTGACCTTCGGCCTGTTCGTCCTGATCAACCTGGCGTCGATCTTCTTCGTTGCCAAGTTCGTTCCCGAGACCAGGGGTCGCACCCTGGAAGAACTCGAGGACGACTTCCGCAATCACCACGCCTCCCAGCTGGTGCACGCCGCGCCGGTCGGAGTCCGCGGCTCCTGATCCCAGCCTGTCCGGATCACAGCACGTCGGCTGTACAACACCCAGTTCAGCGGGGCCCGACGGTCCGCGGCCTCATCACCTCAGAAGGAGCAGTACGTGACTGTCAATGTCGGAGTCATCGGTGTCGGAATGATCGGCCAGGACCACATCAGGAGACTGACCTCCGTGCTGTCGGGTGCAGCGGTTGTTGCGGTCACCGATGTGAACGCCGAACAGGCGGCACAGGTGGCCGGGCCGATCGGCGCGACGGTGTTCGCCACCGGTCAGGAGTTGATCGCCGACCCCACCGTCGATGCGGTGATCGTCTGTTCCTGGGGTCCCACTCACGAGGAGTACGTTCTGGCCGCCATCGCCGCGGACAAGCCGGTCTTCTGCGAGAAGCCTCTTGCCACTACGCAGGAAGCCTGCCTGCGGATCATCGCTGCCGAGACCGATCTCGGTCATCGGGTGGTGCAGGTCGGCTACATGCGCCGCTTCGACCCCGCCTACCGCGCGATGAAGGCGGTCATCGACAGCGGTGACATCGGCGCTCCGACCGATGATGCACGGTGCCCATCGCAACCCGGCGGTTCCTGGCCACTACACCAGGGAAATGGCGATCACCGACACCGCCGTGCACGACATCGACTTGGCGCGTTGGCTTCTCGGTGAGGAGATCGTCGCTGCCCAGGTGCTCAAGCCGCGCAGGAACAGTCTGGGCGGCGATCTCGAGGACCCGTTGCTGCTGGTGTTCGAGACCGAATCAGGGGTGCTGGTGGACATCGAGACAAACGTGAACATCAGGTACGGCTACGACATCCGCGGTGAGGTCGTCGGCGAGGAGGGCACCGTCAGCCTGGCCGAATCGACCCCGATCCTGACCCGCCGCGGCGGGTCGCTCACCGGCCGGGTCCCCGAGGACTGGCGGGAGCGGTTCATCCGTGCCTACGACATCGAATTCCAGGAATGGATCGACGCCATCGACGGCCGTGGGCGGTTCGGACCGAGCTCGTGGGACGGGTATGCCGCGGCGGCGGTCTCGGACGCGGCCGTCCGGGCCCTGCACGACGGAACCCGGGTCGCGGTCGAGCTCATCGACAAGCCCGATCTGTACACCTGACGTTTCCGGCCGGAATAGTGGTTCACCGACGGCCGCAGACGCGGGACGTCGACCACAAGGCGATCCAATTTCCGTTTCTCTCTTCCGCACGAGAAAGCTGACCCGACAATGACCGCATCAGTGCCCACCGAAGATGTCTCGAAGCTGCTGCTCGGCACAGCACCGGACTCGTGGGGAGTCTGGTTCCCGCAGGACCCGCATCAGGTCAGCTGGAAGACCTATCTGGACGAGGTCGCCAATGCCGGCTACGTCTGGACCGAACTGGGACCGCAGGGCTTCCTCCCGCAGGACCCTGCCCAGCTCCGGGATGAACTCGATTCCCGTGGGCTGAAGGCCTGTGGCGGAACGGTTTTCGCCGGGCTACACAAAGGCAGAGAAGGCCTGGACAAGGCGATCGCCGAGTTCAGCCAGGAAGCGCGGCTGCTGCAGGCGGTCGGGGCGAAGTACCTCGTCCACCTGCCCGAGCAGTACACCGACATGCACACCGGGGCGGCGACGCAGTCCGGCGACCTGGACCCCGAGGGCTGGTCGAATCTGGTCTCCGGCACCAACGAACTCGGCAAGATCATCTACCAGGAGTTCGGCGTCGAGCTGGTATTCCACCCGCACGCGGACACCCATGTCGACACCCAGGACCGCATCCTGCGCTTCCTCGACGAGACAGAACCGCAGTATGTCAACCTGTGCCTGGACACCGGTCACATCGCCTATTGCGACGGGGACAACCTGCAGATCATCGAGCAGGCGCCCGACCGGATCACCTATGTACACCTGAAGTTCGTCGACCCGAAGGTCCGCGAACGGGTGCGTGCGGAGAAGCTGTCCCTGGCCGAGGCAGTCCCGCTCGGAGTGATGGTCGAGCCGCCCTACGGCGAGCCCGCGGTGCCGCCGCTGCTGGATGCCTTGGCCCGGCTGGATCGGGAGGTCTTCACCATCCTGGAACAGGACCTCTACCCGGTCGCGCCGCACATCCCACTGGCCATCCAGGCACGGGCCGCGGGCTACCTGACAGCGTGCGGGCTCGGTCCGGTCCGGCGTTGGCCGAATTGATCCGATAGCCCCTTGTCAGATTGAATGTTAGTCACTAACATTTGACGGGTGACCGATCAACTCATGACGCGGAGCAGGACCGAGAAGACCCGGGCCAGACTGCTGTCAGCCGCGTTCGCACTGTTCGCGGAAAAGGGTTACGAGCAGACCAGGGTCGCTGACATCGCCGCATCAGCAGGTGTGACCGAGATGACCTTCTATCGGCATTTCGGTTCGAAAGATCAACTGCTGATCGACGATCCGTACGATCCGTTGATCGCGTCGGCGATCGGAGAACAACCACCCGGACTCCGTCCGTTGTCCAGGGCGGTGCGCGGCATCCGGCTGGCCTGGCGCCGGCTTCCGATCACCGACGATGCGCCGATCCGTCAGCGGGTCGCGATCGTTGCGTCGACGCCGACCTTGCTGCCCACCTTGCGGGCAAGCTCGGCGGCGACGGAACGGGCGATCGCCGATCAACTCGTCGCTGACGGCGCCGACCCCACTGACGCGACAGTCGCGGCAGCCGCTGCCATGGCCGCCTTGATGACCGGTTTGACGAGATGGGCCGTGACCGACAGCGGCAGCTTGAGTGATGCCGTCGAGCGCTCGCTGGACGTGCTGGAGTCCCGTGATGAGTGACCTGAGATTGCGGCTGACCGGGGTGTCGCGAACATATCGGGGAGGCGCTGGAGTCCACGGCGTCGACCTCGTTGTGGCGGCGGGGGAGATCCATGCCCTCGTCGGCCTCAACGGCGCGGGGAAGTCGACGCTGATGAAGCTCATGGTCGGCATGCTGCAAGCCGAGGCGGGCACCGTCGAGGTACTGGGCCGCAACATCTTCGGCACCGATGGCGTCGATTGGGCGCAGGTCGGCGCCCTCATCGAGTACCCGTTGGCCTACGGGGAGCTGGACGGCCGCACCAACCTGCTGATGGCTGCGCGACTGCGCGGGATGCGCGGCGAAGCCGCGGCGACGGCCGTTGACGGGGCGATCAATGAACTGCACCTCGACCGGTACTCCGCGGTACGGGCGCGTCGATTGTCGTTGGGGAACAAGCAGCGAATCGGATTGGCCGCTGCGCTGCAGCATCACCCGAAATTGATCGTGCTCGACGAGCCGACCAACGCACTCGACCCGTCCGGCGTCATCCTGCTGCGGGAGGCATTGTTGCGCAGGGCCGAGGCGGGCGCCGGAATCCTGATCTCCAGCCATCACCTCGACGAGGTGGCGCGGATCGCGACCAGGATCTCGGTGATCGCCGACGGGCGGATCGTCGGCCACCTCGACCCCGACGGGATCGACATCGAGCGGGCCTTTTTCGCGATGGTGTACACGGCGGAGGCGACGACTACATGAACACATTGATCGACGCCGTCGCGGTCGAGTCGCGAAAGGCTCGCTCCGCCATGGTGTTGTGGTCGACCGGTGCCCTGTTGGCCCTCGGCGTCGCGACCCTGGCCGCGGTGGTCGTTGTCGCGGGCCGCGGTGGCGATCCGGCCATCCTCGCCAAGCTCGGGCCGCAGGCGGCAACGGGAGACTGGGCAGCGTTGCTGGCGACCGCTGCCCAGGTCACCGCCGCCGGCGGACTGTTGGCCTTCGGCGTGGGACTGAGTTGGTTGATCGGGCGAGAGTTCGCGGACGGCACCATCTCCGGACTGTTCGGTCTGCCGGTGAGCCGATCCGATGTTGCGGCTGCGAAGCTCATTGTCTTCCTTGCGTGGGCATTTGCGGTGTCGGCGGCGCTGACTGTGTTGCTCCTGGTCGCCGGAGTCGCTCTCGGGCTCGGCGCACCCGACAGTGCGGCGATGGCGGGTCTTGTGCGGCAGTTAGCCCTCGGTGCACTGACCGCCCTGATCGCTGTTCCGGCAGGGTGGGCCGCCTCGTTGGGCCGCGGCCTGCTGCCCGGAATTGCTGTCACCGTGGGAGTCCTGGTTCTCGCGCAGGTTTCGGTACTGGCCGACTTCGCATCGTGGATACCATTTGTCGCGCCGGCCTTCTGGTCGATCCATCCGGACGTCGATTCCGCCCTTGCGCTCTCCGTTGTCCCGCTGGTGCCGCTGATCTTCGGTGCCGCGACCATCTTCGTGTGGCGGCGGCTCCAGTTGGACCGGTAGGAGTTGCTCTACCAGCGAAGCTGACGCTTTTCAGCGGCTCTTCGTTGATGTCTCGTCCGGCCGCAGTTCGAGTACGCCGAGTGCGTGCCGAGCCTGGAAGGCGGGCACACCGTCGGCCACGCTCAGCACGGCGGCTCGCCAGCAGGCCGCCAGGACTCGTCCGATCGGCGGCGGGGTGGGCTGACTCAACGCCGTCAGCAGGTCAGCCAGCGGGTCGTCCGTAGTCCCGGTGGGCGGCTCGCCGAGGAGGCGCTGAGCGTCTTGGCGCACGGCGTAGTCGAAGCCGACCAGCAGGGCGGCGCTGATGGCCGCTGACCGTCCTTCGACAGCGCTTGCCGCGCCTTCCATCCGATCGAGCAGTCGTCGTTCGACGTCGCGGCGGACGAAGGTGTACAGACCGAGTTTGCTCTCGAAATGGTGGTACAGCGCACCTGTGGTGACTCCCGCCTTCGCCGCAAGGTCGCCGACGGTCACCTCGTCGAACGGCTGAGCTCCGAACGCCCGAACGGCGGCAAGAGCCAAGCGCCCCTTCGGGGAGGTGGACACCGGTACCCACTCGCGCATGCAGCCATAATGCCGTTATGCTGAGGCAACATCAAGTTACGACAGAGGAGGCGTCCGTCCCGATGAAGCTGGAGTTCCTGTTTGCGCCGACCGCCGACCTGAACGGCTCGTTGGCGCTGTATCGCGACACCTTCGGTTGCGAAGAGATGTGGCGGGAGGGAGATTCGACGGTCACGTTGTCCCTTCCCGGGACCGACGTCCAGTTGATGCTCGACTCGAATGATCCGAGCGCACCTTTCGGCCCGCTGTTCGTGGTCGACAGCGTTCTCACATTTCACGAGAAACGTCCCAGCACACTGGATGTGATCGAGGCACCGGCGGAGATCCCGGGTGGGTTCCTGGCGACCTACCGGGACGCCGGCGGCATGACGATCTACGTCATGGACCAGTCCACGGACGCGGGCTAGGTCGTCACCTCACGACCCTGATGTCACGGGCGCACCGGCTATCTCGTCTCACTGGCAGGAGCGAGCGCAGACGAGGAGCGTGGCGTGATGCGAGTGTTGGTGGCGGGTGGGTCGGGCGTCATCGGACGTCGAGTGGTGCCGGAACTGGTGGCCCGTGGTCATGAGGTGAGCGCGACGACGACGAGCAAGTCGAAACTGGGCCTGCTGGCCCAGCTCGGGGCCAAGGGTCTGGTGATGGACGGGCTGGACGCGGCGTCGGTCGGCGAGGCGGTGGCCGTGGCCCGGCCGGACGTCATCGTCAACGAGATGACCGCACTGTCCGTCGCACATTCCGGCAAACCCAATCCGAGGCGGCCCGACCGCTTCTTCGCCGCGACCAACCGGCTGCGCAGCGAGGGAGTCGATCACCTGTTGAGTGCTGCCGAGGCAGCAGGTGTCTCCCATGTCATTTCGCAGGGTCACGCCAGCATGAACGGACTCCGTCAGGGCGGTTGGGTGAAGACCGAAGATGATCCGTTGGAGGTGTTGGAGGGCACCAGGGCCATCGAACACCTCGAGGACGCGGTGGTGCGAGCAGGTGGCGCCGTGTTGCGCTACGGCGGGTTGTACGGGCCCGGAGGGTGGGACGATCAGCTCGCACTCGTCCGACGGCGGCTGATCCCGGTGGTCGGCGGCGGCACCGGATACCTGTCGTGGGTGCATGTCGACGATGCGGCAAGCGCAACGGTGCTGGCAGTGGAGCAGAAGGCGAGTGGTGTGTTCAACATCGTCGATGACGAGCCGGCGCCTGTCAGCGAGTGGCTGCCCTACCTCGCGGACCTTGCGGGGGCCAAACCACCTCGTCGGGTGCCGACATGGTTGGCCAGACCGATCGCCGGCGAGATGGCGGTCGGTGTGATGACCAACGGCCGCGGCTTCTCGAACGCCAAGGCAAAGCGAGATCTCGGTTGGGAGCTGCGGTATCCGTCGTGGCGGCTGGGTTTCAAGGAAGAGCTCGGGTGAACAGGGTTCAGGAGTTCGAGGAGCTCCGGCCGCTGCTGTTCTCGATTTCCTACCGGGTCCTCGGCAGTGTCGCGGAAGCGGAAGACGCGGTCCAGGAGACCTGGTTGCGTTACCAGTCGACCCCCACCCGGCCCGCGTCGACGAGGGCGTTTCTGTCTGCGGTCGTGACCCGGATCTCGATCGACGTCCTGCGCTCGGCTCGGGTTCGTCGTGAGGAGTACGTCGGCCAGTGGCTTCCCGAGCCGCTGCTTTCCGATCCCTACGAGGATCCGGCACGTTCGGCGGAGCTGGCCGATTCGGTTTCGATGGCGGCGCTGATGGTGCTGGAACGATTGTCGCCGCTCGAACGGGCAGTGTTCGTGCTGCGGGACGTCTTTGCTTTCGATTTCCCGGATGTTGCGTTGGCTGTCGGGCGTTCGGAGGCGGCGTGCCGGCAACTGGCGGTCAGGGCGCGGCGTCACATGGCGCTCGGCCGCCCTCGGTTCGACGCGGACCGCATACAACGCGAGGCGTTGGCCGCGCGGTTCTTCGAGGCGCTCCGGGACGGCGACGTGGACGCCGTGCGGGAGCTGCTCGCCGCCGATGTGCAGCTGGTCGGGGACGGCGGCGGCAAGGCGCCGGCCCTCGCCAGGAGCGTTATCGGTGCCGACAGGGTCGCCCGCGTGCTCGCCTCGAACTTTCCGCTGCTCGCGGACGTCGAAGCCAACTTGGTGCGACGCGAGTTGAACGGCCAACCTGGTGCGATCCTGCGGGACCGGGATGGAAAGGTGGCGGGAACGATGACGCTCGACGTGCTCGGCGGACGAATTCAGACGATCCGCGCCGTGGTCAACCCCGACAAACTACGGCACCTCGGGCCACTGGCTGATTCCTGGGCGATGCAGCGTGCGGTGCGGCGGGCACGCGACGCGAGGACCAACTGACGCGAGCACCGGCGGTCGGCCGGGTGAAGTTTGACCGGTTTGCGGCTGGGCACCGTACGACAATGGTGCTGATTGGCTTTCATGCCTCCCACGAACAGGTCCACCCGCGAATACTGCTCGACGACGCCGTGCACGCCGAGGCGGCCGGATTCGATGCGGTGATGTGCTCGGATCACCTGGCACCATGGACCAACGCTCAGGGCCAGTCCGGCTTCACCTGGACGTGGCTGGGAGCCGCCTTGCAGGCGACCGACCACGTCCCGTTCGGCGCCTTCCACGCTCCCGGTCAGCGGTACCACCCGGTGATCTCGGCGCAGGCCATCGCGACCGCCGCGGCCATGTATCCCGATCGGCTGCCGTGGATCGCTGTCGGCAGCGGCGAGGCGTTGAACGAGCATGTGACCGGCGATGCGTGGCCGCCGAAACCGGAACGGATGGAACGGCTCCGGGAATGTGTCGAGGTGATGCGGGCGCTGTGGCGCGGTGAAGAGGTGTCGCACCGCGGCAGGGTGGTGGTGGATCGGGCCAGGCTGTGGTCGCTGCCGGAGAAGCCACCGAGCCTGGTTGCCGGCGCGATCAGTGCCGAGACCGCTGCCTGGGCTGCGCAGTGGGCCGACGGACTGATCACCGTCAATCAACCGCGGGAGAAGTTGCGCCGGGTCATCGATGCCTACCGTGACGCAGGCGGCCGGGGTCCGATCCGGCTGCAGATTCATTTGTCCTACGCCGCAACCGATGACGAGGCGTTGGCCATCGCCGTCGACCAGTGGCGTGGCAACTGCTTGCCGACGCTGCTGGCCTGGGATCTCGCCACGCCGGAGCAGTTCGAGGCGGCGACCCGGCATGTCCCGGACACCGAAGTCGCGGCCAACGTGCATGTCTCGGGTGACATCGGGCGGCATCGGGGATGGCTGGAGTCCTACCTCGACCTCGGACCGGAAGCGCTGTTCCTGCACCACGTCGGACAGCGCAACGAGTCGTTCATCCGCGACTTCGGTCAGCAGGTTCTCCCCGAGCTCCGGAGTGCCGCATGAAGGCCTCGCAAACCGGCGATCTGTGGTGGAAATCCGCCGTCGTCTACTGCCTTGATGTGCAGACCTTCTACGACTCGAACGGCGACGGGATCGGCGATTTCGCGGGACTCTCCGAGCGACTCGATCATCTTGTCGAGCTGGGTGTGACCGTCGTCTGGTTGATGCCGTTCTACCCGACGGCGGATGTGGACGACGGGTACGACATCACCGACTTCTACACTGTCGATCCCCGGCTCGGCTCACTCGGTGACTTCGTGGAGTTCATCCGTTCGGCCCGCTCGCGCGGCCTGCGGGTGATCGCCGATCTGGTGGTCAACCACACCAGCGCGGATCATCCCTGGTTCCGATCCGCCCGGTCGTCGAGGGAATCGCCCTATCGCGACTGGTATGTCTGGCGCGACGCACCCGGACCCGAAAAGCCCGGCGACGTCGTGTTTCCCGACCGGGAGACGAGTATCTGGACGAAGGACCGCAAGGCCGGTCAGTACTACCTGCACCGGTTCTACCGCAGTCAACCCGACCTGAACGTGGCCAATCCGCAGGTCCGTGACGAGATCGCCCGGATCATCGGTTTCTGGATGGAACTGGGCCTGTCCGGATTCCGGGTGGACGCGGTGCCGTTCCTGCTGGAGACATCCGGGATCGAAGGTGGTGCCGAAGCACTCCCGCAGCCGCACGATTACCTCCGGGATCTCCGCGCCTTCCTGAATCGGCGCAGCGGCGACGCCATCCTGCTGGGCGAGGTGAATCTGACCCATGACCAGGCTCGTGCGTTCTTCGGGGACGAGGACGGCGACGAGCTCACCATGCTGTTCGACTTCCCGACAATGCAGGCGATGTATCTCTCCCTCGCCCGCGAGGACGCTGGCCCACTGCGGTCCGCCCTGATGGGTAGACCGCAGAGTCCGAGCGACTCGCAGTGGGCGGTGTTCGCCCGCAACCACGACGAATTGACCCTGGACAAGCTCAGCGGCGCCGAAAGAGCGGAAGTCTTCGAGTCTTTCGGTCCGGACGAGGATATGCAGGTGTACGGCCGGGGCCTCCGGCGGCGATTGCCGCCGATGCTCGACAACGACCCGGCCCGGATCCGGCTGGTGTACAGCCTGATGATGTCGTTACCCGGGACACCGACCCTGTTCTACGGCGAGGAGATCGGGATGGGCGAGAACCTCGATCTGGACGGACGAATGGCGGTCCGCACACCCATGCAGTGGCACCCGGGCAAGGTCGGCGGGTTCAGCACCGCCGACCCGGAGCAGGTGTGCCGGCCATTTCCCGCGGCGCCCTACGGCCCGGATCAGGTGAATGTGGTGAGCCAACGCCACGATCCGGATTCGCTGTTCTCCTTCCTCCGCGAGCACATCCGCTGTTACCGCGAGTGTCCGGAACTGGGCTGGGGCACCCTGACGATCCTCGACCACGACCAGACGTCGGTCCTGGTCCACCAGACCGATTGGGATGGCGGAACTCTGCTGCTGTGTCACAACCTCGGCGCCGACGCGGTCACCGTCGATCTGTCGATTCCCGAACAGGCCGGCAAACGCTGCGTCGACCTGTTCGATCGGTCGACGGTTGTTCCCATCGGCAAGAAGGGCGAGCTGGAAATCACGCTCGAGCGCTACGGAGCGAGATGGTTCCGGGTGCTCGGCGGGAGCAGTGTCGAACTGGTTTGAGTGACGGCGATCGAGTGGTCGGCACCGGTTCCCGCCCCATGCCAAATAGTCAGCCTTCGATACCGGTGGCACTGTGCGGCGTCCCGACCGGTTTCGATTCCGGTGAACCACGCTGCCGCAGGTAGATCGAGAAGACGACCATGCTGCCGACGGCGAGGAACTCGGACTGCCAGTTCTGCAAGGTGCGGTTCCAGAAATCCGAAGACACCACGTACCCCAGCCAACTGACCGGGTCCTGCAGTTGACTGAGCTGCTGTTCGTTGAACGCGCTTCGTCCGGCGATGGACTGGGCCAACCAGCTGCACGCGAAGATCAGTCCCATCACGACACCGAGCGACCGTGAATACAAGGCGAGACGGAAGCCCCTGGTGCGCGCCCAGTTCGGCGAATTCTCGTCGGCGTGCTCGGCGACCTTCTGCTCCTTGTCGGACTCGCGTCCTTGCTTGCCGAGCGGCTTGGACTCCGGTGATCCCTTCTGCAGCAGCCAGACGGTCGCGTAGATGTACAGCAGGAACTGCAAGTACTCGGATTGCCAGTTCTCGGCGACGTCGACGGCGAAACTGGACGACGTCACATATTGCCCGAGGTTGATCTGTTCGAGTCCGGCGGTGACCTGTTCGTTGTTGTACTCCGCAACCCCGGTGAGCGCTTGGCCGATCAACGCCGCCAGGAAGATCAACCCGAAAAAGATGGCCAATCCATGTTCGCGCCAGACCGTTCTCATTGCGGGTTCGGCGTTCATCGGTGCAGCAGCCCGATCGCGATGATGTAAGCCAGCCCGACCGCGATGACCGACAGATAGCTCCAGAAGGCGATTCGCATCGTTCATTCCCCCTTGACGGTGCAGTCGTACGGGCGTTCGCCGCGTGAGGTGCACCCGGCAGCGGTGATCAGCCAGTGATCACCGAAGATCGACAGGAAAACAACGTCACCATCCAGCACGACCTGAGCGCCCCGGCCGAAGGCCTGACTCTCCTGCGCCTGGTCGGCGTCGGGCAGGTCCTGGAGCAGGATCGCATCCGGACAGGACGTTCCGCCGGTCGACTCCACTTCGTCCACGGTGGCGGGTGCAAGAAGCGCACAGGCAGCACTTCCATCACCGTCCTGGATCGACCGGTGGAAGTTCACGGCGACATCGTCGGCTGCCGTAGGATCCGGACCCAACATCGAACACGACGTCACCAGCAGCAGCGGCAGCGCCACCAGCAACGCCGCCATGCGGTGCCAACCGCCAGGCGACGGGCCGACCTCGACGGGCCCGGCGCGACGACGTGACCGATCAAGAATCATGGCCGCCTCCTGTGCAGGTGGTCATGTACCCGATCGATGTCCGGATCAACCATCGGGTCTGGCCTGCCGGCAATCGGTGTTTGGACCATGGACCGGCGGGATATTGACAAGGATCACGGTCCGGGCCGGATGACTGTCGTCGGGGTTTGCAGCTCGGTGATGGAGGTGGGTGTGCCATGGATGCCCGGGAAGCGCTGTCGTCCGTTCTGCGGGACGCTGCCGACGCGGCGATCGACGCAGGGCTGCCGGTCCTGACCTATGACGGATATGCCGACGCCGTCATCGCGGGCGGGTGGCGACCGCCGGCCCGCGTGCTCATCGATCCGGCCGAGCTCGACGATCTGCCGGACGGCAGTGTCATCGTGGACGCGCTGGATGTGGCCCGTCAGCTGGTCGACAACACCTGGCAGGGAACCACTTCCGGTGCGCTGGCGGCACAGCAGGTGCCGCTGCCGGCCGCGCTCGTCACATGACGCAGAAACTTAGGCTCGACGATCGTGCCGCCGATCAGGACTGCTCGAGCAGAGGCCGCAATTCGTCGGTGACCCACGCCGCGAGAGTGGTGTCCGTGGTGGTCTGCGGCGTGCGGGTCTGCTCCGGAGTGAAATCGTCGCGCATTCCGGTTGACATCCCCATCACGGCCTCGACCAGGCCGGAGCCCATCCCGCTGCTACTCAGGATCTTGCGCATCTCGTCGTCCGGAATCCGCTCTGCCCGAACCGGATGGCCGGTGTAGGCCGTGACGATGTCGGCGGCTTGACTCCAGGTGAGATCGGCCGGACCGTGAACGGCCTGCACCTGGCGACCTGACCAATCGGTGCTCAGCAGCCGGGACACGGCGACCTCGGCGATATCACGGGGAGCGACCCAGGCCATCGGCTGATCGACCGGCAACACCACCGGGATGGTGCCGCCACGGACGGCGTCGAGTAGGAGCAACAGATTGCTGAAGAAGAACCCGCAACGCAGATGGAGCACGGATGCGCCGGTCGCGTCCAGCGCCAGCTCCGTGGCCGCGAGTCCGTCGATTTCGCCTGCACCGGTGCGAAGCTCGGCACCGATGCTGCTTTGGAAGACGACCCGGCCGACGTTGTTGGTCGTGACCGCATGGGCCGCGATATTGCCGACCCGGACGTATTCGGCGATGGGGTCGGCAGCCTCAGTGGGCGGATCGACCCAGTAGAGCGCGTCGACGCCGGCGGTGGCCGCTACGACGGCTTCGCCGTCGGTCTGGTCGACCTCGATCGGGTCGATCCACTCGAACAGTGCCTGGTCCAGCCGCTTCCGATCCCGGACCAGCACCACCGGGCGGACACCGGCTCGGATCAGGCCGGTGACGACATGTCTGCCGACATTGCCGGTCGGGGTGGTAACAGCGATGCGCACGTCGAGCCTCCCTGTGGTTCATCGAATCTGGATCAGGGCAGGTGTCGATCAAAGAAGTCGGCCAGCGCCGACGCCAGCGGAGCTGGGGCATCTTCGGCCATGTGGTGTCCCGAGTCGATCGAGTGCCCGGTCAACTCGGTAGTCCACTTCTCCCAGATCAGCAGCGGGTCCCCGTGAAGGTCCTCCAGATCATCGTGTTCTGACCACAGATGCAAGGTGGGACAACGGATTCTGCGGCCTGCAGCCCGGTCGGTCTCCTCGTGGAGTCGATCGATGGTCAGGCCAGCACGGTAGTCCTCGAGCATGGCTCGCACGACTTCCGGTTTGCGAACAGCAGTCCGCCACTCGTCGTAGTTCTCGGTGCCCATCGCGACGGGATCACCGTGGTACCACCGGTCGGGGTCGGCGGTGATCACCCGCTCGGGGATTTCGGGTTGGGCGAAGAAGAACCAGTGCCAGTAAGCGATGGCGAAGGCGGTGTCCAGCCGATCGAGGTGCTCGACGATCGGGACACTGTCCAGGACGGCGAGCGCCGCCACCCTTTGCGGCTGGTCGAGAGCCAGCCGCAGCGCAACATTACTGCCACGATCATGGCCGACGAGCCCGAAGCGTTCGTGACCCAGACTGCTCATCACCAACAGCATGTCGGCTGCGACGGCGCGTTTGCAGTGCGCGGAATGGTCAGCGGTGGGAGCTGGGCCACGGGAGCGCCCGTAGCCGCGCAGATCGGCACAGACCACGGTGAAGCCGCGATCGACGACCAGCGGTGCGACCCGATGCCAGGTCGCCGATGTCCGTGGATGCCCGTGCAGCAGCAGGACCGGCGGGCCGGCGCCACCCTGGCGGACGAAGATCGAGGCATCGCCGGTGTCGACGACCGTCGTCTCGAATCCCTCGAACATCGGCGCCCGGACCGCTCAGCCGTTGTCGGTGTCGCCGTGCTCAGCGGGGCCCTTTGCTTCGGGATCGGCGGCGCGTTCCGGTGTGGTGAGCGGAGATGCTTCCCAGGTGTCGGTGACCTCTTCGACCCGATCGGTCGAGTCCGCGTTCTGCCCGTTGTCTGCTGAAGTGTCCATCGTCGTCACTCCCGTCGTTTCGTTGCGCTGATCGGCGCCGGTCGTCGACCGGCTTGACCTGAAGCTGTTCGTACCCCGTCGCAGCATCACAAAACACCGGTGTTTCGTCGGGACGAGCTGAAATGTGCTGGGACGATCACGGACTGGGTACGTGATGCGCATGCGCACAGTGATCATCGGGGCAAGCGGCAACGTCGGAACCGCCCTGCTCAAGAACTTGTCGAACCGAGCGGACCCGGGAATCGTGGTGGGTATCTGCCGGCGCCCGCCACCGGCCCACCCTCCGTATGACATTGCCTCGTGGCATGCCATCGACATTGCGGAGGCCGATGCCGCGCAGCAGCTCGAGGCGGTGCTGCGTCCGGACGATGCAGTGATCAATCTGGCGTGGGGATTCCAGCCGACCCGGAACGTCCGACAGCTAGAACGGGTTGGTGTCGGCGGTCTGCAGGCGGTGGCCGACGCCGTCGTCCGAGTCGGAGCGCGGCAGTTGCTGCACATGTCATCGGTCGGCACCTACCGTCGTGCCCCCGGGCAGCGGGTGAGCGAGAACTGGCCGACCGACGGGGTTCCGACGTCTGCGTACAGCAGGCACAAGGCGGCGGCGGAGCGTTTGCTCGACGGGATGCAGGACCAGGCAAATGGCCCGGTCGTCACGCGCTTTCGTCCCGGCATCATCGTCCAGCGTGACGCGGGAAGCGCACTACTGCGCTACGGGGTACCGGGATACGTTCCGGCCCCGTTGATCCGGTTGCTCCCGGTACTACCGCTCGACCGCCGGCTGACCATTCCGCTGGTCCACGCAGACGACGTGGCAACCGCCGTGCTGTCGGCGATCGAGCGGGAGGCCGGCGGGGCGTTCAACCTGGCCGCCGAGCCGGCCATCAGCCGCGAGGACATTGCCGAGGCGCTGCATGCGCGTCCGGTCCACGTTCCGGAGCCGTTGATCCGAGGGGTGGTCGCAGCCACCTTCGCCGCCAGGATGCAGCGAATCGACGCCGGTTGGATCGACCTGGCCTTCGCTGCTCCGCTCCTCGACACGACAAGGGCCCGAACTCAACTCGGTTGGGAGCCACAAGTGGACGCCCGAGCAGCCTTGGCCGAGGCAATCGACGGGATCGCCGACGCAGCGAGCACGAGCAGCCCCGTGTTGCGGCCGCGAACCCTCGGCAGGCAGTTCCGCGAACTGCTGCGGAACGGTCCGATCACCACCCGAAAACTGTCGTGATCGATAGCTTCATTCTTGCTCGCCGGCGGCTACCCCAGCGGGTCGCGGCGCAGGACGCAGAACTCGTTGCCCTCGGGGTCGGCCAGGACGACGAACGGATCGGACTCGGTCTGCCCGACATCCACGTGCCGCGCTCCGAGGGCGGTCAACCGTGCCACCTCTGCCTCGACGTCGCCGTCAACCGGCCGTAGATCGGGGTGATTCCGGTTTTTGCCGTGCTTGTCGGATGTCACGGCCTGCAGCCACATCGTCGCCGAGTCGCCCGGCGCGTCGTTGGGTGGATACAACTTGGCGTTGCCGTCATCGCCGACGTCGATCCGGTACCCCAGGGCCTTGGACCAGAAGTCCGCCATCAGCGCCACATCGCGTACGTCCAAGGTCCACTGGACAAACCTGACGACCATCTGACACCTGCTCCTACTTCGAAGTTGCGCCTGAGGTGAAGTTGCGGTGGTGGCGCGGGTGTTTCGTGCCCCTGCTACAAGGTGCCGCGGAGCGCTACTGCGACGTCCGCTCCGGCGCGGAGGGCTCGGGCACTTCGTCTCCGCCGATCCCGATGAGGTCATCACCGTCGAGGACGTCATCCTGCGAACCGCCCGGCCCGTACGGCATCGAGTTCGCGTCGAGCCGTTCCTCCTCGGAGTGCGGCACGTTCTCGGCTGAGCTCATGATGTTCTCCATTGCTGTCGGACCGCCCGGAAATCGCGAACGTTGGCGGGATGAATGCAGTGATACCCCTGTCGCACGGGTGCGAAACAGACGGGTCGACCTCGACGACAGGCACGTCGAGGTTGGCTATATTTCAGACGTTCCGGTGACGAACCCGACGGCGAAACGACTGGAGATCGACATGCCCAACACCTCGAGCGACGGTACCGCGTCGAGCCCGGCCGGGCCTCGCGCCGAAGTTGAACGCGATCCGGCGACCGACGAATCCATCCAGGAGCTCGATGAGGATCTGCCCCCGCGTTTGGCTGTCGATCCCGGGACCACCGGCACGAAGGGCTGATCGCCGGACGCGGCTGGCCGTGTCGATTGACGAAGGATGCGCTGTGGGGGCTCGATGGTAGTGCAGGCGGCAACGCGGCACGGAACGCACTCACGTTGCGCGGCTTGCTGAACGTGTGAGTGATCGGCGCGGGCCCGCAGGGTTCCCGGAGCGTTGCGGCAGCTCGCAAGGACAGGAGCGACGAAGCAGGCGCCGAACGCCTCCGGGGCGAGAATGCGGACCAGCCCTGAATGCAACGGCCCGGCTGTAGCCGATGTTTCGGCAGGTCTGATGTCGGCCATGGCCCGCTCGATGCGTTCGGCGCGTTCCAGGAGACCGGTGCCGAATTCGGTGACCTCACAGCCGTGCGCTGATCGAGTCAGCACCGGCTGGCCCAGTTCCGACTCCAGTGCGTTGATGCGACGCGAGGCAGTCGAGTGGTCGATACCCAACGCGGCGCCCGCCGCGCTGAAGGTGCCGGACCGCGCGGACCTGGTATCCGATTCCCGGAGTGGTGGAGACAGCCGGCGTGAATCGCGACTTCGCCGGTGGATTTCTCGCGATCCAACACCGGGCCGGCATGCAGACCTCGAAGACCATCATCGCGATCAACAAGGACGCCGACGCACCGATCTTCGACATCGCCGATTTCGGCGTCGTCGGCGACCTGTTCACCGTCACACCGGAACTGACCAAGGCGGTCACGCTTCGAAAAGGTTGACACCGCAAGAAATCCGGACGGAACGGGTGCGACGGACTCGATCGGCCCGCGCCCCGCCGCTGGCTCAGTCCGCAGTCGTCGGGATGGGAGGGACCTGATCCGCGGCCCGTGGCCGGGTGACCCAGGAGCCGCGGTGCAGCACTCCGGTCACGGCAAGTCCGGCGTCGAGCACCACCAGATCGGCTGCGCCGCCCGACGGCCAGTCCGGCCTCCGGCAGGCCCAACGCGCGGGCCGGGTTGACCGACGACTGCCGGACGGCGGCCAGCAGCGCGTCGTCGCGGGGGAGCCCGCTGTTCGTCGACCGCGTACCGGAAGACCTGGTCCATCGTCGCGGTGCTGCCCGCGATGGTGTCGGTGCCGGCCACCCTGGCGACCCCATCGACGACGTCGACCGCCAGCGACCCGAGCAGTGTAGGCGCCGTCGGCCATCCCGGCCGCGGCCATCGCGTCGGTCACCAGCGCCACCCGGTCCGGCCCGACGCTGCGGCTCACGTCCCGGTACAGGGCGGGGTGCAGGTGCACCCCGTCGGTGATCAGTTCGACGGTCACCCGCGGGTCCTCCATCAGCGCCAGCACCGGGCCCGGCTCGCGGTGGTGCACCGGCCGCATCGCATTGAACAGGTGGGTGGCCACGGTCGCCCCCGCGTCGACCGCCGCCCGGGCCTGGGCGTAGGTGGCCTCGGTGTGCCCGACGGCGGCCACCGCGCCGGCATCGACGATCCGCCGGATCGCGGCCAGGCCGCCGGTCCGCTCCGGGGCCAGGGTGACCATCCGGATGGTGCCGCCGCCGGCCGTCGAGCACCCGGTCGAGCTCGGCCGGATCCGGGTCCCGCAGCGCCGACAGCTCATGGGCGCCACAGCGTTCCGCCGCCAGCCAGGGTCCCTCCAGATGGATGCCGGCGACCAGGCCGGACTGCACCTGCTCGGCCATCGCCCGCACCTGCGTCAGCAGTTCGGCCGGATGTGCGGTGACCAGCGAGGCGATCATCGTCGTGGTGCCGTGCCGGCGGTGCAGGTCGACGGCCGTCGCCGTCGCGTCGGCGGTCTTCGACGGATCGGCCGTCGGGAACGCCCCGCCGCCGCCACCGTGCACGTGCATGTCCACGAACCCGGGCACCACGGTGACCGCGCCCAGATCGAGATCGGCCGGCCGCGGCGGCGCGCCGGCACCGATCGCTCGCACCAGACCTCGGTCGACGTCGATCCATCCCGGCCGCAGCAGTTCGCGGCCGGTGACGACGGTTTCGGCGGTGATCAACACGCTGGATTCCTTGGGCTCGACGGGCGGTCAGGAATGAACGATCAGGGATGACAGCCTCAGATGCCCTGCCAGGCCGGCTTGGCCTGGTAGGTCTCCCGGTAGTAGTCGGCCAGCTGCAACCGGCTCGCGGCCGCGCCGTCCAGCAGCACCGTCACGTGCGGATGATGCTGCAGGATGGTCGCCGGCCACAGCGCGCTGACCGCGCCCTCGACCAGGTGATGCACCGCCTCCGCCTTACCCGGACCGGTCGCGACCAGCACGACGTGGCGGGCGGACATGATCGTGGCCAGGCCCTGGGTCAGGCAATGGGTGGGAACCGCATCCAGGTTGCCGTCGAAGAATCGGGCGTTGTCGATCCGGGTCTGCCGGGTCAACGTCTTGATCCGGGTCCGCGATGCCAGCGAGGAGCCGGGCTCGTTGAAGCCGATGTGCCCGTCGGTGCCGATCCCGAGAATCTGCAGGTCGACCCCGCCGGCCTGCGGCGATGGCCGCCTCGTAGGCCGCGCAGGCGGCCGGGATGTCCTCGGCCAACCCGTCCGGTCCCTGGACGGCGCCGGGCGCGAAGTCGACCCGGGAGACGAAGTCCTTGTCGATGACGTTCCGGTAGCGCTCCGGGTGGTCGGCGGGCAGCCCGACGTACTCGTCGAGGGTGAAGCCGCGGGCCTTGGCGAACGAGACGGTGCCGGCGGCGCAGCGGGCGGCCAGCTCGTCGTAGATCGCCAGCGGCGACGAGCCGGTGGCCAGGCCCAGCACCGCGTCGGGCTTGCGCTGCAGCAGGTTCCGATGGCGTCGGCGCCGAGACTGCCGATCGCCTGGTTGTCCGGGAGAATGACGATTTCCATGGGTTTCCTTCGTCGTGAGTCGACAGATGATGTGGTCGGGCGTCGTTCGGGTGGTGCCGCCGGAGGATGTGCCCCGGCGGCACCGCCCGAGCTCGGTCAGTTGTTGACGGTGAACAGCTCCTGCGCGGACGCCAGCTGGCCGCCGGCCGCGATCACGTCGGCGAGAATGATGTCCTCCGGCTTCTTGTCCATGACGACCACCGGAACGATCGGATTGCGGCCGGTCGCCACCACCGCGGGCACGTCGTAGGTGATGACGGGCTGGCCGGCCTCGACGTGGTCACCCTTCTGCCACGATGCGCGGTGAAGCCCTCGCCCTTCAGCTGGACGGTGTCCAGGCCGAGATGCACCAGCACGCCGACGTTGTCGGCACTGATGATGATGTAGGCGTGCGGGAACATCTGCAGCACCGTGCCGCTGATCGGCGCCACCGCGTCGACGATCTCCCGCGGCGGATCGATGGCCGCGCCGTGGCCGACGATGCCCTGGGCGAAGGTCGCGTCCGGCACCTGCTGCAGGGGCACGGCCCGGCCCCGTACCGGGGCGAGAACCTTGGTGATGCTGGAGCTTCGTCCGGTGGCCGGCGCGGCCATGGTCGCGGTGCCGACTGCCGCCGTCTGCCGGCTCGGGGTCCGGTCCGGCATCGAGAACCGGTGCGGGACCGGCGAGGGCGTCCTTGATGTCGTTCTTGAGCAGCTCGGCCTGCGTGCCGAAGATCGCCTGCACGTTGTTGCCGACCTCGATCACGCCGGCCGCGCCCAGGGCCTTCAGTCGTGCCTTGTCGACCTTGCTCTTGTCGGCGACCTCCATCCGCAGCCGGGTGATGCAGGCGTCGACGTTGACCAGGTTCTCCCGGCCGCCGAACGCGGCGATCAGCTTCTCGGCCTTGACGTTGGCGGCCGTCCTGGTGGCCACCGCGGTACCTCCGCCCGAGATCGCCGACATGGCTGTCGTCGTCGAGGTTGGCGGCCTGCTCGGCCTCGAACTCGTCCTCCGGCTCGCGGCCGGGGGTCCGCAGGTTCCACCACCTGATCACCAGGCGGAACAGCACGTAGTAGACGACGAAGAAGACCACGCCCATGACGAGCAGCATCCAGACGTTGTTCGCGGCCGGTGCGGTGCCGTAGAGCAGGAAGTCGATCAGGCCGGCGGAGAACGAGAACCCGAGGTGGATGTCCAGCAGGTAGGCGATCGCCAGCGACAGGCCGGTGAGCACGGCGTGCACCACGTACAGCGGGAACGCCACGAACATGAACGCGAACTCCAGCGGTTCGGTGACGCCGGTGAGGAATGCGGTGATCGCGGCCGCACCGAGGATGCCGAAGGCGATCTTCTTCTGCTTGGGGTTCGCCATGTGGATCATGGCCAGCGCGGCGGCGGGGAGCCCGAACATCAGGATCGGGTAGAAGCCGGAGGTCAGCAGGCCGGCGGTCGTGTCGCCGGCGGCGAATCGGGTGAGCTCGCCGGTGACGACCTCGCCGCCGGGCACCTGGTAGTCGCCGTAGAGGAACCAGATGTAGGTGTTCAGGATGTGGTGCAGCCCGATCGGGATCAGCATCCGGTTGGCGAAGCCGTAGGTGAAGGCACCGAAAGCCCCTGCGCCACCGATGAACTCACCGACCGAGGTGAGGCCGGCGTCGAAGATCGGGTAGAAGTAGCTCAGCGCGAAGCCCATGATCAGGCACGCCACCGACACCACGATGGGCACGAAGCGGCGGCCACCGAAGAAGCCGAGATAGGACGGCAGTTGGATGGTGTGGTACCGGTCGAAGAGCACAGCGGTGACCAGGCCGACCAGGATGCCGGCGAACACGCTGTAGTTGATCTGCGCCTGCTCGCCGGCCGACATCGACGACGCCCTCCAGGACGACCGGCGACATCGACTTGAAGACCGCCTCGATCACCAGGTACCCGGCGGCCGCGGCCAGCGCGGTCGAGCCGTCGGCCTTCTTGGCGAAGCCGATGGCAACGCCGATGGCGAACAGCAGCGGCAGGTTGGCGAAGATCGCGCCGCCGGCCGCGCTCATCGCCTCGAAGAACGGGCCGATCACCGGCACGTTGATCCCGCCGAGCAGGTCGGGCTGGCCCAGCCGCAGCAGAATGCCGGCGGCCGGCAGCAGCGCGATCGGCAGCATGAGGCTCTTGCCCAATCGCTGCAACTGCGCGAACCCGGGGATGCGTAACCCCGACTTCTTGCTTTTCCGTCACTTTGGCCTTGCTCATCACCAACTACCTCCACTTTCACTGACCCTGGACGCGCGCAGTCGCGACGTCGGAATTCCTGGGTTGAGACCCCGGGCGCCGGTGCAAGCGGCGGGGTCGAAATGCTGGGCAGCGAGTCGGCAGGTCCGCCGCTCGTCGCCCGGGATGACAATCTCCATGAACTTCTCCTCGCGATCGGAAGCGGTGTTCATGCGATGTGTTCGGTGATTGGTATAGACCAACAGGAAGAAGATTGGCATAGACCAATCGCTACGTCAAGTCCATCGCGAGCATGGCGTGGATCACACGTCACGGAGTGTGGTCGAGGCCGGATGCAGCTTGATTGGTCTAGGCCAATGCCGATACACTCATTGGAGTAGACCATTCGGTCCGCCGCTCCGGAAGGGCCATCCATGGTGAAGGTTCCGAAGTACTACCAGGTCAAGAACGAGATCCTCGCGCTGATAGCGGATCTCGCTCCTGGTGCGGCTGTGCCGACCGAACGCGAACTGGCCGAGCGGTTCGAGACCTCGCGCACGACGGTTCGCCAGGCAATTGCCGAGCTGGTGGTGGACGGGCGGGTGGAGCGCACTCAGGGTCGCGGAACGTTCGTCGCGCAACCCAAGCTCATGCAGGTCCGTCAGCTCACGTCGTTCTCGGGCGATCTGCAGGCCCAGGGTCGGCGGCCGGGCAGCGTGATGTTGCGGATCGACGAACAACCCGCCGACGACGAGGTCAGCGCTCACCTCGAAGTCGCCCCGGGAACGCCGATCCACCGGGTGGAGCGGCTGCGGACCGCGGCGAACGAGCCGATCGCCCACGAGATCGCCCATCTCGCGGGACCGCTGCCGGATCTGGCCGCACAACTGGCGATCCGCGGCTCGCTGTACCAGACCCTGGACGAGGCGTACGGGATCGAGCTCGCGGCAGTGGAGGACGTCGTCGAAACCGCATTGGCCGATCCGGTCGAAGCTTCATCTGCTCGGCGTCGACACCGGGCTGCCGATCCTGCTGGTGCACCGCACCGGTCGTGACGCCGATGGGCGACCGGTCGAATGGACCCGTTCGGTGTTCCGCGGCGACCGGTTCCGATTCGTCGCACGCCATGGCCTGGAGTCGGCGGTCAGCACGGAGCGAGTGTGAAACCGCCGGCGGATCCGTCTTTCGCGCTCGACGAGACCCACGATCCGTCGATGAGCAGCTGGGTCGAGAGCGCCAACGGCCACCCCGATTTCCCGTTGCAGAATCTGCCCCTCGGCATCTTCGGACCGGCGCGCGACGGCCACCCGTCGGGCCCGGGCCGACGGGGTGGAATCCGGATCGGTGACGCAGTCCTGGACCTGCGCGCCTTGGCCGGCAGCGGACTGCTGACCGGCGCCGCGCTGGAGGGGGCCAGGGCTGCCGCGGGGCCGACCCTCAACGCATTCTTCGGGATGGGCTCCGGGCCGCGACGCGCGCTGCGGCGGCGGGTGCATTCGCTGCTGCGTGACAATGCCTCCGAGAGAACCACTGTCGCCGGAATGCTGCATCCTGTCGATGAGGTCCTGCTGTACCTGCCGGCCACGGTGGGGGACTACACGGATTTCTATGCCGGGATCAATCACGCGGTCACCGTCGGAGCACTGTTCCGACCGGACAACCCGTTGCTGCCCAACTACAAGTGGGTGCCGATCGGGTATCACGGCCGGGCCTCGTCGGTCCGGTTGTCCGGACAGGCCTTTCGCCGACCGAAGGGTCAGGTGAAGGCACCGACCGAGGCAGTTCCGTCCTACGCACCGACCCGGCGGCTGGACTTCGAGTTGGAGCTGGGAATCTGGCTGGGCCGGGGCAACGAGCCGGGTGAACCGGTGGCGGTCGCCGATGCCGCCCAGCACGTCGCCGGCTACTGCCTGCTCAACGACTGGTCGGCCAGGGACATCCAGTCCTGGGAGTATCAGCCGCTGGGGCCGTTCCTGTCCAAGAACTTCGCCACCACGGTTTCCGCGTGGGTGATCACTCCGGAGGCGCTGGCCCCGTACCGGTTGCCGGCGCCGTCCCGGCCCGCCGGCGATCCGGCCCCGCTGCCGTACCTCGCCGACGTCGACGACCAGGCGAACGGTGGTCTTGACGTGTCACTCGAGGTTCTGATCCGCACGGCTCGGATGCGAGCTCACCACCTGCCGGCGCATCTGTTGTCGTCGAGCTCGACCAGGCACTTGTACTGGACTGTGGCGCAGCTGATCGCGCATCACACCAGTGGCGGCTGCGACCTGCGACCCGGAGACCTGCTGGGGAGTGGAACCATTTCGGCTCCAACCGCCACCGGCTACGGCAGCCTGCTGGAGATGACCGGCAACGGAACCCGGCCGCTGGAGTTGCCGTCGGGGGAGTCCCGGACGTTTCTCGAGGATGGTGACGAGATCTTCCTGCGCGCGCGGGCGGAGCGGCCCGGCGCGGCGCCGGTCGGCTTCGGTGAGTGCCGCGCGATGGTGCTGCCGGCCGTTCCCTGAGAATGCCTGCCGGCCGCACAGTCCGACGGGCCGGAGCGCCCTTCGCGGAGAGGGATCGCTCCGGCCGCTGGTGCCGAACTACGGCCGGATCTCGTAGATGAGATTGAACGGGGTCTGAGCGGCACGGCGGAACCGGGTGAAACCGGCCTCGACGGTCACCTGGCGGATCCGATCCTCACCGGCCTGGGCGCCCAATGCGTAGCCGCCCGGTTGGGACAAACCGTTCGGCACACACAGGAACATGGACCCGGCGTAGAACAAGCGGCCAACCGTGTTGAAGTTCTCCTCCAGCTTGTCGGAGGCGAACGGCTCCACCAGCAACCACGTGCCGTCCGGGGCCAACGACTCCCGCACCCGCCGAGCTGCGCCGACCGGGTCACCCATGTCGTGCAAAGCGTCGAACATCGTCACCAGGTCGTAGTTCTCACCGGTGAACGATTGCGCGGTCGCCACCTCGAAGCTCAGCCGGTCGCCGACACCGGCGTCAGCGGCGTTCTTGCGGGCCAGTTCGATGGACTCGGTGTGGTAGTCCGATCCGGTCACGGTGCTGTGTGGATAGGCCTGGGCGAGCAGGACCGAGGACGAACCCAGACCACATCCGAGATCTGCGACGCGGGCGCCGGCGGTCAGTTTCGCATCGACGCCGTCCAGCGCCGGGATCCAGCTCGGGACCAGCTGGGCGACATAGCCTGCTCGGTAGAACGCATCGCATCCGACGAACACATCGTCATCGTGTTCGTGCCAGCCCACTCCCTCCCCGGTGCGAAACGCCTCGGTGAGCCGGGGTTCGGCGCGCAGGTAACCGAGCGCCGCCAAGAATGCCGAAGAGACGTTGGGCCCGTTGGGGTCGGCCAGACAGAACGCCTGCTCCTCGGTCAGGTAGAACTCGCCCGAGGCGGGTTGGTAGCTGACGTACTGGCCCGCGGCCTGGACGTGCAGCCATTCGGTGAGGTAGCGCATGTTGCACCCGGTGCGGTCGGCGAACTGCTCGGGGGTCGCCGGACCCTGGGCAAGCGCCTCGTAGAGGCCGAGCCGATTGCCGATCACCGTTGAGCCGGCGGAGCCGGTCGCCGCCATGTCGGTGGTGACCCGCCCGAGGAATTCCATTACCTTGTCGTAGTCCATGTCTGTCTCCTTCTCTTGTCTGTGCCGGCGGGTGCCGGTCACAAAAGAAGAGTTGCCGCGGCCGCCTGACACGCCGACTGACAGCTCCTTACAGCGCACGGAAAGCTCAAGCAGGAGAGAAGATGTCAATGCGGCGAGAGCGGTGTACCGGAGGAGGTTCGGTGGGATCGCAAGGGCGCTCACCGTCGGTGCGAGGTGCAGGTGCTCGGGCCGCTGCGCCTGCTGGTCGACGGCGGCCGGTCGACGTGCGAGGTCCGAAGCGCCGGGCCGTGTTGGCGTTGTTGGCGCTGGCCGAGGGACGAACCGTGCCGGTCGACCATCTGGTCGATGCGCTGTGGCCGGCCGAGACATCGGACTCGGGGCGACAAGCCCTGCACACGCACCTGTCCCGGCTGCGTGCGCACTTTCAGATGCCGCATCCCGGATTCAGACGCAGTACGACGGATACCGTCTCGATCTCGGCGAGCGACGAGCTCGATGTGACCCGTGCCCGCGCACTGCTGACGCTCGCCCGCCGGTCGCCAGCCGGCCCGGCCGGCGTACGAAATGCTCCGCGACGGCGCACGCGCTCTGGCGCGGACCGATCGCTGGCCGACCTCACCGATGTCGCAGCGATCGCCACGGCGGTCGAGGGATATCGAACGACTCCATCGCGAGGTGACTGACGCGCTGATCGCAGCCGCGATCGAGGCGGGCCACGCGTCCGACGTCATTGCGGTGGCATCGAACTCGATGGACGCCGACCCGATCCGCGAAACCGCGGTGCTGCTCCTGATGCGCGCGCTTGGCCGCCACCGCCCAGGCTCCGGCGGCGTTGCAGGTCGGCACGGGACTTCCGGCACCGCCTGATCGACGAGACCGGCCTCGATCCGTCACCCGCCCTGAGCGAACTCGAGCGCGACATCGCCAGTGGCTCGGTCCGACCGGTGCCGGCAGTCGGCCGAGGCCTCGACAACAGCCGCTGCGCAGCGGCCGGAGCGACGGGCCGGGCGCAGGGAATCGACCCGGCTGATCGGCAGGGAGCCGCATGTGGCGGCGCTGCACCGGCTGCTGGCCGAGCAGCGGGTGGTGACCATCATCGGGACCAGGTGGTGTCGGCAAGACCCGTCTGGCCTCGGAGCTCGCTGCCGCCGGGACGTCGACGACATTGTTGCTGGCCCCGGTCACCGAGGCCTCGGCGGTTCCGCACGCATTGGCGTCGGCACTGAACCTGACCGATGTTCACGGCGATGTCCTCGCGTCCTGCCTCGCCGTCTTGGGGGACCGCCGAGGCCTGCTCGTGATCGACAATTGCGAACACCTGCTGGACCCGGTTCGCGACATCGTCGAAGCGGTCGTGACAGTGTGTCCTGGAGTGATCGTGCTGGCCACGAGTCGGGAACGACTCGGTCTCGCTGCCGAGTACACCTATCGATTGGCGCCGCTACCAGTGCCGGCGCCGACCGCGGAAACCGCAGCAGCTGATTCGATCGACCTGGTGCACATACCCTCTATGGCAGTATTTCTGGATCGCGCTGCCCGGGTCCGGCCCGAGCACACGATGTCAGCAAACGAGCTGGCGCTGATTGTCGCCATCGTCCGACGGCTTGACGGTATGCCCTTGGCGATCGAGCTGGCGGCGGGGCGGCTATCCAGCATGTCCGTGGCCGACCTGCACAGCCGGCTCGATCGATCCCTGGACCTGCTCGGCAGCGGGCGGTCGAGCGGCGACGCCCGGCATCGCACGTTGCGGGCCACCGTCGAGTGGTCCTATGAACTGCTGACGGAGGAGCAGCGGAGCCTGTTCCGCAACATGGCGGTCTTCGTCGATGGCATCGACCTGGCATCGGCGGAGGAGACTGGCCGACGACGCTGGGCCTGACAGGTGATCCCGGAGGAATTCTGGCCCACCTGGTGGACGCCTCGATGGTCGACGCCGACCTGACGAACGGCACCCGTTACCGCATGCTGGAAACGTTGCGGGCCTTTGCCCTCGACCGGTTGATCGCAGCAGGGGAGCGTGAAAGCGCTGCTGGGTACCTGGTCTCCTGGGCGACCGCGCTGACCGGTTGGATCGGCGCAACCATGACAACCGAGCACGAGCCCGACGCAGACGCCGTACTGCGACGTGAGCTGGCCAACCTGAGGGCGGCGTGGCAGCAGGCCCGAGGCGGCGATTCACTCGACGCGGCGGTTGCGATGATCACCGGGCTGTTCGAAGCCGTTGCCTACCGCGATCTGGTGGAGATCCGTTCCTGGGCCGAGGATCTTGCCGCCGACCCGAGGCTGCTCAGCCATCAGGGAGCACCAGCCGCGTTGGGCATTGCTGCAGAGGCGGCCTACCATCGGGGCGACTATCCACGGGCGGAGATGTTCGGCCGATCCGGGCTCGAAGACGCAACCGAGACCGCCGGATCCTGGTTCTGTCATTCCGCCCTGTCGGTGCTGTACCTGGCTCGCGGTGAGTGGGCCGCTGTCGTCGAGCATTCGCTGGCTGCGGATGCGCTGGCCGCACGGCCGCGGGAGAACCTGGGCATCGCTGCTCTCGCGATGGCCTACTCCGGCGATCCCGAAGTGGCGCGGGATCTGAACGACCGCGGCCTGGTCGGCGCGACGTCGCCCACCCTGCTGGCCTGGGGTGCCTACGTTGCGGGCGAGATCGAGACTGCCTCCGGACGAACGGATCTCGCAGAGCACCATTACGTTCGGGCTATCGCGCTGGCGCGCAGATCAGGTGCCACCTTCGTTGTCGGTGTCGGCACGGTCGGGCTGCTGTCAGTCCAGGTTGCGGCCGGTCGGATCGGCGAGGCGTTGTCCGGTTATGACGATGTCATCGACTATTTCGGCCGGACCGGCAACTGGACCCACCTGTGGGCGACGCTGCGCAACCTGGCGAATCTGTTGCGGCGGCTCGGTGACGACGAGCCGGCGGCATTACTGGACGCCGCGGCCGATCAGGCACCGGATGCACCGGCCGACAACAGGCCACGCGACACCATCCGCGCCCCGACGGATGAAGAGGCGCGGATTCCGCATCGGACTGCGGTGCTCGAGACCGCCAGAATCGCGATCGCGCGGCACCGCGGATCGAGCTGAATCCCGCTGCGGCGAAACCGCGCAAGTGTCGATCATGATCACCACTCTGATGATGTGGCCGAATCGATTTCGGCGCTCATCGGTCGCCCAGGCTGCGCCGCCGCTCGACGAACGCCTCCTCACCGACCCAGTCGGTGTAACGCTCCAGCCCGATGGCCGAGATGAGGGCCGCAGTCTGGGTCTGCTGTGCCGCCAGCGCACGGACTTTCAGCGCCGCCGTGTCGTGGTCGAGGGTCAGATCGATGGCCAGTCGGTCGTCGGGCACCGCCAGGGGGTACCCCGCCATGTACACCCCGAGTTGCGCGTTCAACTCTCCCCACCGCCGCTCCCGCCGCTCCGGGATCGCGGCCTGGAACATCCGGGCCGACCGACGGGCGGCGCGGTCGAAGGCGGCGGCCGTCCAGGCGGCAACCGTCTGGTGATCGGGGTGGCCGGTGAAGCCATCGAGGCCGAAGGTGAGCACCGTGTCGGGCTCGACCCGGTCGATGATCCGGCACAGGACCTCGACGGCATCGGCGGCCGAGACGGTCGCGCAGCCGCCGTCACGGTATCCGAGCCAATGGTGTTCGGTGACACCGAGAACATCCAGGCAGCGGCCCATCTCGAGGATGCGTTCGGCAGCCAACCGCTGGGGCGGCCAGGCCACCGGGTCAGGTGTACCGAGTTCACCGTGCGTTGCGGTCACACAGACCACCCTTGATCCGGCGGCCCTGGCCAAGGCCATCAGCCCGCCGGACAGATACGCCTCGTCGTCAGGGTGCGCCCAGACGCCCAGAATGGTTCCCAGTTCTCCAACATCCGCTCTGTTCACCGTCATCACTCCACCGTCGTCGTCGACCGGGACCATTCAGGCCGACGCTGACATTCTGCTGTCTCGGCGCTGTCGCCGTCGGTGATCACTTCACCCAGGTCGGCCGGGCGGTGCGGTGGTGGACCTGACGACCAACTCCGGTCGGACGATCTGATCGCGGCGCTCGACGGGTCGTTGTTCGAGACGGTCGATGGCCCGATGCACTGCGAGATGGGCCAGCTGGTGGGGGTTCTGGCCGACGGTGGTCAGGTTGATGTAGGAGATCCGGGCGATTCTGCTGTCGTCATACCCGACCACCGACATCTGCTGTGGCACAGCCATTCCGGCGCGTTGCAAGGCGCCGATGGCGCCGATGGCGCAGCGGTCGTTGAAGGCGATCACAGCAGTCGGCAGCGGCCGACGGGTCAGCAGTCCGTCCGATGGCGGCGACGCCGTCCTCCTCCTCGGGTCCCGCGGGCAGGATCAGCAGGCCCTTGTCGACATCGTGCTCGCCGGCCGCGGCATTCAGGGCGTGCAGCCGTTCCGGAGCGCCGGGTGTGCGTCCGCCATCGAGATAGGCGATCCGTCGGTGGCCCAGCTGCGCCAGGTGACCGATGGCGGAGCTCATGCCCGAGAGGTCGTCGGTGCGAACGCAGTCGACGGCGGCGGACCTGACGTTGCGGGCGACGGTCACGACGGGCAACTTGGCGGCGAGCGCGGTCAACTCTCGGGTGGTCGACCGCGGGCCGAGCAGGATGACCGCCTCACAGCGGTCATCGAGGACGGCGTCGATCGCCCGGGCCTCGGTCCGGGTCGGAGCGATCGCGCTGAGCACCACGTCGTATCCGGCCGGTTCGGCGGCCGCGTAGATCCCCTCGACCAGGTCGCCGTGGAAGGCCTGCTCGACCTCGAACGTCACACCGAGCAGCCGGCTGCGTTGTTGACGCAACAGTCGGGCGCGTTGGTCGGGGCGATATCCCAGGTCGTCCGCCACCTTTCGCACCCGCTCCCTGGTGGCGGCGCTGGCCCCGGGAGCGTCCCGCATCACGATCGACACCAAGGGCACCGACACCCCTGCCGCTTCCGCGACATCGGCGAGAGTGGGCCGTCTGGCTCGCGGGGACTGAGCGTTCCTGAACCACTGTGCTCCTCACCGACGCCTGGGGCTTCCGGAACTAGAACGTTGCAAAGATAGCACCCTGATTGTCTTGACAAACTGGCAGACACCCCTTAACTTTCTGCATATATAACGTTCTAGTCGGCAGACGCGAGCGTCGACGGCGGCACGTTGTGCCGCGTCGGGTTTCACCACACTGAAGGAGAAAGTGCATGTCCGAGGTACAGGTGCAGGGTCCGCTGCGGGTGGCGTTGATCGGTTCCGGACGGATGGGCTCGTTCCATGGCGAGACGCTGGCCCGCCGACTGCCGGGCGTGGTGCTGGCGGCGGTCGCCGACCCGGCGCCCGGCGCAGCGGAGAAGCTCGCCTCCACTCTTGGTGCGCCGAAACACTTCACAGATCCGGCGGACGTCTTCGCGGACCCGGAAATCGATGCCGTCGTGATCGCCGCGCCGGCCCGCTTCCACGCCGATCTGGTGGTGGCGGCCGCGGCAGCGGGCAAGTCGGTGTTCTGCGAGAAGCCGATGGCGCTGTCGTTGGCCGACGCCGATCGGGCGATCGACGCCGCCCGGTCCGCCGGTGTGGTGTTGCAGGTGGGCTTCAACCGTCGTTACGCCTCGGATTGGGCGGCCGCCCGCGGCCTGCTCGACGACGGCCGGCTCGGTACGCCGCGATTGTTGCGATCGGTGACCCGGGACCCGGGTGGTTTCGACCCCGCGCGAGTCGCGCCGAACACGATCTTCCTGGAGACCCTGATCCATGATTTCGACGCACTGCGGTTCCTGAACCCCGGCGCGGAAGCGGTCGAGGTGTACGCCACCGCGACAGCGCTCGTGGAGCCCGAATGGAAGGACCGCGGGTTGTTGGACACCGCGGTGGTGACGGTGCGGTTCGACAATGGCGCGGTGGGGACGGCCGAGGCCTGTTTCGAGGCGGCCTACGGATACGACGTCCGCGGCGAGGTGTTCGGATCCGGCGGCATGGCCACCATGGGCGGCGGGCGGCGAACCGGCATGGTGTTCTCGGGGGCTGCAGGCGAGTTGGCCGAAACCGTGCGGAGCGACCAGGAACTGTTGTCCGATGCCTATACCGCCGAGCTGGCGGCCTTCGTCGATGCCATCCGCACGGGGCGCTCCGCCGACGTGGACGGCGCGGACGCTCGTGCCTCGCTGCAGATTGCGCTGGCCGCGGCAGCCTCTGTCGAGTCGGGACGTCCGGTGTCGATCGAGGAGCCGGCCAAATGAGTTTTCGCCTGGCGGTGTCGGCCGAGATGGTGCTCCTGGACCTGCCGATCGTCGAGCGGGTCCGCCGCCTCGACGAGTTGGGGTTCGAGGTGGAGATCTGGGATTGGACCAAGAAGGACATCGACGCACTCGTCGCCACCGGAGCGACGTTCTCCTCGATGACCGGATACGTGACGGGTTCGCTGGCCGATGCCGACGGTGCCGATGAACTGCTGCGCACGGCTCGACTCTCTCTCGAGATCGCCGAGCAGCTGGACTGCCCACGGCTCAACGTCCATGGCACCGGGCTGGACGACAAGGGTCTGCCGGTGATCGCGACCGACGTCGTCTCGCCGGCCATGTGGTTGACCGCAGCCCGCACGCTGACCCGGCTGGCAGAGCTCGGCGAAAGCGCGGGCCGGGTGTTCACATTGGAGAACCTGAACACTGCCGTCGACCATCCCCGCACCCCGTTCGCGAAGGCTGCCGACACCCTTGCGTTGGTGGAGGCCGTCGACAACCCCCATCTGAGAATGAATCTCGACCTCTACCACGCTCAGATCGGCGAGGGCAATCTGATCGAACTCCTCGAGCGTTGCCTGCCGGTGGTGGGTGAGATACAGGTCGCCGACGTTCCGGGTCGTTGCGAACCTGGCACCGGTGAGATCAACTACCCGGCCATTGCCGCCGCGCTCGAACGGCTGGGCTACGCGGGCGTCGTCGGTCTGGAGGCCTTCGCATCCGGAGACTCGCTGCAGGCCCTGGACCGTTTCCGCAGTGCGTTCGCGGTGTCCGCGCGACGCTGAGGGCGCAGGACCACCACCGCGTCAATTGGCTCGTGGCGGCAACGCCTCAGCGGCTACAGTCCCGACCATGCCGGCAGAGCAGCTGATCGATGCCGCGACCGTGGTTCTCGTCGAAGGCGTCAGCGATCAACGTGCGGTGATCGCGTTGGCCGCGCGGTGCGGTCGGGACCTGCGGGCGGAAAGTGTCGCCGTCCTGCCGATGAACGGTGCGACGAATATCGGGCATTTCCTCCGGCGATACGGTCCGCCCGGACAGGACGTCCGCCTTGCCGGATTGTGCGACCTGGCCGAGATGCGTTTCTTCCAGAAGGCTCTCGAGTCGGCGGGTATGGGGAACGCCTCCACCGTCGGCGATCTGGAGAATCACCACTTCTTCGTCTGCGACGCCGATCTCGAGGATGAGCTGATCCGAGCGCTCGGTGTCGGAAGGGTCGAACAGATCCTTGCCGAGCACGGTGATCTCGCCTCGTTCCGCATTCTCCAGCAGCAGCCTGCCCAGCGGGGACGCTCGGACCACGCTCGGCTCAGGCGGTTCATGGGGACCCGGGGCGGCCGCAAGATCCAGTACGCGCCACTGCTCGTTGATGCGCTTGATCTCGCTGCGCTCCCGCGGCCGCTCGGCCGACTTGTCAGCGTGATCTGAGAGCAGTCGGGATCCGAGGCTCGGCGTTGCCCGTGTCGTATCGTCTGCGCATGGGACGACTCGGACGTGGATGGGACCTGACCAAGAAGAGTTGGTCGGTGGTGAAGGGCGATCGTTCGCTATTGGGCTTCGCCGTCATCGCAGCAATCGCGGGCCTGGTGTGCGTGCTGGTCTTCTTCGGTGTCGGAGCCGGGCTGGTTGTGGTGACGAAGGCGAACTGGGTGGCCGTTCCGTTCGTGATCCTCGCCCTCTACGGGCTGGTCACGATCGGGGTGTTCTGCAGTGTGGCGCTTGCGGCCTGTGCCACGCAGGCCCTCGAGGGCAAGGCCACCAGCGTGAGCCAGGGGATCGCCGCCGCCCGTTCCCGCCTCGGGGTGATCCTGCAGTGGGCTGCCGTGCAACTGGTGGTCGGAACGCTGATCTCGCTGCTCCAGTCGGCGTTGCGCCAGGGTGCCGGCCAGGTGGTGGGGGCGATCATCGGCGGACTGGCGAATTTCGCGTGGACAGTGGCGACCTTCTTCGTCATTCCCAGCATCGCGTTGGAGGGACTCGGCCCGAAAGACGCGCTCAAGCGGTCGACCCACGTGATTCGGTCGCGGTGGGGCGAGGGACTGACGGGGGCCGCAGCGATCGGGGTGATCGCGTTCTTCCTGGGCTTTCTGCCGGGGGCGATCATCATCGGCCTCGGGATGGCGCTGGCCCAGACGTCCGCGATCCTCGCGGGTCTGCTGATCACGATCGGCGTGATCGTCATCGTGGTGACGATGCTGCTGCAGACGACGATCTCGACCGTGTTCCGGGTTGCGCTGTACCGATTCGCGACCCAGGACGCAGTTCTCGGTCCATTCGATCGTTCGGAACTCGAACATGCCTTCGCCTCGCGTCGCGGCGGCCTGGCCTGAGTCATTCGCTCCGGCGCGGGCCCTCTTTCAGGTGACGTTCCTTGTAGACCTCGTTCCAGTGTCATGTCGCCGTACCGGAAGTTCTTCATGCTCCAGCCCAGCAGGCCGAGCGCCAGCAGTCCGGAGGCGATGAGGAAGACGCCGGTGCCCCAACCGCCGAACAGCCACCACTTCTGGTCCAACGGCCACCAGCCCGGTGCGGGTGGACGGACGCCCCAGTAGACGCCGAGAGCGATGAGGGCCAAGGGCGAGCAGGGTGGATAGCGATGATCCGCGGCCAGGACGTCACACTTTCCGCTGCGCCCCGGTACGCCGCTCGCTTGACCGGATCGAGCAACCGATCCGCCCACCGATAGTTCTTCGCAAGGACCCACAGTCCCAACGCCAGCAACAGCAGGCCGGGTCCGGGCAGGATGAGCGCGGCGACGCCAGCCGCCAGCAGCAGCCAGCCGAGTATTTCCAGCCCGATCCGAGCCGCCTTCGAGGTGCTGCCGTCATCGCCCATCCCGACAGCATGTCAAACGATCGGGAGCAGGGTCGCTCAGCTGACTGCCCTGGTCAGCGGTGATGACCGCATTCCATCGATCCCTGCGGACAAGTCCGTTTGGCTCCGACCTTCAGAAGGTCCAGCGGGTGGCGCCACCAGGTTCCACCGTCATCACGCCGTAGACGTCCTGCGGGGTGAACTCGTAGACGAACCAGGGTGGCGGTCCCGCGCTGGGGGCGCTGAACTCGTGAGTGAACCCACCGTCGGCGACCGTCGGCGCCCAGCCGCCTTCGGCGAACACCCGGGCGATGCGCTGCAGCAGCGCGTCATCGACGACCCGGACGGCCCGCCCCTCCAGCGCCACGTCATAGCCGCTGATGGCGACGCCGATGGCGCATCTGGGGTCACGCTCGATGTTGCGGATCTTGCGTGAGCCGGCTCCGCCACTGAAGTAGTACCGGCCGTCCACCCAATAGGCACCGACGGCGGTCAGGTGCGGCTTGCCGTCGGTGTCGATCGTCGAGAGCCAGAAGGTGTGGTGATCGGGGCCGCCGGACCCTGGTTCCTGAGTCAGCTTGGTCGCCAACCTTTGCCGGACGTCAGTCCAGTCGAGCGTCCCGAGCTGATAGAGGTCCGCCAGGTTCTTCGCGGTCGGTTCGGTTTCGGCCATGTCACGTCGACCCGGCCGGGAGGGGATTCTCATCGGATCACGCCGATGATTTCTTGCCAGCCGGAGCCGAACACCCGTATGGCACCCGTCGGCGCGGCGCACCGGCGGCATCGGGGACCATCGGTGCGGCGCAACGATGCTGTGAATTACCGGGCCTGCTGGCTACGGTGCAACGGTGCTGGTCGGACGTGACGCCGAATTCGGTGCCCTTCGTGACGCCGTAGTCGGGGCGATGGGCGGTCGCGGATGTGCCGTCTGTGTCGAGGGCGAGCCGGGAATCGGGAAGACGGCGCTGGTCGAGGCCGTCGTCGCGGGTATCCGGCAGGATCACCCGGCCGTCCAGGTTGTCAGCGCGATCGGCGTGGAATCCGAGTTCTCGCTCGCCCACGCCGGCCTGCTCGATCTGCTCACCCCGATGCTCGATCGGCTGGATGCTCTGCCCGCCGGGCAACGACTGGCATTGGAGAGGGCATTCGGGCGTTCGGAGAGTCCGGAAGGCGCCGATCGGTTCCTTGTCGCAGTCGCGACTCTTGCCCTGCTGTCGCTGCACGCCGACGAGCGGCCGCTGATCCTGCTGATCGACGATCTTCAGTGGATCGATCCGGAAACAACTGCAGCACTGAACTTCTCGGCCCGCCGAATCGCACACGACCGGATCGCCATGCTGCTGACCCGACGCACGTTGCCCGGCACCGAAACCGAACGGCAGCCGGGTCTTCGGCTGATTCCGCTGGCGGGGCTCCCGGCACGGGAAGCCGGAGAGTTGCTGGCAGGCACGGTGGCGCAGATCTTGGTCGAGCCATTGGTCCGCCGAACCGGCGGCAATCCACTCGCGCTACTGGAACTGACTCGGTCACTGAGTCCCGCGCAGCGGCGTGGATCGGTGCCGTTACCGACCGCGCTCCCGGTCGGCGCCCGCTTGTCGGAGGCGTTCGCGCAGTCGATTGCCGGCCTGCCGCCAGCGGCCCGGCGACTGGTCACCCTGACCGCCGCGTCGATCGATGCCGAGACCGGCCCGCTGTTGCGAGCGATGGACGACGAAGGCGTCGACCGGGTATCGGCTGTTGCACAGGCGGAGTCGTCCGGTGTCCTCACGTTTCACGCCGACGGCGTTCGATTCCGACATCCGCTGCTACGCAATGCGGCATGGCTGGCCGCGACCGAAACGGAGCGACGATCCGCTCACTCATCCCTTGCGTCCGCCTACCAGCACCGTCCCGGAATTCGGCTGCGTCATCTGGCAGAGGCATCGACCGGTCCGGATGACGAACTCGGCGCGGCGTTGCTGACATTGGCCGACTCCGAACGCACCAGGTCGGGGTTCGCGGCGGCGTCAGTGATCGCCGAGCGGGCGTCCGCCCTGTTGTCGGGCTCCGGCCCGAGCCTCGATGCACTGGCCGGCGCCGTGGAGGACGCCGCACTGAGCGGCGATGTCGAACGGGTGCGGGCGCTCGTCGATCGCATCGGAGTCGAGCCTGTCGATGTCTCGCCCCAGGCGCATGCGAGAGCTTTGCTCTGTGCGGGGACCCTCGAGGGGAACAGCGGGTCGGTGACACGAGCAGCGCAGCTGCTGACCAGGGCCGCCGAAATCGGTACCGGCATCACCCGGGTGCGGTCCCTGGTCGAACTTCTGCACGCCCACTACCGGCTCGGCTCCGTCGAGGGGATGGCCCTCGCGGCCGCCGCCATCGAGGTGAACGCCGATCCGGGTGAGCCGGAACAGGCGATGCTGGTGGCCTATTCAGCCGCCTCGGCCTTGGCTTTCGCCGGCGACGGGCCAGCGGCCGCCGGTCCGGCAATGCGCGCGGTGGAGCTGCTCGATCGGACGCCGGGGCTACTCGACGACCCCCGCCATCTGATGGTTGCGGGCTTGGCGTCGAGTTGGGCCGGCACCTTGCAGCTCGCCTACGGTGATGCGCCCCGACGCCTTCAGACGGCCCGATCGCAAGGGGCCATTGGCGTCCTGCCGACGGTGCTGATGCTGCTGGCCGGTGGCGCCACGGTGTTCGGGCGTCACCAGGACGCCTTCGCGTACGCGGGCGAGGCGGTCGAACTCGGCACCGAACTCGGGTTCGTCGTCGACGTCTCGACCGCTCAGGAGATCCTGGCCTGGGAGCTCGCCGCGCGCGACTACCCGGAGCAGGCTGCGCAGGCGCTTCGCGACGCCCGCCTCCTCCACGACCGGGCCGGGGTTTCCGCAGCGGCCGTGCACGTTGAACTGGTGGAGGCCTTCTGCGCGCTGTGCGTCGGCAATCTGCAGCGGGTGGTCGACATCCTCGAGGATCGCATCGCGGTCGACGGTGGGCGTCAACCGAGCGGCAACTATCCGATGTCGGTGGCACCTGACCTGGTGGAGGCCTACCTCGGTCTGCACCGCCCGGACGACGCCGACGACATCACCGCGCGTCATGCTGAGCTCCATCGCGATTCGCCCGATCCCGACATTCGCGGCGAGGTCCTCCGGCTCGCCGGCATGACGACGCAGAACTTGCCGGAGGCCCTGACCTCCTTCGAGGCGGCCCACCTGGCGCACGCGGCCGGATACGACACCTTTTCCGCCGCCCGGACCAGACTCCTGCACGGACAGCGGTTACGACGTGCCGGGGAACGCCGCGCGGCACGTGAGCAGCTGCGCTTGGCGGCGGAGGCGTTCCGACTGATGGGGCTGACCCTGTGGGTACGCCGCGCCGAGGCCGAACTCGCTGCGACCGGCAGCACCGCCCGCCGCGGGCCGCAGCGCGATGCCGCGCTCACCTCACAGGAAACCCGGGTGGCGCTCTTCGTCGCCAAAGGGCTGACCAATCGTGAGATCGCGGCCGCGTTGTTCCTGAGTCCGCGGACGGTCGAGCACCATGTCACCAGCGTGCTGCGCAAGCGCGGGCTGAACTCCCGGGTAGAACTTGCCGCCGAGTTCGCATCCTGACGGTCGTGATGGGTGATCACACCCATGCGACGGGATGGGTGGCCCGGGCACCGTTGCCGACATGACAACAACCCTTTCCGGCACCGCAGACAACCGACAGCCGAAGCGCTCCAGCGCGACCTCCCTGCTGACCACCATCCTGGCTCGATCATCGGACGGGATGATCGCCGCCGGATGCGTCTTCGGCGTGGTCAGTCCGTCCATCCTGCTGACCCGCCACTGCGCCTCGTCGACGTCGCGACCGGACGGGCGGTGGACGCGATGACCACCACAGCACCGACGACATCGACCACCGGGTCCGCCGCGTCGGCGCCCGCGCTGAACGGCATCTCGCACCTCGGACTGGCAGTTGCCGACCTGGACGCCACCATCGACTTCTGGTGCAGGGTGATGGGTTTCGATCTGGTCGTGCAAGGTGAGGAAGCCAGCATGGTGTGGCACCCGTCGGCCCTGATCGCGATCGGCCTGACCGCGCACGACGGATCGGTGGTGGGTCCCTTCGACGAGCACCACGTCGGGCTCGACCACCTCGCGCTGGCGGTCGCCGACGTGCCGACCCTGCAGAACTGGGCGACCCGGTTCGCCGCCTTGTCGGTGCCGCACTCGGCCATCACCGAGACCGACGCCGGTCACCACCTCAACGTCCGCGCACCGGACAACCTCGCGATCGAGATGTTCGTGCTCAAGGCCGAATTCGCCGGTGCTGTCCTCGGTGTCGAGGTCGGCGACGGCAGTGCGCGTACTCATCGTTGAGCGAACGAAAACGGCCGCATTCGATGGTGTCAGGCGCAATCTGCTTGTCGGCGCCGGTATCAGCTCGGATCCGGCCGCAGGACCGGCATCCGTAGGTGGGTGACCCGCGAGCTGACGATGCACACCTCGGGATCGCCAAGGGGGACATCCTCGATCGACAGGCCGGCGAAGAACGGCCGACCGCCGCCCATGACGACCGGCACCAGATCCATGGCCACGACGTCGAGCAGGCCGAGCTGCAGGCACTGGGCAGCAATCGTCCCGGCCGCCACCGCGACGGTCTTCGCTCCCGCGATCTCCTGGGCGCGGGCGACGGCCGCCGCCACGCCGTCCGTGACGAACTCGAATGGCGCATCCGGATGGTCCTGAACCCACTGGGTCGGCACCTGATGCGTGACCACGACCACTGGCGCGTCCATGGTGTGTCGACCGCCCCAGCCGTCGGTGAAATCGAAGAGCGTTCGGCCGCAGACGATCACGCCGAGATCCGCCGTCCACGATCGCCAGTAGTCCGCGCTGGCGGCCGTGAGATGGAAGGTCAGGCCAGATGTCGCGGTCGGAACCTCGACGTCGCCGGCTTCATACCAGTCGAAAAGTCGCCCGATGCTGTTGTCCGCCTTGGCAATGTATCCGTCCAACGACATCGAGGCCTGCGCGACCACTGTTCCCATGATGACTCCTTTCAGATTGAGCCGGGTGGCTCATCGTTGCAGACCGCGGCAGTGTGCTGGACTCATCGGGCCTTGGATACCTTCCGCAGGGCCGGGCAAGCCTGGTGATCAACTTCCGTGGCCGATAGGTGCTGCTCAGCAACAGTTATCGGCCACTGGAGTTGATCATCGGTGCGTTTCGGGTTGCCCGCACGATGACGTCGTCCAACCGGATCTCCCGGCCGGCCCGGTTGTTCAGGGTTCGCGAGTGGTGCTCGGCGGTGACGACTTCCCAATGGGCAGGGTCGATTCCGCTGGTGATGCGGGCCGCGGTCACCGAGGCCTCCGGGGGTGATTGATGGTTCCCGTGCCCATGCCCGTGCTTGTGTTCCTGATCGGGTGCGTGATGGTCCGGGGTGTCGGACGAGTGCAGGTGCCCGACGATCAGCAGCGTGCCGCCGGGTGCAACCCAGTCGGAGATGCGCTGATAGAACTCGAGTTGCGGCATTGCCGGATGCGCGTAGTGCGTCGTCACCAGGTCGAACTGCCGACCCGGCTCCCACACGCCCAGGTCCGCCTCGACCCACTGCACGCGTTCGGGCGGTAGGTCAGTTGCCGCAGCCCGTTCAGCGGCGCGAGTGAGCGCCTCGGCGGAAATGTCGGCTGCAGTGACCTGCCAACCGGCGGCGCCGAGCCAGATGGCTTCTGCGCCCTCGCCGCAACCCGCATCCAGCGCGGAACCTGGTACCAGGCCACTGGTTTCGCGAGCCAGATAAGGGTTGGGGACGATGGTCCCTGCGCCGCGTCCAGTGGCCTGCTCCCAGTGCGATTCCCAATATTCCTTGTCGAATTCCTGCGCCATCACGCCTCCGTACGTCCATGCTTCGACCCGGCTGCCGATGTGGTCGAACCTTCGCACCATCCTGCGATGGCATCGGCCGAGAAGGCAAATTCACTTGCTAAAACGGCAACAGTTTGATGAGCCCCGAGCCCTGATACTCGGCTAGCGGGGAACGAACCGAAAGCCCGCTCTGCGTGGGTCCGGTCATCCGGTGTCTTGCCCGATGTTGCCGCCGCCGGGCCTCTCAATCAGCGGATCTTGGATCCGTGGCACTCCGACGGTCGGGCGGCACCAGTCTGGTCAGCACTGCCTGCAGTTGTTGAACCTGATCGGACAGGTCCTTGACCTGGTCCCGAGTGGCGGCTTGACTGGCCTCCTCCCGTGCTGCCACCCGTTCGACCAGCCAAGAGGCGATGGTGGCTGTGATCGTTCCGAGCAATGCGATGCCGCACACCATCATCGCAACGGCGACACACCGGCCCTCGAACGTCACTGGGCTGAGATCGCCATAGCCAACTGTGGTGACCGTGACACAGGCCCACCACACGGCAGCACCAAATGTGGTGATGTCGGCGCCGGGCGCATAGCGTTCAGCATCCAGAACGGCCAGGGACGCCACGAACACCAGTAGGACCGTCGATGCAGCCGCATAAATGACGACTCGGCCGCGTAGCGCGGTCCCGGCAGCCCGCTGGAAAACAGTGAACAGGGTTAGCAACCTGATCAATCGCAACGGTCTGAGAATGGGCAGCACGACGACGAGCAGCGACAGCAGATTTCGAAAGAACCACTGTCGTCGATTCCCGGTCAGGATCAACCTGGCGACGTAGTCCACAGCGAAAACCACCCAGCATCCGAGCACGATCGCCTGCGTGAAGCGAAGCACTGCGCCTTCCGGCTCGGCGAGGACCTGCCAGGCGTAGATGAAGGCGAACAAGACGGCCACCGAGATCAGCGGCCACTCCATCCGCCTGTCCCATCGAAGGAAAGCTGCTGTTTCTGTATCAGAACTGTATGAATCCACAGCTGCAGAATTTCATGAGGCCGGTACGTGCATGTGCAGCGGGCGGACTCCCTTGTCACCAACCGGCCGCCCGGGTCAGCGCTGCTGCTGCGGCGTTGGCGTCGGTCGCCGCGCCAGGCGACGTGCTGGTCGGGACGCACCAGCAGAAGATCGGCACGCCCAGCGTTCCCGCAGATGTCCGGGATCGCCTTCGACGTCCCCGTCGGTGAGCGCGAGCACCGAGAAGGGGATGCCGTGGTCGGCGGCGACTGTCGGCGACGGGCGCGGTATCGAGCGTCGACGCCGGGGAGGGTGATCAGGGTGAAGCCCTTGTCCGAGTGGTCGTAGACGGAGCTGCCGTCGGACATCCAGGCGTGCGGCAGCAGGCAATCCCGGGTGAGCGCTGGGGGTGTAGTGGATCGGGTCCTCGGCCGGCACCGGGGTGCCGTCATCGGTGACCAGCGGCGAGTCGGCGTAGTTGTAGCCGAGAACCAGGCCCAGCGAATGGAATTCGCTCTTCTTGACCTGCAGGTCAGCGGCGACGGCGGCCCTCGCCTGGTCGGCCTCCGGCCCGTCCTGGCCGAGCAGATCGCTGGCGAAGTGGTGCGCCAACGCCTTGTTGTTGGCGCTGGCGTCCGCGATGGTGCGGGCCGCCACCGGCCGACGCTCCGGTTCGTAGCTGGGCAGAAGGTTCGGCCCTGCCCCACCCATTCACCACAGCGGCGAGTTTCCAGGCGACGTTCACCGCGTCGCCGACGCAGGTGTTGAAGCCGTGCCCGCCCCACGGCGGATTCAGGTGCGCGGCATCCCCGGCGATCAGCAGGTTCGGATGTTCGTCGGACTGGTACCGGTCGGCCAGCAGCATCCGGCAGTTCCATTTGTCGGTGGCGATGATCTCGACCGGCATGTCGTCGCCGATCAGGGTGTGCACCATTCCGACGGGGTCCTCTTCGCCGGTGGTCGACGTCGACGCCCTGCACGATGGCCCACCAGGTGTCCTTCAGGTCGAGTCGTCCGACGATGCCGCCGGCGCCCGGTGCGAGAACCCAGTGATGACTGGCATTCTCGAAGGGCACCCGCTCGGCCAGCCCCGGCGCGTGGAACAGGATGGACAGATTCGGGCGGACCCCGGAACCGCCTTCGAACCGAGCCACCCAGGGCGGGCCGGACCAGGCTGCTGCCGCCATCGGCAGCCGAGAACGTAGTCGGCGTCGATGGTCTCGGTGGTGTCGCCGGCGATGTCCTGGACGGTCGACCCGGGCACCGGTCGAGGTCTGCGTCGACCGCGACGACCGTGACCCCCAGCCGCAGTTCGATCAGATCGAGACGTTCGGCCTCCGCCCGCAGGACCTCTTCGACCACCGGCTGGCCGACCTGTTGGCCGCGTTCCGGCTGTTCGATCGGCCGACTCACGGTGAGCTGGAAGATCTCCTCGAAGCGGGTGATCTCCTTGCCCAGCAGGGTCGAGCAGAACACGGCGTCCTGGGCGTAGTCGACCGGGATCGGGGCGGCGGCCCGCAGGGTGTCGGCCAGCCCCCAGCGGCGCAGGTGGGTCATGGTTCGGGTGTTGGTGGTCTTGGCACGTGGACGGTCGGTGTCAACGGCCGATCCGGGGTTCGATCACCAGTGCTGGCGAACACCGTGGGCGGCCAGTTCGATGGCGGCAGCCAGGCCGGTCGGGCCGCCACCGACGATGAGGACCGGTACCTGGGTCACGGTGGGCGCGTTGTGCGTCATGTCAGGTTCTCTCTTCGACCAGGTGGTCGGAAAGTCAGTGGGCGGCGATGAAGTCGACCTCGGCGGCGGCCTCGGCTGGGGTGAGCGGTCCGCGGCGGGGCAGGAAGCTCATGATCGCGGCGCCGATCAGGGCCGGAGCAGCGAAGGACAGCGCGCTGACCACGACTGAGGCACCGGCGGCGACGAAGAATGCGCCATAGGTGGGGCCGGCGATGGCGCCGAGGCGACCGACCCCCAGTGCCCAGCCCAGACCGGTCGCCCGGGCGTCGGCGGGGTAGAAGCCGGCGACGTGATCGTTGAGCATGTTCTGCGTGCCGAGGCCGCCGAACCCGGTCACCGCGATCAGCACATCAGCAGCAGGCATCGGCGGGTGGGTCCCCAGCAGGGCCAGAGCGATTGCGGCGCTGCCGAACCCGATCAGCACCAGGTACTTCGCGCCGATCCGCTCGGCCAGGGTGGAGGCCAACAGGGTGCCGACGATGGCACCGACGTTGTAGACCAGCAGGAAGGTCAGCGCGGAGCCGAGGGCGTAACCGGCGGAGCGCATGATCTGCGGCAGCCAGGTGCTCACGCCGAACGACACCAGCAGGCTGCACAGGTTGACCGCCCAGAGACCGACGGTGGGTCCGCCGTAGCCGGGCCGGAACAGCAGCTTGACCGGCGATCCGGCGTGGCCGGCAGCCTTGGCGGGCGCGGTCACCGTGGGGATCGGCAGGCCGTGGGCGAGTGGCGATGCGGTCGGCCTCGGCGAATTCGGCCGCGGCTGCGCAGGAAGGACGGGGATTCCGGCAGCGCGACGACGGCCAGCGGGAGCACGACGATCAGTGCGGCGGCGCCGATGGCGTACACCCAGCGGAAGTCGCCGCCGGGAACCAGGTAAATGGCCGCGATGCTGGCCAGCAGGCCGCCGACGGGGGGCCGGTGAGCACCGCGCCCAGGATGCGGGATCGGTATCGCGGGATCGGCGAACTCGCTGGCCATCGCGACCGCGGTGGGCAGCAGGCCGCCGACACCGAAGCCGGTGATGAATCGGCAGGCGCCGAACACCGGAAGCTGGGGCTGATCGCGCAGCCGATCATCGCCACCGAGAACAGCGCGACCGAGAAGAGGAACAGTCGGCGGCGGCCGAGGATGTCGGTCAGGGTGCCGGCGACCAGTGATCCGGCGAGCATGCCGATCAGGCTCAGGCTGCCGACCAGACCGCCCTGCGCGGCGGTGATGTGCCACGGATCGGCGTCGATCAGGCCGGGCAGTGTCGCACCGTAGGAGAACAGGTCGTACCCGTCGGAGATCAGGGCCAGCCAACAGATCACTGGGACGACCATGATCGCCCATCGGGACACCGGCTGGGCCGGGAGATACAGAACGTGCCATGAGAAGGTCCTCCGTACAACGTCATTGGTGGGCGGTCCCGGCGTGCCGGGGTCGATCGGGATCTGTGCGGCACCGAATTTCTGCCGCGGCATTCGATGTCGTCATGGTGGCGAACGGCGACCGTACCGGCAGTACCGCTCTTGCCGCTGAGTGGTAACTTTTTGCGACGTGGGTCACTGGTGACCGGAGCGGGGGCGTGATCATGGCGGGTCGGCAGGCGTCCGGAGCGGCGCAACGGCGGCCGGTGACCCGGTGATCGAACGGGCATTCAGCCTGCTGTCCGGATTCGATCCCGCGCATCGGGTCCTGTCGCTGAGCGACCTCGCCCGCCGCTCGGGTATGCCGGTCAGTACGGCGCTGCGGCTGGCCCGGCAGTTGGTCGCCCAGGGCGCGCTGGAACGTCGCGGACGCTCCTACGTGATCGGTCTGCGGCTGTGGGAGCTGGCGTCACTGGCGCCGCGCAGCCAGGGGCTGCGGGAGGCGGCGATGCCGGTGATGGGCGACCTGTCCGTGGCGACCGGCCAGCATGTCCTGTTGGCGGTCCGGGAGGGATCGGAAGCCGTTCTGGTGGAACGGCTCTCGGGTCGATCGGCGATGACGGTGCTGTACCGGGTCGGCGGCCGGTTGCCGTTGCACTCCACCGGGGTCGGACTGGTATTGCTGGCCCACGCCGAGCGGGAGTTCCAGGAGGAGGTGCTTGGCCCGGCCGCTGGTGCACGAACCGGAACGTCGTCCGGTCGACCTCACGGCGTTGCGGCGTCGGTTGGCCGACACCCGCCGCGACGGGCTGGTGATCGTGCACCGGAATGTCCCGGAGCCGCTCGTGGCGGTGGCCGCCCCGATCCGCGGCGAGCGCGACGATGTGGTCGCCGCGATCTCGGTGGTCATCCCGGCGGGTGACATGGACGCCAAGCGGGTCGGACCCGCCGTGCAGGCCGGGGCGAGGGCCATCTCCCGGGCACTGGGGGCACCGAGCGCGCTGCGCCCACCGAAATCCCTCGAGCCCGGCGGTTGACTGCCAGGGTCGATCAGGCGTCGCCGGATGCCGGAGCTGATTCCTGTTGCCACCGCAACCGATTCGCGAGAGGCCAGGCACTGCCGCACGTATGCCCGGCCGTAGTCGTTGCCGTGCGGGGTACGCAGCACAGTGTGGATGTGGAACGGCTGGGGTGTGTCGTAGTCCAGGAACACCCCGCAGTGGTGATCCAACTCGGCGATGATGACCGGTGACTGCACGCGGTAGTAGAAGACGTCCCCGGGCTGGTGGCCGCCGATCCAGCTGAACCAGGTCTCGGGCAGCCGTTCCCGGATCTCCCGCAGCCGGGCCGCCCGTGGGCCGGCGGGCAGCAGCCGAACGAACTCCTCGGCGATCGCCATCACCAGTTCCTGTGCGGGAGCGGGCATGTCGCCGACCCGGACGCCCTCGTTCGGGATCACCCGGTTGTCCTGGAACGCGCCGGCCAGATGCCGCTCGTCACCGGGATGCACCCGGCCGGGCGGCATCGCCGGGTCGACCATCTGCTCGTAGACGGTGGCCGCCCGGCGCTGGTCCTCGGGCAGTGCGGCCATCAGCTGCGGTGCCCAGGACGATCCGTTCGGTCAACGAGGGCCGCCCGGCGTTCGGGCCGCGGTCGATCTCGTTCGGTTCGGCGCCGAGGAACACCGGGGAGAGCACCATCCGTCCCTCGACAACCAGGCAGTTCACCGCGCAGTGGTGGCCGTAGAGCTGCCATCCCCACGGCGCCCGCAGGTCGGGCGTCCCGTAGAGCGCGATGTTGTAGCTGAACTCGTTGAGCACGGACTCCAGGCCGACGACCTCGCCGAGAAAGCCGTTGATCAGCATCATGGTGTGGGCCAACTCGTAGCCCTCGGGGCTCAGCGACGCCCGCACCAGTGCCAGCGCGTTGTCCCGGACTGCCGGCGGTTGGAATTCCAGTCGCAGCCCGGTGTCGAACTGCATGAACTCCGGGTTGGCCCAGGTCTGCCACTGCACGGCGTCGACAGCATGGGTGAGGCGGTCCCGGCCTTCGTCGTCGACCGACGCCAACAGAGCCAGCGCCGCCTCGCACCATCTCGGCGACCGGCGCTTCCTCGCCGGGTCTGGCGGGCTCGAAGCCGTGGACGTCCTCCCGCAGCGTGCCGTTCTCGGTGATGCCGCGAAAGTCGTTGAGGTACAGGGGAGTCCAACCGGCAACAAGGTCACCGGTGAAGGTGCCCGGAGTGCGGGCGACGTCCCGGTAGGCGTAGGCGTCCAGATCGCGCACCTCCGTCAATCGGGGGTGGTCGTGCGGGTACAGGTACTGCCGGAATTCCCCGGTCATGTGATGGCCTCTCGATGCGCGGCGGGATGTCAGGCGGTCGCGGTGCTGACGATCTTCACGGCGGCGCGCCGGCTCTCGTTGCCCACCACGGTGTTACGCAGCACGCCGAGCCGTTCGACATCGACCTCGACGACGTCGCCGGGCTGCAACAGCCACGGCGGGGTGCGGGCGTAGCCGACCCCGGAAGGGGTGCCGGTCGCGAGCAGGTCACCGGGCAGCAGGGTGAAGGTGCGGGAGATGTGGGCCAGCGTTTCGCCGACGGTGTAGACCATCTGGTCGGTGGTGCCGTCCTGGACCGTGGTGCCGTTGACCCGGGTCTGCACGCGCAACCCGTCCCGCAGGTCGCCGACCTCGGCGGCCGGCACCATCGGACCGAGCGGTCCGGACTTGTCGCCGTTCTTGCCCAGGATCCATTGGGAGGTGAGCTTCTGGGCACGTCGCGAGGTCAGGTCGTTGAACGTCGAATAGCCGACGACGGCGGCCAGCGCTTCGTCGGGATCGGCGTCGACCAGCGGCGCGCCGACCCAGGCGACGATCTCGCCCTCCCAGTCCAGGCCGTCCTCGTTCGACGGAACCGGTACCTCGGCTCCGTCCACGGTCAGTGAGCGGGTCCAGCGGGCGAACAGGGTGGGGTGCTCCGGCAGGTCCTGATCCCGGTAGCTGCCCTCGGCGACGTGCTTGAGGTAGTTCAATCCGATGCAGATCACCCGCGCTTCGGGCAGCACCGGCGGGACGAATTCGACGTCGGATGCCGGCAGGGTCGGCCCAGCAGGCTCGCCGGTCCAGATAGCCCGTCGGGTCGGTCCAGAAGTCCCGCAGTGGTGCGAGAACGGTGACGCTGTCGCCCTTCTCGGAGAGCGCGGCGACGTCGATCCCGCCGGTCTCGGGTCGGTTGATGCCGATGATTCTCATGGTCGTGTCTCCGTCTGTGTCGAGGTGCTGGTGGAGGAAGGCGATCGTCCGCTGCAACGCATCGGCCGCAGCTTCCGTCGAGCCGAGCCACATGTGATCGGCGTCGTCGTACAGGTGCAGGTGGGCGTCTGCGCCGACCGCGACCAGTGCGGCGTGCAGGCGCTGGCTCTGCCGGAACGAGATCAGCCGGTCGGCGCGGCCGTGCAGCAGCAGGATCGGCGGCGCGCCGGCCGTGACGTGGCGGATCGGGCTGGCCAGGGCGGCCAGATCCGGGACGCTGGCGGCGGGCGCGCCCAGCAGCTGCGCCTCCCGGGTGGTGGCGTCGAGCGGATCGGTTCCGGCGTCGGTGGCCACCGCCGCGATGTCGCTGGGCGCGTACCAGGCAACCACCGCGCTGACCGCGCTCGTTCCGGTGACTCCGACGGCGCCGTCGAGTGTTGCGTCACCGGCCGTCAGTCCGAGCAGTTCGGCGAGGTGGCCGCCGGCGGACTCGCCCCAGGCGGCGACGCGTCGAGGATCGACCCCGATCTCGCCGGCCCGTGCCCGCAACCAGCGGACTGCGGCCTTCGCGTCATGCAGTGGGGCGGGAAAGGTGGCCTCGCCGGAAAGTCGGTAGTCGACGCTGGCCACCGCGATTCCCGACTGCGCAACCAATTCGAAGGGGTTCGGGGACGTGCCGGCGTAGGCGGGTCCCGCGCCGTGCCGGCTGCCCAGTCGCCAGCCGCCGCCGTGCAGGAAGATCACGACGGGCACGTCGGTCGCCGGGGCCGGCGGCAACCACAGGTCCAGCTCGAGCGGCCGCGCTCCCGGCACTGCGGCGTACGGCACGCCGGCCAGCATCCGCACCCCGCCTGCGGCGGCTCGGTGCGGCGGCAGCGGCGCCGACTCCACCGGCGGCGGGCCGACGATCACGGGCGCCACCATCAGGCGTCCGGCCACAGAGTGGTCGGGCATGAATTCCATCCGGTGCTCGGCGGCGGCCGCCTTCATCCGGGGGAAGTCGGGGATGAACGGCGGCTGCTGGGTCGTGTTGTGGTCGGTCGGCGTGCCCATGTGCTGGAAGAAGCGCTCGAACCCGCCGGTCATCACACCCAGGATCCGAGCGGCCTCTTCGACCCGATAGGCGTGTGGGGTGCCGGCCGGCACATAGCCGAAATCGCCCGGAGTCAACAACCGGGAAGTCTTGGCGCCCTCGGCATCGGTGAAGAACAGCCGCACCTTGCCGTCGAGAATGTAGAACGTCTCATGGGTCTCGTCGTGCGAATGGGTGGGGATGATGTCGCCGGTCGGGCAGTCGCTGGTGATCATGCCGAACTGGCCGGCCGTCTCGTCGCCCGACAGCAGCACGGTGAAAAGGTCGGTGAACAGCATCGCGTGTTCGCCCTCGCCACGGCGGAGTACGTACGGCTCGGGTCGCCCGGGCAGCGTGCCCTTCCACTGCGGTCCCTGATCAGGGTTCACCAGGTATTCGAAACTCATCGGGTCTCCAGACAGTCGTCCTCGCTGACGTGTAAAGGATGAGTGCCCACCCACCCCTCGCGCAGTCGTCGTTGCCACTGAGCAGCAAACATTTGCCTGAAGTCGTCTGTCCGACGGGTGCCCGGGGCGCGCCCGATCACCCACCTCGGATGAGGCCACCGGGCACGCGGCATGGGAATGTCGTACCGGTCGGCCGCACCCCGGATCTCACCCCGTGGCCCCGGTCGGCCCATTTCACGGCCGGTAGCCGTCACTCGACCACGAGTGAGCCGCGCTGTCGAGTCATCGAGCGAGAGGTGCGTGATGGTCGACTCCATCGATCAGCTGGGACCGGTCGACTACCTGGTGGTCGAATTCCCGGGTAGCAATTTCAACGGCGAGATCATGCCTGAGCTGGTGGATCTCGTGCAGCGCGGGATCATTCGCGTCCTGGACCTCGTGCTCATCAAGAAGGAGGAGGACGGGTCCTACGACGCCCTCGAATTCGATGAGATCGAGGACAGTGCACTCGGCGACCTGCGCGAATTCGAACGCGAGCTGGCCGACGTGCTCAGCGAAGAAGACATCATTTCCGCGGCCGACGCGCTCGAGCCGGGAAGTACCGCCGGCCTGCTGGTGTACGAAAACCTCTGGGCCGCACCATTTGCCTCAGCGGTACGCAGGTCCGGTGGGCAGCTCGTCGCGGACGGCCGCATTCCGGTTCAGGCACTGCTGGCAGTCCTCGAGCACGAGATCGACACTGAAATCGAAGCTGAGATCGACAGCAGATCACCGAAGAGCAGGGAGTCTGACGATGTTGGGACGACGACGAATCGGCCGGCCGGCAGTGATTGCCCCGGTTCGGAGGGCCACCGCAACGGTCGCCACCGCAGCTGTGGTCACCCACGGAGTCCGGCGCCGCGGTGACCGGCGGGAGGATCGGCGCGACGACCGTCGGGACCGCCGGTTCTGATCGTCCGCGCGAGCTGCGAGCGCCGCAAGATCAACGAGCCGGACCCGGGATCATTCGCCGTGCACTCGGGTTCAGCCCGACGGTGTCGACGACGGTGCTGATGATGCCGCCGACGGAGCCACCGACGACGGCGCGACTGATGACGAGGATGGCGACCCGGACGATGACGGGGTCGTCGCCGTCAGGTTGACCAGGTCGAGATGCAGCGGCATCTCGTCCTTGCGTTCGCCGGTCCGGCCGGTCGGTGCCAGGGCAAGTGGCTTCCCGGTGAACAGCGGAGCGAGTGCTTCGTCCCCGGTCGCCTGGCCCACCAACTGCAGGCTGTCGAACTGATACGGCAGCCCGTCACTCGCCAACGGGTCGGGGCCGTCCATGACGTGGAAGTGCAGATGCGGCGAGTCGGTGTTGCCGGAGTTGCCGAGTTCCCCGAGCACATCACCGGTGCTGACCTTCTGACCGACGGTGACCGCGGCCTTCGCGGTTCCCGGTTTCAGGTGGGCGTAGAACGCGTAGTACGTCTTGCCGTTCTGCTCGAAGCGCTGCACGACATGGTTCCCGCCGTACTGGGCAAGGGTCAGCGAACCTTCCGGCGGGTTGGCGCCGGGGACCTGGTCCTGCAGTTCATCGGAGACGGCCACGATCTCGCCATCGGCGACAGCATGGATCGGCGCTCCGTAGTAGGCGTAGCTGGACAGCTCGGTGGGGTCGCCGGTGGTCAGTGCCAGCTCCGGTGTCAGTTGCACCCAGTCGATCGCGAACCGTTCGGCGAAGAAGAACTCGCCGTTGATCGGGTTCGAGGCCCCACGATGGGCGGTGACCCCGTCACAGCAACCGTCGCCGTCCAACCAGTTCGGACCCTCCAACGGCGATGCGATCGTCGGTGCCGGCGTGTCGCTGACGGCGGTGATCGCAACAGTTTCGGTCAGCTCTGCCGGGATCAGCGGGCTCGGCGGGGTGGGAAACGTGAGCTTCACCTGATGCGCCAGGGACGTCGGCACCTCCGATCTGGGCGGTCACGCTCGGATCGAGCCACACGATGCCCATCTGGCCGCCGGCCAGGACCACGCTGGTTGCCGGGGGAGACCCAGGGGCGGTACCCAGCACCCTGCTGTGCGAGACCAGGTCGGCACCTGAGTAGGTCTGCAGGGACGCACCGCTGTCGGCGTCCAGCGCCTGGACGGAATCGACAGTGACGGGCGTCGAGACGATGTTCGTCAGATACAGCTCATAGGCCAGGTACACCTTGCCGTCGGTCCCGGTGACCGGAACGGGTTCGGTGTTGACGCGGGCCAGCACCGGTGTGACCTCAGCCGGAACGTTCGCAGCGGGGGCGCTGCCGGAGGAGCTGACAGACGATGAACTGCTTGTCGTCGACGAACTGGAGCCCGTCGGCGAGGCCGAAACAGAAGCGGACCCGGAATCCGATGAAGATGCCGTGGTGGCGGGCGCAGCCGACGAGCTGTCGCTGGTCGCGGACTGACCGGTGCAACCGGCGACCAGCACCGCAGCGAATCCGAGAGTGACCACGGCGCGCAGCGCCTGCTTGTGCATCGGCGCAATGTAACCGAAAGTTAAGTCCGCGAACAAGATGCGGTGATCAGTGTTGACGGGCGATGCCTGCGCCGGAATACTAACCGAACGTTCGGTTTATCGAAGGCGGGAAGGCACTGATGCAGTTGACCGCGGCAGTCCCGGTCGGCGTCGTGGGCTCCGGGACGATGGGCGCCGGGATCGCCCAGATCGCCGCGCAGGCGGGTCATCCAGTCCTGTTGCTCGACGCAGTCCCAGGTCGCGCCGAGACTGCGGTCGACGGCATTGGATCCCAGTGGGACCGGATGGTCGGAAAGGGCCGTCTCGACCGAGCCGCGGCCGATGCCGCCAGCGGGCGACTGACGGCGGCCCGTGGCATCGCAGACCTGGCCGGCTGCGGGCTCGTCGTCGAGGCAGCCGTCGAATCGCTGGACGTCAAACGCGACCATCCTCGCCGGGCTGGAAGCAGTGGTGGACAAGAATTGCGTGTTGGCCACCAACACCTCATCGCTGTCGATCACGGCGGTGGCGGCCGCCCTCCGCCACCCGGGCCGCTGTGTTGGCATGCACTTCTTCAATCCCGCTCCGGTGATGAAGTTGGTGGAGGTGGTCTCCGGTCTGCAGACCGACCAGCAGGTCGCGTCAGCTGTGGCTGCGGTGGCGACCCTATGGGGAAAGACGGCGGTCAGGGTGGCGTCGACCCCGGGATTCATCGTCAACCGGGTGGCCCGACCGTTCTACGGCGAGGCGCTCCGCACTCTCGACGAAGCCGCCGCCGACCCGGCGACGATCGATGCACTGATGCGGGAGGCCGGTGGGTTCAGGATGGGCCCGCTGGAGTTGACCGACCTGATCGGTCAGGACGTGAATCTGGCGGTCGGTCGGTCCGTCTGGGAGCTGTTCGGGCAGGACCCCAGGTACGCACCGTCGTTGGCACAGCAGGCACTCGTCGATGCCGGTCTTCTGGGACGCAAGTCTGGGCAGGGCTTTTACTCCTATGCCACGGATACCGAACCTCCGATCCCGTCGAACGCGTCCGTCGGCTCGCCGGTCACCCGGGTTCGGGTCGGCGGCGACTGGGGTCCGTGGACCGGGTTGTGGGATCGGTTGGCGGACAACGGTATCGACATCGTTGCTGCCACCGGCAACCAACAGCAAGCGGAACTGGCCGGGGGTGCGGTCCTCGTCCCGACCGACGGACGAACGGCCGCCGAGCGTGCCGCGGAATCAGGTCGACCGCTGCTGGTGCTGGATCTGGCGCTCGATCCCTCGACGGCCACTCGCTTCGCCGTCGCCGCATCGCCGGGCTGTCCGCCGGCGCACCTCGCACAACTGGCCGGACTGCTCCAGCCAGTCGGCGCTGCCGTCAGCGTGCTGGACGACATCCCAGGACTGTTGGTGGCCCGGACGGCCGCCATGCTCGTCAACGAGGCCGCGGACGTCGTGGGTCGTAAGGTCGCGTCGGCGGCAGACGTCGACCTGGCGATGCGACTCGGAGTCGGTTACCCGATCGGTCCACTGGAATGGGGTGACCGCATCGGTGCCCACCGGATCGTGATGCTGCTCGATGCCCTGGCCGCCACCTACCGCGACGGTCGGTATCGGGCCTGCACGACCCTGCGGCGGGCGGCCTGGAGCGGAGGGTCGCTGCGTGGACTCTGAGCACACCCCACCGGAGGGGGAGGACCCTGCCCTGACCGTGGCGAAGCGGTGCGCATCGTCGATGTGGGCGCAGGATCAGGCCAGCCGTCGGCTCGGGATGCAACTGACGGACGTCGGCCCGGGTCACGCGACTCTGACGATGACCGTGCGCGAGGACATGGTGAACGGCCACGGGAGCTGCCACGGCGGGTTCATCGCCGCCCTGGCGGACAGCGCATTCGCCTTCGCCTGCAACACCTATGGTCAGGTCACTGTGGCCGCAGGATTCGACATCACCTTCATCGCTCCGGCCGCGCTCGGTGACGAGCTGGTTGCGCAAGCGGTGGAGCGCGCCAGGTTCGGACGCAGCGGCCTGTATGACGTGACAGTCACCTGCCGGCGCGGATCCCGGTTCGCGGTCATCGCCGAGTTCCGGGGCAGAAGCCGGTCACTGCGCGGATCACCCGATGGGCAACTCAGATCTGGGATCGACGGTCCTTGAGCCCGTCGAGGGCGAGGTTCACCACGGCATCGACCACAGACTTCTTCGAGTTGCCCCGGCTGCCCGGCCGGTACCACTCGGTGATCGAATTGACCATTCCGAAGAGCAATCGGCTGACCAGCTTCGGGTCGATGTCGTCGCGGATCTCGCCGGCGTCGACGGCCGCTGCGACCAGCGTGGCGAGCCTGGCGTCGAACACGCGCCGACGAGCGAGCGCCTCCCGTTCGATCTCGGTGTTCCCGCGCACCCGCAACAGCAGGGTCACGTAGGGCAGTTCGGCCAGCAGAACCTCGGTCGTCCGGCGGACTGCGTCCTCCAACTGCTCGACCGGCCTGCCCGCCTCTTTCGACCGTGTCGTCCAGGGCCGCGGACAACGCGTCAAGCGCCCTGCCCACCGCCATCCGGAGCAACTCCTCCTTGCCCGAGACATGATGGTAGAAGGTCGATTTGGTGAAGCCGCTGGCCTTGGCGAGGTCCTCCATGCTGGCGCCCTCGTAGCCCCGCTCGTTGAAGACGCCGACGACCAGATCCAGCAGACCTTCCCTGGTGTACCGGGCCGGCCGGCCGCGGGCGGCGCGGGACGGGATCGCCGGGTTCTGTTCGGTGACGGATTCTTGCCCGGAAACCGTTGACATGGGCCCATTGTGCACTACATAATTTACTGACCGTTCGTTCGGTAAGAGGCGATCGATCGAACCAGCAGAGGGAGGCCGCGTGTACGGCAACGTCGACAGGATCGAGTCCTCGGACGGGCAGGCACCCCGAGGGGATGCAGGAACGGTTCGACCAGCTGATCGCCGACGACCAGCGGATCGAGCCGCGGGACTGGATGCCCGACGGCTACCGCAAGACGCTGATCCGGCAGATCGCCCAGCATGCCCACTCGGAGATCATCGGCATGCAGCCGGAGGGCAACTGGATCACCCGGGCGCCCAGCCTGCGACGCAAGGCGATCCTGCTGGCCAAGGTGCAGGACGAGGCCGGCCATGGGCTGTATCTGTACTCCGCTGCGGAGACCCTCGGGGTGGACCGGGAAGACCTGCTCGACCTGCTGCATTCGGGAAAGCAGAAGTACTCCAGCATCTTCAACTACCCGACCCTGAGCTGGGCCGACATGGGCGCGATCGGCTGGTTGGTGGACGGCGCCGCGATCATGAACCAGGTGCCGCTGTGCCGCTGCTCCTACGGCCCGTACGGCCGGGCCATGGTCCGGGTCTGCAAGGAGGAGTCGTTCCACCAGCGGCAGGGTTTCGAGATCCTGCACACCCTCTCGCACGGCACGCCGGCGCAGCACGCCATGGCGCAGGACGCGATCGACCGGTTCTGGTGGCCGTCGCTGATGATGTTCGGCCCGCCCGACGCCGATTCGCCGAATTCCGAGCAGTCGACCGCGTGGGGGATCAAGCGGTTCAGCAATGACGAACTGCGGCAACGGTTCGTCGACATGTGCGTCGACCAGGCGCGAGGCGCTCGGACCTGACACTGCCCGACCCGGACCTGGTGTGGAACGAGGAACGCCAGCACTACGACTTCGGCGCCATCGACTGGTCGGAGCTGACCAGGGTGATCAAGGGCGACGGACCCTGCAACGCGCAGCGGATGGAACGCCGGGTTGCCGCCCACGAAGAGGGCCGCTGGGTCCGCGAGGCCGCTGCGGCCTACGCCGAGAAGCACGCGGGGACGGCCCGGGCAGGGACGGCGGCATGAGCAGCGACAGCACACCGACGAGCGGGCCGGCGGAACCGGTCGGCGGCACCGGAACCGATCTGACCGCTGCCGGCGGGCACGGCGCGGTTCCGTCTCCGGAGTTCCGGTTCCGTCACCGATGCCGTCAGGTGCCAAGGGCAACAGCGGCTCTCGTAAGGGCTGGCCGCTGTGGGAGGTCTTCATCCGGGCCCGCCGCGGACTGTCCCACCAGCACGTCGGCAGCCTGCATGCGCCGGACGCGGCAATGGCGCTGCGTAACGCGCGCGACGTCTACACCCGCCGCGGCGAGGGCGTCTCCATCTGGATCATCCCGTCCGCCGCGATCACCGCATCCAGCCCGGACGAGAAGGACCCGTTCTTCGACCCGGCGATGGACAAGGCCTACCGGCACCCCACCTTCTACGACGTTCCCGAGGGGGTGTCCCACCTGTGACCACCGCCGCCCGGGCCGGCGCCGACCAGCCCAGAGGTCGACCGAACCGCGCTCGCCGCCTACGTTCTCGGTCTCGGTGACGACGCGCTGATCCTCGCCCAGCGGCTGGGGGAGTGGATCACCCGGGCACCGCAGATCGAAGAGGACATCGCGCTGGGCAACATCGCCCTCGACCTGCTCGGACAGGCCCGCACCCTGCTCAGCTACGCCGGCGAGTTCGAAGGTGCCGTCACTGGAACCCCGGGATGAGGACGACCTGGCCTTTCTGCGGGACGAACGGGAATTCCGCAATGTCCAGCTGGTGGAGATCGAGAACGGCGACTTCGCGGTCACCATGGCCCGGCAGCTGATCTTCTCGCGCTACCAGTACGAGCTGTACTCGGCGCTGCTCGACCTCCACCGACCCGACGCTGTCCGCGCTGGCCGCCAAGGCGGTCAAGGAGGTCGACTACCACCGCGACCACGCCACCCAATGGGTGCTCCGGCTCGGCGACGGCACCCCGGAATCCCACGACCGGATGCAGGCCGGACTGGACCGGGTCTGGCCCTATGTCGAGGAGATCTTCGACAGCCACGGACACCGTCGCCGCGCTGCCCGGCATCGCCGCCGACCCGGCCGCGCTCCGCCCGGCCTGGTCCGATCATGTCGAGAACGTCTCGCCGAGGCGACACTGACCGTCCCGACCCCGAAGTGGCGGTCCCGCGGCGGCCGCACCGGCTACCACAGCGAGAACCTGGGGCACCTGCTGCCCGAGATGCAGAACCTGCACCGTTCACACCCCGGAGCGACCTGGTGACCGTCACCCTCGACCAGACAGCACCTGTCACGGCGCCGGTAGCCTTGACACTGCAGCGGCTTCGCGAGATCGCCGGCTCTGTGCCCGACCCGGAGATTCCGGTGCTCACCCTGCACGACCTGGGCATCCTGCGGGACGTGCAGATCACCGCCGACGGCGTCTGTCGATGTCACGCTGACCCCGACCTACACCGGCTGCCCGGCGACGGCGGTGATCGCCGCCGACGTCGAAACCGCCCTGCGCGCAGCGGGTGTCGACCGGCTGCGTGGTCCGCACCGTGCTGTCGCCGGCGTGGACGACCGACTGGATGAGCGAGGAGGGCAAGAGCAAACTGCGGGAGTACGGCATCGCCCCGCCCGGCGCCTGCCGGCCACCGTCCTCGGGTCCGCGTCCGATCGGACTTACGCTGTCCGCGCGGTGCCCGCGCTGCGGATCCACCAGGACCAGGGAGATCAGCCGGTTCGGCTCCACCCCCTGCAAATCGCTGTGGTCCTGCCTGGCCTGCGCCGAACCCTTCGACTCCTTCAAGGCGATCTGATGACCGACTGGCCTACCGGCACGCGGTCTTCCATCCGTTGCGGGTCGCTTCGGTGGACCGGCTCACCGAGGATTCGGTCGCGATCACCTTCGACGTGCCGGAGGAGCTGCGGGAGGAGTTCCGGTTCAACGCCGGTCAGCATCTGTCGGTCAGGGCCGCCGGCGCTCGGTGAGGACGTCCGGCGGAACTACTCCATCTGCGCCCCGGCGACCGGCGGACCGCTGCGGATCGGCGTGAAGCGCATCCCGGAGGGGGTGTTCTCCAGCTACGCCGCCGAACAGCTGCGGGCCGGCGACGTGCTGGACGTGATGACCCCCAGCGGAACGTTCTCCACTCCGGTGGATCCCGCGAACGCCAAGCGGTATGTGGCCGTGGCGGCCGGGTCCGGGATCACCCCGGTGCTGTCGATCCTGGCCACCGTGCTGGAAGTGGAACCGCTGAGCACCGCGGCGTTGATCTACGTCAACCGGCGCACCTCGACCATCATGTTCCTGGAGGAGCTGGAAGACCTGAAAAACCGGTTCCCCGAACGTTTTCAGCTCGTCCACGTCCTGGGCCAGGAGATGACCGAGGTCGAGATGCTCTCCGGCCGGCTCGATGTCGAGCGTCTCGGCCGCATCCTGGACACCATCGTTCCGGTCGACGACGTCGACGAATGGTTCCTCTGCGGGCCGTTGGCGATGACCGATTCCGTCCGCGGGGTGCTGCTGGACCGGGACGTCGACGCCGCTCACGTGCACCGCGAACTGTTCCATGTCGGTGCACCGGTCACCCGTCGTCGCCCGGCCGCCGACCCGGCAGCCCCGGTGACGGGATCCGAGGTCACCGTCATCCTGGACGGCCGGTCACTGACCTTCACCCTGCCCCGCGACGGGGACTCGGTCCTGGATGAGACCCTCCGCGCCCGCTCCGACGCCCCCTACGCCTGCAAGAACGCGGTCTGCGGCACCTGCCGGGCCAAGGTCGTCGAAGGAAAGGTGGAGATGGACTCCAACTACGCGCTCGAGCCCGACGAGATCGCCCGCGGCTACGTGCTGACCTGCCAGTCCCATCCCGTCACCGACCGGGTCACCGTGGACTTCGACCAGTGACCGGCATCGTGGGCGGCTCCAACACCCTCGCCGGCGATGCAGCGAACGGTTCCACCGCAACCGGTCTCGTGCGAACGGAGCGCCGTGGCAACGTCTTCCTGCTCGGTCTGAACCGTCCGGACAAGCACAACGCGCTGGACCAGGCCATGGTCGACCAGCTGGACCTGGCGCTGATCGAGGCCCGGCGCGAACCGTGTGTGCTGATCGTGCACTCCACCACGCCCGGCGTGTTCGCGGCCGGCGCCGACATCGCCGAAATGCTGGACCGGGACGCGGACGCGGCGCTCCGCGGCGATCAACGCGGGCCTGTTCGACCGGCTCGAGGCACACCGCTGGCCGAGCATCGCCGTCATCGACGGGCCGGCCTACGGCGGCGGTTGCGAACTGGCCCTGGCCTGCGATCTGCGTCTCGCCTCGCCGAACGCCCGGTTCGCCCAACCCGAACTCGGGCTCGGCATCGTCGCCGGCGCCGGCGCGAACTGGCGGCTGCCGCAGACCGCCGGCTTGCCGACCGCCCGCCGGATGCTCTATCTCGGCGAGGTGTTGACCGCAGACCAGGCGCTCGGCGCCGGACTGGTCGATGCGGTGCACCCTGCCGAAGGTCTGCTGGAGCGAGGGCATCGGGATGGCCGAGCGGATCGCCGACCGCTCCTGGCAGGCACTGGAACTGACCAAGCTGGCGCTGCGTCAGCACCGCCCGGCCACCACCGCATTCGACATGGCCGCCCAGGCCGCTGCTGTTCGAGAGCGACGACAAACGGCACGGATGACCGCGTTCCTCGACGATCCGGCGCACCGTCGCCGGGACCGTGCTCCGCCGCAGCGTCCGTCGCCGGTGCCGCCGGTCGGGTCGCCGATCCGGTACCGCCGTTCCGGGTGCGGCAACTGACCATCGAGGACGGACTGGACCTGGCCAGCTGGAGCCGGCCCGGTGCCTGGCACATCGAGGACGCCCTGGAAGCGCCGGAGCCCGACGAGGGGTACTGGGCCGTCGTCGACGGCACGACACCCTGCTGGGGTTCTGCTGCGTCGGCGCCGCCGCCCGGGTCCCGGGTGCACCGCAGGACGACTACGTCGATCGATGTGGCGATCGGGATCCGACCGCAGCTCGCCGGGCGCGGCTGGAGTGCCGAACTGGGCCGGGCCGCGGTTCGCTACGCCGCCTCGGTGGCGTTGGACCGCCGGCTACGGACGACCGTGCCGGAATGGAACGAGGTCGGCCGGCACGCCGCACGGCAGGCCGGCTTCACCTCCGTCGGCCATCCGCGGATGGAACCAGCAGCAGTACGAGATCTTCGAGCAGACGCCATGAGTCCGACCCATGATGGGCGGCAGCGTCCGGAACAAGGAGTGACATCGTGACCATGCCCGTCGAAAGCTACATCGCAGGCCGCTGGCACGGTCCGGCGGGAACGCGTACCGAGCTGCTGAACGCATCAACAGCGGAGCCGGTCGCCGTCATCGGCACCGATCCCGATCGACATGGTCCCGGTGCTCGATCACGCCAGATCGGTCGGCGGTCCGGCATTGCGGGAGATGCCGTTCCACGAGCGGGCGTTGGCGCTCAAGGCACTCGCGGCGCATCTGAACGGGAAACGCGAACAGTTCTATGCCATCTCGGCGTGGACCGGGGCCACCAAGCGGGATTCGCTCGTCGACATCGACGGCGGCATCGGAGTGTTGTTCACCTACGCCAGCAAGGGCCGCCGGGAACTGCCGAACGCGACGGTGCTCGTCGACGGTCCGGTGGAACGCCTGGGCAGGACGGGTCAATTCGTCGGCCAGCACATCTACACGCCGCGGCGTGGGGTTGCCCTGCAGATCAACGCGTTCAACTTCCCGGTCTGGGGGATGCTGGAGAAACTCGCCCCGGCTTTCCTGGCCGGCGTGCCGACCGTGGTGAAACCCGCCTCGCAGGCCTCCTACCTGGCCGAAGCCGTGGTCAAGGAGATCATCGCCTCCGGGTTGCTGCCAGAAGGCAGCCTGCAGCTCGTCGCCGGCGGGTCGAGGGGTCTGCTGGACCTGTTGTCCGAGCAGGACACCGTGGCGTTCACCGGGTCCGCCTCGACGGCGGCCCTGCTGCGCTCGCACCGCTCGGTGATGCAGAACGGTGTGCGGTTCAGCTCGGAGGCCGATTCGCTGAACTTCTCCGTGCTGGGCATCGACGTCGCAGCCGGGATCGGCGGAGTTCGACCTGTACGTCCGGCAACTCGTCACCGAGATGACCTCCAAGGCCGGACAGAAGTGCACCGCCATCCGCCGGGCACTGGTCCCGGATGCGTTGGTGCCCGCCGTCATCGATGCCGTGCAGGCGCGGATCGCCGACAAGGTCCGGGTCGGCGACCCCGCCGCGGCCGGCGTCACCATGGGCGCGCTGGTCGGGCCTGGCGCAACGGGACGATGTCCGGAAGAACCTGGCCGAACTCGCCACCGCGGCGGACGTGGTGATCGGCGATCCGGACCACTTCGAGGTGATCGGCGCCGACCCGCAGCGTGGCGCGTTCCTGCCGCCGGTGTTGTTGTGGGCCAAGGATTCCAGCCGTAGCGAACCGCACGACATCGAGGTCTTCGGGCCGGTCAGCACGGTGCTGGGCTACCGGGACACCGATCATGCCGTCGACCTGGCCGCCCGTGGTCGCGGCAGCCTGGTCGGCTCCCTGGTCTCCGCCGATCCGCAGGTGGTGCGGGACCTGGTCCTGGGTGTCGCCCCATGGCACGGCCGGGTGCTGGTGCTCGATCAGGATTCCGCGGCCGAGTCCACCGGGCACGGTTCGCCGCTGCCGCACCTGGTGCACGGCGGTCCCGGCCGCGCCGGTGACGGCGAGGAACTCGGCGGCATCCGCGGTGTCAAGCACTACATGCAGCGCACCGCGATCCAGGGTTCGCCGGCGGCGGTGTCGGCGGTGACGGGAACCTGGGTCACCGGGGCTCCGCGGAACACCGAGGGGGCGCACCCGTTCCGCAAGAGCCTGGCCGAGTTGCGGGTCGGCGACGCGGTGGTGGGCGGTCCGCGGACCATCACCCTGGACGACATCGACGCCTTCGCCGACCTGTCCGGGCGACAAGTTCTACGCCCACACCGACCAGGAAGCGGCGGCGGCCAACCCGTTCTTCGACGGGCGGGTCGCACACGGGTACTTCGTCGTGTCGCTGGCGGCCGGCCTGTTCGTCTCCCCGGACTACGGACCGGTGCTGGCCAACTACGGCCTGGAGAACCTGCGCTTCACCACCCCGGTCTACCCGGGAGACGCGCTCACCGTCACGCTGACCGCGAAGAGCATCTCGCCGCGGGCCGATGCCGACTACGGCGAAGTCGTCTGGGACGCCGAGGTTGTCAACCAGGATGGCGATACCGTCGCCACCTACGACGTCCTCACCCTGGTCGCCAAGGAATGGACATCGTGAGGTCGAGCGTTCGCGGCTCGGCTCCACTTGAGCCTGCACATCTTCCGTGACATCGAAGGAGGAGCCTTGGACGACCGCACGCCATCCCGGGACACGTTGGACCCCATCGAACGGGCGTCGATCGACGAACTGCAAGCGTTGCAGCTGACCCGATTGCAGTCCTCGCTCCGGCACGCCTACGACAACGTGCCGCACTACCGCAGGGCTTTCGAGGCGGCAGGTGTCCATCCCGACGACTGCAAGGATCTCGCCGATCTCGGCCGTTTCCCCACCACCAGCAAGTCCGATCTCCGGGAGAATTATCCGTTCGGCATGTTCGCCGTGCCCAGGGAACGGATCTCCCGGATCCACGCCTCGTCCGGAACCACCGGCCAACCGACCGTCGTCGGCTACACCGCGGCGGATGTCGACATGTGGTCCACCGTCATGGCCCGCTCGATCCGTGCCGCGGGCGGTCGACCCGGCGATCGGGCGCACATCGCCTATGGATACGGCCTTTTCACCGGCGGGCTCGGCGCACACTACGGCGCGGAGCGGTTGGGCTGCGCCGTCATCCCGGTCTCCGGTGGGATGACCGAACGACAGGTCACCCTGATCAGGGACTTCGAACCGGATTTCATCATGGTCACCCCGTCGTACATGCTGTCGATCATCGACGAGATGGAGCGGCAGGGCATCGATCCGACGACCACGTCCTTGAAACTGGGCATCTTCGGTGCCGAACCCTGGACCAACGACATGCGCGTGGAGATGGAATCCCGGCTGGACATGCATGCCGTCGACATCTACGGACTGTCGGAGGTGATCGGACCCGGAGTCGGTGTGGAGTGCGTCGAGACGAAGGACGGACTGCACATCTGGGAGGACCACTTCTATCCCGAGATCATCGATCCCATCACCGGCGAGGTGTTGCCCGACGGGTCGTACGGGGAGCTGGTGTTCACCTCGCTCACCAAGGAGGCGATGCCGGTGGTGCGCTACCGGACCCGCGACCTGACCAGGCTGCTGCCGGGCACGGCGCGGCCCATGCGCCGCGTCGAGAAGATCACCGGACGCAGCGACGACATGATCATCCTGCGGGGAGTGAACCTCTTCCCGACACAGATCGAGGAACTCATCCTGCAGGTACCGTCACTGTCCCCGCATTTCCAGTGCGAACTGGCCCGCCCTGGCCGGATGGACACCATGACCGTCCGGGTGGAACGGCGCCCCACGCGTCGATCAGCACGACGGCGACCGTGCCGGTACTGCGTTGGGCAAGTTGGTGAAGAGCCATATCGGTGTCACGGTCGCAGTAGATGTCGTCGACCCGGGCGGCATCGAACGCTCGGCCGGCAAGATGCGGCGCATCATCGACCGACGGCCGAAGGGCTGAACGGAACCCGGCTCGGAAGGGTCCGCCTACAGCTCCGCCAGCGCCGACATCGGACTCTCAACGGCATCGGCGACGAACCTCAGGAATCCGCCTGCGGTACCGCCGTCGCACACGCGATGGTCGAAAACCAGTGACAGCTGGGCGATCTGGCGAACGACGATGGCGCCGTCGACGACCCACGGTCGGGCCATGATCCGCCCGAGACCGAGAATCGCGACCTCGGGATGGTTGATGATCGCTGCGCTGCCGTCGACCCCGAGGATGCCGTAGTTGTTCAGCGTGAAGGAGCCGGAGGTGAGCTCACCTGCGGTGACGGAGCCGTCGCGCGCGGCGGCGGTGAGGCGCTTGATCTCGGCGTGCAAGCCGCGCATGCCCAGCTTGTGCGCATCGCGGACGGCGGGCACGACGAGACCGCGCTCGGTCTGCGCGGCGATCCCGAGGTTGACCCCATCCAGCAGCAGGATCTCCTGACGATCGGTGTCCACCCGGGCGTTGAGTTCCGGGAACCGGGCCAGGCCGGCCACCACGAACCTCGCGAGGATCGGCCAGCACTCCCGGCGCCTCTCCGCGCTCGGACAACGAGGTGCGCCAGTCGAGCAGGGCGGTGACGTCGACGTCGACCCACGTGGTGGCGTCGGGAATCTCCGCCCTGCTGCGGGTCAGTGTGGTGATGATCGCCTTGCGCACACCGCGGATCGGCACTCTGTCCCGCACCGGAAGTCCCGTCCGGCGGTCGGCATCGGCTCTCACCTGCGCGCCGACTCCTGCGGATCCGGCGCTGCCGTGATGGCTGCGGTTCTGTCGGATGACGGGGTCGCCGATTCGACGTCAGGTCGGGTGATCAATCCGCCCGGACCGGTGCCGACGATGGTCGCGAGGTCGATCCCACGGCTGCGGGCGAGGTTTCGCACGATCGGGGACTGGACTGCCGGACGATTCGGCGAGCCGTTCAGGTGAGCGGCGGCGTTCGGCGCAGCGGTCGCAGGTGTCGACGAGGTCGCTGTGGTGGGGATGGCGGAACGTCGACGCCACGTCGGCGCCGGGAGGGTGTGCCTGCTGTTGTGCCGTAACCGATCAGCACGTTGCCGGACCCGACTCGTTCTTCCTCCATGTCAACGCCGACCCCGTCTTCGATCGAGATCAGCGGAGATCCGACGGTGATCGTCGCGCCGGCATGACCGTGCAACTGCGCGACAACTCCCGAGAACGGTGAAGGCACCTCGACTGTCGCCTTCGCGGTTTCGACCTCGGCGACCGGGGCGTCGACCGCGACGGTGTCTCCGGCATCGACGAGCCACCTGATGAGATCGGCTTCAGCGAGGCCCTCGCCGAGGTCGGGCAGCGTGAACGTCTGGACCGTCACGACATCTCCGCTGCTGTCAACGGTTCCCATTGCAGCGCGTCGACGGCGTCCAGGATGCGATCGACGCCCGGCAGGAAGTGGCGTTCCAGTTTGGGTGGGGGATAGGGGATGTCGAAGCCGGTGACGCGACCGATCGGGGCCTCCAGGTGGTGGAAGCAGCGCTCGGTGACGCGAGCGACGATCTCCGAGGCGACCGATGCGAACCCGGCGGACTCGGCGACGACCACCGCCCGACCGGTTCGGCGCACCTCGGCGCAGACGGTCTCGTCGTCGAAGGGGACGATCGAACGCAGGTCGACGACGCCGATGTCACGGCCCTCGGTGGCGGCCTGTTCGGCGGCGGTGATGGCGACCGGCACCGACGGCCCATACGCGATCAGGGTCGCGTCCCGACCCGGACGACGCACGACGGCGCGCCCGATGGGAGGTACGGCCGACGTCAGGTCGACCACCTCCTTGCTGAAGTACTGCCGCTTGGGCTCGAGAAAGATCACCGGGTCGGGACTTTCGATCGACGCTCGCAGCAGTCCGTAGGCGTCGGTGTTGGTGGCCGGCGCGACCACCGTCAGCCCGGGGGTGTGGGCGTAGTAGGCCTCGGAGGAGTCGCAATGGTGTTCGACGCCGCCAATGCCTCCGGCGTAGGGGATGCGGATCACCAAGGGCATCCGCAGCCTGCCCCGGGTGCGGTTGGACATCTTTGCGACGTGGCTGATGATCTGCTCGAAGGCGGGGTAGGCAAAGGCGTCGAATTGCATCTCCACGACGGGCCGCATGCCGTTCATCGCCATGCCCGACCGCGAGGCCGACGATGCCGGACTCGGCCAGTGGTGTGTCGAAGCAACGGTTCTCGCCGAAGTCGCGGGTCAGCCCGTCGGTGACCCGGAAGACGCCGCCCAGGGTCCCGACATCCTCGCCGAACACGACAACAGATTCGTCCGCGGTCATCGCATCCCGCAGTGCGGCATTGATGGCCTGCGCCATCGTCTTCTTCGGCAGTTCGTCGATCACGATGCCTCCTCGAGAGCCAGCTCGTCGCGCAGTGCTGCCCGTTGTTCGATCAGCTGCGGGGTAGGGGCCGTATAGACATGGGCGAACAGGTCGTCGGGGTTCACCGGCGTCTCTGCTCCCACTCCGGCGCGAATCACGCTGCGGCCATCTCCTCCGCCGGCTGCAGCGAACTCCTGCTCCTGCCTGTCGTCGAGAACCCCGACGTCGGTGAGGTACGTCCGTAGGCGGGTGAGCGGATCGCGGGCGATCCATTCGGTGACCTCATCGTCGGTGCGGTAACGGGTGGCGTCGTCGGCATTGGTGTGGGCTTCGATGCGGTAGGTATCGGCCTCGATCAGGGAAGGGCCGCCGCCCGACCGCGCCCGCGCGACGGCCTCGCCGAGAACCAGGTTCAGAGCAGCCAGGTCGTTACCGTCGACGCGGATCCCCGGCATGCCGTAGCCGACCGCCTTGGCCGCCAACGACGGGGCGACCGACTGACGCGCCAGCGGTACGGAAATCGCGTACTTGTTGTTCTGCACGAAGAACACCACCGGTGCGGCGAAGACCGCGGCGAAGTTGCACGCCTCGTGGAAGTCGCCCTCGCTGGTCGCGCCGTCCCCGCACAACGCCATCGCGACCGTGTCCTCGCCTCGCAGGGTCGCCGCGTGGGCGACACCGACCGCGTGCAGGAGCTGGGTCGCCAGCGGTGTGGCCTGGGGGGCGACCCGGTGCGCAACCGGGTCGTAGCCGCAATGCCAGTCGCCGCGCAGCAGGGTCAGGACCTCGACCGGGTCGACGCCCCTGGCGCAGATGGCGGCAGCGTCGCGGTACGTCGGAAACAACCAGTCGCGTTCCCCGAGTGCCGTCGCGCAGGCAACCTGGCACGCCTCCTGCCCACGGGATGAGGGGTACACGGCGAGCCGGCCCTGGCGGACCAGTGCGCCGGCCTGGTCGTTCAATCGCCGGGCCAGCACCAGTCGGCGGTAGCCGTCCAACAGCATTGCCCCGTCGGGAGTTTCGGCACCGTTCAACAGGCGACCGGACTCATCCAGGACCCGGGTCGCCGTGATGGCGCGGGCAAGCAGATCAGCGCTCAACTCATCCTCCGGTGATGGGACATTGTCATCTACTGTCCCGCTCAGCGCGCCGTGTGACTAGCATTCGCTGAAGAGTTGAGACTGATGGCCTGAAATGGTCCTTTCACCGATTCGATTGGACAAGCCCCCACCTGTCCTGAAGTGGAGCGTGAGACGAATGGTTCATCCCCTCGACGAGATCGACCGACGGATCATTTCGGAGCTGGAGGCGGACGCCCGACTGTCCGGCCGAGCGCTCGCGGATCGAGTGTCGATCTCTCGGGCGAACGCGTATGCCCGGCTGGATCGGCTCATCGCGGACGGCGTGATCACCGGATTCACCGCGGTCGTCGACCCGGCTCGGGTCGGTCTCATGACCTCCGCCTATGTGACCCTGTCCGTTCGCCAGAACAGCTGGCGAGACCTCAAGGATCGACTGGCGGGCATCAAGGAGATCCGGCACATGGCACTGACCGGCGGCGAGTTCGATGTCATGTTGCTCGTCCGTGCGGCCGACAACAATGCGCTCCGCCAGGTGGTGCTCGAGCAGCTGCAGGCACTGCCCGGCGTGCTGTCGACGCGGACCATCCTGATCTTCGAGGACACGGCGAACTGAAGAAAGGTTCCCGCAGCCGAATCCGATCCGGATCGGATTCAGGCGGCCGATCGTCCGCATCTGGATCTACGGTCGACTCATGAGTGACGTGATCGAGAGCGGCGGCGGCTACCGGATCGAACCGCTGTCGGCGCAGACCTGGGACGCCTTCGCCGATCTCGCGGAGCGGCACAACGGGGTCTGGGGCGGCTGCTGGTGCACCTGGTTCCATCTGTACCCGGATCCACCCGAGCGCAGGGAGCTCGGCAATCGGGAGTTCAAGCGCACACTCGTGGAGACCGGTTGCGCGCACGCCGCGTTGGTGTTCGACGACGACGTCGCTGTCGCTTGGGCGGAGTACGGACCGGTCGGCGAGCTGCCGAACATCCACCACCGCAAGGAGTGGGAGCAGGGCGTGGTGCACCGACCGGACTACCGGATCACCTGCCTGTTCGTGGACCGACGGTACCGGCGAAAGGGCGTGGCCGCGGTTGCTGTTCGAGGTGCCCTCGAGCTGATCGCCGCTGCCGGTGGTGGCCTGGTGGAGTCGTACCCGCATGACCTGCCGGAGGGCAAGAAGACGTCGGCATCCTTTCTGTACAACGCGACCCGGACGATGTACGAGCAACTCGGCTTCACCTTCGAGCGGCCGAAGGGCAAGGGCAATTGCGTGATGACGATCGTGATCCCGCCCGCGTCGGGATGAATATCTGCCGGCCTGAAGGATATTTTCAGACCCGGCTGTCGATCCGGTTCGGGTGCTGCGTCACAGGATCAGCGGGCGGAACGACCCGGCCGCCGCGAGATCGAGATGATCCGCCTCGACCCATCAAGGAGCAGTCATGGAATACATGGTGTTGATCTATCGCGACGAAACCGAAGCACCGCAGTTCGGCTCACCCGAGTGGGAGCAGATGATGGCCGGCTTTCTGACGTTCAACCAGAGGTTGATCGACGGTGGTCATTGGATCGACGGCGGTGGGCTGCAGACCACTCCTTCGGCAACCACCGTGCGACTCTCGGCCGGCACGGTGCCGAAGGTTCTGGACGGTCCGTATGCGGAGACCAAGGAGCAGCTCGGCGGCTTCTATCTGGTGCGAGCCGAGACTCTGGATGAGGTGCTCGATCTGGCGAAGGGCCTGCCGATCGAGGGTGCCATCGAGATCCGGCCGTTGACCTACCGACCGTCAGGCGAAGGAGATCGCTCCTGAGCGGATCCGAGCACGTCGCGGGCACTGACGGCGGCCCTGCGGAGCGCTTCCTGGACCGGGAGCGACCGATGCTCGTCGGACAGGATCTCCACTCCCCACGGGCCGTTCCATCCTGCGGTCCGCAGGGCGGCGATCATCCCCGCCAGGTCGAATGATCCCTCCCCGCAATACCGGCGGCGGTGCACGGTGTCCTCGAAGAGGGTGCCGATCACCTGCTCGTCCGCGTCGTTGAGCTCGACGCCGATGATGCGCTCCAACGGCACGGCGGCGAGGTCGACGTTCGGCGTGTGGGCGCGCGCGACATGCCAGGTGTCGATGATGACCCCTCCGGCGTCGTGGCCGGCGTCGGTGACGAGCTGCAGGCCGTCGTGCAAAGTCTTGATGTTCGACCAGGGAAAGAATTCGATTCCCAAACGCGCGCCGACGCCATCCGCCTGGGTGGCGAGTTCGGCGAACTTGGCTGCCCAGAGCGCCGGTTCCCACGGGCCGTCATCACCGTCCGGGGTGACCTTGATGTGCCGAGCGCCGAGCGCCTCGGCAGCCACGAGCAGGCCGCGTCGTACCCGGTCGGATTCCTCCCGCCGGGGCCCGTTCTCCCACCAGAACGGAACTCCCTCGAGCTCGAGGCGATCGATTCCGTTGTCGGCGAGGATCTTTGCGATCCCGGACAACCCGTACTCGTCGACGGCCGCCGGCAGGTCGTCCGACAGCAGGCCGAAGCCGCGGAAGCCGGCGGACGAGGCTGCCTCGATCCGTTCCCGCAGCGTCAGCGGGCTGCGCAGATCCGAACGGTCGGACGCAGCATCCCCTGCGGAGCTCCAGCAGGTGGCCATCAACTCGTCCGGAGCAGCTGGTGTGGGGTTGCTCATCCGAGGTCACTCCTGGCTGGCGGATTCGGGCTGTCGAAAGGACGAGGCAGGCCCGACGAACGGAGTGCTGACAACTGAACTGTCGAACCTCGAGGTCAGTCTGAGGGTTTCCTGACGTATTTGCAAGGCGCAGCTCGACAAGACGAGCGAGCCCCAGCAGGAGGCAAGATCCGATCAGGCATTTCGAATGAGGGGATTTTGATGGCTTTCGAGCCTTGACGGACGACTCGCGCGCCGGACAGTCTTAGGTCACCGGATGCCGAGGTGATCGTGATCTCCACCGGTGCAGGCCTTCAACGTCGATGGGATGGGGTTCAGCGTGGATCTGTTGATCGGTGGCCAATGGGTCGAAGCGGCAGTCGGGCGGTCAGGAGGATGTGACCTCGCCCTTCGACGGTTCGGTGGTCGGGTCCGTGTCACTGGCGGGTTTGCAGGATGTGGATGCCGCTCTGGCCGCGGCCACCGAGGGCGCGAAGGTCTGGCGGCGGACACCGGCCCATGAGCGGATGCGAATCCTGTTGCAGGCAGCCGCGTTGGCCGACGAGCGGGCGGAGGCGATCGCCCAGACCATCAGCGCGGAGGCCGGCAAGGCCATCACCGAGGCCCGCGGCGAGGCGTCCCGGTCCGGTGAGCTGATCAGACTGGCGGCGTTCGAGGGCACCCAGCTCTACGGCGATTCGCTGCCGCTGGATGCCAACAAGGGCACCGGTTTCGACAAGATCGGGTTCACGGTCCGGCAGCCGGTCGGTGTGGTGGTCGCGATCACGCCGTTCAACTATCCGGCGCTGCTGGTGTTGCACAAGGTCGCTCCGGCTTTGGCCGCCGGCAACGCGGTCGTGCTGAAGCCGGCCCGCACGACACCGTTGACCGCCTTGGCGTTGGCCGCGTGTTTCGTGGATGCGGGGCTGCCCGAAGGTGTCTTGTCCGTGCTGACCGGCGCCGGCGGTGAACTGGGCGATGCGTTGGTCAGTGATCCTCGGGTGAACAAGATCTCGTTCACCGGATCCACCGGCATCGGTACCAGGATCACCCAGCTCGCGGGCGTGAAGAAGCTGTCCCTGGAGTTGGGGGCGTCGTGCCCGGTCGTCGTGTTGCCGGATGCTGACATCGACGCTGCCGCAGCGGCTGTCGCGCTCGGCGGGTTCGTGAACGCCGGTCAGGTGTGCATCTCGGTGCAACGGGTGATCACCCACCCGAAGATCTCCGGTGACTTCCTGGACGCGCTTGTCCCCCGGGTGCAGAAGATCAGCACCGGAAACCCGGGTTCCACCGATACCGGGATGGGCACCCTGATCACCCAGCAGGAAGCCGAGCGGGTCGAGCGGTCCATCCGTACGGCGGTGGATTCCGGGGCGACCCTGCTCACCGGTGGAGACCGTGATGGCGCGATCATCTCCCCGGCCGTGGTCTCGGGTGTCGACCCGTCGTCGCCGTTCAGTCAGGACGAGTTGTTCGGACCGGCGGTTGCGGTCTCCACCGCAGAGGACTGGCAGTCCGCGATCGCGCAGGCCAACGGCACCGCCTACGGGTTGGGCGCCGGGATCTTCACCTCGGATGTCTCCGGTGCGGTGCGGGCGATCCGGGAGATCGATGCCGGCACGATCCACATCAACTGGACCCCGTTGTGGCGGGCCGACCTGATGCCGTACGGCGGCCTGAAGGGCAGCGGCATCGGCAAGGAAGGCCCCCGTTCCGCGGTGGCCGAGATGACCGACGTCAAGACCGTCATCCTGCACGGCAAGCCCTGGTAGTTCGATCCGCTCTTCCGTTCTTGCCGCGGCCCTTGCAGCCCTCCCGGTCCCGTACCGATTCTTCCGCTCTCCGTCCCGATTTCCCCTGTGAGGAAAGAGCTTCGATGACGAACTCCGCACCGACCATCCGACTGACCGTCGCCCAGGCCGTGGTGACCTACCTGTCGCGGCAGTACTCCGATCGCCGACGGGAACCGACGCCGGTTGATCCCGGCCACCTTGGGCATCTTCGGTCACGGCAACGTGGCCGGCCTGGGCCAGGCACTGGACCAGCTGAACGAATCCATGCCGTTCATCCAGGGCCGCAACGAGCAGGCGCTGGTGCACGCGGCGGTCGGATTCGCCAAGCACTCCCGCCGGCACGCCACCCTCGCGGTGACGGCGTCGATCGGTCCCGGTGCGATGAACCTGGTCACCGGTGCAGCCCTCGCCACGGTGAACCGGCTCCCGGTCTTCCTGCTGCCGGGCGACACCTACGCCACCCGCCATCAGGGACCGGTGCTGCAGCAACTGCAGCACCCGGTCGACGCCGATCTGACCGTGAACGACGTCTTCCGGCCGATCAGCCGGTTCTTCGACCGGATCACCCGCCCCGAGCAGCTGCTGACCGCGCTGCCTGCCGCGATCCGCACCCTGGTCGATCCGGTGGAAACCGGTGCCGTCGTGCTGGCCCTGCCGCAGGATGTGCAGTCCCACGCCTACGATTTCCCCGCCGACTTCTTCGCCGAGCGGGACTGGATCATCCGCAGGCCCACTACCGATGCCGACGAGATCGCTGCGGTGGCAGAACTTCTCGCGTCCGCGAAGAAGCCGATCATCATCGCCGGCGGCGGTGTGATCTACTCCGATGCCACGGTAGAACTGGAGCAGCTGGCCTCGGCGATCGGTGCGCCGGTTGCCGAGACCTTCGGCGGCAAGGGCGCCGTACAGCAGGCCGCGTGGTGGCAGGTCGGCGGTATCGGACTGGAAGGCACACCCGCCACGAACACCCTCGCGAACGAGGCCGACGTCGTCCTCACCGTCGGGTCGCGGCTGACCGACTTCGCCACCGGATCACATTCCATCTTCGCCAACCCCGATGTGCGATTCGCCAGCATCAATGTCAACGTCCACGACGCCGACCGGCTCGGTGCCACCGGCATCGTCGCCGATGCCAAGCGCGGCCTGGCCGCGCTGACCGAAGCGCTTGCGGCGCAACCGGTGCAGGTCGATCAATCCTGGCGGGTCCGGGTCGAAGAGCTCGCCGATGCCTGGGCGATCGAGCGTGCGGATGCGCTGAATCCGGACCAGTTGTTCGACAAGTCCTCGGTGCCGGCGGATTCCGACGTCGTGACGACGACAGATGCGGTGCTGACCCAGGGTCAGATCATCGGTGTCCTGCAGGAGCATGCCCGCGCCGGGGATGTGATCGTCGCAGCTGCCGGCGGACCTCCCGGTGATCTGCAGAAGGTGTGGGACGCGACCGGTGGGCGGACCTGTCATCTGGAGTTCGGCTTTTCCTGCATGGGATATGAGATCCCGGCCGCCATGGGGGTGCGGATGGCGCATCCGGACCCGTCGGCCCGGATCACCGCGTTCCTGGGTGACGGGACCTTCCTGATGGCACCGACGGAGTTGGTCACCGCCGCGCAGGAGGGATTGCCGATCACCCTGGTCGTTCCGGAGAACCATGGCTACCAAGTCATCCACCGGTTGCAGATGTTCCGCAACGGCCGCGAGTTCGGCAACGAGTTCCGTTACCGCACCCAGCCTCTGGAGTTGGCCGATGCCGCCGAGGTCGAGAAGGCCGCCCGGCTCAACGGTGACTACCTGCAGGTCGACCTGGTGCAGATCGCCGCCGGTCTCGGCGCGAAGGCGTTGCGCCCCAACAGTGCCGCCGAGTTGCGGAAGGCCTTGGATGACACCCGCGGCTATCAGGGAACTGTGGTGATCGTGGTCCCGGCGATCCCGCACGCCGACCTGCCGCCGGCCGGGGTGTGGTGGGACGTCGCCCCCGCCGAGGTCTCCGAGGTGCTCACCGTCCCGCCGCTGCGCACCGAGTACGAGCAGGACCGGCAGACGCAGCGGTGGCTCGGATGAGCCCCACCCTTCCCGGTCCGCTGAACAACGGTGCGCTGGCCCGGACCGTTCGGGCCGGCGACGCCACCCTCGGCACCTTTCTGGGCACCGCGTCGGCTGTTGACCGCCGAGGTGTGCGCGGCATCCGGATTCGACTGGCTGTTGTTGGATCTCGAACACGGGGCTGGCGGTGAGGAGCAGGTCCGCGACGTGGTTCCGGCGGCCGGTTCCTACGGAGTGCCCACCGTGGTCCGGGTCGAGACCGATGCCCGAATCCGGATGGGTCGGGTGCTGGACAACGGCGCCGCGGGAATCATGTTGCCCCGCATCGATAGTGCCGCTCAGCTCCAGCAGGCGCTGACCCATCTGCGATTCCCGCCGCGCGGGGACCGCGGGGTCGCGACCTACAACCGGGCCTGCCGGTTCGGCTTGGATACCGGCGCTCTCGACCGGGCCGACGACGAGATCCTGGTGATCGCGCAGATCGAGTCCGCCGCCTCGGTGAAGGCGGTCGACGAGATCGCCGCGGTCGACGGTGTCGATGTGTTGTTCATCGGCCCCCGGGACCTGTCCCACGACCTCGGTGTCCCCGGTGACGTGACCGCCCCCGCGTTCGTCGAGGCGTTGGACACCGTCCTGGCCGCCGGCAAGCGGCACGGCAAGGCCTGCGGTCTGCTCGTCACCGATGGCGCAGCCGCCGCCAAGCGGCTCGAACAGGGGTGGACCTTCGTGGCGATCGGATCCGATTCCACCCTTCTTGCCGCCGCGTCCCGGGCGGCCCTGGCCGACGCCCGCCCCGCCCGCTAACTCACACATCCCGTAGCAGAAGAGAAGACAGTCATGGTTGGACACGTCAACGACAAGGGCATCACCGAGATCGGTGTCGGCCTGATCAGCGTGGGATGGATGGGCAAGCTGCACAGCCGTGCCTTCCAGGCGATCCCGTTGGTGTACCCGGAGTTGAACATCAAGCCGCGGCTGGTGCACGCCGCGGACACCGCTCCTGATCGGGCCGAGTACGCCAAGGATGTCCTGGGCTACGAGAAGGGCAGCACCGACTACCGGGACGTGCTGGCCGATCCCGACGTCGACATCGTGTCGATCTGCGCGCCGAACCTGCTGCACAAGGAGATCGGGATCGCCGCCGCGAAGGCCGGTAAGCCGTTCTGGATCGAGAAGCCCGTCGGCCGGGACGCCGTCGACACCGCCGCGGTCGCCGACGCCGCCCGCGAGGCGGGGGTGGCCACCTCGATCGGTTACAACTACCGGCACGCCCCGGCGGTGGAACGCGTCCGTGAGCTGATCGCCAATGGTGACCTGGGGCGGATCACCAACGTCCGGGCGGTGTTCTTCAACGGCTACGCCTCCGAACCCAACGGCGCCTTGTCCTGGCGGTTCAAGAAGGACCTCGCCGGCAGCGGCGCCCTGGGTGACCTGCTCAGCCACGTCGTCGACCTCATGCAGTACGTCGTCGGACCGATCACCGAAGTCAACGGGCTGCTGTCCACCATCCACACCCAGCGGCCGATCCTGCCGATGGGTCAGGCCACACACTTCGCGGTCATCGAGGACGGTGAACTCGGCGACGTCGAGAACGACGACTACGCCGCGGCTCTCGTCCGGTTCGCGGCCGATTCTCCCGGTGCCGGCGCCGTCGGCACGCTCGAGGCGTCCCGGGTGATCGTCGGCCCGCAGTGCGGGCTCGGGTTCGAGATCTACGGCACCGAGGGCTCCGCGTCGTGGAACTTCGAGCAGATGAACGAACTGAAACTCGCGATCGGCCGCAAGGGCCCCAACCAGGGTTACACCACCATTCTCGGTAACTCCTCGCAGGGTGACTACGCCGCGTTCCAGCCGGGTCCCGGAAACAGCATGGGCTATGACGACCTCAAGGTCATCGAGGCCAAGAAGTTCCTGGTCGCCGTGACCGGCGGCGAGCAGCGGAACTCCACCATCGACGAGGCCCTCGCCGACGCCTCGGTGATCAGTGCGATCGCCACCTCCGCCGTCGACGGCCAGTGGCAGAAGGTGCCGCAGGTCCCCGGCGCCACCTTCGGCCACGCAGATCCCGCAGCGGCCGGCAATGGCTGAGACCGCTGATCTGCCCGTCGTTGTCGGGCTCGGCGTTGTCGACCCGGACCTGGTGAGCCCGGTCCTGCACGGTCGGTGCCGGTTCATCCCGGAACCCACCGAGGCCGACCTGGCGCAGGCGCGGGGCGCGATCGCCCGGGCCGATGCCGTGGTGGACAAGGCATTTCTGGCCCGTACCCCGCAGCTGCGGGTGGTGGCCCGCACCGGTGTCGGAGTCGAGAAGGTCGACCTGGAAACAGCAACCGCCCGTGGTATCGCCGTGGTGATCACCCCGGGTGCCGGCACCAACGCCGTCGCCGAGGGCGCGATCGCGATGGCGATGCATCTGGTCAAGCGGTTCGGCCGGTTGACCACCCTGGTCCGCGACGGCCACTGGTCCACCCGCGGCACCGTCTCGGTCGGGGACCTCGGCGGCGCGACCCTGGGTGTCGTCGGCTACGGGCGGATCGGGCAACGCGCCGGCGCCCTGGGTGCCGCGCTCGGCATGCGGGTGCTGGCCTATGACCCGGTCAGCGAACCACCGGCCGATGTGCGGTGTTCGGACCTGGCGGATCTGTTCAGCCGCAGCGATGTGATCACCCTGCACCTACCGCTGCTGGACTCCACCCATCACCTCGTCGGCACCGAATTGCTGGGCACGGTGAAACCCGGTGCGATCCTGGTGAACTGCGGACGCGGCGGGTTGATCGACATCGACGCCGTGTACGCGGCGTTGCAGGCCGGGCGGCTCGGCGGAGTCGGGTTGGACGTCTTCGAACCCGAACCCCCGAGCCACCACCCCCTGTTCGACCACCCCGACGTCGTCCTCACCCCGCATCTCATGGGGTTGAGCCGGCAGGGCACCGCCGCCACCTTCACCGACGCCGCCCAGGGAGTCCTCGATGTCCTCACCGGGACCCGACCGGCAGCGGTCGCGAACCCCGGGTGGGACATGTCGGCGAAACCCGTGACCGCGGTGGCGGAGTCGTCATGAAGGACCTGCTGACCGGCAGGGTGATCCTGATCAGTGGCGGCACCCAGGGCCTCGGCGCGGCGATCGCCCGTGCCGCTGTCCGGGAGGGCGCCGCGGTCACGATCTCCGGGCGGAACACGGAGCGCGGCGAGAAGGTGGTGACCGAACTCCGCTCCACTCGGCGCGGAAGCACATTTCGTGCAGACCGACATCAGCGACGTGGCAGCTGCGCAGGCCTCCGTTGCGGCGACGATCGCCCAACACGGGCGGATCGACTGCCTGGTCAACGCGGCGGGGTTGACCACCCGTGGTTCGATGCTGGACACCACTCCTGAACTGTTCGACCAGCACATCGCGGTGAACCTGCGGGCGCCGTTCTTCCTCATGCAGGCCGCCATCGCCGACATGAAGCAGCGCGGCGCACCCGGCAGCATCGTCAACGTCATCTCCATCGACTCCCACGGTGGGCAATCGTTTCTCGCGCCGTACGTCGCGGCCAAGGCCGGGTTGGCCGGACTGACCAAGAACGCCGCCCACGCCCACCGTTGGGACCGGATCCGGATCAACGGCCTGAACATGGGCTGGTCGGCCACCGACGGGGAGGACCAGACCCAACGCCGCGCCGCCCAGACCGGGGACCTGCGCACCCAAGGCGCCGGTGACTGGAAGGCCGCGGCCGGCGCCGGCCTGCCGATGGGCAAACTCGGTCAACCCGATGAGATCGCGGACTTCGTCGTGTTCCTGTTGTCCGACCGCAGCGGCGTGGTCACCGGGTCGGTCATCGACTGGGATCAGACCGTCATCGGTGGTCTGGGATGACGCACCAACTTCTGATCATCGTTATTGAGCAACATCTTTCGAGTAGGAGAGCAGCATGCGGCTCGGCCTGATCGGGCTCGGCAGGATCGGCGCATTCCACGCCGACACCCTGTCGAAGCTTCCCGGCGTCGATTCCCTCGTCGTCACCGACTTCGTCCCGGCGGTGACCAAGTCGGTCGCGGAGAAGGTCGGCGCCGAGGCAGCCGACTCCCCGGAGAGCTCTGATCAGCAGTGGCGTCGACGGGATCGTCATCGCCGCGGCCACCAACGCCCACACGCAGTTGATCCGGGCGGGTGTGGACGCCGGCATCCCGGTGTTCTGTGAGAAGCCGTTGTCCGGCGACATCGCCGAGGCCGCCGCCATCGCCCGGTACGTCAACGACAGCGGCGCTGTCGTGCAGATCGGCTATCCCCGCCGCTTCGACCCGGCGTTCGCCGCCGCCCGCGCCGCCGTCGAGACCGGTGAACTCGGCTGGGTGCACACCGTGCGGTCGACCACCCTTGACCCCGCACCGGCACCACGCGGGTACATCGAGGTGTCAGGCGGCATCTTCCGGGACTGCAGCGTGCACGATTTCGACACGGTCCGGTGGGTCACCGGGCGGGAGGTCGTCGAGGTCTACGCCACCGGCAGCGCCACGGGTGATGCCTTCTTCGCCGAGTTCGGCGACGTAGCGACCGCTCAGACACTGCTGACGTTTGATGACGGCGCGACCGCGTTGGTCTCCAACACCCGGTACAACGCTCGCGGGTACGACGTGCGGCTGGAACTGCACGGCACCGACGACAGCGTCGCGGCCGGCTGGAGCGACACCACCCCGCTACGCAACCTCGAAGCCGGCGCCACCTGGCCGGCGGGACCACCGGCCACCTTCTTCATGGACCGGCTCACCGCGGCCTTCCGCGCCGAACTCCAAGCGTTCACCGAAGTCGTTGCCGGGCAACGCACATCACCGTGCACCGTCGACGACGCAATGGCCGTCGCCTACATGGCCGAAGCCGCCACCCTCTCCCTCCAACAGCACCGCCCGGTGCAGATCGACGAGGTGCTGTGATGACTGATCCCACCCTGCAAACAGGCGTTCCTGCACCAACATCCGCCCAGAACCGGATCGCCGGTGCACCCATCTCCTGGGGAGTCTGCGAGGTCCCGAACTGGGGCTACCAGCTCACCCCGGAACGGGTGCTCGCCGAGATGCAGGACATCGGCCTGTCCGCAACCGAACTCGGACCCGGACGGTTTCCTGCCGGCCGACCCCGACCAGATGGCCAAGGTACTCGAGCACCACCAGTTGACCGGCGTCGGCGGCTTCACCCCGGTGATCATGCACCAGCCCGGGAACGACCCGCTCCCGGAGATCGACCGCATCCTCGCCGGCTACGACGCCACCGGGGCCAAAACGCTTGTCCTCTCATCGGTCTCCGGGCTCGACGGCTACGACAGCCGCCCCGAACTGGACGCCGACGGTTGGGCGCTGCTGCTGCGAAACCTGGACCGCATCTCCGCCCGAGCTGCCGAACACGGCGTCGGTGCCGTACTCCACCCGCACGTCGGCACCATGGTCGAGACCGGCGACGATGTCCAACGGGTCCTCGAAGGCTCGGAGATGTCGCTGTGCCTGGACACCGGGCACCTGCTGATCGGTGGCACCGACCCGGCCGAACTCACCCGGCAGGTCCCGAACCGCATCGCCCACACGCACTTCAAGGACGTCGACAACACGGTCGCGGCCAAGGTCCGGTCCGGCACCCTGACCTACTACGACGCGGTAGCGCAGGGCATGTACCGGCCGCTGGGAACCGGCGATGTCGACATCGCCAGCATCGTCAACACCCTGCAGGGCAACGGATACTCCGGCTGGTTCACCCTCGAACAGGACACCATCCTCACCGAGCAGCCCCCTGCCGGCGCCGGCCCGATCGACAACGCCCGGACCAGCGCGGACTACGTCCGAAGCCTGCTCGCCAAGTCCCAGTGACCGAAAGGACCGACCCGATGGAGCCACTGCGCATCGGCATCATCGGCGCTGCGCGAATCGCGGAGCTGGCCATGATCAAGCCCGCCCAACTCACCGGTACCCGGCTGGTTGCGGTCGCTGCACGGGACCGCGGTCGCGCCGAGGCATTCGCCGACAAACATGGCGTGGAAAGGGTTCACGACAGTTACGAGCAGGTGCTCGCCGATCCCGAGGTGGAGGCCGTGTACAACCCGCTCGCCAACAGCCTGCATTCCATCTGGAACGTCAAAGCCCTGCGGGCCGGCAAGCACGTCTTCACCGAGAAGCCATCAGCCAACAACAGCATCGATGCGACGTTTGTCGAGAAGGTCGTGGCGGAAACGGATCTGATCTTCTTCGAGGGCTTCCACTACGTCCACCATCCGCTGATCGCCCGTCTGCACGAGATCCTGGCCAGCGGTGAGCTCGGAGAACTGCGGCACGTCGAGACGGTGATGGACATGCCCGCACCTCCGCCGACAGATCCGCGCTGGTCGCTCGACCTCGCCGGCGGCGCCCTGATGGATCTGGGTTGCTACAGCCTGCACACGCACCGCATGCTCGGACCGTATGCCGGCGGGGAGCCGATGGTGGTCGCCGCATCCGGCGCGGAGCGCCAGGGACATCCCGGTGTCGATGAGTGGATCACTGCCGAGACCTTGTTCCCGAACGGCGTCACCGGCACCGCAGGATGCAACATGGCCAGCGACCACCATCAGATGAGCCATCGACTGATCGGCAGTACCGGGGAGGCGATGATCAAGGATTTCGTCAACCCGCACAACGACGATCGGCTCGTCGTCACCACGAACGAGGGCACCCGCACCGAACACCTCGGAAACCGCTCCTCCTACACCTACCAACTCGAGGCGTTCACCAACGCGGTCCGGACCGGCGAACCCACCGTGACGAACGCTGCGGGTGCCGTTGCGACGATGAAGCTGATCGACGAGTCGTACCGACTCTGCGGATTCGACCCACGCCGGAGTGACCCGGCACTCCAGGTTTGAGTGAGGGCGGTGGAGGCCGGACGGATCGTCGAGCCGGTCGGGCAGCGATCATCCGACGTGGACCTTCGGGCGTTGCGTACGGTCAGGTTCCGCGCGCCGCAGCACTTCTCGGGTGGTCGGCGCGATCTCGCCCTCGCCGAGGAAGAGGAACCGCAGGAAGTTGGTCACCGGGTTGCCCTCCGTCCACTCGAAGTAGATGTTGGGCTTGACCTGGTAGTCGTCACGCAGGTGCAGCAGCAGGGCCGCGATCGAATTCGACACCACCGGGCTGGACATTTCGAGGACCCGTCGGCCGTTGCGGATGACGCCGTGGACGTGCAGCTCGGAGGCGAACTCCGAAGCATCGGTGACGGTGACCTCGAGAAAGATCACCCGGTCCTCGGAGGGAATGTGATTGTCGGCGCGCTGCTGTCGCTCCTTGAATCCGAGCGTGTGCTGTGAGACGCCATCCGGATCGTGCGCGATGATCTGCACATCGCGATCTCGATAGTCGTCGAAGAACGCGGCTGCCTGCTGATCCAGCACGATGCTGCTGGTCCGTAGCTCGAAGGCCCGACCGACCCGCGAGGCCAACGACACGATCACGATCGCCAGGATGAACAGCGAGGCGATCTTGACCCCGTCGGGTCGCTCGATGATGTTGGCGATCGTGGTGTAGACGAAGATCGCCGCGATCACGCCGAACCCGATCACCTGGTTGCGCTTGCGGCGCCGTCGTGCGGACAGCGTCACGGCGACCGACGCCGATGTCATCAGCACCAGGACGCCGGTGGCGTAGGCGCCGCTCTGGGCGTCGACGGATGCGTCGAACACCCAGGTCACCAGGAAGGCGACGGCGGCGAACACCAGCACCAGCGGCCGAACGGCCTTGGCCCATTCCGGTGCCATGCCGTACCGCGGCAGGTAGCGGGGGACCAGGTTGAGCAGCCCGGCCATCGCGGAGGCACCGGCGAACCACAGGATGGTGATCGTCGACAGGTCGTACACGGACCCGAAAACCGGGCCGAGGTAGTCATGCGCCAGGTACGCCAGCGCCCGTCCGTTCGCCTCGCCACCCTGCTGGAACTCGGCCTGTGGGATCAGCAGGGTGGTGATGATGCTGGAGGTGATCAGGAAGACGCTCATGATGACGGCAGCGGTGGTCAGCAGTCGCTTGGTTCCCCGGATCCGACCGGCGGGATTGTCGGGGGAGTCGGTCGAGTCGCCGCGGACCTGGGGCATCACCGCCACACCCGTCTCGAATCCGGACAGTCCCAGCGCCAGCTTCGGGAAGACGAGCAGCGAGATGCCGATCATGACCCAGATACTCGAGTAGTCGGTGCGCAGCGCGCTGGTCCAGTCCGGGACGAGGTCGGTCGCCTGGAAGATGTGCACCAACCCGACCCCGACGACCACGACATTGACGGCCAGGTAGACCGCGACCAGCCCGACCGCGAGCCCGATCGCCTCACTGAAGCCGCGGAGGAAGACCCCGCCGAGCAAGGCCAGCAGGGCCAGGGTGATCAACATCTTGTGGTCGGACCAGCCGGCGGGGATGAGCGGGTTGTCCACCAGATGTTCTGCGGCGTCAGCGGCCGACAACGTCATGGTGATCAGGAAATCGGTCGCCGCGAACCCGAGCAGGACGAGCACGAACACCTTTCCGGCCCACTTGGGCAGGTGGCGCTCGAGCATCGCAATCGATCCCTCGCCGCGGAAGCTTTCCTTCGCCACCCGCCGATACACCGGAAGCGCACCCAGCAGGGTCAGTAGCACCAGCACGATGGTGGCCAGCGGGGACAACAGACCGGCGGCGAGTGCCGCGATACCGGGTTGGTAGCCCAGGGTCGAGAAATAGTCGACACCGGTCAGGCACATGACCTTCCACCAGGAATGCGGTTTCTCGTGCGCGTCCTCGACCTTGCCGGGACCCGGGTGGCTGCCCTTCTTGTCGATCAGACCCTCGAGCAGCCAGGACCGCAGCCGACTCGGCGGCGCCGTTGCGGTGCGTGCCGGCCCTTCCGGGAATACCTCCGTCGGTCCGCTGATCCCGGTCCCGGTCATCGCGGTAGTGCGCCGCGGGTCGGGGACTGACTGCGCATCGACGGGACCAGGGTCGAGGTGCTGAGTCGATGCCTGGTCTCGATGGTGCGGACTGCGCCGCTGCTCGATCGCATCGAGAGCGACTGGGTGATCGCCTGATCCTGGGAGAACCGAACGCCGCGAAGGACTTCCCCGTCGGTGATGCCGGTCGCGACGAAGTAGGCGTTGTTGCCGCGCACCAGGTCGGTGGTGCACAGCACCCGTTCCAGGCTGTGACCCAGCTGCCGTGCCTGCCGCTTCTCCGCGTCGTTGCGGGCGTACAACCGGCCGTAGATCGCGCCGCCCAGGCTCCTGATGGCGCAGGCGGCGATCACACCTTCCGGACTGCCGCCGATCCCGACCAGCACATCGACCTCGGACTCGGGTTGGACCGCCATCAGAGAGCCGGCCAGGTCGCCGTCGATGAGCAGTTGAATCCTGGCTCCGACCGCGCGGATCCGGCTCACCAACTCCGCGTGCCGTGGTCGGTCCAGCAGGGCGACCGTCACGTCTTCGACGTTCCCACCGCGCACCCGGGCGATGGTGGCCAGGGTGTCCTCGATCGGGGCGGCGAAGTCGACCGCATCGACCAGGTCCGGTCCGATCACGAGTTTGTCCATGTAGAGGCACGGACCCGGGTCGTACATCGCCCCGCGATCGGCCAGGGCGATCAGGGACATCGCGTTGGGCAGGCTTTTGGCCGTCAGACCCGCACCGTCGACGGGGTCGACGGCGATGTCGACCAGTGGACCGCGGCCCGAGCCGACGTGCTCGCCCGCGTACAGCATGGGGGTGTCGTCGTTGGCACCCTCGCCGATGACGATCACCCCGCGCATCGGGATCGTGCCCAGTACCGGCCGAATGGCGTCGACGGCTGCCCCGTCGACCTCGTCCTCGTTGCCGCGGCCCAGCAGTCGCGCAGCTGCCATGGCTGCGGCCTCGGTGGCCCTGACCAATTCCAGTGCCAGGATGCGGTCGTCGTCCAGGGCGTTGGGCGCCGGGTCGCGGGGTTCGTCGTCGCGATCGTCGCGGCCTTCCCGGTCAGGACCGAGATCGGCTGAAGCGGAATCCGGCGACCTCATCAGCGGCGGTCCTTTCCCGACGACCGGACGGATCCATCCGGCACCCCAGGTAGATGTTCACACAGCAGCCACCGCGCCACAGTGCGCAGGTGCCATGACGCCGTCTAGCAGGTTCCGTGCGGAAGCACACTCCATCTGTCTGTGATGCCATTGAGCCTGCAGTGACCGGTACCGGGAGTCGTCAGGACCGGTATTCGGGGTTGTGGAAATCGAACCGGGTGCCGGCGTCCCATTCCTTTCGCTGATTGCCGTATGCCGGAAAGCCGCCGGCCGACTTCAGCATCCTGGCAAGGTGCAGCAGGTTCCAGGTCATGAAGGTGGTGTTGCGGTTGGTGAAGTCGTTGTCCAACCCGGCCCGGGTCCCGTCGTCGAGGCGGTCGCCGTAGCTGGGACCTGGACCGGCTTCGCCGATCCACCCGGCGTCGGCCTGGGGTGGAATGCTGTACCCGATGTGCTGCAGGCTGTAGAGGACGTTGGACGTGCAATGTTTGATGCCGTCCTCGTTTCCGGTGATCAAGCACCCACCGGCCCGGCCGTAGTAGAGCCATTGGCCCTTGTCGTTGAGTTCGCCGGAGTGCGCGTACAGCCGCTCGATGATCTTCTTCGTCTCACTGCTGTTGTCGCCCAACCAGATCGGGCCGCCGATGACCAGGATGTCGGCGGCCAGTACTCGCGGAAACAGTTCGGGCCATTCGTCCACGTCCCACCCGCGATCGCGCATGTCGGGGTAGACGCCGGTCGCGATCCGGTGATCGACCGCCCTGAACTGGTCGACGGTGACGCCCTGTTGGCTCATGATGTCGGCGCTCACGTCGATGAGCAATTGGGTGTGGCTGGCAGCGGGGGATCTGGTCAACGTGGTGTTGATGAACAGTGCCGTCAGGTCAGAGAATTCCCCGTCGGGGTTCGGCATGGCCGCCCTTCCTGTTTCGCTTGCGAATCTCGCCGATGTGGTGGGCCAGGCCTGAGCCTGCACCGGTCCGGTGAACAGGACAAGAGGTACAAACGTTAGGAAAACCTTACGAAGAGCTGATCGGTCGGCCCGAATTGACCAGATCGAGTTCGGCGAACAGGGTCACCAGGCCGTCCTCGTGGGGTCCTGGCGCGAGGTGATCGGCGACCTTCAGTACCCGCGGGTCGCTGCCCTCGATCGCAACGGCGACTCCCGCGAACTCGAGCATCTCGATGTCGTTGAGACCGTCGCCGACGGCAACAACCTGCTCGCGGTCTATTCCGAGATGGTCGATGACGGTCTGGATGCCAAGCGCCTTGTGGATCCAGGACAGGTACAGCTCACCGGCGGAATCGCCCATGTCGGGGATCGAACTGGGTAGCACACCGAGCTCGGGTCCGATCTGCTCGGCGATCGAGGCGATCGGTACCGGTGAGTCGAAGCAGGTGACCTTGCCGAACGAGGCCGCGGTGAGGTCGTCCGACATGCGTAGTGCATCGAGGATGTCCCGGGGTCCTTCCCGGTCCGGGCTGTCCGACGACCGCAGATGCCCGATGAGCAGCGCGGCCAGCCGTTGGTCGACGCCCGGTGGGCCATACACCGCGTCCGGTGCCTCCAGCAGGTAGGCGACGTCGTGCTCGTCGAGCAGGGTCACCACCCGCGCGGCAAGGTCGGCCGGAAACCGATGATCGGACAGCACCTTTCCGGCAAGCTCGACGTATCCGCCGGCCGCGGCGACGAACCCGTCGAGTTCGGTGAGTACCGACGTGAGGACCATCGACCGGGGACGACCGGTGCACAGAAAGACCAGGTGCCCGGCCGCGCGGGCGGCGCGAACGGCGCCGAGGTTTCCTTCCGTGACGACCCCGTGGTCAGCGTAGGTGCCGTCGAAATCGAGGAAGATGGCTCGTTGCCGTGAGGTGGATCCCGCGTTCGTTGCGTGCACGCCACAGGACGCTACCTCGTCGCTGTCGCCCGCCCCGGGTCCGCGCAAGGACCTACGCGTCCTCGTCGAGATGAGCCTCTTCACCCGGCCACAGCGGCAGCAGGCCGCGACGTTTCAATTCGTTCCGGATCCAGGATTCGCGCTCGATGGCGATCGTGAGGTACACGGCGAGGTCCGCTGCGAACTTTCCCTCGTCGCCCGGTGTCTCGGACTGACCCCGTTCCACCCGCTCCTGTTCCTTTTGTGCCGCCTTGCTCAGTCGACGCAGTTCAGGCAGCAGAGCCAGGAGCGTCGCGGAATCGGTACGCCGGTAGATCCGCTTGGTTTCCTCGTCCAGGGCCACAGCGTGTCACGCTACAGACCAGGTCAAGATGCACTGTCCAGTGTCGATGTGGATGCCAGATTGGCGATGCAGCTGATGTCCCTTGACGTCTCGGATGGCTGTGCACCGGGCGACGGACATTTCGGGTCCGGCGTCAACTCTGGCTCGATAGGACAAACGGAATGCAAACAGCAAACGCATTCCAGATGACAATCACGATGGCACCGGACGAGTTGGCCGGTCAGGCGCGGACGGCCCTTAATCTGGCCCGGTGGCACGAGGACGGGAAATCTGGGAGTACGGGGAGCTGACGTTGTTCGGCGTGACCCCGAAGGGCAGTGCCGAGCCGATCACGAACTATTCGGCGCGCATCGGCGGCAAGGAACCGCTTCATGGCACCGACGTTGACCACTTCGAGGTGATGAATTCGTTCGGTGCCAAGGGCTGGCGGCTCAGGCTGGTGAACGAAGTGACTGCTTCCTTCGGCTCTGCCGGTCGGCCGGAACTCCTGACCGAGCTGTCCCGGCTCGAGGAGCTCACCGGGACCCCGGGTTCGGTGGATTCGGTGTCGAGGTATTCCATGGCCAGACGACTCAAATAGCCTCAAATAGCCGTCGTCGCCGGGTGATCCGCGAAATGGCGATGGACTTCCCCGGCCCGACGACGCGAACGCCGACCGTCAGGCGGTCCGGCGAGGGCGGAAACCTCCGTTGCCGACCAACCCCGGCACGCCGTAGGGATGTCACGTCCGTCTGGTGATGCGCGCGCCGAAGCCATGTGTTCACCGACACGTCTGTGCGATGCCGCCGTTCACCTACACTGGGCTACAGCGATTCAGCTTCGCGGGTGACCGTCAATGACGCCACGTCCGCGCGCAGCTGGCCGGCACGGGTCCAAAACCAGCGCCCACTTTTGTTGCCGGCAGCGCCGATATCTGAAAACCGACCCTTTTGGTTGGTGGGATGTGTCCGCCGAGACTCTCAGGCCCGTGACGGGTGAGTCAGATCGCCGCTGTTCCGAAAGGGAACCCCTGATGAACCTTTGAAGAATGTCTGCCTTGTCGTCCCGGCCGTACTGATCACCGCGACGGCTGTCGTCGCGGTCGCGACGGTCGTCGGTCTGTCGTCCTGGGACCTACTGTGATCCCCGCCCGCAAGCACGTCGTCCGCGGGCAGCTCAGCGCAGATTGTCGCCGACTGGGGCAGGCCATTCTGCGCGGCGGCTGATCGGCACCGCAGGACGGCTCACCAATCCCGGAGCGGTTCAGCCGTTGGGTGTTGCAACGGCTGAACCAGTTGCCGGACGTTGCCGAGTTCACTCGCGGGTGATCGAACGCAGCAGTGCACCCCTGACGTGACCGTAAGGCTTGGCCGCGATCGGGTCTGGCAACGCTGAGTCTTCTGGTGGTTGCGGCCCTCAGCTTGGTCGGCGGTACGGCCGAGGCAGGACCCCCCACGAACATCTGCGGTCGTGGGCCACGCCTACGTCAACGACAACACGCCAGGGGTGAACACCGTTGCGGCATTCGATCGGCACGCCGACGGGTCACTCACCCCGGTGGCCGGATCGCCGTTCGCCATCGGCGGTGAGGGAACGGGAGCCGGGCTCGGTTCACAGGGCGCCATCCAGCTCAGTCCGAACCGGCGGTTCCTGCTGGCCGTCGATGCCGGCAGCAATCAGATCTCGGTGCTACGGATCACTGCGCGCGGCATTCCGGAACCGGTGGGGGAGCCCGTGTCATCCGGCGGCGTGCAACCGGTCAGCATCGCCATCAATCGTCTCGGTCTGGTGTATGTCGCCAACGTCGGTGACGGCGGCAGCAACTACACCGGCTTCTTCCTCACCCCGGCCGGTCGGCTGATTCCGTTGCCCGGCACCACATTCCCGGTTCCACGAAGGGTCCGGCGTCGGCGACGTCCTGTTCAACTCGACCGGGGACCGGCTCGTCGGCACCCGCGACAACCCATCGCTGATCGACAGCTTCACCGTTCGCCTGGACGGTCGTCTGGTGGCCGCGCCTGGATCACCGTTCACCGGCCAGGGATTGGGTCAGATCGGCGCGGAGTTCCGGCCGACCAACCCGTCCCAGCTGTATGTCAGCAATGCCCACAACGGCCCTGGTCTGGGGACGGTGTCCGCTTTCCGGGTCAGCCGTTCCGGTGTGCTCTCGTCGATCGGTGATTCTCCGGTCCCCGACGGCCAGACAGCACCGTGCTGGGTCGAGATCAGCCGCGACGGGAAGTATCTGTTCGCGATCAACACCGGCTCGGCCAATCTCTCGCGATATGCCATTGCCCGCGACGGCTCGCTGTCGCTGATCGGGACCACGGCCTTCACCAACGGCGCCGGAGCTGTTGACGCCAGACTGTCCCCGGACGGGAGGTTCCTGTTCGTGACCGGCGGCCGCGGACAGGTGGTCAGCGGATTTGCGGTCGACGGCGGCGATGTCACCGAATTGCCCGGATCTCCGACACCGCTACCCGCCGGCACCGCACCGACCGGAATCGTGGTGCTGTGAGGTAGTTCTCACCTCGTTCACTTCGCTCCCGGGCCGGCTCCTGCTGACCCGGGAGCGAACACGTGTTGCCTGGGACAACACGTACTCAGCCGTTGCGTGGCCAGTCGACCCCATCACATCGAATGCGCCTCGTAGATGCGAACGCTGTCGATGATCGGCATGTCCGCGACGAGCGACTCCGCCTCCTGCATGTCCTCCGCGTTGAGAATGCAGTAGCCCACCAATGGCGACGGTGAGTCCACGGTCAGGTCCGTGCGAGCGGTCCTGGTGATCTCCACGCCGCGGCCGAACGGATTGCCTGGATCGACAAGCCGGTGCGCGACGGCGGAGAACCACTGGCCCCAAGCTTGTTTGACCGCTTCTGTGGGCGGCACGAAGCCGTAGGTGAGGATCAGGAATTTCTTCATCAGTTCTCCTTCTTTCGTTCGTTGGCGGCTGGTTGGCTCACTGGTTGCCGCGCAAGATGATCGAGATAGTTCTCGTGGGTGGCCCCGTCGGCGCCCCAGTACGGGTGGAACTGGCCGACCCATTCCTGCAGTTGTGCCAACGGCCCGCGGTTGAGCGTGAGATAGGTCGTTCGTCCCTGCTTGTGCCGGGTGATCAGCCCCGCGAATTCCAGCACCTTCAGATGCTTGTGAATGGCCGGCAGTGACAGTGCGCGCATTTGTGCGAGTTGGTGAATGGCGCAGGGCTGAAGCCCGAGAACGCGCAAGATCTCACGCCGATGCGGGTTGGCGACGGCTTCGAGCACCTGATCAAGTGCATCGTCCTCGCCGGCCACGACGGTCCACCTCCAGACAAACGTTAACCTTCAGGTTAACTATCGTCAAGACTCGCTGTGCGCGGCCAGGAGATGCGCAGAATCGATGGTGCAGCGATTGGTGTCGACGCCGGCTGGAAACCTGGTCCGCATGACTGAATCCGTCACCGTCCCGGTCCCGAGCCATTCGGCAGGTCGTGCTGGACTGCCCGGACGCCCGCGCACTTGCCGAGTTCTACCGACTCTGTTCGGCCTGCGCTACCGGCCCGGTGACGAACCGCCGTCACCGGGCGAGCCGGACCCCAATGGTCGAGGATTGGCTGGTACTGCGCGGGGTCGCCGGAGGAATGGGCCTCGCCTTCCAGCAGGTGCCGGATCTTCCCGAGCCGACCTGGCCCGACGGCCCGCGCCCGCAGATGCTGCATCTCGACACCACCGTGCCGACGATCGAAGCTCTGTTCGAGCAGCGGCAACGTGCGCTCGGCCTGGGCGCCCGCGAGTTGCTGGATCGCTCCGACGACCCGGACGAACCGTTGTTCGTCTTCGCCGATCTCGCCGGCCACCCGTTCTGCATCTTCGTCGCCCCGGAATCCTGAAGTCACCTCGAGACACCGACGCGGTGATCTCGAACCGGCGAATAGCCATCTTGCGATTCGGGTGTCCACCGACCGGGCACTACAGGATCGTGACCACGCAGACGCAGTACGACCAGGTTGATCCGACCACCAAGTACCCGACCCCGCCGCAGCCGGAGCAGACGCAGCCGGCGCCCGGACTGGCCGGCGCGATGGAACCCAAGCCCGACCACGGCGAGGATTCCTATGTCGGGTCCGGCCGGCTGACCGGCCGCAAGGCGGTCATCACCGGTGCCGACTCCGGCATCGGTCGGGCGGTGGCCATCGCGTTCGCCAGGGAAGGCGCCGATGTGGTGCTCGCCTACCTGCCGAACGAGGAGCCGGATGCCACCGAGGTGATCAAGCTGGTCGAGGATGCCGGCCGCAAGGCGATCGCCGCGCCCGGTGACCTGTCCACCGAGCAGGGCAACATCGACCTGGTGCAGAAGGCGGTCGACGAACTCGGCCAGATCGACGTGCTGGTGTCCGTTGCCGGCAAGCAGGTCTACGTCGAGGACATCGCCGACCTGACCACCGAGCAATTCGACCAGACGTTCAAGACCAACGTCTACGGGCTGTTCTGGCTGACCAAGGCTGCGCTGCCGCACATGCCGGCAGGCGGCAGCATCATCACCACCTCATCGGTGCAGGCGTACACCCCGTCGCCCGGGCTGCTGGACTACGCGACCACCAAGGCCGCGATCAACACCTATTCCAAGGCGCTGGCCCAGCAGGTCGCCGGCAAGGGCATCAGGGTGAATGTTGTTGCCCCTGGACCGTTCTGGACCCCGCTGCAGGTCAGCGGCGGGCAGCCGGTCGACAAGCTGCCCGACTTCGGTGCGCAGTCCGAGCTCGGCCGGGCCGGTCAACCGGCCGAACTGGCCGGTGCCTACGTCTACCTGGCGTCCGGTGAATCCAGCTACACCACCGGATCGACACTCTCGGTCACCGGCGGTTCGCCGACGCCCTGAGCGACTAGGTTGTCCGCCGGTACAGCGCTCGTCGCAGCGCCGGCCGGTCATGCTGGGGCCGGCTCCTACGGAGTGATGGGCGGGCAGTGGTGGCCCGACGAGTGGGGCCGGCCCAGTTCGTCCGGTGGTCAGAACGACGCCGCCTATGCGTACTTCCCCGCGACTCGCCGGTTGGCGATCAAGCGCGGCACGGAGATCACCCTCTACGACACCGGCGACCATGCGATCTCCGGCGTACACCAGCAGCAGGGCAGCCGCGGCTCCCTGGAGTTCACCAGTCAGTTCGGCACCTTCACCGTGGACAGCCTTCCGCCGGTCATCGGGTCGACCGGCGGTCATCAGAGCGCCGCCAGCCCGCCTGCTATGGCGCGAACGCACTCGCAGAGCCAATTCCAATCCTCGGCCGTCGACCCCCCGATTGCGGCCACTGGACCACCGGCGGCTGCACCGGAGCGGGTTTCTGTTCGAATGCCTGCACACCCGCACCCGCACCCGCCTCCGCACCGGCCCCGTCGGTGTCCGGGCCGGTTGAACGGCCGGCCGCCGGCGCGGCGTCGACGGCCGGGGAGATCGGCGCGGCCATCGAGACTTTGGTCGGGCTTCGGGACAAGGTTTCCTGACGGAAGAAGAATTCACCGCGAAGAAGACCGCGTTGCTGGGTCGGCTATAGGCTCTGAATCCCGGCGGCGGCTGCTGCACGGGTTCACGCCGCCTCGGCGGCCTCACCCTGTTCGGTCGATGCCGCGCTTTCGCCCGGCGTACAACACTGGCCAAGCTCGCTCCGAGCGACTGGGATGCTTCACCGAAAGGCTGATCGATGTTCAACGACAATGGCTCGTTCCTGCTGGCGCTGTTCGAGTTCTTCCTGTTCTTCGCCTGGTTCATGTGCCTGTTCTGGATCTTCGGCGACATCTTCCGCAGTAAGGACCTCGGCGGCGGAGCCAAGACCTTCTGGGTGCTGTTCGTGATCCTCGTGCCGTGGCTGGGCATCCTGGTGTACCTGATCGTCCGCGGCAAGGGCATGCACGAGCGTCAGCTGGAACAGGCCAAGGACATCCAGCGGGCCCAGAACGAGTACATCAAGTCGGTGGCCGGCAGTTCCGTCCACAGGTGCCGCAGACCAGATCGCGTCGGCAAAGGGCCTGCTCGACAGCGGCACGATCACCCAGGCGGAGTTCGATCAACTCAAGGCCAAAGCCCTCGCCGCCTGACGGATGCGGGCCACCGCGCGGCCCGGCCAGCGCCCCGGTTGCGCGGTGGTTCGGTCAGTCGGTCAGCACCAGATACTGGCGACCGTCGATCAGTTCGCGGGTGCTGTCCAGGTGCCCGGCGTGGCACGCGACCTCGACGATGAGGTGCAACAGGATCTCCTGCAGGTCGTGCAGACGCCAGTCGCCGAACAGGTCACCGGGCCACCACGCGGGCGGTGAGTCGAGCGCGGTCGCGGCGACGATCGCGTTCGACCGTTCGATCTCGAGGCGATAGTCGGCCAGCACATCGGCCGCCGGAACGGCGTCGGCGACCTTCCACGATGCTTGCGCCTGCGGCGTTTCCAGCAGGTCGATCGCTTCCTGCTCACCGGCGACCACAGCGCGGAACCAGAAGATCTCTTCGTCATACGTCAGGTGCTTGATCATGTCCAGGCAACTCCAACCGGACGGCAGCACCGGTCGCCGCAACGCCTCGTCGTCCAGACCGTCGATGATGTCCAGGACGTGCCGGCGGGCGGCGTCGAGGGCGCCGAGCAGGGCTGACTTGGTGCGATCGTTCACGGGCGAAACCTACCGATCGCGCTGGTCGAGTGTTCTTCTCGGATGGCAGGATCCCGGCTCAGTCGTGCCTGCGGCGCAGTTTCCAACGGAGCGTCTCCGCGGCAGCCGGGATGATGGCCAGGCCCTGGGGTTTTCCGGTCACCGGAGCCGGGTTTTTCAGTGCCGGACGATCCAGGTGGTTTCGCTCGGCCGCCCCGTCAAGCCCGCTTCTTCGAGCTCGTTGACAGCGATCATCGCGGTGAACACCGGGTTGGGCGTCCCGATGCACAGAACCATGGCCGTCGGTGATCGTCTGCACGGAGCCGGAATCGATCAGGGACGCCGCCAGGCCGAAGGCCGATTGCACCTTGGACCTGGTCCGCGTCCGGCATCGACCCGCAGGGCCCGTTGTCCTCATCACCCAGGTGCAAGATGCGACTGTCGCGCAGCGCCTTGCGGAATGCCTCGGTGACGCCGGTGTCGACGATCACGACGGTGTCACCGGTTCGGTGGAAGACGGCGTTGGCGACGTCGGGTTGTTTCGCGTCGATGTTGAGTTCCTGCCTCTGCACCAACAACGTTTGCTCGTCGATGCGGTGCACCTGTCCCAACGACGATGCCGGAGTTGCGCTGCCGCCGCCCGGTGAGCCGGCCTGATCGGTAGCCAAGATCGTGAGCCTCCTTCGAGCCGAATCGGGAGTTCGCAGGCGGTGCCGGGATCGTCCCGGTCATGTCCGATGAGCGATCCTCAGCGGGGAGTGCGATTCGCACCGGTCACGCTCGCTGTCAACGACCGTCGGGTGTCCGATTTGTCGCTACCGCGGAAACGGGCTGGCCTGCGCCGGCATCGGGATCGCCGGCTTGGTGGTGTTCGTGGTGCGCTGCCGTCGGGTCGCCGACCCGGTACTGAACCTGCGGATGTTCGCCAGTCGCCCTTTCACCGGCGGGACGCTGGTACTTGCCGCCCTGGGGTTCGGGATGACGGTGGCGACCATCTACGGTGCGATCACCCTGCAACAGACGCTCGACTTGAGTCCCGCGGCCGGCGGACTGGCCCTGCTGCCGATGGTCATTCCGCTGCTGATCGCGACCCGCTGGGTGGCGACTGCGTACACCCGGGTCGGGGCTCAGCGCGTCGGAGTCGCCGGCACCGTTGCGCTCACCGCGGGCTTGGTCGTCATTGCGGTCGGTGTGGCAGTGGACTCGGTGTGGATTGTCGGGGTCGGCCTGGCGCCGGCGGGTGTCGGCATCGGCCTGCTGCTCAGCCCGATGACCAATGCCACGCTGAGCACGGTCTCCGACAACGAACGCGGTCAGGCATCCGGGGTGGTGTCCACGGCCCGCCAGTTGGGCGGCGTGATCGGGGTCGGGGTGATGAGCACCTGCATCGCGCTGGTTCCCGGCGGGGACAACGCCGGCGCCATGGTCGGATTCGCCATCACCGCAGGGGTGACTCTCGCCGCCGTGTTCATTGCTGCACGAACTCTGCCTGTCCCCGACGAAGACAGCGGCGGCACGAGAAGCGTGACGGGGATGATTGGTCGAGATCGATTCCGGCTGAACGACTCCCGGCACGGACCACGAGGCAGTGGTACGGCGATCACTGTGTCGTGCGGTCAGCCGTGCTCACGGATATAGGCCATCACGTCATCGAAGTTGGCTGACGCCATGCCGATCCGGCAATCGGCGGCCCCGTAATAGAGCCGGAGTTGTCCGGCCGCCTTGTCGTGGATGAGGCCGCACGGAAAGACCACGCCGGGGACGTCGCCGATCAGTTCGTAGGGCTCTGCGGGGCTCAGCACCCACTCATCGCAGCGTTTGGTGACAACGGCCGGGTTCTCCAGATCGAGCATGGCGAGCCCGACCCGATACAGCGCCCCGGCGACTGTCTGCCGGACACCGTGATAGACCACCAGCCATCCGTCGGCCGTCTCCAGGGGCGGAGGTCCCACGCCGATCCGGGCCGAATCCCACCAGCCGCCGGGTCGTGCGCCGAAGACCGGCTCGGGGGCGGTCCAACTCCGCAGGTCGTTCGAGCGGGAGATCCACACGTCCGCCCGGCCACCGATCACCGCGACCGGCCGGTGGAACAGCACAAAGTCACCGCCGACCCGGCGCGGCAGCAGGGATGCATTCTTGTCCTCCGGCGGACAGACGGGCCCGAGCCGTTCGACCGAAACGAAGTCCCGGGTGGTCGCCAACGACACCGCCGGTCCGCCCGGGCCGAATGCGGTGTAGGCGATGACCCAGCAGTCCAACTCGTCGACGCGGGTGACTCTCGGATCCTCGACACCCCATTCCTCCTCGGGATGATCGGGCGAGGGCGCGAGCAGCGGGTGATCATCGACGACCCAGTTCGACACCCCGTCCCTGGACCGTGCAACGGTGAGATGGCTGATACCGCGTCGATCCTCGACCCGGCAGAGCAGCACAGTGTCGTCACCGACCATCGTCGCGCCGGCGTTCATCACCGCATTGATTTGATACGGCCAGCGTTCTGGGGTCAGGAGCGGGTTGCCGCGCGCTCGCTCGAACAAGCCATCACCAACCACCCCGGAGGACTTGTTCATACACGGCAACGTAGTCCTGCACCATGCGTTCTGCGCTGAACCGCCGCGCCGCGACAGCCCGGCAAGTCGCACGATCGAGTTCACCGACCGCGTCGATGGCAACAGCTGCGTCGACGGGGTTGTCGACAAGAAAGCCCGTTTGACCACTATCGACGACTTCCGGCATCGAGCCACGCTGGTAGGCGACAACCGGCGTGCCGCAGGCCATCGACTCGACGACCGAGAGCCCGAACGGCTCGTCGAAGGCGATCGGATGAAGGAGCGCGTGGGCACTCCCGAGCACCGACGCCCGCTGCTCCTTGCCGATCGAACCCAGGTAGGTCACAGCATCGCCGTCGATGTGTGGCCGGACCCGTTCGGCGAAATAGTCGTGGTCCTGGACGATCCCGCAGATCACCAGTCGGCGCTGTGCCAGTCGGGCGATTTCGATCGCTTCAGCTGTGCCCTTGTCGGGGTGGATGCGCCCGAGAATGACCAACTCCTCGCCACCATCGGCAGAGTAGGGCAGCGCGTCGAGGTCGATGCCGTGGTAGACGGTGGCCGCATAGTCCAGGTCGGGCACGCGATCCGAGTTGGAAATGGAGACGAAGACCGACCGCGCGGACCGGTAGGCCGGCAGGATCGAGCGGCTGGAGAAACCGTGGATGGTGGTGACCATGGGCGCGGCGCTGAGCTCGGAGAAACTCAACGGTAGCCAGTCGAGGTTGTTGTGCACGAGGTCGAATTCGCCGGATCTCTTCAGAACGTGCGCGACATGCAGTGCTTCCCAGACTCTCCCGTCCATGTCCGGGTTCTCGGCATACGGAACTGCACACACACTGTCCAGTTCGGCGGCCGTCACCGAGTCACCGGTGGCGAACAACGTGACGTCGATGCCGAGCGCCACCAGGCCCTCGGTGATCAGGCTGGTGACCTGCTCCCACGGACCGTAGTGCAGAGGCGGGGTGCGCCACGCGATCGGTGCGAGCATCGCAACCTTCACGCTCGCGCTCGCCTTGGCACGAACCGGGCGGATCGCGCCGGTGATCGTCACGGCTGGGGAAGTGACGATTGCAATCCGGCCGACTCGAGCGCCAGCAGCGCCTGGAAGAACGCCAGGGTCGACTCTGCGCCCTCGTTGTCGTTCAGGCTCTGCGTGGACAGCCCGTCATGGCAGCCACCGGTCGCGAAGTCGTAGACGGGCTTGACCGAGCTGATTGCGGCCGAGGAACCACTCGAACGCGCGGACCGCCCGTTGCCCATGGACACGCTGGTGGGTGGCGGCCAGCGCGTCGGTCAGCGCCTCCACCAGGGCCGCGGCATCGAGGGGTTGCTCGTCACCGTCCAGCGGTGTTGCCAGTGGAGTCTCGCTGCTGCGGTGCCAGCCGTTACCGACGAGCCTGACCGCGGGACCGTCGAGTGCGCATTGCGCGCCGTACCAATCCAGAGCCTCGAGGCCGGCGGTCAACATCGCAACGTCGCCCAGCCGATCACCGGCGGCGATGAGAGCCTGGGGGAGCCGTGCGTTGTCGTAGGTCAGATTGTTCTCGAACCATCGCCACTTGTCGGTGCGGAACTCGGTGTAGACGTCCAGCAACCGGTTTGCCAGGACGCCGAGCAGCCGGCGGAGCGGCGCAGGCATCGCATGAAGGGGTGGCCGGGTCAGTCCGATGACCGCGAAGGCCATGGTCCGCAGACTGTCTGTCCGCTCGATGGCGGGGGCGAGTTCCTCCAGGAGCCGGAGGCTGGGTGCAGCGACAGCTCGAGGCGGCTGAGCTGCGACAACGGCACCCAGTGCCCAATACGCTCGCCCGAGGTGGTCGCCGCCGTGCGGTTCGTCCAGCCATCGCCGGTCGTAGGACATCATGTTGTGCATCGCTTGATCCTCGGGATCCCACGCGTGATGCAGAAAGCTGAGTCCACGGGTCACCATTCGGCTGAAGGTCCGGTCGTCCGGTTGGCGATTCAGGCCGAGACCCAGTGCCACCACGACAAGCCGGGCCACATCGTCGACGCAGTAGCCGCTGACCCTGTTGGGCACGACGCCATCGGCGTGCTGCAAAATCCCGACGTCGTCGACAAGGGTCAACAGGTGTTCCGATCGGATCGTCGGCGACGATGCCACCCGCCCTGGTGTGAACCCGCCCTCCAGCGGGGCGCCAAGGCTCCTCGCGCGCAGGAGCACATCGACAGTCATGGCGCCGACGGACGGCCAGGTCAGCCCCGCCCCGACACGTCGTGCTTCCAGTGCGGCCGTGGCGAGCTCGTCCGGATTGTCCAGGAACTGGAGCACTCCCTTGGCGAATGCTGCGGGATCGTCGAAGGGCACCAAAGCGCCTGCACCGGAGGCAAGCAGGTCCTCCGCGTAGAAGTACGGCGTCGATACCACGGGGCAGCCCGCCACCACTGCGAACGTCAACGCCCCTGAGACGATCTGCTCCCGCGACAGATACGGGGTCAGATAGATGTCGGTGGAGGACAAGAGGAACGCCAGTTCCTCCACTGTCAGGAACCGATCCAGGAACTGGACGTTCCGTTCGAGGCCGTAGTCACGCACGAGCCGTTCGAGTGACAACCGGTAGCGTTCGCCCTCCTCCTTGACCACCTCGGGATGGGTCTGTCCCGCCACCAGATACAAGACATCAGGATGCAGGGGGACGATCATCGCGAGTGCCTCGATCGCGGTTTCGATACCTTTTCCAGGGGAGATCAACCCGAAGGTGGACAGCACGGTGCGACCCTCGAGCGTGGCCATCGTCGGGTGCAGACCTTCGGTCTCCAGGACGGGATCCCCGGTTGACGTCGCCTCTGCGATGTTCGACAGCAGAATCGCCGGAGCACCGTGCGGGACCACGCACACGCGGTCCGGCGTCACGACCCCCGCGTCGACGACCATCCGCCGGGCTGTCTCGGTGAAGACGGTGACCAGTGCGGCGCGTTGACACAGAGCGGTCAGGACGTCGGCCTGTCGTGCGGTCGGGGTGGACAGCACCGTGTGCAGCGTCACAACGAACGGTTGCCGTAGCTCCTGAACCAGCGACAGCACGTAGGAGCCGGCCTCGCCGCCGAAGATTCCATACTCGTGCTCGATCAGCACCACATCAGTTCCGCGGCCGTCCAGCAGCGCGGGCATCGCAACGTAGTCGGCGCGGACGTCCTGCCGAATCACCGACAGGACTTCGGGTTCGGTCGACATGAACTGATCGCGAACGATCGACACCACATCGACCTTCAGTGATGAATCGGCTCCGATCAGGGCGGCTCGGAGATCGCGCGAGAAGGTGCCGATGCCGCAGGGCCGGGGTGGGTAGGTGGAGACAATCGCGATACGCACACTCATGGCGCAACCTGAAACATATTGACCTACTTCGGTAGTGGCGCGCGGAGAGAGATAGGCGTTCGTGCAGTACACGTTCCCGAATTCGCCCCCGGGGAAACGGGCCCGGTGGTAGGCGACGGTTTCGCCCGCCTCGATGTGCCGCTCGGGCTCGACGCCAAGAACCACCGAGGTGCGGTAAGCGGCATTCGGCTGTCGTCGTCGGACAGTTCAGCAATTCGTGATGGTTGTCACTGGTTGTCTGGTTGTCACTGTCGTTGTGACCTCTACTGCGACATCGAAGTGGGAGACCGTCGCAGATGCAGCAAACTTTGCTCATCCTAGTTGACGAGTGCAGGGGGCTGAACACACACGTGGTGAGGTCCACGCCGAACGTGCCCACCAGGAAGGTTCGCCGGCGATCGCGGTGGTGGCTCGGGGCGGCAAACCTCCTGCCAACCAGGGCTCGAAAGCTGGGTTGAGCGGAAAGCCGGGCCGCTGCGGGCGTCAGTGTTCTTCGTCGATAGCCAGGACGTTTCCGGCCGGGTCACGGAACCACGCGATCGAATGATTGCCGACCCGGTGGATTCCCCTGGAATCGGACTCGTAGGCATCGAATTTGTCCATGGTGACCCCACGTGCGGCGAGGTCGTCGACGACCCGGCCGATGTCCTTGACCGGGAAATTCAGAACCGTATACATCGCCGGCGTGTGGTCCGGTTTCGGATAGATCATCACCCGGCGCTCGCCTGACTGCTGCAACCACAGCTCCCGCAACCACTCCGGGCCGACATCCGTTTCCCGCACATCCAGGCCGAGCGTGTCACCGTAGAACTGTTTCGCCACGCTGAGGTCGTCGACCGAGAAGCTCGCGAAGAACTCCGTTGTCTCGAACATGGCATGCGCTCCCGGCTGGCGATGGCGATGACGATGGCGATGGATCAAACATCAGGATGCACCCCGCAGCCGCGCTGAACACCCGCTAACCGGGTGGGTCAACGGACATCCCGGCGGTACTCGGGAAGCCGGCTAGGACTACCCAAGGACGCGCTGTCCGCAGTGCCTCCGCGGGGCGGCGGGGGACACGGTATTCATTGGGGAGTTGGGATTGGACGGGCAGGTCCGCCCGGTGCGGGGTGTGCTGCCCGCCCTGTTGGCCGCGCGGGCCGCTGGCCGGGAGCGGGCGATCGTGGCGGTCGGGAATCTGTCCGAGGCTGCTCTGGCGACCGGGATGTCGGTGGTTACCACCTGGAACTGGTACCGCAAGGGTTTCCAGGTCCGGGCATAGCCAAACGGACGCGCCGATGCCAGTGCGGTCGGACCAAGAGCGGGTCGCGGTGAACGAGGCAGAACTCGTTGACCTCGGGGTCGACAACGACCTGGAACGGAGCGGATTCGGATTGGCCGAAATCGACGGCGTGGATCGCCGCACTCGTGGCGGAGGAAACTGCTTTCCGACAGTGTCATCGATTACCTGGATCAAGTGTTGAGGTCCAGGCGTAGGTGTTGGGTGGGGATGCGTCGGTTCACGATGTCGCCGGCGAGGTCGTCGACGACCCGGTTAGTGGCGTACGCGTGCGCCCTCAGCAGTGCCAACGCATCCGCGGAGGTGACGTCGAGGCCGACGGTGAGCATGCCCATCGCGACCGGGACCGCGGCCCGCCCGGTTGTCGCCGGCCCGCCGAACCAGGCCAGAGGGCCGGCGGCTTGACCGAAAAGGCCGTCGACGGCCAGGGTCCGGGTGACCGCCGAGATCACCTCTTGCACGTCGGTCATCAACAGCCCGGCGATATCCGACGAATTGTGCAGATAGAGGTCGACTGTGCCCATCCCGTCCAACGGCGGGGCCAGCGGTACGGCGATCACCGCCCGAAATGGTGTGCGGCTCACCAGTGCAGCGTGGAACTGCGGCCACTGCTCGGCCATCGTTGACTCGGTTGCAAGAACTGTGCACGCGGAGCGGTGCGCATCCAGACATGGGCCCTGGGCGGTGGTGAACTGTAAACGTTCTGCGGCCGCTGCGTTTTGATCACTGGACCCGACCGGCACCCGGATCCCGGAGGTGCCGAACATTCCGACTCCGGCCCCGGCGACCGGCAACACCCGGGTACATGCCGCGGCCAGCCGGGACGGCAGCATCTCCCGGTCACCGGATGCCGTTCTGGTGGCGCGGAGGAAATCATCAGTGATTGACACACCACACGCTCCCTGGAACACCCATCTGGCCTTGACCGGTGTTGCCGAGGTTGTACCCGCTCACCACCCGGCGGAAACGCGTCCACAGTTTGGGACCAGCGTGGGGCGGTCGATCACCAGCACGTCACCAAATCCGCTAGATCTGAAAGCAATGTTGCGGATGCCTGGCAGGTATCAGCAACGGCCGTATCGCCGTGAGTGGCTTTCAAGCGACGATGAGGGTCGCGGCTCACACTGGGGCTACCCAGTCAGCGGTGTTTTGGGCTGTCGCGGCGCGATTGATGCGGACCGCGGCGCCCACCGTGTGATCGCCCGTGGTGGGTGCACAGATCACCGGCGCAGTCGCTGTGGTTGAAAGTGCCAATCGATGCAACCCAGGGATCTGGTATCGACGGCCGTCGCTGCGTCATGCGCAGGCCGCATAGCACTCAATATCAATGACGGTGCACATGCCATCGGTCGAAGTCCCCCCGGGCGACCACCGGCTGATCAGCCGCAAACAGGGTCGGCCTCATTCCGCGGAACAGGACTAGGGAGTCTTTACATGACGAGCAACCAGCCCTACATCAGCGCTGCGGGTCAGGCGCGAGAGACCACCGAAAGGTTGGCCGGCGCCTGGAAGGAAGGCATGACGAAGCTAGCCGACCAGGCCACCACCATGATCCCGACGGATGCGCCGGTAGACCTGAACCAGGCGGTTGACCGGTACTTCCAGTTCGTCCAACGGACCGTCGACGTCAACCGGGACCTGGCGATCAGCTGGGCGGAATTGGTGGACACCCTCACCGGTGCCACTCGTGAACAGGCCGAATCTTTCAGCCGAATCGTCAGGGACCAGGCCGACACCCTCGCCGGCATGGCGGCGCACCAGTTCGAGAGGACCCAACAGGTCGCCCAGGGACGAGCCGAACAAGTCGAACCAGAGCGGCAGGCTAAGCCCGGATGCACCGCCGGTGATCTTGGGTTTCTCTAGTTGATCTTGATCGGAGCGTTTCCGGGGGTTGGGCAGGTTTCAGTGCCCGGCTGGTCCGGGTGTTTCCGTTTCTGAAACTGGTTCAGGGCCTGTGCGGCGGTGGTCGATGGTCAGGTCGCCGGTGGTGGGCCGATCGCTGCGGTGAACAGCCGCTGCCAGGCGGTGGCCCATGGCCACCGGGTGGGTAGTCGCAGGGTCGCGCGTCGGGCGGAGCGGGTGACCCGGGCGGCGACGATGATCAGCTGGGTGCGGATGGTCGCGGTGACCGCTTTGGCGTGGAACCGGCCGGCCAGGGCGCCGACGGCGCGGGTCAGGTTGAACGCCATCGCGGCCAGCACCAGCCACGCGGAATTCGCTGCGAAAGACCCGGACGGCAGGTGCGCCAAAGGCCCGTTCTTGAGGTCGGCGATGACCTGTTCGATGATCGCGTGCCGCCGGTGATCAGCCTCCGCGACCAGCATCGGGCGGGGCGAGTCGGTGAACACGGCGTGGTGCCGCCAGACCGGGAACAACTCACCCTGAGCGTTGGCGATGACGTGAGCGGGGTTCGCGTCCCGGACCCGCCGGACGATCAACCGGGCGGTGACCTGTTGGGACTTCCCGCGGGAAGTGAAAGCGGTGAAGGAGGTCTCGGCGACTTCGGCGTCGGACACCCACTGATCAAGCTCTTCGTCGAACACCGCTTTGGGGTAGCGGATCGTGGTCCACGCGGTATCCGGGATCGAGCTGATCGCCGCGGTCACGGCCCGGTCCTTGCGGGCGGTGATGGAGAACCTGGCCCCGCCGCGGCGGGCGGCGGCGATCACGTCCCGACCGTAGAACGCGCTGTCCGCCCGGAGCAGCACCATGCCGGTCACACCGCACCTGCCGGTGGTGACCAAGGCGTCGGCGACCAACCGGGCCGCGCCCCGCGCGGAGTTCGCTGATCCTTTCCGGAGCCGGGTCGCGACGATCACCGGCGCCGAGGCTGGTGTCGACGCGGTGGCCAGGAATGCATTCAAACCCTTGACCCCGGAGTAGCCGTACCCGGCGCCCTGCTTGGCGTAGCCGTAGGTCGACCGGACCGTGTCGTCGATGTCGACGAACGTGACCTCAGAGGCCGCGGGGAGCAGCGGAGCGTGCCCGGTCAGGCCGGTCAGGAACCGGGCGGCGACCGCGTCCAACTGCCGGACATGCCCGAACCGGAAGGCCCGCAGGAACGTGCCCAGCGTCGATGGCGCCCGGACCCCGGAGAACAACCGGGGCATCGCGCCGTGTCGGAGCACGGCCATATCTGAAATCGAATCAGCACCCGCGACCATGCCCCCGACCAGCGCGGATACCTTCAACCCGGCCGCGTGACCAGGCCCGCCGGATACCGTCAGGTGCCGGTCTGCCAGCTCGATCAGGCCGGCCCGAGCGGCCAAGCCCATCGCCGGCACCAACCCGGCGTGCGACACCAGATTCGGCTCATCGAACACCGCTGACCGCACCGGAACACCATGAGACAATCGCATCCGCGGGATGCCCTTCCTGACAGTGCCGATCAGACCCTAGAGAAGTCCGATCTTGCTGCCCCGCAAGGGCATTCCGCGCTACGGGGCCCGGCAGGCAGAAGGAGAACGGGTCAAACAGGACCCCCGACCGAACAGTACGAGCTGACGGGCAACGTTCCCGGCGTCGTCTTTCCCAGCGGCCTCACCCACCACGCCGGAACCGATCTCGAGAATGACAGCTGAAACAGGAGCCAACAACGGTGATGTCAGATGGACCGGTGATTTCCGGCGTGACCTACACGGTGATCGAGATCGACGGGCACCCACCGACCGGACTGGCCGGTTGCCTCGGCGACCGGACTCTCACCCTGGTCAGGAGCGGCCTGTCGCACCGAGTCCGCGGAACCGGGACAGACCACCCGGACGGCATCCGTTTCTATCAAAAGGATCTGGGCACGGAAGGCAAAGTTGTGCGGGTCTGGACGATCACCCACCCCAGTGACGACGTCCTGCTCGCCAAACACTGTCCAGCGTCGGAACCCCAAGCCGGGCAGCACGACACCTCACCGCCGGAGTACCCACCGACCTAAGCCGCACGAACACTCGCCTTTCACAAGATGGGGTGAGATACCCCGGTTCCTCGGTATTGAAGAACTGCGACTGGTGGGCCAACGGAACCACGGTCTGCTCCATGTCCTCCAACCATCTCCGGAGGCATTTGCCTGCCGGTCCCGCAACACCGAGGAGCACGACAATTCCACCGGCGTCTATACCGGCCCTTGGTCAGGGCAGCCAGGGGCGGCGGGTGGATGTATGAATATGCATCGACGATGTGACAACCGCCCTCAAGGGCGGGGTTGTCATGGGCGCCCTCTCTCTTCTCATTCCCAGGGGATGGGTTCAAGTTCGCGGGATCAAAGCCCGACAATCCATTCATGCAGCGCGCGTCATGCGCGCGTTCTCAGTGACTCATACCAAGTAGGGAGGGCAGTCCGGTGACAACTACCTGAAGTCCGAGAAGGAGCGGAATCCCGTGACGACCGAACACCCGATGCGCCGGATGACCAGCCGACCGGCCCGGCACGAGGAAGATTCGGTGACCGCAGCGACCCAACCCCGGCGGACCCCGAATTCACGAAAGCGCCGCACCCACATCCATTCCGACAGTTGGCAGCCCACAGAGACGCAATATCCGCAAACGCAGGCGACAGGTCATCGAGATGCAGAAAAGACCTAAACCGATCTCATTCAAGAAGTCAACGGCCCAAGATCTCGCGTAGTCGCCGTACAGGGGAGATCGTCATCCGCAACTTTTTGACGCCGAGGCCCGGGTCAGTACGCGACGACCTATAACACCCCGCACTCAACCCCCACTGTCCACCAATTCGGAGAACCCCGGCCGAGGGCCAGCCTCGGGCCAACGATCGAAGGAGTAGGCATGACCAACGCAGCAACAGCAGACCAGTACATCGGCCGTAGGGCCGTGGACCCTCAGGGCAGCAAGATCGGGTCCGTCGGCCAGGTTTACCTGGACGACGAGACGGGCCAACCCGATTGGGTCACCGTGAACACCGGGCTGTTCGGCACGCGGGAGAACTTCGTCCCGCTGCGCGGTTCCCGATTCGAAGGGGACGACCTGGTTCTGCCCTTCGAGAAGGACGTCGTCAAGGACTCCCCGGAGATCGCCGACACCAGTCACCTCGACCCCGACGAAGAACAAGAACTGTACGCCTACTACGAGCGGTACCTCCGCGCCATCGGCGACCGCGCCGAATACGAACAGACCACCGGGACCGGAGTGGGACGTCGGAACATGAAGCGAGACAATCGCCTTAACACCTCAGATTCCGGCACTGATGACGCCATGACCAGGTCAGAAGAACACTTACGTGTTGGTACCGAGAAAGTTGAAGCTGGACGCGCGAAGCTCCGCAAATACGTCGTCACCGAACAACAATCGGTCGAGGTTCCGGTTTCCCGGGAAGAAGTCCGCGTCGAACGGGAACCGATCACCGATGCCAACCGGGCTGATTCCCGGTCGGGCCCGGAGATTACCGAAGACGAATACGAAGTCGTGCTTCACCAGGAGCGCCCTGTTGTGGCCACCGAAGCTGTGCCGGTAGAACGGGTTCGGCTCGGCACCGAGACCGTCACCGACGAGGAGACAGTCAGCGGTGAGGTCCGCAAGGAGCGGATCGAGGTTGACGACGAGACCCTTCCCCGGGGCCGCACCGCCGGCAAACGGAATCGCTGACCGGACACCAACGCCCGTAGCAGGCAAGTAGCGTGAACACACTGGCGGAGATGTATCCAGTCGTGACAGGACCTGCGTGAATCGGTCGCGCTGGGCGCGAGGTCGAGGCAGGAGAGGTCACCGCCACCCCAGCGAGGGCACCGCAACCCGGCTGAACCAGATACTCAATCCACAACCAGCGCGCGTCAGCACCAGACTCCTACCGACCTTCCAGTGCGCTTCGCCCATCTGATGTCAGCGACCTGGCAGCACGGGGCCGAGCCGGCCCGGTGACGCGTGGGCGGGCGGCCCCTCGGCGCCGGTGAGCGGGTCGAGCGCGACCACGGCCGCCCACTGCCCGCCCTGCGATAGCGACTGGAACCCACCGGCCCGCGCTGTGGTCAGTAGTCAGTTGCCGTCGACACCACGATCGACGTTCGCATACCTACAGCCTGCTATCACGTAGCCCACCGCCAACTCGCAATTGGCGCGACAAGATTTGTTCGGCTCGTAGATAGCTAATCGCCCGATTGTAAATGGTCCGGGATCTGCTGTTCCTCGCGAATCTACGCGCATCAAGCAATTCATCGATAGGGTCAGTCTCGGCTTTCATCGCAAGTTCTTGGGCCCTAACGGCCGTGCGAATGACAAACTGAGCTCGGCGTACAGCCAAATCCAAACCGGAGAGCAATAAAAGTTCCGCGAGCCACATGTCGTGCTCGGAGACGTGCGGGACCTGGCTAGGAAGAGGTAACCGGGGTGACTGCGGGGCCGTAACGTCCTCTGTCATCACCCCATTGGAGGGCAAGCACATGACGGGCAGATTAATCGAACATCACCAGTCCGTTTTGTGCCGAACCTCACTTCACCGCGTCACCGGCCGGCCGGGACGAACACCGGTCAGTTTGCGTTCACCTGATATGCGGGGCTCGGAGCCTACCCGGCCAGCGTCTCAAGCCGTTGTTCGCTCCTCAACGCCTTCGCGGCCCAATCAAAATTCATCACGAGCTCTAACTGAGGGCCTCGAAGGACCAAGGAGCACGACGTCAGCCGGCGAGGGACCACCATTTTCGGCCCGGAACGGCCCTCCCAACAGGGACATCGGTCACTGATTGGTTGCGTCCACCGG
>CAVRCD010000008.1:0-289558 GCA_963719475.1 uncultured Actinomycetota bacterium | reverse complement strand
GACGCTGCTCTCGGGCGAGTACGACGAGCGCGAGGCCCTTGTCACCATCCGCGCCGAAGCCGGTGGTGTCGACGCCGCTGACTCCGCCGAGATGCTGATGCGGATGTATCCCCGCTGGTCGGAGCGGCACGTTATGCCCGAGGTCTACGACACGTCCTACGCGGAAGAGGCCGGAATCAAGTCGGCGACCTTCCAGGTCAAGGCCCCGTACGCCTACGGCACCCTCTCGGTCGAGCAGGGCACCCACCGCCTCGTCCGCATCTCCCCGTTCGACAACCAGGGCCGCCGGCAGACCTCGTTCGCCGGCGTCGAGGTCGCGCCGGTCGTCGAGACCAGCGACCACGTCGAGATCGACGAGAAGGAACTGCGGGTCGACGTCTACCGCTCGTCCGGGCCCGGGCGGACAGGGCGTCAACACCACCGACTCCGCGGTCCGGATCACCCACATCCCTACCGGGATCGTCGTGTCCTGCCAGAACGAGCGCTCGCAGATCCAGAACCGCGCCTCGGCGATGACCGTGCTGCAGGCCAAGCTGCTCGCCCGCCGCCGGCAGGAGGAGAAGGCCACCATGGACGCGCTCAAGGACGGCGGCAGCTCCTGGGGCAACCAGATGCGCTCCTACGTGCTGCATCCGTACCAGATGGTCAAGGATCTGCGGACGAACTTCGAGGTCGGCAATCCGTCGGCGGTCTTCGACGGCGACATCGACGAGTTCATCGAGGCCGGCATCCGCTGGCGCCGCTCGGCCGACGAGAGAACTAGCCAGACAGGGTCAGATCGAGCTCGGCATCAGCGCCAGACCCTCGACGAGCTGATCCTCCTCGTAGGCCAGGTGGGACAGCAGGATGTCACCGAGTTCGGTTGCCAATTCACCGATCTCGACGGTCCCGGCGCGATCGGGAACGGCGGTCACCTCGTCCTCCCGCACCAGATCGACCAGCGCCCGATCGAACCGGTCGAGCACCCCGGCGATCACCAGATGCTCCGCCTCGAGGCGATCGAGCACCGGCTGCAACGATGGCTGCACCGCGGCCAGGTTCGGGAACATGTGGGTGTCCTCGACGGCGTGGTGGATGGTGACGATGCGGCAGTACGACGCGCAGAACGACCCGAGCGTCCAATGGTTCTGCCGCAACGTCATTCGGCTGATCAGCGAGCGCGCCGCGACCGGCGTCAGCTCGCCCGCAGCCACCTGGTTCACCGCCTGGCCGATCTGTTCGAGTTCGGATCGCAGATGATCATGAATCGCGACCAGATTCCGGTGGTTGTCGTGGCCACCGTTGGATGCCGTCGAGGTGAGAACGGCGAGTGGACGGTCCTCGACCGGCAATCCACCGGCACTCCCCCAGTTTCCGTCGCGCTCCAACCGGACCGGTCCATCCGGCGGATTCTTCGCGGCAATCCGCCCGACACCTCAACGACGGAAACAGATTCCGCCGACGGGGCCGGCGCTCCAGAACGTTCTGCCAACACCCGCTCCCGCACATCGGGCGCGACCTCGTCGGCGAACTGACTGATGGAGGCGATGATGTCGCCGGACGGACCCAGGATGAACGACGAGAATCCCTGCTCCAGAACGAGTTCGGTGAGCTGCTCGGCCCAATGGGTGGACGGTCCGTCGAGAAATCCGCGACCGGCGGCGGCGAACCGGCCGCTGATGTTGTACAGCCGCAGGATGTCCGCCGGCTGCCGTCCGGCATCCTCGATCAGTACGTCGAGACGCGCATTCAGCCCCGCCGTTCGGTCTGGGTCGGCATACGCCTGACTCGGGATCCAACCGTCTGCCAATCGAGATGTCAGCGACAGCATCTTCGGCTCATAGGCACCGACCCAGATGCCGATGGGATGAGCGGGCGCCGGGCCAGGAGCGGCCTGCTCGAGATGATGGAACTTGCCCGGCAAGGTGATCGGTTCGTCCGCGGTCCAGATCGCCCGGATCACCGCGATCGCCTCCTCGAGCGCCTCGACCGACTCGCCGCGGGTCAATTGCGGACCGCCGAAGCCGGCGATCGAATCCAGGAAATAGCCGGCGCCTACGCCCAGTTCCACCCGTCCGTCGGCGAGCAGGTCGAGGCTCGCCGCGGCTCGGGCCAACACAGCGGGAGCACGCAGCGGCACACAGGCGACGTCGGGAAGCAGGGAGATCTGCTCGGTGGCCGCGGCCAAGTGCGCCAGCAGGGTCCAGGTGTCGAGCAGATCCGGGTTGTACGGGTGGTCCTGCACGCCGATCAGGTCGAGTCCGCGCTGTTCGGACAGCTGGGCGAGCCGGACCACCGTCGCGGCCTGGGACGCGGGATTGGGCAGGGAGACGCCGAACATCAACTCGTGGCCGAGATCCGGCATGCGTGAACTCCCTCCTGCAGCCGGTGGCGGCGGTGCTCGCCCGGCCATCGCCTCACCGTAAGGGAGGTCGGCGCAGACCGCTGGTGGAGCAGCAACCCGGGATGTCACCGGCGCCACAACACATCACGGAGGTGCGGAGCCGGATGGAGTCAGTTCGAAGTGGGCCGCCGTGACAGGGCGGCGGCCGCCGCGGCTCGGGATCGAACCCCGAGCTTGGTGCGGGCGTTCGCCACGTGCCGATGCACGGTGTGCGGACTGACCGTGAGGCGCTGCGCGATCTGCGCGTCCGTCAGCCCGAGCGCCACGAGCGCGAGGATCTCCCGCTCCCGTTCGGTGAGCGCCTCGGGACCCGCAGCGAGGGGTTTGCTCGCGATGCGGTGGCCCAGGCCGCGCAGCATCGCGTCGGCCACCTCTGCAGAGTCACCGCGCCAGGGGAAGTGGTCGACGCCGTCGAGCGGGACGAACGCCGATCCCTTGATCCGGCGCGCCATGTCGGCGCCGAGCGCGAAGGGCACGGCTCTGTCGTTGCGCCGGTGGATCACGCAGGTGGGGACCCGCACCCGCGCCAATCGGTCGGTGACGTCGACCGCATAGGCGGCCGCCAGCGACTGCGCGGCCCGCTCGGCGGTGGCGAACTGCCGCTGGAAACGAGCGAAGCCGTCCCGTTCCTGCGTGGTGGCCCCGGGCAGGAAGACGTCGGCGAGCAGTCTCGACCCCAGACCCCAATGACCGGCGATGACCTCGAGCATGGCGGTTCGCGCGGAGTCCGAGGCGATGTCGGCACCTCGAGCGAACGCGCCGTACAGCACCAGCCGGCTGACCTGCGGTCCGTGCGTGGTCGCGTAGGCGACCGCCGTCGCTCCCCCGGTCGAGGCGCCGATCAGCGCGAAGCGGTCCAGGCCGAGGGCATCGACAACCCCCGCCATGACAGCAACCTCCGCGTCGACGGTCCGCGGCAGAGACCCGTCAGGACCGGACGCTCCGGTGCCCGGACTGTCGTAGCGGATGACCGAATGTCGGCCGGCGAGGCGCGAGAAGAACTCGCGGAACAGCGGTTCCTGCCAATTCAGCTCGAGATGGCTGCACCACCAACCGCCGACCAGCACCGGAGGACCATCGCCGACGACGGAGTACGCGACTGGGTCGCCGCCGACCGTCGTGGTTCCGACGACCTGATCCTCGATCCCGAGCACGGGCACCTCCCCGGTCAGGCTACGACGTCGTCGAGATTCGGCCTGCTCGGATTTGGCCGGAACGGGCCATGTGCCGGCCATTCGAACCGCGGACGATCAAGGGATGACAACGACGACTTCACGGAGCGGCCGCATGTTCGCCGCCTGGTATCCGACCCTCATGGAACAGATCGAGCGCAACGGCCAAGCCGCCATCCGGCACGACCACCTCGCCGCAGCCACCGGAAGGGTGCTCGAGATCGGCGCCGGGAGCGGGCTTTCCGTTCCGCACTACCCGGCGGATCTGCAGGAGTTGGTGCTACTCGAACCGAACTCCGCGTTTCGGACCCGCCTCGGCGAACTGCTCGACGGAACGCAGGTCCCGGTGACGCTCGTCGACGGGGACGTGCACGACTTGCCCTACCCTGATGCAACTTTCGACACCGTGACGGCCTCGCTGGTCTTCTGCTCCGTGCAGGATCCCGCCCGGGCGCTAGTCGAAGTGCACCGGGTGTTGCGGCCGGGTGGCAGGTTTCTGTTCCACGAGCACGTCCGCGGCGGTCCCGTTCGCGGAGTCGTGCAGGATCTCCTCACCCCGCTGCACCGGCGACTGGCCGACGGCTGCCACGCCGACCGCGACTTCGAAGAGCTCCTCGCCTCGTCGCCACTGCATGTCGAGTCGGTCGAGCACCTGCGGATGCCCACCTGGATCCCGACGCTGGTGCCGCTCGTCGTCGGTGCCGCGCGGCGCGCCGCGATCGACCCCGCGCCGCAGCCTGCCGCGACGGTCGCGACCGACGCCGGAATCAAGATCGTCAATCGTCCGAGATCGGTGACGATCATTCCGCCGCCATGATCACCGTTTCGGCACATTTCGAGTCGTCCTGCGACACCAGATCTTCCGAAACTTTGATCATGAAACCCCGGGGCAGACCCGAAACGGCAATCCCAGCACAGGTTTTCCGCTCAACCAGACCCGCGGCCAAGTCCCGCACGAATATAGGATCACCGCAGCTGCGGCCAGGGGCCGCGAGGAGCGAGCGGCGCGTCGGCGGGAGCCTCTGCGGCGTCAGATTCGGCCGGTCTCGTGGGCCCACATGGCGACCTCGACGCGGTTGCGGGCGCCGAGCTTTCGCATGAGGCTGGCGAGATGTGCTTTGACGGTGCTGGGGGTGATGTAGAGCTCGCCGGCGATCTCATTGTTGGTGCGGCCCTGGGCGACCGGCACGAGGACTTCCTCCTCGCGGGCGGTGAGCGGTTCTATCGGCTGCCTGGGTGGCGAGGCCTGTGCGTGGGCGAACGCTGCGAGCAGTCGGACGGTCACACTGGGCGCGATCAATGCGTCTCCGTCGGCGGCGGCGTGGATGGCCTGGGTCAGCAGGGCCGGTCCGGCGTCCTTGAGCAGGAACCCGCGGGCGCCGGCTTTGAGCGCCCCGTGGACATACTCGTCGAGGTCGAAGGTGGTGATGACCACGATCGGCAGCGGGTCGGTGACGTCGGGGCCGGCGAGGCGGCGGGTGGCTTCGATGCCGTCCATCAGCGGCATTCGGATGTCGAACAGGCCGACATCGGGGCGCAGCTGGAGCGCCAGGCGGACTGCCTCCCGCCCGTCGGCGGCCGCGCCGACCACTTCGATGTCGGGTTGGGCGTCGAGCAGCATCGTCAGCCCGGTGCGCACGATGGGCTGGTCGTCGGCGATCAGGACCCGGATGGTCATCGTGGCGTCCCGGTTCGGGGCAGGACCGCCTCCACCCGCCAACCCCGCTCGGCGGCGGGGCCCGCGTGGAAGGTGCCGCCGAGCAGTGATGCGCGTTCCCGCATGCCCACCAGGCCGAAGCCCGCTGGGGCGCGACCGCCGGCGGCGGAGCCGTCGTCGTCGATGGTCAGCCGTACCCGGTCGGCGTCGCCGGTGACAGCGACGGTGACCTGCGTCGCGTGACGGCCATGCCGTCGAGCGTTGGTGATGGACTCCTGAGCCAGGCGGTAGATCGCGGCCCCGACCGCCGGGCTGAGGTCTTCGAACTCGCCGGAGAGCGTCACCTCGACGCGGGGACGCGTCTGGCCATCCGTGGCAAGCTGCTCGACCTCAGCCACGCCGGGCTGCGGCGCGAACTCGGTGTCCTGGGTGGCGCGGAGCACGCCGACGATGGCGCGCAGCTCGGTGAGGGTGCGGGTCGCTGCGTCCTCGATGACGGCCAGAGTCTCGATGGCACGCTCGGGGTGGGAAGCCGCGATCGCACGTCCTGCCTGGGCCTGGATGACGATGCCCGAGACGTGGTGGGCGACGGTGTCGTGGAGCTCGCGAGCGAGCTGTTCGCGTTCGCGGGCCTTGGCTTGGTCGATGTCGCGGATGCGGATCTTGGTGCGATAGCGGATCGCGGCGCCGAGCGAGGCGGCGAACAGGAAGAACGCGTATCCCGCGACCGCCTCCGCCAGGCTGGTGGGGTCGGCGCCGTGGATGGTGATGGGCAGCCAGAGCAGGATGATGCCGAGGCCGCTGACGGCTTCCCGACCGGAGCCCCACCGGAACAGGGCGTAGGTCAGGATCAGCGTCGCGGCGGTGCTGTTCAGCAAGACGCCGTGCGACCCGGTGAGGATTCTGACGATGTCGACGATCGTCAACGTCCCGAAGGAAATCGCAACCGCGACGAGCGGGTGCGTGCGTCGCCACAGCAGGGGGCCGATGACCGCGAGCGCAGCGAGCAGCAGCAGCGGGCCCGGCGCCAGATCCTCGCGAAGCACGACTTCAACCACCGACCAGCAGGTCAATGCTGCGACCAAGGCCCAGTCCCGCGGCCCCCGGTCCGGGGCATTAGTGGGTCGAGGTTCGGCCCACAGCGAGCGGAGTGCGCTGGTGGCCACCCGGTCAGCCTAGGCAACCGGCGTGCGCGGTGTATCCGCCGAAAGTACGAGAGTTCGGCTGTGCCAACGGCCAGGTCGAATCAGGCTCCGGGGCTGATGTGCCCGCCGCCGGCATTCGCGAAGGTGGAAACACCCACCCGATCACGCCAAGGAGCATTTCGATGAGAACGCCTCAATCCCCTACCGCACCAGAGAATCCGCCGTCGGAGAGCACGCTGGAAGATCGGCGCATGCCCGTGCAGGCCAAGCTCGCGGCAGCATGGACCAGCTTGATGTTCTTCGTCATCTACATCGACTACTTCCACCTCTACCAGCCCGGCGCCATCGACCAAATCCGGGGTGGCGGCATCTTCGAGTTCGACATCACCCCGACGTTGTTGACCATTTTCCTCGTGGTCATCGGAATCCCGGCCCTGATGGTGATGCTCTCCATGACGCTGCCCGCCCGGGTGAACCGCGCGACGAACCTCGTCGTGGCATCGGTCTACATCCCCGTCATGATTTTCAACGCGGCAGGGGCGTCCTGGGACTGGGCCTTCTTCTACGGCCTCTCCATCGGACTCGAAGTGCTGCTCCTGGCCTTCATCCTGCGATCCGCCTGGACCTGGCCCCGCCGCACCGCATTGCCGGCGACCTTGGCGGCCGGCCGCGACAGCGAGCCACTTCGCACGCCGCAGCAGGCGTAACTGCCCTCGCTCGGGTTAGGTCACAAATCTGGTCACAGACGGCAAGAAAAACGGCCCCCGGACTAAGTCCGAGGGCCGTTTTGCCTGATCACGATGGTAGCGGGGGCAGGATTCGAACCTGCGACCTCTGGGTTATGAGCCCAGCGAGCTACCGAGCTGCTCCACCCCGCGTTGGTGATGACACCACTGTAACAAGCGCATGTCACCGGAACCAAATCGATTGCGGCACAACGGACTGTGACCTGGGCGACAACCCGCGAATCCGCGGGTTGCCGCCCAGGCACGAGACGGGACTATCCGCCGGAGGAAGGTACCGGGCCGAGACTGGCGCTCGGTTGCTGGGCATCCACCAGGGTCAGGTACGCCTTCACCGCGTCCTCGAGCTTCTGGCTCGCGGCACCGATCTGACCCAGGTCACCGGAGGCCTTTGCCGCATCCAGCTCGCTTGCCGCGGCGTCCATCGCCGCCACCGCCGCCGCCGCATCGGCCGGTGGCACCGCCGCGGTGGTGGTCGAGAGGTCCGTCGGCAGGCCCTGGTCGGTGCCGGGGTCCGTTTCGGCGGTCCCGGCGTCACCCACTGCCGGCGTCTGGACCGGCGCGCTCTGCGCCGCTCTGGTCAGCGCCTGGGTCAGCGTCTGACCGACCCCGACCCGGCCGGCGTACCAGACCAGCACCCGGTTCAGCTGCGGGAACGACGTCGACGACGCCTGGCCCTGGATGTAGAACGGCTCGACGTACAACAGACCGTCGTTCACCGGCAGGGTCAGCAGGTTGCCGAAGATCACCCTGGCGCCGCCCTGCTGGGTCGACAGCGTCACCAGGCTGCTGACCTCCTGGGTGGTTCGGAACAGCTGTTGCACCTGTGTCGGGCCCGGGGTCTGCGTCGAGGTGGGTAGTCGGAGCACGGTGAGTTGCCCGTAATTCGCCGGATCCGACGACGCCGACGACGTAGGCGCTCATGAACTCCCGCTGGAAACCGGTCAGCACACTGGTCAGCTGGAATTCCGAGTTCTCCTCGCCCGGCAGCTTCACCTGCAGGTAGTACGGCGGCTGCGGTGCCTGCACGGCCTCGCTCACCGTCGGGTCGTTCGGCACCCGCCAGAAACCGGAGCTCTGGAAGAAGTCGACCGGATCGTCGACGTGGTAGCGAACCAGCAGCGACCGCTGCACCTCGAACAGGTCCTGCGGGTAGCGGAAGTGCGACCGCAGGTCTGTCCGACACGTCGGCGTTGGACTTCATCAGCCCGGGGAAGACGCCCTCCCAGGCCTTCAGCACCGGATCGGCTTCGTCGTCGACCGCGTACAGGGTGACGGTGCCGTCATAGGCGTCGACGGTCGCCTTCACCGAGTTACGGATGTAGGAGACCTGACGTGTCCACCTGACCGGCGCCGCTACGGGCCGCCAGCGAGTTGTTGGTGGCGTCGGACAGCGTGACCGCCTGGGCGTACGGGTAGTTCGTCGCGGTGGTGTACGCGTCGACGATCCAGACGATCCGCCCGTCCACCACGGCCGGGTAGGCCTTGGTGTCGGTGGTCAGGAACGGCGCCGCCTTCTGCACCCGTTCCAGCGGATCGCGGTTGTACAGGATCTTGGAATTGGCGTTGATCTCGGAGGAGAACAGGAAGTTCGCCTCGCCGTACTCGGTGGCGAAGACCGCGCGCTGGAACAGGTTTCCGACCGCGACGCCACCGGCGCCGGTGTAGGTGTAGCGGGAGGCATCGGTGTCGTACTCCCGGGCCACGCCGCCCTCGGCGCCGACGATCGCGTAATCCGTGGTCAGCTGGCCGTAGTAGGTCCGTGGCTGCTTGACCGGGATCTCGCTGTTCGGGTTGTCGATGTTGGCGATGTCCGACACCGTGTAATCCGGGTAGCCGTTGACGACGGTGTTCGCCGGCGCGGCGACGAAACCGTCGCCGTGGGTGAACACCATGTGCTCGTTGATCCAGTTCTTCTGCGCGTCGTTGAGTCCGTCGGCGTTCAGCTCCCGCACAGCGACGACATAGTCCTGGGTCTTACCGTCGACGGTGTAACGGTCCATCGCGAGCTGATCGGGGAAGCCGTAGAAGTTCCGCAGCTGCTGCTGCTGGGTGAACGTCGGCGACAGCACGTTCGGGTCGAGCAGCCGGGCGTTGGGCACGGTGTCCTTGTCGTTGACGATCGCCGCCGGGTCACCGGTCAGCTCGCCCTTGTAGTCCACGTAGTTGATCTGGTCGTCTTCGATCTGGTACGCGGTGCGGGTGGCGTCGATGTTCCGGGCGATGTACTCGGGCTCGCGGTTGATGCCGTTGGGGTTGACCACGACCTGCTGCAGCACCAGCGGCCACACCCCGCCGATCAGCACGCTGGAGAGCACCAGCAGGCCGAGCGCGATCGCCGGCAGCTTGATCGACCGGGTGAACGCGCCGACGACGAAGCCGATCGCGCAGATCGCGGCGATCAGCATCAGGATCAGCTTGGCCGGCAGCACCGCGTTGATGTCGGTGTAGGACGCGCCGGTGAAGGTGCCGCCGCGATTGGAGAACAGCAGTTCGTACCGGTCGTACCAGTACTGCACCGCCTTGAGCAGCACGAACGCCGCCACCAGCAGGGACAGCTGCAGGGTGGCCTGCGAGGTGATCTTCCGGCCCGGGCCGGACAGCCGGATGCCGCCGAACAGGTACTGCACGACGGCGACGGCGATGAAGCAGATCGCGATGATGACGAACAGCCAGCCGAGCACCAGCTGGATCATCGGCAGGGTGAAGACGTAGAACCCGACGTCGTTGCCGAACTGCGGGTCGACCGTGCCGAAATCGCCGCCGTTGAGCCACAGCTGCACGATCGTCCAGTCCGACTGCGCGGACAGCCCGCAGATCAGCGCCACCACACCGGAGATGCCGAAGGCGAACAGCTTCGGCCGGGTGGTGATGATCGTCCGGTACGGCGCCAGCGGATCGACCTCGTTGGTCGGGACGAACACCGGCCGCGACCTGTAGGCCAGGTACAGCGACCAGGAAGACCAGGCCACCGCCGCCGATGGCCGGCGATCAGGAACAGGACGACCCGGCTGATCGCCTGGGTGGTGAAGACCTCGCGGAATCCGACCTCGCCGAACCAGAGCCAGTCGACGTAGATGCCGACGAACTGGAACCACAGGATCGCCAGGACGGCCAGGCTGACCAGGGCGATCAGGACCCGTTTGGCGCGTTTGGACATCGTGGGCAAACCGACGGGGGGCCGCATGGCCACGGGTGAACTCCTCAGGTCGACACTCTGGTGCAATCAGCCGCGCGCGATCGTGCGAACTCCACCGTCGGGACGGTCTCGGGCGAACGGTTGCCGCAATCTCGACGCTGCCCCGCCTCCTCAACTGTAAGCACAGCCCAGAGGTTCCCTGGCGACCCAGGTGGTTCGGAACGGAATCGTTGTATTGCGGCGGGGGGCGAGCACACCACTCGGAACAGTCGAATGAGTGGTGAGGCGCATGCGAAGATCATCGGCGTGAGCGCAAGCCGGACTGGTGGGAGGACCCCGACCTCGCCGTTGCCGTCGCCGAGGTCGAGGAGTTCGTCGGGACCGCCGGCTGGGACGCGCCGCCGCAGCTGTTCGCGCTGGTCAACACCGCGGATCTGCTGGCCGCGCAGCCGAGCCTGGCCTCCTCGCTGGGTCCGGAAGCGGCGGTCTACACGCCGATCGCGCAGGAGGCGCTGCCGGAGGGTGAGCTGTCGGACGCCCTCGCGCAGATCTCCTGGCCCGACGAGGTCGCCGGCTGCGTGCTGGTGCAGGAGATCGTGGTGCTGCCGCCGGACGCGCAGGACGGCCTGTCGGACGATCCCGGCCGTCGCCGCCGAGCAGGCGGCCCGGCACCCCGATCGGGCCGAGGCGCGGCTGGTCGCCGGGGTGCTGCGGGACGGCCAAGGCGGCGCCTGCCTGATGCGCCTGCGCGGCGAGCACGACGACGCCCCGCTGCGCGGCGGCGACCTGGCGCCCAACCTGCTCGCCGCGCTGCGGCTCACCTTCGAGGGCTGACCGCGCTCGGCTCGACAGCCGTCAGCAGCCCGGCGGGGTGCCGCCGGCCTTCAGCGTGTCCAGCGCCGTCATCGCCTCGTCCAGGGACGCCACCTTGACCAATTGCAGACCCTCCGGCACCTGGGTGACCGCCTCGGCGCAGTTGTCGGCGGGCACCAGGAACACCGTCGCCCCCGCCTCCCGCGCGGTGATCAGCTTGAGCAGCACGCCGCCGATCGGACCGACGGTGCCGGCCGGGTCGATGGTCCCGGTGCCGGCGATGAACTGGCCGTCGGTCAGGTCGCCGTCGGTGAGCTTGTCGATGATGCCGAGGGTGAACATCAGGCCGGCCGACGGGCCGCCGATCCGCTCCAGCGCGATCGACGTGGTGAACGGCGCAACCGGCCGCTCCACGGCCCCGACGCCCAGGAACGCCCTGGTTGCCGACCTCCGGGTTGCTGCCGAGAGTGACCTTCTCGGTGACGTTCTCGCCGTTGCGCAGCACGGTCACCGCGACCACCTGACCGGGTGTGCTGTCGGCGAGCACGGCCTGCAGTGACGGGAAATCGGTGACCGGGGTGCCGTCGACGTCGACGATCTGGTCCTGCGGCTCGCAGCACCCCGGTACTCGGCGAATCCGTCCGGGATCTCGCCGACGTAGGTCACGTTCGGATATCCCAGGTACCGCAGGGCGGCGATCTCGGCGGCGGACTGCGAGTCCCGGAAGGCCTGGGCGTCCTGCTCCTTGACCTCTTCGACGGTCTTGTCCGGCGGGAAGTAGTCCTCCCGGGGAGCCAGCGCGTAGCGACCGGTCGCCCACAGTCCGAGTGCCTCGAACAGCGGCACGTTGTCGGTGATCGAGATGGTGGTCATGTTCAGGTGGCCGCGGATCGGTGATGTCCTCGGTCGACCGAGGCCGGGATGTCGTCCCCGCTGAAGCTGATCACCTCGACTGCCCTCGACGGAGCCCAGCGTGTCGTAGGTGACGCCCGGCCCGATCGCGACGTACGGAATCGGGATTGCGGCGGCGGCGACCAGGAACACCGCGGTGAGGGTCGAGCCGACCACCACCGTGCGGCCGCGCAGCGTCATCCTGCTGAACCAGGACATGGCTTCCGAGCGTAGGGGGTGCGCGCACCACCGAGCGCGACCCGAGTCGACCGGGCAAAACTCCGCAGGCTCTTCGCATCGGGTTCGGTCGGAAAAATCACGTTTCGCCGGTGGCGATCAGGTCACATTCCCGTCACCTACCGGCGAGGATCTTCAGTACCGTGGTCGACATGACGAATCTGCCGTTCGGCTTCTCCCCCTCCGGCGACGACGACCCGAGGGCAAGCCGGGCCAGGGGCCGGGCGGCCCCGCCGGTTTCGACCTCAACCAGCTCGGTTCGATGCTCTCCCAGCTCGGCCAGATGATGTCGCAGGCGGGCAGCTCCGGCGGGTCGACCGGGCCGGTCAACTACGACCTCGCCCGGCAGATCGCCACCTCGCAGGTCCCGGCGTCGCACCCGGCGTCCTCCATCGACGTGGCGAAGGTGGCCGACGCGATCGCGCTGGCCGAGGTGTGGCTGGACGGCGCGACCTCGCTGCCCGCCGGCGTGAAGACCTCCACCGCCTGGACGCCCCGGCAGTGGATCGACGCCACCATGCCGACCTGGGAGAAGCTCTGCTCCCCCATCGCCGAGCAGGTCTCCCGCGCCTGGGTCGACGGGCTGCCGGCCGAGGCCAAGGCGCAGGCCGGTCCGCTGCTGGCGATGATGGGCTCGATGGGCGGCATGGCCTTCGGCTCCCAGCTCGGCCAGGGCCTCGCCCAGCTGTCCGGCGAGGTGCTGACCTCGACCGACGTCGGCCTGCCGCTCGGCCCGGTCGGCACGGCCGCGCTGATGCCGCTGTCGATCTCCGAGTTCGGCTCGGGTCTGAACCTGCCCGAGGACCAGGTGCGGCTGTACCTGGCGACCCGGGAGGCGGCCCATCATCGGCTGTACGCCGGCACGCCGTGGCTGCGGGACCGGGTCGATCGCGCTGATCTCCGACTACGCCAAGGCCATCTCGGTCGACTTCTCCGCGGTCGAGCAGCTGGCGTCGTCCATCGACCCGTCCGACCCGGCGAGCATCGAGGCCGCGCTCGGCCAGGGCATGTTCGAGCCGACCATCACCCCGGGACAGCAGGCCGCGATGGCCGAGCTGGAGACCCTGCTCGCGCTGGTCGAGGGCTGGGTGGACACCGTCGTCGCCGAAGCGGTCGGCGACCGGCTGCCCGGTGCGGCGGCGCTGCGCGAGACCCTGCGTCGCCGCCGGGCGACCGGCGGCCCGGCCGAGCAGACCTTCGCCACCCTGATCGGCCTGGAGCTGCGGCCGCGCCGGCTGCGGGCCGCGGCGGACCTGTGGCGGGAGATCGGCACCGCCCGCGGCACCGACGGCCGGGACGCGCTCTGGGCGCACCCCGACCTGCTGCCGACCGCCAAGGACCTGGACGATCCCGCCGGTTTCGTCGACCGGGACAAGCAGTTCTCCGAGCTGCTCGCCGGCCTGGACGACATCGAGTCACATCTGCTGGACGAGGCCGAGGGTTCGGACACCACGGCGAGCGGAACCGCGACGGACCCGGCGCCGACCGACAAGGCGCCGACCGACAAGGCGCCGACCGACGACACGGGATCCGGCACCGACGAGGATCCGCCGCCCGCGCCCCGCGCCGTCTGACTCAGACCCGTCCGACTCACACCGAGCTGGACGGGCTCCACAGGTTGATCCCGGAATCGACGGCGTGCTGCTCGATCCGGGTCAGTTCGTCGTCGTCGAAGTCCAGGTTGCCGATCGCCGCGAGGTTGTCCTCCAGCTGCTGCACCGACGACGCGCCGACCAGCACCGACGTCACCCGCGTGTCCCGCAGCGCCCAGGCCAGCGCCATCTGCGCAAGCGACTGGCCGCGACCGGCGGCGATGTCGTTCAGCGACCGGATGTGCGACAGCGCCTCGTCGGTCAGCAGGTCGGTGGACAGCGAACCGCCCCGGGCCGCCCGGGAGTCGGCCGGGATGCCGTTCGAGGTAGCGGTCGGTCAGCATGCCCTGCGCCAGCGGGCGAGAACGCGATGCAGCCGACCCCCAGCTTGCCCAGCGTGTCCAGCAGCCCGTCCTCCACCCAGCGGTTGAGCATCGAGTACGACGGCTGGTGGATCAGCAGCGGCGTGCCCATCTCGGCCAGGATCGCGGCGGCCCGCTCGGTGCGTTCCGGCGAGTAGGACGAGATGCCGGCGTACAACGCCCGCCCGGACACCACCGCGGTGTGCAGCGCGCCCATCGTCTCCTCGAGCGGCGTCTCCGGGTCGGCACGGTGCGAGTAGAAGATGTCGACGTAGTCCAGCCCCATCCGGGCCAGCGACGCGTCCAGCGAGGCCAGCAGGTACTTGCGCGAACCGCCGTCGCCGTACGGACCGGGCCACATGTCGTAGCCGGCCTTGCTGGAGATCACCAGCTCGTCGCGGTAGCGGCTTGAAGTCCTCGGCGAACATCCGGCCGAAGTTGGTCTCCGCGGATCCGTAGGGCGGCCCGTAGTTGTTGGCCAGGTCGAAATGGGTGACGCCGAGGTCGAAGGCGCGGCGCAGGATGGCCCGCTGGGTGGCCAGCGGATCGACGTCACCGAAGTTCTGCCAGAGCCCGAGGGACACCGCGGGCAGGTGCAACCCGCTGCGGCCGACCCGGCGGTAGGGCATGTCGTCGTAGCGATTCGAGTGCGGCGAGATAGCTCATGGCGCACAGTCTGGCAGCATCGCGCGTGGCCCGTCGGGCGACCCGGAAACCGATCGGAGGCGTCATTTCCGCATGGCGCAGGGGTGATTGCCGGGCCGTCGAGGGAGAAATCCCCATTTCTGAGCGTGCCGCCGGGTACGGTGGGCGCCGGTCCGGCGACGGATCTCTGGCTGCGGGCTGTGCACGCCGGTGTCTGCGCAACGAGCGGGGACACCCCTACGAAAGGAAGGCCGATGGCCGAGACCTACAACGGCTACTGCGTCAAATGTAAGGAAAAGCGGGATTTCGAGGGTGAGGTCCACGAGACGAACGGCCGCCGGATGGCGAAGGGGATCTGCCCCGTGTGCGGCACCAAGATGAACCGGATCCTCGGCAAGGCCTGATCCGGACAGCGTCACGACGTGCCGCCCGATGCACCCGGTCGGGCGGCCGACCGTGACGATGGCCGTCGACCGATGCAGCCGGCACCAGAAGCTGTGGACAACTGAGCCACGCCGGCACGGCGTTCGGTCACTCTGTTCGTCGGGGTGATCGCCACGATGGAACAAACCAGACCCACCCGGGTCGACATGTCCCGCCGCTATGCACTGTCCGATGGTGCCCGGGTGATCTGCCGGTCCACCGACAGCGTCCAGATCGGCATCGACGAACCCAGATGCGTCGTCGTCCACCAGGCACCCAGCGAGACGCCGGGCGTTCTGCGCTGCCCTCGACGGGGCACGCACCGTCGGCCGCGGTGCTGACCAGCCACGACGCCGATCCAGTGCTGTGGCGCGCATTGCTCGAACAACTGCTCGCCATCGAGTTGCTGGTCCCGACTGAATCCGCCGAGATCGGGCCGACGTTCACTCCCGGCGCCCATCTGAGCGACGAACGGTCCGGGCTGGTGTTGCGGCACGGACAGGCCGCAGCCACCCGCATCCTGCAGGCCCGGGACGACGCGCTCGTCGTGCTCCGCGGCAGCGGCGTACTGGCGGCGCCGGTCGCCACCCTGCTCGCCGCGTCCGGGGTCGGACACATCCACCATGAGCCGACGCGGTCGACGCCGTGGACGCCCGCCACCGCGCCTCCCCCGCCGCCCGCTCCCGTCAGGGGTACGGGCGGGCACGCGGTGAGGTCGCCGCCGAACTGCTCCGGACGCACCCCACGGTCCGGGTCCACCCGCCCGCCGCCCACCAACATCCGACGATCGTGTTGCTGGCCGGCGACCCGGTCCCCGATCTCGGCGTGGCGGCGAGCCTGGTCCGCAGCCGCGTTCCGCACCTGGCGATGACCACCGGAGTCGCTCGCAGCGTTGTCGGCCCCCTGGTGTTGCCGGGACGATCGAGCTGCCTGTCCTGTGCGCACCGGCGGCGGACCGACGCCGATCCGGACTGGCCGATCGTCGCCCGCAAACTGGCCGGTGAGCGGACCCGCGCGTCGGCGCTTGTCACCTCGGCCGCCGCCTACCTGGCGGCCGGTCAGCTGCTCGAGCACATCGACGGTGCGGCGCGCCCGCAGACCGTCAACGGCACCCTGGAATGGCGCGCCGGCGACCCGGCCCCACGTCGCAGAACCTGGGAGTTACATCCCGATTGTGGCTGCCGCGGCCTGTCGGCCCTGAGCTGAATCGGCGTGCTGCGGGCGGCGCGCCGTCAAGGAGCGGGCGCCGGGCCACGCCTTTGTCACAATGGTGCGGTGGCAGACATCCCGCGTGGCGCCCTGAGCCGAACGGCGCGCCTGGCAAGCCTGCCCCTGTCCGCCGCCGGGCGGGCCACCCTGGGCCTCGGTCAGCGGCTGGTGGGACGGGACCGCGACGAGATCTCGACCGAACTCCAGCGCCGTACCGCCGAGCAGGTCTTCGAGGTGCTCGGCACGCTCAAGGGCGGGGCGATGAAGTTCGGCCAGGCCCTGAGCGTGTACGAGGCGGCGATCCCGGACGAGTACGCCGCGCCCTACCGCGAAGCACTCACCAAGCTGCAGAACGCCGCGCCGCCGATGCCTGCCGCGACCGTGCACCGGCTGATGGCCCAGCAGTTCGGCACCGGATGGCAGAGCCGGTTCATCGAGTTCGACGACCGCGGCGGCCGCCGCTGCCAGCATCGGTCAGGTTCATCGCGGGGTCTGGAAGGACGGCCGCCAGGTTGCGGTGAAGCTGCAGTACCCCGGGGCCGAGGCCGCGTTGAAGGCCGACCTCGACCAGCTGTTCCGGGTGGCGCCGCTGATCGGGGTGGTGATCCCGGGCATGCAGATCCGGCCGTTGCTGGCCGAACTGCGGGACCGCATCCTGGAGGAACTCGACTACGCCCAGGAGGCCGACAACCAACGCGCGTTCGCCGCCGGCTATGCCGGCGACGAAGACTTCCTGGTCCCGAGGGTGGTCGCCTCGGCACCGAAGGCGATCGTGTCGGAATGGGTGGACGGCACCTCGCTGGGCAAGATCATCGCGTCCGGCACCCCGGAACAACGCAATCGCGCCGGGACCCTGCTGACCGAACTGCATTTCGCCGCCCCGCAGCGGATCGGCCTGCTGCACGCCGATCCACATCCGGGCAATTACATGCTGACCGACGACGGCCGGCTCGCCGTGATCGACTTCGGATCGGTGGCCAGGCTGCCCGACGGGGCGCCGCCGATCATCGGCCGGGTGACCCGACTGGCCCTGGACGGTCGGTCCGCCGATGTGCTGGAGGCGTTGCGGGAAGAGGGATTCATCCCGGAGGACTACGACCCGGACCCGGATCTGCTGATGGACTACGTGGTGCCGTTCATCGAACCGCTGCGGCACGAGTCCTTTCATTTCACCCGGACCTGGATGCAGGCGCAGGCCGCCCGGATGTCGAACTTCTCCAGTTCGGAATCGAAGATGGCCAGGCGGCTCAACCTGCCGCCGTCCTACCTGCTGATCCACCGGGTGACGTTCGGGTCGATCGGCGTGCTGTGCCAACTCGACGCCACCGCCCCGTTCCAAGAAATGGTGATCCGGTACCTGCCCGGGTTCGCCGACGAGGACTGAACCCCCGGAGACTGAGCTATCGAAATCCGGGCCCTCACCACCACGCCTGGTCGAGCTTGGACTCGATGGCCCGCAGGTTCTGGCGTGCGCAGCTCTCGCAGACCCAGACCTGCCCCCGTCTCGGGTCCGTCTCCAGCATCCAGGTCAGCGGTGCCTGGGCGACGGTGGTACCGCACATCGAGCAACTCACCGGCGACGACGGGCCGAGCGATCCGGTGCCGCCGTCGGGCACTCCGGCGGCGCCGGCAGTTTCGGAACTCATTCGCGACACCCTAACGCCGCCCCACCGTCGGCCGGCCGTGCGTGATGCCGGGCAGCAAACAGCCGAAAGGCCCGCCGATCCGTTGTGTCGGATCGGCGGGCCTCGGGTGGGACTTCAGATGGAAATCTCGGTGGGAATGCGGTCGATCTCGCTGACGGGGGCGGCGACGCGGGAGGTGCCGCCGCACCCGATCAACGACCCGACGATCCGTACGTCCGCCCCGACCGCCGCGCCGCGCGCGCCTGTCGAACCTGACGTGCCCGCTCGCCGTCGCGCTGGATCTCACGCATTCGATCCCGAGCGAGATCTTCGATCAGTAAACTCATTTCAAGCCTCCGTGGTAGTTCCACGTCGATCAGTCGGCGTGGAGAAGTGTTGTTTCGCAGGTGTTTTCGGTGATGCTGTTGTGCTGCAACGCTATCCGGTGGTTCCGAGTGGTGTCGACGCCGGTGGTGGCCGGCGCACTGGACGGTTGTCGTCATGCCGCGACCTTCCGCGGCCGACCCCGTGGGCGCTTGCGGGCGATCACGACGCCGTGGTCGAAGATCTCTCCGCCCCAGACGCCCCATGGTTCGCCGCGGTCGAGCGCGGCGGCCAGGCACTGCTGACGGATCGGGCAATCGACGCACAGCGCCTTCGCCTGCTCCAGCTGATCCGGTCTCTCCGCGAAGAAGAGGTCGGGATCACCCGAATGACAGGGCAGGTTGTCGACGATGGTGGAGTTGTCGATGAGTTCTAGGAGGTGCATCACGGGTTTTTCTCCTCCGTGAGAGGAAGGGCTGGTGAACGGAACCTGGATTGGCCCGGTACAGGGCTCAGAGTCTGGGAAAGGTCCGGTAGATACACCGAAGCCGCGGAAATCTTTCCCTGTGGAAAGGACCGCGGCCGGAGGAGCTTGCTCGAGACTGGCTATGCCAGCTGTCGCACTCCGGACCGTGGGTTACCCGTGGGGTCGTCAAAGACAACACCCTGCTCATGGCGCGGACGCGCCACAGCGATGGCCGGGTCAACCAGACGCGAGAGAACCACGTCGCCGGTACCGAGCCAACCAGAGTTCGTCTTCATCGTGATCATCTCGGCACCTCCTCTGCGATCGCGTCCCCGCCGTGGCGGATCGGCCTTGAAATGGACCCTGTCAGAACCTCTGTCGAAACCTCGTGGCCACTGGACACACGACGCACCAACCGCAGACGACATTAGGGTCGGCCGCCCTGAGCGCGCAACTCATTTACCAAAGAAATTCTCAGAAGATTTTCAGGGCATCCCGGACGGCGGGCGATCAGCGGGTTCGGCTGACGATCTCGATCACGTCCTGGCCGTAGGCGTCCAGCTTCGCCCGCCCGATACCGGGGATCGACAACAGTGCTGCGTTGTCCGTCGGGCGGCGCTCGGCGATGGCCAACAGGGTTGCGTCGGAGAAGATCACGAAGGCCGGCACCGAGGCCTGGGTCGACCGGGTCTTGCGCCAGGTCCGCAGCGAGTCGACCAGCTCGGGATCGGCCGATGACGGGCAGTCGGCGCACCGGCCGATCTTGACCTGTGCCGGGGTGAGCAACCGGCCGCCGCAGAGTCGGCAACGGCCGGGCGCACCGCGCGGACCGGGGGTTGCCGAGTCCGGGGCGATCCCGGTGAGAAAACGGCTCCGCCGCCTGGTGCGCCGACCACCCTCGGTGCGGGACAACGCCCAGGACAACGCCAGCCGGGTGCGCGCGCGGGTCACGCCGACGTAGAACAGCCGACGCTCCTCCTCGATCTCCTCCGGCGTCTCGGCGTGCTGGATCGGCATCGTCCCGTCGGTCAGGCCGACCAGGAACACCGCATCCCACTCGAGTCCCTTGGCGGCGTGCAGCGACGCCAGCGTCACGCCCTCGACCGTCGGCGCATGCTGGGCCTCTGCCCGCTGGTCCAGTTCGGCGGCCAGCGTGCTCAGGGTTGCCGATGCGTCGGCGTCGGCCAATTCCTCGGCGACCGTGACGATGGCGATCAGCGAATCCCACCGGTCCCGCAGTGCGCCGGGTGGCGGCGGCTCGTCGCTGAGCCCGACCCCGCCCAGCAACGCCCGGACCATCGACACCAACGGCACCGCTCGGACGGTCATCCTGCCCGGATTCGACCTGACCGGGATCGCCCGTGCCGGCATCACGCTGGGCGGCGGTGCGCAGCACCCCGAGCGCCTGCCGGACCTCGGCCCTGGCGAAAAACCGCTCACCGCCGCGGACCACATAGGGAACGCCGAGCCCGGTGAGCGCCGCCTCGTACACCTCGGACTGGGCGTTGATCCGGTACAGCACCGCGATCCCGGACGCCGGCATCCCGCCCTCGATCAGCGCCGCCGCCGCCGCGGCCACCGATTTGGCCTCCGTCGGTTCGTCGGGATGCTCGGTGAACGTGCTCTCCGGGCCGTCCGGCAACACGGCGGTGAGCCGCAGGCGGTACTTCGCGGTCTGCCCGGAGGAGCCGGCGATGATCCGGTTCGCCAGGGTCACCACCTGGGGGGTCGACCGGTAGTCCCGTTCCAGCCGGACGACGGTGGCGTTCGGGTACTTCCGTTCGAAGCCGAGCAGGTACCCGGGCGACGCGCCGGCGAACGAGTAGATGGTCTGGTTCGCATCCCCGACGACGGTCAGCTGGTCCCGGCCACCGAGCCAGGCGTCCAGCGTGCGCTGCTGCAACGGCGTGACGTCCTGGTACTCGTCGACGACGAAACACCGGTAGCGGGAACGGAATTCGCGGGCCACCGCCTCGTCGTCCTCGAGCACCGCACAGGTGTGCAGCAGCAGGTCGTCGAAATCGAGCTGCTGCGCTTCCTGCTTCACCGACTCGTAGATCGCGAAGACCTTGGCGACCGTCTCGGCGGGCAGCGGGGTGTCCCGTTGGTGTTTGGCGACCGCGGCCAGGTACTCGGACGGGCCGGCCAGGGTCGCCTTGGACCACTCGATCTCGCCGGCCAGATCGCGCAGCGTCGCCGCGTCGGTGCCCGCACCCGCCCGCCGGGCGGCGATGGCGACCAACCGCAGCTTGTGCTCCAGCACCGGCCACAGCTGGCCGCCGACCGACCGCGGCCAGAAGTACCGCAACTGCTTGAGCGCGGCCGAGTGGAAGGTCCGCGCCTGCACGCCGGGGACGCCGAGGGACCGCAGCCGCACCCGCATCTCACCGGCGGCCCGGGTGGTGAAGGTGACCGCCAGTACCTCGGAGGAGGAATGCGCGCCGTCACCGATCAGGTGGGCGATCCGGTGGGTGATGGTCCGCGTCTTGCCGGTTCCAGCGCCGGCCAGGACGCAGACCGGGCCGGACGGAGCCACCACCGCGGAGCGCTGACCGTCGTCGAGCCCCGCCAGCACACTCGCCCTCACCCTGCCACCTCCACCCGGACATGCTCGCACATCTGTACGACGACAGACCCCGTCGACGCACAGGCGGGTCAGGGGTTGCCGTTGCCGTGCGCCACCCAGCCCTCGATCATCCGACGGGCGATCGAGACCGGGCCGGGCAGCAGGACGCCGAACGACGAACCCCCCGGACCCGACACCGGCGCCGGAGCAGCCCAGTTGTCCGCCTGGACCGGATCCTCGGCGGCGATCATCGCCAGGACACTCTCCCGGTCGAACCAGCGCGCCTCCTCGATCTCACCGTCCCGCGGACGAAGTGCGGCGCCCGGCTCGGCCCTTGCCGCGAAGCCGACCATCAGGGATCGGGGGAAGGGCCAGGGCTGGGAGCCGAGATAACTGACCTCGGTGACGTGCACGCCCACCTCTTCGAGCACCTCCCTGGCGACGGTGCCCTCCAACGATTCGCCGGCCTCCACGAAACCGGCCAGCACCGACATCCGGCCCGGCGGCCAGATCGGTTGCCGCGCCAGCACAATCGAGTCGGCACCGTCGTGGACCAGGACGATGACGGCGGCGTCGGTGCGCGGGAACTCCTCATGACCCTCCGGACAGATCCGGGTCCAGCCGGCCGGGGTCGGCTCGTTCGACCGACCGCACCGCGGGCAGAAACCGGCGGACGAATGCCAGGTCAACAACGCGGTCGCGGTGGTCAGCAGACCGGCGTCGGCATCGGAGAGCAACGAGCCGTAGTCCCGCAGTCCGCCGCCGCCGTCGACCTCGCCGCGCACCGCCCAGTGGTCGACTCCGTCGACCGCCCCGAGCAGCACGGCACCGGAGGGCGGCTCCGCGGCGAGCGCGCCCGCCGACCGGGTGAGTAACCGGGTCCCGTCGCCGGACAGTTCCACCCGTCCGGTCTTGTCCATCGTGAGCACCCGCGCATCCGGCCACTGTGCGAGAAGTCGTCCGGTTTCCCGGAGGTCCTCCGAGCGATCGGCCGTTCCCCTGGACAGCGTCGGAACCGCGATCGTGAACCCGGCCGGGCCGGCCGGCGGCGCCGGTGGCGATGGTTCGCGCTGCTGGTCGGCGGTCATTCGAAGATCACATTGCCCAGCCCTTGCAGGGCCGGCTCGAGCACCGCGAGATCACCGACCACGACCCCGGTGAAGCGGGCCGGCGCCAGCATCGACGCGGCGGCTGCCGCGACGTCGTCGACGTCGAGCGCCGCCAACCGGGCCGGGTGATCGCGCAGCCAGCTCTCGTCGAGACCCAACCCGGCAAGCATCGACAGCGTCGACGCCAGACCCGACTGGGTCGACAGCGAGGTCGCCAGGGTGCCGAGGGCGTAGTTCCGCGCGGACTCCACCTCGTCGGCGGTCGGCGGCACCAGGCTGATCCGGCCGAGTTCGTATCTCGCCTCCAGCAGCGCCGGCGCCGTCGAGGCCGTGTTGGTGTCGAAGGCGACACTCACCGCGGCGCTGTCCGGCCAGAACTCCAGCGAGGACCGCGCGCTGTAGGTGTAACCCTTGTCCTCCCTGATGTTCTCGACCAGCCGCGAGGAGAAGTAGCCGCCGTACACGAGGTTCGCGATCTGATGGGCCGGGTAGCCGGGATCGGTCCGCGGGACCGCGGCCGCGGAGAGCCGGATCTGCGACTGGACGGCGCCGTCCCGATGATGGGCCAACAGGTCGTCACCGACGATGGCCGGCGGGGTGCGCAGGGTGCGTGCCCGGACGTCGGGTGCGCAGGTCCATCCACCGAGCGCGTCGGCCACCGCGGCGATCGCCTTGGTCGGACTCAGGTCGCCGACCAGCACCAGGGTGGAGCCCCTGGGTACCACCGCCCTGGTGTGCAGGCCGCGAAGCGCGGCCGGTCCCACCCCGGCGACGAGTTCGGCGTCCGGGATGTCCCAGGCCGCCGGGTGTTCGCCGAACCGGCGTTGCTGCAGGAAACGGTGCGCGACGGTCGACGGCTGGGTGGCCGCGATGGCCAGGTGCTCGACCAGCCGCTCCCGCTCGCCCAGCACATCGGGTCGCCGATAGGCGGCATCGGTCAGGCAATCGGCGAGGACGTCCAGCAGGACGGGCAGTCCGGTGGAGAGCACCGAACCGGTGATCATCAGCCGCTGCGGATCGACCGAGGCGTCCAGATGGCCGCCGACCAGCGCCAGGTCGGCGTCGACCTGCTCACGATCACGCGCAGTCGTCCCGAGAAGCATGGTGGCCACCAGCATCTCGGCTCGCGCGCTGTGCAGTCGGGTGGTCCCGGCGAACGGCACCCGCAGTCGGACCTCGACCAGCGGGCTGCGGGGCTTGCGGACCGCGACCACGGTGAGGCCGGAGTCCAGCTCGACCCGGGACAACGACGGCGCCCGGGTGCGGGTGGTCAACGTCATCGCCGGCACCGGGCGGGGCCCGATCTCGGTGCGTGCCGATCTGCTCTGCCGTCCTGGTGGCCATCACGCCGCCTCGGACGACGAGGACGATGCCGGGACGACCCGCAGCACGGCGCAGCGACCGGGATCGAGGGACCGTGCGGCGTCCGCGATCTGGTCGGCGGTGACCGCGGACAGCAGGTCGGGCAGCTCGCTGAGCAACTCGGCCCGTCCGTGCAGCAGTTCCAGCGAGCCCAGCGACCGGGTGCGGCTGGCCACCCCGTCGTTGTCCCGATAGAGCGCAGAGGCGAACCTGGCGAGTGCTTGTTGCATCTCCTGCTCCCCCGGGCCGTCCTGCGCCAGCATGGCGATCTGTTCGGAAGCCGCGTCGATCACCGTCGCGGCCGGTACGGCCTGCGGATGGATGGCGCCGAGCACGAAGACATCCGGGTCGCGCGCGTCCAGCGGACCGCCCATCAGCCCCGGACTGGCCCAGATATCGGTGACCAGACCCGCTTTCGCCACCAGCGTGGACTGCAGACGGGAGGACTCCCCGTCGCTGAGCATGCTGGCCAACACCACGAAGGCCAGGTATCCGGACAGGTCTGCCACCGGGTCGGGCAACCGCCACCCGACAGCCAGCGCCGGCGACGGGGCGTGCTGATCGATGTGTTCGGCCTCGCGGACCGAGGTCGGCCAGGGCTCGGCAAACGACGGCCGGACCGGTGCCGGGCGATACTCGATGTCGTCGAAATGCCGGCCGATCAGGTCGGTCGCGGACGCGACGTCGAAGTCGCCGCAGACCGTCAGCACCGCGTTGGCCGGCGAATAGTAGGTGTCGAAGAACTCGGCGCAATCGGCGATGGTGGCCGCCTGCAGGTCGACGAAGTCGCCGTACCCGTTGTGCGCGTTGGCAAACGAGTCGAACATGATCGCCGGCAGCTGGATCCAGGGGAACCCGCCATAGGGCCGGTTCAACACGTTGAGCCGGATTTCCTCGCTCACCACATCCACCTGGTTCGTCAGGTTCTCGGTGGTGATCCTGGGCGCCCGCATCCGATCGGCCTCGAGGAACAACGCCCGCTCCAGGGCGCCGGCCGGAACGACTTCGAAGTAGTCGGTGTAGTCGGTGTGCGTCGAGCCGTTGAACACCCCGCCGGAGGATTGCACGAGCCGGAAGTGCTCCAGCTTCGGCAACGACTCGCTGCCCTGGAACATCAGGTGCTCGAACAGGTGCGCAAAGCCGGTGCGGCCCTCCGGTTCGGACCGGAATCCGACGTCGTAGTGCACGGCGACGCCGACCACGCCCGCACCGGCATCCGGGGCCAGCACCACCCGCAGACCGTTGTCCAGGCGCAACCGCTGCACCGGGTAGTCGGCACGGGGGATGCGGAAGGCCCGTCGTTTTCGGACAGTGGTTGCGGCAGCGGAGTTCACTGCCTCACCCTAACCGCGGCGCCGATGCGGTCCGGGACGCGCGTCAGGTGGTGACGCTGCGGTGGGTGAACAGCTCGTCGTGCAGGCTGGCCGCCAGGCTGGAGGTGAACGGGAAGGCCAGATCGACCGACGACAGCCGGCGATCGTCGCGGACCACGACCGGTGCGCTGTCCTCCACCGGTTCTGGCAGGGCGTGCCGGCCGGACGGCTGCTGCGGCTCGTCGCGCATCGGCTCGACAGTGTCGTTCGGGATGGGCGCCATGCCGACGTCGAACACCTCCGTCATGGACTCGTACTCGGCCGCTCCGTGCGCGGCCGGCACGTCGGAGACGGCCCGCCGGCGCTGGCGGCGACCGTCGAACCAGACCGCGAACACCCCGCACACACCGAGCAGCGCGGCCACCACGAGCCCGATCGGCAGCAACCCGATCGGGGTGTCGTCGGTCGAGTCCTGGTCGGCCATCCAGGCCGCGGCCGGATCACCGGCGGGATAGGACACCGCCAGCAGCTCGCCCTCCTGATGACCACAGGTGTCCAGGCTGGTCCGGACCGGCAGGCCGGACGGCACCAGCACATCGACCAGCGTTCCGCCGGCACCCTCGGTGCAGGCCAGCGACGAGACCACCACCGCCGAACCTGTTGTCTGTTCCGTCGCGATCGGCGTCGGTTGTGCGCGTGTACCGAACCATGAACCGACCGCGATGACGACGACGATCAACAATCCGAGCAGCACTGTCGACGTCGAGATCCTGGATCGGGCTGCCCCCCTGGCATGTCTCCCCATACTCGGGATGATCGCACATTCTTCGGGTCAAATCCTCAGACTTTCCCGCAGTTCACCCCATTCGGGTGCGTGGCGCATCCGGTCGGGGTGGATCGTCGCTGCGTCGACTGTTCAATGGTCAACTGTCGAACGTGTCAATCAATTGTCGAAGCCGAGTTTGCGCAATTGCTTGGGATCGCGTTGCCAATCCTTGGCGACCGCTACGTGCAGATCCAGATACACCCGGGTCCCGACCAACGGCTCGATCTGCAGCCTGGCCCGCCTCCCGACATCGGCCAGCCGAGAACCCTTGTGTCCCAGAATGATCGCCTTCTGCGACGAGCGTTCGACGAAGATCGTCACGAAGACCCTGGTCAGCGGTTTCGCGGTGGAACTGCCCGGCTCGGGCGGGACCAGCTCGGTCACCAGCGCGGCCAGCGAATGCGGAAGTTCCTCCCGAACGCCGTCCAGTGCCGCCTCACGGACGAGTTCGGCGATTCTGGTCTCCAAGGGTTCGTCGGTGACCTCCGCGTCCGGGTACAACCGGTCGCCCTCGGGCAGTCGGGCGATCAGCAGATCGGTCAGCAGGTCGACCTGCTCACCCGATACCGCCGACACCGGAACGATTTCGGCGAAATCCGCCAGTCCGGACACGGCCAGTAACTGCTCGGCGACCTTCTGTCGGGAGACCCGGTCGGTCTTGGTCACCACGCCGATCACCGGGGTGCCGGCCGCCTGTTCGGCGATCTCGGCGGCGATCCGGCGATCGCCGGGACCGACCTGTTCGTCGGCGGGCAGACAGAAGCCGATGACGTCGACGTCCGACCACACGGTCCGCACCAGGTCGCCGAGCCGCTCGCCGAGCAGGGTTCGCGGCCGATGCATGCCCGGCGTGTCGACCACCACCAGCTGGGCGTCCGGTCGGGTCACGATCCCGCGGACCGCGCGCCGGGTGGTCTGCGGTTTGTCGGAGGTGATGGCGATCTTCTCGCCGACCATGGCATTGAGCAGCGTCGACTTTCCCGCATTCGGCCGGCCGACGAAGCAGGCGAATCCGGAGCGGTGGGTCACGCGGTGGTCCGGGTGCGGACCCTGCCGTCGGTGCCGGCGAGGATGACCACCGGCAGCCCCAGGTCCGCGATCGCCGCCGCCGATGACGGGTCGAGCTCCGAGGCCTCGCCGACGACCGCCACCGCCTCCAGGGCCTGCGCACCGGACGAGACGGCAGCGGCGACAGCCGCCTGCACCGCGGTCAGCCGCAGGGAAGGCAGGGCCACCGTCGCGGCGGCGTAGGTGCGACCGTCGTCGTCGCGTACCGCCGCGCCTTCGGCGGCCGATGCCCGCCCGCGGGCACCACGGGCGAGAGTGATGAGTTTCGCGTCTTCCGGGTCAAGCGGTTCGTCGCTCATCGAGCCACATTCCGTTCTGTCGCTTCGGTCTCTGTTTCCCTGGCCGCGACCGTCACGTCGGACCGCGGGTTCGCAGCAGTCTTCCGGCCGGGACCTTCCGACTCGGCATCGGGTGCCTGCCCGGGCTTCGCCGCTCCGTCGGACCGTGCGGCCTTCTCCGCCTTGGCGGGTTTCTCGGACCTGGCGGACTTGTCCGTCCGCGCTGCCTTGTCGGCCTTCGCCGCCCGCGTCGGCCTTCGTCGGCCTTCTCGGCCTTCTCGGCCTTCTCGGCCTTCTCTGCCTTCTCGGCCTTGTCGGCACGATCCGCCTTCTCGGCGCGCTCGGCCTTCTCGGCCTTCTCCGGCTTCACCGACTTGTCCAGCTTCACCGGCTTGCCGTTGTCACGCCGGCCGGGCGCGTCGTCCTCGACCTCGATGCCGAGCTCGTCCGGGCTCATCCGCCGGACCAGCAGCGTCTGCACCCTGCGGCCGGCCGCGGCGGTCGACTCCCGGTTCGCCGAGCAGGTGCAGCGCATTCACCGACGCCTCCGAACCGGGCAGCGGCACCCGGCCGAGCAACTGGGCCAGCAGACCACCGACGGTGTCGACGTCGTCGGTGGGCAGCTCGACGTCGAACAACTCCCCCAGATCCTCGACCGGCAGCCTGGACGAGACCCGGTACGAGCCGTCGGGCAACGGTTCGATCGGCGCCGGGGTCTCCGCGTCGTACTCGTCGGTGATCTCGCCGACGATCTCCTCGAGCAGATCCTCGATGGTCACGATGCCGGCCGTGCCGCCGTATTCGTCGACCACGACGGCGAAGTGCGTGCGGTCGCGCTGCATCTCGCGCAACAACGCATCGACGTTCTTGGATTCGGGGACGAAGACCGGAGCGCGCATCACCTCGCCCAGCATCGGCCCGCGCTCACCGGGATCGAGCGCCAACGCCCTGGCGATCATGTCCTTGATGTAGGCGACCCCGAGCACGTCGTCGACGTCCTCGCCGACCACCGGGATCCGGGAGAACCCGGATCGGGTGGCCAGATGCAGCGCCTGCCGGAGGGTCTTGTCCTCCTCGATCCACACCACCTCGGTGCGCGGGACCATCACCTCACGAACGATGGTGTCACCGAGATCGAAGACGCTCTGCAGCATCTCGCGCTCGGTCTCCTCGACAACGCCCGCGACTGCCGGCGATGTCCACCAGCTCGCGCAGTTCGATGTCGGAGGAGAACGGCCCCTCCCGGAAGCCTCGTCCGGGGGTGATCGCGTTGCCGATCAGGATCAGCACCGAGGCGACCGGCGCGAGAACCTTTGCCAGCGCCCTGGTCGGCCCGGCCAGCGGCAGCCCGATGGCGTAGGGGTGTTGGCGCCCGAGGGTTCTCGGCAGCACGCCGATGGCCACGTAGGTCACCAGCACCATGACGGCGACCAGCAGCACGCCGACCCAGAACTGGAAACCCCAGGTGCTCAGCGCGACCTTGGCGACCATGACGGTCGAGGTGATCTCGGCGCCGGTCCGGAGCAACAGCAGCAGGTTGGTGTACCTGGGCCGGTCCTCGGTGATGACGTGCAGCGCATGCGCACCGCGCCGGCCCTCCCGCGCCATCTCCTCGAGCCGGGCGGGCGAGACCATGGTGATGGCCGCGTCGGCGGCCGCGAGCAGGCCCGCGATCGGGACCAGCGCTGCGGCGACGACGAGCAACAGCACATCCATGCTGTCCACGGTCGGATCAGCCCCGTCCGCTCGAATCGACGCCGGGTGCGGGTTGCCCGGCTTCGCCGAGTCCCACCGTGTCCAGCACTGCGGCGTCGACCTCGGCCAGCCGCGCGCGCCGCGCCAGCGCGGACCGATGATCACGCCAGGTGTCCAGCAGTTCGTTCTGCAGCCGGAACATCTCCCGCTCCTCGGCCGGCTCGGCGTGGTCGTAGCCGAGCAGGTGCAGGCAGCCGTGGACGGTCAGCAGGTGCAGTTCGTCGTCCAGGCTGTGCCCGGCCTGGGTCGCCTGGTCCGAGGCCACCGCGGGACACAGCACCACGTCGCCGAGCAGCGCCGGCCCGGGACCGGCTTCATCGGGGCGCCGCGCGGTGTCCAGCTCGTCCATCGGGAAGCTCATCACGTCGGTCGGACCTGGCTCGTCCATCCATTTGACGTGCAGCTCCGTCATCGCCTCGACGTCGACCAGCAGGATCGACAACTCGGCGAGCGGGTTGATCCGCATCCGGTCGAGCACCCACCGGGCGACCGACACGAGCCCGATCTCGTCGATGCCGATCCCGGATTCGTTGGCCACCTCGATGGTCATCGACCGGACTCCCGGTGCCGACGTTGCGTCGGGTTCACCAGGCGGCGTTGCTGACCGTCCGGGGCAGGGCGTCCGGCCGGGGAGTTCTCCGCGTCCCACCGCTCGTAGGCGTCCACGATGTGCCCGACCAGCCGGTGCCGGACCACGTCGGAGGAGGTCAGCAGGGAGAAGTTGACGTCGTCGACGTCGTCGAGGATCTCCCGGACCACCTGCAGACCGGAGCGCTGACCACCCGGCAGGTCGACCTGGGTGACGTCGCCGGTGACCACGATCTTGGAGCCGAACCCGAGCCTGGTCAGGAACATCTTCATCTGCTCGGGCGTGGTGTTCTGCGCCTCATCCAGGATGATGAACGCGTCGTTGAGGGTCCGGCCACGCATGTAAGCCAGGGGCGCCACCTCGATGGTGCCGGCGGCCATCAGCCGCGGGATCGACTCCGGGTCGAGCATGTCGTGCAGGGCGTCGTACAGCGGACGCAGGTACGGATCGATCTTGTCCGACAGCGTCCCGGGCAGGAAGCCCAGGCGCTCGCCGGCCTCCACCGCCGGCCGGGTCAGGATGATCCGGGTGACCTGCTTGGCCTGCAGCGACTGCACGGCCTTGGCCATCGCGAGGTAGGTCTTGCCGGTGCCGGCCGGGCCGATCCCGAAGACGATCGTGTGCTGATCGATGGCGTCCACGTACCGCTTCTGGTTCAGCGTCTTGGGACGGATGGTCCGGCCGCGGCGGGAGATGATGTTCAACCCGAGCACCTGGGACGGCGAATCGGCCGCGCCAGGGGCCGGGTCGGCCAGCATGCCGATGGTCCGGCGAACCGCGTCCGGGGTGATCACCGAACCCGACTCCTGCAACGCCAGCAGCTCGCGCAGGGTGCGCTCGGCGAACGCGACGTCCTCGGCGCTGCCGCGCAGGGTGACCCGGTTGCCGCGGACGTGGATGTCGGCGGCCAGATTCTCCTCGAGCAGCCGCAGCAGCGAGTCCCGCGAGCCGAGCAGGCCCATCATCTGTCGTTCGTCGGCCACCACCAACGTCGATTCGCCCACCGAACGCTCGGTTCCGCGCGCGGACAGCTGCGCGGCACTGGGAACCTGATTGGCGGCACCGGTGGCTGGGAGGGGGTCGACGGTGGAGTCGTCACCGTGGGGGAGGTCGGTCCGCGAGGCGGTCGACGGGGAATCCGGCACCTGGTGCACTGCCTGCTTTCGATGGTCTGGAACGGAGTGGTTCTGTGGGGTACCCATCGATTCTACCGTCGGGCACCGTCGGCGGTGCCACTTGATTGATCATCTTCGGGGCCCGGCCCGGCCCGCGGCAGGCGTCAGCCCGGAGGCCAGGTCAGCGACCGGCCGCCGAGCAGATGCAGGTGCGCGTGGAACACGGTCTGACCCGCGCCGGCACCGGTGTTGAACAGCAACCGGTACCCGGACCGGTCGACGCCGTCGGCCTCGGCGAGCGAGCGCGCGGTGACCACCAACGCCGCCAAACCGTGCGGGTCGTCGCCCGCCAGTTCGGCAGCGTTCTCGTAGTGGGTGGTCGGGATCAGCAGGATGTGCGTCGGTGCCTGCGGATTGATGTCGCGGAAGGCGACGACGTGATCGTCACGATGCACCTCGTCGGCCGGGATCGATCCGGCGACGATCTTGCAGAACAGGCAGTCGTCTCGGGTGTACGGCATCGGATCAACCTATCCACCGCCACCGGCCCCCGCCGACCGGCCCGCCGACGATCTCGACAGCGATCTCAGGGTCGAATCAGGGTCTTCCCGGATAGATAGCTTCACTATCGGATAGTGCTACTATCCACTCGTGCGGATGAAGGAACTCAGCGAGTCCAGCGGTGTTCCGGTCGCGACCATCAAGTTCTACCTCCGGGAACGGCTGTTGCCGGCAGGCGAACGGACCCACCCCAACCAGTCCGATTACGGCGACGCGCACCTGCGTCGGCTGCGACTCATCCGCGCGCTGATCGACGTCGGCGGGCTCAGCGTCGCCTCCGCCCGGGCAGTCACCAGCCTGCTCGACCTGCAGACGTCGAGCATCCACGAAATCCTCGGCCTGGCGCAGCACGCGATGTCCCCCGCCCTGCCCGAGCCCACCGACGCGGAGTTCCAACGGGCCAGGCAACTCATCCGGGACCTGGTGGATCGGCTCGGCTGGCGGGTCTCCCCCGGCAACGCCGGCTGGGCCGGCGCGACCGCCGTACTCAGTACCTTCGCCGCCCTCGAGCAACCGGGACTGATCGACGTGCTCGAGCCGTACGCCCGAGCAGCCGAGAGCGCGGCGCGGGCCGACCTGGACGCCGTCGCAGCGGCCGGCGACCGGGACTCGATGGTCGAGACCGCCGTGATCGGCATGGTCGTCGGCGAGGCATTGACGTTGCACCTGCGCCGGATGGCACAGGAAAGCGTTTCCGCCCAACGCATCTTCCCCACTCCCGCGGCAACCCAGCAGACAGAGGACACACCGTGATCTCAGACATCGAACCGGTCGCCACCCGCTCCCTCCTGTCGGGCGTTCGCGCGCACCGACCGCTGTTCCTGCTGGCGGCCGCGATGGCGGCAGTCGCCGCGGTCGCGTTCGTCGGCCTGCTGGTCGACGACCGGACCATCACCGGCATCCCGTTGTGGGCCAAGCCGTTCAAGTTCGCCACGTCCATCGCGATCTACGCGCTGACCTTCGGCTGGCTGATCGGGCAACTGCGCCGCGGCCGTCGGGTGGCCTGGTGGGCCGGCACCGTCGCCGCGGTGTTCCTCGCGGTCGAGATGGTGGTGATCGTCGGGCAGGCGCTGCGGGTGACCACCAGCCATTTCAACAACACCACGCCGATGGACACGTCGTTGTACGACCTGATGGCGGGGTCGATCGCCGCGGTCTGGGTGGCGACCCTGGTGATCAGCCTGCTGCTGTTCGCCAACCCGGGCCCGGACCGGGCACGGAACATCGCGATCCGGGCGGGTGCGATGATCTCGGTGATCGGGATGGCGCTCGGCTTTCTGATGACCATCCCCTCTGCGGCCCAGATCGAGGCCGACACCGGCATCGTCGGCGCCCACACGGTCGGCCTCGACGACGGCGGTCCCGGACTGCCGTTGCTCGGGTGGAGCACCGTCGGTGGTGATCTGCGGATCCCGCATTTCGTGGGAATGCATGCGCTGCAGCTGTTGCCGCTGCTGTTGATCGTCCTGGAGCTGCTCTCCAGGCGATTCGGGGTGCTGGCGGATGCGGCGGTACGGGCCAGGTTGATGTGGATCGCGGCCGCGGGATACGCGGCCGTCGTCGCCCTGGTGACCTGGCAGGCCCTGCGTGGTCAGTCGATCGTGCAGCCGGACGCGCCGACCATGCTGGCCCTCGCCGCCATCGTGCTGGCCGTCGGCGTCCCGACCGCGATGGTGCTGGTGCGAAAAGCCCGGCAGCAGAACGGGAACGAGGCGGTGACTCGATGACGCAGACCCTGTTCACCCTGACATTCCTGCTGGCGGCACCGTTCTGGGCGCTGATGATCCTGCTGCCGGGATGGCGGTGGACCCAGCGGATCACCGCCTCGCCGCTGATCGCGGTGCCGCCGTTGCTGATCTACCTGATGGTGATGATCCCGATCTTCCCGCAGTTCTGGGCGGCGGTCAGCGCACCGGATCTGGACGCGTTGCGCGAGGTGCTGTCCACCGCGCACGGCGCCGCGGCGGTCTGGGCGCAACTGATCGCGTTCGATCTGTTCATCGGTCGGTGGATCTACCGGGACAGCCGTGACCGCGGTATCAGCCCATGGCTGATCAGCCCGGTCCTGCTGCTGACGATCTTTCTCTCGCCGATCGGCCTGCTGGGCTACTTCGCGATCCGCGCGGTGGCGAGCATGGTGGCCGGCGAACCGAGGTCAGCGTGGCTCGATGCGGACAGCGCCCGTCCCGCCGCCGGTGCCGGTCAGCCACTGCCGCACTGAGTCCCACCGGCCGTACCCGTCGCCGAGCGCAAGGTGCCCCTGACCGGTCAGCGGATGCACGGTGGCGCCCAGGCCTTCGGCCCAGTCGGCGGCGCCGCCGGGCCAGTACGGATCATCGTCGGAGGCCACGACGTGCACGTCGGTGGTGGCGACCGCCGCGGCAAGGGCCTCGTCGTCGAGTAACGGATCGAATCCGGCGATCGGTGGATTGGCGGCCAGCACCGCCCTGGCGACCGGGGCCACCAGCAGTACCCGGTCGGCATCCCCGAGCCCACCTCGGGCGAGCAGGTCCAGCACCACCCACACCGCCAGCGAGTGCGCCACCACCGTCCGCCGCGAGCCCGCCAGTGCGTCGAACTCGGCCGCGACGCGGGCCGACCAGACCGCCCGATCGGGGTCGTCGGGGTCCGGGAGAGCCGGGTAGGCGACATCGACGCCGGCGGCCGTCAGGTCGTCGGCCAGCACGTGCTGCCAGTGGCCGGCCGGGCGGTGGTTCTGCCAGCCGTGCAGCAGCAGCACGGAATGCCCAGGTGCGGCAGGCATTCTCAGACCATCCGGCATTTCTCAGACCATCCGCAGCACCTGGTCGCGGCAGGCATCCCAGGCGGGATGCCGGACGTCGATCAGTTCGTAGTGACCGATCCGCGGCAGCACGATCAGCTTCGCCGGATCGCCGGCCCGTAGTGGCCGCCTCGACGTACCGCTCCGATTGGCGGAGCGGCACGGTGTCGTCGGCGTCGCCGTGCACACACACCACCCGGGCGCCGTCGCCGACCTGGGCCAGCGGCGAGGCATGGTGGTACCGCTGCGGCAACGACCTGGCCTCGCCCTCCATCAGCGCGGTCACCGCACCGTTCCCCAGCCGCTCGTCGGCGGCGGACACCAGGTCGAGCAGCCCGGCCTGGGTGACCGCGCCGACGATCGGGACGGAGCTCTCGCCGGGGCCGACCGACCCGGCGGTTCCGGCCCGCAGCGACCCGCGATGCGCGAGCCAGGCGGCGAGGTGACCGCCGGCGGAGTGACCGACGGCCGCGACCCGGTCCAGCAGCAACCGGCCCTCGGCCAGCTGCTGGCCCGGCCCGGCCAACGAGTCGACGGCACGGGCGGCGTCGGCCAGGGTGGTCGGCCATCCGCCACCCTCACCGACCCTGCGGTACTCGATGACGGCCGCGGCCACCCCGAACCTGGTCAGATCCAGGCCGAGCGGTTCGGCCAGCTCCCAGCCGTAGGTGGCCCGCCAGTAGCCGCCGTGGATGACCACCGCCACCGGTAGGTGCGAGCCGGTCGGCAGGTACAGCCGGACGGTCTGGCTGGCGTGCGGCCCGTACGGCGTATTCGTGCGTCTCGACCCTCATGTCCACCGACCGGTCAGCACGCCGAGCGCGCCGAGGACGACCGCACCGGCGGTGGAGGTGCGGAGCACCTGGGGTCCCAGCCGTACCGGGACAGCGCCGGCTGCAGCGAACACCGTCAGCTCCTCCTCGGTCAGGCCACCTTCGGGACCGACAATGACTACCACGTCACCGGCGGACGGGCAGATCGACGCCCTGCAGCGGGGAGGTCGCCGATTCGTGCAGCACGAGGGCCGCGGCGGCGCCGGCGGATCAGATCGGCCACCGCCTGCGTCGTGGCCAGTTCGGCGACGGCCGGGACGAAGGTGCGCCGGGACTGTTTCGCCGCAGCCGGCGGCGGCCGCCCGCCACTTGGCCGCGCCGTGCGCCGCCCGGTCCGGCGTCCAGCGGGCGACGCAGCGCGCCGCCGCCCACGGCACCAGGGCGTCCACGCCGGCCTCGGTGGCCAGTTCGACCGCGAGCTCGCCCCGCTCACCCTTGGGCACCGCCTGCACCAGGGTGACCCGGACCGCCGGTGGGTCCTCGCGGCTCGACCGGATCGACCTGCACGGTCAGTTCACCGCGGCCGACCGCGGTGACGGTGGCGGTCGCCGCACCGCCGCGACCGTCGGTCAGCACCAGCACCTCGCCCGACCCGCAGCCGGCGAACGGTTGCGGCATGCCTGCCCTCTGCGCCGCCGAGCACGAACGGACCGGCGCCGGGCAGCGCGTCGAGAAGGAAATACGGTGCGCCCGGGATGGCGCGGTGCCCCTGCGAAGCCCGGCTCACTTCCCGACGAACGAGTCGCGGATCCGGGAGAAGAAGCCGCCGTTGTGCGCGCGCGCCGCGAGTTCGGGCTGCTCCTCGCCGCGCAGGGTCGCCAGCTCCCGCAGCAGCTCGGCCTGGCGTCCGTCGACCTTGGTCGGCGTGACCACCTCGATGTGCACGTGCAGGTTGCCGATGCCGGTCCCCCGCAGCCGGGGCATCCCCTGGCCGCGCATGGTGATCACGGTCGCCGACTGGGTGCCCGGCTGGATGTCCAGGTCCTCGACGCCGTGCAGGGTCTGCAGGCCCATCGAGGTGCCGAGGGCGGCGGCCGACATCGGGACGTGCACGGTGCAGTGCAGGTCGATGCCGTCCCTGGTGAAGCGATCGTGCTGCAGTTCCTGCACCTCGACGTACAGGTCGCCGGGGGCGCCGCCGCCGGGGCCGACCTCACCCTGGCCGGCCAGCCGGACCCGGATGCCGTCGCCGACACCGGCCGGGATGTTCGCCCGCACGGTCCGCCTGGCCCGGACCCGACCCTCGCCGTTGCACTGCCGGCACGGGTCGGGGATGACCTCGCCGAAGCCGCGGCAGACCGGGCACGGCCGGGAGGTCACCACCTGGCCGAGCAGCGAACGCTGGATCTGCTGCACCTCGCCCGAGCCCTTGCACATGTCGCAGGTCGCCGGGCCGGTGCCCTCGGCGCAGCCGTTGCCGTGGCAGACCGAGCACAGCGTGGCCGTGTCGACCGCCAGATCCTTGGCGACACCGGTCGCACATTCCTCGAGGGTGAGCTCGATCGGGATCAGCGCGTCGTCACCCTGCCGGACCCGGGATCGGGGACCGCGGGACCGCGCGCCGCCGCCGCCGCCGAAGAAGGCGTCCATGATGTCGCCGAGGCCCATGCCCGCCGAAGGGGTCGCCCATGCCACCGGCGCCGCCGCCGCCAGCGGCCAGCCACCGAGTGGGTCGCCACCGAGGTCGACCACCTGCCGCTTGGCGGGGTCGGAGAGCACCTCGTAGGCCGCGGTGACCTCCTTGAACTTCTGCTGGGCAGCCGGATCAGGGTTGACGTCGGGATGCAGTTCCCGCGCCAATTTGCGGTACGCCCGCTTGATCTCGTCCGCCGACGCGCCCTTGGCCACGCCGAGCAGTCCGTAATAGTCCCGTGCCACCCTCTGCACCAGTTGCCTTCCCTGCGGGCCAGGCCCGCACCCTGCTCAGGCATCCGCCGCGCGGATGCTGTCACTGCCGACTTACCGTTCGCGCTCCGGCGCGAACCTGCACGCGATGAAAAACGCGCACGCACTGAAGATTGTCACCGACCGGAGACGATCTCTCCGACATAGCGGGCAACCGCGCGGACCGCGGCCATGGTGCCCGGATAGTCCATCCGGGTCGGCCCGACCACGGCGAGCCCGCCCATCAACGTGCTGCCGCTGCCGTAACCGGCCGAGACCAGCGCCGATGTCGACAGATTGACGTCGACGTTCTCCCGGCCGATCGACACCATCACGGCATCCGGGCTCTCCAGTGCGGCCAGCAACTTGAGCAACGTCACCTGCTCGTCCAGGGCCTCCAGCACCCCGTGCAGGCTGGCCGGCTGGTCGGCCCACGCCCCGGTGGCGTGCGAGGTGCCGGACAGCACCAGCCGCTCCTCCGGGTGCTCGACGAGCGCGTCGAGCAGCACGCTGACCGACGGCACCAGCACGTGCCGGACGTTCGGATCGGCCACGGCGGCGAGGTTGGAGACCGCCGTGGCGGCATCGGCGAGCCGCCGTCCGGACACCTGGGACGCGAGCAGCGACCGCAGCGTCGTCAGGGCATCGTCGGTGATGTCGGTGTCGAGTTCGACGAGGCGTTGTTCGACCCGGCCGGTGTCGGTGATGACGACGAGCAGCAACCGGCGCTGATCCAGTGCGACCGCCTCGACGTGCCGGACCAGTGAGCGGGCGAGCGTCGGATACTGCACCACCGCGACCTGACGGGTCAGCTGGGCGAGCAGCCGGACGGACCGGCGCAGCACGTCGTCGAGGTCGACCGCCTCGGACAGGAACGCCTGGATCGCCTTGCGCTCGCCGGCGGACAGCGGCTTGACCTGCGACAACCGGTCGACGAACATCCGGTAACCCTTGTCGGTGGGGATCCGGCCGGCGGACGTGTGCGGCTGCGCGATGTACCCCTCGTCCTCCAGGACGGCCATGTCGTTACGGATGGTCGCCGGCGAGACGCCGAGTTGGTGACGGTCGACCAGGGATTTGGAACCGACCGGCTCACGGGTGGCCACGTAGTCGGAGACGATCGCGCGGAGGACTTCGAAACGTCTGTCGTCCGCCGACATGATCACCTCCCGGGTACGCGGGCACTGGCACTCCAGGCACCCGCCTGCCAAGTGTAATCGCCGACCGGGGTCCATCGGTGGCTTGCCGATCGGCCCGACGCGAACGCACCAGGCGATGACGTCGATGGGTCGGCCGATACGCTGGCGGGGCGGAAACCGAAACGGAAGGCCGTCGATGATCTTCAAGGACGTGCGCGAGGGGCGGCCCTACCCCGAGCACGGCCTGTCGATGCGGGACTGGGCCCGGATCCCGCCGCGGCAGATCCGGATGGACGAGCTGATCACCACCAAGCGTGAACTCCGGCTGGACGCGCTGCTGGACGAGGACTCCACCTTCTACGGCGACCTGTTCGGGCACGCGGTGCTGCTGGGAGGGCCAGATCTACCTGGAGGACGGCCTGCACCGGGCACTGCGGGCTGCCCTGCAGCAGCGGACCGTGATCCACGTCCGGATCCTGAACCTGGACGCGTTGCGCGCGGGCGCGGGCGAGGTCGATCTCGAGGCCGACCCGGTCCCCGGCCACCAGCCGCCCCCGACGCCGACGACGGCGCGGCGATCGGCGTCCCGCGGCTGACTCACGAGGCTCCACAGAGCCGACCAGATTCGGTCAGTCCGCCAACCGGAGCGCCAGACCGTCGGCCAAGAGCCGGCCCTGCAGGGTCAGCACGGCCCGTCCCTGGCTGAGCAGGTCGGCAGCCAGCAGTCCGTCGGCAGCCGCCGCAGCGGCTTCCCGTCGGCCGATCGGATCGAGCAGGTCGGTGTCCAGCCCGTCGACCAACCGCAACCGGAGCAGGATGTCCTCCAGCCGTCGCGCATCCGGGCCGAGTACCTCGCGGGCCTGACCGGGGCTCGCGCCACCGGCCAGCGCGGCCGCATACGCCGCCGGGTGCTTGATGTTCCACCAGCGGACGCCGCCGACGTGCGAGTGCGCGCCCGGCCCGATCCCCCACCAGTCGTCGCCCGACCAGTACGCCAGATTGTGCCGGCAGCGGGCCGACTCGTCCGTCGCCCAGTTCGAGACCTCGTACCAGGAGAACCCGGCCGCCGTCAGGATCCGGTCAGCCTGCAGATACCGATCGGCGAGCACGTCGTCGTCGGTCATCGGCAGGGCGCCGGTGCGCACCTGGCGGGCCAGCCGGGTGCCCGGCTCGACGATCAGCGAGTAGGCCGACACATGGTCGACGCCGCTGCCGATCGCCGCGTCCAGCGACCGGCCGAACTCCGCGTCGCTCTCCCCCGGCGTGCCGTAGATCAGGTCGAGGTTGACGTGCTCGAAACCGGCATCTTTGGCCCAGCTGACGACGTCGAGGGCGCGGCCCGCGGTGTGGGTGCGGTCCAGGATCTGCAGCACCCGCGGCGAGGTGGACTGCATTCCCAGCGACAGCCTGGTGTAGCCGGCGGCGTGCAACCCGGCCAGCAGCTCGGGGTCCGTCGACTCCGGGTTGGCCTCGGTCGTCACCTCGGCGTCGGGCGCCAGGCCGAACCGCTCCCGCACGGCGTCGAGCAACCGGGTCAATCGGCTGGCACCGACCAGGGAGGGTGTGCCGCCACCGACGAACACCGTCGAGACCGCGCGCCGGTCGCCGCCCTCGTGCAGAACCTTTGCCGCCAGGTCGATCTCGGCGAGCGCGGCGGCCAACCAGGAATCCGGGGACGCCGCCGAACCCAGCTCGCCCGCCGTGTAGGTGTTGAAGTCGCAATACCCGCAGCGCGTCGCGCAGAACGGCACGTGCAGGTAGAACGAGAGGCTGCGCCCGGCCATCCCGGCGTACGCCTGATCCGGCAGCGACCCGTCGGCGGGTACCGGATCGCCCTGCGGCAAGGTGGATGGCACCCGTTCAGTCTGACCCAGTCCGGAGGACCCGATGGCCGATCTGTCAGTGACGGAGCCAACCCCAGGTGGGCCGGCGGCCGAACTCGTCCGTTTCGAGGTCGCCGGCGGGGTCGCCACGATCACCCTGAACTCGCCGGCCAATCGGAACGCGCTGTCCGCCGCCGTCCGGTCCGCGCTGACCACGGCGCTGACGGTGGCGGCAGCGGATCCGGCGGCACGGGTGGTGGTACTGGGCCACGACGGGCCGGTGTTCTGCTCCGGTATGGATCTGAAGGAGGAGGCCGTTGCCGCGCCCGGCCGCGAGGGGGTCCGCGAGCTGCCGGCGATCCTGCAGCTGATCTCCGGCTGTCCCAAGCCGGTGGTCGCCGCCGTCAGGGGTCCGGCCCGCGCGGGCGGGATCGGGTTGCTCGCCGCCTCCGACATCGTGGTCGCCGCGCCCACGGCGACGTTTGCGTTCTCCGAGGTCAGGGTGGGGGTGATCCCCGCGGTGCTGAGCGTTCCGGTGTTGCACCGGGTGGCGCCCGCCGCCGCCCGGGAACTCTTCCTGACCGGTGAGGTGTTCGGCGCCGAGCGGGCGCTGCAGATCGGGTTGGTGAACGCGGTCGACGACGATGTCGACGCCGTTGTCGCCCGCTTCGTCCGCGCGCTGCAGTCGGGCGGACCGCACGCACTGGCCGGGACGAAGGCGCTGCTGGGACGTGGCGTCGACGACTCGGACAGCCGGTACGCGGAGTTGCTGCAGATCTCCGCCGCCCAGTTCGCCACCGATGAGGCCAAAGAAGGCGCCCGCGCGTTCGCCGAGAAACGGCCCGCCGAGTGGGTGTCCCTCAGCGGGTGACCGCGACGTCGCTCAGCGGGTGACCGCGACGATGACCGCCACGATCATCATGGCGACCAGGGCGATGGTCATCCAACGGCGGGTGAGCACCGGCAGCGGCCGACGGCTCACCGACCGACCTCTGCCGGGTCGGCGGCGGGGCTGCGGGGGTCAGGGGCGGTGTTGCGCGGGCCCGCAGCCACTTGGTCGCGCCGGCTGTGCCAGGCCAGCACGGCCTCGACCAACCGATCGATCAGTCCGGCGAGCAGATAGCAGAGCGGGCCGAGTACGGCCAGCAGCAGCACTACCTGGGTCCAGTACCCCTGGCCGACGATCCACGACTCGATCGCGTCGATGACGTCGAGGACGGTCTGCCAGATCACCTGCCCAGGCTAGCCGCCGGTGCCGTCGACCGACCACGCTCGGATCGGACGACCGCTCCCGTGATGGTGGGTGCCGTCGATCTACCGTTGTGCCATGGGCACCCCGATCCGGCGACTGATTCCGCTGGTCGGCGTGCTGACCGCCACCGCCCTCTCGGTGACGGCGAACAGTGTGGTGGCCATCGCCGTGCCGTGGTTGGTGCTGGAGCGAACGGGCAGCGCGGCGCTGGCCGGCCTGGCGGGCGCGGCGGCGATCGCGCCCATCGTCTTCTCCGCGGTGTTCGGCGGGGCGTTGATCGACCGGATCGGCAAACGGACGTGCAGCATGATCGCCGATGCGTTCAGCGCGCTGGCGGTGGCGGCGATCCCGATCGCCGAGTCGACGATCGGGTTGGGCATTCCGCTGCTGCTCGTCCTGGTCGCACTGGGCGCGGTGTTCGACAGTCCAGGGGCAGCGGCGCGGGAATCGCTGCGGCCCGATGTCGCCCGGCACGCCGGGAAGCCGCTGGCCAAGATGAATGCGTGGGGCGAGGCCGCGGAGGGCATCGGTTACCTGGCCGGACCGGCCCTCGCGGGCCTGTTGCTGTTGCTGGTCGGCGGCTTCGGGACGCTGTGGACGTCGGTGGTGCTCTTCGGGCTCGCGCTGGTGGTCACCGCCGTGACGATTCCGACCCATCTCTCGCCTGCCCCGCACCCCGAGCCGTACTTGCGCTCGGTCAAGGAGGGTCTGGTCTACGTCCTGCGGGACCGCACGTTGCGGGCGGTCACCCTGGTCGCGGCAGTGATCTGGGTGTTCATCCTCCCGTTCGAAACGGTGGTGCTCAACGCCCATCTGCAGGAAACGGGCCAGGTCGCGGCGTTCGGTGCGATCCTGGCCGCCTACGCCGGCGGCGGCATCGCCGGTGCGCTCGGCTACGGCGCGATCGCCCACCATCTGCCGACCAGGGCGACGTTGGTCGGTGCGCTTGCCCTTGCCGGATGCTCGCTCGGTGCCTTTGCGCTGCTGCCGGCCACCGGCGTGATGATCGGGTTGGCGCTCGTCGCCGGGATCGTCACTGGGCCGATCAATCCGGTCTGCGCCGTGATCATCCAGTCACGGACCCCGGAGCGGTTGCGGGGCAGGGTGATCGGCAGCTACACGGCTCTGGCGCTGGCGGCAGGTCCGCTCGGTCTGTTGGCCTTCGGACCGCTGGTCGACGCGTTCGGCCCCGCGGTCGGGTTCGCCATGATCGGCGGCGGCTGCGTGCTGGCCGCCGCGTTGGCGGCGGTGTCCGGCGGGCTGCGCGGTCTCGGTCGACCCGCACGCGGGACCGAGTTGCCACCGGATTCGATGATCAGACAGTCGATCGAGGGGTGAACCTCGTTGCGCCCCGTCGACGGCCGGTATTCGATGGTCGGGTGCTCTTCGAGCGAGAAACCCTGCTCTCTGCTCTTCGCGCCTGCCTAACGGAGGCCGGAGCGGGTCACGGGCGACTCGTCGCGCTGAGTGGAGAAGCCGGCATCGGCAAGAGTTCGCTCATCCGGCAGTTCATCGAGGATTCCTCCGGCGTCAGAGTGCTGATCGGGGTGTGTGACGGGGTTCTGCCCGCGCGTCCGATGGGGCCGCTCGACGATGTCGCCGACGCCCTCGGCCGGCAGTTCGAGGGTTGGCATCACGGATCCCCGGATCGGCTCGACCTGTTCCGCGGGTTCCGCTCCGTGCTCGGCGATCGACTGACACTGCTGGTCATCGAGGATGTTCATTGGGCGGACCAGGCCACCCTGGATTTCCTCCGATATCTGGGCAGGCGTCTGGAGCAGCTGCCGCTGCTGGTGGTCCTCTCCTATCGCAGCGATGCCGTCGGCGCGAACCATCCGTTGACGTCCGTCCTCGGGGACCTTTCCTCGTCCGCCACGACGACCCGACTGGAGGTTCCGGCCCTCTCGGCGACCGCGGTCGCCCAATGGGTGCGCGCTGCCCGATCTCCGATCAACGCGGCGGCACTGTCCGATCGGACCAGCGGGAACCCCTTCTTTATCGGTGAGGTCCTCGAGGCCGGCCTGGAGGTGATCCCCGTCGGCGTGCGGGACATGTTGCTGGCCAGGGCATCCCGGTTGACGGCGGCCGGTCGGGCCATCCTGGACTCCGCCGCGATCTGCGGTGACGGCGCCCCGTTCGCGCTGGTGATCCATGCGGCCGCCGCGCCCGCGGGTGGACTCGACGAGTGCCTCGATGGTGGGCTGCTGATCAGGGACGGTGATCGCCTCGCGTTCCGCCACGATCTGGCTCGGGAGACGTTCGAGCGCGCAGTGCCGGCGGCCACCGGTTCGGTATTGGCCGCCCGCGCGCTCACCTGGCTGCAGCACAACGGCAGCACCGACGATCGACTGCTCGCCGCACTTGCCGAACGCGCGGGGAACGCCGCCGCCGTGCTCGCGCACGCTCCGCGAGCTGCCAGGCGGGCCGGCGAGTTGGGCGCCCACGTCGAAGCCGTGCACCATCTTCGGGCGGCCGTCCGGCACCGCCGGGCACTTCCCGACGAGGAACAGGCCGACCTGCTGGACGCTCTGTCCTACGAGTGCTACCTGACCGACCGGCAGCTGGCGGCCATCGAGAGTCGGCAGCTGGCAGTCGATCTGCGCCTGCATGCGGGTGACACACGCAAGCTCGGGACGTCGATGCGCTGGATGTCCAGGATCAGCTGGATGCTCGGGCGAACCGTCGAGGCGCACGAATGGGGCGAGCGAGCCGTGCGCGCGCTGGAGGCACTCCCTGCCGGACGCGAGCTGGCCATGGCCTACAGCAACATGTCTCAGCTGTCCATGCTGGCGGGGGACGCCGATTCCGCCGCCGGTTGGGGAAATCGGGCCATCGCCCTGGCCTCCGAACTGGGTGCGGACGACGTTCTGATGCACGCGCAGAACAATGTCGGCACCGCCATCGGTTGCGCCGGGCGGCTGGCGGAGGGTCGAGCGCTGCTGGAGGCCAGCTTGGATCTCGCACTTCGACGCGACGAACAGGAACACGTCGCGAGGGCCTTCACCAACCTCGCATCGATCGGGGTCAGCAATCAGTCCCTCGATGCCGCGCGGGTCCACCTCGACGCGGGCATTGCCTATTGCACGGAGCGCGATCTCGACGTCTGGCTGCTCAGTCTGGAATCCGAGGCGGCGGTCGCCGACCTCGCCTCCGGGGACTGGGATTCCAGCCTGCAGCGGTGCGATCGGATCCTCGACAACCGCCACGGCTCCGCCGTGATCCGGGTGACCGCGTTGTGGGTCAGCGGCCTGATCGGGATGCGTCGTGGAAGTCCTGAAGCAGCAGCACATCTGGACGAAGCGCATGCCTTGGCCACCCGGATGGAGGACCCACAGAATCGCGTACCGGTGACCTGCGCCCGCGCCGAGGCCGCCTGGACCCTGGATCGGTTGTCCACCCTTCGCGCCGAGATCGACCGGGTCCGGTCCCGGGTCGCGACCTGTGACCACGGCTGGTGGATCGGGGAACTCGGGTGGTGGTCGATGCTCTCCGGGCAGCCTGATCGACCGCTGCACAGCGCGTCCCAGCCGTTCGACCTGATGCTCGGCGGACAGTGGCGTCCGGCCGCCGATGCGTGGGAGCGACACGGCAACCCGTTCTGGCGTGCCATCTGCCTGACCCGATCGGACGATCCGGCCGATCGTCGAGTCGCGCACGCTCTGCTGACCGCGCTGGGTGCCACGGCGACATTGCAGGCGGCGCAGCGTGAGTGGCTACGACGCGGCGTCCCGGTTCCCCGCGGACCCCGGCCCGTCAACGGTGATGCGCAGGGACTCACGGCCCGGGAACTCGAGGTCCTCGAACTGCTCGGAGAAGGCCTGCGCAACGCCGAGATCGCGGACCGGTTGGTGCTGTCGGAAAAGACTGTCGCGCACCACGTCTCTGCTGTTCTCCGCAAAGCTGGCCGTTCCGACCAGGGCCCGCGCCACCACCCGCGCCCGCCAGTTGGGAATCTTGACGACATCGGCCGACCCGGCAAGTTGGGCAGCTCGACCGATGTGATGCCCAGATCGACACCGGTTGGCTCGGTTCATCAGACCGATCCGACCAGGAGCCGAGGGCACCATGTCGCCGAGCCACGGATTCATCGATCCATCGCTGTCCGGGCAGATCAGCGATCGTCGCGCCCAGTTGTTCGCGGATTGGCAGCCGCGGAGATCCGGCCGTCGTCGGCGCTGGTCCCGGAAATCCACCAAGTCAAGGGCAGAGTTGTCCGGGTCCCGGTCGGCCCCGATTCCCAGGGGTCCGCTGTTCGACACCGTCTGGATCGACACCGTCGTATGACGCGTTGGAGCGAGCCGATCTGAGCCTCAGCCGAAGATCTCGTCGAAGAAGGACCGCATGGCCACCCACGACCGGCGGTCCGCAGCCGGCTGGTAGGCGGCCCCGTGATCGGGCGTGTTGACGTCCGGCTGGGTGAAGGCGTGCATGGCACCGCTGTAGTGCACCAGTTGCCAATCCACGTCGGGCGCTGCCCGCATGGCGTCCTCGAACTCGCGAACCTGGTCGTCGGGCACCACCGGGTCGGCAGCGCCGGCGAGCACCAGCACCTTGCCCCTGATGTTGGCGGCGTCACTGCGGGCTCGGAGTGCTGAGCGCACCGTGGAAGGTGACGACGCCGGCCACCTCGGCGCCACTGCGGGCGAGCTCCAGCGCCGCGAAACCGCCGAAGCAGTAGCCGATCACCGCGATTCTGGCCGGATCGACCAACGGGTGGTCGCGGAGTTCGGCCAACCCGGCGGCCGCGCGCGCCCTGACCAGTGCCGCATCGGCGTAGAACCGCTTGGCGACGCCGGCCGCCTCCTGCATGGTCGGCCGGAGCCCGGCTCCGTAGATGTCGGCGGCCAGCGCCACATACCCGAGCCGGGCGAGCATCTGCGCCCGAACCTGCACGTAGTCACCGACCCCCAACCAGTCGTGGATCACCAGCACCCCGGGGCGCCGCTGCGTCGATGCCTCATCGACGGCGAGGTAGCCCTGCAGCGCCGTGCCGTCCAGCGCGTAGTCAACCGGACCGGTGGTGATCCGCGCGCCTGGCGGGACAGGAACCGTTGACAGCACGGCAGTCAGGGCGGAAGACGGTGCCGTCACGAGTGCTCCTCGGTCGATGGTGGCCACGCCGCCATCCTGCACCTCGTGCGGTCACGGGCACGTCGGACGGGTCACTACCGACCGACGGCAGTCGGCGGGCCGGAGAGCAGGGCGCCGATCAGCACCCGGTCGATGGTGGTGAGGAAGGACATGATGCGTGGAGCGCACCACAACACGCCCATCCCGATCGCTGCCAACACCGCCATGCTGGCCCAGCCGTCGATGAAGAAGTCCGGCCACCACTGGGCGCCGCGGTGCAGTGAGCCGTCCGATGCCTCCTGCAGCGGGAGGTACTGACGCCAGACCGGATAGCTGAGGGCGCCCAACCCGTAGGCGTACAGGCCGATCGCCATCGCGAAGGTCGCCGGCGCCAGCACGATCTTGATCACGAAATAGGCGACCGCCCGCCAGCCGGCCGGGTCGCGGAGTACCGAGCCGAGGGCGCTGATCGGGCCGGGCCGCCGCGGACGCGCCCAGGCCGGCGCCACACTGGGCAGATCAAGCAGGGCGAGCGCGAGGGAGCGTTGCACCAGCCCGCCGAGCCGGGCAACCATCAGCCCGACGGCCAGAATCGGTACTCCGACGTAGATGATCGCCAGTCCGAGGCCGACGGACAGCAGGGTCACGATCGTCACGAAGAACGCGATCGCCGGCGCGAGATCCAGCACCGCATAGAGCAATTCGGCCCAGGAGCGGGGCGAGAGCAGCCCGGTGCGCGGGGTCGGGCCGGTCGGGACGGTTGCGGTGATTCCGGCGCGACGGCCCAGGCGTAGTCGGTGCTCATCACCTCATGGTTCGCCGTGGGATCGGCGCCGACCACGGGTTCAGGCAGCCAACCACCGGGGGCCTAGGCCCACCTCTTCGACGTCGATCGCCGGCGGTCCGCCCTGCCTACCCCGACTGTCGAGACAGCTCCCGCACCCGCCGGAGCAGCACGTCACGCTCATCATCGATCAGCGGAACATCCAGCAGATCAAGCAGTTCCGGCAGCTCGCCGGCGCGCAACGGCCGGTGCTCCGTTGGCTCGCCCGGCCGACGGACGGTCACCGCCTCGTGCGTCACGGTCACGTGCCGGTCCGGGAGATGACGGGTGAGGATCAACATGTGTCGGAAGTGGCTCGTCGGGTAGGTGCTGGTGAAGTGGTGGCCGGAGCGGAGATCCACCGGACGGACCGGGAGCTCGTCGTGGGTGTGCATCAGTTCCCAGCCTCCGTCACGACCGCGATGCAGCGCCCAGCCGCGGCCGTTGCCCACCGGTACCTGCTCGCAGCCGGTAGGCCCAACCTCCGTGCTCGTCGGTGGCCCCGTCCGCCAATGGAATCGGCCGGAGCAGGCTGAAGCCGAAACCGGGGTCGGCCAGCAGGCGCTCACCGTCCACCGTCACCACCACGACGGTGTGCGTCCGGGCGGCCAGCAACGGATCGCCCACCCGACCCAACCGACGCTCCACCTGATACCCGAGCCGCTCCAGGGCCGCCGCGAACAACGTGCCGTGCTCGAAGCAGTACCCGCCGCGACCGCGGCCGACGAACTTGGCCTGGACCGCTGCCAGGTCGACGCCAGGGTGCCGGTCCAGCAGGACGTCGATGTTGTCGAAGGTGAACGCCCGCACGTGGGCCTCGTGCAGTGCGTCCAGGGCCGCCCGCGACGTCGGGCCACCCGCGGCACCGCTGAGCTGCAGTCGGGCCAGATATCCTTCCAGATCGAGTTGGTCGATCTGCCAAGGGCTCTCGGTGGTCATCGGCGGTTCCTCCACGCGGCCATCCTGCCTTCGGAACTTCTCGCCGGACCATTGTCGACGATCGTCCTCGCTACTGGTTGCCGGGTCCGCGGGTCACACCGTCGGTGGCTCCTAGACTCCGGCCATGCGGATCGGTGTGCTCGGGCCTGTCTGGCTGCGGCACGAGACGGCCGAGCAGGATCTCGGGTCGCCCAAGCAGCGCGCCCTGCTGGCTGCGCTGACCCTTCATGCCAATCGCTCGGTCCCCACCGACACCCTGGTCGACCTGGTCTGGGGAGACCGCCCACCCGTGGCGGTGACGGCCTCGGTGCACACCTATGTCGCCATGCTGCGCAGAGCGCTGGAACCGAACCGTCCGGCCCGCTCCAAGCCCAGCGTCCTGCTCACCTCTGCGACTGGCTACGAGCTGCGGATCGACCCCGATACCGTTGATGCACAACGGTTCTCAGCACTGGCCGGCCGCGTGCGCAGGCAGCTCGGTGACCGCGTGTTGATGGCCGTTCCGGCGGAGTTGACCGCGAGCGAGTTGGACGGATCCGCGGACCAGCTGGCACAGGCGCTCGCCTGGTGGCGTGGCAGCCCGTACGCGGACCTCGACGAGAACCGGGCGGCGGTGGCGGCCGAACGCACCCGGCTGCAGGACCTGCGGTTGACCGCTGTGACCGATCGGGCCCGAATGCAGCTGGCGCTCGGCCGGGCCGGAGCGGTCGCCGCCGAGCTGGGTCCGATCGCGGGAGACCACCCTCTGCGGGAGGACCTGTGGGCGTTGTTCGCTCTCGCCCTGGCACGGGCCGGCCGGCAGGGCGACGCCCTGCAGGCGCTGCGCACCGTTCGGGTGTCGCTCGACACCGAGCTCGGCATCGACCCGAGCCCGCTCATCCGCGACCTCGAGGTCGCGGTGCTCCGCCAGGACATCGACCAGGTGACCGGACCGACGTCTGCCCGACAACCGCAGGCCGGCATCAGCAGTGGCATCGAGACTGCCCCCGCGGCCACCACCGCCCGGACATCGATCGCCGCGCCGACCACCGCACCGAGTGGCCCCGATCGGCCGGCCGCCGCTGTCGGCACACCATTCGTCGGTCGCGGCGACCAGCTCGCGGCCCTGCTGGGACTGCTCGACGAGGCCGCCGACGGGTCGGCCCGTTCTGCCGTGCTGATCGGCGAACCGGGCATGGGAAAGACCCGGCTGGCCGAGGAATTCGCCGAACGAGCGATGGAGCGCGGCTTCCGCGTGCACCTCGGACGGTGCTCGTCCGACGAGGGTGCGCCACCGCTGTGGCCGTGGTCGATGCTGCTGCGCTCGTTGTCCGACGACCCTGCAGACGACGACGGCGCAGACGTCGAATCAGCCGATCCGGCGGGCCTGCTCGAGCCGCAGGAACTCCCGTCCGACGCCGCGGCAGCAAGCACACCGATCGCTCACCGCTCGGATCGGTTCGCGCAATTCGACGGGGTCGCCCGGGCGCTGTCCGCTGCGGCCGGCGCGGCACCCCAGGATGCTGATCCTGGACGACCTGCACTGGGCCGACCCGTCGACGCTGCGGCTCCTGCGGCACGTCACCGAGACGGTCGACCGCGCGTCGGCTGGTGATCGTGGTGACCCGCCGGACCCACCCGATCCCGTCCGGCGCGCTCGCCGACTACGGCGAGACCCTTGCCCGCCGGCACGCGCTACGACTCGAGCTTTCGGGGTTGACCGTCGACGCCATCGGCGAGCTCGTCACCGCGACCGATGTACCCGCCCTGGACGCCGGAGCGGCCACTGCCCTGCGGGAACGCACCGGCGGGAATCCGTTCTTCGTGCTGGAGCTGTTGCGGGCCAACCGGTCCGGGGACGAGGCCCAACGCCGTGCCGGCCGCGATCGGCGACGTGATCACGGCACGGGTGGGCCGCCTTCCCGCAGTCACCAGGGCAGTGCTGAGCTCCGCCGCCACGCTCGGCCGCACCGTCGATCCCGAGCTGCTCGCCCGGCTGGACGGCAGCTCCATCGATGACGCGCTCGATGCCTTGGAGCCCGCCGTGGACGCCGGGCTGCTCACCGTCACGGCGGACGGCGAACTACGGTTCGCGCACGACCTCGTCCGAGAGGCGGTCGAGTCTGCCGACTCTCCACTACGGCGGCAGCGCCGGCACGCCGCCGTCGCGCGGGCGTTGGTCGAGTCCGACGACGGGTCGGGCCGTCAGCTGGCGGAGCTGGCCTGGCACTGGTTCCGTGCCGGTCCGGCGCATACCGCCCAGACCTGGCGGGCGGCCGTCGCCGCGGCCGGCTACGCCACCGGGCTGGCCGCGCACGAGGAGGCGGCCGACCTGCTGGCAGCCGCGCTGACCGCACAATCGTCGGATCCGGCGGCCGGTCCGATCGATCGCTACGACCTGCTGCTGGCAAGGGCGCGGGCCTGCCGAGCCGCGGCGGACAACGAAGGACAACGCGCCGCGACCAGCGAGGCGATCGAGATCGCCTCGCTGCTGGGTGATCTCGAGCGCCTCACGGTTGCGGCGATCGCGGCCGCCGAGGGTGGTTTGTGGTCGAACGTGCCGGAAGGCACCCAGGACCCGGTCACCGTGCAGGCGTTGCAGACGGCGGCACGGGACCTACCCGGCGAGGACAGCGCGCTTCGCTGCCGCGTCTTCCTCGCGCTGTCCCGGGAGCTGTTCTGGTCCCTGACCGACACCGGCGGCGACCACCATCCGGCCGAGCGGGTGGCCTACGCGGAGCGCGGGTTCGCGATGGCCCGTCGGCTGGCCGATCCAGAGTTACAGGCCGCTGCCTGCCACACCCTCGCGCTCGCGCTGTATCAACCGGCCACGCTCGATCGCCGACTCGAGTTGGTGCAGGAGGCGCTCGCCTGCTCGCGCGCGACAGGCGACCCGGAAGGCGAAGCGGTGGGCCTGTTCTGGAGCGTGGTCCTCGCGGGCGAGGCCGGCCGGATCGCCGAGCGGCGGGTCGTCGTCCGTCAGGCCCAGGAGCACGTCGAGCGGCATGGCCTGCGGATGTTGCAGGTGATGTTGGGTGCCCATCAGGCGTCGTGGCTGGCCCTGGAGGGACGAGTTCGACGAGGCCGAAGCGCTCCTGGACGACACCCTGCGGCGCACCATCCACGCCTCGTTCCCGTTCTTCGCCGAAACGGTGATGGCCACCCGTGCCTTCGTGCAGCTGTGGCGGGGGCACCCCGAGGTCATGCTCGACTTGTTCTCCGGCCTCGAGGCCATCGGACAGACGGACGTCGAGACCGTCGTCATGCTCGCGCTGGTGCGGAGCGGCCGGCTCGACACCGCCGCGCAGCGGCTCGACGGGTGGCCGGAATGGCCGTTGTCCACGACCAGCTTCGAGGCCACGTTCGACCTGTCGATCCTGGCCGAAGCGGCCCTGCTGCTGGGTAGACGCGACCTTGCCGCCGCCGTCTACCCGGTCCTCCGTCCGTGGGCGGGCCGGATCGCCGCGGCGGGCACCGGTCCTCCGCTGGGGCCCGTCGACTCGTTCCTCGCGCTGGCGGCCGCCGCGGTCGGCGAGAAGGACCTGGCGACCGGACATGCCGACGACGCCGGCCGGTTGTGCTCGGAGTGGCGGATGCCGGTGGTCTCCGGCTGGTTGTCCGATCTCCGCGACCGGTTCGGCTTCTGACTCCCGCGCCGACCCACCGATCGAACGAGCGCGGCCGCGCCGAGAGTTCCGGTGACCAGCAGCAGCCACACCTGGAAGGCGACCTCGACGGGGGCGAGATCGGCGCGGGCCAGCTGGCCGTCGAAGAAGCCAGAGGCGACTGACACCAGGCACGCGGCGGCGAGCAAGCCCGCCGCGATCCGACCGGACCGGCCCGCCGATCGCACCGCGACCACCACCGCGACCACCTGGAACGCCATCATCGGCAGCGGGGCACACAGGGTCGCGCCGGGCCCCCACGCGGAGCCCCAGTCCGAACGACCGGCGCCGATGTCCAGTAGCCCACCGACAAGGTCGGTGACCAGGAGCACGACCAACAGCGTGGGGAGCATCCGGCGGGCCATGTCAGGCACCCACCGCAACGCGGCCCCGGGTATAGCGGAAGATGCGGCGTTCGCGCCACCGGTGGGGTCGGCGGAGGAACAGCCGCCAGCAGATCGCCAACGGAGCGCCGAAGAACGCCAGGACCTTCCGTCGGGCGTCATCGGGCAGCCCGTCGAGCACCCAGGATGCCGCAAAAACACTGTCCCCCAACGAATACCCTTTGCCGAACTCGGTGTGCATGGCGTCCCACTCCGCCGGCGCGAGGTTCGCCTGCAACAGCGCCATCGCATGGGTCTCCTCGTGCCCCAGGTGCTGGCCCAACCGTTCGGCGGTTGCCGACACCCGCACCGCGAGGGCCGCCCGCATGTCGTCGTCCGGCTGGTCGGCGAGCCGGGCGAAACCGGCCGCGCAGCCGGTCAGCAGCGGGTCGATCTCGCTCGTGCTCGGCCTCCATCGCCTCGAGCCAGACCCGGCCCGGCGTGTCCCCAGCGGCGTCGACCCGGGTCAGCAACAGCGGCCAGAGAATCTCGTCCTCGCCGGTGTGGTGATGGTGCAGCACCCGAGCAAACCGGTTCCATCGCGCGGCCAGTGCCCGCCAGGCGGCCCGATCGGTGACCGGGGTGGCAGCAACGGCCACGCCGAACACCTCCAGATCCCGGCGAAACGCGTGGTGCATCACGTACATCGGCAGCAGGTCGCACGGTCCGGGTGGCGCCGCCGCCTGCCCGGGCAGGACGATCTGCGGGACGTCGGGTGCGGCAATGGTCATGGTCGCGCTCCTGGAATCGGTGGCAGCCGGTGGCCGCCCGCTGTCGCCCACCGTGCGCTCGAGGTCTTGGCGTGGTCTTGGCGCCGGCTTGGCCGGATCCGGTCGCCGCCGCTTCGCGGGCTTCAGATTTCCTTGAGACCGGCGGCCCACTATCTGCCCATGACCGAACCGACCACTGCCGCCGCCGGACTCCACGACCTGCGGGATGCCATCGATGCCTACCGCACCTGTGAACTCGCCACCGTGTCGCGAAGCGGCGTACCCATCACCTGGCCGACCGTCTGCACGGTGAGCCCGGACGCGGACCGGATCATCCTGACCACGTCGATCTCCTTCCCGCAGAAGGCCTTCAACATCCGCCGGGATCCGCGGGTGGCACTGCTGTTCTCCGATCCGACAGGATCCGGCCGCACCGACCTGCCGCTGGTCCTGGTGCGCGGCACCGCGACCTGCCCGCAGGAGATCCACACCGGGACGCAGGGATTGACCGAGTACTGGCGGCGGCTGGCCGAGCGGCAACCCTCGTCGCGCGGATACGTCACGAACGCCCTCGGGCGATGGCTCTTCGATTGGTACTACCTGCGTCTGGTGATCACCGTGACACCGCTCGAGGTCACCCGGACACCGCGGGAGGCCCCGGCCGGCCCGATGACGGCGCCGCGGATCGGCCGGTCCGGGGACGGCGCGTTCGCCCGGGCGTGCCGGGAGTTGCCCGGTTTCTCCAGCGCGGTGCTGGCCACGGCAGGTGCGGACGAGCCACCGATTCTGCAACGGGTCCGGCTGCACGCCGACCAGGCAGCGGGCGGTTTCGTCGTCCAGGGCGGCCTGGACCTTGCTTCCGGACCGGCATCCCTGCTCCTGCACCGGCACGACGACCTCCTGTCGAACCAGCGCCAACTCGGCATCCTCGGCGCGCTGTCGACATCCGACGGTCGGTGGCTGTTCCGGCCGGACCGCCTGCTGCCCAACATGTTTCCGGACAATCCGCTCGAGATGATGCGCACCCTGTACCGGGCACGCCGGTCTGCCGCGCGGTACCTGGAGCGGCGGGGGCTCAGCCGGCCGCCGATCGATTGGGCCGCGCACCGCGATGCCGCACCCTGATCGGGCGGACCCACTCGCCGGCGCGGCCGGTCACTCGGCTACTTCTTCTCCCGGCCGCCTGCCGAGCCGGCAGGCTCGTTGGACAGCGCGGCGATGAAGGCCTCCTGCGGTACCTCGACCCGGCCGACCATCTTCATCCGCTTCTTGCCCTCCTTCTGCTTCTCCAGCAGCTTGCGCTTACGGGTGATGTCACCGCCGTAGCACTTGGCGAGCACGTCCTTGCGCATCGCCCGGATCGTCTCCCGGGCAATGACTCTCGATCCGACGGCGGCCTGGATCGGCACCTCGAACTGCTGCCGCGGGATCAGCTCGCGCAGCTTGGCCGTCATGGAAACGCCGTAACCGTAGGCGGAGTCGCGGTGCACGATGGCCGAGAACGCGTCCACCGCCTCGCCCTGCAGCAGGATGTCCACCTTCACCAGGTCGGCGGCCTGCATGCCGATCTCCTCGTAATCCAGCGAGGCGTAGCCGCGGGTGCGCGACTTCAGGGCGTCGAAGAAATCGAAGATGATCTCGCCCAGCGGCATGGTGTACCGCAGTTCGACCCTCGACTCGGACAGATAATCCATGCCGCCCAACGCACCTCGCCGGGACTGGCACAGCTCCATGATGGTGCCGATGTACTCGCTGGGCGTGATGATCGTGCACTTGACGATCGGCTCGCTGATCGACGCGATCTTGCCGGCCGGCCAGTCGGACGGGTTGGTGACGGTGTGCTCGGCCCCGTCCTCCATCTTGATCGTGTAGACGACGTTCGGCGCCGTGGAGATCAAATCCAGACCGAACTCTCGTTCGAGCCGGTCTCGGGTGATCTCCAGGTGCAACAACCCGAGATAGCCGCAGCGGTAACCGAAACCGAGCGCCGCCGAGGTCTCGGGCTCGTAGGTCAGCGCGGCGTCGTTGAGCCGCAACTTGTCCAGCGCGTCGCGCAGCAACGGATAGTCCGACCCGTCGAGCGGGTACAGGCCCGAGTAGACCATCGGCCGCGGCTCGCGGTAACCGCCGAGTGGGACGGTGGCGCCCTTGGCCGCCGACGTGATGGTGTCGCCCACCTTCGACTGACGGACGTCCTTCACCCCGGTGATCAGGTAGCCGACCTCGCCCACCCCCAGGCCGACGGTCGGGATGGGTTCGGGCGAGATGACGCCGACCTCGAGCAGTTCGTGGATCGCCCTGGTGGACATCATCTGGATCCGCTCGCGCGGGGTGATCCGGCCGTCGATCACCCGGATGTAGGTGATCACGCCGCGGTAGATGTCGTAGACCGAGTCGAAGATCATCGCCCTGGCCGGGGCGTCGGCGTCGCCGACCGGCGGCGGGATGTCCGCGACGATCTTGTCCAGCAGTTCCTGGACGCCGGCCCCGGTCTTGCCGGACACCCGCAGCACGTCGTCCGGCGAACCGCCGATGATGTGCGCGATCTCCTCCGCGTACCGCTCCGGCTGGGCGGCGGGCAGGTCGATCTTGTTCAGCACCGGGATGACGTGCAGGTCGTTCTCCAGCGCCAGGTACAGGTTCGCCAGCGTCTGCGCCTCGATGCCCTGGGCGGCGTCGACCAGCAGCACCGCCCCCTCGCAGGCGGCCAACGACCGGGAGACCTCGTAGGTGAAGTCGACGTGGCCGGGGGTGTCGATCAGGTTGAGCACGTGATCCTGCGGCCGACCGTCGGGTCCGGGCACCGCCCACGGCAGCCGGACTGCCTGTGACTTGATGGTGATGCCGCGTTCGCGCTCGATGTCCATCCGGTCCAGGTACTGCGCGCGCATGTCACGGGCGTCGACCACCCCGGTGAGCTGCAGCATCCGGTCGGCCAGGGTGGATTTGCCGTGGTCGATGTGCGCGATGATGCAGAAGTTCCGGATCAGCTCCGGTGGGGTGAACGTGCTGTGCGCACGAGCAGCGAGGCTTCCAGAGGTCACAGGAATCTTTCTACGCAGACGATCGGTCGACCCATGGTCCCACGCTGGGGTGGCCGCCGACGCCCACGCAGTTCACCGCGGATCGAACCGGTACCTGACGTGCGTGACGATCGGCGAGTCGACCACCCGGATCTTGCGCATCGGACGATCGACGGTGATTCCGCCGAACAGCGGGATGCCATCGCCCAGCAGCACCGGCACCACATGCAGCTGCAGCTCGTCCACCAGGCCGGCCGCGAGGAACTGCCGGGCCACGTCGGCGCCCCCGCCGATGGTCACGTACCGCTCCCCGGCCGCCTCCTGCGCCAGTTCGAGCGCCTGCTGCACCCCTTCCGGGACGAACACGAACCTGACCGGGCCGGTCGGCGTCGGTGGCGGGCGATGGGTGACGACGAAATGCGGGACGTCGTAGGGCGTCTCCTCCCAGCCGCCGGCATCTTCGCTCATGCCGAAGGCGCCGCGACCCAGCACGATCGCGCCCGTGGTCTCGACCAGTTCGTCGATCACCGGGCGGCTCGACGCCGGCGGGTCGAAATACCAGTCGTAGAGCCCGGGATCGATCTGGTCGGCGCGACCGATGAACCCGTCCAACGAGATCGCCATGTCCAGCAATACCTGTGCCATGTCCGCCGCCCACTTCCCTGCGTTCGCCTCCGGCCATCCGACCGACGGTCGCGCTGCAACAGCTTCGACCCTCGCGGACCTCCCGATCTCATCGGCACCGGCAGCGCCCGAGTTCAGCGGCCATGGGGCGGGCCGAGCCGAGCAGGTGAAGAGCTGGCAGAGTCGGATCCATGACCGAGCTCGCCTTCGTCAATGCCCATGTGGTCCCGATCGACGGCATCCCGTTCAACGGGACCGTGCGCGTCCGGGACGGCCGGATCGCGGCGCTGGGCGCACACCTGACCGTTCCGGCCGGTGCCACCGTCATCGACGCCGAGGGCGGCTGGCTGCTGCCCGGCTTCATCGACGCGCACACCCACCTCGGTCTGCACGAGGAGGCCGAGGGGTGGGCGGGGTCGGACACCAACGAGTTGACGGACCCGGTGACGGCCGGCGTCCGGGCACTGGACGCGATCAATCCGGACGACCTGGGTTTCGCCGATGCCCTGGCCGGCGGGATCACCACGGTGAACGTCAATCCCGGCTCCGGGAACCCGATCGGCGGCCTGACGGTGGCGATCCACACCCACGGGCGCACTGTGGACGAGATGGTCCTGCGCTCACCGTCCGGGCTGAAATCGGCGCTCGGCGAGAACCCGAAACGGGTGTACGGGGACAAGAAGCAGATGCCGTCGACCAGGCTCGGCACCGCAGCGGTGATCCGCAAGGCCTTCGTCGAGGCGCAGAACTACCTGGCCAGGCTGGAATTCGCGGAGGAGGGCAAGGCGCCGCCCGCCCGTGATCTGACGTCCGAGGCGCTCGGCGAGGTGCTCGCCGGGGCCATTCCGTGGCGTCAGCACTGCCATCGGGCGGACGACATCGCCACCGCGATCAGGATCGCCGACGAGTTCGGCTACCGGCTCGTCATCGATCACGGCACCGAGGCACACCTGATCGCGGACCTGTTGGCCGCCAAGAACATTCCGGTGCTGATCGGCCCCCTGTTCACCACCAGGTCGAAGGTCGAGCTGCGTCGTCGATCGCTGGCCAACCCCGGCCGGCTGGCCGCGGCCGGGATCGAGATCTCGATCATCACCGATCACCCGGTCGTGCCGATCAACTTCCTGGTCCACCAGGCGACGCTGTCGGTGAAGGAGGGACTGGACCGGGAGACGGCGCTGCGGGCGATCACCATCAACCCGGCGCGGGTGCTCGGCCTGGAGGCCCGGATCGGATCCGTCGCCGTCGGAAAGGACGCCGACCTGGTGCTCTGGAGCGGCGACCCGCTGGACGTCATGCACCGTGCCCGCCGGGTCTTCATCGGCGGCCGGGAGGTCTACCACTACGACGACACCGCCCGCGCGGGCGTCGTCACCCCGCACTGACGGCTGCTCGCTGCAGATCAGCGGTCCGCCTCCCGGCCGACGCGCAGGGCCCCGAGCACCAACGGGATCTGCAGCGGCAACCTGGCCCACGCGGCGACCCGGTACCACCACGGTTTGCGGCCGGACCGCAGTGCCTGCGACACGTTGGCCGGGAAGACGGCGGCGAACAGAGCGGCGGTGACGGGTCCGGCGAACCGGCGGCTCGCCGGGTGGGCAAGCATCCCGGCGCAGGCGAGTTCGGCGGCGCCGCTGATCGCGACGAGTTCCGATCGCCGCGGCAATGAGCGCGGCACGATCGCCACGAACGGCCCGGGCCGGACGAAGTGCAGGACGCCGGAGGTGGTCAGCAACGCCATCAGGAAGAACCGGATCCGGCGGGTGGTGATCATGACCTCATGGTGCCCGCAGCCGGGCCGATCCACCGACGAGGCCGACGGCCAGTCCGCACACCACCAGCAGCATCCCCGCCCAGACCGGCACCCCGGGTAGCCCGGCGCCCAGCAACGCACCGCTGACCGCTGCGGAGACCGGAGCCACCCCGGTCAGCAGGCCCGCCCGCGCCGAGCCGAGAGCGGCGACCGCCGAGTACCAGAGCAGGAAGGCCACCGCGGTGACCATCACCGCCAGGTAGCCGATCGCCACCCACTGCTCGGTCGTCAGCAGTGACGCCGCCGCCGGACCCTCGGTCGTCACGCCCAGCACGGCAAGCAGCACGGCGGCGATCCACACCGCGTGCACGGAAACGCCCCATGGCCCGAGGCGGCGCAGCACCGGTACCGCGAGCAGGGTGAAGCCCGCCTCGCAGCCCAGCGCGATCACCGCCCAGCATCACTCCGGTCGCGTCGGCGCGCCCGGTGCCGGCCACCAGCACGCCGCCCGCCGTCACCACGGCCGCGGCCGCCATCAGCCGTGCGGCCGGCTTGCGACCCTCCAGTAGCGGCCCGATCACGCTGATCAGCACCGGCGCGCAGGCGACCGCGACCGCGATCACCGCCGGCTCCGCATGCGCCACCCCGCGCACCACCGCCACGTTGAACACCACCAGACCGCTCACCGCGACGCCGACCAGCCAGCACCACTCCCGCCCGCGCGGGCGGTGCACCCGGACCCCCAGCGCCCGGGCGAGCAGCAGCAGGATCACGGTGGCCGCCGCGTAGCGAATTGCCTGCGCGGTGAACAGCGGCGCGTCGGTCAGCGTGCGGGAGACGCCGACGCTGGATCCCACCACCACCATTCCGGCAACCCCGGACGCGAGGGGACGCCACAGCCGCCCGTCGGTCCGGCTGGCGATGTTCGTGGTGGTCATGACCGCCACTCTGCGGCCATAATGGCCCGGTGGCCAGGTCCAAACCCATCGATGTCGACAGGACCAAAAGCCAGGGTGTCGCGACCCGGACCGGCTCGGGTGCCGACTTCCTGCAGCTCAGCATCGATGCCGCCCCCACCGGTGGCCGGGCGGAGTGGCTGGCCAGCGAGCTCCGCGCCGCCATCGCCGACGGACGACTGGCCATCGGCAGCACGCTGCCGGCCAGCCGGGTGTTGGCGGCCGACCTGAACGTCTCCCGCGGCGTGGTCACCGAGGCCTACCAGCGGCTCACCGACGACGGCCACCTTGCCGGACGGGGACGCCGGGGCACCATCGTCATCGCCGGACCGTCGGTCCGTCCGGCGGGCACCCGGATCGACGCCAGCCACTGCGCCGGCGCGCCGGAGCCGCGAACCGTCTCTCCACGGCGAGCGATGTTCGCCGACCCGGTCGACAACTCGATGTTCGACAGACTGCGAGCGACGCCGGCGCGGATCGACCTCACCCCCGGCGCTCCCGACCTGGCCGCCTTTCCCCGCGCCGGCTGGCTGCGGGCGGAACGGTCGGTGCTGTCCGCGCTCGCCGCCGATGCCTTCGGCTACCCGGACCCGCAGGGGCACATCGACGTTCCGGCGGTCGATCGCCGGGTGGCTGGCCCGCAACCGGGGGATGACCGTCGACCCGGCCGACGTGGTGGTGGTCGCCGGCGTGGCGCAGGGTCTGGCGCTGCTGGCCAGGGTCCTGCGGCAGCACCGGAATCAGTCGGATCGCGGTGGAGGATCCGGGGTCACGGGGCGCGCAGGCAACAACTGCAGAGCTGGGGCATCGACACCCCGCCGGTGCCGGTCGACGACGAAGGGCTGCGGGTCGATCAACTGTGGGACGCCGACGTGCCGGCGGTGCTGCTCACCCCTGCCCATCAGTTCCCCACCGGCGTGGTGCTCGACGGCGGCCGGCGGCGCGAACTGCTCGATTGGACGGCCGCCGGCGGCCTGATCATCGAGGACGACTACGACGCCGAGCACCGCTACGACCGGCCGCCGACCCCCGCGTTGTTCACCATGCTCGGCGACCAGGTCTTGCTACGCGGGCAGCGTCTCCAAGCTGCTGGCGCCGGCACTGCGGGTGGGCTGGCTGGTGGTGCCCGCGCGCTTCCGGGCGGCGGTGATCGCCGCCAAGCGCGAGACCGACCTGGGCAACGCGGTGCTCACCCAGCTGGTCCTGGCCAGGATGTTGGACAGCGGCGACCTGGAGCGGCACCTGCGGTTGGTGCGTCGCCGGCACCGCCGCCGACGGGACGCGATGGTGACGGCCATCGGTCGGCACCTGCCGTCGGCGAGGATCCACGGCGCGGCCGCCGGGTTGCACCTCACCATCACCTTCGACGACGAGGCGCACCGACGACGTCGCGCTGGCCACGGCGGCGCTGGGCGCCGGGGTCAAGGTGCACCCGCTGTCGTGGCACCGGCAACGACCGGGCCCGGCCGGGCTGGTGCTCGGCTACGCCGCCAGTTCCGACAGCGAGATCATCGACGGGATAGCCACTCTCGGCACCCTGGTCGATGCGCGGAGTGGTCGGTAGTGCCGCGGCGTCGCCCGGCCGACCGGCGGTTTCACCCGCGCCGCGGCGGCCGCCGCCGGGTGTTGCTGCTGGGTGGAGCTCTGCTCGCTCGCCTGTTCGACGCCGGGGCAGCCCAGCGTCGCTCCGACGGTCGGCGCGACGACCGCCGCGCCGCCTGCGTCATCGCCTGCGTCGACCATCCACCACGGTCACCGTCGTCGTCATCGTCATCGTCATCGTCATCGTCACCGCATCCGGCCCTCCACCGTCCGGCTCCGGCTCCGGTTCCGGGTTCGACGGGGATCGGAGCGGTCGGTGTCGCCGGGGTGAACGACCCGACCTGCACCTCCGAGCACCGCCCGGTGGTGCTGCTGCACGGAACGTTCTCCACCGTGCGGTCCAACTACGCGGCGATGATCCCGCGCCTGCAGGCCACCGGTCGTTGCGTCTACGGCATCAACTACGGGCTCGGCGGCCTGCAGTCGGTCCGGTCGTCCGCGCAGGCGGTCGCCACCTTCATCGATCAGGTGCTGGCCGTCACCGGCGCCGAGCAGGTCGATGTCATCGCCTTCTCCCAGGGCGGATTGGTGCTGCGCACCGCGCTGCGACTGGACGGCGCGGCGCCGCGACGTCGCGACTGCCGTGCTGATCGCCCCGACCTTCCACGGCACCACGTCGCCGCTGATCGCCTCGCTGCCGGTCGGGGCGTGCGCCGCCTGCGCCGACCAGGCCGCCGGGTCGTCCCTGCTGGCCGACCTCGACGCCGGCAGCACGTCGGCCGACGGCGACCTGGACGGCGACGTCGGCTATGCGGTCGTCGGCAGCCGGGATGACACGGTCGTCACCCCTCTCGCCGCGCAGATTCCGCAGGGTCCGGCCGAGCGCGTCACGTCGATCGTCGGTGCAGGACAATTGCCCCGACGAGTACGTGGATCACATCGCGTTGCCGGCGAATTCCGGCGTCATCGGCTGGGCCATCGACGCCCTGACAGACCGACGGGCGACCTGATCCCACCGCCCTGACCTGCAGCTGAGCCCCCCGGCCGCCGGGTCGACGCCCGGGATTTGGGGGCGACTCGCCCCAACTGGTAACCTCGAAGATCGTGTGTGCCGGGTTCGGCGCGCGCATCGCAAGGTTTATCCCCCTGACGAAATGAAGGCAATCCGGCGTGGCCAATATCAAGTCCCAGATCAAGCGCATTCGTACCAACGAAGCTGCGCGCCTGCGCAACAAGTCGGTCAAGTCTGCGCTGAAGACGTCGGTCCGCCGCGTGCGGAGCGCCGCCGAGTCCGGTGACAAGGCCACCGCCCAGGTCGAGCTGGTCGCCGCGTCGCGCAGCCTCGACAAGGCTGTCTCCAAGGGTGTCATCCACCCGAACCAGGCCGCGAACCGCAAGTCGGCGCTGGCCCAGCTGGTCAACTCCCTCTGATCCGACCGGTTCCACGTCGGTCGTGATGCGACCGACGAACCCGCACCAATGCTCAGCCGTCGCAGCCGACGGCTGGGCATTTGTCGTTTCCGGGTGACGACCGAACGATTTGCCCGTCAGCGCCGGTGCCGTGCGGCCACCAGGTCGATCACCGCCTGCTCCAAGGCGTACTCCGGGTCGGCCGCCGAACCCTTGACCGCCGCGTTCAGTTCGGCCACCACTGCCATCCCGATCGCCAGACCGTCCGACGACCAGCCGCGAGCAGTGCCGCGCGCCCTGTCCACCTTCCACGGCGGCATACCGAGCTGCGAGGCAAGCGCGTAGGAGTTCCCGCCGCGGGCGCCGGAGACCTTGGCCACCGTCCGCACCCCGTCGGCCAGCGCGTCGGCGATCAGCACCGGCGCGACACCGACCCCCACCGCCCAGCGGAGCGACTCCAGCGCGGCGGGCAGATCGCCGGCCATCGCCGCGTCGGACACCGTGAAACCGGTGACGTCCGCCCGGCCACGGTGATAGCGCCGCACCGCCTTCTCGTCCACCATGCCGCCGGTGTCGGCCACCAGCTGACCGGCGGCGGAGGCGAGTTCCCGCAGGTCGGAGCCGACGGCGTCGACGAGCGCGGCGACCGCGTCCGGCGACGTGGTGCCGCCGGCCCGGCGGATCTCGGAGCGGACGAAGTCCACCCGCTCGGACGCCTTGGTGATCTTGTTGCAGACCACGACAGCGGCGCCGGCCTTGGTCAGCGCGTCGGTCAACGCCTTGTTGCGGGCGCCGCCGGTGTGGTGCACGAGCAGGGTCACCCCCTCCACCGGGTCCGCACAGTAGGCGGTCAACGCCGCCGCCAGATCCTTGACCGCATCCTGCGCACCGCGGATCACCACCAGCCGGGGTTCGGCGAACAGACTCGGCGCCACCAGATCCCAGAATTCGCCGGCGGACAGTCCGGTGGCGGTCGCGTCGCGGCGTTCGACCCCGGGGTCGATCCGCCTGGCCGCGGCCGTCGCCCGCCAGATGGCCCGATCCACCAGCAGCATCTCGTCACCGGTGATCAGCACCAGCGGCGGAACCTGGGTGGGCGTCATGCCGTCATCGTGCCAGCCCACCCGGACATCGCCCTCCCGGTACGCTGCGCTCGCCCATCCGCCCCGCCCGGAGGAACCCGCCTTGCGTCGTCACCCGCTCCCCACCCGGTCGACTTCCGTCGTCACCCGCGCCCTCGCGGGGCTGTCCCTGGGCATGATCGCCCTGTTGGGCACCGCCTGTGGTTCGTCCGCCACCCCTGCCGCGTCCAGCACCAGCGCCGCGTCGGCGGCGTCACCAGCACCGGCGGGGAGTGTGAACTGCGCCTACGTCCCGAGCGCCCGCCCGGCCGCCAAGGAGGTGGCTGCGCCACCGGCGGTCGAACCGGCGACCGGCACGGCGGCGGCCACCATGGAGCTGACCGGCGGCAGCGTGACGATCGAGCTCGATCGGGCAACGGCACCCTGCACGGTGGGCAGCTTCGTGCATCTGTCGCAGGCCGGCTACTACGACGACACACCGTGCCACCGCCTGACGTCGTCGCCCTCGTTGAGTGTGCTGCAGTGCGGCGATCCATCCGGCAGCGGAGGCGGCGGCCCCGGCTACTCCTACGCCGACGAGACCGATCCCACCATGGTCTATCCCGCCGGCACCGTCGCGATGGCCAACGCCGGGCCCGACACCAACGGCTCGCAGTTCTTCCTGGTCTATGCCGACTCCTCGTTGCCACCGAACTACACCGTGTTCGGCACCATCACCGAGGGTCTGGACGTTCGTGCAGGGCATCGCGGCGAAGGGGACCACCGGCGGCGGTCCGGACGGCAAACCCGCCGAGCCGGTGACGATCTCGGCCGTCACCGTGCAGGATTGATCGAGCCGGACGGGTCCGCGAAGAGCCGCCAGGGGCTCCCGGCGTGATCGCGGGACGCAGCAGGGCGGCCCGACCCGGTGCGCTACGATGACCGGACAACTGAATCACCCACTCATCCAGAGGGGCAGAGGGACACGGCCCGATGAAGCCCCGGCAACCACTGTCGATGATCACATCTCGTGACGGCATCTCGCCCGAGCGAGGCCGATCGGCAGTAGGTGCCACTTCCGTCCCGCAGCCGCGGGGAAGATGAGGAAAGGCCTCGCCATGACTGCTGTCCTGTCCACCCCGAACGCCCCGGCCCCGAAGCCGGGCGTCGATCTCGGCCCCGCCGTCGCGCTCTCCTGTCGCGAGTGCGGACATCGCATCGATCTCGGTCCGTACTACGCGTGTACCGAGTGCTTCGGCCCGCTCGAAGTTGCGTACGAATTCGCCCTCTCGGGCGAGGAACTGCGCGCGCGGATCGAAGCCGGCCCGGCCAACATCTGGCGTTACGCGCCGTTGCTGCCGGTGCCCCCCGGCATCGCCGACACCCCGAACATGAACCCGGGGAGCACCAAGCTCATCCGTGCCGACAACCTGGCCCGCGAGCTCGGGATGAAGACCCTGTGGGTCAAGGATGATTCGGGCAACCCGACGCACTCCTTCAAGGACCGGGTGGTCGCCGTCGCGCTGGCCGCCGCCCGCGAACTCGGCTTCTCGGTGCTGGCCTGCCCGTCGACCGGCAACCTGGCGAACGCCGTCGCGGCTGCCGCGGCCCGCGCCGGCATCCGGTCGGTGGTCCTGGTCCCCAGCAACCTCGAGCAGCAGAAGATCCTCACCACCGCGGCGTACGGCGGGACCCTGGTGGCGGTCGAGGGCAACTACGACGACATCAACCGGCTGGCCGGGCAGATCGCCGCGGAGCAGGAGGACTGGGCGTTCGTCAACGTCAACGTCCGGCCCTACTACGCGGAGGGTTCCAAGACCCTCGGCTTCGAGGTCGCCGAACAACTCGGCTGGCGGCTGCCGCAGCAGGTGGTCATCCCGATCGCCTCCGGCGCCCAATTGGTCAAGGTGGACAAGGGTTTCACCGAGCTGGGCGAGCTCGGCCTGGTCGAGCCGACGCCGTACAAGGTGTTCGGTGCGCAGGCGACCGGTTGCTCCCCGGTCTCCGCCGCCTTCAAGGCCGGCGAGGACACGGTCCGCCCGGTGCGCCCGGACACCATCGCGAAGTCGCTGGCCATCGGCAATCCCGCCGACGGCCCGTACGTCCTGGACGTCACCCGCCGAACCGGCGGCGCCATCGAGGATGTCAGCGACGACGAGGTGATCGACGGGATCAAGCTGCTGGCCCGCACCGAGGGGATCTTCGCCGAGACCGCCGGCGGCGTGACTGTCGCGGTGCTGCGCAAGCTGCTGGCCACCGGTCAGCTCGACCCCGAGGCAGAGACCGTCATCTTCAACACCGGCGACGGACTCAAGACCCTCGATGCCATCGCCGATGTGGTCGGTCCGACCGCCACCATCGCGCCGACCCTCGACGCGTTCGAGCGGGCCGGCCTGGCCTGATCGGCCGACCCCCCGGACCCGCGGTCGGGGCCGGGGGTATCTGAGGTCCCGATGCCGACTCCTGACCGGCGTGGATCAGCCGGCCCTGGGCACTGTCAGCCCGTCGATGACGATGGGCGGCGCCGACCCCGAACCGACTGCGGCGACAAGTGTTTTCGATCGGGCCGTCCGGCCGCCCAGACCCCTTGACGTCGAGCTGCCCCGGCTGCGGTTGCTCAGCCGGCTGGACGAGCGGTGGGAACACACCGTCACCGTGGTGTGCGCCGGTCCGGGATTCGGCAAGACCACGATGCTCGCTCAGGCGGTCCGGTCGAACCTGCTCGAACCCCGCGGGGTGGACGTCTGGATCAGTTGCGACGCCTCCCATCAGGATGCGGGGCGGTTCGCCGGCGCGATCCTGCACGCCATTGCTCCGCGCTCGCCCGACAACACGGCCGTTCCGGTTCCCGTCACCCCCGGGGTCGCCGAGATCACCGATGCGCTGATCCGGATCGCGCCGCTCGAGGTGTGCGTCCTGCTCGACGATGTGCACGAGTTGCCCGTCGACTCGCCGGGCGCGGAACTGCTGCGCCGGCTGGTGCGAACCCTGCCGGCCACCGCTCATCTGGTGCTGTCCGGACGGACCGCACCGGATGTTCCGCTGGCCCGGCTGGAGGCGGCAGGTGAGGTGCTGCGGCTGGAGGAGCCGGAACTGGTCTTCACCGACATCGAGGTCACCTCGCTGGCCCGCCGGCTCGGCAGCCATCCGCGTCTGGCCCGTTCGCTGCACGGTTGGCCGGCCCTGGTGCGACTCGCGTTCGCGGCCGGGCCCAATGCCCCGGCGCAATTCGCCAGGGAGGAGATCCTGGCCCGGCTGCCCGACGCCACGCGGCGCACGTTGGCGGCGCTGGCCGCCCTCGGAATCGCCACCGAGAAGGAGGTGGCCGCCGTCGCGGGCACGGCGGTTGATCTGATCGATCTCGCCCACCGGATCCCGCTCGTCGGAGTGCTGGACGACGGACGATTCCGGGCCCACGATCTGTGGTCCGGCGCCGTGTCGAGGATGCTGAGCCCGCTCGAGCGCTCCGGCATCCGTCGTCGGTCGGCCGACATCCTCGCTGCCCGTGGTGATCTGGCCAGGGCCGGCACTCTCGCCTGCGAGGCAGGTGACTGGGCGCTGCTCGGCGAACTCGCCGTCCGGCTGGTGCACTCGACGCTGTCGGCGTTGCCCGTCACCATTGCGCAGCACTGGCTCGAGTCCGTTCCGACTGCTGTCGCGGACGAGGCCGGATTCCTGTTGCTGCGGGCGGCGGTCAGCCACGCCGCCGACTACACCGATCCGGGCGTCGATCGGCTGCTCGACCGGGCCTGGCTCGGGATGCGCGCCGCCGCTGATCATTTCGGTGCGGTGGCCGTGGTGGGACACGCGCTGATCGCCGCCCATTCCCGTGCCGACATCGACCGGTTGATCGAGATCCAATGCTGGGCCGAGGTTCTGCCCGCCGAATCCGGCCCGGTCGTCGGCGTCATGCGACACAGCATCGCCGGCGTGATCGCCGAACTGGACGGCGACCCGGAAGGCGCCCTGGTGCATTTCGACCGGGCGCCGATGACGGGAGTCCCCCGAGCCCTGCAACTGTCCACCCGCAGGTTCCAGTTCCACTGCCTGAACATGGCCGGCCGCGGGTCGGAAGCCGCGGAACTCGCGGACCGGACCCTCGGCGACGCCTGGGATCCGCACATCCGGCTGTCCGGCGCCATGGCCAGGTGGTTCTCCGGCGATCCCACCGAACTGGGGCGACTGCGGGCGGCGGCACCGACATCGATCCACCGGCCGGCATCGGCGACCGAGTCGGCAGCGCCGGCCACCGCACGCGACACCTTTGTCGCGACCGCACTCGCCGCCGTGGTCGGGGCATCCTGCGGTGAGGCGGCGGCGATGTCGGCGTTGCCCTGCGGGGATCTGGCCCGTCACGGCAATCCGCGGGACGCCGTGCTCGCCTGCGTGGCCCAGGCCGCGGTGGCCGTCGCCCGCGGCGACGAGGACACCGCGGCGCGGGTGTACCGGGATCTGTTGACCGCGCGTCCACTCGAGGATCGACTCGCCGAGCGGCATCTCCGTCGATTCCTGGCGCTGGGGTACGTGCTGCACGAGGGACTGCGAAGGCACTGGGACACCGCAGACCTCGGCCCGTCGCACCTCGACGCCAGGGCTGCCGCGCGTGCGCTGCTGGGCCTGCGGCGGGGCGAGGACGCCGGCGCGATCATGATCACCCCGGAGCACGCGTTGTGTTTCCTGCCGCTGCCGTGGTCGGTGGAACTGGCCGCGCGACTCGCCGTCACGGGTCATCCGCACGGAACCCTGCTGATCCGGGCACTTTTCGCCGGCATCGGGCATCCTGTGCGCCGGCAACTGGAGATCCTCTGTCGCGATGACGATCCCGCCGCGGCCCGGGGAGCGGAGCAATTGACAGCCAGGCTCCCCGTTCCGCCGGCCCACCGGATCGGCATCGAGGTGATCGGGCACCTTCGGCTGCTCCGGGACGGGGCCGTCGTCGACGCTCCGGAACTGCGCCGGGGCCGCGTTCGACAACTGCTGGGGGCCTTGGTGTTGCACGACCAGCTGAGTCGGGACCGGGTGATCGAGCTGCTGTGGCCCGATCTCGATCGTGCCGATGCCGGCCGCAATCTGCGGGTCACCCTGACCCACCTCCGCCGACTGCTCGAGCCCGGCCGGTGCGGCGGGTCGGTCGGACATCATCTGCGCACCACCGACGAGCACATCGCACTGGTGCGCTCGGAGGCCCTGACCGTCGATCTGTGGACCGTACGAGATCTCGCTGCCCAGGCCCGATGCGCTCGCGCATCCGGCGACATCGACGCGGCGGCAGAGCTTCTCTGCCAGGCGGTCGACCACTGGCGCTCGGAGCCGCTGCCCGACCTTGCGCCGTTGTCCGACCCCGACATCGCCGCCCGGATCGGCGCGCTACGGGCAGCCCACATCGCGGCCATGCTCGAGCTCGGCGAGCTGCGCCTGGTCAGCGGGGATCCGGCACCGGCCTTCCTGCTTGCCGAACGCGCACTGACGCTGGAGCCGTTCGACGGTCGAGGGCATCGCCTGCTCTTGGCGGCGGCGTTGCGCTCGCACCATCCGGTCGAGGCGGCACGCGCACGGCGGATGGTCTGTGCCGCGCTCCGGGAACTCGGCGTCGCGCCCGACCCGGCCACGGCCCTGCTGCTGCGTCAGCTCGCACCGAAACAGCGCCCGGACCAACAGGTCCGGGCGCTGCACGGGTAATACCGACAGCCCGTCTCAGTGATGGGTGAGGGTCAGGGTCGCGTTCTTGTCGGTGATGTTCTGACCGCCGAACACCTGCACGAAGTCCCGATCGCCGCTCGCCCCGTAGTGGATCTCGAACGAGATGTCGTCATCGGCCTTGACGTTCAGGTCCTGGACCAACGTGCGGGAAGCACCTGGCGCCAGGTTGTTGATCGAGCCGCCGAGGCTCAGGTTGTTCCAGCCCTCGAGTCCGCCACCGGGGTTCTTCACCCGATGGCCCTCGCGAGCGATGCTGACCGTGAGACCGGTGCTGTTGACGAATTTGATCGCCACGTCCTTGGTCTGACCGAATACCATGGTTCCCCCTACTGAGCTGTCACATCACGGTGGTGATGCGGTGTTCGTCCCGGTGACGACCACACAGCAAGGGTGACGAACAGGCGTTAGCCGAACGCTAACCAGCAATCTTCGGCGAAGCCTCCGATCAGCCGATCCGGCTGGACAGCTCCGCGTGATCGGTCGGGAGCTGGGTCAGATCGATGCCGAACAGGGTGTGCAGCGCCTGCAGGTAGCCGGCGCTGTCACCGGTGCGGGCCAGTTCCTTCGCCCGCAGGGTCGGGGTGTGCAGCAACGACTGGGTGACCCGGTGCAGTGCCAGTTCGACGTCGGCGGCGACGTCAGTCGGGTACTTCGCCCGCAGCCGGACCATCTCCTTCTCCACGGCACCCGAGATGTGCTGCCGCAAAGCAACAACGGCCGGGTCCATCCGCCTGACGGCCAACCGCTCCTCGAAGGCGGCGACGCCGGCGATGACGATGTCCTGGGCAGCGGTGACGGCTGACAGGTGGCCCGGGTCGGCCTGCTCGGCGACGCTGAGCAGATCGATCACCCGAACGCCCGGCACCGACCTGGCAGCGGCGCTGACGTCGGAGTGCAGCGCCAGATCGATGATCGGCAAGGGGATCTCGCGGCGGGCGACAACGGCGGCCAGCAGTTCCTCGTCGAGCACCCGGGTCTTGGTCCCACTGCAACTGACCACCAGATCGGTCGCGACGACGGCGTCGACCAGGCCGTCCGCCGCGAGCGGGGTGGCCTGGTGACGGTCGGCGAAGGCGGATGCGCGACCGCTCGGCGAGAACACCGACAGTTCGGTGCAGCCCCGCGCCCGCAGCTCTGCGGCGACCACCCTGGCATAGGCCCCGGTGCCGATCACGACGGCCCTGGCACCGTTGATGGTCAGGGACCGTGCGGCGATGTCGAGGGCGACCGAGGCGACCGATCGGCCGGCCGCACCGAGTCCGGTGTCGCTGGCCACCTGCTTGGCGGTGCGGGCCGCGAACTGGAACAGCAGGTTGATGGCCGGGGACGCGTGCCCGGCGGCCTGGGCGTCCCGGAACGCGCGGGCCACCTGCCCGCCGATCTCGGCCTCGCCCACCACCATCGAATCCAACCCGGCGGCGACGGTGAAGAGGTGAGCGGCGACGGGAGCGCCGACCCGGACCTTCAGCAATCCGCTGACCTCGTCCGCGGGGACACCGGCCGCCGCGGCGACGACGGCAGTCACCTCGTCGATCGCGTCGTGGAAGCGCAGCGCGTCGACGTAGATTTCCAGCCGGTTGCAGGTCGACACGACCACCACGCCGGCGACCGGCGACTCGTCGGCAGCGGTCAGCTCGGCCAGGCCGCGGCTGAGCAGATCGGGGTCCCCGGTGAGCCGGTCCAATTGCGTCAGCTCGAGGTCGTGGTGACTGGCACCGAGCACCATGAGCATGCGAAGGATGTTACCTGTGGGACACCTGATTTCGGTACGAAGGCAAGCCTCACCTGATCGCTGAAGTAGGCTCTGACCTGCGGTTTCCCGCGGGAGTGAGGTGCGTCGCGCGGCCATTCGGGGTGACGCGGTCGAGCCGCGGAACGACGGGTGACACGATGGAACCATCATGACCGTCATCTCCACTCCCGCCGCCGATCCGACCCCCGAGGACACCATGACCTCTGAGGACAGGACGACCCGGAACCTTCCGCCGTCGCACCCGCTACGGGACGGCCGCACCGCAGGCTCTCCGCTGATCGCCGCCTATCGCGGGCGCCGGCCCGATCACCGGCCGGTGTGGTTCATGCGGCAGGCGGGCAGATCGTTGCCCGAGTACCGCGAGGTTCGCCGCGGCACCGAGATGCTCGAGGCCTGCCTGACCCCGGACCTGGCGACCGAGATCACTCTGCAGCCGGTCCGCCGGCACGCGGTGGATGCGGCGATCCTGTTCAGCGACATCGTGGTTCCGCTGAAACTGGCCGGGGTCGGGGTGGAGATCGTGCCGGGGACCGGACCGGTGGTCGCCAGCCCGGTGCGCACCGCGGCGGACGTGGCCGCCCTGCCGCCGCTGGATCCCGACGCATTGGCGCCGATCATCGCCGCGGCGTCCGGCACTGTGGCGGCGCTCGGCGAAATCCCGCTGATCGGCTTCGCCGGCGCACCGTTCACCCTGGCGTCGTACCTGGTCGAGGGCGGCCCGAGTCGCGAGCACCTGCGGACCAAGGCGCTCATGCACGGCGATCCGGACACCTGGAACGCGTTGGCGGCCTGGACCGCCGCGGTGACCGGCGCCTTTCTGCGCGCGCAGGCGCTGGCCGGGGCGTCGGCGGTGCAGCTCTTCGACTCCTGGGCCGGGGCGCTCAGCCTGCCCGACTATCTGCAGTACGTGGCGCCGCATTCCGCTGCGGTGTTGACCAGCGTCGCCGACCTCGGGGTTCCCCGGGTGCATTTCGGGGTGGGCACCGGTGAGTTGCTGGTGGCCATGCGGGACGCCGGGGCGGACGTCATGGGCGTCGATCACCGGGTTCCCCTCGACACCGCCAATTCCCGCCTCGGCGGCCGAACTCCGTTGCAGGGCAACATCGATCCGGCACTGCTGTTTGCGGGTCCGACGGCCCTGCACGCCCAGGCGGCCGATGTGATCCGTCGCGGCGGGGCGGCTCCCGGACACGTGCTGAACCTCGGCCACGGGGTGCCGCCGGACACCGATCCGGACGTGCTGACCCGGCTCGTCGAGTTCGTGCACACCGCCGACCCGCTGAACTGACAGGTCGGCCGATGAACGATCGGAACGACGCCCGGGTGCTGGTGATCGGCGGCGGCGTCGCCGGTCTGGTGGTCGCCCTCGATCTGGCCGGCGCCGGACTGCGCCCGATCGTGCTGGAGGCCGGCGAGAACTGTGGCGGCGTGCTCTCGTCCCACCGGGTCGCCGGCCTGACCCTGGACGCCGGGGCCGAATCCTTTGCGACCGGACGTCCAGCGGTCGGCGAGCTGCTGACCCGCCTCGGCCTGACCGACCGGATCACCGAACCGAACCCGGTCGGTGCGTGGGTCAGGTTCGTCGGCGGCGCGGCACCGCTGCCGGCGACCAGCCTGCTGGGCATCCCCGGCCACCCGACTGCTCCGGACGTGCGACGGGTGATCGGGCTGCCCGGTGTGCTGCGGTGCCGCGCGGATGCCCTGCTGCCGGCCCGGATCGGGGCCCGTGACGGGACCAGCCTGGGCAGCCTGGTGCGGACGAGGATGGGCAGCCGGGTGCTCGAGCGCCTTGTCGAGCCGGTTGCCGGTGGGGTCTACGCCACCGATCCTGCCGAGCTGGAGGTGGCGAGCATCTCCCCCGGGCTGCCGCAGGCGCTGCTCGACACCGGGTCGTTGGCCGGGGCGGCCCGCCGACTGCGAGGCGGCGGCCAGCGCGCCGGTTCCGCCGTCGCCACCGTGTCCGGCGGACTGCACACCATGGTGGCGAGCCTGGTCGAGGCCGTTGAGTCCGCCGGTGGCGAGATCCGGACGGGGCAATCGGTCGACCGGCTGGTCCGGGACGGAGCGGGCTGGCGGGTCGACGGCCGGGACGGATCCCTGACGGCGTCCCGTGTGGTGCTGGCCCTGCCGGCACCCGCGGCGCGGGACCTGCTGGCGACGGCGGTCCCGGATGCATCCGACAGGTGTGCTGCAGGCGCCCATCACCAGGGTCGCGATCGTCACGCTGGTGATCGACGACCACCGGCTGGACTCCGCTCCCCGCGGTACCGGTGTGCTGGTCGCGGCCGGGGTGGATGGGGTGCGGGCCAAGGCGTTGACCCACGCCACCGCGAAATGGCCATGGCTGGCCGAGCTCGCCGGACCCGGACGCCACGTCCTGCGGCTGTCCTACGGTCGTGGCGACGGTGCGGACATCCCTACCGGAGACGAGTTGTGGGCGGCGGCACTGGCCGACGCCGGCGATCTGTTGGGCGTCGACCTTCGCCCAGGGTCGGTCGTCGACCGGGCGGTGGTGCAGTGGCCGAGCGCCCTGTCCGCCGCCCGTCCCGGTCACGCCGACGCGGTCCAGCGGTTGAGAGCCGAACTCGGCCCTGCCGGACTCTTCGTGGTCGGCGGCGCCGTCGCGGGGAGCGGGCTTGCCTCGGTGGTGACCGATGCACACACGCAGGCGGCTCGCCTCGTCGACCCGTCGGGGCCGGGTGTGGCGGGTATCGCGCCGTGATCGGTGCGACGGGACCCCGGGCTCCCGTCACGGTGGGGGAGGATGGACGGGTGACGACCGAAAACCCCGCACCTGCCACCACCGCTGCGAACGCTCCGGCCGCTCCCGGGTCGGCGGGCAGCCGAACGTCCGCACGCGAGATCAACGCGCAGATCGTCTACACCGCGTTCGCCGTGTACTCCCGTGCCGGCGACCTGGACGCACCGGCCGACAAGGCCACCGCGGAGCTGGTCGACCTGGTGGCCGAACTGACCGACCAGGGCGTGACGGTTCGCGGGTTCTACGACGTGTCCGCGTTGCGCGCCGATGCCGACCTGATGGTGTGGTGGCACGCCCCGACCGCCGAGGCCCTGCAGTCCGCGGCCAGGTCGTTGCGCCGGACCTCGGTCGGCCGCAGCCTGGCCCCGTCCTGGTCCGCGATGGGCCTGCACCGCCCGGCCGAGTTCAACAAGGGCCACGTGCCGGCGTTCCTGGCCGGCGCCGCCCCGAAGAACTGGGCGACCGTGTATCCGTTCGTCCGCTCCTACGAGTGGTACCTGCTGCCGGACGCGGAGCGCCGCGGGATGCTCGTCGAACACGGGATGATGGGTCGCGAGTACAACCAGGTGCTCTCGAACACGGTCGCCGCCTTCGCACTCGGTGACTACGAATGGCTGCTGGCCCTCGAGGCCGACGAGCTGCACGACACCGTCGACCTGATGCGGCATCTGCGTGCCTCCGGCGCCAGAATGCATGTCCGGGAAGAGATCCCGTTCTTCTCGGGTCGTCGTGTCGACGAGGCCGGGGTCGTCGAGGTGCTGCTGTGACCGGCTCGGTGCCGGCCGTCCGCGAGCGGTCGGAGGGCGCAGCTCCCGACCCGCGACGCCAGGGTTACGACGCCGTCCTGCTCGCCGGGTTCGGCGGTCCGGAAGGCCCGGATGACGTGATGCCCTTCCTGCGCAACGTCACTCGCGGCCGCGGCATCCCGGAGGAGCGGTTGGTGGAGGTGTCGCACCACTACCAGGCACTCGGCGGCAGCTCTCCGATCAACGAGCAGAACCGCCGGCTCCAGGCAGCACTTCGGGCGGAGCTCGATCGCCGCGGCATCCGGATGCCGGTGCTGTGGGGGAACCGCAACTGGGCTCCCTATCTGGCCGACGTCATCGTCGCCGCACACGGCGACGGGCAGGTGCGGCTGCTCGGGCTGGCCACCTCGGCCTATTCGTCCTACTCGTCGTGCCGGCAGTACCGCGAGGACTTCGGCCTCGCTCTGTCGGCAACCGGCCTCGTCGGCAGTGTCCGGATCGACAAGGTGCGGCCCTACTTCGACCGACCGGGCTTCTGGCGGTTCTTCGCCGACGGAACCGTCGCGGCAATGCGTGACGCCACCGCCGCCGGCCTCGACATCGCCGACCTGGAAATCGTTTTCACCACCCACTCGATCCCGATGACGATGGCCGACACGTCCGGTTCGGCGGACCTCTGCGACCACGGAGAAGGCGGGGCGTACGTCTCCCAGCACCTCGCCGTCGCCGGGGCCGTCATCGACCAGGTGCGCGCCGAGATCGGCGCCGACGCCGAGCTGGCAGCTGGCGTACCAGTCCCGGTCCGGCCCGCCGTCGATGCCCTGGCTGGAGCCCGACATCAACGACGTCATCGACGATCTGGCTGCGGCGGGCCGGCGCGGGGTGATCGTGGTGCCGATCGGTTTCGTCTCCGATCACGTCGAGGTGATCTGGGACCTGGACAACGAGGCCGCCGAGACAGCGGCCGGGCACGACCTGTACTTCGCCCGGGTCGCCACTCCCGGTGTCGACCCGGATTTCGTCTCCGCTCTGGTCGATCTGGTGCAGGAACGGGTGCTCGATCAGCCCGCGACCGAGGCGACGCCGCCTGGCGCTTCGACACCCTCGGGCACTGCCCGGCTTTCGGGTGCTGCGCAGCGGCCGGACTTCTGTGCTGCCGGCTGCTGTGTGAACTCCCGTGCCACCCGGCCGACCACGGCGGCGGTCGACTCCGCCGCCGACTGGGCCGATCTCGACGTCGACCCCGACCTGCTGGCCGCTTCCGGCATCCGCGGAACCGGTGAAGCGATGCGCCGGTGACCGAGCAGGTCCTCCGGGTCGGCACCCGCGGGAGCGCACTGGCCCTTGCCCAGTCCGGCGCGATTGCCGACAGCATCGTCGAGAACTCCGGCGTGGGAATCGAACTCGTCCGGGTGAAGACCGAGGGCGACGTCAACACCGGGCCGTTGGCGACCATCGGCGGTACCGGGATCTTCGTCACCGCGGTGCGGTCCGCCCTGCTCGACGGCCGGGTCGACGTCATCGTGCACTCGTTCAAGGACCTGCCGACCGCGGCCGCGCCCGGGCTGGTGTTGGCCGCCGTGCCGCCGCGGGAGGACCCGTCGGACGCGCTCTGCGCACGGGACGGTCACACCCTCGCCACCCTGCCGGCAGGTGCCGTGGTCGGGACCGGATCCCCGCGGCGGGCCGCCCAATTGCTGCGCCACCGACCGGACCTGCACGTGCAGGCGGTCCGCGGGAACGTCGACAGCAGGCTGCGGATGGTGTCCGACGGCCGCCTGGACGCCGTGGTGCTGGCCACCGCCGGGCTGGTCCGGCTCGGTCGGACCGCGGCGATCACCGAATCCTTCGGTCCCGGACACCATGCTGCCCGCTCCCGCACAGGGCGCGCTGGCCGTCGAATGCCGCGCGGCCGACTTCGACACCGTCTGGTACTCCGACCTGGTCCGGGCCGTCGACAGCCCGCAGACCCGGGCCGCCGCAACGGCGGAACGCAGCATGCTTGCGACGTTGGAGGCCGGTTGCATCGCGCCGGTCGGCGCGGCGGCGTCCGTCACGGACGGGGTGCTGACCATGACCGGGGCGGTGATCGCGGTCGACGGGTCGGCGATCGTGGCCGGCGATCTCACCGGCCAGGATTCGGCGGCGGCCGACCTCGGCCGGGAGTTGGCGCTGGATCTGCTGTCCAGGGGCGCGGCGGAGCTGCTCGGGGCGGCACGATGAGCGACACCGACGTCGGCCATGGAGCTCTGCGCGGTCAGCGGGTGCTGGTGCCGCGTACCCCGGACCGCGCCGGTGAACTGGTGACCCTGCTGCGATCCGCCGGGGCCGAGGTCGTTGCGCTGCCGCTGATCAGGATCGCCGCCCCGGCCGATCCGGCTGCCCTCGACCTCAGCCTGGTGACTCTGGCGAAGGGCGGATACTCCTGGGTCGGGTTCACCTCCGTCAACGCCGTCGCAGCCGTCCTGGACCGGGCGACGGAACTGGCGTTGCAGCCGCCGATCTCCGCGGACACCAGGGTCGCCGCCGTCGGTCCGGCCACCGAGGCAGCCCTGCGCGCACGCGGGCGTGCCGGTCGACCTGGTACCGGCCACGGCCGGTTCCGCCGAAGCGCTCGCCGCTGCCTGGCCGCACGCGCGTCGGGCAAACAGTGCTGCTGCCGCGTTCCGACCTGGCGGCGCCCGCACTGCCGGAAGCGTTGGCGGCCAAGGGGTACCGCGTCGACGACGTCACGGCCTACCGCACCGAACCGTTGCCGCCACCGGACGACGTCGCCGACGACCTGCGCGCGGCCGGATCACCGCGGTGCTGTTCACCTCCCCCAGCACGGTGACAGCGCTGGACGGCCTGCAGATCGCCGCCGGAACCGTGCTCGGCGCGATCGGCCGGCCCACCGCCGCCGCAGCTGCAGAAGTCCGGCCGATCGGCTCGATTTCGTCGCCGATCGTCCGACCGCCCGCGCACTGGTGGACGGGTTGATCGCCGACGTCCAGCGGTCCGGATCCGAACCGACAACGACCGACGAGAAGCAGCACCGACGAGTGGAAGCGTGATCGTGAACTCTCCATCCCCCAACTACCAGGGCTCGTTCCCGACGGTGCGACCCCGGCGGCTGCGGCGGACCCCGGCCATCCGCCGGCTGGTCGCGCAGACCCGGTTGCACCCCGCCGACCTGGTGCTGCCGATGTTCGTCAAGGAGTCGCTGACCGAGCCGGTGCCGCTGACCTCGATGCCCGGCGTGCTGCAGCACACCCGGGATTCGCTGAAAGCCGCTGCCGCGTCGGCGGTCTCCGCCGGCGTCGGCGGGCTGATGATCTTCGGTATCCCTGCGGTCCGGGACGCCGTCGGCTCGCAGGCCACCGACCCGGACGGGATCCTCAACGTCGCGCTCGCCGACCTGCGCGTCCGAGGTCGGCGCCGACACCGTGCTGATGGCCGACCTCTGCCTGGACGAGTTCACCGACCACGGCCACTGCGGGGTGCTGACCGCCGCCGGCGCCGTCGACAACGACGCGCACGCTGCAGCGGTACCGCGAGATGGCCGTCGCCCAGGCGGATTCCGGCGCCGACTTCGTCGGCACCTCCGGGATGATGGACGGCCAGGTCGGCGCCGTCCGGGCAGGCGCTGGACGAGGCCGGACACCTCGACACCGCGGTGTTCGCCTACGCGGCGAAGTACGCGTCGGCGTTCTACGGGCCGTTCCGGGAGGCGGTCGACTCCGCCCTGGTCGGCGACCGGCGGACCTATCAGCAGGATCCGGCGAACCGGCGGGAGGCCGCCCGCGAGGTCGCGCTCGACATCGCCGAGGGCGCCGACCTGGTGATGGTCAAACCCGCGATGTCCTACCTCGACGTGCTCGCCGACGTCGCCGCGTCGGTCGACGTTCCGGTTGCCGCCTATCAGGTCTCGGGCGAGTACGCGATGATCGAGGCCGCCGCGGCGAACGGCTGGATCGACCGGGACCGGGCGATCGTGGAGTCGCTCACCTCGATCCGCCGGGCCGGCGCGCAGATCGTGCTGACCTACTGGGCCGCCGAGATCGCCGACAGCCTCACCGCCGGCCGAGACCTGTGACCACGCCCCGATGAAGGACCCGACGAAGGACCCGACGAAAGACGCCGCGATGACAGCACCCCAGAGCCGACCCGCCGATCGCCGACGCGGCCAGCGCCGCGCTGTTCGCCCGCGCCCTGCAGGTCACCCCGGGCGGGGTGAACTCCCCCGTGCGGGCGTTCCGATCGGTCGGCGGCACCCCGCGTTTCATGGTCTCCGGCACGGGCGCCGAGATCACCGACGCCGACGGCAACACCTACGTCGACCTGGTCGGATCCTGGGGGCCGATGATCCTCGGGCACGCCCATCCCGCCGTGCTGGATGCGGTCGCCGCCGCCGTCGTCCCGCGGCCTGTCGCTTCGGCACCCCGGGCGAGGGCGAGGTGCTGCTCGCCGAGGAGATCGTGCGCGAGAGTGCCGCCGGTGGAGCAGGTCCGGCTGGTGTCCTCCGGCACCGAGGCCACCATGTCGGCGATCCGGCTGGCCCGCGGCTTCACCGACCGGTCCAAGATCATCAAGTTCGCCGGCTGCTACCACGGGCATGTCGACGCGCTGCTGGCCTCCGCCGGATCCGGGGTCGCCACCTTCGCGCTGCCCGATTCCGCCGGCGTCACCGCCGCCACCACCGCCGAGGTCATCGTCGTGCCCTACAACGACATCGACGCGGTGCGAGCCGCTTTCGCCGCGCATCCCGGTGAGATCGCCGCGGTGATCACCGAAGCCGCGGCGGCGAACATGGGCGTGGTCCCGCCGGAGCCGGGGTTCAACGCCGGCCTCGCCGCGATCGCCCACGCCGACGGCGCGCTGCTGATCACCGACGAGGTGATGACCGGCTTCCGGGTGAGCCGGTCCGGCATGTACGGGCTCGACGCCGCGGTCGAGGGCTGGCAGCCGGACCTGATGACGTTCGGCAAGGTGATCGGCGGCGGGCTGCCGGTCGGCGCGTTCGGCGGCCGGGCCGACATCATGGCGGTACCTCGCTCCGATCGGGCCGGTGTATCAGGCCGGCACGCTGTCCGGGAATCCGATCGCCACCGCGGCCGGGCTGGCGACTCTGCGCGGCTGCGACGACGCGGTGTACCGGCACCTCGACGAGACCGCCGTCGCCGTCGGTGATCTGGCCTCGGCCGCGCTGTCGGTGGCCGGGGTCCCGCACCGGCTGCAGCGGGCCGGGAACCTGTTCTCGATCTTCTTCGCCGACGGCAAGGTCGAGAACTACGACCAGGCCCGCCGGCCAGTCGACCGCGGCGTACGCGGCCTTCTTCCACGGCATGCTCGACGCCGGGGTGTACCTGCCGCCGTCGGCGTTCGAGGCCTGGTTCGTCTCGGCCGCGCACGACGACCGCGCGCTGGATCGGATCGCCGACGCCCTGCCCGGCGCCGCCAGGGCCGCCGCGGCGGCCACCGCCGGCTGAGCGGTACGGATTGCTGTTCGCACTGCACAAGCAGCGCGCCGAGATTCACGACACCGATCTGCAACCGAGCGCGCTGCCGAGCAAAGATGTTTCCGCGATAGAGTCTTTTCGGTACAAATCGGACACAGCCTGCCGCGTCCCTGAGAATGACTCGGCAGGTTCGGGCAGCATCGGGTTTGCCGATCCGTTGATGCCCGGATTTCGCCAACCTTCGAGTGCCCTCGCGCGGCTCAACGATGTCCGTTTTAGCGCTCAAAGACTCTATCGCGGAAACATTTCGCGGCCCACCCCCAACCTGCGGTGGTGCCAACGCCTCCGGACGCTCCGGGTCCCTTTGAACCCCGCACGCCTCGCTCCCGACACGATGGCCTCCAGCTTGCCCTGTCGGCGTTCCAGACCCACGTTGCCCGGATCGCCATCGGCAGCAGCGGTGTCGGACCGCAGTGGCAGGATCACCGGTATGCCTCCGCGCCGCCGCACCCCGCCTCCGATTCCGATCGACGTCGACGCGGTGCGCCGAAAACTCGACGAGGGCAAGATCGTTCGAGTCGCCATCAGCAAGTCGGCGCAGTTTCCCGATGGCGGCACGGGCCGGGTCCGGCGGGTCGGTGATCCGGCGGTCGACGGTGAGGAGTTCATCCAGGTGGAGCTGAGTCTGAACGGCACCCGGGATGTCCTGCCCTTCACTCCTGCCGACCTCTCGCCTGCCACTCGCGCCACCCGGGCCAAGGCCGAACCGAACCCTCCGCAACGGAGTAGGCCGATCGGTCGGTCCGACGCTGTGGGCGGTTCCCGGTCCGTCGCCGCTGATCGTCCGGCAGTTCCGTTGTCCCGTCCCACCGGTCCGGATAGCGGCGGCCGGGGCGTTGGTGCTCCGACGTCGGGTCCGGGTTCGGCCGGCCCAGGTTCGGCGGCAGCCGATCCCCGCGGATCCGGCGACCCAGTCGGTTCGGTCATGGCCGGACCGCCTCGCGCAGAAGTGATCTCAGCCGGCACTGCGAGCGCTGCGCCGACCGGTCAACCGGCATCGAGCGCATCGCCGACCGGACCGCCAGTGGCCCGGGGCAAGGGCAATCGCGGGGGGAAGACCGGCGGTAAGAAGAGTCCGGCGGTGACGATCACCATCGCGACAACCGACTCCGAGCCCCCGCAGTGGAAGATCGAGGCCAGGGTCGGCGTTCGGGTGGTGCTCCGTTCGGGAACGGTCTCCCCTGCGCGGGTCTGGGAGCTGGTGCAACAACTCGACGACGAGACGTTGACCCGAACGGTCGGCGGAGTCCTGGACGACCAGCGGCGCGCCGCGCAAGCACGGGCCGATGCGCTGGCCGCCGAACTCGCGCAGGTCCGCGCCGAGCTGGAGGCTTTGCCCGGCGGTCGCTGATGGGCAGCTGGCCGGGGGCGACAACCCGATCGGCGGTCATGTTCCCCGCGAAGCAGGTTCTGGGGGTCCGCGCCGACTCGCTGCCGAATTACGTCACCCTTTAGAACAAATCCTCGACCCGTTCGAGGGATATCACCCTTTTGCCGCTCGCTTCTACACTGAGGGTGATCACGTCCCCGAGGAGCGCTCCATGATGCCGAGAAGAAGTCCCATTCCGGTGAGAGCAGCACACGACCTTTCGCAACGATCGTCACCACCGGTCAAGGCCGGCACTCCGGGCGAAATCGTCGACATGAGCGAGAACGGCCTCTACTCGTACACCGTCACCTTCCACACTGTGGCCGCCATTGGCGGGGCGACGGACGGGAACGTCACGCTGCACGACCTGTGCCGGGCGGATCTCCGCGAAGCCTGATCGGCGGGCCGGCGGCAGGAGCGTACTGCTCACGGACGGAGCACCTCCCCGGCATGTTGACCAGAAGCCTGTGGTCACCCGACATACGGGCCATGGTCCCGGGCATGCTGACCCGACGCCTGCGAGTGGGTCACCCGACTGACTGGTCAATGCTTCCCGGCATGCTCACCCGGCGCCGGCGCTCGGGCCCCGGCTGCTGGCCGTCAGCACACCGTCGACCAGGCCCAGCGAGACGTCGCCCTGGAGATCGGTTCTCAGGATGGTGCCGACACCATCCCGGGCGAGTAGATCCAGCGCCTTGACACTGGGGTGCCCGTAATCGTTGCCAACACCGACGCCGATCACCGCGGCCGTCGGTGACACCGCGGCGACGAAGCGGTCCAGCAGCTTCGATGACCCGTGATGCGGCACCTTGAGGACATCTGCGTCGAGATCGACCCCGGCGTTCAGCAAAGCCTGCTGCGCCTCCACCTCGATGTCACCGGTCAGCAGCATCCGTTCCCCCGCGCGGTCGGCCATCAGCACCAGCGAATCGTTGTTGGGATCGGAATCGGTCCCGACGAACGGCTTCCGCGGACCGAGCGCGGTCAGGGTCAGGCCCTCGGCGGCCCAGGTGATGCCGGGCGTGAACTCGACAACGGGAATCCCCCGGTCCGCTGCCGCTGCACGGATCTCCCGCCAGGCACCGGCCGGCTCCCGTCCCGGTCCGACGGCGATCGCGCCGACGCTGCGCCCGTGCAGCACTCCGGCGAGCCCGTCGACGTGATCGGCATGCAGGTGGGTGAGAATCAGCAAGGGCACGGTGCCGATCCGCAGCCGATCCAGGCAGGCGTCGACCAGGCTGGGCTCGGGTCCGGTGTCGACCACCACCGCCGTGCCCTCCTGCGAAGTCGAGAGCACCATCGCGTCGCCCTGACCCACCTCGCAGGCGGTGAGCAGCCAGCCGACCGCCGGCCAGCCGGGCGCGATGACCGTCGACGGCACCAGCACCAGTACGGCACCGGCCGCCGCGGCGCCGAACAGATCGCGAAACCTGCGGTGCCGCAGCATCATCACCACAACAACGGTCATCAGCGCGAGCAGGGCTGCACCGGTGGGCGTCGCGGGCCAGGGCACGGTGGCGCTGGGCCAGCGAGCCAAGGTGTGGGCAACGTCGGCGATCCAGTCCAGCAGTGGAGCGGTCAGCCGGGCGAGCACGGCGGCGGCGCCCGGCCACCACGGGCCGGTCAACGCGCACAGCATTCCGAGGATCAACGCCGGGGCCACCACCGGGGCGACGAGCAGATTGGCGAGCACCGCGACCACCGAGACCGTCCCGCTGATCAACACCACCACCGGCATGGTCACCAGGTGCGCGGCCACCGGAACCACCAGCAGGTCGGCCCATCCACGCGGTAGTCCCCTGCGCTGCAACGATTCCGACCACACCGGGGCGAGGAGGATCAGCCCAGCCGGTCGCCAGCACCGACAGTGCGAACCCGACGCTGGCCGCCAGCTGGGGATCGATCGCCAGCAGGACGATGACCGCGGACGCCAGCGCGGGCACGCAGCTGCGGGTTCGTCCGGCCAGCAGGGCGAGCATCGCGATCGCGCCCATCACCGCCGCACGGAGCACCGACGGTTGCGGTCCGACCAGAACGACCAGCGCCACCAGGGTGACGACCCCGCCGAGGGCCGCGACTTTCGGGCCGAATCGTCGCAGCACCACCACGACCATTCCGCACAGGATGGCGAAGTGTGACCCGGAGACCGCGAGCAGATGAGTGACACCGGTGATCTTGGCGTCCGCGTCCAGGCGATCGCTGATCCCGCTGGTGTCTCCGACGACCAGCCCCGGAAGCAAACCCGCAGCATCGCCCTCGAGCTGAGAGGCGTTGGCCACCAAATCTTCCCGGATCCGCTGCGCGAGCCGATACCACCACGGTGAATGCTCGATGACCTGCGGCGGGTCGCGGGCATGCAGGACGATCTGCTGTCCCAGCCCGAACGACTGCTCTCCCAGCTTGCCGGCGGCGGCGACCGTGTCGTCTGGGACGACCTGGGACCACTCCGCCCCGCGACCGTAGATGCTCACCGGGGTGGTGGCCGTCCATGTCCGACCGGCTACCGACGCTCGTTCGACGACGGCATCGACCCGCCAACGGGATTCGTCCCTGGCCGCGGCGCCCTTGCCGTTGTCCGGCGCGGTGAAACCGGTGTCGACCGAGCGCGGAAATCCGGTGATGACGACGGTCACCGATGCCCAGGAGCCGCGGGTCGCCGCCTCTCGCAACGGGTCGGCGGCCTGCTCACCAGCACTCAATCCGGCGATCACGATGGCCGTTGCCAGACCGACGAGGGCGACCAGCCACCCGCGCCAACCGTGCCGTCGGACAACCAGGACACCCGCGCATCCGACCAGGCAACCAACCAGCACCCACCACGCGAACCGGCCGGCGAACATCCCCACCAACGAACCTGCCCACATTGCCATGGCCGCCGGCACCAGGCGAAGATCGGCCGGCGGCGCCGAACCCTCCTCGACCCACGGCCGGCTGCGGAACTCGATCATCTGGCAGTCACCGTGACCAACGGCGAGATCTGCGCGAAGCGGGAGGGACCTATCCCACTGATCTCCTGCAGCTGTTCGACGCTGGCGAATCGACCGTTCGTCTCGCGCCAGGCCAGGATGTTCTGCGCCATGACCGGACCGACGCCGGGCAGCGTATCCAGCGCAGCCTCGTCGGCGGTGTTGAGGTCTATCGGCCCGCCGGCCGGTGTGGAATCCGCAGCCGTGGCCGATCCCGCAGCACCACCGGACACGCCCGATGCGACGTCACCGGCGGCCGGTGCGGTGCCGACCACCACCGAATCCCCGTCGGCCAACCTGGCGGCCAGGTTCATCCCGGTCAGGTCGGCCTCAGCTGCGGCGCCGCCGGCAGCGGCAATGGCGTCGGCCACCCTGGCGCCGGCATTCAGCGTGACCACGCCCGGCTGACCCACCAAACCGGTGACCGAGACGACGATCTCGCCCGGCGAGTCGCCGGGCGATGCCGACGTCGCACCGGCCTGATCCGCCGCTCCGAGATCACCGCTGCCGGGCGGCGCACTCCCAGCCGGCCCGGGCGTCGATGACACCCACCCGGATGCCGCAGGTTCCGACGAGACCGCCAGCGCCGCAACGGCCGAGGTCTCCACCGGGCGCGGCTCCGGCCGGTCCCGCCAGACGCCGAACGCGGTGGCAACGGCCGCCAGTGCCGCCACCAGCAGCAGCACGATCATCCCCCGGCGACCCGGATCCACCCGGGCGTCGCGCAATGATTCCGGAACCCACAGTTCCGCCAGCCTGCCGAACGGTCTTGCAAGGCGGGGCGAACCGGGCCTGAACCGGCGCGCCGACATCTCCGCAGGCTGTTGGTCACCCCCGGATTCGTCCTGGTCGCCTTCGTTCTGTTCGACGGTCCGATCGTCGTCGTCGATGTCGTCGGGGTCCCCCGACCTCTCTTCGCCGTCGTCGATCTCGTCCGGGTCTCCCGATACCCCCTCGACGTCGCCGGTACCGCTGAAACCGTCGTCGCCGGAATCTTCAGCGCTGGCGCCAGCGTCGTTCTGGCCGCTGGTGCCACCGCTGTGAGCGCCGCCCGGGGGACGCCAACGCCGCACGACGCCGCCGTCCGGCACCCACCCGCCGACGACGGTTCGCACCGATCCCCCGCCGGTCGCCGGGCCGCCGACGTCCACCGGCTCGTCGGCCTCCTCGATCGGACTGCGGTGCCGGCCCGGCGCAGGGGTCGGCGCCGGCTCCACACTCTGTTGACCGACCGGCGGAATCCAGCCGACCACCGCCGGTCTCTGGTCAACTGGGTCGGGATCCAGCCGGGCCGGGGCCTCGGGCCGTCGAGCGGCCCGATCGACCGCCGGATGCGCGACAACCGCACGGTCCCGCAACACCGCGATGCGGCTCGACGGATCGGGGCGGATGCGCACGCGATCGACGCTAGGCAGCCGGCATCACCGACCCGGCTGTGCACTCGGACCTGTGGATGGTTTCCGACTATGACAACAAACGAGCGGGGTCAGTGGTCGGCAGGGTCCATGGTGAGCACCACATTGCCGATCTTCTGCCCGGTCTCCACGTACCGATAGGCATCGACGATCTGATCGAACGGGAACGTCCGGTCGATGACCGGCGTGAACTGCCCGGAATCGATCAGCGCGGCGAAGTTCCTGACCATCTGCTGGTTGTGCCTCGGGATCGGGAACTTCACCCGCTTGCCGCGGAGCAGCGGAGTCACCACAGCCAGCACCGGGTTCTGCCCCTTCGGACCGAGTTCGGTCGAGAGGTAGATCCCCCGTGGTTCCAGCAGCGGCCGGCACCGGCCGAACGTGCTCTTTCCGACCGCGTCGATGACCACGGCGAATACGGACCGGGGAGTCGGGTGAAGTCGTCGACGGTTCGGTCGATGACGGTTGTCGCCCCGAGCTCACGCACCAGGTCGAGATGTTCCGGCCCGCAGACCGCGGTCACCTCGGCGCCGCGGATGCGCAGCAGTTGGATCGCCGCCGAGCCGATGCCGCCGGTTCCACCGTTGACCAGAACCTGCTGGCCTCGGCGGATACCGGCCGCGTTGATCGCCGACAGCGCATAGTGCACGCCCTCGGTGCCCGGTGCCATCTCCGCGTACGTCCGGCCGTCCGGAATCGGTGCGACGGAAGCCTTTTCCGGCATGACCAGCAACTCGGCGTGCGCACCGAACGGGCCCTTCGTTGTAGCCGAACACGCGGTCCCCGACCGAGAACGAGGTGACGCCGGCGCCGACCGCCTCGATCTGGCCGGCGAACTCGTTGCCCAACACCGCGGCTTTCGGGCCGCGCAACCCGATTCCGACGCGGACGAACACCGGTTGGCCGGCGCGATAAGCACAGTCGGTGCGGTTGACCGTCGACGCGTGCACCCTGATCAACAGCTCCCCGGGCCTCGGGTGTCGGGTCGGCGACCTCCTGGATGCGGACCAGCCTCGGGCGGACCGTATCTGGTGCAGACCGCTGCCTTCATGCCGTTCCGCCTCCGGTGAATCAGCTGTGACCGCTAGGTTCCCGCAACCTCGTCCTCGCCGCGCGGCAGCACGACACCGCCGAGACCGGCATTGTACGAATGCAGCCGCCACGCCCCGGCGAACCGGTGCAGGATCACCCAGTGGCAGTTGCCGACACCGATCAGCGTGCCCCAACTGTCCTCCGGCAGCGCCAGCAGGCACCCGGTGAGCCCGACGATCAGCCCGCCGTGCGAGACGATCAGTGCGCGGGCGGCCGTTCCCGCATCGAGTTCGTCGACCACCTCGTTGGCCCGTTGCGCCACCTGCCAACGGGACTCGCCCTCGGGCGGGGAGGCGTGCGCCGACGTGGTGCGCCAGCGATCCCACTCGCCGGGCCAGTTGGCGACCACCTCGTCCCTGGTCAGCCCTTCCCACAGGCCCATCGACGTCTCCCGGAGCCGAACATCGGTCGTCGCCTCGATGCCGGTCAAAGCCGAGACGGCAGAGGCGGTCTCGCGGGCACGCTTCAGGTCGGAGGAGACCATCACGTCCGGCCGCAACGCCACGATCGACGGAGCCGCATCCAGCGCCTGGTGCTGCCCTGCCGCGTTCAATGCGATATCCCGGTGACCCTGCAACCGCTGATTGCGGTTCCAGTCGGTCTCGCCGTGACGCATCAGGATGAGGTGCTCCAGCGTCATGGCGCCACGACGTCGGCCCGCTCGGGATCCGGCGTCTCATCAACGGTGTCGGCAGTGTCGCCGACCGTCGGCGGTGGCGTCAGAAGAGGCGGTGTCGTCGGAAGAGGCGGTGGCGTCGGAAGAGCGTGGCGGTCGGGTCACCGGACGCATCGACCCACGGGATCGTCGGGCAGTCCTTCCAGAGCCGATCCAGCGCATAGAACACGCGCTCTTCGGAGTGCTGGATGTGCACGACGACGTCGACGAAGTCGAGCAGCACCCAGCGCCCCTCGCGTTCACCCTCGCGGCGTGGCGGTTTGGTGCCTGCGGCGCGCATCTTCTCCTCGACGGCGTCGACGATGGCGCCGACCTGCCGCTCGTTGGCGCCGGTGACGATCACGAAGACGTCGGTGATCGCGAGGCGGTCCGAGACATCCACCAGCAGGATGTCCTTGGCGAGCTTGTCGGCCGCGGCCTGGGCGGCCACCCTGGCCAGCGTCAGTGCGGTATCGGAGGCGGTCATTTTTCTCCCTGTGTTGCAGCAATTTTCGTGATCGAACTCATGATTTCTCCACGTACAAACCGTGTTTGGCGATGTACTGGACGACACCGTCCGGCACCAGGTACCAGACCGGCGCGCCGCTCCGGACCCTCGACCGGCAGTCGGTCGACGAGATCGCCAGCGCCGGAACCTCCATCAACGTCACCGACCCGTCGGGCAGGTTCATGTCGTGCAGCGTGTAGCCGGGCCGGGTGACTCCGATGAAGTGCGCCAGGGTGAACAGCTCCGAGACGTCCTTCCACGACATGATCGCCGCGAGCGCATCGGCCCCGGTGATGAAGAACCATTCCGCGTCGGGCTCGGTGGCCCGCAGGTCGGTCAGCGTGTCCTTGGTGTAGGTCGGGCCGGGCCGGTCGATGTCCACCCGGGACACCCGGAACCGCGGGTTGGCGGCCGTCGCGATCACCGTCATCAGGTAGCGGTGCTCGGCCGGGCTTTCGCCGCCCTTCTGCCACGGGTGTCCGGTCGGGGCGAAGATCACCTCGTCGAGATCGAACTTGTCCGCGACCTCGGACGCCGCGACCAGGTGCCCGTGATGAATGGGGTCGAAAGTGCCGCCCATCACGCCGATCCGGCGCGCCGGGACGCTCACCCGACACCCGGGTGTTGCACGGCCGCGAGGGCGCGGGTCACGACGTCGCCCGGATCTGGCCGTTGCCGGTCAGCACGTATTTGGTGCTGGTCAGCTCGGCCAGCCCCATCGGGCCGCGGGCGTGCAGCTTCTGGGTCGAGATGCCGATCTCCGCACCGAAACCGAACTCGCCACCGTCGGTGAAGGCGGTGGACGCGTTGACCATCACCGCGGCGGCGTCGACCCGCGCGACGAACTCGTCGGCAGCGGACAGCGAGCCGGTGACGATCGCTTCGGTGTGACCGGTGCCGTGTGCGGTGATGTGCTCGATCGCGGCGTTCAGGTCGGGTACAACGGCGACCGCGATGTCCAGCGACAGGTACTCGGTGTCGAAGTCCTGCTCGGTCGCCGGCACGACTCCCGGGACGTCGCCGACCATCTCGATCACCGCGTCGTCGGCGTGCAGGGTGACGCCCACCTCCCGCAACGCCGCCACCGCCGCCGGCACGAACGAGGCTGCGGCATCGGCGTGCACCAGCAGGGTCTCGGCCGCGTTGCACACCGACGGCCGGCGGGCCTTGGAATTCACCAGGATCTCCAACGCCATGGTGTGGTCGGCGCTCGCGTCGACGTAGACGTGGCAGTTGCCCACCCCGGTCTCGATCACCGGCACGGTCGATCCGTTGACCACGGCCTGGATCAGGCCGGCGCCGCCGCGCGGGATGATCACGTCGACCAGACCGCGGGCGGTCATCAGATGCTTGACCGATTCCCGGTCGGTCCCTGGAACCAGCGCCACCGCATCCGCCGGCAACCCGGCGGAAACCGCGGCGTCGGAGAGGATCCGGACCAGCACCTGGTTCGATTCGAAGGCCGAGGCGGAGCCCCGCAGCAGCGCGGCGTTGCCCGCCTTCAACGCGATGCCGGCGGCGTCGACGGTGACGTTGGGGCGCGCCTCGTAGATGATCGCAACGACGCCGAGCGGTACCCGGACCTGTCGCAGCCGCAGGCCGTTGGGCAGCACCGAACCGCGCACGATGGTGCCGATCGGATCGGGCAACCCGACCAGCTCGCGCAGTCCTCCGGCCATGGCGTCGACGCGGGAGGCATTGAGCCGCAACCGGTCCACCAGAGAGTCGGCGGTGCCCGCCGCAACCGCGGCCTGCACATCGAGTTCGTTGGCGGCCAGGATCTCCTCACGCCGGTCCAGCAGCGCGTCGGCCATCGTCAGCAACGCGCGGTCCTTCGTCGCGCTGGTGAGCTGCGCCAGTTCGGCTGCGGCCACCCTGGATCGGGATGCGGCAGCGAGCACGTCCTCCCGGGTGGCCGACACGACGGCCCGCGCCGGTGACGGTGCGTCCGTGGCTGCTGGCACTGTCGCCGCAGTGGCCTGCTGATCGATCACCGACATGTCCGGGCTCCTTCGTTCGTGTTCATCACTGCGCTGCTCCCACGGCCGTTGCCGCGTTGCCGGTCCCCGAAGTGACCGCGATCAGATCGTCCGCGTGCACCACCGGATGCCGCAGCTCCGACGGCAGATCCGAGAGGGTTCGGCCGATGATGCCCGGCATCTCCGCGGCATCGTGGCCGACGAAGCCGCGGGCCACGATCACGCCGTCCGCCGAGAGCAGGTCGACGGCGTCCCCCGATTCGAAATCGCCGTAGAAGGCGGTGATCCCGGCCGGCAGCAACGACTTCCGCCGGTTCAGCACAGCAGCAACCGCCCCGTCGTCGAGGCTGATCGACCCGGCCGCGGTCGCTGCGTGCCGAAGCCAGAACAGCCGGGCGCTGGTCCGCCTGGTGGCGGGTGCGAAGGCGGTGCCGACGGTCGGTCCCAACTGGTCCGCACCCGATGGTGAGATCGCCAGCGCCGCAACGGCATCGGCTGCCGAAGCCAGCAGCACCGGGATACCGGCCCCGGTGGCGGTCAGCGCGGAGGTGAGCTTGGATTCCATCCCGCCGGTGCCGACATCGCTGCCGGCGGGGCCGATCCCGATCCCGGCCAGGGCGCTGGCGTCGGGCACCTCCCGCACCGGCGTCGAGGTGGGCAGCCGCGGATCGCCGGTGTAGAGGGCATCGACGTCGGAGAGCAGGATGAGCGCGCCGGCGCCCACCAGGTGCGCCACCAGGGCGGCGAGCCGATCGTTGTCGCCGAAACGGATCTCGGCGGTCGCGACGGTGTCGTTCTCGTTCACCACCGGGACGACGCCGAAGGAGAGCAACTTGCCGAACGTCCGCTGGGCGTTGCGGTAGTGCGCGCGCCTGACGACATCGTCACTGGTGAGCAGGATCTGGCCGACGGTGAGCCGGTGCCGGGCGAACGAGCCGGCATAGCGCTCGGCCAGCAGCTGTTGGCCGACGGAGGCCGCGGCCTGTTGCGTCGCCAGATCCCGCGGGCGACGCTGCAGTCCGAGCGGCGCCAACCCGGCCGCGATCGCACCGGAGGACACCAGCACCACCTGGGAGCCGGCGGCCACCCGACCGGCGACGGCGTCCACCAGCACGTCCAACCGATGCGGATCAAGTCCGCCGGCGGCCGTCGTCAACGACGACGATCCCACCTTCACCACGACGATCTTGGCCCGGCCAACGGCGAGCCGGGACTCGGACAACGAGGTTCCCGGCGCATCCCAAGGAGCCCCGCCACCGGTCACGGCGCGATCGGCACCCACTGCCGAGCCGACCATGTCTCAGTCGTCCTCGTCGAGAGTGTGTCCGTCGACGTCCAACCCGCGGCGCAGGCGGTGCATGGCCTTGCGCTCGGCGGCGCCGACCCGGTCGACCTGATCGATCCGAAGATCGGTACCGCGGCCGGTCGGCACGATGTCGACCCCGGCCAGGGTGGTGGGCTCCCAGTCGAAGGTGACGTTGCCGATGGTCACCGGAGCTCCCGGCTGTGCGCCGTGGGCGGCCAGGTGCGCCTCCACACCGAGCCGGGCCAGCCGGTCGGCCAGGTACCCGACAGCCTCGTCGTTGTTGAAGTCGGTCTGCAGGATCCAGCGTTCCGGCCGGGCACCGCGGACCACGAAGCCGCCGTCGACCTCGGGATCGGGCTCGACCTGGAACTGCTCGGAATCGATGGGCTGCGGGCGCACCACGATCCGCGGCGCCGGCGGCGTCGGCTTGTCCGCCCGATCCGCGGCGACCACCTCGGCCAGGGCGAACCGTAGTTCGGCCAGCCCCTCGTGGGTAGCTGCGGAGATGGCGAACACCCGGTGACCGGCCGCCTCCAGATCGGGCCGGACGAATTCCGCGAGCTCACGGGCCTCCGGGACGTCGATCTTGTTCAGCACGACCAGCCGCGGCTTGGACGCCAGATCCGTTGCCAGCGCCGGGGTGTACTCGGCCAGTTCGAACTCCAGGGCCATGATGTCGGACAGCGGATCGCGGCCGGTCTCGTAGGTCGCGCAGTCCACCACGTGCACCAGCACGGAGCAGCGCTCGATGTGCCGGAGGAATTCCAGCCCGAGACCCTTGCCCTGGCTCGCCCCGGGGATCAGCCCGGGGACATCGGCGATCGTGTAGACCTCGGACCCCGCGGTCACCACGCCGAGATTGGGTTCCAGGGTGGTGAACGGGTAGTCGGCGATCTTGGGCCGGGCGGCGGACAGCACCGACACCAGGGAGGACTTCCCGGCGCTCGGGAAGCCGACCAGACCGACATCGGCCACCGACTTCAGTTCCAGGACGACATCGGCGGTTTCGCCCGGTTCGCCGAGCAGCGCAAAGCCGGGGGCCTTGCGCGCCCGGGAGGCGAGCGCGCCGTTACCCAGGCCACCGCGACCGCCGCGGGCAGCGGTGTAACTCGCGCCGGGACCGACCAGGTCGGCGAGAATCGCGCCGTCCTCGGTCAGCACCACCGTGCCGGACGGCACCCGCAGTTCCAGACCCTCGCCGTTGGCCCCGTCCTTGTCGTCGCCCTGCCCGGGCCGGCCGTTGCCCGCCTTGGCGTGCGGCCGGAAGTGGAAATCGAGCAGCGTGTGCACGTTGTCGTCGACGACCAGGGTCACGTCGCCGCCGTTGCCACCGTCACCACCGTCGGGCCCGCCCAGCGGCTTGTACTTCTCCCGGTGCACCGAGGCGCACCCGTGGCCACCGTCGCCGGCTTGCAGGTGCAGGACAGCGCGGTCGACGAACCTGGCCACGGTCACCTCCTGTGAATGTGGGGCCGGATCAGCCGGCGGCGGTGCGAAACGGACGGACGAGCCTGTGCAGGACCGGCGTTGGAGATGCCACGAGGGGCGGTCCCGGTTGATTCGGGCCCGCCCCTCGCAGGGATGAAGACAAATCGGTGCGGGTCAGACTCCGACCGGGACCGGCTGCTCGGCGTCGGCGGCCAGGGCCACCGGAGCGACGATGTTGACGGTCTTGCGACCCCGCTTGGAACCGAACTCCACGGCGCCGGCGATCAGCGCGAACAAGGTGTCGTCCTTGCCGCGGCCGACGCCGTCACCCGGGTGGAACTTGGTGCCGCGCTGACGGACCAGGATCTCGCCGGCGCTCACGGTCTGCCCGCCGAACCGCTTGATGCCCAACCGCTGGGCATTGGAATCGCGGCCGTTCCGGGAGCTGGACGCGCCCTTTTTGTGTGCCATGGTGGTGGCGCCTTTCTCGAAAGAGTCGTATCAGCCGGCGGAATCGGCCTTGGCCGACCCGACCGAGATCCCGGTGACCTTGACCTGCGTCAGCGGCTGACGATGCCCCTGCCGCTTGTGGTAGCCGGTCTTGTTCTTGAACTTGTGGATGATGATCTTCGGGCCCTTGGTGTGCGCGACGACCTCACCGGAGACCGTCACCGCCGCCAGCGCATCGCTCTTGGAGGTGACATCGGGGCCATCGACCAGCAGCACCGCGGGCAGGGTGACTGCAGCACCGGGATCGCCTTCGAGCTTCTCGATCTCGATGACGTCACCTTCGGCGACCTTGTATTGCTTGCCGCCGGTCTTGACGATCGCGTACATCGTGGACGCGCCTTCCTGCCTGTTGTGTTGCCGGTGTTGCCCGGTTTCGGTGGACTCGGTACTACTTCTCGGTGCTCTTCAGTTCTGTGCACGCCCGCTTGCGCGGGTCTGCGGGGCTCTCACCGACGCCCACCGCCATGCCCACCTCGGATACCCGAGGTGTCCAGGTGATCAGTGTCGGTGGCGCCCCTGACGAGCTGCTCGAGAACGAGTCACCGAGACGCTCGGCCCGCACGCACGAGGCGACGAACCAGGGCACCGCAAAGCCCGCTGCGCAGCAGCGTGCCGACCGCCTACAGTACGCGGCCGGGCACCGTGGGGGCAAACCCACCGCTGCAACTACTGCACACCGACGCGAACGGGGTGTTCTGGTCTAGATCACGGTGAGGTGATAGGTGACGTCCTGCGGCGGAGCACCCGCGTTGATACCGCCGGGTTGACCCCCCCAATGGATCGTGTAACTGCCCGGCGCAAGGGGTTCCAGGAGCATCCAGTGCCCGCCCGACACGCTCGGGTAACGCGGACCGGCATCGTAGTCGAAACCCGGTGAACACACTTCCCGGCGGAATCTCGAGGGTGAAGGTCTTAGAGATGGCGCTGTAGCGATCCAGCATTTCGTAGGTCACCTCGTTCGAGGGTCCGGGTCCGACCTTTTCGATCGACACCTCGAGATTGGTTGTTTGGTCCTGCTCCTCGATCAACCTGTGCCGCAGATCGGTGGCTCGGCAGCGCGGCAGTTCGAGGTAGCTACAGTCCTCGGGACTCCAATACACATAGTTCACCAATGGGAAGAAAAGCGCTTTGTCACTGGGAACCGTCAGCGATCGATCAACCGAACCGCTGAAGGTGCCGGCCAGGAACCACACCGGACCGTTGGGTTGATCATCCGCGTCTCCCACGACAACCTGTCCACCCGGAGCGGAGATCGGATCGGCACCTGCAGGGAATGAAGCCGCCCAGCTCCACCACGCAGCACCCCAATCACCATAGGACTTGCCATAGGGCTGCCCATGCGGTGCGATTGAACCTGGGTTGTCCGGTGGCTTAGCGATCGCAGCCGGGGCGAACAACGCTCCCGTGCACAGAATCACAACCAGACCGATCAAAAGGGACGTTGCTCTGCGCGGGTGGGTCGGGTGATCTTTCATCGTCGGTCTCCTTGCCGAGCGTGCTCGACGCCCAGCGATAGGCGGGCTGATTTCCCGGGCAGCGGCCAGCTGAACGGGAAGCTGACGACCTGCAGCCGCTTGCTACCGTCGCAGTTCTCCCCTCGTGTTCGGCGCCAGACACTCCGATCCGAACCGAACTCCGGACCTCCGGTGTCTCATATCGCAAATAACGGCCAAACAGGACTAAAGAGAAATACCAGACAGTCGGCACGAGCGCCATCCGAATGTGTCCGGCATAGAAAAAAGGTCGTCCGGTTAGGGGGCTTTTGGGATCGTTGACAAAACCCGCGACCACCTGTCGACCGACCCGGTGGCGATGGCTTGATCCGCCCAGCGAAGGCGGTCTGTCATTACGCCCGGAGCAGGCGGCACACCCGCGTCCGGACTTCCCCATCGTCAGCCAGCTGGTTGTTCTGCCGGGATCGCTATGACCACCGGCTCCCCGCCGGTCGACCCGGCGGCGGGTCCCGCCGGTCGGCTGGCCGCCCGTCGGCGACGCGGCGGGGTCGCCGGCGGCGCAGCAACAGCATCGTCGGCCCGACCGTTGTCAGCAGAACCACTGTCCGGCGTGACCGTTGTCCGCGTGTCCGTTGGTGGCACCATCGCTCGCCTGCTGCTCCACCGGAGCTGCCGGTTCCGGGACGGATTCGTGGACGATGATGTCCACCGGCTGGGCCGACGGTGGCGCACCCGCAGGCCTTCCAGCGGCCCGCCGACCACGACGCCGCTTCGGCGCCGGCTCGGTCTCGACCGCCTCGACAACGACACTCGGCTGCCGGTTCGGCCGCCGTCACCTCGGATTCCACCGATTCGGGGGCATCCGGCTCGGCCGTGACATCGACGACGATCTCCGCCGCCTCGACAGGATTGTCGTCATCGGCGACGCCGTCGCCGGGCTCGTGCGCCTCGAAGTCGTCCGCGTCGGCGTCCTGGGCCGCCTGGATGCCGGCGGCCGCGGCGGCCTCGATCCAGTCGATTTCCTCGGTGTCGTTGCCCGTTGCAGCGAGCTCGTCCGGCGCTTCCACCGAGTCGGGCCGCTTGTCCTGATCCGGTCGGCCGAGTCCCGGCCGCCGCCGAAGCTCGGCGGCTTCGGTCCGCGCGGGTCCGGTCGCCGCCCGGCGGGCACTTCGACCACCCGTGGGACGACGATTTCCTCGACCCGCTCGGTGTCCCGGCCCCGTCCCCGCCGGCCCTTGCCGGAGCGGCGCTCGTTGCCGCCGCCGTCGTCGCTCACGGAGGCGACCACGGGCAGATCGTGCAGCACGATGCCGCGTCCCCCGCAGTGCGGGCAGGGCTCCGAGAACGCTTCGACGAGCCCGGTACCCATCCGTTTGCGGGTCATCTGGACCAGGCCGAGCGAGGTCACTTCGGCGACCTGGTGCCGGGTGCGATCCCGGCCGAGCGCCTCGGTGAGGCGGCGCAGCACCAGCTCCCGGTTGGATTCCAGCACCATGTCGATGAAGTCGATGACGATGATGCCGCCGATGTCCCGGAGCCGGAGCTGGCGAACCATCTCCTCCGCGGCTTCCAGGTTGTTCTTGGTCACCGTCTCTTCGAGATTGCCGCCGGAACCGGTGTACTTCCCGGTGTTCACGTCGACCACGGTCATCGCCTCGGTGCGGTCGATGACCAGGGAGCCACCGGACGGCAGGTGCACCTTGCGCTCCAGCGCCTTGGCGATCTGCTCGTCGATCCGGTAGGCCGCGAAGACGTCGGCACCGTTCTGGGCCGGCTCGTACCGCACCAACCGGTCGGCGAGCTCAGGGGCCACCGCGGTGACGTAGTCGGCGACCGGACCGTAGGCCTCGTCACCGTCGACGACCAGCCGGGTGATGTCGGAATTGAACAGATCCCGGACCACCTTGATCAGCGTGCCGGGCTCGGCGTACAGCTGCGTGGGGGCACCGGTCTTGGCCTCGGCGCGCCGGGAGATCTCCTCCCACTGGGACTTGAGCCGTTCGACGTCGCGGATGAGCTCGTCCTCGGCGATGCCCTCGGCGGCCGTCCGGATGATCACCCCGGCGTCCTCGGGGACGATCCGGTCGAGGATCGACTTGAGCCGCTTGCGTTCGGTGTCCGGCAGCTTGCGGGAGATCCCGGTGGCGCCGCCGCCGGGAACGTAGACCAGGAACCGTCCGGGCAGCGAGATCTGGGTGGTCAGCCGGGCACCCTTGTGGCCGACCGGGTCCTTGGAGACCTGCGCCAGGATGGTGTCGCCGCTGGACAACGCGGTCTCGATCCGACGGGCCTTGCCGTTGAGTCCGGCTGCGTCCCAGTTCACCTCGCCGGCGTAGATGACGGCGTTGCGGCCGCGGCCGATGTCGACGAAGGCCGCTTCCATGGACGGCAGCACGTTCTGCACGCGGCCGAGGAACACGCTGCCGATCATCGAATCGGAGCCGGTCTGCGACACGAAGTGCTCGACCAGGATGCCGTCCTCGAGCAGCGCGACCTGGGCGAGGTCACCGCGCTGCCGAACCGCCATCACCCGTTCGACCGATTCCCGACGGGCCAGGAACTCCGCTTCGGTGAGGATTTGCGGCCGCCGGCGCGAGGTGTCCCGGGAGTCGCGACGACGTTGCCGCTTCGCCTCCAACCGGGTCGAGCCACGGATGCCCTGCACCTCGTTGGAGGCGCCCCCGGACGAGCCGGACGACGATCCGGCCTGTGACAGCCGCGGCTCCCGCACGTGCACGACGGTGTTGTCCGGATCGTCCTCGCGGGGTGCCTCGTCGCCACCCGATCCACGGCGGCGCCGGCGCCGCCGCCGGTTGCCGGCGCTTCCGGTCCGCTGGCCGCCCTCGGATTCGGCGTCCGCGTCGGCGTCGCCGTCGGATTCAGTGTCGGTTGTTGTCGCGCCCTCGTCCTGCGCGGCGGGAGCCTGCGGGTCGGTGTCGGCATCGCCGGTGCCGTCCGGCGCTGGGGCCGCCTGTTCGGTGCTGTCCGCGCCCTGCTCGTCGGTGTCAGCCACCCGACCGCGGCCGCGACGACCACGACGCCTGCGGCGGTTGCGGGACGTGGCGTCGTCATCCGCGTCACCGTCGGAATCGACGGCGGGTTGCTCATCGGTCGCCTCATCCGCGGTGCCGCCGTCGACCGGCAACTCCGTGTCCGAGCTGCCGACCGATTCCGGTACGACAGCCGCGTCCGGAGCGTTCTCGTCCGGCGCTTCGTTCGACTCCTGATCGGTCGGCCGACCCTTGGCACCCGAACGCCCCCGGCGGCGGCGGGACGATCCGGTCCGGGCCGGAGCCGCCGGCTCTTCGTCGGGAACGCTGCCCGTGTCCGCCACCGGCGGCAGGAACAGCGGATTGATCGCGTCCGGTGGGGTCACCGGCACGTCGGTTGGCGCTTCGGCCGGGGTCGCCACCTGCGCGTCCGGCTGATCGATGGGCTCGGACGTGCCGGTCACCGCCGAGCAGCGATTGGATCACCTCTTGGGCGACCGCAAGCGGCACCGATGACGACGAGCTGGTGATCGTCAGGCCTCGCTCCGCGAGCGCGGCGAGCAGCTCCTTGTTGCTGATCCCGATCCGCTTCGACAGTTCGTGCACGCGGGGTTTGGCAGGCAGTCCCGATAGGGCTGATTCCAGGGTGGGCGTCACTGAGACAGTTCCTCTCCGAGGTCCCCGGGCGCGTACTGGACGCGTCCGCACAGGGACTTCGTACATTTCGTTTTCCGTGATCCCTGCTGGGGACCGCGGGAAGTCTGGGTGGTTGTCGGGCCGATCGGTTCCGCAGCCGCGCCGCGTTCGCACCCGATGTCTCACTCACCGGGGCCAGCAACGACCTGCCGCGACCCACCATGCCCGGACCCGTCACCGCTGTGTGCGGCGCCGAATCGCTTCCGAGTATCCCACACGGCCATTGAGCAAGCCGCAGGCGCGGCCCGGGGCGGCCGGCGGGCCTCACCGCAACAGCAGCCGATCCAGGCGGCGGGCAGTGAGCGCGATACCGATCGCCGCCATCACCAGGAAGTACAGGACGTGCAACAACAGCTCCCACGAGACGATTCCCAGGCACAGGCCACGCATCAACTCGATGCCCTGGTAGAGCGGCAGGCACCGGACCACCGCCTGGACGGCCGGCGGGTAGACGCTCAGCGGGTAGAAGGTGGTGGAGAACAGGAACATCGGCAGGATCGCCGTGGTGATCCAATCCAGTTGTTGGATGTTGCGCAGGAACGACGTGATGGCCATCCCGACGGCACCGAACCCGAGCCCGATCAGCAGGGCCACCGGCACGGCCAGCACCACCCACCACGACTCCACCAGGCCCATGATCAACATGACGACAATGAACCCCGCGGAATAGATCCCGCCGCGCAGCAACGACCAGGCGATCTCACCCAGGGCCACGTCCATCGGACCGAGCGAGGTCGCCAGCATGGCGTCGTAGAGCTTGGCGTACCGCATCTTGAAGTAGACGTTGACGGTGGAGTCGTAGATGGCCCCGTTCATCGCCGAGGTGGCCAACAGTCCGGGCGCGATGTACGCCGCGTAGCTGACCGGTCCGGCTCCGGTGTCGACGGTGCCGACGAGCGCACCCAGGCCGCCGCCGAGCGCAAGCAGGTAGAACACCGGCTCGAAGAAGCCGGAGACGATGATCATCCAGGCGCGCCGGTAGACCCGCAGGTTCCGCTCGAGCACGACGGACGCCCGGCCCGCGTACAGCTGCAACGGGATCACCCGCAGCAGCAACGGCAGCGGGCGCCGGCGTTCCGCGTCGATCCGGGTCGGTTCGACCGTCACACGATCAGCCTCACCCGGTAGCTGCGGCGGGCGACCAGGTACCCGGCGACCAGCAGCGCGGTCAGATAGGCCAGGTGACCGACGGCCGCCCAGGGTCCGAGACCGCCGAGGGCGGCGCCTCTGGCCAGCTCGTTCCCGTGCCACAACGGCGAGAGCCACGCCAACCACCTGATCGCGAGCGGGATCTCGGTGATCGGGAAGAACGACCCGGAGAACAGCGTCATCGGGATCAGGACGAACCGGAAGACCACGTTGAACGCTCCGCCCTCGGATCGCATCCAGGCGCCGAGCGCCAGCACCCAGACGGCGCAGGCCAGTCCGGTCAGCGCGCCGATCGGGATCATCAGCAGCCCGGCCGGGCCACCGGCAGCGCCGAAGGCGAGCAGCACCAGGTAGTACAGGCTCGAGCCGGCGAGCATCCGGGTGGCGATGAACAGCAGCTCGCCCTCGCACACCTGCGCGGGGGTCACCGGGGTGGCGGTGATGCCCCAGAACACCCTGGTCCACTTGAACCGGCTGTAGGCGGGGTAGGACGACTCCCCCATGCCGACCTGCACGGCCGCCGCGACCAGCAGGGCCGGCGCGATGTAGTCCACGTAGTCGACCCCGCCGAGGGCCTGCGGATTCGGGCCGGAATCGATCAGTGTGCCCAGCCCGACACCGAGCGCCAGCAGGTAGAGCAGCGGCGTGCCGACTGCCTCGGCCAGGCTGGACACCAGGTAGCGACGCCAGCACCGCACCAGGTACTCCCAGACCAGGTACCGCCCGCCAGGGGTCCGGGCCGGGGTCGCAGGTGCGGTGCTCAATCGATCAGACTCCTTCCGGTCAGCCGCAGGAACACGTCCTCCAGCGTCGACCGGCGGACCAGCGACGTCGACGGCTGCACCCCGAGGGCGTGCACGTCGGCCAGGGTCCGGTCACCGTCGTCGGTGTAGAGCAGCAAACGGTCGGGCAGGATCTCCACCCGCTCGACCAGCTCGCCCACCCGTTCCTGCGCGGCGTCCTGGGTACCCGGGAGGAACCGCAGCTCGACGACCTCGCGGGAGCTGTGCGCGGCGATCAACTCGGCCGGCGAACCGTGCGCGACGATCAGGCCGCCGTCCATCACCACCAGCCGGTCGCAGAGTTGTTCCGCCTCGTCCATGTAATGCGTGGTCACGACCAGCGTCACACCGCGATGCTTGAGCCGGAACAGCCTGTCCCACAACACATGTCGCGCCTGTGGGTCGAGGCCGGTGGTCGGCTCGTCGAGCAACAGCAGCTCCGGGTCGTTGATCAGCGACCTGGCGATGGTCAGCCGACGTTTCATCCCACCGGACAGCGTCTCGACCTTCGCGTCGCCCTTGTCGACCAGTTGGGCGAAGTCCAGCAGTTCCGCCGCGCGACGGCGACACTCGCTGCGGGAGATGCCGAAGTAGCGGCCGTAGACGATCAGGTTCTCCCGGACGCTGAGCTCCTCGTCCAGGTTGTCCTGCTGCGGCACCACCCCGAGCCGTCCCCTGATCCGGACGCCGTCCACCTCCGGGTCGAGCCCGAGAATGGTCAGCCCGCCGCTGGTCCGGGGGGAGACGCACGCGATCATCCGCATGGTCGACGACTTGCCGGCACCGTTCGGCCCGAGGAATCCGAACGACTCCCCGCGAGCCACCTGCAGGTCGATCCCACGGACCGCCTCGACATCCGGTCCGGACTTCACCGGAAAGCTCTTGCGCAGCGCGCTGGCCACGATCATCGGCGGAGCTTGATCCGGTGCCTGATCGGCTGCGGGACCGGCGACGGGAACGGTCGGGGACACGGTCGCCGACGGTACCCCGAGCCCGGACGGCGACGATCGTGATCATCTCGTCAGGCGCGTCGGTGCCGCCGGAAATGCCCGATCGATACGTTGTCGATCGATACGGTGGCCGGCAGTTTCTCCCCAACAACTCGTCGGAGTGCGCAACCGGAACGGCGTTCCGTACGTCTTTCACTTGTCAACCGCGCCTGCGCGCGCCGAACCGCTGTGCCGGTCGAACCGAAGGAGGAGCGTCGATGACGCAGTCCCGGTCGGTCCGGCTGTGGTTCACCTCCGCCGCCCTCGTGGTGTTCAGTCTGGCGCTCGCCCTGATCGCCGCGCCTGCGGCTTCGGCCGACCTGAGCGAGGAGCCCATCGTCGCCACGGGGCCCGCTGGCACGGCACCGCTGATGCTGGCCAGCACCGGCCTGGACATCACCGTCCCGGTGATCGTCGGTCTGGTCGCACTGCTGCTCGGCACGGTGATGATCGGCTGGGCGTTCCTGGCCACCGGTCGCCGAGGCCGCCAGCACTGATCGCACAGCGAGCTCCGAGAATCCGACCGCACCGACGGTTCAGCCCACGACGGCGAACGCCCTGACCGGGAAGGTGCCCATGCCCTGCACCGCCGGCGGCGCCGCGGTGAACCGAAACCCGCTGTCCGGCAGCTGATCCAGACCGGTCAGGTGCTCGACGACCGGGATCCTGGCGGCCAGCAGCCAGCTGTGCGCGGGTCGCCGGCCGGTGTGCGTCGAGTCGATGTTCAGTGAGTCGATGCCGACCAGCGAGGGTTTCGCCGACACCAGGAACTCGACCGCGTCGTCGGTCAGGTACGGATGATCGACGAAGTACCCGGGGGTTCCCCACTGGTCGCTGTGACCGGTCTCGATCAGGATCGCCCGGCCGGCAAGCTGCACGCCGTCCAGGGCCGAGATCAGATCGGATTCCTCGATCGCCCGGCCACCGGCCGAGCTCCGCTGCCTGGCCCGGACCACGACGCCGTCGAGGTCGACCATCCGCTCCAGGCTCATACCGGCCAGATCCTCACCGTCCCGATACCGGTGCGCCGGGGTATCCAGGTACGTACCGGTGTTGGCCGCCATCGAGATCGTCCCGATGGAGAACTCGGTGCCGGCCGCATAGTGCGCGGCCGACTCGTCGAAGGTCAGATGCGCGCCGATGACCGGCGCCGGAATACCGGGATAGGTCACCATCCCGTCCTGGATCGGATGCGACAGGTCGACGATGCGACGGCTCACAACAGCACTCCCAACAGGATTTCGTCGTGTTCCCTGGATCCCGGACGCACCCAACCGGGCCGGCGCCCCCATTCGGCGAAGCCGTACCGGCCGAAGAACTGTTCGAGTCCGGCCCCGTCCTGGACGTCCACCTCGAGCCGGTCCAGCCCGCGTTCCCTGGCGAGCCGCAGCAGCCCGTCCACCAGCTGACTGCCGAGCCCCACCCGGACGTGGCCGGGGTCGACCAGCAGCAGTTCGATCCGTCCGGTGTGCTGCCGGACGCTGCGCCCGGGTCGAAGCAACGCGACCGCGACGAGCCGGCGCGACTGGTTGACCACCAGTCCGAGCAGGCGTCCGGTGCGCAGTTCCTCCACCAGACCCGCCGCCCTGGCGGCGACCTCCGAACGCACGACGGGGGCGGCGAATCCGACCGGGCCGCCGGCGTCCGCGACGTCCTGCCACAGGGTCACCAGGGCGACCCCGAAGGCGCTGTCCGACGCCACGCTGCCGCCGGGACCGACCCGGTCCACGGTGGCGGCGGCCTGGTCCGATCCGGTCACAGGTTCGGGAACCAGAGCCCGATCTCGCGGGCGGCCGATTCCGGCGAGTCGGAACCGTGCACCAGGTTGAACTGGGTCTCCAGGCCGAAGTCGCCGCGGATGCTGCCGGTGGCGGCCTTCTCGACCGGATCGGTGCCGCCGGCCAGCTGCCGGAACGCGGCGATGGCGCGCGGCCCCTCGGCGACGATGGCCACCAATGGTCCACCGGTGATGAACTCGAGCAGGCTGTCGTAGAAGCCCTTGCCCTGGTGCTCGGCGTAGTGCTCCTCGGCGACGACCACTTCCACCACGCGCAGTTCCAGCGCGACCAGCTTCAGGCCCTTGCGCTCGATCCGGGCAATCACCTCGCCGACCAGGCCCCGCTCGACACCGTCGGGCTTGATCAGGACCAGAGTTCTCTCGGACACAGGAAGGCGCTCCCTCTGCTGGGGCGGCCGGTGGGCCGCACTGTCGTCTCTCGCACAACCGGTCGGAGTCGACCGGTCAGCCGCCGCTGGGTTGCGGCGGCCCCGGCAGCGTACCGGCCGCCAGTCGGCGTCGGAATTCACCGCGGAACCACAGGATCAAGGCCCACACCAGCCCGAAGACGATGCCCATCACGCCGAGCGGTGCGCTGATCAGCCAGCACCCGATCATCACCGCCTGCAGGCCGAGGATCACCGGAACCGCGAACGGCCGGGAGATGATCGCGCAGGAGGCGATCAGCAACACGGCCAGTACGCAGATCACCACCACCCCGACGGGGCCGACGCCGGCCCCGGTGTTCGCGGCGACCGGGATCGACAGCAGCACCGTGATCGCCTCCAGGATCAGGGTTGCCGACATCACGCCGCGCAGCCCCTTCTCCGGGTCGTACGGCCGAGTCCTCGGCGGCGGAGCGGCTCCCTGGTCCGGCCCGGTGTCGGTCACGACGGGGCCAGGCCGGTCAGCGACCGGCCGTCGCCGGCCGAAACGACCGAGCCGGTGATGACCACCCCGGTCCCGGTCACATCGGCCGAACCCGCCTCGACGAGATCGACGGCCAGCGCGATGGCCTCGTCCATCCGGCCGGCGACATGCACCTTCTCCTCACCGAACACGTCGATCGCCAGGTCGGCCAGGTCGGTGACCGACATCGACCGCGGCGACGAGTTGCGGGTGACGACCACCTCGTCGAACGAATCGGCCAACGCCTCCAGGATGCCGCGGGCGTCCTTGTCCGCCATCACGGCCAACACGCCGACCAACCGGGAGAACGAGAACTCCGCGGCCAGCGCCTCGGCCAGAGCTGTTGCCCCGTGCGGGTTGTGCGCGGCGTCGACCATGATCGTCGGCGAGGTCCGGACCCGCTCCAACCTGCCCGGTGACGCGACGGCGGCGAATCCGTCCTGCACGGAGGCGATGTCGAGCTGGCGGCTGGCGCCGGCACCGAGGAATGCCTCCACTGCGGCCAGTGCGACGGCGGCGTTGGTGGCCTGGTGCTCGCCGGCCAGCGGCAGGAAGATGTCCTCGTAGACCCCGCCCAGCCCCTGCAGCGTGAGTCGCTGCCCGCCGACTGCGAAAGCCCTGTCCAGGACGTCGAATTCGCTGCCGAACCGGGCGACGAAGGCATCGACCTCGACCGTGCGACGGAGGATGGCGGTCATCGCCTCCGGCTGCTGCGGCCCGATCACCGCCACCGAATCGGGTTTGATGATGCCCGCCTTGTTCCCGGCGATCTCGGTCAGCGTGTCACCCAGGTACTCGGTGTGGTCGATGCCGATCGGGGTGATCACGGCGACCTTGGCCTCGACGACATTGGTGGAATCCCAGGTTCCGCCGAGCCCCACCTCGATCACCGCTGCGTCGACCGGGACGTCGCCGAACGCCGCATAGGCCATGGCGGTGAGGATCTCGAACTTGGACAGCGGCAATCCGCCCTGCGCCGCCGATCCGGCGTCCACCATCTCGATGTACGGCGCGATGTCGGTGTAGAACTCGACGTACCGCTCGGCCGAGATCGGCGCGCCGTCGATGGCGATGCGCTCGGTGACCGACTGCAGGTGCGGCGAGGTGAACCGTCCCGACCGCAGCCCCAACCGCTCCAGCAGGGAGTCGACCATCCGGGCGGTGGAGGTCTTGCCGTTCGTGCCGGCGATCTGGACCACGGGGTAGGAGGTCTGCGGGTTGCCGAGCAGGTCGAGCAGGGCGGTGATCCGGTCCAGGGTCGGCGAGATCTGCACCTCGGAACGGCGCCGGTCCAGCAGCGCCTCCACCACCGGCAGACTCAGCGGTGGCGCATCCGGGACCACCCCGGTGACGCCGGGCGGCAGGTCGTCATCCAGATCGGCTGTGGCCGCTGCGATCTCGCCGGTCGGATCGGGCTCGTCATCCGGAGCCGCGGCTCCTGGCAAGCCGAGATTCCCGGCGTCCCAGGACATCGCGTCGTCCTCGGCAGGCTGCTGATCGTCCGGGCCGGTCATGTCCGGCTGCTCTGCAGCGCGGCCAGCCGCTCGGTCAACCGCGTGACATCGGCGGTCGCCCTGGCGGCGCGGTCGCGAATCTTGTCGACGACGGCGGTCGGTGCCTTGCCGAGGAACGCCTCGTTGCCCAACTTCTTGGCCGTGTCCGCGACCTCCTTCTCCGCCGCGGCGAGATCCTTTCTGGACCTGGCGATCTCGGCCTCGACGTCGATGGTGGACGAGGTGTCCAGCTGCACCGTCACGGTTCCAGCACCGTCCAGTGTGACCTGGAGCGAGGTGCTCGCCCGGAACTCGGCTTCGTCGGACGCGTCAGTGGTCAGCCGGCTGAGTGATCCGGCGGTGGCCAGCAACGCAGCGCCTGCCGGGGTCACCTCGCCGCCGCGGTCGAAGCTGATCTGCGCCGGGACCCGTTGGGCCGGCGGCAATCCCTGATCGGCACGGAACCGGCGGATCTCGGTGACCAGCTTGTCGATGTCGGCGACCCAGCCGGCCGCGGCCAGATCCTTGCGCCGTCCGGACGGGGTCGGCCAGTCGGCGATCACCAGCGATTCCCCACCGGTCAGGGCGGTCCACAGCGTCTCGGTGACGAACGGGATGAACGGATGCAGCAACCGGAACAGGGCATCCAGGACGGTGCCGAGCACCGCCTGGGTGGTGGCGACCCTGGCCGGATCGGCGTCGGACCTCGGCATCTGGACCTTGGCCAGTTCCACGTACCAGTCGCAGACCTCGTCCCAGGCGAAGTGGTACAGGCCCTCTGCTGCCTTGCCGAACTGGAAATCGCCCAGCAGCTCGGTGGTCTGGGTGATCACCTCGTCCAACCGGTCGAGAATCCACCGGTCTGCCGGGGTCAGCGCATCGACGTTCAGCTCGCCGTCCGGCACCCTGGCCCCATTGAGCTGGGCGAACTTCGCGGCGTTGAACAACTTCGAGCAGAACTTCCCCGAGCCGGCGACCCATTCGGTCGCGATCGCCTGGTCCGCCCCGGGATTCGACCCGCGGGCCAGCGTGAAGCGCACGGCGTCGGCGCCGTAGTCCTCGATCCACTGCAGCGGGTCGACCGTGTTGCCCTTCGACTTCGACATCTTCTTGCCGTACTGGTCGCGGACCAGCCCGTGCAGGGCGACGGTGTGAAACGGCACCTGCGGTTCGCCGGCGGAGTTCTCGGTCGCGTACAGCCCGAACATCATCATCCGGACGACCCAGAAGAACAGGATGTCGTAACCGGTGACCAGCACCGAGGTCGGATAGAACGCCTTCAGGGTGTCGGTCTGCTCTGGCCAGCCCATGGTGGAGAACGGCCACATCCCCGAGGAGAACCAGGTGTCCAGCACGTCCGGGTCCTGTGTCCAGCCCTCGCCGGGCGGTTCCTCATCGGGTCCGACACAACGGATCTCGTCGTCCGGTCCGTACCAGACCGGGATCCGGTGCCCCCACCAGAGCTGCCGGGAGATGCACCAGTCGTGCATGTTGTCCACCCAGTCGAAGTACCTGGGGGCCAGTTCGGTCGGGTGGATGGCGGTGCGACCGTCGCGAACCGCGTCGCCGGCCGCCTTGGCGAGCGGCTCGACCTTGACGAACCACTGGGTGGAGAGCCGCGGTTCGATGACGTCGTCGGACCGCGAGCAATGGCCGACCGAGTGCACGTACGGGATCTTCTCGGCGACGATCCGGCCCTGCGCGCGCAGTTCCTCTTTCACCGCGACCCGTGCCTCGAACCGATCCATCCCGTCGAAACGGGTTCCGGTGTCGATGATCCGCGCGGCCTCGTCGAGAATCGTCGGGGCGGGCAGGTTGTGCCGTCGGCCGATCTCGAAGTCGTTGGGATCGTGCGCCGGCGTCACCTTCACCGCGCCGGTGCCGAACGTCGGGTCGACGTGTTCGTCGGCGACCACCGGGATCTCCCGGTTCATGATGGGCAGCAGCACGGTCCGCCCGACCAGGTGCCGGTACCGCTCGTCGTCGGGGTGCACGGCGACTCCGGTGTCGCCCAGGATGGTCTCCACCCGGGTGGTGGCAACCACGATCGAATCCGAGACGTCGCCGTCCTCGCCATCAGAATCCACGGTGCCGTAGCGGATCGACACCAGCTCGCCGGAATCCTCCGAGTGATCGACCTCGATGTCGGACAGCGCGGTGCGACAACCCGGGCACCAGTTGATGATCCGCTCGGCGCGGTAGATCAGGCCGTCGTCGAACATCCGCTTGAAGACGGTCTGCACGGTGGCGGACAGGCCGTCGTCCAGGGTGAACCGCTCCCGGCTCCAGTCGACGGAATCACCGAGCCGCTTCATCTGGCCGAGGATCGCCCCGCCGTACTCCTGCTTCCAGTCCCAGACCTTCTGCACGAACAGGTCCCGGCCGAAATCGTGCTTGGTCTTGCCGTCGACAGCGAGCCGGCGCTCGACCAGGGTCTGGGTGGCGATCCCGGCGTGGTCCATCCCCGGGAGCCAGAGCACCTCGTCACCGGACATCCGGTGCCAGCGCGCGAGGATGTCCATCAGGGTGTGGTCGAGGGCGTGGCCGACGTGCAGGTTGCCGGTCACGTTCGGCGGCGGCAGCACGATCGAGAACGGCCGCTTCGCGCCGCTGAGCACGTTCTGTTCGTCGGCCTTGAAGTACCCGGCCGCCAACCACCGCTGGTACAGCGGTACCTCGACCGCCGCCGGGTCGTACTGGGTGGCCAGTTCCTGGCGCGGCGGTGCGGAGTTCTCGGCAGTGGCGGTCACCGGGCAAGTTTAGGTGTCGGCCCGTCGACGGACGAACGAGCCGACTTCCGCGTCCGCACAGCGATGGACGGCGTTCAGTACGAGCGGGGCAGCTTGAGGGTGTGCTGGGCGACGTAGTTGAGCACCATCTCGCTGTTCACCGGCGCGATGCGCAGCAGCCGGGCCATCCCCCACAGCGGCATCAGGCCGTACTCCACCGAGAGCCCGTTTCCGCCGTGCACCTGAATGGCTGCGTCGACGGCCGCGGTGGCAGCCTCTGCCGCCGCATATTTGGCCATGTTCGACGCCTCGCCGGCCGGCAGACCCTGATCGTGCAGCCAGGCGGCCTTGGCCGTCATCAGCGCCGCCAACTCGACCTGGATCTTCGCCTTGGCCAGCGGATGCGAGACCGCCTGATGGCTGCCGATCGGCTGGCCCCAGACGTCCCGGGTGCGGGCATACGCCGCGGCGGTGTCGACCGCGTAACGCCCGATGCCGACGCCGATCGCGGCCGCCGTGATCCGCTCGGGGTTCAACCCGTCGAACAGCGGCACCCAGCCCTTGCCCTCGATGCCGATCAGCGCGGTGGCCGGCACCCGAACCTCGTCGTAGAAGACCGTGTACTGCCGGTCCGGGATCTGGGCCGCCACCTCGAGCCGGTTCCAACTCAGCCCGGGCGCGTCCACCGGTACCAGGAAGAGCGACAGCTGCGCCTTCCCGGTGATGGGGTCGGTACCGGTGCGGGCGACCGTGATGATGGCCGCCGCCTCGTCGACGCCCGAGATGTAGTACTTCTGGCCGGAGATCAGGTAGTCGTCACCGTCCCGCCGGGCGGTGGTGGTGATCAGATGGGAGTTCGAGCCGGCGTCCGGCTCGGTGATGGCGAAGACGACCTTGGTGCTGCCGTCGGCGAGCCTGGTCAGCCACTCCTGCTGCTGCTCCGCGGAACCGTGCCGGCGCAGGATCTCGACGCCGATGGCGCTGGACACCAGCAGGGTCAACAGCGGGCACCCGGCGGCGGCCGATTCCTCGGCCACCATCGCGAGCTCGGCCATCCCGGCGCCGCCGCCACCGAATTCGGCGGGCACGTTGATGCCGATGAACCCCGCCTTGCCGAGGTCGGTCCACAGGCCCGACATCGGGGTGGAGGTGCGACCGTGCTCGGCGTACTCGGCCGGGCCGTGGGTCAGGGTGATCTCGCGGATGGCGGCGCGCAGATCGGCGTATTCGGAGGGTTCAGTGAAGTCGGTCATAGTTCAGCCAGGATGACAGAAGTGAACCTGGGTTAACAAGAGCTTGGTGAGCAGACTCACTCGGCTGGTGGAACGCGGGTGGATCGACGGCTGGATCCGGCCGCCGGACAACGTCTACTCGGCCAGCGCCATCGGGCCGTAGACCGCCTGCAGATCGTTGAACAGGCTGACTGCTGCGATGCCCTCGTCCAGCAGTTCGACGTACTTCTCGCCGAGCCAGGATTCGGCTGCCTCCTGCGACCCGAACTCGACGGCGGGTCCATCGGCGACGACACCGGCCTCGTCCGCGTAGCGCCACAGGTACACCATTTCGTACTCCTGTTCCTGTTATCTGCGGTCACCTCGGACCGGTGATTCGACGGTAACCCCCGATCACTGGCGGTAGCAGGCAGTCACCGGCTTTCATATCCGTTTACCGTCATACCCACCGGCCGCTATGACGGGGACCCGCGCCGGGCCTCCGGATCACGGTCGGATACCGATCGAACGCCGGCCCAGGACGGTGGACGTGCGGCCCGCCCACCTGACCACCTGCCGTCACCAGCACTGAAGGAGCGCCCATGTCGCTTGACCTGCCCCCGGTTCCGCCGCTCGACGTCCAGGCGGCGGCCGATGCCGCGGCCGTGCGGCAGGCGCTGCCGGTCGGCGCCCTCGGGCTGTGGGGTTCGGTCATCGACCTGCTGGCGGCCGCGGCCGGTTCTGCGCAGGGTCCGCTCGCGCCGCGTCGCCCACAGCTCGTGGTGTTTGCTGCCGACCACGAGATCGCCGCGCTCGGAGTGTCTGCCGCGGTGACCGGGGAAACGGTCCGACGGGCCGCCGGGCTGGCCGGCGGGCGGGGACTGGCGGCCGCCCTTGCCGATGCCGCCGGGGTCGGGGTGCGGGTCGTCGACGTCGGGATGGCCGAGGCGAGCGACAGTGTCCCCGGCCGGGACCCGTCAGCGGCGCCGGGTCACCGCATCGACACCGAGGACGCGATGACCGAGGACGAACTCATGCTCGCGGTGCAGACCGGCCGGCGGATCGCCGACGCCGAGGTCGACGCGGGCGCCGACCTGCTGATCGGCGCGGTCTGCGGAGTCGGGGTCAGCACCCCGGTCGCCGTGCTGACGGCGGCGCTGACCGGGATGGAACCGGTGGATGCGACGTCACGCGGGTCGGGCATCGACGACGCGGCCTGGATCCGCAAGGCGGCAGCGGTCCGGGATGCATTGTTCCGGGTTCGGCAGGGCGATCTCGATGTGCTCAGCATGCTGCGGGTCGGCGGCGGGCCGGATCTGGCCGCCCTGACCGGCTTCGTGGTCCAGGCCGCCATTCGCCGGACCCCGGTGATGATCCACGACATGCCGAGCACGGTCGCCGGCGTCCTCGCCCACCGGCTGGCGCCGGGCGCGGACAGCTACCTGCTGACGACCTCGCTGGCGCCGGATCGCGGGCACAGCCGGTTGCTCGACCTGCTGGGACGGGAGCCGTTGACGGACTGGTCGATCACCGGTCATTCGGGGGTCGGGGCGCTGCTCGTGGTGCCGGCGCTGGCCGCGGCGACCCAGGCCTTCGACGACATCGATCGGGAACAGGTCGGTGCCGGACGGTCGCCGTCCGCCATCACCGCGTGGGACGCCAGCCTGCTGTAACCCTCATCAGGTGAATCGTTGATCGGCGTCCCGGCTCTGCCGATTCCGGGCGATATGTTTACCGCGCGCTGTCGTTCACCGCGATGTCCAGTTCCGTCCCGCCACCCCCGGCCGGCCCGATCTCCTCGGGAGAGGCACACCTGATGACTGACTCGCCCGGCACCCCAGGACCGGCCCCGGCGGCCGGTACACCGTCGGGAGCCGCACCCGTTGCGCCCCCCGACCTCGATCCGGCAAAGGTCGTTCGTTCCAAGGCCTACCTCTCCGCCCTGATCTTCGCCGGCATTCTGGGCATCCCGATCTCGGCGATGGCCTACGGCTTCCTGTCACTGGTGTCCCGGATCCAGACGTTCGTCTTCACCGACCTCCCGGCCAACGTGATCGGCGGCACGGCACCGCCGGCCTGGTGGCCGGTGCCCTGGCTGGTGCTCTGCGGTGTGCTCACCGGCCTGACGATCCAGTACCTCCCGGGCAACGCCGGCCATTCTCCTGCCTTCGGTTTCAAGGCCGGTGGCGGAGCGCCCATCGGTCGTGATCTGACCGGAGTCTTCCTTGCGGCTCTCAGTACCTTGGCGTTCGGCGCCGTCCTCGGTCCGGAGGCGCCGCTGATCGCCCTCGGCGGCGGACTCGCTGCGTTGGCCGTTCATCTCGCGAAAAAGGACACGCCGCCGTTGGCCCTGACGGTGATGGCGTCCGCGGGCAGCTTCGCGGCTGTCAGCACCCTGCTGGGCTCCCCGATCCTCGGCGCCTTCCTGATCATGGAGGCCGCTGGGATCGGCGGCGCCATGTTGACCCTGGTTGCACTGCCGGGTCTGCTGGCCTCCGGCATCGGCGCGCTGATGTTCGTCGGACTGGACTCGTTCACCGGCCTCGGCGGCTTCTCACTGGCACTGACCTCGGTCCCACCCAAGGTGGAGCCGACGATCGCGACCATGGCCTGGGCGGCGGCGATGGGGCTGGCCGGCGCCCTGCTGGGCTGGATGATCCGCTGGGTCGGCCTGTCCCTACGGCCGACCGTGCATCGCAGTCGGGTCCTGGTGACCGCCGGTCTCGGTCTGCTGATCGGGCTGCTGGCCATGGCCTATCAACTGATCAGCGACAAGAGCTTCACCGACGTGCTGTTCTCCGGGCAGGACGAGCTGCCGAGTCTGGTCGCGCATGCGGCCGACTACTCGGTACCGATCCTGCTGTTGTTGGTCGCCTGCAAGTCTCTGGCCTACGGCTTGTCGCTGAGCGCGTTCCGTGGTGGCCCGGTGTTCCCGTCGATGTACATCGGCGCGGCGCTGGGCATCGCCGCCAGCGGACTACCCGGCATGGACCTGGGTCCGGCCATCGGGATGGGGATCGGGGCGATGTGCGCCACGATGCTGCGGCTGCCGCTGACCTCGACGCTGCTGGCGACCCTGCTGCTCGGCAGTGACGGAGTCTCCATCACCCCGCAGGTGATCATGGCCGTGGTGGTTTCGTACATCATCACGATGATCCTGCCCACGCCCGGCCCGAAAGAGCCCGAACTGCTGCCGCCCGGCACCCGCGCAGCGGGTTGATCCGAACCCGCTCCGACCCGGAGATCAGCCCGCTACGGGCGGCGGGTCGGCGGAGGTGATGGGCGCGGCTGCCTGCGCCTTGTTCCGTCGCTGGACGCCCTTCTGCGCCGCCGAGGACAAGCAGCCTGATCACCAGACCCAGCACGGCCAGGTTGAGCAGCATCTGCACGGTCACCAGCATTTTCATCCCCCCTGTCGCCGCGACGATGTCGCCGAAGCCGACGGTGGCGAACACCGTCACCGTGAAGTACAGCGCGGTGACGTGGTCCAGGATCTGGGTGAACGAATCCGGGTTGGTCAGCGAGTTCGACAGGTAGATCCGGGAGAAGATCAACAGAAAGAGCGGAATGGTCGCTGCCAGGGCTTCGACCGCCCGGAGAACCGGGTACTTCGCCTTGACGATCGCGGCCACCTGAATACCGACGATCACCCCGAAGACGGCCAATTCGAGGATGAGCCACGGCACGTCGGAGTCGTCGGTATCGGCCCTTGTCGGGATGAAGAAATACGCGACGAGCAGCAGCCCGACGGTCAGCACGATCCGCGCGGTCATCCAGAATGCCTGCTTGGCCATCGCGCCCCGCGACGCCGGGGGAAGGTCGGGCAACGTGCTCATAACCGGGAACTGTCCCGCGCCGGATGCGGTACGACCAAGCGCGGCGCGCCGAGGGCGGCAATCGTCGCTGCCGTGACCGCGGCCAGGATCACCATGGTCATCGCCCCCAGCCAGCCGGCCCGGTCGAAGATCACCGCGCCCAGGAAGCCGACCAGGCTGGACCCGGCGTAGTACGACAGCGAGTACAGGGCGGAGGCCTGCGATCTCGCCGCCGGCACCAGTTCGCCTGCCCAGGTGGCGGCGATGGCATGCGCCACGAAGAAGCAGAATGTCGCGACCACCAGACCGGCCAGCACGCACCACAGCGGGGACGGCAGGGTCAGAGCCACCCCACCGGCCATCCCGAAACCGGCCGCCACCAGCACGGCCCGCCGGCCGAACCTGCCGACCATCCGGCCCACCCCGGAGGAGCCGACCGTGCCGACCAGGTAGGTCAGGAACAGCAGGCTGACCACGGAGGCCGGCAGTCGGTAGGGATCGTCGAGCAGCCGGAAGGCAAGCAGGTTGTAGACCGTGACGAACCCGCCCATCAGCAGGAACGCCTGCGCGTAGAACACCCACACGGTGCGGTCGGACAGCGCGAGCCGGATCCGGCCCTTTCGGCGATCGGCGGGATGCTCCGGACGGGTCGACTGTCGTGGCAACAGCACCACGAAGACGACCGTGGCGCAGAACACCAGGCCCGCTGTTGTCGCCAGTCCCCAGCGCCACCCGGCGGCGCCGCCGACGGCGCCGGTGAGCACCCGGCCGGCCAATCCGCCGATCGTGGTGCCCGCGATGTACAGACCGCCGATGGCCGACGCGCGGCCGGGCCTCGCCTGGGCGACCAGGTGCGCCATGGCCAGCGCGGGCAGCGCGCCGAGCGCGAGGCCGGAGATCCCCCGCAGGGTCAGCAGGATCGCGAACGACGGCGCCAACGGCACGAGCAGGCCGGCGACGGCGGCGACGACGGCCGAGATGGTCATCGCCCGCGCCCGGCCGATCCGGTCGGCGACCGCCGCCCAGGGCAGCACCGAGATCGCCAGCGCCCCGGTGGCCACCGAGACGGCAAGCGACACGGTCGATTCCGTGAGCCCCCATTCCGCGGCTGATCGCCGGCAGCACCGCCTGCACGGCGTAGAGCTCGGCGAAGGTGGCGATGCCGCCGGCGAACAACGCAGCGGTCAGCCGCCGGGACGAACGGTCGGACCCGCCCGCGGCGGGCGGGGCGGACGACGGGGTCACAGCGCCCAGTCGACCGGTTCGCCGCCCTGCTCGATCAACCGGGAGTTGGCCCTGGAGAACGGTTTCGACCCGAAGAACCCGCGGTCGGCGGACATCGGGGACGGATGCGCGGAGGCGATGATCGGCGTCGTGCCCAGCAGCGGCGTCAGGGTCTGCGCATCCTTGCCCCAGAGCACCGCCACCAGCGGTCCGCCCCTGGCCACCAGGGCCCGGATCGCGGTTTCGGTGATCGGCTCCCAGCCCTTGCCCCGGTGCGACGCCGGGCGGCCCGGTTCCACCGTCAGCACCCGGTTCAGCAGCAGCACCCCCTGGTCCGACCACGCGGTCAGGTCGCCGTGCGGCGGCGGGTCGATGCCGATGTCGGCGCGCAGCTCCTTGTAGATGTTGCCCAGCGACCGCGGCACCGGTCGGACGTGCCGTTCCACGGCGAAGGACAGCCCGATCGGGTGCCCCGGGGTCGGATACGGATCCTGCCCGACGATCAGCACCTTCACCTGGCTCATCGGGCGCTCGAAGGCCCGCAACACCAGCGGACCGGCCGGCAGGTAGGTCCGTCCGGCGGCGACCTCGCCGCGCAGGAACGTCGCCCATCGCGGCGACCTGATCGGCGACCGGATCCAAGGCGGATGCCCAACCGTCGTCGATCATCGAGCGCAGCGGAGCAGGCATGGGGCGAAGGTTACCGGGGCACGGATCAGCCGAAGTGATCCCAGCCGCCGGCCGACTCCCAGGCAACGCCGTTGACCGAGACCCCACTACCGGTGGACACCGAACCGATCTCGGACCACCCCGGCGGCAGCGCAGCGCCGTGCGGGAACGTCGCGACCAGGGCGTGGTCGTCGCCGCCGGTCAGTGCCCACTCCAGGTGATCACGGCCCAACGCGGAGGCGACCTCGACCAGCCGCGGGTTCACCGGCAGCGCGGACGTCACGACGTTGATCGCCACCCCGGAGGCGTGCGCGATGTGGCCCAGATCGGCCAGCAGCCCGTCGGAGACGTCGATCATCGATGTGGCGCCGGACTGCGCGGCGACGATCCCGGCCGCCAGCGGTGGCTCCGGCACCCGGTAGGCGCCGACAGCGGCGGCCGGTGACCGAAATCCCCTGGACAGCACGGCAAGTCCCGCAGCTGCCCAGCCGAGCCGGCCGGCCACCGCGACCACGTCGCCCGTCCTGGCCCCCGAGCGGAGGACCGGGCGACCGCCGCGCAGATCGCCCAGCGCGGTCACCGCAATGGTCAACACCTCGGAGCGGGTCAGATCGCCGCCGACGACGCCGGCACCGGCTTGTCCCGCGGCCTGGTTCAGACCGCGGCCGATGGCGGCGACCAGCTCGACCGGGGTGCTCGGCGGTGCCGTCAGGCCGACCAGCAACGCGGTGGGCGCGGCGCCCATGGCCGCGACGTCGGCCATGGCCGCGAGCGCGGCCCGCTGACCGATCTGCTCGCCCGTCGCCCAGTCGGTCCGGAAGTGCACGCCGTCGACGAGCACGTCGATGCTGGCGACCACCCGGCCGTCCGGGGTCGCGACGACGGCGCAGTCGTCCCCGGGCCCGAGTTCGGTGCTGGCCGGTTGGCTGATGCCCGCCGTCACGGTGTCGATGACGCTGAACTCGCCGGCCGATGCCATCGTGCCGGGGATCGGCTCGGCCGCGGTGCCGGTCGCCGGCCGGTCCGCCGGTCGTTGGGGTGTGCTGATGGGGTACCTCACTCGAGATTCTGCTGGGTTCGTCATATGCCGTTCGCTGCGACCGGGTCGTCGCCGGCCGACAAGACATGGTCATCGTGCCCGACCGCCGGACCGACCGTGACCATCGCCCCATGACCATCGCCACCCCGGCGCACCCGACTTCACCCGACGGTCCGGGCTGATCGCGCCGAACCGGAACGGGCCGCTAGGCTCGGGCGGCGAACAGGTCGCGATTCAGGCGAAAGGGGCACACCGTGGTGCAGGCGTTCATCCTCATCCAGACCGAGGTCGGCCAGGCCGCAGCGGTCGCCCAGGCGATCGGCGAGCTGCCGGGAGTGACCAGCGCCGAGGATGTCACCGGACCCTACGACGTCATCGTGCGCGCCGAGGCGAACAGCGTCGACGAGCTGGGCAAGCTCGTGGTGGCCAGGGTGCAGGGAGTTCCGGGAATCACCCGCACGCTGACCTGCCCGGTCGTGCACCTCTGAACCCGTCACCGTCGGCCCCACAGCCGCCCCGGGAGCGACTGCCGACCTGGCGCCTGGTGGCGGCGATCGCGCTGCCCGTCGTGGCCATCATCGCGATCATCGTCACCGCGTCGGTGATCAATTCCAGGCCGGTCTCGACCGCGGACGATCCGTTGGTCGTGTCCTCGGTCGAGGCACCGGGTGCGACATCGGCGGCCTGTACCTCGCTGATGGCCGCGCTGCCCGACCCCCTGGGTCAACTCCCCCGTCGGGATCTGGTGCAGGGTGACGATCCGCTGCTCACCGGCGTCGCCGCCTGGGGCGAACCGGCGGTGGTACTCCGCTGCGGCACACCGACGCCGGAGGAACTGACCTGCTCGGCCGTCATCCAGGTGGTCGACGGGGTGAGCTGGTTGCCCTTGCAGGGCGCCGGGGTCACCACCTACCTGGCGGTCGACCGGCCGGTCAGAATCGCCTTCACCATGCCGGACGGCACCGGAACCGGGCCGTGGCAGGAGATGTCGCGACTGATCGGGGGCACGCTGGAACAGCGGCCGATCTGCGTCGGCGGAGTGATCGTCCCGCCGGACGCCGGCTGAGCAACGTCCCGCGGGTGATTCCGTGTGTCTGAGCCCCACGCGGTGCTACTGCACAACATCCCGGGGCGTTGTCAGGTAACAGCGGATGGTGCTCAGTCGCCCCGGCCTCTGAGCGGACCGCTCAGCGCAGGCCGGTGCCCCTGGCCAACGCCGTCCGGATCAGCACGGTGATCAGGTCGCCGTACGCGATGCCGCCCTGCGCCCACATCCGCGGGTACATCGAGATCGGGGTGAAGCCCGGCAACGTGTTCACCTCGTTGATCACCACGTCGCCGTCGGGCCGGACGAAGAAGTCGACCCTGGCCAGGCCCTGCGCGTCCAGCGCGGTGAACGCGCGCCGGGAGAGCTCCTGGATCCGGGCGGTCACCTCGTCCGGCAGCAGCGCCGGGATGTCGAAGGTGGCGGCCGAATCGTCGAGGTACTTCGCCTCGAAATCGTAGAACTCGTGCTCGCCGCCGACCTTGATCTCGGCAGTCGGTGACGCCTCGATGTGGCCGTCCGGGTACTCCAGCACCCCGCACTCGATCTCCCGGCCGATGACGGCTGCCTCGACCAGCACCTTGGGATCTGTCTGCCGAGCATGGTCGATGGCATGGTCCAGGTCGCCCCAGGAGTCGACCCGGCTGACGCCGAGCGACGAACCGGCCCTCGCGGGTTTGACGAAGACCGGCAGGCCGAGCCGATCCCGGTCCTGCTGGCTCAGGGTCGGCACCCCGGGCCGTAGCACCGCCCACTCCCCGACCGGCAATCCCTCTGCGGCCAGCAGCTTCTTGGTGAACTCCTTGTCCATGGCGGCGGCCGAGGCCAGCACACCCGCCCCGACGTAGGGCACCCCGGCCAGTTCGAGCAGTCCCTGGATGGTGCCGTCCTCGCCGTAGGGGCCGTGCAGTACGGGGAACACCACGTCCACGTCCAGCGCCGAATCGGTCACCCCGCCCACGGCGCCGTCCAGGGCGACCATCGTCGCCGCTGTCGGATCGACGGGTAAGGCCACGGCAGAACCGGTTGTCACCGTGGGCAGCACCGAGCCGATGGCGGCCGGCACGGCGGAGGGGTCCATCTGCAGCCAGCTGCCCTGCGGGCGTGATGCCGATCGCCGTGGCAGCAAAGGTTTCCGGGTCGAGATTGGCCAGCACGCCGGCCGCCGAGATGCAGGAAACTGGATGCTCGCCACTGCGGCCACCGAAGACGACGGCCACCCGGATCCGCTCGGAGGTCATGGCGTCAAACCCTAGAGGATCGATCCTCCGCCGTCGTCCCCGCCGCGGGCCTCGTCGATCCCCGTGTCGTCGTCGATCGCGCCGGCACCGCTGCCGTTGGCCTCGGCGCTCGCGGCGAACAGGCCGGTCATGGTCGGCAGCTCCGCGACCGAGGCGTCCAGGTCCTGCAGGTGGTCCTGGGACGCCTTCAGCAGGGCTTCGGAGTCGCGCCTGATGAACGCGGCGAGCATCTCGCTGTGCTGCGCATGCAACTCGTTGCGGTCGTCGTCGGAGATGTGCGCCATCGGCTGGATCGGCTCGGTGATGTTCCACACCGACTCGATCATGTGCATCAGCCGCGGCATCCGGCACGGGGTGGTGAGCGCCAGGTGGAAACGTCGGCTCTCACGTTGGTAGGCCCGGTAGTCCTCGTCCAGCAGCGCCTGGTCGAGCGCGGCGAGGGCGTCGGCGGCCCGGCGGTCGTCGTCCGGGCCGGCCAGGCCGACCGCCGCGGCCAAACCGGCCATTTCCAGCACCCCGCGAACGACGTAGAGCTCGCGGAACTCCTCGACGGTGAGCAGGGTGACCGAGTATCCGGCTCGCGGCTGGTGATCGATCAGGCCCTCGCCGATGAGCGTCTTGAGCGCCTCACGGATCGGGATGCGACTGACCCCGAACAGGTCCGCGGTCTCGTCGACCGGGATGGGACTACCCGGCGGCACCTCGCCGCTGAGAATCGCCCGTCGCAGCTCGTCGAGAATCGCCTGTTGGGAGAGCCCCGGGTGATCAGACGCCAGGATCGAGATCAACGCCGACGTCCGACGCAGACCTGGCATCTGGGCACCACTCCCTTCGCGGTCGACCCGCGCACGGCATGGTCCGTTCGGATGTCGTGCGCGGCGATCAGACCCTGCGATCAGACCGTGAACTGTTCGAGGAGACCAGCATATTGCTTGGATCCTGGTGCGGCGTATTCCGATCGCGTACTCGTCTGCAGCCCCAGGGCGACCAGCGATTCCACCGTCTTGGTGGCCGCGGCCACGCCGTCCACCACGGGAACCCCGACCTGTTCGCTCAGGTAGGCGCAGAGATCGGCCATGCCGGCGCAGCCCAGGACTACGACGTCGGCGCCGTCGTCCTCCACAGCGCGCTTGCACTCCTGGGTGATCAGCTCACGGGCCGGCGATCCGGGCAGATCCAGTTCGAGCACCGGGATCTCGCAGGCCCGGACGTTGCGGCAGAATGTCGACATCCCGTACCTGGCAGCGAGTTCCCACGCCCGGCCGCGGGTGCGGCCGAGCGTGGTGACCACGGAGAACCCCCGACCGAGGAAGCTCGCCGTGTGCATGGCTGCCTCGGCGATCCCGATCACCGGGCCGCGCGCCAACTCTCGCGCGGCGTCCAGTCCGGGATCGCCGAAGCAGGCGATGACGTAACCGTCGACACCGTCCCGCTCGCCGGCGGCGATCTCGGCCAGCAGGCCGGGCACCGCCAGCGCCTCGTCGTAGTGACTCTCGATCGACGCCGGCCCCATCGTCGGGCTGACCGCCTCGATGATCGTGCCGGCGGCGGCCACCGATCGGGCGCAGTCGCCGATCTTCTCGGTCATCGCCCAGGTGGTGTTCGGATTGATCACCTTGATCAACATCGGTTCGATCCTTCACTCATGACAGCGGATGTGCGGGGAACGTCGGGTCGGTGCTGCGTCGATTCGCGAATGCTCAGCGGGCGATCTCGGCGCTGCGGTCGACCGTCGGGTAGTTGGCCTTGGCAGCGAACAGCCGGCTGCCGATCATGTACAGGGCGAAGGCCAGCCCGGCGCCGATGAACCAGGTGTAGGTCGCCGCCTCGGCGGAGCCGAAGAACACCACGACCATCCCCGCGATGGCGGAGAACGCGGTCACCACAACGGCAACGGGGTTGTAGCCCTTCTTGTAGTGGTACTTCCCGTTGGGATCAAGGGTGTACAGGGCGTCCACGTTCACCTGACGACGCTTCACCAGGTAGTAGTCGGCGATCAGCACCCCGTACAGCGGGCCGATGAACGCGCCCAACGTGTCCAACGTGTAATGAATGGTCTCCGGGCTGTTGTACAGATTCCACGGGGTGATCAACACCGAACCGACCGCGGCGATCATGCCGCCCATCCGCCAGGAGATCTTCTGCGGGTTCACGTTCGAGAAATCGAACGCCGGCGAGACGAAGTTCGCCACGATGTTGATCCCGACCGTGGCGATCATGAACGTCAACGCACCCAGGATGACGGCGTACACGTTGTCCAGCTTCGCGACCGTGTGCACCGGGTCGATGATCAACTCACCGAACACCGGCCGGGTCGCCGCCGCGGTCACCACGACGAGCAGCGAGAACACCAGGAAGTTCACCGGCAGACCCAGGAAGTTGCCCTTCTTCACCGCACCGAAACTCTTGCCGTAACGGGCGAAGTCACCGTAGTTCAGCATCGGACCGGAGAAGTACGACACCACCAGGGCGATCGCCGACAGCAGCACCGGCAGCACCGCCCACCCGGTCAGCGTGATCCCACCCTCGGCGAGGTTGAAATCGATGTTCTCCCAACCGGCCTCGATGACGAGGTAGCCGGCGAGCAGGAACATCACCACATACACCGCGGGACCACAGAAGTCGATGAACTTGCGGATCGACTCCATCCCCCGCCAGAACACGATCGCCTGCGCGATCCACATGATCCCGAAACCGATCCAGCCCAACAGCGACAATCCGGCGAACCCGTACTGCGCGACCTCCGCGTAGGGGGCCAGTCCGGGCCAGAGCTTGATCGCCAGCAGCACCAGCGCCACCGACGCCAGATACGTCTGGATCCCGTACCAGGCCACCGCGATCAACCCGCGGATGATCGCCGGGATATTGGCACCGAGGACGCCGAAGGAAATGCGCGACGCAACCGGATACGGCGTCCCGGTGGCCTGCGACGGACGGGCCACCAGGTTGCACAGGAAGTACACGATGGTGATGCCGACCAGCAGGGCGATCAACACCTGCCAGGCCGCCAACCCCAGCGCGAACAGGCTGCCCGCGGTGACATAGCCACCGACGCTGTGCACATCCGACATCCAGAACGCGAAGAAGTTGTACGACCCCCACGTCTGCTTCTTCAGCGGCGCGAGGTCCTCGTTGGTCAACCTCGGCGCATACCCAGGCTTGATCACCCCGGCACCGGCGAGATGCTCGTGCCCGGACTCGGGCACCGGTCCGGTGTTCTCGTAGGTCTGTTCTGTGGTCATGCTGGCTCCTGCCGAGGTCGGGGAAATTTCCCGGTGGTTCGTGGGCACGTTCTTTGCAGATAACGGGGCTCCGGGCGATCGCGGATTCTGGTGGAATCCCGGACCGGGCGGGCCGTCGGCGGCGAGTGAAGCGGGTGATGCGCTTTCTCGGATGTCAATCAGCATCGGGGTCGCCGAACCGGGTGGCAAGATATATCCGCTCTGCCGGACCAGATATATCGGCGCGCAAGCGCAACGACCAGGATTTTGCTGAATCAGCAGGTCACGGGCTCGCGACGGCAATCGCAGACCCGGCGGCGGAATGGTTCGAGATATATCTGCGGCGACGATGACCGTGCTTGCGCGAGACCGGACTTACTCCGGGCTGTGCGGCCGGTCTTACCGGCCGCCGAACCACCGCATCAACGGGGGCGAATTCGATTACTCGGGGCTGTGCGGCCGGTCCATCAAGTACCGGATCATCTGGGTCGGCGGGAGGTGCCGGTAGCAGACCTGATAGACCGATTCGGTGATCGGCATGTCGATCTTGTGCCGGAGCGCCAGGTCGCGAACGGACCGGCAACTGACCACGCCCTCGGCCACCTGACCGCCGGTCGCCTCCAGGGCAGCATCCAGTCCGATCCCGGCGGCCAGCCGTCCGCCGAGGGTCCGGTTGCGCGACAACGGCGATGAGCAGGTGGCGACCAGGTCGCCGAGACCGGCCAGACCCGCGAACGTTGCCGGTGCGGCGCCCAGTTCGACACCCAGTCGGGAAACCTCGTTCAGACCGCGGGTGATCAACGAGGCCGAGGTGTTCAGGCCGAGACCGAGTCCGTCGGCGATTCCGCAGGCGAGCGCGACGATGTTCTTCCCGGTGCCGGCGATCTCGGCACCGATGACGTCGGTGATCGTGTACGGACGGAAATACGGGGTGGCGCTGGCCGCCTGCACGGCGACCGCCCGCTCGTGGTCGGTGCAGGCCAGCACCGTCGCCGTCGGACGGCCGAGGGCGATCTCGACGGCGAGGTTGGGTCCGGTCAGGACGACGATCCGCGCCGGATCGACCTGGCCCACCCTGGCGATGACCTCACTCATCCGCAGGCCGGTGCCGATCTCGACACCCTTGGCCAGCGAGACGATCGGCACGGTCGACGGCAGCGAATCCCGGAAGACGCGCAGGTTCTCGCGCAGTGCCTGGCTCGGCACACCGAGCACAACGGCGTCGACATCCGTCCAGCGCCTCGTCGAAATCCGAAGTGGCGGTGAGGCTCTCCGGCAGTCGTACCCCGGGCAGGTAATCGTTGTTCAGATGTTCGTTCCGAACCGAGGCGGCGACCGAGTCGCGCCTGGCCCACAGCGTGACGGAGCGACCGGCGTCGGCGAGCACCTTGGCGTAGGTGGTTCCCCAGGACCCGGCGCCCAGCACCGCGACCCGCTCGATGACCGACCCGGTCGAGGTCAACTCTTCGGTCCGTCCGCCGGCGGCGATCCCTCGGCCGTCGGCTCCGGGTTCGGTACCGGTGCCGCCTCCGGGGCCGCAGCGAAGGTCGAGGCCTCTACCGGCGCCCCGGTGCAGCGGCTGCACCTGGAGCGGACTCGCTGGGCCGCCCGTTGGGCGAGCCGTTCGGCCTTCTTGTGGTCGTAGAACTCGACCGGGGGCGTCTCGCCGCGGACCTCGGCCACCATGTCCCGGACCACCGTCATGATCAGCAGCGAGGCGTCCCGGATCGACCTCGCGTCCACCGGCCTGGACCGCAGTTCGGTGAGATCGATCGGCTCACCGAACACGGTGTGCACATCCTTGCGGGGCAACGGCTTGAACCGGCGGCCCTCGACGTAGGACGCGTAGACCTGATGTGAGCCCCAGTGGGCGACCGGAATGACCGGGAAATCCCCCGCCAGCGCCAGCGAGCCGATACCAGGGCGCGGCTTCATCGGCCAGTGACCGGGGTCCCTGGTGACGGTGCCCTCCGGGTAGATGAGCACCACCCGTCCCTCGGCCAACGCCTCGGTGGCGAGTTCCAGGGCCTTCTGACCGGCGCCGGACCCGCTGCGCTCGACCGGGATCTGATCCGAACCGGCCAGCGCCTTCCCCAACACCGGCACCTTCCACAACGATGCCTTCGCCATGAAGCGCGGCACCCGTCCGGACTTGCGGACGGCCACCGAGTCGAAGAGCGGGTCGAGGTGCGAGATGTGATTGGCGACCAGCAGGTAGCCGCCCTCGATCTCGACGTTCTTGCGGCCCGTCGTCTTGCGGCGGCCCAGCAGGAACGACACCGGGTACATGACGATCTGGCAGAAAGTCAGCCAGGCGTTGCCCTTTTCGTGGACGGGACTACGCGCCACATCGGCTCCTTCTCCAGGCCAGGGGACCGGCGGCGAGGTTCCGCAGCGCCCGCGCCGGCTCACGTGCCGTTCAACCCTACGGCCTGGCCGGGCAAACCCGCGTGACCGCGGATTGCCGCGTCAGCCGATACGAGCTGTTCACGGTGACGCTGTGGCGATCCGAGTTGCGGACACTGGACAATGTTCGATGTGACAGCCAGCAGAGGTTCCCGGGCGACCGCAGGCAAGGCCGCCGTATCACCGCGCACCACCCGTTCCAGCCGGGCCAGCCAAGACCGACGGCGGCCCGCCGCCGGCCGACGGCATCGGCAGTTTCGCCGGCCGGCTGCTGATCGAGGAATCGGCGATCGAACCGTTCCACGGCGGTTCGTCCGAGGCTGTCCGGGAAACGGAGCCGGACGGCAATCCGCTGCCCGACGATCGGTTCTCCAACCGCGAGCTGAGCTGGCTGGACTTCAACGCCCGGGTGCTCGCGCTGGCCGAGGACCCGGGCCAACGGCTGCTGGAACGGGCGAAGTTCCTGGCCATCTTCGCCTCCAACCTGGACGAGTTCTACATGGTCCGGGTCGCCGGGCTGAAGCGTCGCCGCGACATGGGACTGTCGGTGACCAGCGCCGACGGCCTGACCGCCTCCGAGCAGCTGGCGTTGATCTCCACCCGCACCCAGGAACTGGTCGACCGTCAGGGACGCTGCTTCAGCGACGACGTCGTGCCCGCCCTGGCCGAGGCCGGTATCCGCATCGTGCACTGGGGATCGATCGATCCCGAGGACAAGGAGCGGTTGGCCGAGTACTTCACCTCGCAGATCTTCCCGGTGCTGACGCCGCTGGCCGTTGACCCCGCGCACCCGTTCCCCTACATCTCCGGGCTCAGCCTGAACATGGCGATCATCGTCCGCGACCCGGAGACCAAGGCCGAGCGGTTCGCCAGGGTCAAGGTGCCCAACAACGTCGATCGCTTCGTCCGGGTCCGTCGCGGGGTCAACGATTTCCTGCCGCTCGAGGACCTGATCGCCGCCCACCTTGCCGAACTCTTCCCCGGTATGGATGTGGTGGAGCACCAGGTGTTCCGGGTCACCCGGAACGCCGACCTGGAGGTCGAGGAGGACCGCGACGAGGATCTGCTGCAGGCGCTGGAACGCGAACTCGCCCGCCGCCGATTCGGGCCGCCGGTTCGGCTGGAGATCACCGACACCACCAGCGAACGGGTGCTCGCGCTGTTGCTGACCGAGCTCGACGTCGATCCTGCCGACGCGGTGGAAGTGCCCGGGACTGCTCGACCTTTCGAGCCTGTGGCAGCTCTACGGGCTGGACAAGCCGACGCTCAAGGACCCGCCGTTCGTGCCGGCGACCAATCCGGCGTTCGCCGAGGGCGAGACACCCAAGAGTGTGTTCGCCACGCTGCGGGACGGTGATGTGCTGCTGCACCACCCCTACGAGTCGTTCGCCACCACCGTGCAGCGGTTCATCGAGCAGGCCGCCGCCGACCCGCGGGTGCTGGCGATCAAGCAGACCCTGTACCGGACCTCCGGCGACTCCCCCATCGTCGACGCGCTGATCTCGGCGGCCGCGGCCGGCAAGCAGGTCGTTGCGCTGGTGGAGATCAAGGCTAGGTTCGACGAGCAGGCGAACATCTCCTGGGCGAAAGCGCTGGAACGGGCCGGGGTCCACGTCGTCTACGGCCTGGTCGGGCTCAAGACGCACTGCAAGACCGCGCTGGTCATCCGGCAGGAGGGCAAGACCCTGCGCCGGTACTGCCATCTCGGGACCGGCAACTACAACCCCAAGACCGCCCGGATCTACGAGGATCTGGGTCTGCTCACGGCGGACCCGGACATCGGCGCCGACCTCACCGACCTGTTCAACGTGCTGACCGGCTACTCCCGGCAGACCGAGTACCGCAACCTGCTGGTCGCACCGCATTCCATCCGCAGCGGCATCGTCGCCCGGATCGAGCGGGAGATCGAGCATCAGCGGTCCGGCCGGGACGGCCTTGTCCGGCTGAAGATGAACTCGATCGTCGACGAGGGCGTGATCGATGCGCTGTACCGGGCGTCCCGGGCCGGGGTGAAGGTGGACGTCACCGTCCGCGGCATCTGCGCCCTCCGCGCGGGTGTGCCCGGGCTCAGCGAGAACATCACGGTCCGTTCGATTGTCGGACGCTTCCTGGAGCACTCGCGGATTTTCTACTTCCGCAACGGCGGGGCCGAGGAGTACTGGATCGGCAGCGCCGACATGATGCACCGGAACCTGGACCGACGGGTGGAGGCACTGGTCCAGGTCAAGGACAAGGCGGCCACCGATCGGATGGCCGTCGTTGTTCGAGACGATCACCGCGGCCGACACCCGTTGCTGGATCCTGGGTCCGAACGGCTGGACCCAGTCCCCGACGGACGGCACCGGCAAGGACATCCAGGAAGAGCTGCTGCGCCGGGGCGTCGCCCGTGGGGAATGACGCCGCCGGCGGCGGTGATCCGGGCAGCGGGTGCGGTGCTGTGGCGCCCCTCCCGCCGCTACGGCCTGCGGATCGCGCTGGTCCATCGACCCCGCTACGACGACTGGTCGCTGCCCAAGGGAAAGGCCGAACCCGGCGAGGTGCCGCTGGTGACCGCGGCGCGGGAGGTCGAGGAGGAGACCGGCTTCCGGGCCGCGATCGGTCGATCGCTGACAACGGTGTCGTACAAGGTCAACGTCGGGCCGAAGACGGTGCAGTACTTCGCCGCCCGGCGGATCGGCGGGCTGTTCACGCCGAACAAGGAGGTCGACAAGCTGGAGTGGCTGCCGATGGCCAAGGCGGCCGAGCGGATGAGCTACGAGTTCGACCAGGCGGTGCTGAGCACCTTCGCCCTCGAGCCGGCGGCGCTGTCCGGGATCGTGCTGGTCAGGCATGCCAGGGCCGGCCACCGGGAGTCCTATGACGGCAACGACGACGACCGACCGCTGGATGCCAAGGGGCGACGGCAATCCGAGGCCCTGGTGAACGAACTGCAGGTGTTCGCGCCGTCCGCCGTGCACAGCGCGCCGCTGGAGCGGTGCCGGGCGACGGTGGCGCCGTTGGCGTCCGCACTGGGGCAGGAAGTCGTGGTCGAGCCGGTGCTCGCGGAGGACGCCTATCGGGACGACCCGGCGGGGGCCAGGCGTCGGCTGGTGGAGATTGCCGCGGGTGAACCCGAAGGCGGGGCCGTCGTGGTGTGCAGCCAGGGCGGGGTGATCCCCGGCGTCGTGAAGTCACTGGCCGGTCGCTCGGATGTTCCGATCGGTGAGGTCAGCACGCCGAAATCCGCCTACTGGTACCTGTCCTTCGACGGTCGGCGATTGGTGCAGGCCGATTCGTACCCGGCCCCGGTGGTCTGAGCGGACGACGGCCGCGAGGCCCGCCAAACATCAGAACGCTGTCGCGCGGTTGTTCAGGTAGGTCAGCACCGCGAGCACCCGGCGGTGCCCATGGACGTCTGCTGTCAGGTTCAGCTTGGCCATGATGCTGCTGACATGAGTCTCGACAGTCCGCTCGGTCAACCACAATCGGCTCGAGATCCCGGCGTTGGTCCTGCCCTCGGCCATCAGTCCGAGCACCTCCGTCTCCCGCGCGGTCAGCAGGGTCAGCGGCGAATCATGGCGCCTGGCAACCAGTAATCGCGCCACCACCTCGGGGTCAAGAGCCGAGCCGCCCGCCGCTACCCGACGCAACGCTGCGATGAAGTCGTCGACATCAAGGACTCGATCCTTGAGCAGATATCCGAAGCCACCGCCGCCCACCAGGTCGACCGAGTGCCGCGTTTCCACGTGCTGGGACAGCAGGACGATGCCGAGGTCCGGGAACTCGGAGTGCGCCACCCCCGCCACTCGCGCGCCGTCGTCGGCCAGGTCGGGGGGCATCCGGACATCCAAGATCGCCAGGTCCGGCCGGTGCAGGCGGATCGCCTCCAACGCACCGGGGGCGTCCCCGGCGGTCGCGACGACCGCGAGCCCGTGGTCCTCCAGTAGCCGCGCGAGACCCTCGCGGAACAGCACCGAATCTTCGCCGATCACGATCCGCACGGAATCACCGCCTCGACGACCGTGCCGCCGCCGGGAGGACTCGCCACTCGCAGCCCACCACCCACGGCGCTCACTCTGTCCTCCAGGCCGGCGAGGCCGGAGCCTGGGCGCAGCGTTGCACCACCGAGGCCGTCGTCGCTGACGGTCACGTTGACCGACCCGTCGACGGCCTGCACACACACCGCGAGCCTGGCGGCCGCCGAGTGTTTGACCGCATTGGCAACGGCCTCGTTCGCGACGAAATACGCCGTGGTGCTCACCAGGTCGGGAAGTGCGCCCACGTCGATGTCCAGTTCGATGGGAATGGCCGAACTGCGACTGAGGTTCATCAACGCGGCCTCGAGGCCGTCATCCAGACTGCTCGGACGCAATCCGTGCGCGATCTGCCGCAGTTCTGCAACGGCAGTGCCGATCTCCGCGACCGCAGCGTCGAGCATCCCGGAAACCGTCGAGACCGGATCGTCGAGATGGCGTTGCAGCAGCCGAAGAGCCATGCCCAACGAGACCAGACGTTGCTGCGCACCGTCATGCAGGTCCTGCTCCAGCCGGCGACGCTCGGAATAGCTGGCCCGCAGCAGCCGTTCCCGACTCCCCGCGACCTCCTTCAGGGCCGATGCCAGCTCCAGCCGGAGGCGCACCATTTCGGCCAGCAGGGCTGCTGCCGAAGCGATGTCGGCAGCGGGCCGTTCGGCTGCCCGATCGGACGGGACGATCAGGCCGATCTCCCGGCCGGACATCCGGATCGGCGCGGCATTCGTCCGCAGCACGACCTGGCTGCCGTCGATCTCGCACCATTGCTGGCTGCCCGGCATTCGATAGCCGATCTGCAGACCGGGGTCACGCAATGTCGCCCTGAGCACAGATTGCAGATCTTCCGGTGGAGCCTCGCCGGCGTGCACTCGACTCAACAGGTCGTCGATGGCACGAAGCGAGCGCTCCCGTGCGGGGTAGAGACGTCGACCAACCCAGCGTTCCGCGGCGCGTCGGGTTGGTCCCAGCGCCACAGCGGTGATGGCGGTGACCACCACGGCGATGACGATGGATGCGTTCCCGGCGACCAGGCCGGCCACGGCGGAGGTGGCCGTGACGACGAGGAGGATCCCGCCCACCACCAACAGGTTCGCAGCGGTGGCCACGATCGCCCGATCGACGTCGTACAGGTCGTACTTGAAGATCGCGACCGCCACTGCAGCGGGGATGGCGACGTACGACGCCAGGATTCCGATGATCACAGCGTCCGTCTCGCCGATCAGCAGTTCGCCTGCCCAGCCGATCAGCAAAGTCAGCGGAATGATGGCGCCGGACAGCGCCAGCCAGCGGAGCTGAATCCGCACCTTCCCGCCGGCGGCGCGATACCTGAGCACAGTGCTACCGGCACAGGCGGCCAACATCACGAGAAACACCGGCAGCAGGGTGAATGCCACGACGGCTACCACGCCCACCGGGTCTTCATCAGCCCCACCGGGATTGAACGCACCCAGCAGGCAGAAACCTGCCACCACCATCGGGAGCCCGATGGCGACCACCCGCCAGCGTCGGGAAACGAGGCGACCGTCGGGAAAGACCAGCAACAGCAACGCGAATGGCAGGAACAACAGCATCCACGCACCTGAAGTCGCCTGACGAACCGAAGCTGCCGTCGCACCAAGAGCGGGGTTGTCCTTGGCGACGACGCCGAGCACGTCGACCAGACCCAGTAGCGGTGGCACCATCCCGGCGAAGGAGAGCAACGCGCCGACCACGGCGCCCGATTGCTGCAGACTGATCAACAACCCGAGGACCAGGGCGGGCACGCAGACCACGAGTTGCGCAACGAACCACCACGGCGCGGGATCCGTCGGTGCGCCGACCTGGACGAGCACGATCGCAGCGGACACAGCGGCCAACGCCAGCACCATGCAGGCGATCGAGATGCCTCGCGGCCATGCCATTTCTCAACCGTAGGACTGGTGACAAGTCCGCGGCATCGGTGCCAGTACGGAGAACGAGTTCCGTGCCGGCACAGACGCGCCCGCACCTGCGGATGGAACACCCTTTCGGCGAGACCATTCACGCGTCCCCAAGGAGCGAAATCATGACGAACGCCTACCGCATCCTCGCCTACGTCATCGCAGCGGGAGTCGTCGTCCAAGCTGCGGTCATCGCCTATGCCGTGTTCGGTTTCAGTGCCTTCATCGACAGCGGCGGCGTCGCCGACCTGGCATCTTTCCAGAGCGGCAATCTGAACTTCGCCGGTTCTGCCGGGTACGAGATGCACGGCGCCAACGGCGCCCTGTACCTGCCGATCCTGGCCGTGGTGTTCCTCGTCGTCTCGTTCTTCACCAGATCGGTACCCGGCGCAGTCACCTGGGCGGCCATCGTCGTCGGCCTCGTCGCACTCGAGGTGCTGTTGGGGTTCGCGAGCCACAGCGTGGTCGGACTTGGCCCGCTGCACGGGATCAACGCCTTCGCTCTCTTCGTCTGCGCCCTCCACGCCGCTCGCAGAGTGCGGCATCGACCGGACGTTCCCCAACCAGCAGACGGCCGTCGGGTCGGGTCTTCCCGCCGGGGACGTCGATCGGGGCTGAGCAGCAATCTGTATCTCGCGCCCGGAAGCGAACATCTGCCCGTGAGATGAAACTCCCAGGGAAGGTCACGCATCATGCCAGCACCGTTCTGTCATTGTCAGTGCAAGATGTGCCGAGCCCCAGGCTCGCTGCATTGTCACGCATTCCCGAGATGTGGTGCCCCGCAACAACAGCGACAGGTCAAATCGGTTTCGTCCCTGGCCGAGCCGGACATCGTCCGAACCCTCGCGCGACTGCGAACCGACTCCGGTTCGCACGCACCGAGCGTGGGACAGCTGGAAGAGGCTTTGCCGGGTCTGGTGGAGATCGATGCCTGTTTCCTCGCCAATCCCTACGCGACGACCGAGGTACTGAATCGCCTGCAGACTCTTCCGGTCTCACAACTCACCCGGATGGTCGCGCACTATCCATCCCAGGCGTCGGTGATCGCCAAGGTCCTTGCACCGCAGATCGGTGTGCCGGCCGAATACCTGTGCCTGGCCAACGGTGCCAGCGAGGTCATCGGGGCCTTGCTCGCCCGCAGTGGCCCGCTGTTGCTGAGCCTGCCGACGTTCTCGGCCTACCACGAATTCGCGTCCGGCCCGGTGATGACGCTTCAACTCCAGGCCGACGAGGACTTCCGGCTCGACCTGGACCGGCTCGAAGCGATGGTCAAGCGGCATTCCCCGGACACCGTCGTCATCATCAATCCCAACAACCCCGACGGCGGACACGTCCCGCATGCCGAGCTCGTCGACTTCGTCCAGCGGGTGCATCACAGGGTCGACCAGATCATCGTCGACGAAAGCTTCGGCCACTTCGCCGACGAGGGCCCACCGACGTCCCTGGCCCCGCTGGTCCCGGCCTTACCGCATCTGATCGTGGTCAACAGCCTGAGCAAGAGTCACGGCATCGCGGGACTCCGTCTCGGCTATGCGGTGATGTCCCCTGACCGCGTCGATACCTTGCAACGCAACGCACTCTGGAACCTCAACGCCTTCGCCGAATGGTTCTGCACCCTGCTCGGCGACGTGGAGTTCCAGGCGGACTACGAGCGTGCGAGACGTCGATACGTGCGCGAGACCCGGGCCCTGTTCGCCGAATTCCACGACCTGCCGACCATCAAGAGCTACCCGAGCCGGGCGAACTTCGCGCTCCTCGAACTCGACCGATCCGCAGCCGAGGTCGTCGGCGCGCTACTTGTCCACCACGGCATCTACGTCCGGGACTGTGCCGACAAGCGGGGACTGGACGGCAACAGATTCATCCGGGTCGCGGCCAGAACACAGGAGGAGAACCGCACTGTCCTCCGTGGCCTCCGCTCGGTCCTCGAACAGCCGGCCAGACACCCACTGCCGCCGGTGATCCCGGATCGAAGGACGCGAAACCCTGCTGAGCAGGCGATCCCGTCACACGCGGCCCTGGGCGCCAACTTCGACGACCTGGACCTGTCACGATCTCAGCGATCAGCCATCATCTGAACGGATCGTTCCGCCCCAGGCCGCACCCACCGGCTGACCGCCGGCCTGTGCTTGTCCGGGGGCATTGGCGGCAGACTGGCCCTGGCGACGATTGCGACGGTCGCTGCCGCGTCGTTGAGCACGGGCCTGCCGGCAGCCGCCGCACCGATGGATTCCCTGTCGAGTGCTCGACATCGAGGTCGGTCGGGGGAGTCGACCAGTCGTCGGAGTTCGGTGCGGCGTCGGTTGGAGTGACGCCGGTGCAGAAGGGGCCGTCCGCGGTTGCCGTGAACGACGAGACCAACACCATCTACGTTGCCAACGGCAACAACATGAACGGCGCCAATGCCGGCGGGAACACCGTGTCGGTGATCGATGGACGTCGCTGTCGAGCGACCGATGTGTCCGGGTGTCGCGGGCCGTGGCCGACCGTCACAGTGGGGAACCTGCCGTCCAGCATCGCGGTGGATCAACCGACGAACACGGTGTACGTCACTAATTCGGGCAGACAACACGGTCTCGGCGTTCAACGGGGCAACCTGTAACTCCAGGGTGAGGTCGGGCTGTGCGCAGGCGCCTGCGACGATGCCGGTCGGTCCTGCGCCGTTCGGTGTCTACGCCGATGCCGTCCATCACACCCTGTACGTGGGAAATCCCGGACCGGATTTCGATCAGAACACCATTTCGATGATCGACATGTCGACCTGCAACGGCACGGACCTAGCCGGTTGCGCCGAGCACGTTCCGGCCACCGCTTCGGTCGGGCCGGGTCCGGCCGCATTCGACCTCAACGATCAAACCCACACGGCATACGTGGCCCAGGTCAACGGCGTCGGGGTGTTCGACACCGACACCTGCAACGCCACAGTGCAATCCGGCTGCGGGACGGTGGGCATCCTCTCCGCCGGGCCGGCCTTCGTCAGCGTCGCCAAGGTCGACCCGGCGACCAACACCGTGTACACGGCCAACTTCGACAACACCGTCTCGGTCCTCGACGGCAACACCTGTCGGGCCGGCGACCTGACCGGCTGCGCCACCCAGGTGCCGGGAACGATCACCGTCAGTCCCCCGCTGCCCTTCGAGAACACCCTCTGGGTCGCCGTCGACGCTGCGCGCCGCACTCTCTACGTGGCCAACCAGAAGGACGACACCTTGTCCGTCGTCGACATGCGTGTCTGCAACGGACAGAACAAGACCGCCTGCGCGGACCTGGACCCGCCGACCATTCACACCGGCAGCGACCCGGAGGGCTTTGCCGTCAACTCGACCACCCACACCCTGTACATCGCCAATGAAGTCGACAACACCGTCTCGGTCATTGCCGCCGACCGCTGCAACGCCGACACCGCCGTCGGATGCCGACCCCGACCACCAGCCGTCGCCGTCTCCCAACCTCATGGCATCGCCGTCGACCCGACCGTGCACACCGCCTATGTCACCTCGGGCGATGCCACTGTCGCGATGATTGACACCCGATCCTGCAACGCCCACCGACCGGCGGGGTGCGCATCGGTGCCGTTGACGGCAACCGTCGGCGCGGGTCCCGCCGACGTCGCTGTCGACCGGTCTCGCGGCACCGTGTACGTGGCCAACGCCGGGGACGGCACTGTCACGATGATCAATCCCCGCACGTGCAACAGCAGGCGGGCGGACGGTTGCACAGCCCTTCCAGCGCTGCACGTGCCGACCGGAGCGCCGGTCCACCTGTCCTTGGACGAACCCGCCCACACCCTCTACGTCGCCGTTGTCCAACCCGCCGGATCCGACGCCGTGGCAGTCTTCGACACCGCAACCTGCAACGCCCGCGAAATAGGTGGATGCCAGCAGACACCCGCCATGGTGAGCGTCGGTCTTGCGGGCCCCCACGGGTATTCCAGCTTGGACTTCGCGACCAACCCCAGGACCCACACCCTCTATGTCACCAACTACTACGACCCCGGCTACCCGGGTTATCTGGGGAATTCCGTCTTCATGATCGACACCTCAGCCTGTGATGCGCTGGACCACAGCGGATGTGCGCAGGACCCGACCGCCATACACGTCGGCATCAGTTCCACCGGTCAAATCGCAGACGCGAACCCATCCGGGATCGCCGTCGACCCGCGCACCGAAACCGTCTACACCGCCGACCTCTTCGATGGCGAATACCCCGGGATGGTGTCGATCATCAACGGAGCCATGTGCAACGGCACCGACAGCTCGAGCTGCGGACAGACCCCGCGGACTGCGCCGGCCGGCTTCGGGTCGAAGGGAATGGGTATCGACTCCCAAAGCGGGACCGTCTTCGTCAGCAACATCGAGGACACGAGCCTGACGGTCCTCGATATTCGTACCTGCAATGCCACCCGATCGACCGGCTGTGCTGCCGAGAAGAAGCTCAATGTCGGTCGCGCGCCCCTGGACGTCGCCGTTGACCACGCACACGACACCATCTACGTCACCAACGGCGACAACACCGTCACGGTCACCCCGATCAAGCGCTGAGTCAAGGTCTCAGGGGGCGGCGCCATGACATCGGCGTCCGCGCAGCGGCAGAAACAGACGCAGATCCGGTGGGCCGCTCGAGAGCGACCCACCGGACCTTGAAACCTGAAGCTGTTCTGCTACTTCGCCTTGGCCGGAGTCCGGCGGGTGGCCGGCTTTGCCGCGGCGGCCTTCGGTGCAGCCTTGGCAGCCGGGGCGGCCTTGGCAGCGGTCGCCCGGGGCGCCCTGGCAGTGGTCGCCTTTGCCGGAGCGGCAGCCGCGGTCTTCGCGGCGGCCCGGGTCCGGGTCGGGGCTGCCGCTGCTGCAGCGGGTTTGGCGGCGGCACGGGTACGGGTGGTCGCGGCGGCCTTCGGGCGGCTGCTGCCGCGCGCGGGGCCCGGGTGGTCGTCGCCTTCGCGGCCGTCGTCGGGCCGGCCTTTGCGGCGGCGGCGGCGGCCCGCGCGCTGGTCGGCTTACCGGTCGGCTTCGGCAGTTTCACCGAACCGGCGATGACGTCCTTGAAGTACTTGCCCGGCCGGAACGCGGGCACCGTGGTCTTCTTCACCTTGACGGCTTCGCCGGTGCGCGGATTGCGCGCGGTTCGAGCGGCGCGGGCACGCTTTTCGAACACACCGAAACCGGAGATGGAGACGTTTCGGCCCTTTTGGACCTCACGTTGGACCAGATCGATGAAGCCCTCGACCGCGGCCTGCGCGGCCTTCTTGTCCCCGTCCAACCGCTCGGCGAGCTGGTTGATCAGATCGGTCTTGTTCACTGTCCCTCCCAGGACTCTCCGGCCCACGGCAGGTGGGGGCCGATTGGTCGCACACGGTAGGCGCAAAATCGTCGGAGCGCCAGCCCGCCACGCCCAGGAGTCAGTGTGTTCTAACGGTTCTCACCGCCGTTCGGACCCGATTCCGGGCCCTGGGAAGGCTTCTCGGAGCACCTTCTCCGGCTCCGCGCGGCGATGAGACCTGTTGTCGAGACAGCAGTTATCAAATGCTAAACCGACGCGACCTGCACGAAGCAGTCGGCTCATCGGGTGGTCGGTGCGAATGCCGGACGATGACCTTCAAATTCGTCGATTTCTTCGGCGTGCCGCAGGGTCAAAGAGATGTCGTCCCAGCCCTCGAGCAACCGCCAGCGGATGTAGGGATCGATCTGAAAACCGATCACCAGGGCCCTCGCCGAGATCGTTTGCTGCTCTAGGTCGACCGTCACCTCGGTGCCCGGCTCGTTCTCCAGCAGCTTCCACAGCAGCTCGACGTCGTCCTGGGTCACCTGGGCCGCGACCAGACCACCCTTGCCGGAGTTCCCCCGGAAGATGTCGGCGAAACGTGGCGAGATCACCACCTTGATCCCGTAGTCCATCAGGGCCCAGACCGCGTGCTCCCGCGAGGATCCGGTGCCGAAGTCGGCGCCGGCGACCAGCACGGAGCCGGCTGAGAAGGCTGGGTGATTCAGCACGAATGTCGGGTCGTTGCGCCAGGCCGAGAACAGTCCGTCCTCGAAACCGGTTCGGGCGATGCGCTTCAGGTACACCGCCGGGATGATCTGGTCGGTGTCGACGTTGCTGCGGCGCAGCGGAATGCCGACACCGGTGTGGGTGTGGAAGGCGTCCATCGTTTCTCTCCTGGCTTCGGGTGCGGTGTCTGGTCGAGCAGGTCGGCCGGGCTGCCGACCGGCGGACCCGGCGCGGGTCCGCGACGTTCTAACGGAACAGTCAGACTGACGCTCCGGCCAGTGCCGGAACCGGCTCGAGATCGGCCGGGGAGGAAAGGGTTCCACGCACCGCGGTCGCGGCGGCGACCAACGGCGACACCAGATGGGTACGCCCGCCCTTGCCCTGGCGACCTTCGAAGTTCCGGTTCGAGGTCGATGCGCTGCGCTCGCCGGGAGCGAGCTGGTCCGGGTTCATGCCCAGGCACATCGAGCATCCGGCGCTGCGCCACTCCGCGCCGGCCGCGGTGAAAACCGCATCCAGGCCTTCCTCTTCGGCCTGCGCCTTGACCCGCATCGAACCGGGAACGACCAGCATCCGCAGCGTCGGGTCGATCTGCCGACCGCGCAGGATGTCGGCCGCTGCCCGCAGATCCTCGATCCGTCCGTTGGTGCACGACCCGAGAAAGACCGTGTCGACGTGGATCTCACGCAACGGGGTGTTCGCGGTCAGACCCATGTACTCCAGGGCCCGCTCGGCGGCACTGCGCTCGTTGTCGTCGGCGATCTGCTCGGGATCCGGAACGCTTGCCGACAACGGCAGTCCCTGTCCCGGGTTCGTCCCCCAGGTGACGAACGGCGTCAGCGCGTCGGCGTCGATGATCACCTCGGCATCGAAAACCGCGTCGTCGTCGGTGACCAGCGACGACCAGTACTCCACTGCGGCGTCCCACTGCTCGCCCTGCGGAGCGTGGTCGCGACCCTTGACGAAGGCGAACGTCGTCTCGTCGGGGGCGATCATCCCGGCCCTGGCGCCGGCCTCGATGGACATGTTGCAGATCGTCATCCGGCCTTCCATCGACAACGCCCTGATCGCCGCGCCGCGGTACTCCAGGACGTAACCCTGGCCGCCGCCGGTGCCGATCTTCGCGATGACCGCCAGCACGATGTCCTTGGCCGTGACGCCCGGAGAGCAGCGTGCCCTCCACCGTGATCGCCATCGTCTTGAACGGCTTGAGCGGCAGCGTCTGGGTGGCCAGCACGTGCTCGACCTCGCTGGTGCCGATGCCGAACGCCAGCGCCCCGAAGGCGCCGTGGGTGGAGGTGTGCGAATCGCCGCAGACGATCGTCATGCCCGGCTGGGTCAGTCCGAGCTGCGGGCCGACGACGTGCACGATGCCCTGTTCCAGATCGCCCATCGGGTACAGCGGGACGCCGAACTCCTCGCAGTTGGCCCGCAGGGTGTCCACCTGCAGGCGCGAGATCGGGTCCTTGATCAACAGATTGCTGCCGATGAACGGTCCGCGCGGCATCGATCCGCCGCCGAACTCGGTCGGCACGTTGTGATCCTCGGTGGCCAGGGTCAGGTCGGGGCGACGGACCGGTCGGCCGGCCAGCCGCAGCCCCTCGAAGGCCTGCGGGCTGGTCACCTCGTGCACCAGGTGCAGATCGATGTAGAGCAGATCGGGCTCACCCTCCGCGGCGTGCACGACGTGTGCGTCCCAAACCTTCTCGGCGAGCGTCTGCCCCATTGCCGACCTTCCTCTTCCAGCGCTGTGCCCGCTCGATCCGGCGGACTCTCGGGTCTTTCACCACGACCCGACGAGCGGCGGCCCGGCGTCGTGGACATCTCAGTATGCGAGAATCTAGTATCGCTCCATGGGAAAGTCTAGCGGCATCGGCGTCTTGGACAAAGCGGTCGAGGTGCTGCGCGCGACCAGTGCCGCACCGACCGGACTGGCGGATCTGTGCGCCACCACCGGACTCCCCGGGCCACCGCGCACCGGCTGGCCGTCGGCCTCGAGGTGCACGGCCTGCTGGCCAGGGACGCCAACGGCCGCTGGTGCCCCGGCCCGATGCTGGCCGTGCTGGCGGCCGGCGCGCCCGACCCGCTGGTCGCGGCCTCCGCCGACGTGCTGCCGCGGCTGCGCGACCGCACCGGCGAGAGCGTGCAGGTCTACCGGCCCGACGGGCTGTCCCGGATCTGCATCGCGGTGGCCGAACCGACCGTCCGGGCTGCGGGACACCGTGCAGCTCGGCTCCCGACTGCCGATGAACGCCGGTTCGGGCGCGAAGGTGCTCACCGCCTGGGCCGACCCCTCGACCCAGCGGGCGGTGCTGGCCGAATCCGCCTTCTCCGAGCGCACGCTGGCCGAGGTGCGCCGGCGGGGCTGGGCGCAGTCGGTGGCGGAGCGGGAACCGGGCGTCGCGTCGGTGTCCGCGCCGGTCCGCAACCCGAAGGGCGCGGTCATCGCCGCTGTCTCGGTCTCCGGCCCGGTGGAACGGATCGGCCGCCGGCCGGGCGCGCGGTGGGCAGGCGATCTGGTGGAGGCCGCCGACGCCCTCACCGCGCGGCTGTGACCAGCCGCGACACCCAGCGGCCTTTGCCCGAAGACAAGAAAATCCCGGAGCGCGCCGTTGCGCTGCCGGGATGATCCTGCTGTAGCCCCGAAGGGATTCGAACCCTCGCTACCGCCGTGAGAGGGCGGCGTCCTAGGCCGCTAGACGACGGGGCCCTAGAAACAGTTGACACAGAAACAGTTGACAAGTAGCAGAAACCCTGTGTCACAGAAAACGTGCCACAGAAACACTCTGGACTTCGGCACTCTCGTGCCAAAGTCCGCTTGCAGATGTTACACGATCGGCCGCACAGCTCAGGACCGATCGCGCGGTCATCTGGCTGGGGTACTAGGACTCGAACCTAGAATGAGGGAATCAGAATCCCTAGTGTTGCCAATTACACCATACCCCAATGGTCACCCTGAGTAACTCTGTCCAGGGCGGCGCCGAGGAACGATACTACCTGCCGCGCAGCCCTACCCGAAATCCAACGCCGATCACGGTTCGATGTCCAGTTCGTCCAGCGAGCCGATCTCGAGCGCCGGTACGGCGGCATCTTGCGAGTCCGGCCGACGGGGCCGCGCGGTCCGGTTCAACCAGACCGGACGCATTCCGGCCGCGGCCGAGCCCAGCACATCGACGTCCCAGCGATCCCCGACATAGGTGATCCGGTCGGTCGGCAGGCCGAGCGCTTCGGCAGCTGCCCGGAAGATCCGCGGGTCCGGTTTCGCGACGCCGAGCTCACCGGAATAGAAGCCGCTGTCGCCGAGATCACCGAGTCCGACCGCCGCCAGCTTGGCCCGCTGATAAGCGCCGTCGCTGTTGGAGAGCACCCGCACCGTCACCCCGGCCCGATGCAGTCGATCCAGGCAGGCCGGCACGTCATCGAACACCCGGAAGTGGCCGAAGATCGCGCGTGTTGCGGCGGTCCTCCAGCAGCTCATGACTCAGCCGATCCGCGCCCGGCCGGCCGATGGTGCGCAGGAAGGCCGCCATCCGGTTGATCCGCATCTGCTCGAAATCGACCTCGCCGTCGGTGAACCGCCGGTACTCGGTCTCCGAGACCTGGTCCCAGGCGCGATCCGCGGCGCCGACCAGCCCGGATGGTCCCTCGTCCGGGCCGGCCGGCAGGTCCGCGAGGTGCTCCCGGACGACGTCGAGCAGCGCGAGCCGGGCAGCACCGGCGAAGTCCACCAGGGTGTCATCGACGTCGAACAGCACCGCCGTCGGCGGCGCCGCGTCGACAGCACCGTGCGCGGCGGCTGCCGAGACTCAGGCACTGCTCGCGGCGCCGACCAGATCGAGCGCAGCCCGCAACCGCGCCAGTGTCGCGTCCCGGCCGAGCAGCTCGAGCGACTCGTAGAGCGGCGGCGAGATCGTCCGCCCGGTCACGGCGACCCGCACCGGCGCGAAGGCCAGCTTGGGCTTGAGACCGAGTTCGTCGACCAGCGCAGCCTTCAGCGCCGGCTCCAGGGAGGCCGCCGCGAAGTCGGGCAGCCCTTCGATGGTCGCGATCGTGGCCTCCAGCACCGGCCGGGACGCCGCGGTCAGCACCTTGCCGGCAGCAGCCGGCTCGACCGCGAACTCCTCGTCGGCGACCAGCAGGAACCCGATCATCGTCGCCGCCTCGGAGAGCAGTGCGGACCGTTCCTGCACCAGTGGCGCGGCAGCGGTGACCAGTTCGGTCTGCTCGGTGGTGGGTTCGGCCGGCAGATCTCCGCGGGCGACGAGATAGTCGATCAGCCGGGCCGCGAAATCGTCGGCGGTCAACATCCGCAGATGCACACCGTTGATCGACTCGGCCTTGCGCCGGTCGAACCGGGCCGGATTGCCCGAGATCCGGGCGCCGTCGAAGGCGGCCACCAGCTCGGCCGGGCTGAAGATGTCCCGGTCGTCGCCGATCGACCAGCCGAGCAGGGCGAGGTAGTTGACCATCCCCTCGGTGATGAAACCGTCGTCGCGGTACTGGAACAGGTTCGACTGCGGATCCCGCTTGGAGAGCTTGCGATTGCCCTCCCCGGTGACGAACGGCAGGTGGCCGAACTGCGGGACGACCTCGGCCCGGCCGATGGCGATCAGCGCCTCGTACAGGGCGATCTGCCGCGGCGTGGAGGGCAGCAGGTCCTCGCCGCGCAACACGTGGGTGATCCCCATCAGCGCGTCGTCGACCGGGTTGACCAGTGTGTAGAGCGGATCCCCTGTCCCCCGCACCAGCACCGGGTCCGGCACGCTGCCGGTCGGGAAGGTGATCGGTCCCCGGACGATGTCGTCGAAGGTGATGTCCCGATCGGGCACCCGGAGCCGGAGCACCGGCCGTCGACCGGCAGCGACGGCCGCCTCGATCAGCACGGGATCCGGGGTGCGGTCGTAGTTGTCGTACCCGAGCTTGGGGTCCCTGCCGGCCGCCAGGTGCCTGGCCGTCACGTCCTCGTTCGTCGAGTACGACTCGTAGAGGTGCCCGGCCGCCAGCAGTTCGGCCGCCACCTCGCGGTAGATCTCGCCGCGCAGGCTCTGCCGGTAGGGCGCGTGCGGCCCACCGACGTTCGGCCCCTCGTCCCAGTCCAGCCCCAGCCAGGTCATCGCCTCGATGATGGCCGCGTACGACTCCTCGGAGTCGCGGGCCGCGTCGGTGTCCTCGATGCGGAAGACGAAGGTGCCGCCGTGGTGCCGGGCGAACGCCCAGTTGAACAGCGCCGTGCGGGCCAGCCCGACGTGCGGTGTGCCGGTGGGGGAAGGGCAGAAGCGGGCCCGAACGGGCCGATCAGCGGTGGGGCGATGGGCGTCAGCAGTCTCTGTCATGGCACGACCACCCTATTCCGCCGGCGACCGCGGTCGAATCCGGTCCGGGGGGGCGGGGTCGGCCATCTCTGGCTCGAGCCGGACGTCAGCGCGGGCATGGAGGTGCTCAGCGCCGCCCGCGGTGGGGTTCCGCTGCTGCCCGGCCAGGACGGCGCCGTCCTGCTGCGAATGTCTTTCACTGCACTGAATCTCGACGGCTGCCCGTTGCGCTGCAGATCCGGGCGGCAACGGTGCAGACCTGCCCCTTCACGAACCGCCAGCGCGACACCGCGCCGCCGGCCTGACCCGCCGACGCCCGCCCTCAAGGCGTCAGCGGCGGGCGGTGACGGGGTTGGTCAGGGTGCCGATGCCCTCGACGGTGACCGAGACCGTCTGCCCAACCGCCATCGGCCCGACACCGGCCGGGGTGCCGGTGAGCAGCACGTCGCCGGGCAGCAGGGTCATGATCGCGGAGACGAACTCGATGATCTCGCCGATGGTGAACACCATGTCGGAGGTGCGACCGTCCTGGACCAGCTCGCCGTCCAGCTCGGTCTGCACCGACAGGTCGGCGGGGTCGAGCTCGGTTTCGATCCACGGGCCGAGCGGGCAGAACGAGTCGTAGCCCTTGGCACGGGTGAACCGGCCGTCGGCTCTTCTGCTGGTCGCGGGCGGTGACGTCGTTGCCGATCGTGTAGCCCAGGATCACCGACGACGCGTTCTCCGCCTTGACGTCCCGGCAAGGACGGCCGATGACGACGGCCAACTCCCCTTCGTAGTCCACCCGTTCCGACGACGATGGGTAGTTGATCGACGCCTGCGGACCGATCACCGAGGTCGAGGGCTTGATGAAGATGATCGGCTGGGCGGGACCGTCGTTGCCGAGCTCGGCCGCGTGGTCGGCGTAGTTACGGCCGACCGCGACCACCTTCGACGGCAGGATCGGCGCCAGCAGGCGGCTGTCGGCCAACGGCCAGGAACGGCCGGTGAAGGTCGGCGTGCCGAAGGGATGGTCCTGAATCTCCCGCACCGTCTCGGCGCCTTCGGGGCCGTCGACGGTGACGAACGCGACTCCGTCGGGGTGGGCGATCCTGGCCAGACGCATCGTCGGTTCTCTTTTCTCTTGCAGTCGGATCGAATATGTCGGTCGACCTGCGGTCCGGTCAACCGGTGAGCGGGCAGATCCGTCAGACCGACAGTTCTCGCCCGGCTGCCGGTTCCGCCGCCGCGTCCTGCGAGGTGGGCTGCAGGGCGTACACCAGCGCGTCCACCAGCGCCTGCCACGAGGCTTCGACGACGTTGGCGTGCACACCGACGGTGGTCCATTCCTGGGCGCCGCGGGCGGAGGAGACCAACACCCGGGTGATGGAATCGGTGCCGGCGGATCCGGCCAGGATCCGCACCTTGTAGTCCACCAGCTCGACCTGGTTGAACTCGGGGAACTCCTCGGCGACGGCGCTGCGCAGCGCGGAGTCGAGCGCATTGACCGGACCGTTGCCCTCGGCGGTGGCGATGATCCGCTTGCCGCCGACGTGCACCTTCACCGTGGCCTCAGATGTCACTGTCGGAACGGGCGATCCCGTCTTCTCCACGATCACCCGGTACGACTCGAGCTGGAACGCCTTGGGCACCGCCTCGTCGGGATGATCGGCGGCCAGTTCGTCCCGGATCAGCAGTTCGAACGAGGCGTCGGCGGCCTCGTACGACCAGCCACCGGCCTCCCGCGACTTGACCGTGTCGACGATCCGGCCGACGGCCTCCGGGCGACCTGACAGGTCGACGCCCAGCTCCCGCGCCTTGAGCTCGACCGATGCCCGACCCGCCATCTCGGTGATCAGGATGTGCATGTCGTTGCCCACCCGGGACGGGTCGAGATGGTTGTACAGATCGGGGTCGACCTTGATCGCCGAGGCGTGCAGCCCTGCCTTGTGCGAGAACGCCGACGAACCGACGTAGGCCTGGTGGGTGTTGGGGGCGATGTTCGCCAGTTCGGCGAGGGCATGCGAGACCCGCATCATGTCGACCAGGGCGCCCTCGGGCAGCACCGGCAGACCCATCTTCGTCATCAGGTTGCCGACCACCGCGAACAGGTCGGCATTGCCGGCCCGCTCGCCGTAGCCGTTGGCCGTGCACTGCACATGGGTGGCGCCGGCCTGGACGGCGGCGACGGTGTTCGCGACGGCGCAGCTGGTGTCGTCCTGGCAGTGGATGCCGAGCCGGAATCCGGTGCGGTCCCTGACCTCGCCGACGATCCGTTCGACGGACATCGGCAGCATGCCGCCGTTGGTGTCACACATGCACGACGACATCGGCGCCGGCGGTGACGGCGGCCTCCTGTACCCGCAGGCCGTAGTCGCGGTCGAACAGGTACCCGTCGAAGAAGTGCTCGCAGTCCAGGAACACCCGGCGGCCGTTGTCCACCAGCAGCCGCACCGTGTCCGAGACCATGGCCAGGTTCTCTTCCAGGGTGGTCCGCAGTGCCCGCTCCACGTGCCGGACGTCGGACTTGGCCACCAGGGTGATCACCTGGGCGCCCGAGTCGAGCAGCGCCTTGACCTGCTGGTCGTCCTGCGCGCGGACGCCGGCCTTGCGGGTCGCGCCGAAGGCGACCAGGGCCGCGGTGCGCAGAGCCAGCTCCCCCGAGCGGGCCCTGGCGAAGAACTCGGTGTCCTTGGGCATCGCGCCCGGCCAGCCGCCTTCGATGAACCCGACCCCGAGCTCGTCGAGCAGCGTGGCGACGGCGATCTTGTCGGCCACCGAGTAGGTGATGCCCTCCCGCTGGGCACCGTCCCGCAGGGTGGTGTCGAAGACGTGGAAGGCATCTCCCAGCGGTGAGGCGCGCCTGCGCCGGGTCGGCTGCCGGGACCACCGAACGGCCGGCGGTGGCCAGGTCGGGTAGGTCCACAGAAGACGCTGAGGTCATCGTCATGTCACTCGCTCGAGGCGAGGGCAGCCAGCCGGTCGCCGACCGCGGACGTCCGGGAGATCGATCCCGGCTGCCGGGTTGCCAGGTCGAAGGCCACCGCCGCCTCGACCCGTCGGGCCGCTTCCGGCAGCCCGAGATGGTCGAGCAGCAGCGCGATCGACAGCACGGTCGCGGTGGGGTCGGCGGTTCCGGTGCCGGCGATGTCCGGGGCGGAGCCGTGCACCGGCTCGAACATGCTGGGGTTGGTCCGCGAGACGTCCAGGTTGCCCGAGGCCGCGAGCCCGATCCCACCGGAAACGGCGGCGGCCAGGTCGGTGAAGATGTCGCCGAACAGGTTGTCGGTGACGACGACGTCGAACCGGCCCGGGTCGGTGACCAGGAAGATCATCGCCGCGTCCATGTGGCAGTAGGCGACCGCCACGTCCGGGTACTCCATGGAGACCTCTTCGACCACCCGGCTCCACAGCTGCCCGGAGTGCACCAGCACGTTCGTCTTGTGCACCAGCGTCAGGTGCTTGCGCGGTCGCCTGGCCGCCCGCTCGAAGGCGTCCCGGACCACCCGCTCGACGCCGAAGTAGGTGTTCAGCGAGACCTCGGTCGCGATCTCGTGCACGGTGTCCTTGCGCAGCAGTCCACCGTTGCCGGCGTACGGACCCTCTGTCCCCTCCCGCAGCACCACCAGGTCGATCGCCTTGTCACCGGCCAGCGGGCCCGGGACCCCGGGATACAGCCGCGCCGGACGCAGGTTCACGTGGTGGTCCAGCTCGAACCGGATGCGCAGCAGCAGACCCCGCTCGAGGATGCCGGACGGCACCGTGGGATCGCCGACGGCGCCCAGCAGGATGGCGTCGTGATCGCGCAGTTCGCGCAGCACCGAATCGGGCAGCAGTTCGCCGGTCCGGTGCCAGCGGGCGGCGCCGAGGTCGTACTCGGTGGTGGAAACGCCGGGGACGACGCCACGCAGGACCTTCAGGCCCTCCGCAACGACCTCGGGACCGATGCCATCGCCGGGGATGACCGCGAGCTTCATCGTTGACCTCTCTGCCGCGCTGACCGCGGGGGCTGGCCCGACCGGGCCGCCGACTGGTGTTCAAGGGTGTGATCGAGCGGGATCTGCGTGTCGCGAGCGGGCGTGGGCACGCCGAGCCCGGGTCAGGGTATCCGTCCGGGGGATGATCGCGGGGCAGGGGTGGGACCCAATGGCCCATTTGCCGCGCAATCAGGTGGCGGCGATACCCCGGATGGCGCTTGCCTCGACGACGTCGCCGATGCGGTCCAGCAGATCCTGGTCCGGCACCCGGTCGACCCGCAGCACCATGATCGACGCCCGCCCGTCCAGCTCCTGGGAGATCTGGGCGGCCTCGATGTTGATCTGCTCCTGGCCGAGCAGAGCGCCGACGGTGCCCATCACACCCGGCCGGTCGGCGTAGGCCACCACCAGCAGATTGCCCTCGGCCCGCAGGTCGAAATGCCGGTTGTTGATCTCGATCAGCTTGGCGACCTGGTTGCTGCCGGAGAGCGTGCCGGACACCGTCCGGGACTCCCCGTCGGCCATCGCCGCCCGCAGTGTGACCGACGACCGGTAGTCGCCGGTCTCCTCGGTGGAGGTGCCGGTGAGGGTCAGCCCGTGCTCGGCAGCGAGCGCCGGCGCGTTGACGAAGGTGACCGCCTCGGTGATCACCCCGCCGAAGATGCCGCGGACCGCCGCCAACTGCAGGATCGAGGTGTCCTGGGCGGCCAGATCGCCGCGCACCTCGACCACCACCTGGCTGGGCACAACGCCGGCGACCGCCGTCAGGATCGTGCCGAGCCGGGACACCAGCGGGATCCACGGCTGCAGCTCGTCGGACACCGGCCCGGCTGCCTGCACGTTCACCGCGTCCGGCACGAAATCGCCGCGCAGCGCGAGCTTCACCGACTTCGCGACCGCGGTGCCGGCCTTGTCCTGGGCCTCCGCGGTGGACGCGCCGAGATGCGGGGTGAGCACCGTGTTCGGCGCGGTCCGCAGCGGGCTGTCCGCGGCGAGCGGCTCCTTGACGTAGACGTCGATCCCGGCGCCGGCCACCCGTCCGTCGGCCAGCGCGTCGGCCAGCGCCTGCTCGTCGATCAACCCGCCGCGGGCGGCGTTGACGATCAGCACTCCCGGCTTCACCGCCGGCGAGTTCGGCCGCGCCGATCAGGCCGAGGGTCTCCGGCGTCCTCGGCAGATGGATGGAGATGACGTCCGCGTCGGCCAGCAGGGTCGGCAGGTCGACGAGCCGGATGCCGAGGGCCGCCGCCCTGGCTGGCTGCAGGTAGGGGTCGTAGGCGATGACGGTGGTGCCGAACGCGGCGACCCTGGCCGCGAAGAGCTGGCCGATCCGGCCGAGCCCGACCACCCCGACCGTCTTGTCCGCCAGCTCGACACCGGTGAACTGACTGCGCTTCCACTCCCCCGACCTGACCGAGGCATCGGCGGCCGGGATGTTCCTGGCCACCGCGAGCAGCAGTGCCAGGGCGTGTTCGGCGGCCGTGATGATGTTGGACTGCGGGGCGTTGACCACCAGGACGCCGCGGGCGGTGGCCGCCGGCACGTCGACGTTGTCCAGCCCGATCCCGGCCCTGGCGACCACCTTGAGCAGCGGCGCGGCCGCCAGCGCCTCGGCGTCCATGGTGGTGGCCGACCGGATCAGGATGGCATCGGCGTCGGCGAGAGCCGGCAGCAGCGCACCCCGATCGGCGCCGTCGACGTGCCGGATCTCGAACTCGGTACCGAGCACATCGATCGCGGACTGGGCAAGCTGCTCGGCGATCAGCACGACGGGCTTGGGCACAGCAGGTCATCTCCATGGGTGGGTCGATCAGGGCGTCGATCAGGATCGGTGATCGATCGAGATCTGCCGAGCGGGATCGGTGTCGACCACGATCGGGTTGGATCCGCGCGCTGGCACGACGATCCTGCAGGGCGCAGTGCACCCGGCGGACCATGCTAACCGTGCCCGGCCGGGTGATTCACACCGCTGGCGGTATCAAGTCGGCTTCAAAACGTTCTTGAGGGTGATCCGCGGCGATATCGTCGTCCTTCACCCGTGGATCCAGCCATCGCACCCGACGCACCAACACTGGATCGACACCGGGTCGAACCAGCGCGGCGAACAGAAACGGAACCGCCATGAGCACACCGTCCGGCTACCCGGGAAACCCCAACGATCCCTACGGTTCGGGTGGTCAGTACCCGACCGGCGGCAACCCTGCCGCGAGCGCGCCCGGCGGCTACCCGCCCCCCGGCCAGCACCCCAGCTACCAGCAGCCGCCCTACCCCGGTCCCGATCAGTACGCGCAGCAGCAGTACGCACAGCCGGCCTACGGGCAGCCAACATACGGGCAGCCCGCCTACGGCCAGCCCGCCTACGGACAGCCCGCGTACGGCCAGCAGGGCGTCAAGGCCCGGCCCGGCATGGTGACGGCGGCGGCCGTTCTGGCGTTCGTCTGGGGCGGTCTGGGAATTCTGTTCGGCACGATCGGGCTGTTCGCGGGCAGCGTGCTCAGCTCGGCGACCAGCTCGGTCTGCGACAGCGCGTACGTCACCTCGTCCGATTCCGCCGCCTGTAACGCGGCCAGCGGCGTCAGCACCCTGCTGATCATCATCACCCTCGGCCTGATCGTGATCGCCGCGCTGATGATCTGGGGCGGCGTCGTGGCACTGAGCGGCAAGAACGGCCAGATCCTGGTCATCGCCTGCGGCGTCTATGCGGTCCTGGCCCTGGTTTCGGTGATCAGCTTCGGGTTCGAGTTCACCTCGCTGCTGGGCTTCGTCATCCCCGTCCTTATCCTGGTCTTCATGTTCAACGCCGAGACGCGTGCCTGGTTCCGGGCCAAGGGTGGCAAGACGTTCTGACCTCGACACCGAACGGATCCGCAGCGGCGGATCGGATGCTGAGGATCACGGCCGGGGTACTGGGCCTGGTGGTCGCCGTGCCGGTGATCCTTGCGGTCTGCTTCCTGATGGTCGTCGCCTGGTCCGGCGGCGAACTGCGGCTGTGGTTCATCATCCCGCCGCTCACGGTCCTCGGCGCCCTGCAGTTGGCGGTCGCCATCCGCGCGCTGCAACCGGCCCGGGTGTCGGTGTGGTCGCTGGCGATCCTGGGCATGGTCGAACTCGCCATCGGGATCTTCGTGCTGGCCGCGACGAGCCCGCTCACCTCCGGCGCGGTGACCGGCGGGGTCATCGCCCTGATCGCGGCGGTGGTCTCCTTCGCCGCGGCATTCCGGATGCACCTGGCCGGCGGGGCGGTCGCACAGCCCGGTGGGTCTGCGATCTCGATCTCGGTCCGCGCGCCGGCGAAGGGTCCGAGCGGTCAGCGGCCAGGCGGCAGTGGTGGACAGCGTCAGAACGCCAGGAGCCGGCCGAAGGGCGGCAAGGGACAGCGCAAGAAATAGCGTCGAGAACCAACGTCAGGCAGCCGACAGAACGGGCCCCCGAGGAATTCTCGGGGGCCCGTTCCGCTGGTGTCGATGGGATTCGATGGAGGTCGCGCCGTCGATCAGCCCCGGTTGGCGGTGCCGGTGTAGTCGTCCTCCTTGGCCACCCAGCTCATCAGACCCCGAAGATGACGGCCGGTCTCCTCGATCGGGTGCTGCTCCTGCTCGGTGCGGAACTTCTTGAACTCCGGTGCCCCGGCGTCCTGGTCGGCGATGAACCGCGCGGCGAACGTGCCGTCCTTGATGTCGGCCAGCACGCCCTGCATGTTCTCGGCGACGTGATCGTCGATGACCCGGGGGCCGGAGACGTAGTCGCCGTACTCGGCGGTGTCGGACACCGACCAGCGCTGCTTGGCGATCCCACCCTCGTACATCAGGTCGACGATCAGCTTGAGCTCGTGCAGGCACTCGAAGTAGGCGATCTCGGGCTGGTAGCCGGCGTTGACCAACGTCTCGAAGCCGAGCTGGACCAGTCGCGACATGCCACCGCAGAGCACGGCCTGCTCGCCGAACAGGTCGGTCTCGGTCTCCTCGGTGAAGGTGGTCTTGATGACGCCGGCCCGGGCACCGCCGATGCCGCGGGCGTAGGACAGGGCAAGCGCCTGCGCGCCGCCGGTGAAGTCCTGCTCCACCGCGATCAGGCAGGGCACGCCCTTGCCGTCGACGAACTCGCGACGCACCAGGTGACCGGGGCCCTTCGGCGCGATCATGATGACGTCGACGTCCTTGGGCGGCTTGATGTAGCCGAAGCGGATGTTGAAGCCGTGCCCGAAGGCCAGTGCGTCGCCCGGCTTCAGGTTCGGCTCGATCGCCTCCGCGTACACGTGCCGCTGCACGTGGTCCGGGGTCAGGATCATGATCACGTCGGCCTCTGCGGCCGCTTCGGCCGGAGTGACGACCCGCAGTCCCTGGTCGGTGGCCTTGACCCGCGACTTGGACCCCTCGGGCAGGCCGACCCGGACGTCGACGCCCGAATCGCGCAGGCTCAGCGAGTGGGCGTGGCCCTGCGAGCCGTAGCCGATGACGGCGACCTTGCGCCCCTGGATGATCGACAGGTCGGCATCGTCGTCGTAGAAGATCTCCGCGGCCATGTGGGTTTCGTTCCTGCTTTCTTGATTCGGGTACGTGCTCGGGGTTTCGTGCTCGGTCTTGCTCGGCTCGGTTCTTGCTCGGGTGGGTGCGAATGCTGCGCACGAGTGTCGCGCGCGATGCTGCCCGACGGATCCGCTGGTGGAGCGAATCCGGCGTCCTAGTCTGCCCTGCTGCTCGCCGAGGTGATCGACCGCGGTCCGCGGCCGAGGGCCACCATGCCGGACTGCACCAGCTCCCGCACCCCGAACGGCTCCAGCATCTTGACCAGCGCTTCCAGCTTGTCGCTGGTGCCGGTGGCCTCGACGGTGACCGCGTCCGGGGTGATGTCGATGATCCGGGCACGGAACATCTCCACGATCGACACGATCTGCGGCCTGGTACTGCCATCGGAGCGCAGCTTGATCAGCAACAGTTCCCGCTGCACGGCCTGGGTCGGCGACAGCTCGACGATCTTCAGCACGTTGATCAGCTTGTTGAGCTGCTTGGTCACCTGCTCGAGCGGGAGCCCCTCGACCGCGACCACGATCGTCATCCTGGACACCTCGGGGTTCTCCGTCGGACCGACGGCCAGCGAGTGGATGTTGAATCCACGACGCGAGAACAACGACGAAACCCTGGCCAGGACACCGGGTTTGTTCTCCACCAGCACCGACAACGTATGGCGGGTCACTGCGACATCGACTCCTCGGTCAAACGGGTTGGCGGGCGGTGGCCGGGACGGTAATTCGGCGGTGCTGCTGGGACTTGCGGTCATCACGCGGGACCACGGCGCGTAGCCGGGCAGCGTCATGAAAGGGACTCCCCGACGGGCGTCACTCGCGTTCGCACCGTCGACCGGCCGGGTGGCCGGAGCGCCGCGCGTTCACGGTTCGGGGCCGGCTCATTCTTCGTCGACCGCTCATTCTTCGTCGAGCGGTATCGACTGTCTTCGAACTCATTCTTCGTCGAAGAGTGGCCGGATGCCCCGGGCCGCCATGATGTGGTCGTTGCCGGTACCGGCCGCGACCATCGGCCAGACCTGCGCATCCGCACCGACGACGAAATCGACGACGACCGGACGGTCGTTCACCGCCATCGCCGCCTCGATCGTCTTGTCGACATCCTCTTTGGATTCGCAGCGCAGACCGAGGCAGCCGTAGGCCTCGGCCAGCATCTTGAAGTCCGGGATCCGGTGCTTGTGGGTACCGAGGTCGGTCTGCGAGTAGCGCTCGCCGTAGAACAGGGTCTGCCACTGCCGGACCATGCCGAGGTTGCCGTTGTTGATCACCGCAACCTTGATCGGGATGCCCTCGATCGCGCAGGTGGCCAGTTCCTGGTTGGTCATCTGGAAGCAGCCGTCGCCGTCGATCGCCCACACCGTGGTGTCCGGACGGCCCATCTTGGCGCCCATCGCGGCCGGGACCGCGTAACCCATGGTGCCCAGACCCCCTGAGTTGAGCCAGGTTCCGGGCTTTTCGTAGGAGATGAACTGGGCCGCCCACATCTGGTGCTGCCCGACGCCCGCGGCATAGATGGCGTCGGGGCCGGCGATCGCGCCCAGTCGTTCGATGACGTACTGCGGGGACAGTGAGCCGTCGGCCGGCCAGTCGTAGCCGAGCGGGAAGGTCTCCCGCAGGCCGTCCAGCTCGGCCCACCAGGCGGTGAGGTCGGCCACCACACCGGCGGCCTGCTCGGCGCTGACCGCGGCGATCAGCTCGGTGATCACCTCTTTGACGTCACCGACGATCGGCACGTCCGCGACCCGGTTCTTGCCGATCTCGGCCGGGTCGATGTCGGCGTGGATGATCGTCGCGCCGGGGGCGAAGGTGGACAGCTGGCCGGTGACCCGGTCGTCGAAACGGGCGCCGAGCGCGACGATGACGTCGGCACGCTGCATCCCCGCGACAGCGGTGACGGTGCCGTGCATACCCGGCATCCCGATGTGCTGGATGTGCGAATCCGGGAACGCTCCGCGGGCCATCAACGTGGTGACCACCGGGATCCCGGTCAGCTCCGCCAGCTGGGCGAGCACCTCGGTCGCGTGTGCCTTCAGCACGCCGCCGCCGACGTAGAGCACCGGCCGGCGGGCGGCTGCGATCAGCTTGGCGGCGGCGGTGATCTGCCCCGAGTGCGGCCGCATGGTCGGCCGGTAGCCGGGCAGGTGCAGGTCCGGCGGCCAGGAGAAGGTGGTCTCCGACTGCAGCACGTCCTTGGGGATGTCCACCAGCACGACGCCGGGTCGGCCGGTCGCTGCCAGATGGAACGCGGCCGCGATCGTCTGCGGGATCTCGGCCGGATCGGTGACCAGGAAATTGTGCTTGGTGATCGGCATGGTGATGCCGCAGATGTCGGCCTCCTGGAAGCCGTCGGTACCGATCATCGACCGGCCGACCTGCCCGGTGATGGCGACCATCGGGACGGAATCCATCTGGGCGTCGGCGATCGGCGTCACCAGATTGGTGGCACCTGGACCGGAGGTCGCCATGCAGACCCCGACCTTGCCGGTGGCCTGCGCGTAACCGGTGGCGGCGTGCCCGGCGCCCTGCTCGTGCCGGACCAGGACGTGCCGCACCTTCGTGGAGTCCAGCAGCGGGTCGTACACCGGCAGCACCGCGCCGCCGGGGATCCCGAAGACGACCTCGGCGCCGACCTCCTCGAGCGAGCGGACCACGGACGCCGCGCCGGTGAGGTGTTCGACCGGACGAGCGGCCGGCGTGACCGGCGCCGGCGCTGTCGCGACGGCGGACGGAACGACGGACTGGCGGCTTTCGGCGATGCGGCCCTGCGTCATCGGAACCTTCTTCTTCAGCGGGTTGATGCGGCACTTCTGATCCGGACACTGCGGTGTGGAACCCGTGTCCCGATCGACGATCTCAGCTGGGTTGTTGGCCCGGTACCAGGCTCGTGACCGGCCCCGGACAACAAAAAACCCCTTGCCACCGGTAGGTGACCAAGGGGTTGCGCGCCTTCGCCGGTCGGCGAGGGCGCGCTAGCTGATTACGAGGATCTGGGACACCCACGCAGGGTAGGACGCGATTCGACGCGATGTCAACCAGGCGGGACGGCCATCCCAGGATGTGGAATCCGAAGCCGCGCGCTCGCCCCGCACGGCACGTGGTGCCTGCCCGACCGCTGCGGGTGTCACCATGGACGGCATGCCCCGTACCGACCGCGCGACGTTCCGCCTTCCGGCGGTCGCGTTGTTCGTGCCGGCGCTGCTGTTCTTCTGCATTGCCCCGCTGGCAACCTCCGGCGGCTGGTGGGCGCTGTTCTTCGTGGTTCCGCTGGCGGCCCTCGCCTGGGTCCTGCTGACCCGGACCACGGTCACTCCGGTCCGGGTGACGGCGCACGGCCTGCTCGGTTCCCGGCGGATGGACTGGACCGATCTGGACCGGTTGGAATTCCAGGACTCGAGATGGGCGATCGCCGTGGCGCTGGACGGTCGACGGTTGCGACTGCCGATGGTGCGCCCGCGCGACCTGCCCCGTCTGGCAGCGGTCTCCGGTGGCAGCCTGCGGCTCGGCGAGGACGCTCCGGCACCGGACGAGGCCACCGATGAACCGTCCACCGACACGGCGACGGCCACGGCCGGCTCAGTCGACGACACCTCCCTCGACACGACATCACCGGACGACAGCGTTGCCGATCAAGCTGCGCCCGATGACGCCGCGGAGCCGGCCGAGCAGCAGCGCTAGAACCGCTGGTCACCTGCGGTGGAACCGTCAATGCCGGGCGAATCGGGCCGTACGCTGATCCCCGTGACGAGCCGACCCGCGACCGGGCATCCCCCCGGCACGCACCCGGCTCACCCAGGGCCGCCACCCGGTGAGCCGACGAACGGCACGGCGGAACCCGCGACCACCCCGGCCGCACCCGCGGTCGAGTCGGTTCCCGCCGTCGAGTCGGCACCGCCCGTCGAGACAACACCGCCGGCCAGCGGCTTGACCGCACCCCCCCTCGGGGCCGATCAACCGCTCGCCGGTGACCTTCCGCTGGAGCGACATCGGTTGCAGCCCAAGGTCACCCGGTACTGGCGCTGGCGGATGCTGTTCTCCGGCCTGCCGGTGCTGCTGTTGTTCGCCAGCCTCGCCTGGGTTCTTCCGTGGGGAGCCTGGTGGCTGCGGTGGGGCATCGTCGCGATTCTCGCGATCATCCTGGTCGCTCGGGATGATCGTGCTCCCGCCGATCCGCTACCGGGTGTTCTGGTACGCGATCTCGGCGACCGAGATCGACATCCAGCACGGAATCATCTTCATCAAGCGCAGCGTGGTGCCGATGCACCGGGTGCAGAACCTGCGGACCGAACGCGGGCCGATGGCCGACCACTACCAGATGACGAACCTGAAGATCCGCACCGCGGCCGGATCGGTCAGCATCAGCGGATTGGACCGGATCGAGGCCGACGACCTGTGCAATCGGATCAGCGAACTCTCGGACATCGCCGACGATGTCTGAGGCGCCTGCGATCGACTACCAGCGCGGTGTGGTCGTACCGGACACCAGGCTGCATCCGATCTATCTGGTCATCGAGACGGCCAAGACCGTTCGGTCGGCCGTCCCGTTCCTCGTGGTCACCATTCTCGGCGGCGCCCCATGGTGGGTGAACACCATCCTGGTGGTGCTGATCATGGTCATCGCGATCGCCCAGTGGCACGTGAAGAAGTACTCGGTGATCAGCGGAGTGCTCCGGCTGCGCAGCGGCCTGGTCAACCGCTCGATCCGGGTGGTGCCGATCACCAGGATCACGGCGTTGGAGGCGTACCGCTCGTTGACTCAACGACTGGTCGGCGTCTGGGGCCTGAAGGTGCAATCCCCCGGCGACCGGAACGGCTCCGCCGTCGTCCTCGGCTGCCTGTCCGGAAGTCGGCTCGACCAACTCCGGGCCGCGCTGGAGACCGGCCGCCCCATCGAGGCCACCCAGCCGGGCCAGCAGGAGCACGACCACGAGCCGTCGACCATCCAGCGCTATCTGGCCTGGCGTCGGACGTCGTCGTTGAAGCACGCACCGGATGTGATCGCCGTGCTGTCGACCCGCGACATGCTGATCGCGACCATCAGCAACAACACCATTCCGCTGATCTTCGCCGGTGCGCTGGTCGTCTGGTTCCGGTTCTCCGAGTACGTGCCGAGCAAGGCCGCAGACTTCATGCAGGAAAACGTCGAGCCGCGCGGCATCGTCGCCGTCCTGGTGGCGCTGGTGGTCATCGCGATCGTCATCGGCGTCATCCTGGGCGCGTTGCGGCTGACCAGGTTCACCCTGACCCGCGACGGCGACGTGCTGCGCAACAGTCGCGGGCTGCTGGGAAAACAGTCCGCGACGATCCCGGTCAACCGGATCCAGGCCGTCCGGATCGTCGAGGGATTCTGGCGGATGCTGATCGGCTATTGCATCCTGCAGGTCGAGGTCGCAGGGATCGGGCCGGCGAACACCAACCAGCGCATGCTCTTTCCGTTGTTGAAGACCGAACGGGCCGAGGCATTCATCCGGCGCGCGCTGCCGGAACTGCCGTGGCCGACCGAGCCCCTGTTGCAGATCCCGCAGCGGGTGCACCGTCGCTATCTCACGCTTCCGTTGGAGTACGGCGCGGGCTTCACGCTGCTGTTCCTGCTGCTGCCCGGATGGTGGAAGTGGTTGGCGGTACTGCCGTTGCCACTGGGTCTCGCCCTCGGCATCGCCAGACCGCGGGAGGCGAGGTGGCAGGTCGACGACCACTCCGTGATGTTCCGCTGGCGGCGGCTGACCACCCGCAACACGGTGATCGCCTACCGGACCGGGGTGCAGAGCACCGAATGGTCGAGTTCACCGTGGAAGGCGCGCGCGCACGTCGCGGGATTCAAGATGAGGTTCTCCTCCGGACGGCTCGCCAAGATCAGGTACATGGCCGAGGACGATGCGCTGATGCTGCTGCACGTCATCGGTCGGCGAGATCCGGCACCGTGATCGCCGCACACCTCCCGCCTCAGCACACGCCCGCCCCAGCACACAGATCGGAGAATCTGATGTCCACGTCGACGCGGACCTGGCCGTCGATTGCCGCGCAGGCGGAACGACTGATCGAGCTGGGCGTGGACCGGATCAGCGGCCTGCCCGCCGACGAGATCCGCCGCATGGCTGCCGGATCGGTGGTACCGGACACCGGCGACGCGCTGCTGGTGCTGCCCGCAAAGCTCGCGCCGGCATCGCTGCTGGCGCCGCTGCTCCGGCACGGCGGCAAGCCGGGCTTCGTGGTGGTGGACATGCCCGACCTCGACGATTTCCTGCCGATCGAGGGCGTCACCGTGCCCGGCACCGCCATATCTGGTGCACGGACTCGAGCGCGGCGATGAGATGGCCAACTGGAGCCCGGACGAGGCGCTACCGGCCATCACCGGTGCCGGACGGACTCCGCTGACCGTCGTCGAGGGCATTCACTGGTTGCTGCAACAACCCGATGTCCTCGAGCGCAACCACTGCTTCATGACCATCGCCTCCCGCAAGCGCACCGCCAAGGGAAAGTTGGACACCAGGACCCCGGCGATCTGGATCAGCAACGGAACCGGGCGGGACGGGAAGGCCACTCGCAACGCGCCGAAGATTGGGTGGTGCTGGGCCGGCAACCGGCACACCTGGCTGGGCTTCGCCTCGGCGGCCGGCCGCCTGCCCATCGGCTGACCGCCTGACGTGACCATGGCCGAGCGGTCCGTGACTCACCGGGCGCCAACGGCGCGACCCGTACCGTGGACAGCGATGTCGTCGTCGAACCCCCACCCCTCGCCGCGCCCGCGGAGGCAGAACCGCCTGCTGCGCGGTGTCGGCTCACTGCTGATCGGGACTTCGCTGCTCGCGGTGCTTTCCGGTTGCGCGGACTTCTCCAGCGAGACGGCCACTTTCACCGTTCAGCCCTCGCTGACCGCGCGCGCAGCACTGCCCGACGACACCACGCAGCCCGATACGCCGACATCGCCGTCACCGAGTCCGACCGACCAGTCGCCGTCCGGCAGCCCGCCACCCAGCGGGTCGGAACAACCGGCCGACCCCTGCGCGCCCACCGATCCCGCCGTCATCGCGACCTGCCTGACCGCGCCCTGGGGCCTGGCGCCGTTGCCGGACGGTGCCTCCGCGCTGGTCGGCGAGCGGACGACCGGGCGGATCCTGCAGGTGGCAAAGGACACGGACCCGGTGCTGGTGGCGCAGATCGACGACATCGACGGCAGCGGGGACGGTGGACTGCTCGGCATCGCGTTGTCGCCGTCCTACGCCGAGGACGGGCTGATCTACGCCTACGTCACCGGTCAGACCGACAACCACATCGTCCGGATCGCCCGCGGTGACGTGCCGAAGACGATCTTCGCCGGAATTCCCAAGGGGGCAACGCACAACGGCGGGCGGCTCGCCTTCGCCGCGGACCGATCCCTGTACGTCGGCACCGGCGACACCGGGAACCCGGCGTTGGGGCACGATCCGGCATCGCTGGCCGGAAAGGTGTTGCGGCTGGACGAGTTCGGCAAACCGGCCGAGTCCAACCCGACGGCCGGTTCGGCGATCTACGCCTCCGGTTTCACCCAGGTGGCAGGCATCTGCCCGACTCCGACCGGAACCGTTGCGGCCCTTGACCAACGCCCGACGCAGGATCTCCTGCTACCGCTGACCGCAGGCAAGGACTACACCACCATCGCGGACGGGGACGCCTTGTGGACCTGGACGGCGGCGGACGGCGGCGCCGAGGACTGCTCGATGTCCGCGGGCGTGCTGGCCAGCACGTCCCTGGACAAGCAGCAGCTCACCGCGATCGAGATCGCGGCCGGCAACACCTTCACCGGCTCGCCGACGGTGCTGGTGGACGGCCGCTACGGCCGGCTGCTGACGGTGGTCGCCGATCTGCAGGGCCTGCTCTGGTTCACCACCTCGAACAAGGACGGCCTGGGCACCCCGGTGCCCAGCGATGACCGGGTGGTCGTCGTGCCGTCCGGCAGCTCCGGCGGCGAGGGCGGACCAGACTGACCCGGGCGCGCCCGCGGCATGCCCCGTACCCCCAATAAAAGCGAGTTGATCAACCGGTCCGGCACCCTTGCGCGCGAAAAATGCCGCCGCAACTGGTTGATCAACACGGGAAGAGTGGGCGTGCCGCGGCCCCCCACGGCACCTCCCGGAGCAGCTATCGAAGACGTCCCGAGCACATCCCCTTGCACCACCCGAGCACATCCGTCGGTATCGGCCGATCGGTCGAGAACGATCCGGATGTGCCCACCCCTCACCGGCGTCACACTATGTGATGGATGAACTAGCAGCGTGGTGGAAAAGGTAACGGTTGGGCAACGGCCCACTACGGGCGAGCCCGCTCGACCACTCGGATGGTGATGGCAGAAAGTACGACCACGGCGGCGCCGAGCACCGCGATCGCCGGCAGGTGATCGGAATACCAGCCGGCGGACGGCGAGGCACCGTCCTGGGCCACGAGCAGCAGGTTCCGCGCGATGATCGCCCCGACCCCGATGGCGGCCGTGACCGCCATGGCGCGCACCGTGTGTCGCAGCAGCGCGCCGGCGGCCACGCCCGACATCAACCCGAACACCCACCAGCCGACCGGCTCCACCCCCCGCAGGATGATGAAGCTGGCATCCGTCACACCTGTCAGCTCGAAGCCGTCGAACACCGACAACCACTGGGCGACAATGACTCCCATCACCACGCCGCCAACCGCGACCAGCCCGCCGAGGACGATCAGCCTGGTCAGGATCCACCGCCGGCGGGAGACCGACTGGGTCCAGGCAAGCCGTGAGGTACCGGCTTCGAATTCCCGCCCGAGTAGCGGGGCTCCCCAGAAGACACCGATCGCCACCGGAACGAGCCCGAGGAAGGGCAGCGCCTCACCGAGCAACCGGTAGCGATCCGCCACCCGTTGGGGCAGGTCGACGCATCCATGTGCCGCACAGTCGCCGGCCCGTTGTTCGGCGATGAATGCGGCCGTCGCAGACCCGTGCAGCACGGCCACGACCACCAGAGCCAGCAGCAGCACGGCGGTGACCGCGATCTGCATCCGGTGCATGCGCAGGGTGGTCAGCACCACGCCGACAGTCATGACAGAGCCTGCTGGAGATAGCCGAACACCAGATCCTCGACGGCCGGTTGGCGCACCGTCCATTGCGGGTCCAACTCCACCGCGGGATCGTGCCCGTCGACCAGCAGGACGGCCTGCCGATCGCCCCGGTGCGCGGACACCACCGCGACGCGATCGGCAATCCGGGTCGCGGATTCGACGGGTCCGACGAGCAACCGATGACGCGCCACCAGCGCCTCGATGGAGTCGGCGAGCCGAACCCGGCCGCCGTCGATCAGGACCAACCAGTCGCACACCCGGGCCAGATCGGTCAGCGAATGCGACGAGAACAACACGGTGGTGTTCCGCTCCATCAGATCGACCATCAGCGAGGACATCACCTCGCGCCGGGCCAGTGGATCCAGATCGGCCAGCGGCTCGTCGAGCAACAACACCTCGGGGCGTTTGGCCAGCGCAAGGGCGATGGCAACCTGGGTCCGCAGGCCGCCGGACAGCTTGCCGATCCTGGCGCCCAGCGGTACACCGCGGTCCTGCAGCCGGCGTTGCGCGAATTCCTGATCCCACCCGGGATTGTTCCGGCGACCGAACCGCAGCAGGTCAACCACCCGAAGACCCGGATAGAGCGCCTTGTCCTGTGCGACGAACCCGACCTGGGCCAGCCAGCCGGACCGGGCCGGCCAGGTGGGCTCGCCCAGCACGATCGCCGACCCGGCATCGGGCCGCAACAGACCTGCCAGCAGTTGCAGCAGGGTGGATTTTCCGGCGCCGTTCCGGCCGACGACCGCGACCACGCTGCCGCGCGGAATGCTCAGCGAGCACTCCTGGAGTGCCCAGCGCCGGCCGTAACGGATGCCGGCACCCGAGGTCCGGATCGCAGCATCCTGGGTCAGACCAACCGGGTTCGTGCCGTCCGGATCGGAGGTGTCCGGTACCGGCCCGGCGTGCCCCGACGCAGTCGGCTCCGGCGGCACCACCGCCAGGTGCCGCCGACGATCCGGGCCGATCATGCGCGACGGATCGCCGCGGTCTCTTGCGCTCCCGCGAACAGCGCGTCGACGTCCTCCTGGTCGAGACCGGCCGCCTTGGCCCGCTGCATCCAGCCCTGCAGTTCCGCGAACAGCCGGTCCCGATCGGCCGGCAGCGCCGAACCCAACCCACGCAGGACGAACGTCCCGGCACCGGGTCGCGGCGACACCAGACCCTCCCGCTCCAACTCCCGATAGGCCTTCAGCACGGTGTTGGGATTGATGGCCAGCTCTTCGACGACCGCCTTGGCGGTGGGCAGCCGGTCGCCGGGGCGCAGCAGGCCCATCCGGATTCCGTTCTTCACCTGCTGGATCAGCTGCATGTAGGTGGGCACAGCGGAATCGGCGCGAAGAACGAACACAAACATGATCACACTATAGAAACAGTCGCAGCCGGCTCCGGCTCAGAACCGGCGGTTGGCCAGTACCGGGATCGACTCGCGGGCATCGGCGACCTGCTGCGGGTCCACATCGACGACGAGCAGACCCGGGGCGGCATCGAGCTGGTCGATCACCGCACCCAGCGGTGTGACGGCCACGCTGCCACCGACGCCGGTCGGCGCGGACCCTCGCGGGGCGGCGCCCACCGTGGCCGGATCCGCCTGCCCGGCGGCCAGCAGGAAGCTGGTGCTGTCCAAGGCCCTGGCCCGGGTCAACAGATCCCACTGCTCGCGCTTGCCTGGCCCCGCACCCCAGGACGCAGCCACCAGGATTACCGTCGCGCCCTGCTTGGCCAGCTCCTGGTACAGGCCGGGGAAGCGCACGTCGTAGCAGACCGTCAGGCCGACGGTGACGCCGTCGACGTCGATCACCACCGGCTCGATGCCCGGCGCCACCGTCCGGGACTCGCGGAAACCGTAGGCATCGAACAGGTGGATCTTGTCGTAGGACGCCTCCACCCCGCCCCCGACGGCCAGCAGCGTGTTCCGCACCCGGCCGCCCGATCCCGGAGTGAACATGCCGGCCACCACGGTGATCCCGCTCTCCGCCGCGATCTCGCGGACGGCGTCGGCCCACGGCCCGTTCACCGGCTGCGCGATCGGCGCGAGCGAGACACCGAACGCACACATGGTGGCCTCGGGCAGCACGACCATCCTGGCGCCCGCGGCCGCTGCCCGGGTGGCGGCGTCCCGGACCAGGCCGAGGTTGCGTTCCGGGTCGATGCCACTGACGATCTGGGCGAGAGCAACACGCACGTCCGACGACCCCTTCTGCGTGTCGGCGTCAGCCCTGCGACGCCCAGGGTGCTGAGCACGAGTTCGCGCACCCTGGCCGCGTCGGCCTGACCCCTGGTCGCCTTCATCACCGCGCCGACGATCGCGCCGACCGCCTGGACCTTGCCCGACCGGATCTTGTCGGCAACCGCAGGCTGGGCGGCAAGCGCCTCGTCGACCGCCTTCTGCAGCGAGGAATCGTCCGACACCACGGCCAGCCCCCGGGCCGCGATCACCGCGTCCGGGTCGCCCTCGCCGGCGAGCACGCCGTCGACCACCTGGCGGGCCAGTTTGGTGGTGAGCGCGCCGGAGGAGACCTTCCCGATCACGTCCGCCAGTTGCGCCGGGGTGATCGGCAGCTGGTCGAGGCTGACCCCGAGGGTGTTGGCCTGCTGGCCGAGATAGGAGGCCCACCACGACTTCGCCTCGGCCGGCGACGCGCCGGCGTCGACGGTGGCGGCCACCAACTCGACGGCGTCCGCAGCGACCAGGTCCCGCATCTCCATATCGGTGATGCCCCAGGCGGTTTGCAGGGCGGCGCGGCGGATCCAGGGGAACTCGGGCAGGCCGCCCTGATCTCCTCCACCCACTCCGGCGCGGGGGCCAGCGGCACCAGATCCGGTTCCGGGAAGTAGCGGTAGTCCTCCGCCGTCTCCTTGGACCGGCCCGACGCCGTCGTCCCGGTCGACTCGTCGAAATGCCTGGTCTCCTGCTTGATCCGGCCGCCCGGCGGCGAGACGTCCTGCCTGCCTGGTGATCTCGTACCGGACAGCCCGTTCCACCGACCGCAGCGAGTTGACGTTCTTGGTCTCGGTACGGGTGCCGAGCACCGGGCTGCCCGCCGGGGTCAGCGACAGGTTGGCGTCGCACCGCAGCGACCCCTGGTCCATCCGGACGTCGGACACCCCCAGCGACTTCAGCAGATCGCGGAGGGCAGCCACGTAGGCCCGCGCCACCGCGGGCGCCGAGGCCTTCGTCCCGGACACCGTCTTGGTGACGATCTCCACCAGCGGCACCCCGGCCCGGTTGTAATCGAGCAGCGAGTACTCGGCACCGGAGATCCGCCCGGTCAGACCGCCGACGTGCAGCGACTTTCCGGTGTCCTCCTCCATGTGGGCGCGCTCGATCTCGATCCGGATCGTCTCGCCGTCCACCTCGACGTCCAGATACCCGTCATAGGCGATCGGTTCGTCGTACTGCGAGGTCTGGAAGTTCTTCGGCATGTCCGGGTAGAAGTAGTTCTTCCTGGCGAACCGGCACCACGACGCGATGGTGCAGTTCAGCGCCAACCCGATGCGGATGGCGTATTCGACCGCGGTCCGGTTGATGGTCGGCATCGCGCCCGGCAGCGCCAGGCAGACCGGGCAGACCTGGGTGTTCGGCGGCGCGCCGAACTCGGTCGGGCAGCCACAGAACATCTTGGTCGCGGTGCCGAGTTCGACGTGCACCTCGAGTCCCAGCACCGGGTCGTACCGTTCGATGGCCTCGTCGAAATCCATCAGGCCGTCGGGTGCCCGCAATGCTTCTTCGGATGTCACAGTCATGAGCCCACCATCTCAATTCCGGCGCAGCATCCGGGACGAGCCCGGAATGCTGCTGCCGCATAAGCGGATTCGAACGCGGCAGCGACACGGTAGATCCGCTCCTCGCCGAGCGCCGGACCCATGATCTGCAGTCCGACCGGCAACCCGGTGTCCGAGGCGATCCCGCTGGGCACGCTCATCGCCGGAATGCCGGCCAGCGAGCCGGGGATGGTCGCCAGGTCGTTCGCGTACATGGCCAGCGGATCGTTCACCTTCTCCCCGATCGGGAACGCCGTCACCGGTGAGGACGGCGAGATCAGCACATCCGCTGCCCCGAAAGCGTTCTCGAAATCCTGCTTGATCAGCGTCCGGACCTTCTGGGCGGAGCCGTAGTAGGCGTCGTAGTACCCGGCCGACAGCGCGTAGGTACCGAGGATGATGCGCCGCTTCACCTCGGCACCGAAACCCTGACCGCGGGTCAGCGACATCACCTCCTCGGCCGAGGCGTTGCCGTCGTCCCCGACCCGCAGCCCGTAGCGCATGGCGTCGAAGCGGGCGAGGTTGGACGAGCACTCGCTGGGCAGGATCAGGTAGTACGCGGCCAGCGCGTACCGGAAGTGCGGGCAGTCGACCTCGACGATCTCGGCACCGGCGGCCTGCAGGGTGGCGACCGCGGCGTCGAAGGATTCCAGGACACCGGCCTGATAACCCTTACCGCGCAACTGTTTCACCACGCCGATCCGCATGCCCGGCGACCCCGTCGCGTTGACCGAGCCGGACCGCGTCCAGCACCCGCGGCACCGGCTGCGGGATGGAGGTGGAGTCCAGTGGGTCGTACCCGGCGATCACCTCGTGCAGCAGCGCGGTGTCGGTGACGGTGCGGGCGCACGGACCGACCTGGTCGAGGGAGGAGGCCAGCGCGATGACGCCGTACCGGGACACCCCGCCGTACGTCGGTTTGGTGCCGACGGTGCCGGTGACGGCGGCCGGCTGCCGGATCGACCCGCCGGTATCGGTGCCGATCGCCAGCGGCGCCTCGAAGGCGGCCAGCGCTGCGGCCGATCCGCCGCCGGATCCGCCGGGGATCCTGGACAGGTCCCAGGGATTGCGGGTCGGCCCGTACGCGGAGTTCTCGGTGGACGAGCCCATCGCGAACTCGTCCAGGTTGGTCTTGCCCAGGATCACCACGCCCGGCGTCCAGCAGCCGGGTGGTCACCGTCGCGTCGTACGGCGGGATCCAGCCCTCGAGGATCTTCGATCCGGCGGTGGTCGGGACCCCCTTCTGGACGACGATGTCCTTGAGCGCCAACGGCACCCCGGCCAGCGGTGACGCCGGCGGTGGCGCCGTCCGCCCTGCGCCTTGTCGACCGCCCGGGCCTGGGCCAGCGCGGACTCGGTGGAGACGTGCAGGAAGGCGTGCACGGCGCCGTCGACGGCCTCGATGCGGTCCAGGTGCGCGCTGCGCAACCTCCTCGGCGCTGACCTGGCCGTCGGCGATCGCACCGGCCAGCGCCTGCGCGGTCATCCTGGTCAGCTCCGATGTCTGCGCGCTCACTGCTCTTCCCCCAGGATCTGCGGCACGCGGAAGCGGCCGTCCTCGGCGGCCGGCGCACCGGCCAGCGCGGCCTCGTGCGATAGCCCGGGGCGGACCACGTCATCGCGGAACACGTTGGTCAGCGGGACGGCGTGGCTGGTCGGCTCGATGTCCGCGTCGGACGGCGGCAACCGCACTGACCGTGGCGACGGAATCCAGGATCACCGACAGCTGCCCGACGTAGGTGTCCAGCTCCTGCTCGGTCAGCTCCAGCCGGGCCAGATGGGCGAGGTGGGCGACGTCGTCGCGGGTCAGGCTCGGCGCGGACTCGCCGGCTCGGCACCGGTCTGCTGATCAACCGCGGCCGGCAGCGGCGTGTTGATGGGTGGGACGCTGGACACTGGTCTCCCGGGCGGTCGGCATCGGTGCTGCGCATGGCCTTCTGACGGTTCAGGCGGAACATCTCATCCTAGTGGGGCCGCGGAGTACCGACCCGGCGAGCACCGGGGTCCACGGGGCGGCAGCGCCGGATTGACCGGGCGCACACCGGGGTACACCCCGACAGTTCCCGCACCGGGGACGTTCCCGATCGGCCATCCTCGGACGGGAATCGCGCAGGAAGCACGCCGGTGATCTGATCGAAACCCAATTCGGACAAGATGGGCCTCGACAGGTACTCGGCCGCATCTGAACGTGCAGGTGGGTCCGCGTGCAGCGAGCACTACGAGCCGCCACCTGGGAGGCGAGCGAACCGCCATGTCATATGTACTTCGTCTCTTACTACCTGATCGGCCGGGCACGCTGGGCGCCGTGGCGACCGCGCTGGGTCTGGTGGATGCCGACATCCTCGCGATGGACATCGTCGAGCGTTCGCCCGACCAGGCGGTCGACGACATCGTCGTGGCGTTGCCGGCCGGCCGGCAGCCGGACGTCCTGATCACCGCCGCGGAGACCGTGCCGGGAGTGCGGGTCGAGTCGGTCCGTCCCGATCCCGGAGTGGCCGCCCGGCACCGCGAGTGGGAGTTGGTCGAGGCCATCGCCGCCGATCCCAAGGACGCGGTCGCGATCCTCGCCCGGATGCTGCCGCAGGTGCTCCGGGCCGGCTGGGCCATGCGTCGGTGCCGAGGTCGGACACCAACGGTGACGGCCGCACCATCAAGCTGCTGGCCGGTGGCGGCGGCGTGCCGAACCTGACCGGCGTCATCCCCGGCTGGGCGCCGGTGGACAAGGCGACGGTGCTCGACGGCGAGGCCTCCTGGGTGCCGGACGACTGGAAGGCGATCGGCACCGAGATGGCCGCCGCGCCGCTGTGGGACCCGGACACCGCGGTGATCGTCGGCCGGCCGGGTGGCCCGGCGATGCGGGATTCCGAGGTCGCCCGGCTGGCGTCACCTGGCCGGGCTGACCTCGGTCGTCACCGGCCGGTCCCCGCTCGGCGATCATGGCGGACTGATCTGCGTCCTGGCCGGCTCGGGCAGTTCAGAGTTCCGGGTCCGGGCTCGAAGGCGGCCACCGAGCCGATGACGGTGATCGCCGGCGGCCGGACCCCGGCGGCCGCGGTCGCCGCGGCGATCTCGGCCAGCGGCGCGCGGACGGTGCGCTGGCCCGGCAGCGTGCCGTCGGCGACGGTGGCCGCCGGGGTGTGCGGATCCATCCCGCCGGCGATGAGTTCGGCGGCGATCGCGGCCAGATTGGCCGACCCCCATCATGATCACCAGCGCGGTTCGGGACCTGGCCAGGGCGCGTAGTCGAGCATCGACCGCGGATCGCCCGGCGGGACGTGCCCGGTGATGACGGTGAAGCCCTGATTCGCCGTGCGGTGGGTCAGCGGGATCCCGGCCAGCGCCGGGACCGCCAGCGCCGAACTGACCCCGGGCACGATCTGCACCTCGATCCCGGCGGCGGCACAGGCCTGCCACTCCTCGCCGCCCCGACCGAAGACGAAGTTGTCGCCGCCCTTGAGCCGCACGACCGCTCTTGCCGGCCGCTGCGTGCTCGACCAGCAGCCGGTTGATCTCCTCCTGCGGCGTGGTCGCGCCGCCGGGGATCTTGGAGACGTCGATGATCCGGGCGCCGTCGCGCACCTCGTCCAGCACGGCCAGCGGAGCCAGTCGGTCGTGCACCACGACGTCCGCCTCGCGGATCGCCGCCAGTCCGGCCACCGTGATCAGACCCGGATCGCCCGGACCGCCGCCGACCAGCACCACCACGCCCGCCGCAGCCGCTGCCGGCCGGCAGCCGGTCCAGCGGTTGCCGCCGACGCCGCCGGAACCCGGGCAGGCAGAACCGGTGCCGCAGGGCGGCCTGCTCGGCCACCTCGGCATCGGCGCCGGCGATCGCCGGTCGCCGCGACGACCAGCCAGCACTCGTCCAGGTCGCCGGTTCGAGCAGGTCCCGGCGATGCCAGCTGATCAGTCCACGCTCGGCCAGGTCGGCGATCGAGGCCATCGGCCTCGTCGGCGACCACCGTCACCTCCGCATCGCTGTCCCGCAGGGCGGCGATCTTGCCGAGCGCGGCTCGGGCCGCCGCCGACCACCAGCACCGGACGCCCGGCGACGGGCAGTTCGACCCGCAGGCCCGCGGTTCGCTTCAACGTTTCTCCTGGCACCGGACCGACGAGGGATGACGGGTACTCGACGGTAGCCGTGAGAGGGTCGGATGGTGCCAACCAGCCTGCGCCTCGAGATCTTCCCGGCGGACCTGAACGCGACGGTGCGGTTCTACGTGGATCTGCTCGGATTCAAGCTGGTCGCCGATCGTCGGGCGGACGCACTGCCCTACCTGGCGCTGGAGCGGGACGACGTGCGGATCGGTGCGGTGACCGTGCCCGGCGGCACATCGGCGCACCGGCAACCGCCGACCGGGGTGGAGATCGTGCTCGAGGTCGACTACCTGCACGCCGAACGCGATCGGCTGCGGCACGCCGGATGGCCGATCGTGGAGGACATCATGCGCAGACCGTGGGGACTTGCAGGACTTCCGGGTGTTGGATCCAGATGGGTACTACCTACGCTTTACCTCGAAGGCTCGGTGATGGGCGTGACTTCTCGCACGTTCACGGCAACGGTGCTGTGCCCCGACGAAGGGCCCGGGCACGCGGTGGCGGTGCCGTTCGATTCCGTCGAGGTGTTCGGCCGGGCAAGGGCACCGGTGGTGGTCACCGTCTCCGGGCACGAGCCGTTCCGCACCACCATCGCCAGCTACGGCGGCACCGGGTGGATCGGGCTGCGCAAGGCGCAGCGGGACGACCTGATGGTCGGCGAGGGCGACGAGATCACCATGACCGTCGAACTCGACGAGGTGCCACGGATCGCCGAGGTGCCGCCGGAGCTCGCGGCTGCGCTGGCGTCGAACCCGGAGGCGACCATCGCCTTCGAGGCGCTCTCGTTCAGCCACACCCGGGAGTACGCGGAGTGGGTGGGCGGGCCAAGCGGCCGGTCACCCGGGAGCGCCGGGCGGAACAGGCGATCGAGCGGATCCTGAAATCCGGCTAGGCCGGCGACGCAGGCGCGAAGGCCGTCAGTCGGTCCGCCGCCACCAGCGGTTCCGACCCGTCAGCGCCAGCAACTCGGTGAGGTCGTCGGTGCACCCGGGAACCGGGATCGGCGGGGCGTAGCGCTCCGGCGGCAACCACCGGCCGGCCGCGTCCTTGAGCTGCTCCAGGACGTGGGCGAGCAGGTCGTTCGGGAACTCGTCCGGCGCGTCGATCGCCCTGGCCAGGTCCCAGGCGTGCACGGTCAGATCGGTGGCCAGCCGCCAGCCCAGTTCCGACACCGGCGCGGCGCCGTCCGGCAGCTGCACCTGGCGTGTCCAGCGAAGCAGCGGTCAACGCCTCGACCGCGGCGGTCGATGCCGCGGTCCAGCGCGCGACCAGCTCCGGGCCGGCTCAGGCCTCGACGGATCCGTTCCGAGGTGCCTGCCGGTCAGCGCCGCGGCCACGTCGCCTGACCGACGATGACGTGCCGCACCAGGCGATGCACGTCCCACTCGGTGTCCGGCGTGCTCAGCGACCACTGCTCGTCGCGCACCGCCTGCACCCGGGCATCGAACTGGCGCACCGCGCTGCGGTAGATCGGGAAGCAACATGACCGGGATCCCTACTTCCTGGACGGGCCGGACTCGGTGCCGTCGGTGTCCTGCGAGGATCTTCGGGTACCGGGCAGCCAGCGTCTCCGGCGACTGCTTGCCCTCGAGCCGTTCCACCGGGACACCCGGCAGCAGGTCGATGACCTGCTCGAGCACGGCCGGTGGCCAGAGCAGACCGGACAGCATGCAACGCCGTTCCGGCCGTGCTCGGTCGAGCAGGATCAGGCTGCTGCGTGCGGAAGCTCCGAACCGGCGGCGGGCCAAGCTCTCCACCAGCACGGCCGACTGCACGGTGCGACCGGTCGCAGGCGAACCCGGCCTTGCCGTTGGACACCGAGATCATCTCGTCGGTGACCGTCAGCCGGATCTTCTTCGCCCGGAACCCGGCGGCGATCAACGCCGCGACGACGGCGATCGGGGTCCCGATCAGCAGCAGTCCACCGATCGCCGGGAAGAACATCGCGACCAGGTAGGACAGCAACCAGCGCCGCGAGGATCAGCGGCCAGCTGTTGAAGACCATCGCCCGCATCGGCTGCGGGACGCCGACGTCGAGCAGCACCTCGCTGCGGTTGCGGTCGACGCGCTGATCAGGTGCTGACTCTTCGGGCACGCGACTCACGCTACCCGTCCCGCGCCCGCGTCGGACGCGGGACCCGACCCGACCAGCAGCCCGGTCAGCCCCCGGATGACGAAGAACGGCTGGTACTCGGGTGGCTGGAGCAGCCGGAGATCGGGACCGGCCCGCAGCTGCGCCAACGACACGGCGATCTCCAGCCGGGCCAGCGGCGCGCCGATGCAGAAGTGCATGCCGCCGCCGAAGCCGATGTGGGTGCCGTCGCCGCGGCCGATGTCGAACGCTGTCCGGGTCCGGGAACCGCGCCGGGTCACGGTTGGCCGAGCCGAACAGCATCCCGATCCGGTCGCCGACGCCGAACCGCCGGCCGGCGATCTCGACACCGTCGTCGAGCACCCACCGCTCGAACAGCTGCAGCGGCCCGTCCCAGCGGATCATCTCCTCGACCGCGACGGTCGGGTCGACCTCGCCGCTGCGCACCCGTCGCCATTGCTCGGGGTGGGTGAGCAGGGCGCGCATGCCGTTGCCCAGGGTGTTGACCGTCGCCTCGTGCCCGGCGTTGAGCAGAACGATGACGGTGCAGACGATCTCGTCGTCGGTGAGCCGGTCGCCCTGGTCGGCGACCTGGATCAGTTCGCGAGATCAGATCGGACTGCGGCTGCGCCCGACGGGCCCGGATCAGTCGCCGGACGTAGTCGATGAACTCGTCCGACGCGCGTTCGGCCGCCTGCTTGAGCTCCAGTCCGGTGTGCAGTTCGTACATCTTGACGATGGCGTGCGACCAGCCGAGCAGCAGCGGGCCGTCGCTCGACCGGCACCCCGAGCAGGGTGCAGATCACCGCCACGGAGTACGGCTGGGCGTAGTCGGCGATCAGATCGAACTCGCCGCAGCTCGAACAGCCTGGTCAGCGCGTCGGCGGAGAGCTGCTCGATCACCGGCCGCAGCGCCGCCACCGACCGTGCGGTGAAGACGGCGGTGACCAGCCGGCGAAGCCGGGTGTGGTCGGGTGGTTCGAGATTCAGCAGCGACCAACGTTCGGATTCGGTCCAGCGCGGCCACCGCAGGTCGGGCGCCCGTTGCCCGAACTGCTCATCGGGTGTACCGGTGCCGGTAGGCGCGGCCCAGCCGCCGGTCCCGCAGCGCCGCGTTGACCTGCTCGAACCTGGTCAGCAGATGGACGCCACGCGGCGGGTAGTACAGCACCGGTCCGAGCTCGCGCATCGCTGTCGAAGACCGGATAGGGGTCGGCGATGAACGACGGGTCGGACGGATCGAAACCCATTGCAGTGAAATCGATGTCGTCCGTCATCGAACTCGGCTCGGCCGTCATGTCAGGAGTCGGGCGCCGGGTCGGCAGTCGCGGGTTCGGGCTCCGTTGAATCTGCGACCGCCGGTTCGTCGCCCGCTGAATCTGTGCCCACTGGTTCAGCGCCCGCCGGGTCCGGCGCCCGCCGGATCCGCGCCGATCTGCGCGACCTTGGTGGCCTCCTCCGGTCCCTGTTCGAGCAGCACCAGGAACCCGGCTTCGTCCAGGATCGGCACCTTCAGCGAGACGGCCTTGTCGTACTTGCTCCCCGGGTTGTCGCCGACCACGACGAAGGCCGTCTTGGACGACACCGACCCCGCCGCCTTGGCGCCGCGCTCGAGCAGGGCGGCTCTTGCCTCGTCCCGGGACAGACTCTCCAGACCGCCGGTGACGACGATCGACAGCCCGGCCAGGGTCTGCTCGGGTCGGTCCGTGCGGTCGTCCTCCATCCGCACCCCGGCCGCCTTCCAGCGGTCGACAATCGATCGGTGCCAATCGATCTCGAACCACTCGGTGACCGCGGCGGCGATCGTCGGGCCGACTCCCTCGCTCGCCGCCAGCTCCTCCTCGGACGCCTCGCGGATCCGGTCGAGCGATCCGAACTGCTGGGCCAGCGCGCGGGCGGCCGTCGGGCCGACATGGCGGATGGACAACGCGACCAGCACCCGCCAGAGCGGCTGCGAGCGCTGCTTGGCCAGGTTCGCCAGCAACTTGCCGCCGTTGGCCGACAGCGCCCCCGCCTTGGTGGTGAACAGCGGCACCGTGAGCAGGGTGGCCTCGTCCAGCCCGAACCGCTGCCCGTCCAGCTCGCCGGGGAAGATGTCGCCCTCGTCGGTGATCGCCCCCGCCGAGAGCAGCGCGGTCGCCGCCTCGTAGCCCATGCCCTCGATGTCGAACGCGCCGCGCCCGGCGAGGTGGAACACCCGCTCGCGCAACTGCGCGGGGCAGCTGCGGGCATTGGGGCACCGGATGTCGACGTCGCCCTCCCGCATCCGGCGCAGTTCGCTGCCGCATTCCGGGCACACCGTCGGCATCTCGAAGTCGCGCAGTTCCCGGCCGTCCTCGCGCAGCGCGACAACAGGTCCGAGCACCTCGGGGATCACGTCACCGGCCTTGCGCACCACCACGGTGTCGCCGATCTTGACACCCTTGCGGACCACTTCGTCGGCGTTGTGCAGGGTGGCCAGACCCACGGTCGATCCGGCGATCACCACCGGCTCCAGGAACGCGAACGGTGTCACCCGGCCCGTCCGGCCGACGTTGACCCGGATGTCCTTGAGCAGCGTCGTCGCCTCTTCGGGCGGGTACTTGTAGGCAATCGCCCACCGCGGTGCACGGGACGTCGAGCCCAGCCGGCGTTGCAGCGCCGTCTCGTCGACCTTGACCACCAGACCGTCGATGTCGTGCGACAGGTCGTGCCGGTGTTCGTTCCAGTAGGCGATCCGGTCGGCCACCTCGGCGGCGGTCTGCACGACCTTGTTGTGTTCCGAGATCGGCAGCCCCCACGAGCGAAGGCGTTCGTAGGCCTGCGACTGGCGCTCGATGTCGAACCCGACACGGGCGCCGATGCCGTGGCACAACATCGTCAGCTTGCGGGACTTGGTGACCCGCGGGTCCTTCTGCCGCAGTGAGCCGGCCGCGGTGTTCCGCGGGTTGGCGAACGGCGGTTTGCCGGCCGCGATGAGCGAGGCGTTCAGTTCCGCGAAACCCTCGAGCGGGAAGAAGACCTCGCCCCTGATCTCGACGAACTCCGGAACGTCGTGGGCGCCGTCGTCGCGCAATCGATCCGGGATCGCCGCGATGGTGCGGACGTTGAGGGTGACGTCCTCCCCCACCCGGCCATCGCCGCGGGTGGCCGCCCGCACCAGCCGGCCCTTCTCATAGGTGAGGTTGATGGCCAGTCCGTCGATCTTGAGCTCGGTCAACCAGCTGACCGGGGCCCCGGCATCACGCGAGGTGCGGTCGAGCCACGCCGTCAGCTCCTCGGCGGAGAACACGTTGTCCAGGCTCAACAGGCGTTCGGCATGTTCGACGGCGGCGAAGCCCGTGGCGAATCCGCCACCCACCCGCTGACTCGGCGACTCGGGGGTCACCAGCGAGGGATGGCTCGCCTCCAGTGCCTCGAGTTCCTTGAGCAGCGTGTCGAACTCGCCGTCGGTCATCGTCGGGTCGTCGAGCACGTAGTACCGGAACTGGGCGTCACCGATCTGCTGGGCGAGTTCGGCGTGCCGGGCGGCGGCCTGCGGCGGGGCGCCGACCGATGGCACCTCCGCGAGCGATGACTCGACCGCGGCGGCAGCATCCGGTTCGGTCGTCTCGCGCTGATCGCTGACCTCAGTGCTCTTGCTCACCCCACCACCCTAGAACCGGCTACCGACACCGACCCGATCTCGGGTGTGGTCAGGCGATTCCAGCTGGGTCAGGCGGTCATGGCGAGGGTCGACCTGGTCGCGACAAGTGACGCGTCGATATCGCCGATCTCGGCGAGCATGTCGGCCAGCGCGACGTCGTCGGCGATGGAGCCGACGAACTCTCCGTCGACGACCTGACCGGCCGCGCGCGCGACTGCGACCGTCGACGGCGCCGTCACCATGCCGAGCGCATCGGTGACCGGCCGGAGCATCCTTGCCGCACCCGCACCGCCGCCGGCGCCACCGCCGTAGCTGACCACTCCGAGGGCCTTGTTCTTCCACTCGGCGTGCAGGAAATCGAGGGCGTTCTTCAACGGTGCGGGGAAGCCCGAGTTGTATTCGGGGGTCACGATCACCAGCGCATCTGCGGTGCTGATCGCGTCGGACCAGGCGAACGTGTGCGGCCGGGTGTAGCGGCCCAACCGGGGGTGGTGCGGCTCGTCCAGGAACGGCAGGTCGATCTCGGCCAGATCCAGCACCTCGACCCGGTCGAACGTGTCGGTACGACGCGCGGTCTGCGCGACCCAGGTGCCAAGAGCAGGGCCGATACTGCCGGGCCGGGTGGAGGCCAGAATGATCTTCAGGGTGGTCATCGGTGTGGATCTCCTCGAACTGATGCAGCATCTCGGCGGGCAGTCCGTCGTCACTCGCCGACGGACAGTTACATGAACGTTCAACATAATCCAGGAACGGATGTTCCTTCCATCGGGGTGATCTGATTCACCACCCCTTGGACCATCGGTGCTGATGCTCAGCCCGCCGTCCTGCGCGACCGCAGAGCGTTTCCGCGATATCGACAAATCGGACACATTGCCCGACTCGTTGTCTCACCCAGCCTTTGGCTCGCCGCCGACACGCCCGGCCGCCGGGCGCTTGTCGGCCTCTTCAACCGCTCGACGCATGATGCAGTCGCCCTGAAGCGGTCACTGCACCCCCGTAGCCAGCCGGGCCGGGCGTGTCGCCGCGAGCGGCACTGAGTCGTCTCCGCAGTCTCGACAAATCAGACACATGGGGACCTACGCGAGGTGCGCGTGCAGGGTCGGAATGGGGCGGGCGCACAGCGATGGCAGGCTGAGTGGATGACGTTGGACGCGGGGCAGATCAGCGACGGTGTGCGCGACTTTCTCACCGAACGTCACCTCGCCTCGCTCACCACTCTGCGGCGGGACGGTTCACCACACGTCATCGCGGTCGGGTTCACCTTCGACGAGGAGGCCGGCGTCGCGCGGGTGATCACCAGCGACGGATCGGTGAAGGTGCGCAACGCCGAGCGGCTCGGCCCGGACGGACTGCCGGGGCGGGCCGCCGTCTGTCAGATCGACGGTCGGCGCTGGCTCACCCTCGAGGGCCTCGCCTCGGTCAGCCGGGTGCCGGCCGAGGTGGCCGATGCCGAGCGCAGGTACGCGGTCCGGTACCGCACACCGCGGGTCAATCCGCGCCGGGTGGTGCTCACGATCACGGTCGATCGGCTGCTCGGTCACACCTGAGCGACGCCGTGTCACCAAGAATGACGTGTCACTAACGAACGCCGTGCCGCCAAGAATGTCGTGCCATCAAAGAACGCCCGTGCCGCCAAGAACGCTGTGCCACCATCGGGCGGTGGACGGGAACGAGGCCGCGGACGGCATCAAGGACGAACTGCATCGCAAACTGCGGCTCGCCCGCGAGGGCGTGCTGGCGAAGGTGGCGGGCCTGAATGAGTACGACCTGCGGCGGCCGATGACGCCGACCGGCACCAACCTGCTCGGCCTGGTGAAGCATCTTGCCGGGGTCGAGTACGGCTACCTGGGTGAATCGTTCGACCGCCCGCCACCGGAACAGCTGCCGTGGGTCGAGGACGGAACCATCTGGGAGGGCGCCGACATGTGGGCCACCCCCGACGAATCCAGCGACGACATCATCGCGTTGTACCGGCGGGCCTGCGAGCACGGCGACCGCACGATCGAGTCGCTCGACCTGACCTCGCCGGGCACCGTGGCGCACTGGCCACCGGAGCGGCGGAACACCACACTCGGCGTCCTGTTGATCAGGATGGTGGCCGAGACGGCGCAGCACGCCGGGCACGCCGACATCATCCGCGAGCTCATCGACGGTCGCGCCGGCGCCGATCACGACGGCTACGGCGACGATGACACCTGGCGCTTGTACCTGGCGAAGATCCAGGCCGCGGCCGACGCCTTCGCAGCCCCGTAGTCAGACGACGTCATCAGACAACGTCGAGTTCCAGGCGACGGAGAAAGAACCGAACCATCTCCGCGGAGGCGTCCGGACCCTGGCGATCCGCATGCCTGGCCGCCGGGTCGCCGCCGGACCAGGCGTGACCGCCGCCGTGCACGATCCACACCTCGATCACCGGCCGACCGTCGGCGTCGGCGTGCACCGTTCGGGTGTGCGGCCGCATGCCGTCGGCGTCGATCCGGGCACTGCTGAGCACTTCGCGATCCGCCTTGCGCGTCGGCAGACCCATTTCGGAAAGTGTTGCGGCGACGAGGCTTTCGGCATTCGAGACGGCGACGATCGGATCGCCGTCACCGTGGAAGACGATCATCGGCAGAGCTCGCACCGCCGGACGCCGAACCACCGGTCATCATCGCCATCATCGCGGTGCCCACGTCCTGCGCAGCGCCGTAGGCAAGCCCGGAATGGACGCCCACCGCGGAGTACAGCTCGGGATACGTCACCGCCATGATCACTGCCATGGCGCCGCCCGCGGACAATCCCGCGACGAAGATCCGGTCGGGGTCGACGCGATAGTCGCGGCACACCTGCCCGGTGATCCCCGCGATGATCGAGGGCTCGCCGGCGCCGGAACGCTGATCACCGGCGCGGAACCAGTTCCACAGGCCGTCCCGGTTCGCTTCCCTGGACTGCTCGGGATAGGCGACCAGGAACGTCTCCCGCTCGGCGAGGTCGTTCATCCTGGTGCCGGCGGCGAAGTCGGCCGCGTCCTGCTCGCCGCCGTGCAGCATCACGATCAACGGCACCGGCTGTCCCCGATATCCGGACGGAACGTAGAGGTTGTACCGGCGACTGCCGGCCGGTTCGGTGTGATCGAGGTGGTGGACCTCACCGGCTCGCGGAGGCTTTGCAACGTCTGGGGCCGCCCGCCGATCGGCTGCCGTGGTGCTGGCCCTCGTCGCCGCTGCCGTGCTGGTCGTCTCGGTCATCGTCCCCGGTCTCTCGGCGGCGCCGGAGAACACGGCATGTTCGCGTTACTGCACCTGATGACCGGCGGTTCTCGACGCCCTGCTGTGTCGCGCTGTCGAAGTTTCGCGGCGGCGAACAGTGGAGTTGCTTGGCATGCATCGCAATCGACCATAGGATCGTAACTCATGGACAAGTCGAGCGACATGGCCGAGGCCTTCGGGGCCTTTGTGAAGGCACAGCGGCAACTGGCCAACATTTCCCAGCGGCAATTGGCCAAGGCCAGCGGGATGTCCGATTCCTACCTGAGTCAGATCGAACGCGGGCAGTACCGTCCGTCCGCAGAAGTGTTGCGCGGCATAGCTCAGGCCCTGGGAATGGCGCCGTCCGCGCTGTTCGCCCAATTCGGCCTGCTGGACGTCGACGACGAACAATCACCGAAGGTCACCGTCGAAGAGGCCATCCGGCTCGATGAGTCTCTGACTCAGGACAAAAAGGATGCCCTGCTGCACATGTACCGGACGCTCAAAGATTCTGCTTGATTTATCAAGCACAACGCTTGACATACCGCGCTTTGCTTGGCAGACTGGGCAATGTCCAGATGAGCACACCCGAGAGGAACACCCCATGACCGACTACGTCGCCGAAGCCAACAAGGCCACCGAGCAGTACCTCGCCACCCTGGCCAAGGCTCAGGAAGAGTACGTCAAGGCCGTCGAGACCTTCGTCAAGCAGGTCCCCGCGCTGCCGAAGCCGGCCGTCGAGCTGCCCGCCGTCGACCTGCCCAGCGCCGGTGACATCACCGCCGTGTCGTTCGATTTCGCCGAGAAGGTGCTCGCCCAGCAGCGCGCGACCACCGACAAGCTGATCGCCGTGCTGTCCCCGAAGGCCTGACCTTCCCCCGCTCCGCAATCGCGGCGCACCCTGCATGATCTCGGACGCCCGGGAGGCCTCGGCCCCCGGGCGTCCGCGTTTCACCGACCCCGGCAGCCCACGCCGATCACCGGTGACGGCGGCCCAGCCGCACGGCACACCCCGACTCGCCCACCACCCTCCCGTCATCTTCGGTCGGCAAGGAGAGCACTCGATGAGCAGCGAAATGCGCTACTTCCCCAGTTCTGCCGACGACAACGACGAGCAGGACCCGTCCGGCTATCCACGCATGGGCGCAACACCGAACATCGCCGATCGGTTCGCCGATCTGCTCGCCCCGCTGAGCGGCCGACGCCGGCGAGGGCTGATCGCCCGGCTGTCGGTCGGCTATTACGAGGGATGGCGACCGAGCCGGGCCGAAGTCGCCGAACTGGTCGCCCAGGAGCTTCGTCGCAGCCCTCGTTAGTTGCTCCCCAGGCTCAGCCGCGCACCGCACGTGAATCAGCACCGACCTCAGCCGGGCTCCGCCCGCTGCAGGATCTCCGCCAGGTCCTTGCGGGAGTGCACGTCGAGCTTCGTGTAGACGTGCCGCAGGTGGTATTCGACGGTCTTCGGGCTCAGGAACATCGCCGATGCGCTCTCCGGTCGCCTCCAGTTCGACGGCGGCCTGCGCGTTGTACGGGGTGACCCCGAGCCGGTCGAAGATCTCCCAGGCGTGCCGTAGCGGCGTCCTGGCCTCGGCCCGCCTTCTATTGCGACGGAACCGAGATCCATGCGCCGGCATGCAGCCCGAGGTGCGGATGTTGCTGGCGCTCGATGGGCCGGCCGCCGCGAGTTCGGCGGCCTGAGCCCTGTCGGCGTTGGTCAGGCGTCCCGCTTCTTGAGCAGGAACAACGCGATGAGCCACAGCAGCAGGGCCCAGGCCGCGAACACCAACAAACCCTGGAACGGGGTCGGCGCGTCCGGGTTCTGCGTTCCGGCGGCTGACACGAACTGCTGCCCAGCGGCGAACGGCAGCCACGGCGCATAGTCACCGACCGTCGGAATCAGCGAGACCAGCCGCTCGATCAACAACGGCCAGAGCAGCAGGATCGCCACCGCTCCCGCCGACTGCCGCAGGATGGTGCCCACCGACACCGCCATCACGCCGGCAATGGCGAAGAGCGGGCCGTACCCCAGCACCTGACGCCACTCGTCGCCGGTGCTCAGTTCCATCGGCATGATCGGCGATGCCGCCAATGCCTTGGTCAGGTAGAACGCCGCGAGCGCAACGACGGAGCCGACCACCAGACCGATCACGCCGACCAGCACCGATTTGGCCAGCAGCACGTTGAAGCGCTTCGGCGCGGCCAGGAAGGTGCTTCTGATGGTGCCGAACCGGTATTCGGTGGTGATCGACAGCGCGGCGAGCACCATGAAGATGCTCATTCCGATGGTCGCGCCGAGCAGCGCGCCGCCGATCGACGCACCCTGACCGCTGTCGGGCAGGCCGTTGATGACGGCGAAACCCAGACCCGCCACCAGGATCGCGACCAGGCACCAGTACGGCGAGCGGGTCGAGGCAAGTTTGATGCGTTCGGCATTGACCAGAGTCATCGCGGGTCACCTTCCAACTGGGCATTGCCGGGTGCGTCGAACGACGGCGAGGCGGGTGGCGGACCGCCCGGGCCGCCCCCGGGATCGGAATACTCCACCGAGTCGGCGGTGAGTCGGATGAACGCCTGCTCCAGCGACCCGGACTGTCCGGCCAGTTCGTGCAGGGGCAGTCCGGCCCGGAAGGCGATGTCGCCGATCTGCTCGATCGGTGCCTCGTTGACCTCGAGAGCGTCATCCAGGTCGGTGATCTCGAGACCGGCCTCCTGCAATGCGACGCGGAGTTGGGCGAGTTGCGGCGATCGGACCCGGACCGACGCGCGAGTGGACCGGGCGATGAAATCGGCGGTCGACGAATCCGCGATCAGCTTGCCCGCGCCGATGACGATCAGATGGTCGGCGGTCAGCGCCATCTCCGACATCAGGTGGGAAGACACCAGAACTGCCCGGCCCTCGGCCGCCAGATCCTTCATCAGGGTGCGGATCCAGAAGATGCCCTCCGGATCGAGCCCGTTCACCGGCTCGTCGAAGATCAGGATCTGCGGATCCCCGAGCAACGCCGCGGCCAGCCCCAGCCGTTGCTTCATGCCCAGCGAGAACTTGCCGGCCGCCCGGCCGGCGACCTTGGTCAAACCCACCGTGTCCAGCACCTTGTCGACACGCTTGGCATTGATGTTGTTGGTAGCAGCCAGGAACCGCAGGTGCGATCGAGCGGAACGGTTGGGGTGGATCCAGTTCGCATCCAGCAACGAGCCGACCTTGGTCAACGGCTTCGACAAATTTTCATAGGGCTCACCGAAGATCAGCGCCCGGCCCTTGGTCGGCGTGTCCAGCCCCAGAATCATCCGCATCGTCGTCGATTTACCGGCGCCGTTCGGACCCAGAAACCCGGTGACCGTGCCCGTCCGAACGGTGAACGACAAATCATTCACCACAGTGGCGCTGCCGTACTGCTTGGTCAGTCCGATCACTTCGATCATCGCGCGTTTTCCCCTCGGCACAGTGAAAATCAACTCCGTGCCTTGGAGTCTGACTGCGACAGTGGGAAAAGCCAATAGACCCAGGACTACAGTGAGCCGAGCAAACTGTGCAGAATTCGGAGCCGAATCACAGCTCTGGGCGGCGACCGGTTCCATCGAATGCAGCTTGGCGGAAAGATGATCGACCACGTATTCGGCGTCACGGCCGACGCCGTCGATCGTGTGCGAAGAGCGCCGGTGCATCCATTTCAGACCGAGGAAATACAGGCCGTACATCGCACCGATACCTCTGAAGCGGGCGGGTGATGCGTCGACACCTTTCCGGCGGATGTAGTCGTCAACGGCCCGGTCATGAACCCGTCCGGGTCGGGTCCGCGGAAATGGTGACCCGGGAGCCGGGTCTGCCAGTTCGGGCTGAGCAGGGTGAAGGAGTCCCACCGTTCGGTGCCCCATTTGTGGGCGATGCCACCGCGTTCCAGGACGACATGGTCGATCCCACGCATCCGCAGGCAGGCACTCATGGCCAGGCCCGCCTGGCCGGCTCCGACGACGATGCAGTCGACGATGTCCATCTCGATCGCTCTTTCTTCCGTTGGATTGTGATCCGACGGTAGGAGCGGTCGATGGTGGGTTCATCAGGAATGCCTACTCAGTTCGGGCACCCCGCTAGCCAAGTCGCAGCCGGTGCGGTCTACCAGTCCTCGGGGAGATCGGTGAGCGCCTCGGCCAATTCGCTGCAGAGCCGCAGAGCGCGGAGCGTCCATTCCCGGTCGGCACCGGCCAATCCACAGGTGGGTGTCGGAACGACGCTGGCCGCCAACAGATCCCGGGCGAACCCGAGCCGGTCCCAGGTCTGCAACAACGGCGTCGCCCAACTGCGCAGCGGCGCCCTCGAGGCGGCAGGTGCGACTGAAGGGACCACCCCGGCGAGCAGGATCGCGCCGGTCTCGATCGCCTCCCCGATGGGGTCGAGGGCCGCCGCGGTACTCCCGAGCACCGTCAGATCGACGGACAGCGCATCGAATCCCGATGCCCGCAGGAGCCGCAACGGTGCCCCCGGATGACAACTGTGGGCGATCGACGGGCGGTCGCCGAGCGAGTCGGTCAACCGGGACAGCACCTCGATCGCCCGCACTGCCGAGACCGCCGAGACCATGCCGAAACCGCTGGCGGTGGGCAGGTTCCCGGACAGCACCGTGGGCAACGCCGGTTCGTCGATCTGCACCACGATCCCGGCGCCCGGTACCCGGGCGGCGATCTCCGCGATGTGCGCCGACAACCCCTCGGCCAACGAGTCGACGAGATCGTCCACCGCACCGGAATCGGTCAGCGCGCGATGGCCGGACGGCACCTCGAGCATCGCCGCCAGGGTCCACGGTCCGCACACCTGCACCTTGACCCACTCGGCGCCCGCGTAATGCTGTTGCACGGCGTCGGCGTCCCAGGCCAGGAAATCCTTGGCGCGGGAATTGTCCCGGCCCGGACGGCGGGAGATCCGCCAGCCGGATGGCACCACCTCGCCGTGGATGTCGACCAGCATGCCGACCGCCCGCCCGATCATGTCGGCGCCGACCCCACGGTCGGGAAGCTCCACCACGTGCGGCAGTGCCGGCAGTTCGTTCGCCACGATCGACGACGACTCCTCGGCCGATGCCCCTGGCATCGAACCGACGCCGGTGGCGGCGCTCCGGTGCCAGGCCCGCTTGACCGGGAACAACTCGACCAGCGGTGCGTTGTCGGCGGGCTCTGCGACGTGGATGTGCGGCATCAGGCGGCCCGCACCATGGTTCCGGCGCGCGATGACGAATTCGTCCGGCCGGGTCGTACAGCACCACTGTCTGACCCGGCGCGACGCCGCGGACGGGTTCGTCGAGGGTGAGCCTGAGCTGCCCGTCCACCAGGTCGGCCGAACCGGCGACCGCGCCGCCGTGTGCCCGCAGCTGGGCCACCGTCCGCAGCGGGAATTCCGGTTCCCCGCCGCCGGAGAACACCACCCGTTCCGCCGTGATGACGCTGACGTCCAGACCGGTTGCCGGACCGACGGTGACGGTGCCGGATACCGGCTCGATCCCCAGGACGTACCGGGGCCGGCCGTCCGGCGCCGGCCGCTGCAGGTTCAGCCCCTTGCGCTGACCGATCGTGTATGCGAAGAACCCGTCGTGCTGCGCCAGCACGTCACCGGTCTCGGCATCGACCACCGCACCCGTTCGGGCACCCAGCTTGTCGACCAGGTAGCCGTGGGTGTCGCCGTCGGGGATGAAGCAGATGTCGTACGAGTCGGGCTTGGCCGCGACCGCGAAGCCGCGTCGCGCGGCCTCCTGCCTGACCTGCTGCTTGGTCAGTTCACCGAGCGGGAACATGCTGTGCTGCAACTGCTCCGGGGTCAGCACCGCCAGTACGTAGGACTGGTCCTTGGCCATGTCCACGGAGCGGTGCAGGACCCCGTCCCGCAACCGGACGTGGTGCCCGGTGGCCACCGCGTCGAAGCCGAGCGCGATCGCCCGATCCAGCAGCGCGGCGAACTTGATCTTCTCGTTGCACCGCAGGCACGGGTTCGGGGTGCGGCCGGCCGAGTACTCGGCGAGGAAGTCGGCAACCACGTCCTCGAGGAAGTCCTCGCTGAAATCCCAGACGTAGTAAGGAATCCCGAGCAGATCGCAGACTCTACGGGCGTCGAAGGCGTCCTCGACCGTGCAGCAGCCGCGGGACCCGGTGCGCAGGGTTCCAGGGTTGCGGGACAGCGCCATGTGCACGCCGGTCACGTCATGACCGGCATCCACCGCCAATGCCGCCGCCACGGCCGAGTCGACGCCGCCGCTCATCGCGGCCAACACGCGCATCAGCGGCCGGCCGAGGCGTGAGAGGTGTCGGTGCGGATGTCGAGCAGGTCCGTCATCGCCGCCGGCTCCCGGCGAGCGCTGCCCGGCGCGCGCGATCGACCACCGCCGGAATGACCTCGGCCACCGCCAGGACGTCGTCGGACGTGGAGGTGTGCCCGAAGGAGAACCGCAGCGCCCCGCGGGCGGCCTGCTCGTCAAGACCCATGGCCAGCAGGACATGTGACGGTCTTGCCACGCCGGCCGTGCACGCAGAACCGGTGGAACATTCGATCCCGTTGGCGTCCAACAACATCAACAGCGAGTCGCCCTCACAGCCGGGGAATCGCAGGTGGGCGTTCCCGGGCAGCCGGGACGGCGCACCGTCGACCAGCGACTGTCCGGGGTCACCGGACAGCACGACGTCGGGAACGAGTGCCGTCACCGCGGCGACCAGGTCGTCGCGCAACCCGGCGAGCATCACCGCCCGCTCGGCACGGTGCGTCGACCGCATCCCGCACCGCAACCGCCAGCCCGACGATCCCGGCGACATCGAGAGTGCCCGAACGCACGCCGCGTTCCTGGCCCCCGCCCTGCATCAACGGCACGGCCGCGACGTCACGCCGCAGCAACAGCAGGCCGTTACCGGTGGGCCCGCCGACCTTGTGGCCGGTGACGGTGAGCGCGTCGGCCCCGCTGAGACCGAAATCCAGCGGCAGCTGACCGAGAGCCTGCACCGCGTCGGTGTGGAACGGGATGTCGTATCCCTTGGCGACCGCTGCCAGCTCGCGGATCGGGTTCACCGTGCCGACCTCGTTGTTCGCCCACATCACGGTGACGACGGCGACGTCGGCGGGGTTCTCGGCGATCGCCGCGGCGAGCGTGTCGGCATGGACCCGGCCGAAGTCGTCGACCTCGAGCCAGGTCACCAGGGCGGCCTCGTTGGCGACCAGGAAATCCACCACGTCCAGCACCGCGTGGTGCTCCAGGGCAGCGGCGATGATCCTGCGCCGCAGCGGATCGGCGGACCGCCTGGCGCGGAAGATTCCGGCGACGGCGAGATTGTCGGACTCGGTGCCGCCGGAGGTGAACAGCACCTCGCTCGGCCTGGCTCCCAGCGCCTCGGCGATGCTCTCCCGCGACTCCTCCACCCGTCGCCTGGCGGCCCGGCCCGAGCTGTGCAGGGAGGACGCGTTGCCGGTCTGGGACATCGCCTCGGACACGGCGGCAACCACCTCCGGCAGGACCGGGGTGGTGGCGGCGTGGTCGAGATAGGTCATCGCTGTCCAGGGTAGGACGCCGCGCGCGCCGCACCACCATCGGCGACCGGTCTGTCCGTCTCTCGGCCGAGTTGCGACCCGGAGAATCGTGCGAACGGGCCGAAACCGGTCGCGCTCCCGACCCGTCGGCGTTTCGCGTTGCCGCCGGTGCCCCGGTGATCCACTCTGTTCACGCGGGGCGGCGATGAGGCTGGCCCACCACGAGGGGACGTGCAGCATGGCAATTTCGGTAGACCTGAGCAAGGCCCTGGACAAGGCGTACGAGAACTCGTCGCTGGAGGAGATCCTGGCCGCCCCGCCGTCGGCGCTGGCGGGCGTGACCGAAGCCGACGACAAGGCATTGGCCGACAACCTGGGCATCAAGACCGTCCGCGACCTCGGTTCGAACAAGTACTTCGCGGTCGCCGGCGTTCTGGTGGCGCTGTCCGGCAAGACCGGCTGACCGGACCGGCAAGGACGAACAGCCCCGGGGCGTCGAACGCTCCGGGGCATTGCCAGACCCGTCGGCGGGTCCCACCGAAAAGTGTTGCCGGGGTGGAACATCGGCCGGTGTGACGCGGGCCGAAGTTCCAACGGGAGCTCAACGCCCCGGCGTGTGACGTGGGCGCGCTCTGGCCCGCAGCGCAGGTGAACCTCTGCCTGGCACGTCCGGCGTGGATCTGCCCGGCGGGCCAGCTGAGCCACACCCCTCTGGGGATCGGCCCGACCGAGCGTCAGCCCTTGCGTTCCTTCACCGCGGCGGTGAGCTGCGGGGCCACCTTGAACAGGTCGCCCACCACACCGAAGTCGGCGATCTCGAAGATCGGCGCGTCGGCGTCCTTGTTGACCGCGACGATCGTCTTCGAGGTCTGCATCCCCGCACGGTGCTGGATCGCCCCGGAGATCCCGAGAGCGACGTAAACCTGCGGCGAGACGGTGGTTCCGGTCTGCCCGACCTGGAACTGCGGCGGGTAGTACCCGGAGTCGACCGCCGCTCGGGACGCACCGACCGCACCACCCATCGAGTCGGCCAGTTCCTCCACGACATGGAAGTTGTCGGCCGATCCGACGCCGCGACCGCCGGAGACCACCACGGATGCCCCGGACAGCTCGGGGCGATCGCCAACGGGCTCCGGGTGGTCGGCGACCACGACCGCCGAGATCGACGGATCGACGGTCACCTCGACGGCGACCACCTGCGGACTCGCCGCGACCGGTGCCGCTTCGATCGCACCCGGACGCACCGAGATGATCGGCGTGCCCAGCCCGACCCGGTACCGCACCGTGTAGGACGCCGCCGAACACCGAATGGGTGGCGACCACCACACCGTCCTCGTCCGTGACGTCGACGGCATCGGCGAGCAAACCGGACTCCAGCCGCACGGCCAGCCGGCCGGCGATCTCCCGGCCCTCGACGGTCGCCGCGAGCAGGATCGCGGCCGGTGACGCGGTGGCCGCAGCGGCAGCCAACCCGGCCACGGCGGGGGTCACCAGGAACCCGGCGGCCTCGTCGGATTCGGCCGCGTAGACGGTGGCCGCACCCAGCGCGCCGAGCTCGCCGGCCAGTGCCTCGGCGGTGCCCGGCTTGCCGATCACCACGGCCGCCGGGGTGCCGATGCGCCCGGCAGCGGTGAGCAGTTCACCGGTGACCTTGGCGACCGCGCCGTCGCGGTGCTCCACCAGAACCAGAACCTCGGACATCAGAGGTAATTCCTTCCCTCAATTGGACGAAAAGTGTGTGCCGACAAGCGGTTGATCGATGGCGTTGGATGAACGACACCGGGCGAGGCCGGCGCCCGGTCGGTCAGATCAACCGGGCCGCAACGAGATACTCGGCAACCCGGGCACCGCCGTCGCCGTCATCGGTGATCTTCTCGCCGGATTCCCTCGGCGGGCGGGGCGCACCGTCGACGACCTGGGTCGAGGCGTTTGCCAGCCCGGTTGTCGACGGATCCAAGCCGAGATCGTCGACGGTCAGCGTCGTCATCGGCTTCTTCTTCGCGGCCATGATCCCCTTGAAACCGGGGTACCGCGGCTCGTTGATCTTCTCGGTGACGGAGACGACGGCCGGCAGAGTGGCGGTGACCTCGCTGTACCCGCCGTCGCGCACCCGCTCGGCGCGCAGCGTCGTTCCGTCGATCTCGAGCGTCCGCACCGAGGTGATCTGCGGCAGACCCAGTCGCTCGGCGAGCATCGACGGCACCGACCCGGTGCGCCCGTCGGTCGATTCGTTGCCGGCGATGATCAGGTCGGCCGAGAGGGTGCGCAGGGCCGCTGCGAGCGCGGCCGAGGTCTGCAGGGCGTCCGAGCCGGCCAGACCGTCATCGCTGATGTGCACGGCCTTGTCGACCCCCATCGCCAGGGCCTTGCGCAACGCGTCGGTCGCCCGATCCGGACCCATCGTGACGACCGTGACCTCGCCGCCGTGCTTCTCGGTCAACTGCAGCGCCGCCTCGACGCCGCGGGTGTCGATCTCGTCGATCACCGCGTCGGCGGCCTCCCGGTCCAGCGTCCACTCCGGCTCGGTCAGGGTGCGCTCGGACCAGGTGTCGGGGACCTGCTTGATCAGAACTGCGATGTTCATCGCCAGGATGACCTTTCATTCGTTCGGGTGCGGGCCGGCGACACTGTGGGCCACCCCGTCTCGACCCAGGGCCAGACCATCATGCCCTGTGTCCCGGAACCCATCCGTGCCAGCTAAGTTACTCGTCAGTAGCTTACTCGGATTCCGGCCGCCCGACGACAAGTGGCAGGCTGGACCCATGTCCACAGTCCCGGCGTCCAGCAACATCATGCTCGCGGGCACGATGGTCGCGTTCTTCTCGACCTGCCTCGTCGTGACCTTCCAGGCACCCCCCATCTGGTGGGTGATTCCCGCCGTGTCGGCGGGCGTCGTGGTGATCATCGCGACCATCAGGTACCGGAAGCATCGCCGGATGCGGGACGCCCTGCACGGCGCGCAGCTGTGACGGGGCCGACCGGGCCGGTACCGGTGATCATGGATTGCGACACCGGGATCGACGACGCGTTCGCGGTGATGTTCGCCGTCCGCCATCCCGGGATCGATCTTCGGGCGATCACCTGTGTGGCCGGCAACTCGACGGTCGACCGGGTGGTGGCCAACACCCGTTACGTGCTGGACGCGGCCGGCGCCGGGGAGATTCCTGTCGGTCGCGGTGCATCGTCGCCGCTGTTGGTTGCGGCACCGGAATCAGGGAGCTTCCACGGGGCCGATGGGCTCGGCGGTTTCTCCCGACCGTCGGACCGACGGACGTCGTCGCTGTCGGCCGTCGACCTGCTCCGGCACGAGCTGCTCGCCGCTGTGGCCAACGGCGAGCCGATCACCCTGATCGCGACCGCACCGCTGACCAACATCGCGTTGTTGCTCAGGGCCCACCCCGAGGTGGCCGCCGGCATCGACCGGCTCGTCTTCATGGGCGGATCGGCGTCCGCCGGCAATGTCACGGCGGTCGCGGAGTTCAACATCTTCCACGACCCGGAGGCCGCGGCGATCGCCCTGGCAGCCACCCGTGACCTGGACATCCCGGTGACGATGTACGGGTTGGACGTCTTCGAGCAGGTTCTCGTCGACCGGGACGACGCCGCCCGCCTGCGCGCCCGCCTCGACCCGGCCTGCCAGCTGGCCGGCGCCCTGATCACCTCGCAATGCGACAAGGGGGGCACCGACGCGGTGACCATCGGCGACGCCGGGACGGTCTGTTCGGTGGTCAATCCGGACGGCCTCCGCACCGAACGACTCGGTGTCCGGGTGGAAACCGGGCACGGTTACACGCGCGGCCAGACCATCGTCGACCAGCGCCCGGATGCGATCGATCACGTCCGGATGCCGCACAGCATCGCGCCGGCATGGGTGGACGTCGCGCTCGGCGTCGACGCCCGAGGGTATGCCGCGCTGTGGCTGGACACGCTGCTCAGCTGACCTTCGGTGCGGATCAGTCTTCGACGCCGATGTCCTCGTTCCACAGCGACGGCCGATCGGCGATGAACTCGGTCATCATCCGCGTGCATTCGTCGTCGTCGAGCACCACCACCTCGACCCCGCGCGCCCGGAGCAGGTCCTCGCCGCCGTAGAACGTGCGGTTCTCCCCCACCACCACCCGCGGGATCTTGTACAGCAGGATTGCTCCGGTGCACATGTCGCAGGGCGAGAGTGTCGTCACCATCGTGGATCTCGCGTAGACCGTCGCCGGCAGGCGGCCCGCGTTCTCCAGGCAGTCCGTCTCGCCGTGCCGGATCGCGCTGCCCAACTGGACGCGCTTGTTCCAGCCGGTGGCCAGCACCCCGCCGTCCACCACCAGCGCGGCGCCGATCGGGATGCCGCCCTCGGAGAGGCCCTGTTTGGCGGCACGGACCGCCGCCGCCAGGTACAGCGAATCGGGTTCGGTCGCAGCGCTCATCGAAACCTCCGGGCGTTCGTCTGCAGGCTGTTCGGGACTGACCGGTCATCGAGACGAATCGTCCTCGACGGGGATCTTCTGCTGGGCCAGAGGCTACGTGAGCGGCAGTCGGGTCGTCCCGGTCACCGGTCGCCCATCATCTCCAGCAGGGCGTCGACCGCGGCGGCACCACCGAGCCCGGACACCCCGCCACCCCGTCGGCTGCCCGCCCCGGCCAGCAGAATCCTTGTGCTGCCGAGGATCTCGACACCGTGCCGGGCGGCAGGTGTGTCCGCGGGATAGCCGTCCGCCAGCCAGGGCCAGCTCAGGTCGTCGTGGAAGATGTTGCCACCGGGCATGCCGATACTGCGTTCCAGGTCGACGGGTGAGGAGATGTCCAGGCAGGGTTCTCCGGCGGCGTCCCTTGCCAGACAGTCCAGCAGCGGTTCGGCGAGGTGCCGTTGCAGCGCGATCAGCGCGCCCTGCGCCGCCTGGGCCCGAGCGGCGTCGGGGTCGCTGCGGAACAACTCGACCGGGGTGTGCAGCCCGAACAGGGTGAGCGTGGCACCCGGAAAACCGCCGAGGATCGACGGGTCTGCCAGCGAATGGCAGTAGACCTCGGCGGGCACCACGGCCGGGAGTTGACCGCCGGCGGTGGTGGCGTAGGCCGCCTCGAGATCCCAGAAGCCCTCGTCCAGGTGCATGGTGCCGGCGAACGCCGTTCGCGGATCGAGTCCGGAGGCGAGTCGGGGCAGTCGGTCGAGCAACATGTTGATCTTGATCTGGGCGCCGGTCGGGATTTCCGTCGCCCGGTCCAGCCAGCCGTCGACGACGGCCGGCGCCACCGCGGCAAGCAGGTGGGCGGCCGCGATCTCGAACTCCCCACCGTCGTCGGTGGCGGTCACCCGCACCTCCTGCGGGGTCTCTTCGGCGTGCAGAACCTCGACGCCACAGCGGATCTCGACACCCAGCGCACGGGCTCGCGCGAGCAGCGCATCGGTCAACGCGCCCATGCCGCCGATCGGCACCATCCACTCCCCGGTGCCACGGCCGATCAGGTGGTAGAGGAAACACCGATTGGCCAACAGGTCCGGATCGAACAGCGAGGTATGGGTGCCGATCACCCCGTCGGTGGCGACCACGCCGCGGACGGTGTCGTCGCGGAATCGTCGGACAATCATCTCGCCGAGCGGTTTTTCCACCACGTCGGTCCAGATCTGTTCGCCGGCAGCGGCAATGACCGCGTCCCGGACATCCCGCCGGCGGCGTAGCGGTCCGGTCAAGGTGGGTGCGATGACCCTGGCCAGGTCATGCATCTCGGCATAGAACTGGCGCCAGCTGCGGTATTCGGAGTCGCTGCCGGTGAGTTCCCGGAACGAGTCCTCCGTCGCCGGCCCGGGGTCACGTTCGACCAGCAGACCGCGCGCAGCACCGCCGCGGGTGACCGGGGTGTACGACGAGATGCCCCTCACCGCGAACGTCAGATCGATACCGAGCCGGTGGATCAGCTCGTCGGGGAAGAGCGCGATGAGATAGGAGTACCGGCTGAGCCGGGCCGGATGCGGCGGGAACAGCTGCGCTCCCACGGTGGCCCCGCCCGGTGCTCCGGAACGCTCCAGGACCGTCACCCGCAGCCCCGCCTGCGCAGCGAGAATCGATGCCACCAGACCGTTGTGACCGCCGCCGACGACCAGTACGTCAGTGTCGTCCATCTCCCACACCTACTCTCTCGCCGGTCGGGCTCCCATTCTCCGCCAGGGAGGCGCTCGATGGCCCGTCGAGTTGCACCGGTGGTCTTCCGATTGCACCGGGAAGGGGCAGTCGAGGCGTGCTCCGGGTCAGAGTGAGGCCGCCTGGATCGCCCGGGCCCTGGCGTACTCCCGATTGACCGTCTCCAACACGATCGGCCAAGCCGTCGGGGGCGCCGTGGTCCGGTTGTGGTCGGCGATCTGCCGGCGTAGATCGCCGTCAGTGGCGATCTCGACCAATGCCTTGGCCATGCCGGCGTCACCGTCGGCGAGCAGGCCCTCACGTCGGTCGGCGACGAACTCGGTGATCCCGGTTCCCCGCATGGCCAGCACCGGCAATCCGGCGCATCTGGCTTCCAGCGCGGCGATCCCGAACGACTCGAGAAACGCTGGTGCGACGAAGAGATCGGCCTGCCGGTAGATCGACCGCAGCTGGTCCCGGTCGATCCGCCCTGCCAGGTCGACGGTCTCGCCCATGCCGTTGCGAGAGATGAAGCGGCGCATCCGGGGCATCAACTTGCCGTCACCGAACACCGACAGCCGCAGGGATGACCGGTGAGCCGATTGATCGCAGTTCCCGTTGCGCTGCCAACACTGCAGACAGCAGTGGCAGCGGCCGTTTGCGGACCGAGAGGCGCATGGTGGAGACGGCGTGCACGACGGCGGGGTCGTGATCGGCCGCTTCGACGGTCCAATCGGTGGGGTCCAAACCGTTGGGTACCACCGACACCAGCGCGCCGGTCTGCTGGCGCAGCGGTTCGGCTGCCGCCTCGCTCACCGCGTTCAGCGCGATCCGCGCGGCGATCTCGGGTGTGGTCCATGGGGTCAGTATTTTTGGCAACCGGAAGGTCGGCGGCAGGCAGTGCACCGTGACGGCGACCGGGAGACCCAACTTCAGGCCGACCCGCACGCCCGCGGCGGCGAACGGCGATCCGACGCCGGCGTGGACGTGCACCAGGTCGAAATCGCCGCGCCGCAGCGCCTTCTCGATCGGCCTGGAGGGAATCGGGTTGTTGGCGATCTCTGCGGGGATCGGGATCCCGAACCGGTGCACCGGAACGGCGAACGTTCGATCCTTCATCCGCCGCGGCAGCGGGGTCGCGGTGATCACCTCCGGCTGCAGACCGATTTCCGCCTGCCGCCGGGTCAGATCGTTGACCTGCATCTCGATCCCGCCGAGCCGGGGCACGAAACAGTCGGAGATGTGCGCGATCCGCATCGTCCCACCCATCCTGCCGACACCAGCCAGGGGCTCTGCGACCTCGTGCTGTGCCGGTCCGAACCCTGCGACATGCTAGCCCGGTGCCGCACACCGTCGTCTTCTTCCACGCGCATCCCGACGACGAGGCCCTGTTGACCTCCGGGACGATGGCCACACTGTCCGCGCAGGGCCATCGGGTGGTCCTGGTCGTCGCGACGGCCGGGGAAGCCGGACTGGCGGCCGACGAGCTCACCGCCGACGGCGGCCTCGGTGACCGACGCCGCGCCGAACTGGAGGCCTCGGCGGCGGCACTCGGGGTGCACCGCCTGGAGGTGCTGGGTTACGCCGACTCCGGATTGGCGCAGGCTCCGACGGATATCACCGCCGGCCGGGTCACCACCCAGGTTCGTCGATGTCGACGTCGACGTCGCCGCCGGACGGCTGGCCGACATCCTGGTGGCCGAAAACGCAACGGTGCTCACCACGTACGACGCGAACGGCGGCTACGGCCACCCGGACCACATCGCCGTCCACCGGGTCGGGGCGGCAGCGGCGGCGGCGGCCGGCACCCCGGTTCTGCTTGGAGGCGACGGTGCCTCGGGATCGGCTGCTGGCCGCGGCCCGAACGGTGAACCGCCTGCTGCCGCCGTCCCGACGGGTCGACCTCGAGCCCTGGGCGAACGCCTACTCGAGCTCGGCGGACGTCACGCACTGCATCGACGTCAAAGGCCGGGCCGCGCAGCGCCGGGCATCGATGCGGGCACATGCCAGTCAGGCGACGGCCGACAGCGGTCCCCGCACGCTGGGGATCTTCACCCGGATCCCGCCGCCGGTTTTCGGCTGGGTGTTCGGCCGCGAGTGGTACCGGCTCGCCGGGCCGACCACCATGAAACCGGTCGACGGCAAACGCTTCACCGGGCTGTTCGACACCCTCTGACCAGCCCCCTGCACCTAGGGGTCAGGGGGGCGGTGGGCCGGCCCGGCCGCCCTCGGCCAGATCCGACGACTGCGCCGCAACGGCCTCGGCGTCCTGCATCATCTCGCCCACCGAGTGGGCCGGCGGCTCGTCGGTGACAGTGGACTGCGATCCGCGTCCCCTGCCCCACAGCCAGACCAACCAGGCCAGCACGCCGAACGGGATCTCCAGGATGTGGGTGAAGATGGTGAACAGCAGGATGCCGCTGGCGGCCTGCGCCGGGTCTGCCCCCATCGCCACCAGGAGCGCGACCGAACCCGCCTCGACGAGACCGATCCCGCCTGGCGTGACGGCCACCGAGGTGAGCAGCCGACCCAGCGCAAAGGCGGCCAGCATTGTCCCGACGCCGGTCACCAGACCGCACAGCCACAGGCACGCCCAGAACAACACGAAGTAGATCGCCTGGTAGCCCAGGGTGCCCAAGGTCATCGACAGCCACCCGGTGCGCATCACCTCCCGGGTCTGTTCCCGGAGGCGGGCGATCGCCGCCTCCCAGCCGAGCTCGCGGGGTTTGCGGATCAGACGCAGCAGTCCCTCTGCGACCTTCTGGGTCCAGCCACCGACGACATGCGCGGCCCGCGAGCTCACCATCACCACGACGAAAACCGCCAGCACCGCGACCAGGGTCAGCACGCCGAACAGCGCCGCGTTCCGCAGTGCCGGACTGATGTGTCCGCCCTGGAGCACCAACGCGGCCAATCCGACCAGCGGCAGCAAAACCTTGCCGGCGGTCGAGAACACCCCACCGAGGACGATGGAGATCCCGATCGCACCGCGGGAGAACCCCCACGATCGGCAGATCCCGTAGGTGGCGCCGATGGCGACCGCGCCGCCGAACGGCAGGGTGTTGGCGACCAGCGACCCGGCCAGGTTGACGATCAATGCCTTGGTGTGGGTGATGCCCGGCAGTGAGCCGGTGATCGTGAAGGTGACCGCGATCAGCGCGCTGAGCTGCAGCAGGGCCAGCAGTGCGAGGGCGCCGGGATGGAGTCCACGGAACGGTTCGATGATCTCCAGCCAGCCGACCCCGGCCACCTTGGGCAGTCCCCAGACCAGCAGCGCTACGGCCAGAGCGATGGACAGACCGTCACGGGCGAGCCGCAACCACACCTTTCGTTGTTGCCACCAGGGCCGCCTGACCACCTCCTCGTGCACCTGGCCAGAGTGTCACGGACGCCCGCGGGTCAGCACGTTTCGCCTTCTCGACACTCGGGGTGCGGCTGTCCGGGCCGGCCCGGTCGATCACGCTCCGAAGCTCGGCGGTGGCCGCACCGGCCGTCGTCGGTTCGCTGGTGCCGGGCTGTCGGCAGCCGCGGTTACCGTGTTGATCGTGCCCCCCTCCACCTCCACTGCGACCGGGTCCGCCGCCGGCGGCCCGGACGCCGAGACGTCGCCGCAGACCGCGGTGGAGCAGGTCGAAGGTCCACGGTGGCTGCGGCGGCTGTGGGCCTACTGCTGGCGGCATCCGGTGATCACCCTGCTTGCCGGGCTGTCCGCCGTCGGCGGTGTCGGTTTGGGAGCGTTGACCCCGTTGCTGACCCAGGTCGCCGTGGATGACGCGACCGCCGGCGAGACCTCGAACCTGGGTTGGGTGATCGCCGGGCTGGTCGGGCTGGCCCTGATCAGGTTCGGGTCGTCGTTCCTGCGGCGCTGGGCCGGTGGCCGGCTGTCCCTGGACGTGCAGCACGACATGCGCCAGGACGTCTTCGGCGCCCTGCAGCGGCTCGACGGTTCCGGTCAGGACAGGTTGCGCACCGGCCAGGTGGTCTCCCGCGCCTCGACCGACCTGCAGATGGTGCAGTCGCTGCTGGCCATGGTCCCGTTGTCGGCGGGACAGGTTGTGCTGTTCGTGGTGTCGCTGGTGATCATGCTCATCCTCTCGCCGCTGCTCACCGTGATGGCGCTGTTGGTGGTGCCTGCTGTCGTGGTGGTCACCAGGGCGACCAGGACCGTGCTGTTCCCGGCCACCTGGGCGGCCCAGCAATCCGCGGCCGAAGTGGCCGAGATCGTCGAGGAGGACGTCACCGGGGTCCGGGTGGTGAAGGGCTTCGGGCAGGAGGACCGGGAACTCGGGCGGCTGCGCGACGGTGCGCGAAGGCTGTTCGCGAACCGGATGCGGGCCGTGCGACTGACCGCCAAGATCAGCCCCGGTCTGCAGGCCCTCACCGCGCTGGGGCAGGTCGGGGTGCTGGCCCTCGGCGGGTACCTGGCCCTGATCGGCAGCATCTCGCTCGGCACCTTCCTGGCCTTCACGCTCTACCTCGCCCAGTTGGTGGCGCCGACCCGGATGCTGACCATGCTGCTGGTGCTCGGGCAGCAGGCTCGGGCATCCGTGGAGCGGGTGCTGGAAATCATCGATTCGCTGCCGGAGATCACCGAACGTGCCGACCCGCTGCCGTTGCCGGCCGGGCCACTGTCGGTCGAGTTCGCCGGCGTCCGGTTCGGCTACACGCCGGAGGAACCGGTGCTGGCCGGTTTCGACCTGAAGGTCGCCGCCGGCTCCACGGTCGCGCTGGTCGGGGCATCGGGTTCGGGGAAGTCGACGGTGTCGCTGCTGCTGCCGCGCTTCTACGACCCGCAGCAGGGGTTCGGTCCGGGTCGGCGGTCTGGACGTTCGCGAGCTGGCCATGGCCGAACTGCGCAATTCGGTCGGGGTGGTCTTCGAGGAGGCGTTCCTGTTCTCCGACTCGATCGCCGCCAACATCGGCTACGGCCGCCCGGACGCCACCGAGGAAGAGATCCGGGCCGCGGCGATCGGCGCCGAGGCTGCCGATTTCATCGCCGAACTGCCGGACGGGTACCGGACGGTGATCGGCGAACGCGGGCTCACCCTGTCCGGCGGCCAGCGGCAACGGCTCGCGCTGGCACGGGCGCTGATCACCGATCCGCGGGTGCTGGTGCTCGACGATGCGACGAGCGCGGTCGATCCGATCACCGAGGCCGCGATTCATGCCACCCTGCGGCGGGTGACGGCGGACCGGACCACCATCCTGATCGCCCACCGCCGGTCCACGCTGGCCCTTGCCGATCAGATCGCGGTCGTCGAACGCGGTCGGGTGATCGACGTCGGCGCTCACCACGAGCTGGTCGAACGCTGCGCCCACTACCGGTTCCTGTTGGGCGGGGACCTGGCACCGGATCCGGTGGCTCCGGACCTCGCGGCGGATCCGGGCACCGGCATCGACCTCGGCCGGCACCTCCGCCGTCCGGCCCTGGACGCCGGGTCCCGACGGGGTGACACCCGAACTGTGGCCCGCACTCGACGAGTGCGGCGGCGGACCGGAGCGCCGATCGCTCGGCGCGGTTGGCGGCCGCGGCGGCGACCCGGATCAACGCCCGGGCCGGTGCCAGGGGCGGTGCCGGCGGAGGCATGGGGATGGGCGGCATGCTCGGCGCCGGTCCCGCGACCCCGGAACTGATGAAGCAGGTCGCGGCGCTGCCGCCCGCACCGGATCGTCCTCGGGATATCCCGGCCGACACCAGGAAGTTCAGCCTGAAGCGCACGCTGCGGCCGGTCCTCGGCCTGCTGGTCGTGGCGTTGATCCTGGTGGCCGCGGACGCGATCGCCGGCCTGCTGCTGCCGGTGCTGATCCGGTACGGCGTGGACAACGGCGTCTCGGCCGGTGCCGCGTCGGTGATCTGGGCGGCATCCGGTCTCGCGCTGGCCGTGGTCGGCGCCGATTACCTGATCCAACGGTTCCAGATGCTCTATGCCGGCCGGGCCGGCGAGAACGTGCTCTACCAATTGCGGCTGCGGGAGTTCGCCCACCTCCAGCGGCTCGGTCTGGACTACTACGAACGGGAGATGGCCGGCCGGATCATGACCCGGATGACCACCGACGTCGACGCGTTGTCGAGCTTCCTGCAGACCGGTTTGGTGACCTCGGTCGTCTCCCTGGCCACGTTCGCCGGAATCGCCGTGGTGCTGCTGGTGATGGACGCCGGGCTCGCCCTGATCGCGTTCCTGGCGCTGCCGTTGGTCGCCATCGCGACGGTGATCTTCCGGCGGTTCTCCACCCACGCCTACACCGATGCCCGGGAAAAGGTCAGCATCGTCAATGCGGATCTGCAGGAGAACGTGGCGGGTCTGCGGGTGTCGCAGGCCCTCGGCCGCCAGCAGGCGAACGCCGACGGATTCGCGGCCCGCAGCGACGACTACCGACGGTCCCGGATGCGGGCGCAGACGGCCATCTCGATCTACTTCCCCTTCGTCGCCCTGCTGTCCGAGCTCGCCGCGGCCGCCGTTCTCGGTTCGGGGGTCATGCGGGTCGTTGCCGGCACCATGTCGGTCGGCACCCTGATCGCCTTCGTGTTGTACCTGGATTCGTTCTTCACGCCGATCCAGCAGCTCTCGCAGGTCTTCGATTCCTATCAGCAGGCGCAGGTCGGGCTGGTCCGGATCGGCGAGCTGTTGGACACCACCACCTCGACCCCGGCCGCCGACCACCCGATCGGAGTTCCGCAGCTCGCCGGTGACATCGGCGCACATGACGTGGGCTTCCACTATTCGACCGCCGATGCCGGGGCGTCCGCTGCACTCAACGGCGTCGACCTGCAGATCGCCGCCGGCCAGACCGTTGCCGTGGTCGGAGCCACCGGAGCCGGCAAGTCGACCCTGGTCAAGCTGATCGCCCGGTTCTACGACACCACTTCGGGTTCCATCACCATCGACGGCATCGACGTCCGCAGCTTCGACCTCGGCGCCTACCGGCGACGACTCGGCGTCGTCCCGCAGGAGCCACACCTGTTCATCGGGACGGTCCGGGACAACATCGCCTACGGCCGACCCGATGCCCCCGACGCCGACGTCGAGGCGGCCGCGAGGTCGGTCGGCGCACTGGACGCGATCGCGGGACTGGCCGGCAAGTTCGAACACCAGGTCGCCGAACGTGGCCGGAACCTGTCGGCGGGGCAACGCCAGCTGATCTCACTGGCCCGCGCCGAGTTGGTCGATCCGGACATCCTGCTGCTCGACGAGGCGACTGCCGCTCTCGACCCGGCGGCGGAATCGGCCGTGCTGGCCGCGACCGACCGGCTGGCCAGGGGGCGCACCACCGTGGTCGTCGCGCACCGGCTCACCACCGCGGCCAGGGCCGACCGCATCGTGGTGATGGACCACGGCCGGATCGCCGAGGTGGGCCAGCACGAGGAACTGCTGCGTCGCGGCGGCGCCTACGCGCGGCTGTACGCCGATGCCGAGCCGAACGGGAGCCGACCACCGCACATCGTTGTCAGGCCCATCGCGGGAATCGACTCGGAATCGACCCACGGCGTGACGCCGTAGTGCAGTCGAGGGAATTGTCGTGGACGCCACGGTGACCACCCGTCCACGAGCGGCCGTCGAGGTTTAGCCTGGGTTCGACCCACTCTCACGTTCAGAACAGGCGGACAACCACCGTGTCGTCAGCAGGTGTGCCCGAATTCGGTCCAAATGACTGGTTTGTCGAGGAGAAGTATCAGCAGTTCCTTGCCGATCCGCAGAGCGTGGACCCCATCTGGCGCGACTTCTTCGCTGTCAACGGCTCGGGCAAGAAGGCCGCCGCGCAGAAGGCGGCCGGCAACGGAGCCGCCGCGACCGCCGCCGCCTCGACCGCTGCCGGCTCCTCGGGTGCCGGATCATCGGCCGCCGGCTCCGCGGCGACGGCCGGCAAATCGGCGTCCAGCGCCTCACCGTCCGGCTCCGGCATCCGCCAGCACGAAAACGGCAACCAAGTCCGCCGCCACCACGTCCAGAACACCGTCAGCGCGAACAACCGCAACAAGAACAACGGCACCCACCATGACCAGCACCGCACGTCCCAGCACTCCCCCCCACCGCCGCCCCCGAACCGGGCCCGCACCGCAACGGCGACCAAGCCTGCAACGGCTGCGCCCGGCACCGGTGGCCCGCCGTCCGCGCCGAAGCCGGTCGCGGCCGCGCCGTCGACCGCACCCGCCCGCGCCGGTGGGAAGGAATCGACGGATTCCTCGCCACCGAACAACCGCCGTCCGGCGACGACCGCCACCCCGGACGACATGGTCGCGGCGAAGGCCGCCAAGGCAGCGCGAGCCGCCCAGGACGCAGAGGGCACCGGGCTGACCACCACCCCGCTGCGCGGCGTCGCCGCCGTCGTGGTGAAGAACATGACGTCATCGCTGGAGGTGCCGACCGCCACCTCGGTGCGCGCGGTCCCGGCCAAGTTGATGGCCGACAACCGCATCGTGATCAACAACTTCCTCAAGCGGAACCGCGGCGGGAAGATCTCGTTCACCCACCTCATCGGGTACGCCATCGTCCGGGCGATCGGCGATTACCCGAACATGAACCGGCACTTCGCGGTGGCCGACGGCAAGCCGCAGATGGTGACGCCGTCGCACGTGAATCTCGGGCTGGCCATCGACCTGCCGGCCAAGGGTGGCGGACGGAACCTGGTGGTGGTGCCGATCAAGGGCGCCGAGGCGATGAGTTTCACCCAGTTCTGGAGCTCCTACGAGCAGGTTGTCCGCAAGGCCCGCGCCGGCACGTTGACCGCCGAGGATTACGCCGGCACCACCATTTCGCTGACCAACCCGGGCGGGATCGGCACCAACCATTCGGTTCCGCGACTGATGTCCGGGCAGAGCGCGATCATCGGCGTCGGTGCTCTCGAGTACCCGGCGGAGTTCCAGGGCGCCAGCGATCAGACCCTGTCCGATCTGGGCATCAGCAAGATCATCACGCTGACCTCGACCTACGACCACCGGGTGATCCAGGGCGCCGAGTCCGGTGAGTTCCTGCGCCGGATCCACCAGTTGCTGATCGGTGAGGACGGCTTCTACGACGACGTCTTCACCTCGCTGCGGCTGCCCTACGAACCGGTGCGCTGGGTCAAGGATCTCGACGTCGGCCGGCACGGCCAGGTCGACAAGACCGCCCGCGTGCTGGAGATCATCGACGCCTACCGGACCCGCGGTCACCTGATGGCCGACACCGATCCGCTGAACTACCGGCAGCGCAGGCATCCCGACCTGGATGTGCTCTCCCACGGCCTGACCCTGTGGGATCTCGACCGGGAGTTCCCGGTCGGCGGGTTCAACGGCGAGCAGTTCATGAAACTGCGCGACGTGCTCGGTGTGCTGCGCGACTCCTATTGCCGCACAGTCGGTGTGGAGTACATGCACATCATGGATCCGACTCAGCGCAAGTGGATCCAGCAGCGGGTCGAGGTCAAGCACGAGAAGCCGCCGATCGACGAGCAGAAGTACATCCTCGGCCGGTTGAACAGCGCGGAGGCCTTCGAGACCTTCCTGCAGACCAAGTACATCGGCCAGAAGCGGTTCTCGCTCGAGGGCGGCGAGACGGTGATCGCTCTGCTCGACGCCGCGCTGAACAAGGCGGCCGAGTACGGGATGGACGAGGTCGTCATCGGGATGGCGCACCGTGGCCGGCTGAACGTGCTCGCCAACATCGTCGGCAAGCCCTACTCGCAGATCTTCCGCGAGTTCGAGGGCAACATGGATCCGGGCCAGGCGCACGGCTCCGGCGACGTGAAGTACCACCTGGGCGCCGAGGGCAAGTACATCCGGCCGTTCGGCGACGGTCAGGTCGACGTCACCCTGGTGGCGAACCCCTCCCATCTCGAGGTCGTCGACCCGGTGCTCGAAGGTGTCGCGCGGGCGAAGCAGGACATGCTGAACCTCGGTGAAGAGGGCTACACCGTCATGCCGATCGCGTTGCACGGTGACGCCGCGTTCGCCGGGCAGGGCGTGGTGGCCGAGACCCTGCAGCTGTCGCTGCTGCGCGGGTACCGCACCGGCGGCACCCTGCACGTGATCATCAACAACCAGGTCGGGTTCACCACCGCCCCCGAGGCGTCGCGGTCCAGCGAGTACTGCACCGACGTCGCCAAGATGATCCAGGCGCCGATCTTCCACGTGAACGGCGATGATCCGGAGGCCGCCGTCTGGGTCGCCCGGTTGGCGGTCGAGTACCGGGAGACGTTCGGTCGGGACGTCGTGATCGACATGGTCTGCTACCGCCGCCGCGGCCACAACGAGGGTGACGACCCCTCGATGACCAACCCGCTGATGTACCAGATCATCGACGGCAAGCGCTCTGTCCGGCGGATCTACACCGAGGCGCTGATCGGTCGCGGTGACCTCTCGCCGGAGGACGCCGAGGAAGCGTTGCGCGACTACCACACCCAACTCGAACGGGTCTTCAACGAGGTCCGCGACCTGGAGAAGGCGGTGGCCACCCCGTCGCCGTCGGTGGAGGCGGAGCAGCAGATACCGCCGAAGGTCGAGACCAAGATCAGCGAGGAGATGCTGCACCGGATCGCGGACACCGCGGTGAACTTCCCGGAGGGCTTCACCCCGCACCCCAGGGTCAAGTCGGTCCTGGAACGCCGGGTGGAGATGTCCCGCGCAGGGCGGAATCGACTGGGCGTTCGGCGAGTTGATCGCGCTCGGGTCCATCGCGATGGAGGGCCGGCTGGTCCGGCTGTCCGGTCAGGACACCAGGCGGGGCACCTTCGTGCAACGCCACTCGGTGTTGATCGACCACAAGACCGGCGCGGAATTCCTTCCACTGCAGCATCTCTCGGAAGATCAGGCGCGGGTGCTGATCTACGACTCGGCGCTGACCGAATACGCGGCGCTCGGTTTCGAATACGGGTACTCGGTGGCGAACCGGGACGCGATGGTGATGTGGGAGGCCCAGTTCGGCGATTTCGTCAACGGCGCGCAGTCCGTCATCGACGAGTACCTCTCCTCCGGTGAGGCCAAGTGGGGCCAGCAGTCGGGGTGGTGTTGCTGCTCCCGCACGCCCATGAAGGCCAGGGGCCGGACCACACCTCCGGACGTATCGAGCGCTTCCTGCAGCTGTGCGCCGAGGGTTCGATGACCATCGCCGTGCCCTCCACCCCGGCCAACTACTTCCACCTGCTGCGCCGGCACGTGCTGGACGGGGTGCACCGCCCGATGGTGGTGTTCACCCCGAAGTCGATGCTGCGCAACAAGGCTGCCGTGTCGTCGGTCGCCGATTTCACCCACGGCAAGTTCGAATCGGTGATCGCCGACCATGACGTCGACGCCGCCGATGTGAAGAAGGTGCTGCTGACCAGCGGAAAGCTCTACTACGAGCTGGATGCCTACCGGAAGGCGCACAAGATCACCGACACCGCGATCGTCCGGCTCGAACAGATCTACCCGGTGCCGCGACGCAAGCTGCAGCACCTGCTCGATGCGTACCCGAACGTCACCGATTTCCGCTGGGTGCAGGAGGAACCGGCCAACCAGGGCTCGTGGACCTTCCTGGCCCTGGCGTTGCCGGAGATGCTGCCGCGGCTCGCCGGGATCAAGCGCTGCTCCCGCCGGGCCATGGCCGCGCCGTCGGCGGGTTCCGCGAGGGTGCACGAGGTCGAGCAGGCCGCAGTGATACGGCAGCAGCCTTCTCCTGAGACGACGCAAGTGTCGCGCTACGACGCAATCCGTACCACCGACTCGGCACCTGGCCGCGAAGAGGAACAGTGATAGGCGCTGCCTTCTCCTAGGAAAGCTGGATCGCGTTGCTCAACGGCCCGGCACCTGGCCGCGAAGAAGAACAGTGATCGGAGCAGCGTTCTCGTAGGGACGGCGAATCGCACTACGCCGTTTCGCGCGAGTAGATGTCCTGCTGTCCACCGTCCTGCCGCAGCAGCAGGAATGCGGTGCCGTCGTGCACTCCGACCCGGCGTTGCTCGCCGGCCGGAGCGGGCACGGACGTCCAGGTGAGTGGCTCGGTGCAGACGAGCAGTTCGCCACCCGTCCCAGGCGCAATGACGGTGGTCGCGGCGTCGACCCCGACCCGTGGCTGGCCGGCGTAGCGGTCGATCTGCCGTTCCGGCAGGTCCGACGCCTGGGTCGCCACCGGGACGGCGCCACGGGCGTCCACCCGCCAGGCGGCGAGTCGGTCCCCGAGCCGCCCCACGGCGACGCACGAACCGGCGGCGCACGAGACGTCCGTGGCGGCACTGTCCTGATCGGAACCGTCGAGATCGACTCTGGTCCACCGCTCCGGTTCGTCGCCCGAGAACCACAGCACGGCTTGCTGGTGCACGATGCCGCCGACGAAAGTCGTTGCCAGCCCGGTGATCACGACGCCGGAACCAGCCCCTGTCGCAGCTGTTGCGGTGGCGGTCAGCAGTTCGGCGGCATTGCCGGAGAGCACCGGCGGGCTGGGACGGCGCACCCAGGTCTGATTATGGTGACCCCAGGTCGCCACCCCGATCAGACCGGTGTCGGTCAGTCCAGGTGCCGACGATCATCGGGTCCGGCCCGCTCACCAGGCCGGTGATGCCGCCGGCGTCCGGGCCGCCGAAGGTCTCCACCGTTTGCGGCTCCTCGACGACGCCGTCGGTGCTACCGATCCAGGCCGACCGTCGCGGGTTCAGGTGCGCTCCACCGGCGATCGAGCCGATGGCCGTCACCTGCCGGTCCGGCCCGAGCGACAGATGAATGACGGTGGCCATGGCGCCGTACTCGGTGGCGGCCTCCATCGGAATGTCCTGCCAGCCCGGTGGCCGCCACTGCGCCAGCATCGGCCCGGGCGCGGCGGAGTCCGTCGCCCCACCGACGACCACCCCGTTGATGCCGGCGGAGAGCGAGGCAGGCACCATCCCGGCAGGCGTCACGGTGTTCCAGCCGGAATCCATCGGTCCGACCGACGGCCCAGCGCTGTCGGTACTCGTCGGTGCAGCCCGGTCACCGCCGGTCGATGTGCACCCCGCCAACACCAGGGAGATCAGCACCGTCGCGGCAGCAACCCGAAGGCGATGGGTGCTGCGTCGCATGTGATTCATCATGCATCGCCGCCTTGCGGTCGCTGAGGGAATGCCCGGCTTCCACGGAAGGTTGATTGTTGATGGATCATCAAGACCAACACTTCTTCGAGAATTTCGTCCGCGCGTTGCGGCGGCCAGACACGTGAAAGGGCAACACATGCAGATCGAGGTCTTCTCCGACGTGGTGTGCCCGTTCTGTTATATCGGCAAGCGCCGACTGGAAGAGGCGCTCGACGGTTTCGATCATGCCGACGGGGTGACCGTGACGTACCGGTCGTTCCAGCTCGATCCGACCAGTCCCACCACCTCCGAGCTGAGCCTCGAGGAGATGCTGGCCCAGAAGTACGGACGCACCCTCGAGCAGGCACGGGCGATGAACGACCGGGTCTCGGACATGGCCGCGACCGCCGGCCTGGATTTCCAGCTGCAGGATGCCCACCCGGCCAACACGTTCCGGGCGCACCGCCTGCTGCACTTCGCTGCGACCAGGGATCTGGGCAATGCGCTCACCGAACGGCTGATGCGCGGCTACTTCTCCGAAGGTGTCCGGATCGGCGACCGCGACGAGCTGCTCCGCCTTGCCGTCGAGGTCGGGCTGGACGAGGCCGAGGCTGCCGACATCCTCGACGGTGATGCGTTCACCGCGGAGGTCGACGCCGACATCGCGCTGGCCAGGGCGTTCGGCGCCACCGGTGTGCCGTTCTTCGTCTTCGACCGCAAGTACGCCGTGTCCGGGGCGCAGGAAACCGCGGTCTTCAGCCAGGTTCTCGACACCGCATGGGCAGAAGCCCAGCCGCTCACCGTGGTCGGCGACGACGCTGCGATCTGCGAGGACGACTCCTGCGCTGTGCCCGAACCGTCATCGTCGGCGGCCACCCGCGGCTGAACCCGCCGGGACTGAGGGTGTTCACCCGCCGATCGGCGGGGGCACCTCCGGAATCCCGTTGCGGTAGACCGCATAGGTGAGCGGCACGCCGACCCGGTAGGCCAGGTAGTCGTGCGAGGGGGCGTCCAGCACGTGCAGGTCGGCGCGGGCGCCCACCCGGACCGTTCCGATGTCGGTGCGCCGCAGGGCCGCGGCGCCGCCGGCGGTCGCCGCGTACACGGCTTCCTGGGTGGTGAGTTGGCAGAGCAGCACGCCCAGTGCGACAACGAGATTCATCGAAGACGTGTAGGACGAGCCGGGATTGCAGTTGGACGCCAACGCGATCCGGGCGCCGGCGTCGGCCAGGGCCCGACCGGGAGCCGGCGGCTGGCGGGTGGACAGGTCGCAGGCGGGCAGCAGGGTCGCCACCGTGCTGGAGACGGCCAACGCGTCGATGTCGGCATCGGTGAGAAACGTGCAGTGGTCCACCGATGCGGCGCCGGTGTCCACCGCGATCCGCACCCCGGGCCCGGTCGACAACTGGTTCCCGTGGACCCGGAGTCCGAGTCCCTTACGGGTCCCGGCCGCGAGCACCCGCCTTGTCTGCGCCTCGTCGAAAGCGCCGGTCTCGCAGAACACATCGATCCATCCGACCTGGGGCGCGACGGCATCGAGCATCGGGCCGCAGACCAGGTCGAGGTAGGCGTCGGGGTCCTTGGCGAACTCCGGTGGCACGACATGTGCTCCCAGGAAAGTGATCTCGTCGAACCCGGCCGCCTTCGCGGTGCGCGCTGCGCGCAGCTCGTCGTGGGTGGTGAGCCCGTAGCCGGTCTTGGTCTCCATGTAGGTGGTGCCGCCCGCGATCATCTCCCGGCGGTGCCGGCGGGCGACCGCCAGCAACTCCGGTTCGGTGGCCTCGCGGGTGGCGGCCACCGTCGCCTGCATCCCGCCGGCGCGATACGGCGTTCCCGCCATCCGGGCCGAGAACTCCGCCGCCCGGTCGCCGGCGAACACCACGTGCGAGTGCGAGTCCACCCATCCGGGCAGGACCGCCCGACCACCGAGGTCGACGGCGACATCGGCCGGCGGCGCGGACGCGGCCGATCCGACCCACTCGATCAGCCCGTCCTTGATCACCACTGCCGCATCGGGCAGCAGACCCAGCAGGCCGGGTCCCGCCGTCGGGTCGTTGGTCACCAGTTCCGAGATGCCGTGCAGCACCGTCGATTGCCGGGAAGCCGGGTCGGTCCGCGTGAGGGCCGAAAGGGACACGCTCACCTCCAGGCATTCTCGATCGCCGCGGCCACCAGGGGTCCCGGATCGCCGTACCGGACATGGTTCCCGGATCGCACCTGGATCAATCCGCCGACCACCACCACCTCGACATCCGCGGCGGTCGCGCACATGACCAGCTGTTCGAGCTCGGCACCCGCCGTGCGAACGCTGTCGGTCCGGACCGCCACCAGGTCGGCCGGCGCGCCCACCTTCAGGACCCCGCCTGGCGACCCGATCGCGGCATGGGATGACCCCAGAGCAGCGGTCCACAGGGCAGCGGGTTCGAACACGCCGCGCCGCCCGCCGGCCAGCCGCTCGCCGTACTCCAGCCCCCGGGCCTGAGCGAAGGGATCGACCACCACCTGCTGATCACCGCCCAGCGACAGCGACGCTCCGGCGCCGGCCAGCCGCGCGGCGGCCGGCAGACCGTCCGCGAGATCGGCCTCGGTGGTCGGGCAGATCACCACCGAGCAGCCGGCCCCACCCAACAGCGCGATGTCGTCGTCGGTCAGATGAGTGCCGTGGACCACCGCGGTCCGCGGACCGAGCGCCCCGGCCGCCGCCAGCAGGCCGGTCGGGGTCAGCCCGGTCGCTGCCAGGCAGTCCGCGTTCTCCGCCGGCTGCTCGGACAGGTGCACGTGCAGGACGCGGTCATCGCCGGCCGCCTGCACCACGGTCGGCATCTCGGCGAACGGCACCGCACGGACGGAGTGGATCCCCACGCCCACCCGGATGCTGTCGGGCAGCTCGGCCACCCGATCGGCCCAGGATCCCGCTGTGCCGTCGGAGAATCGTTGCTGCACCTCGTTCACCGGGACCCCGAAGCCACCTGCGAGGTAGGCGATGTCCAGCAGGGTGAGGCTCGATGCCGGCCCGCTGGGCGGCGTCGGCCACCGCCAACCCCATGGCGTTCGGTTCGGTGTACCGGCCGCCGCCCGGCGGGTGATGCAGGTAGTGGAACTCCCCCACCGCGGTGTAACCGGCACACAGCAGCTCCAGGTAGCCGGCAAAGGCCAACTCCCGCAGGCTGTCCGGGTTCAGCCGGCCGGCCAGCCCGTACATCCGGTCCCGCCAGGTCCAGAAGGTGCCGGATCCGTCATGGGTCCGCCCCCGCAGCCCGCGGTGGAAGATGTGCGAGTGCGCGTCGGCGAAGCCGGGCACCACCAGGCCGGGCAGCCGTTCGACCCCGGATTCGAGCCCGAGCCGTCGGCCGGGGTGATCGACTCGATGATGCCGTCGGCGCAGGCGATGTCGACGTCCGGACGGACCTCGCCGTCGACCAGGGCCGCGGCGCAGCGGTACACGGTCCGTGACGGGCCGGCATCGAGCGCTCACTTGACCAGGTTCTCCAGCACGTCGGCCAAGGCGCCGATGCCGACCAGGCAATCCGCGGCGTCGGCGTGTTCCTCCGGGGCGTGCGACACCCCGCTCGGGTTGCGCACGAACAGCATCGCCGACGGGACGTGCGCCGAGAACACGCCGGCATCGTGGCCGGCACCGGTCGGGATCACCGGAGCGGACAGCAGTTCGGACAGTTGCAGGCCGAGCCCGGGATCGAACGACACCCGCTCGGTCATCGATTCCCGTTGCACCATCACCGAGATGCAGCGTTCCGCGGCGGCCTCCTCCCGGACGGCGGCGACGATCGAGTCGACGATGGCGGCGGTCACCGACGGCCGACTCGTGACGGACATCGAGCCACAGCTGCACGGTCGAGGCGATCACGTTGGTACCGCCGGGGATCGGGTTGATCCGGCCGATGGTCGCCACGGCTCCGTCGTACTCGCTCATCGCCCGGCGGGCCGCCAGGACGGCGGCCGCGGCCGGAACCATCGGATCCCGGCGATCGGCAGGCCGGGTGGTGCCGGCGTGATTGCCCTGGCCGGTGACGGTGATCCGCCAGCGGCCGTGTGCGAGGATTTCCGATCCGACCCCGACAACCGCCGTGGGGTCGGCGGTCTGCAGCAACCTGCCCTGCTCCACGTGCAGTTCGACGAAGGTGCCGATGCTGGCCAGCCGGGCCGGGTCCGGGCCCATGGTCGACGGATCGAGACCGACCCGCCGGGCGGCGTCGGCCACCGACACCCCATCCTGATCGTGCAGCCGCCGCACCTGGTCGGCATCGACGGCTCCGGTCATCAACCGGGAACCCATGCAGGGCAGGCCGAACCGGCCGCCCTCCTCCTCCGCGAAACAGGCGATGGCCAGTGGTCGGGCCGGCGAGACCCCGCGTACCCGCAGCTCGTCCACGGCCAGCAGGCCGGACACCACGCCGAGCGGCCCGTCGAACGCACCGCCGCCCGGCACCGAGTCCAGGTGCGACCCGGTCACCACGGCGCCCGGGCCGGGTATCCCCCACCACGCCCAGACGTTGCCGTTCCGGTCGTTCTCGACCTCGAGGCCGCGGCGTTGCGCCTGCTCGCCGAACCACTGCCGCAGTTGCATCTCGGCATCGTCGAACACATGCCGGGAGTAGCCACCGCGCACCCGGTCCCGACCGACGCCGGCCAGGTCGGCCCAGGTCGTGCCGAACCGGCTGGCGTCGGCGTCCTGCAGCCCATTCCTCATGCGTCGCTCCCGTCGCCCGCCGTGGAGTGCATCGGGATCGTCAGGTGGTTGGCCGCCGCTGCGGCATCGGCCTCCGGGTATCCGGCGTCGACGTGCCGCAGGACGCCCATCGCCGGGTCGTTGGTCAGCACCCGCTCGACCTTCTGCGCGGCCAGCTCAGTGCCGTCGGCGACCGTCACCTGACCGGCATGGATCGACCGGCCGATGCCCACTCCGCCGCCGTGATGGATCGACACCCAACTCGCGCCAGAAGCGGTGCTGACCAACGCGTTGAGCAGAGGCCAGTCGGCGATCGCATCACTGCCGTCGGCCATCGCCTCGGTCTCCCGGTACGGGGAGGCCACCGAACCGGCGTCCAGGTGGTCGCGGCCGATGACCACCGGGGCCGACAGCTCGCCGGAGGCGACCATGGAGTTGAACTCCAGCCCTGCCTTGTCCCGCTCGCCGGCGCCGAGCCAGCAGATGCGGGCCGGAAGGCCTTGGAAAGCAATGCGTTCCGGCGCCAATCGCATCCAGCGTTGCAGGCTGTCGTTGTCCGGGAACAACCGTTTCACCGCCTTGTCCGTGGCGTGGATGTCGGCCGGGTCGCCGGACAGCGCGGCCCAGCGGAACGGCCCCTTGCCGGCGCAGAACAGCGGCCTGATGTAGGCCGGGACGAACCCGGGGAAGTCGAAGGCTCTGGCGTAGCCGGCCAACTGCGCCTCACCGCGGATCGAGTTGCCGTAGTCGAACACCTCGGCCCCGGCGTCCTGGAAGCCGACCATCGCCTCCACGTGGGTGGCCATCGACGACCGCGCCCGATCGGTGAACTCCTCGGGCTTGGCCGCCGCGTAGTCGTGCCAGTCCGCCAGCTCGACCCCGATCGGCAGGTACGCCAACGGATCGTGCGCACTGGTCTGGTCGGTGACGATGTCGATCTCCACCCCCCGCCGGAGCAGTTCGGGCAGGATCTCGGCCGCATTGCCGATCACGGCGATGGAGACGGCCCTGCGGTGCTTCTTGGCGTCCAGGGCGAGCGCGATGCCGTGCTCGAGGTCGTCGGCGACGACGTCGAGATACCTGGTGGCCAGACGTTTCTGGGCGCGACTCGGGTCGCACTCGATGCACAGCACGGTGCCGCCGTTCATCGTGACCGCAAGCGGCTGCGCGCCGCCCATTCCGCCGAGACCGGCGGTGACCGTCAGGGTTCCGGCCAGACTCGCACCGGCCGAGCTACCCGGCTCACCGCGCCCGGTGGCCAGCTTCTCGGCCACGGCGGAGAACGTCTCGTAGGTGCCCTGCACGATGCCCTGCGACCCGATGTAGATCCACGAGCCGGCCGTCATCTGGCCGTACATGGTCAGACCCATGGCCTCCAGCCGCCGGAACTCCGGCCAGTTCGCCCAATCCCCCACCAGGTTCGAGTTGGCGATCAGCACCCGCGGTGCCCACTCGTGGGTGCGCAGCACACCGACCGGTTTGCCGGACTGGACCAGCAGGGTCTCGTCCCGCTCGAGATCGGTGAGGGTGCGGCAGATCGCGTCGAAGCTGGCCCAGTTGCGGGCGGCCTTGCCGGTCCCGCCGTAGACGACGAGCTTGTCCGGCTCCTCGGCGACCTCGGGATCGAGGTTGTTGCAGAGCATGCGCAGGGGCGCCTCGGTCGACCAGCTCTTCGCGGTCAGCGTGGTGCCGCGCGCGGCCCGGACGGGTCGCGGGCCCGGTCCGGCAGGCGTTCCGGCGGTCGTCGGCAGTGCGGTGGTCATCTCAGTTCTCCCTGTCGAGAAGTCGGTCGGCATTCTGCTGGTCGGTGTTTCGAAGCTGTTGCGCTGCAGCCACGATCGATCCGTCGGCGAGCAGGTCGACGACGGCGTCGATCTCGGGTCCGAGATGGCGGTCCGGGCCTGGCCCGGCCACCCTGGTCCGCACGACGTCACGGACCGCAGCGGTGACCGGGCCGGGCGTCAGCGGTGCGCGGAAGTCCAATGCTCTTGCTGCGGTGAGGATCTCGATGGCGATCACCCGCCGTAGCCCGTCGACCGCCCGCCGCAGTTTGCGTCCGGCGTGCCAGCCCATCGAGACGTGGTCCTCCTGCATCGCCGACGACGGGATCGAGTCCACCGACGCCGGAACGGCCAGTCGCTTCAACTCCGAGACGATGCCGGCCTGGGTGTACTGGGCGATCATGTGCCCGGAGTCGACCCCGACCTCGTGCGCGAGAAACGGTGGCAGGCCCTGCGATCGGGAGGCGTCCAGCATCCGGTCGGTGCGGCGCTCGCAGATGCCGGCGACATCGGCGACCGAGATGGCCAGGAAATCCAGCACGGCCGCGACCGGCGCGCCATGGAAGTTGCCGTTCGATTCCACCCGCCCGTCGGGCAGGACCACCGGGTTGTCGATGGAGCTGGCCAGTTCCCGATCGGCGATGACGGCGGCATGCGCCAGGGTGTCCCTGGCCGTGCCGTGCACCGCTGGCGAGCAGCGCAATGAATAGGCGTCCTGGACCCTGGTGTCCTTGTCGCCGGCGTGCGACGCGACGATCTCCGAACCCGCGAGGGCGGCCAGGATCCGGGCCGCGCTGACGGCCTGCCCGGCCTGCGGACGCAGCGTCTGGAGTTCGGCGGCGAACACCCGATCGGTTCCCATCAGCGCCTCCACCGACATCGCGGCGGCGAGATCGGCGGCGTCCAGCAACATCTCCAGATCGTCGATGGCCATCACCAGCATGCCGAGCATCCCGTCGGTGCCGTTGATCAGCGCAAGGCCCTCCTTCTCGGCCAGCACCACCGGGGTCAGGCCCGCTTCGGCGAGCGCATCGGCGGCCGGGCGGCGACGCCCCCGCTGATCGATGACGTCCCCCTCGCCGATCAGCGCGAGGGCGACCGCCGCCAGCGGGGCGAGGTCGCCGGAGCAGCCCAGCGACCCGTACTCCGGCACGATCGGGGTGATCCCGGCGCTCAACATCCGGGCCAGCGCCGCGGCGGTCTCCGGCCGGATCCCGGTGCGGCCGCGGGCCAGGGTGGCCAGCCGCAGCAGCATCAGGGCGCGCACCACCTCCCGCTCCACCGGTTCACCGCTGCCGGCGGCGTGCGAGCGGATCAAGGAGGTCTGCAGCGCAGCCCGACGATGCGGCGGGATCGACGTGGTGGCCAGCGCACCGAACCCGGTGGAGATTCCGTAATGCGGGCGCGACGTCGTCGGCGAGGCGATCGACGATGTCGCGTGAGCTGGTCATCGCGGCCACTGAGTCGGTGCCGAGCGCCACCGGCCGGCCGTGTCTGGCCACCGCGACGACCTGGTCGAACGCCAGCGGGCCGACGACGAGCTCGATCGGGTCGCCGGCCGCAGGCCCACGCCGATCTGCTTCAGGGGCGGGTGCACCGACGCCGGCAGTGCGGGCTGGGGAGTGGTGGTGGACGGTCACCGCTTCATTTGATGCCGTTCGGCCGGGCAGCGCGAGAGGGCGCCGCCGACTTCTGTCCGGTATACCGGACAGATGCCCTCGCCCGCGGTCACCCCGGATGCCCGACCAGCGCTGACGGCCGCCGCGGCCGGACCGGCTCCGGCGCTCCGCCGCGGCCTCGCGGTGCTGCGCCTGCTGGGATCGAGAGCGACGCCGATCTCGGCGGGCACCATCGCCCGCGAACTGGGACTGCCCCGATCCACCACCTACGAGCTGCTGACCGAACTCGCGGCCGCCGGCTTCGCCGTGCACCTGCCGACCGAGCGCCGCTGGGGCCTCGGCCTGGTCGCCTTCGAGATCGGCAGCGCCTACCTGCGGGGTGAGCCGCTCGAGCGGGTCGGTCGCCCGGTGCTGGCCCGGCTCTGCCTGCGGACCGGGGCGACCGCGCACCTGGGAGTACTGCACGGCGCCCAGACGCTCTACCTGGCCAAGGACAAGGCCGGCGTGCACGGACCGACCCTGGTCACCGAGGTCGGGGTGCGGCTGCCGGCGGCGTTGACCGCGACGGGCCTGTCGATCCTGGCGCACCTGCCGGCCGAGCAGGTCCGGGCGTTGTTCCCGGATCGGATCGCCTTCGTCGACCGGACCGGTCGCGGCCCCGGTTCCCTGCCTGCGTTGCGCAGGGATCTGGCGGCGGTCCGCCGTCGTGGGTGGGCGATCGAGGACGGCCGGGTGTCCGCCGGGACAGCCTCCGTCGCCGCACCGGTGTTCGACCACAACGCGGTGCCCATCGCCGCCGTCGGCATCACGGTGGGTCACCGATGCGCGGCACCGGACGAACCGCGGTGCGACCGGGATTTCGCCGAACTGGCCGATCCGGTGCGGCGCAGCGCCCGCGAGGTCACCGAGTCGATCGGCGGGCGGCTGCCGTCCTGAGCGACCCGGAGAAAGCCCGCGGCCCCCGTCCTGGGTGGTGGACGGGGGCCGCGGGTGGTGACCGGGGTTGGTTACGACCCCGGCAGCTCGGTGGGCGTCACTGCGCGACGCCCTCGGCGCGGGCGGCCGAGATCACGGCGTCCGCGACCATCCTGGCCAGGCCGGGAGTGAACGGATCGGGCACGATCCGGTCGGCGACGGCGCGGCCGGGGACGGCGGCGCAGATGGCGCCGGACGCGGCCACCTTCATCCCCTCGGTGATCCGCTTGGCACCACAGTCCAACGCGCCCAGGAAGATTCCGGGAAACGCCAGCACGTTGTTGATCTGGTTGGCGAAATCGCTGCGGCCGGTGGCGACCACCGCGGCGCCGTGCGCGATCGCGGCGGTGGGATCGATCTCCGGGGTGGGATTGGCCAGCGCGAACACGATCGGCTGATCGCCCATGGTGGAGACCAGCGCCGGATCGACGCTCCCGCCGGACACCCCGATGAACACGTCGGCGCCGGCCAGCGCGTCGGCCAGTCCGCCCACCACCCCGCGGGGATTGCTGCGCTCGGCCATCTCCTGCTTGACCGGATGCATGCCGTCCCGACCCACGGACAGCACGCCCTTGGAATCCACCACGATCAGATCCTTGATGCCGGCCGCGAGCAGGATCTTGGCGCAGGCGATGCCGGCCGCTCCGGCGCCGGCGATCACCACCCGCAGATCGACCATCACCCGCGAGATGACCGAGGCGGCATTCATCAACGCCGCCAGCACCACCACGGCGGTGCCGTGTTGGTCGTCGTGCATCACCGGGATGTCCAGCGCCTCGACCAGTCGCTGTTCGACCTCGAAGCACCGGGGGGCGGAGATGTCCTCCAGGTTGATCGCGCCGAAGGACGGTGCGATCGCGGTGACCGCCGCGACGATCTCATCGGGATCGGTGGTGCTCAGCACGATCGGCACCGAATCCAGCCCGGCAAAGGCCTTCATCAACGCCGACTTGCCCTCCATCACCGGCAACGACGCCTTCGGCCCGATGTCGCCCAGGCCCAGCACCGCGGTGCCGTCGGACACCACGGCCACCACCCGGGACGCCCAGGTGTAGTCCCGCGCCGCCGACGGTTCCGCGGCGATCAGGCTCGACACCCCCGCGACCCCCGGGCGTGTAGAGCATCGACAGATCGCGCCGGTCGAGCAGCGGGGCCCGCAGTGCGACGGAGAGCTTGCCGCCGCGGTGCGCCTCGAGGACGTCCTCGGCGGTGAACCCGGCCGGCCCGGCGGCCCGCGGCAGGACGGCGTCGACGGCGACGCCGGCCGGCAATCTGGTCGGGTCGGCGGCGGGATCGGTGGTGGTGAGCATGGTCAACTCCGGACTCGGGCTGCAGGCGGATCCTCCGGGCGCACCGCAACGAGGCGACAGCGGTCCGGGAGAGGGGGTGGGAAGCGGGCTGTCGGGCGCTGATGTGCGCCGCGATGGCGGCTCGCTCCGCTCGGCGACGACAGTCGGTCACGGTGGGACATCGACTGCCGGGGCCGCTCGGCCTGATCGGTCCAATCGGGCTGTTCGGTGGTGCGGGTGATGCGACGTGCTGGTGGGTGTTCAACATCTTGCCGGACGTGGGCCGGGAATCCCAATCGCCTGCCCGACCCCGCGTGTCGCCGGGCGCTCACCCCACCGGGGATCCGACGGGTCAGCCGCCGGCCGGCGCCGCGCCGGATTGCCGGGCCAGACCGTCGATGGTCCGCGCCATCTCCACGTCCTTCGCCGTCACGCCGCCCTCGGAATGGGTGGCCAGCACAAACAGCACCTCACGCCACCGGATGTCGATGTCCGGGTGATGATCGGCGTCCTCGGCCGCGGTCGCCACGACGTCGACGAGCGCGATGGCGCCGGGGAAATCCTTGGCGGCATACCGGCACCGGATGTCGGTGGTGTCGCCGCCCCACCCCGGCAATTTCTCCAGGGCATCGGCGATCTCGGGCGAAGTCAGCAGCGTCATACCGCTCACGCTGCACGTCCGGTCCCCACCGGTCAAGGGGCGGACGCCCGGCTAGGATCCGCGCCATGCAGGTTCGCGAACTTCAGGTACCAGGGGCGTTCGAATTCACGCCCGTCCAACACGGCGACGACAGGGGGCTCTTCCTCGAGTGGTTCAAGGTCGAGAAGCTGGTCGAGGCGATCGGTCATCCGATGACGCTGGCCCAGGCCAACCTCTCGGTCTCCAAGGCCGGCACCCTGCGTGGCGTGCACTTCGCCGACGTCCCACCCGGTCAGGCCAAGTACGTCTCCTGCCCCCGTGGCGCGGTCATCGACTTCGTGGTGGACGTGCGGGTCGGCTCACCGACGTTCGGTGTCACCGACGCGGTGCGGCTGGACTCCGAGCACCGCCGCGCGGTCTACCTCCCGGAGGGCGTCGGACATGCCTTCCTCGCCCTCGAGGACGACTCGACGTTGGCCTACCTGTGCTCCACCGGGTACGCGCCGGGCCGCGAGCACGGGATCACCCCGGTCGACCCGAAGCTCGGACTGGCGCTGCCCGACGGCGTCGACTTCCTGATGTCCGACAAGGACACCGCCGCGCCCACCCTCGAGCAGGCGGCGGAATCCGGGTTGCTGCCCACCTGGGACGCCTGCCGGCAGTACATCGCGTCACTGTCCTGAGCAGTCACCCCCACCAGCCGGAAGGCCCCCATGGCACACAGGATTGCGCTGATCAGGCACGGCCAGACGGAGTGGAGCAAGAGTGGCCGACACACCTCGACCACCGACATCGACCTGACCGACGAGGGCGTCCATCAGGCGATGTCCATCCCCAGTCTGTTGTGGGGGCTGGACCTCGAGCCGGCAACGGTGTGGAGCAGCCCGCGGCTGCGGGCGCAGCGCACCGCGGCGCTGGCCGGTCTGCACGTGAACAAGATCGTCGACGACCTGGCCGAGTGGGCCTACGGCGACTACGAGGGCATCACCAGCAAGGAGATCCACCAGACCAACCCCGGATGGTCGATCTTCGTCGACGGCGCGCCCGGTGGGGAATCCCCCGAGGACGTCGCCGTCCGCTGCGACCGGGTGCTGGAGAAGGCCAAGGAGAAGCTGCACCGGGGCGACGTCGCCCTGTTCTGCCACGGGCACATCTCCCGGGTGCTGGCCATGCGTTGGGTCGGGCTGCCGGTGGCCAACGGCGGCATGATCCTGATGAATCCCGCGGCGATCACCATCCTCGGCACGTATCACGACGCGCCCTGCATCGAGCACGCCAACGTGGTGCCGTTCCGGCCGCCGCACATCAACCAGCACGAGGATGAGGACGAGGAGTCCGAGGACACGGCCGTCGCGAGCGCCGCAGGGTTGGGGCATGCCTGACCCGCGGATCCGGCCGATCGAGGCCGCCGACGTCCCCACCGTCGTCGACCTGGTCTACGAACTCGCCGAGTACGAGCGGCTGCGCGAGCTGTGCCACCTGGACCACCGAGCAGCTGCAGAATGCGTTGTTCGGGCCGACGCCGGCGTTGTTCGGGCTGGTCGCCGAGGATCCCGAGCGGAACGTCGTCGGCTACGCGCTCTACTTCCTGAACTTCTCCACCTGGGAAGGCGTGCACGGGATCTACCTCGAGGACCTCTACGTCCGCCCGGACCAACGCGGTTCGGGGCTGGGCCGGGCATTGCTCACCGGGTTGGCCGACCATCGCGGACGAACGCGGTTATGCCCGGGTGGAATGGTCGGTGCTGGACTGGAACGCCCCGTCGATCGCGTTCTACCGCTCGCTGGGCGCCGAGCCGATGGACGGCTGGACGGTGTTCCGGCTCACTGGTCCGGCTCTGCGAAGGGCAGCGGAAATCGGTTGATCCAGGCGTTCGCCGGCCGGCTGACCAGCAGATATCCGGTCACCCCGCCGAGCAGGACCAAGCCGACACCCCAGCCGTAGCGCTCGCTCGGCACGATCAGCCAGATGCCGACCAACACCAGCACGGCCTGCGCCACCAGACACGGGGTTCGTCCCCACCGCCGTCCGCGCAGCACCCCGTTGGCGCAGGCCGCCAGCAGCAACGCCAGCACCAGGTAGTAGGCGGTCTGGGCGAGGGTGCGGCCGATCGCAATGCCCTCGGCCAGTCCGGAGATCAGGGTCGCACCCGCCAGGATCAGCAGCCCGAATCCCTCGAGCAGGACCAGCATCCCGGCGATCACCACCGGCCGCGGCGGCGGGATGCTGATCGGCGGCGGGTCGCTGTACTGCTGTGGGTCCTCGAACGGGGACCGATCCGCGGTGGGACTCACACCGATCACGCTACCCACCGCCGGACGCCGGCCCCGCGCACCGAGCCGCTGCTCCGGCACCAGGCGGGCCGTCGACCCCCGAGCGGCACGTACGCTTCCCGACGATGCGCGCACTCCTGATCGTCAATCCCCACGCGACCTCGACCAATGAGCGGCGCCGCGATCTGCTCGCGCGCGCGCTGGCCGGTCAGATGTCCCTGCAGGTCGCCAGGACGGAGAACCGCGGACATGCGGCACACCTGGCCGCGGCCGCCGCGGACAGTGGCGTCGACGTCGTCGTGGTGCACGGCGGCGACGGCACCGTCAACGAGGTGGTCAACGGACTGATGTACCGCGGGGTCCGGCCGGACATCCCGCTGCTGGCCGTGGTGCCCGGTGGCTCGACGAACGTCTTCGCCCGGGCGCTGGGCATCGACCCGGACCCGACCATCGCGACCGAACAGATCCTCGAGGCACTGGCCGGCCATCGCACCCGGATCGTTTCCCTGGGGCTGGCCGGCGACCGGTACTTCACCTTCAACGCCGGCCTCGGACTGGATGCCGAGGCCGTGCACGCGGTCGAAAAGCGTCGGCACGCGGGCAGCGAGATCTCCAACGCGATGCACGTCCGGATGACGATCGCCCGGTTCTTCCGATCGGATCGGCGCCATCCCCGACTGACGCTGGAGCTGCCGGGCCGCGACCCCATCGTCGGCGCGCACCTGGTGTTCGTCTCCAATGTCGATCCCTGGACCTACTTCGGGAACCGCCCGGTACGCACCAACCCCGGCATTTCGGCCAGCACCGGCCTTGGCATCTTCGCCGTCACGAACATGAGCCTGCCGATGGGTCTGCTGGCCGCCGGTGAGCTGCTCACCGGCCGGACCGGGCACTCCAAACACATCATCCGGGCCAACGACGAGCCATGGGCGAAGGTCAGGTGCACCGAGCCGGTGGGAATGCAGGCGGATGGTGATTACCTTGGCAAAAGGAATGAGATGGAGTTTTCCTCTGTTCCGAACGCTCTGCGGTTAGTAGTCTGACCGCAACGCCCGGGTCCAGTGATGTGCCCGGCATTTTGCCGCCAACCCTGTTCTGAATCGTGATGAACAGGCATGATGGTCGTTGGGGCCACGAGCTGATCCATCCTGACGTGACGTCCGTAACCCCGGCGTGACAAACCCTTGACACAACCGTCTCATGTGAAACCATTCACAAGGTCGTGCGGTGACCCCGCGAACACCGACCTCCGATACCCAGCCGGAATACGACTCCGGCGATGCACCGAGGAGTACACACCCATGGACTGGCGTCACCGCGCGATCTGTCGCGACGAAGACCCCGAACTCTTTTTCCCCGTCGGCAACTCCGGACCGGCCCTGCTGCAGATCGCCGAAGCAAAGGCCGTCTGCCAGCGTTGCCCCGTGACGAGTGAGTGCTTGAGCTGGGCTCTGGAGACCGGTCAGGACGCAGGCGTCTGGGGCGCAATGAGCGAGGACGAGCGTCGCTCTCTCAAGCGTCGGCGCGCGCGGGCCAGGGCCCGGAGCCTCTGACCTCCCGCTGACTTCCGCACCGGAGACGAATTCCGGTCGATGACGAAAGCCCCGGAGGAAACTCCGGGGCTTTTTCAGCTGCGCCCCCGCAACGGGATCACGATCCGGACGCTGGTACCGGCCTCCGACGGGTTGGTATCCATCTCGATCGAACCGAGCAATTCGGCCTCGACCAGCGTGCGCACGATCTGCAGGCCGAGACCGGATGCGTTCTCCACGGCGAAGCCGTCCGGCAGGCCGATCCCGTCGTCACTGACCACGATGTCGAGTTCCTTGGCCGACCGCTCGACCGTGATCGAGACCAGACCGCCCGGTGTCTCCGGGACGAAGGCGTGCTGCAGCGCGTTCTGCACGACCTCGGCCAACACCATCACCAACGGTGTCGCCAGCTCGGCGCCCAGGATGCCGAAGGTCCCGAACCGGCGCACCCGGGCGGAGGTCTCGGCCGCCGCCACATCGGAGATCATCGGCACCAACCGGTCCACGATCTGGTCCAGATCCACCCGATCGTCGGGTGAGGTGGACAGCGTCTCGTGCACCATGGCGATCGAGGCGACCCGGCGCACGGATTCGCTCAGCGCCTGCTGGACCGACGGATCCCCCGAGCGGCGGGCCTGCATGCGCAGCAGCGCGGCCACCGTCTGCAGGTTGTTCTTCACCCGGTGGTGGATCTCCCGGATGGTGGCGTCCTTCGACAGCAATGCCCGGTCCCGCCGGCGCACCTCGGTGACATCGCGGACCAGCACGAGCGCGCCCGACGGCCGGCCGTGCGGCCGCAGCGGCAGCGCCCGGAACAGCACCGTGGCGGCCTTGGCCTCGACCTCCATCCGCAGGCTCGCCCTGCCCTGCACGGCCCCACTGATCCGCTCGTCCAGTTCCGCGGCGTCGAACGGATCGTCGATCAACGGCCGGGTCAGCGCGCTGAGCCGCTGCCCGATCACCTCGCCGTTGTAGGCGAGTCGGTGGTACGCCGACAGCGCGTTCGGGCTGACGTAGACGACCGTGCCGTCGGCGTCGAGCCGGAGCAGCCCGTCGCCCGCCCGCGGCCCGGTGTGCATCTCGCCGGGATGGTCGTGCGGCGGGAACGTCCCGTCGGAGACCATCTGGAAAAGGTCGTCGGCGGCATCCACATAGGCGGTCTCCAGCAGGCTGCCCTCGCGTCCGACCATGCTGCTGGTGTCCCGTTCGATGACGGCGACCACCTCGTCCAGGTAGCGCACCGGGATCACCTGCCGCCGGATGAAGCTCCGCGGTGCGTCGACCGGCGGCTCCTCCGACATCACCCGTTCCTCTTCCCAGGCGTGCCGGAGCAGCGGGAAATCGGCGAAGGCGATGACCGCCGAGACCCGGTCGTCGACGAAGGCGGTGACGCCGGTGGTCGGCCTGGCCTGGGCGGCGCAGACCAGCTCCTGCCCGTCCGTCGGCACCCAGAGCAGCAGATCGGAGAACGACAGGTCCGCCAACAGTTGCCACTCGGACACCACCGCCTGCAGGTGTGCCACCGCCGAGCCGGACAACACCGAGTGCTCGGCGAGGACATCGGACAGGGTCGACATGTGTGGGCGGTTCCAGGTGTGATTGGTCGAGTGCCGTCGACGACATCGACGACGGGGGGATCACCGAAGAGGTGCGGTCAACCCGCGATGACGTCGCCGGAGTGCCGGCCCGTCGCTGCCGGCCAGCTGCCGGAGTCGGCGCGGAAAGAAACTGCCGTCAGGAGATCTCGGCGATCAGGTCGCCCTCCTTGACCAGGCCACCCTCCTGCACGGCGAGCTTGGAGACGGTGCCGTCGACCTCGGCCAGCACCGGGATCTCCATCTTCATCGATTCCAGGATCACCAGGGTGTCCCCGTCGGCCACCTCGTCGCCCTCGGCGACCAGCACCTTCCAGACGTTGGCCACCATCTCGGCGCGGACTTCTTCGGCCATCGTCGTTTTCCTCTCGCAAATGGGTACGGGATGCCGGGTCGGCACACCCACCCCGCCCGGCGGTGTGCCGGACCCGGGGACTGGCAGCCATCCTTTCATCCCGCGACGCGGCTCGCGTCACACGCGTCCCGGGTGTCCGGCAGTCGCCCGAACGGCCGTCGACTGCCCGCCGACGTGGCAAAATGGCGACGATGCCGCGACCGACCCGGTGGCGGCTGCAGCATTTCGACAGCATCGCCGCGTGGAATCCTCAGCAGAGAGAACTCCGCAGGAGCCAGCCGCGATATCCAGCATCGGAGGACCCATGAGCAAGCGCGGTCGCAAGAAGAAGTCCCGCAAGAAGAACGGCGCCAACCACGGCAATCGTCCCAATTCCTGACGATCGCCGTTCCGGACGATCAACGTCCCTGGTGATCAACGGCCTTGAGATCAACGGCCCTGAAGGCCGGCAGCCCCTCGAGATGTCGAGGAACTGCCGGCCTTTTCCTTGCTGTTGCGACGTACTGCGGCACGACGGTGACCGCTGTGGATGATCAGCTCAGCCCGGGGGGCGCTGCGTCACCTGGACGGATCGCACCGTCAGCTCCTCGACGCCGTCTTCGGTCACCGCGGTGACCCGCACCGAGCTGAGCGTCGCGACCAGTCGCTGACGCAGTTGCTCGGGAGCCCGATCGCCGCCGCACTTGCGGTGCAGCAGCTCCTTCAGCTTCTGGTCCAGGCCGGCCTCGACCAGGCACGGTGAACACTCGTCCAGGTGCTGCTGCACCTTGGCCCGGTTCTCCTGGTCCATCTCGTCGTCCAGGAACAGCCAGACATCGCGCAGGACGCCCGAGCACTGGGAGTCCTCCATCGGGTCACCGCAGGCCATCGCCGCGACCTTCCCTTCGTCCGTCCCCGACGTTGGTGGCGTTCTCTTCCCCGCTGACCGCCGCTCGCAGCGACCGATACCGGCTCTGCATCGGCATCTGCCGTCGACTCCGGCTTCGGCCGGAGGAATCCCCGTTCCGTGGCATACGCGGTCAACAGGTCGCGCAGTTGGCGCCGACCGCGGTGCAGCCTGGACATCACGGTCCCCAGCGGGGTTCCCATGATCTCGGCGATCTCCTTGTAGGCGAATCCCTCGACATCGGCCAGGTACACCGCGAGCCGGAAGTCCTCCGGCAATTCCTGCAGCGCTTCCTTGACGTCGGAGTCGGGCAGCCGGTCGAGAGCATCCATCTCCGCGGACCGCAGTCCGGTCGACGTGTGCGACTCGGCGGCCGCCAGCTGCCAGTCGGTGATCTCGTCGGTGCCGCTGACGATCGGCTGGCGCTGCTTCTTGCGGTAGCCGTTGATGTAGGTGTTGGTCAGGATGCGGTACAGCCAGGCCCGCAGATTCGTTCCCTGGGTGAAGCTGCCGAAGGCGGCGTAGGCCTTGAGGAACGTCTCCTGGACCAGATCCTCGGCGTCCGCCGGGTTGCGCGTCATCCGCAGCGCGGCGGCGTAGAGCTGATCCAACAGCGGCATCGCCTGCTCGGTGAAGCGCTGGCTCAGCTCGTCGTCGACCGACGTGGTGGCCACGTAGTTCACCTGCCCTGCTACCGCCGGTCGCGTCCGGTCCCCCACGACGCGGGATTCGCGGCGCAGCGTTGAGGGTACCCGTCGCGCCGGTGACTCCCGGCGGCCCCGTGGTCGGGACCGGGGCGCCGTCACCCTGTTCCGCGCGGTCGCCGGTCCCTCCTGGGTCCGGTCGTCTGCGAGCAGAACCGTCATGTTGCGCCGCCTCCGAGATGTCCCTGGCCGGTGTTCCGGCTCCTGTGGGGGCAACGTCCGACGTCAGGGGTGTATTCCGGTCGGCCGCGTCACCGGGGCGACGATGACGGGCTCAGTCGTCGGAAACCGGCTCGAGCAGGACGACCGGGATCTCCCGATCCGTCTTCGTCTGGTAGCCGTTGTAGTACGGCCAGACGGCGGCCGCCCGGTCCCACCATTCCTGACGTTCCGCGCCGCTGGTCGTCCGTGCCAGGTACCGCCGCCGGACGTCCTTGTCCTGCAGGGTGACCTCCGGGTCGGCCAGCAGATTCAGGTACCAGACCGGGTGCTCGGGGGCTCCGCCGAGCGAGGCGATCACCGCGTACCGCTCGCCGTCGGTGACCCGCATCAGCGGAACCTTGCGCAGGGCACCGGATTTGCGGCCACGGGTGGTCAGGATGATCACCGGCACGCCGCGCATGTCGCCCTGCTTGGCGCCGTCCGACGCTTCGTAGGCACGCACCTGATCGTTGGCACGCCGACTGGTTCCCGGCAGATATTCGGTCTCCGACGACATCGCTGGATCGCCTCCTGACAACTCGGTTGCGGCGTGGTCCCGCTCATCGCCGATCAGTTTCGCAAGAGGCGGTCGCGGTCACCGTCAACGGGTCGCCCGCGAGCGCGCAGCGGTCACCAGACGACCGGCATGGTTTCCGCGCTGTAGACGATCGACGAGCTCCGGAAGCGCACCTCGTCCATCCCGACCGCCGGCCGCATGGTGGGGAACCGCCGGGCCAGTGCCGGAAACGCGATCCGCAGTTCCATCCTGGCCAGTTCGGCGCCGACGCAACGGTGGATCCCGTAGCCGAAGGCGAGATGCGAGGTGGCCGGGCGGGTCGGATCGAAGGTGTCCATGTCGGGGCCGTCGCCACCGCCGAGCACGGCGTCCCGGTCGGCCGCCGACAGCGACACCAGGACCAGCGCGCCGGCCGGAATCGGTTGCCCGCCGATCGTCACCTCGGTGCGGGAGAACCGGGGAAAGGCGACCTGCACCACGGTGAGGTAGCGCAGCAGTTCCTCGACGGCCAGGTGCGCGGTCTCGTCGTCGGCGGAGCCGAGCCTGGCGTAGTAGTCCGGACTCTGCATCAGGGCCAGCGCGCCCAGCGACAACGAACTCGCGGTGGTCTCGTGCCCGCCGGTGAGCAGCCCGTCGGCCAGGCCGGCCAGTTCCCGGTCGCTGATGTCGTCGCCGTGTTCGCGGATCAGCATTCCGAGCAAACCCTCGCCGGGGTTGGCCCGCTCGTTGACCACCAGTCCCTGCAGGTAGTCCAGCGACGTTCCGATGACGTCGAGCGGTGAGTCGTCACCGAGATCGAACCGGGCGGTGCTCAGCGCCTGGAATCCCTCCCGGTCCTCGTACGGAACGCCCAGCAGCTCGCAGATCACCAGCGACGGGATGGGCATGGCGAACAGATCCACCAGATCCGCCGGCTGACCGGCCCGTTCGATGGCATCCAATTGCCCCTCGACGATGGCGACGATCCGCGGCTTGAGTCGCTGCAGCCGGCGCATGGTGAATTCCGGGGTCAGCATCTTGCGCAGCCGGGTGTGGTACGGCGGGTCGGTCATTCCCAGCCCACCCGGATCCTGCTCGTCGTCGGTTCCGGACGTGGTCAGGTTGCCGAAGGCGTTGCTGAACGAGGTGGCATCGCCCAACACCTCTTTCGCCGCGTCATAGCCGGTCACCAGCCAGGCGGTGATGCCGAACGGCAGCTCCAGTTTCGACACCGGCTCGGTGACCCGCCGCTCGCCGAGTTCGGCGATCGGATCCAGCCCGTCACGCGAGAACATCAACGGAAAATGGAGCGCGTCGGTCACGGAAGGCCGTCCTTCGGGTCGGGCGAGTTGGTCTGGGTGAGGTTTGTCCCCATCGTGCCCGAGTCCGCCCCGAACGGTGCAATGTCGTCCAGCAGCGCCTGCGCCAGCTCCACGTCCACGCTCAGATCCCGGTCGACCATGGTGGCCGGCAGCCGGGCGCAGACCGACCATGCCGGTTCCAGCGCTGCCGGTGGGGTCAATCCGCGCAGCCGGATTGCCCTGGTCGCGGCCACCAGTTCGACGGCGACCACCACCCGTGGCCGCGCGCGATGGCGTCAGCCAGTTGGTCGGCGGCCAGCGGGGCGTAGGTGGCGTCCTGCTCGATACCCCGGGACAGGCCGGCGCTCTGCGCCGCCGCGGGGGCGGCCGCCGCCCGGACGGTGCCGAGCGCGGCCGCCGCCGTGTACTCCAGGACCATGATCCCGGACGCGGTGCTCGGGCCACCGGCCAGGAACGGGCGGGAGACCTGGAGGACCGGTTCGTCGGCGGTCACCACGTCGTAGCCGGCGGCAACTGCGGCGTCGGTGCTGACCCGGACGTCCGGCGTGGCCACCGGCAGCGGTTCGGTCAGCAGGGACAGCCGGTTGATCGACCCGACCGCGGCCCTGGCCAGGCCGAGGGCCGCATCGTCGAGTGCGGCCGTCAGGTGAACGGCGTGGAACCCACCGTGATGCACGGCGCTGGCCGGCGGACCGCCCAGGACCAGCGGGTTCTCCAGTCCGGCGTTCGCCAGCGCGGTGACGACCTGACGGAGCCCGGCCGCGCCGTCGACCGCGATCCCGAGGGTCTGCGGAGCCGCACGCAGCCCGTACTGGTCCTGCAGCCGCGCGGCCCGTCGGCTGCCGGCGTCGAGCCTGCGGAGCACCCTGGCGATCCGCTGCGGCCCGGGGAACGGACCGGCCGCCTGGGGATGCAGGGCACCACCGGCGCCGTCCCTGGCCAGGAAGGTCAGTGCGGTGACGACGGTCGCCGCAGCCAACAACCGTTCGAGATCGACGACGGCCAGCGCAGCGCGACCGATGGTCAACGCGTTGGACGACATCAAGGCCAGGCCGTCGCCCGGATCGAGAGCGCCGTCCGGCAGCGCCAATGCGAGTCTGGCGAGCGGCGCGATGTCACCGGTGCCGATGGAGTTGAACCGGCCGATGATCGGCATCCGGTCGGTGTTCAGCAGGTCCACCAGCGCGACGACCGCCTGGGGGCCGAGCCCACTGCGGCCGACCGAGATCTGCTGCACCCGGACGGCCGTCATCGCCCGGATCTGTTCGACCGGCAGCGGCGGGCCGGCCGTCGTCGCGTGGCTGCGCAACAATCCGTCGCCGTGCTCGGGTGCCGCGTCCGCCTTCGAGATCCCCGCATCCCCCGCTGACGCGGCCGCGGTCGGCACTTCGGTGTCCATCAGCCGGGCCGTGATCAGTGCGCCCACCCCGGTCGATCGGCCGTACACCGGCCCGGTTTCGGCCAGCCGGAGCACGGCATCGTGGTTCGCGGCCAGCCGGGGTGCCAGATCGTCGGCCAACCGCACCGGTTCCCGATGGCGGGCGATGTCCACGATCTGTTCGCAGCTCAGCGTCCCGCCGCCCAGTTCGATCACCCGGACAGTCTGGCGCACCGGTCCCCTGGCGAGACCGGGTGCGGCAGCGGTCGGCAGCCCTTCGACCCTGACCCCGTCTCCCCACCGACTGCCGCCGCGCAAACAACCGGTCAGGGAAGGTTCCGCGTGCGGGAGGGTTCGCTGTCGGGCACTCGGGGTACTGTCTGGCACGAGCGTCGACCGGTCACCACAGGGTGTCACCGATCGAACCGACGGGTTGATCGCTCGCGAGTCAGTGCCGACTTGCCGCACCACTGCACGCCCGCACCGACGACGCCCACCGCCCGCCCGCTATTCCGTCGCCACAGGCCTACCCGAAAGGGACCGCCGTGATCAATTTCCAATCAGTGTCGAAGGTCTACCCGGACGGAACTCCGGCCGTGGAAGACCTGACCATCGAGATCCCCACCGGCAAGATCACGGTTTTCGTCGGCCCATCCGGCTGCGGGAAAACCACGTCGCTGCGGATGATCAACCGGATGATCGAGCCCACCGGTGGTGTGGTGTTGATCGACGGCAAGGACACCAGAAGCATCGACGCCCCGACCCTGCGCCGTGGGATCGGGTACGTCATCCAGAACGCCGGCTTGTTCCCCCATCGCACGGTGCTGGACAACATCGCCACCGTCCCTGTCCTGCAGGGCCAGAGTCGCCGGGCCGCCCGTGCTGCCGCCGGGGACCTGCTGGCCAGGGTCGGTTTGGACGCCGCGATGGGCAGCAGGTACCCGGCCCAGCTGTCGGGCGGTCAGCAGCAACGCGTCGGCGTGGCCAGGGCACTGGCCGCCGATCCGCCGGTGATGCTGATGGACGAGCCGTTCTCCGCGGTCGACCCCGTGGTCCGCGCCCAGCTGCAGGACGAATTCATCCGTTTGCAGTCCGAACTCGGTAAGACCATCGTGTTCGTCACCCACGACATCGACGAGGCCGTCAAACTCGGCGACCAGATCGCCGTGTTCGCCGTCGGTGGTCGGCTCGCGCAATTCGCCCGGCCCGCCGACGTGCTCAGCCGGCCGGCCGACGATTTCGTCGCCGATTTCGTCGGTCGCGACCGTGGGTACCGGGCCCTGTCGTTCGTGGTGTCGGAGGACCTGCCGCTGCACGACGAGCCGACCCTGGCGCTGGGCCAAGCTGTTCCCGCCGGCGCCGGTTCGGCCGCCGAGGGGATCGGCGACGCCCACGGCCAGTGGTTGCTGGTGGTCGACGAGCAGCGCCAGCCGCGTGGCTGGCTCGACTGCCTCCGGGTGCCGGAAGGACATCGGGTGACGGTGGACGACCTCGTCCTCGGCGGCTCGCTGGCCGGCCCGGACGCCTCGCTGCGGACGGCGCTGGACGCGGCGCTGTCGTCACCGTCCGGACGCGGAGTTGCCGTGGACGGCGAATCGAAGGTGATCGGCACCGTCGCCGCCAGGGACGTGCTGGCCGCGATCGAGAAGTCCCGCGGCGCGGGAGGCGATCCGCCGGCCCCGCAGATTTCTGCGGCCGAGCCGGTCGATCCGCTCCGCAAGGCCGGGGCCGCGACGTGAACTGGGCGTGGCTGGATCGGAACACCGACCAGATCGTGACCTGGCTGATCGCCCATTTCTGGCTCGCGCTGATCCCGACCGTGGTCGGGCTGCTGCTGGCCCTGCCGATCGGTGCGCTCGCCCATCGTTACCGCTGGTCGTACGCCACCTTGATCACCCTCGCCGGCCTGCTCTACACGGTGCCTTCGCTCGCCCTGTTCGTGGTGCTGCCGGCGATCCTCGGCACCCGGATCCTCGACCCGCTGAACGTGGTCGTCGCCCTGACCCTCTACACCTTGGCGCTCCTGGTCCGGGTGGTGGCCGACGCGCTGGATTCGGTGCCGCCGCTGGTGGTGCAGAGTGCGTCGGCGATGGGCTACCGGCCGTTGAAGTCGTTGATCAATGTCCAACTCCCGCTGGCCATCCCGGTGATCGGCGCGGGGCTGCGGGTGGCGGCCGTCTCCAACGTCAGCCTGGTCTCGGTGGCCGCCCTGCTGGGTATCCCGCAACTCGGTCAGCTGTTCACTGTCGGGTTCCAGCTGGACTTCGCGACGCCGATCGTGGCCGGCATCGTGCTGTGCCTGCTGCTGGCGGCCCTGTTCGACGTTGCCATCCAACTGATCGTGCGGTTCAGCACGCCGTGGCAACGGGTGGTGAAGAGCCGATGACCGGGGCCTTCGAGTGGTTGACCACCGGCTCGAACTGGTCGGGCTCGGGCGGTGTGCTCGCCCGGTTGGTCGAGCACCTCTGGTACACGATGCTGGCGCTGGCCATCGCACTGGTGATCGCCCTGCCGATCGGAGCCGCCATCGGCCACACCGGCAAGCTCACCGGTCTGGTCTCCGGCCTGGCCAATGCCCTGCGTGCGATCCCGACGCTCGGCCTGCTGATCCTGCTGGCCCTGTGGGGGCTGAACACCCTGCGCGGCAGCATCTCTCTGCTCGGACCGGCGATCGCGGTGCTGGTGATCCTGGCGGTGCCGCCGATCCTGTCCAACACCTACGCCGGCATCGCCACCGTCGATCCGGCGGCCAGGGACGCCGCCAAGGGCATGGGCATGACGGGCCGTCAGGTGTTGACCCGGGTCGAATTGCCGGTCGCCCTGCCGCTGATCATGTCCGGCATCAGGTCGGCATTCCTGCAGGTGGTGGCCACCGCCACGATCGCGGCGGTGATCTCGCTCGGCGGATTCGGCCGGTACGTGATCGACGGCCTTGCTCAGCAGAACTACTCGATGATGGTTGCCGGCGCCTTCCTGGTCGCCCTGCTGGCCATCATCGGCGACCGGCTCCTGGCGCTCATCGCGCATTTCGTGGTCTCCCCCGGCCTCACCGGGCGGAGTGTCAAGGCCAAGGCCACGACTGCCGACCTGGTCGTTCTCAAAGCACAGACCAACTCGGGGACCGGATGATCGCCGACCCGCGCCGGTTCCGATGTTGCGGGACAGCCGGCCCACGACCGCACCTGACTCACCAACGCACCTGTCCAACCCACGCACCCTGATCAAGAAACGCACCTGACCACCCAGCACACCGCATCGTCAGCAATTCCTCGCCCGGCCACACCCGGCCGGCCCGGATCACTAGGAGCAGCAGTGTCAGTTCGATCCAGACTCATCAAGGGCAGCACGCTCGTTGCCGCCGGGCTCGCCGCGGCCCTGACGTTGACCGCCTGCGGCGGCTCGTCCGACCCGCTGGCCAGCAGCACCAGCGCGTCGGCCGCGTCCTCCGGTTCGGCCGCCACGTCCGGTTCCGGTTCAGCCGCGCCCGGTGGCGCGATCGTCATCGGGTCCGCCAACTTCCCGGAAAGCGCGTTGCTGGCCAACATCTACGCATCCGCGCTGACCAACAAGGGCGTGGACGCCAGCACCAACCTGAACATCGGCAGCCGCGAGGTCTACCTCAAGGCCCTGCAGGACGGTTCGATCGACCTCGTCCCCGAGTACACCGGGGTGCTGCTGCAGTACTTCGACCCGACCGCCACCGCGACCGCGCCGGAGGACGTCTACACCGCCCTGCAGGCCGCCACCCCTGCCGGTCTGGAGGTGCTGGCGAAGTCGGACGCGGAGGACAAGGACGCCGTCGTCGTCACCAAGGAGACCGCGGACGCCAACAACCTCAAGACCATCGCCGACCTCGCGCCGGTGGCCAGTGGATTCATCCTCGGCGGCCCGCCGGAGTGGGCGACCCGGCCGACCGGTGTTCCCGGGCTGCAGTCGGTCTACGGCCTGACCTTCAAGGAGTTCAAGCCGCTGGACGCCGGTGGACCGCTCACCCTGAACGCGCTGACCGGTGACCAGATCCAGGCCGGCAACCTGTTCACCACCGATCCGGCCATCCTGGCCAACGACCTGGTGGCCCTGGAAGACCCGAAGAGCCTCTTCGCGGCGCAGAACATCCTGCCGCTGATCAACTCCGACAAGGCCACGCCGGAGGTCACCTCGACCCTTGACGCGGTCTCGGCGAAGTTGACCACCGACACCCTGATCGAGCTGCTGACCAAGGTGACCGTCGACAAGCAGGACTCGGCCCAGGTCGCCGAGGAGTGGGTGGCGGCGAACATCCCCGGCTGATCGTCGGTCGCACCACCAGCTGACCCAGGCGGGCCGGTTCCTTCGGGAGCCGGCCCGCTTTTTGTTGCTCGCCCGGCCGTCCGGAACCGTTGCGGTGGAACATCGGCAGGCGTGACGCGTGCCGAACATCCACGATCACGGCGTCGTCGATGCGCGGCGTCGCGGGTGTTCACAACTGGGGCGGGCAATCTTCGGATTCCCGCACAATCGGGCCCCATGCCCGCTCAGCCCGCGCCGTGGCGTGAGGTCGCCGATCACCAGCATGGCGTGGTCACTCGGGGACAACTCATGGCCTTGGCCTCAGCCGCTCACAGGCGCGCCAGAACGTGGTGAACGGCCGGTGGCAACTGTTGCTTCCCGGCGTCTACTGCACCTTCACCGGACCGGTCGGCACGTTAGCCACGATCTGGGCCGCGGTGTTGTACGCCGGTCCCGGCGCCGCTGCGAGTCACGGCACGGCCCTATGGCTTGCCGGTGCGATCGACGAACGCCCGGTCTGGGTCGACGTCAGCATTCCGTCCACCCGCCGGGTCCGCCATCAGGCCGGAGTGCGAATCCACCGCACCTCGGCGGCGCTCGTTTCGTTGCATCCCGCGGCGTCACCCCCCAGGAGCCGCGTCGAAGTGGCGCTGCTCGATCGCACCGACGCGGCCACCGTCGATGTCGTCGTCGACCTGGTCCTTCGGGTCATCCAACGACGGGTCACCACGGCCGCTCGCCTTCACTCGGCCCTGGCCGCGCGGCCGCGTCATCGATTCCGGGCGCTCCTGCTGGATGTTTTGAATGAGGCGACCGACGGAGTGCAGTCGACGCTCGAGCGACGGTATCGGCGTGACGTCGAACTGCCGCACGCTTTGCCGCGCGGTCAGCGCAACCGGCCGGAGGCGACGCCGCCGGTGGCCGCAGGTACCGCGATGTGAGGTACGGCCCATGGTCGACGCTCGTCGAGCTCGATGGGCGGGAGGCGCACCCGACCTCTGAGGCGTTTCGGGATCACCGACGGGACAACGCCGCCACCGTCGCCGGGCACGCGTCACTGCGGTACGGCTGGCGAGATGTCGCCGCTCAGCCCTGCGTCGTCGCGGCCGAGGTGGGTCTGGTGCTGCAGTCGCGGGGATGGGCGGGTGCCCCGGAAAGCTGCGGTTCGGACTGCGCCCTCGTCACGCGCTCGAAGTGAGCTCCCGGCGGAAATTTGGCCCGCGTCACACCGGCCGATGTTCCACCGCGGCCTAGGGGTTCGATCAGAACCTTCGCTCGTGCAGGCGCTGAGCGCCCAGCGGACCTTTGGCCCGCGCGACCTCGGCCGATGTTCCAACCTCGCCCGGGTTCGAATCAGGACCCTCGCTCGTCCATGGCGCTGAGCTCCCAGCGGAACTTCGGCCCGCGTCACACCGGCCGATGTTCCACCCCCGCCCGGCTTCGCCACCACCGTCAACCCGCCGGCGCCGCCCGTCCCATCCCGGCGTCCCTGGCCCGGACGATGGCCTCGGCCCGGTCGGCCACGTGCAGCTTGGCGAAGACGTTCGAGACGTTGTTCCGGACCGTCTTCGGGGACAGGAACAGCGCGTTCGCGATCTGGGCGTTCGACCGGCCGGCGGCGAGCAGGTCGAGGATCTCCCGCTCCCGGGAGGTCAGCTGCGGGAAGGCCGACTCGACCGCCGACGGTCCCGCCGGCCGGAAGTACTCGGCCACCCGGCGGGCAATGATCGGCCCGAAGATCGCCTCGCCCTGCGCCACCGCCGTGATGGCCCGCAGGATCTCGCCCTGGTTGGCCCCCTTGAGCAGGTAGCCGAGCGCGCCGGCCCGCATCGCCGCGAACACGGTGGCGTCGTCCTCGCTCATCGTCAGCACGACCACCCCGGTGTGCGGGCTGTCCGCGGTGATCTGCCGGGTCGCCTCGATGCCGTTCAGCTCCGGCATCTGCACATCCATCACGACCACATCCGGCTGGAGCTCCATCGCGAGCTCGACCGCCTGCCGGCCATCGGCCGCGGTCCCCACCACCTCCACCCCGGCCACCGACGACAGCAGCGCCGACAGTCCGTCCCGGTACACCGGATGATCGTCCGCGAGCAGGACCCTGATCGATTCGTCAGGCATGGACACCTTCCGGGAGAGGTCGGGGCAGCGTGGCTCGGACCACCGTGCCCCCTTCGGCGGGACAGTCGACCGAGCACTCGCCACCGAGTTCGGCGGCCCGTTCGCGCAGCGACAGCATGCCCACTCCGGCGGGCTGCTGCGGGGCGATTCCGGTTCCGTTGTCGGTGATCTCGAGGATCAGTGCGCCGCGCTCGGCCCGCAGCAGGACGCAGCACCGGGTGGCCGCTGAGTGCCGGACGACGTTGGTCATCGCCTCCGACGCGATCCGGTACGCCGCCACCTCCACCGCGGCCGGCAGCCCGGTCAGGTCGCCGTCGACGCGCACCTCGAAGGTCACCGTCCCGCCCGACAACCGGCCCGCCTGCTGCTCGATCGCCCGGCTCAGCCCGAGTTCGTCCAGGGCCGGCGGGCGCAGGTCGTGCACCAGGCGACGGACGTCGGCCAGCACACCGGAGACGTCGTCCACCGCCTGGCCGAGCAACCGATCCGCAGCCGCGGGGTCGCCGGCCGCCAGGTTCCGGGCGGTCTCGATGCGCAGGGTCACCGCTCCCAGGCTCGGTCCGAGGCTGTCGTGCAGGTCGCGCCGCAGCCTCCGGCGCTCCTCCTCGCGAGCGGTGACCAGCCGCTCCCGCTGCCGTTGCAACTCGGCACTCAGCTCGCTCGACCTGGCGGCGGCCGCAGCCTGCCGGATCAGATCGCCGAACAGTCGCTGGTCACGCTCCGAGAGCTGCGGCCCGGCGGTGGACAACAACACCTGCCCGATCGATTCGCCGCGGTAGACGATCGGCAGCGTCAGCACCGCACCCAACCGCGTCCCGTGTTCGACCACCGCGCGCTCGCCGGTGGCCCGGGTGAACTCCACCCGCACGTAGGGAAGCCGGAACGCCTCCGCCACGGATCGGGCGACAGCAGCCAGCTGCTCGTCCGGACCCGCCGCGGACTCCAACCGTTCGGCCAGCGCGGACACCGTGCCATACGGATCGTCCCGGGAACCGCGGACCAGCCGGCGGGCCGCGGACCAGAGCCGGTTCCGCAGCGGGGTGTAGAGCACCGCGACGACGGCGATGGCCAGCAACGCCGAATCCCGGCCGCCCAGCAGCCCGCCGGCCAGCACCAACAGCAGCGCGTCGACCGCGACCACCAGCAGCAGCAACAGGGCCGAGACCACGGTGGTGGAGAGCAGCCGGTCGATCCGGTACAGCCGGTGCCGGGTCACCGCCACCACAATTCCCGCGGACGTCACACCGGCGGCGATCGCGAACATCACTCCGGAGAGCTGCCCGGGTAGTTGCCACGCGGCCAGGAACAACACCGCGTCGACCAGGCCCGCCCAGACCAACCACCGCAGCTGCAGGCGACGATCTCCGCGCGCCGCCCGGTATCGGTGCACCACCACCGCCGCCGGCACCACCAGGCTCGCCGGGATCACCAGGTAGGCAACCGTCAGCACCGCCGGCCAGAACGGCAGCGGAACCCCGAACGGATCCATCGACAGCACCGCGATCTCCGGCGGCAACGGCTGCTCATGGAACGCGGTGATGTCCGCCACCGGGACCAGGATCAACGCGACCGGCAGGATCGCGGTCAGCACCAGGCTGACCACCGACAGCGGACGCCAGATCCGTCCCGACGGCAGCCGGCCGTCCGGAAAGATCAGCAGCAGCAACGGAAGTCCGAGCAACAACACGGCGCCGAACCGGGAGTAGTACCAGTACGCGGCGGCCGCGCCCCCGGTGCCGGGCCGAACGTACAGGGCATAGATCGCCCAGCTCGCGGCCAGCGCGTCGAGCAACCACAACACCCCGGAGCCGACCAGTACCCAGGCCACCGGGTGACGGGGCAACTGCCACAGCAGCAACATCCCGGGGATCAGTTGGGCCAGCGCCGTGACGGCCGTCAGCCAGCCCGGATCGAGGAAGGCATCAGCGGGCACCTGCGCACCCGCGGCCAGCACATCGAGCACCAGCACCGCGGCCGTGACAGCGCCGACCAGCACCAGGGAGACGACGAACGCGGCGCTCGTCGCCCGCGATCGGGTGGCTGTCACGCTCATCGGATCATCGTCGCAAGACGAGGGTCCCGTTGTCCCGAGGACTCCGGTCCCGAATGTCCGGGACATTTTTCCGGGACCCGATCACGGTCCGCAGACCCTGCCGACCCGGGACGCCCCGACGGCACTGTTCCTCCCATCGGATCCACCCCATCGGATCCGCCCATCAGATCCAGCAGCGCCGGCCAACGGGCCGGCCACACCACCAGGGAGAAACACGATGTCCGACATGATCACCACCCCCGCCACCGCTCGCACCGACGGCGCCGCCGAGCGCGAAATGTCCTCGACCACAGCGACGTCCGAAGCCCTCTGTTGCCTTCGTGCGGTGGGCAGGGCTCGGGCTGACCGCCGGCGCCGCGGCCTTCGCCACCACCTTCTTCGTCTACGGCGTGGCCGAAACGGAGATCGCCAGCCGGATCAGTGATCTGGGCGGGCTGGCGCTGCAGCTGGGCCTGTTCGGACTGCTGACCGTCATGCTCAGGACCGGCGCAACCGGCACCAGCCGTATCGCCAGGGGAATGATCCGGTTCGAGTTCGGGCTGCTGAGCCTGGCCACGTTCTGGTCGGTGGCGCATGCGCTGGTGCCGGACGAGATGCGGGGCGCCATCTGGCTGGCCGTGCTCGACGTGTTCTGGCCGCTGTCGATGCTCGGCATGTTCGTCATCGGTATCAAGGTGGCGGTCGCGGGCCGGTGGACCGGGCTGCTGCGGGCCTGGCCGTTGGTGGCCGAGAGCTGGGCAATCGTCGTGCTGCCGATCATGGGCATCTTCGGCCCGACGATCGGCGGTCCGGCCGCCGGGCTGCACCTGCTGCTGGGCTACGGAGTGCTCGGCGTGCTGCTCGCCCGGATGCCGGAGCGCACCGGAGCGGTCTGATCCACCGCGGACCTGATGCGGCGTCCCTGACCGGGGCGCCGCATCGCTGTCTGCAGCACTAATCTCGGCTCATGGCAGCGGCCCCCACCCCGGCGATCGCGGTGCTCGTCCGCGCCAAGGTCGCGCACACCCTGCATCCGTACCACCACGATCCGGGCACGACGGCATTCGGCGACGAGGTCGTCGCGGCGCTGAACTGGGATCCGGAGCGGGTCTTCAAGACCCTGGTGGCCTCGGTCGACGGCTCCCTGGTGGTCGGGATCGTGCCGGTGGCCACCCAGCTGGACCTGAAGGCTCTTGCCGCCGCTGCCGGCGGAAAGCGAGGTCAGCTGGCGAAGGTCGCCGACGCGGAACGCTCGTCCGGGTATGTCGCGGGCGGCATCTCCCCGATCGGTCAGCGCAAGGCCCTACCGACGGTGATCGACAGCAGCGTCGAGCATTTCGAGACCGTGATGGTCAGCGCGGGAAAGCGCGGACTCCAGGTCGAGCTCGCCCCAGCGGACCTGATCGCCGTGTGCAAGGCCAGGATCGCCCCGATCGCCGCTGCGTAGACCGGATGAAGTTAGTGGTTGGCATACACGGCCAGATGAGTGATGATCACTTCATCACATCGGCAGACAATGACGATCTCGGCGATTAGTTGCCGCCCGAGGCCTGGTCAGTGCAGCAGAAGGGGGACCTCCGAATGAGCCAGCCGCCCGTTCGGTCGACACCGCAATCACCCAGAGCGACCAACCCTGCACCGCCTTCTCCGGTCCGGGGCGATCTCACCCAGGAGTTGATCGACACCGACATCTGGACCGACGAGATGGTGGCACGGGCCGGTATCCCGATCATCGACACCAAGTTCGTCACCGTCGGAGGCGGAATCGGGTCGTTCGTGACGGTCGATTTCCTGCGGATCTACGGCGTGCCGGCCTCGGACATCACGGTGCTCACCCAGTTGGAGACGCCGTGGTCGAGTTACGAGTACCTGACCCGGGTCTCGCAGATCCCGCGGAGGGAACGGCTCCGTTCGGACTCCAAGTCGACGCCGGACAACATCTGGGGCTTTCCCAGCTACGCGGTCCGGGAGGCGTTCGGCGCCAAGTCGATCAAGGAGTTCGTCGCGCCGTTGTGGAACGTGCTCACCGAACCGATCCTGTCCGACTACTACACCCCGAAAGCCGGCCAGGCCTTCGAGTCGATGGAGCGGGAACACGACCGGATCGGCTACGCGCAATGCGTCCGCAAGGGGCAGGTGCGGATGGTCCGGCGCCGGCGGGATGGCGGCTACTTCACCATCCTGACGCCGCCGCAGGGCGCCACTCAGACTCGCCGGCTGGCCTACCGCAGTCCCTATGTGCACGTCGCGATCGGTTATCCGGGCCTGAAGTTGCTGCCCGACCTGCAGCGCTACCGCGAGTACTACCGGGATCCGTCCAAGGTGGTCAATGCCTACGAGCCGCACGAGCACGTCTACCAGCAACTCGCGCTGCGTCCCGGGACGGTGGTCATCCGCGGCGGCGGCATCGTGGCGTCCAGGGTCCTGCAGCGACTGATCGACGACCGGGACAAATTCGGGCTGCAGACCCAGATCGTGCACGTCTTCCGCACCTACATCACCGGTGCACACGGGCCGAACATCTTCAAACGCCGCAAGGGCGGTGACGGCTGGGCCTACCAGGGCTTCAACTACCCGAAGTCGGTGTGGGGCGGCCAGCTCAAGGCCAAGATCCGCGAGCTGGAAGGCGAGGAGCGGGCCAAGGCCTACAAGGAGATGGGCGGCACCAACACCCCGGTCCGCAAGCTCTGGCAGTCCCAGCTGAAACGGGGTCGCGCGGAGGGCTGGTACCGGACGATCACCGGCGAGGTCACCGAACTGCGGCCCGGCCCGAACAACCAGGGGGTGATCACCTACCTGAAGACGACCCAGGGACCACCCGGAATCACCGAGGTCTACTCCGACTTCGTCATCGACTGCACCGGTCTCGAGGCCGACGTGCGGGAGCACCGGGTGCTCGCCGACCTGATGGACCACAGCGGGGTCGGCCGCAATCCGGTCGGCCGGCTCGACGTCGATCGCAACTTCGAGGTGATCGGCGCGCGCAGCCAGCCGGGAAAGCTGTACGCCTCCGGAAGTGCCACGCTCGGCGGCTACTTCCCCGGGGTCGACACCTTCCTCGGTCTGCAGATCGCTGCTCAGGAAATCTGTGACGACCTGGCAAAGCTGGGTTTCTGCAAGAAGTTCGGGGTTGCCGCCTCGACCCGGCAGTGGTGGCGCTGGGCGCGCCACAAGAAAATCTAGGGGGCAGCGGTGGTACCCACCCTGTACGGGCGGATCCAGACGCGCATCGTGCTGCTGATCGTGGTCGGTGGCATCTGGACGCTGATCATCACGCCGTTCCTGCCCACCGGCCAACCGCTGAGCACCTCCTACCGGACCACCTTCCTGGTGCTCCTGACGGTGTTGGTCCTCGGCGTGCTGTGGGAGTTCGTCTACCACGGGCTCCAGCAGTTCCGTTGGGAGAAGGACTGGCCCACGTTCTTCGGCCTGCTCACCATGATCAACGAGGGGATCCTGGTCTGGTTGCTGCTGAACGCCGGCGTGGTGCCGGGCATCGACTCTGTCCCGCTTTCGGCGTTCCTGATTCAATTCATCACCACGTGGCTGGTGGTCTGGCTGGTGGCCAACGGTCCGGTGCAGATCTTCTTCTCGCGCTGGCGATTCCGGGGAGGCCGGTTCTGGTGAACGTCAGCTTCGACGACATCCGCGGTGAGGTGCTGCCCGGCGGGCACCTGGTGGCCAGGGTGCCCGGCATCGTGGTCGTCATCCGGCGTGACGAGGGCGCCGGTCAGGCGTCGTCGGCCGACCTGCTCGGCCTGATCCGGGAGGCCGCCGTCGACGGCGCGCCGGCGCCCGGCCGGGACCTGGCCCGGCTGCTCACCGAGTGGGTGGTGACCACCAGCGCAGTGCCGGGATTCGGCACCGTCGCCGCCACCGAGGAGGGCATCGCGGTCTTCCTGCACGGCGACGTCAGCCTCTCCGAGCTCCCAGAACCCGGTGCCGTGGCCGGCGCAGGTGATCTGCTGCAGCTCTCCGGCCGGACCGCTGCCTTCACCGTCGACCGGCTGCTGCCGTGGCCGAAGGGCCCGATCGTGCTGGCGGCCGGGTCGTCACCGGATCCCGAGGACGGCGGCACGGCGATCGGCGTCCTCGGCTGGTCCGGGTTGATCGAGGGTCTCGTCCCGGGCGAGGGCATCGTGATGGCCGCGCCGAGCAGCGTCGCGGGCCAGCGCGCGGGTCGGCATCACTCCCCGATGCCGGCCGCCCCGCCGCCCGCCGTCTCGGCGCTGGTCACCGACCCCGGGGAACCGTTCCTGGACGCCGACCCAGGAGCACCCGTCCGCCCGGCCCGACCCGGCACCGCGCCCGGATCCGGCACCGCGACTCCCGGTCCCCCGCCGCCGCCGGCACAGGCACCACCGGCGGAACCGCCGGCCGCGAACATCCCGATCCCGGACCCGCCTCCCCTGCGCCCGCCGGCACCGCCGGTGCCCGGCCCGGACCCGGCACCCGTTCCGGCCGGTGCGCCGTCGCCCGGCGGGAACCTCCAGCCAGGCGGGAACCTGCAGCCGCAAGCGCGGCAGCGTGCCGCCACCACCCGGCGCCGCGCCGGCCCAGTTGCGGCCGCCGAAGGTGTCCGAGCAGATCTTCGGTTCCCGGGTGCACGAGGCCCGGCGGGCACCGCTCCCGGTCGCGGGCGTCAAACCCGCTCCGCCTCGGCCGGGAGCCCCGGCGCCCGAGCAGCCGGCGCACGTCCTGGTCAAGGGTTTCCGCTGTTCCCGCAACCATCACAACGATCCGCGGGTCTCCTTCTGCTCGGTCTGCGGGATCCGGATGGATCAGCGGACCGGCATCCTGGTCGACGGTCGGCGGCCACCACTGGGGTTGCTGGTGCTGGACATCGGATCGACCTTCGTGCTGGACGACAACTACCTGCTCGGCCGGAACCCGGAGGTCGACCAGGCCGTCATCCAGAGCAGGTTGCGGCCGATCCGGCTCGACGACGACAGCGGCACCCTGTCCAGGGTGCACGCCGAGATCCGTTTGGAGGGCTGGGATGTGCTGTTGATCGACCGCGGGTCGGCCAATGGCACCTATGTCGCCGCGACCGGCCAGCCCGGCTGGAACCGGTTGGCGCCCAACACTCCTGTCGTGCTGTCTCCCGGTACCCACGTCCGCACCGGCCGCCGGACCTTCACCTTCGAGTCGCCGCACGCCCGGCTCTGAATCCCGGCGACAGCGCTGCGTCCGCACTCGGCCCGCAACGTTGATCGAATTCCGGTCAGCGTCGCGGTCGGGACGACAAGCGGTCAGTCGGCGGCCAGCTTGGCGACCTGCTCGACCAGTTCGGCCTCACGATCGTCCAGGCCGGCCCGCACGGCGAGCACGGTGCCGGAGGACAGCGCCGGAGCGCCGGTGAGCGGCTCGAGCACGCTGTCGACGCCGATCAGCACCAGCCCGGCGTCCGATGCGTCGTGCGACCCGTCGACGATCTGCACGTCGAGTCCGCCGGAGCGCAACGGGGCCAGCGCCGACGCGGCCTTGCGGGCCGCCCGGCCGCCGTCCCGGGCGGCGACGACCAGGGTGCCGCCCAGTCGTCCGGCCGCCGCGGAGCCGAGGACGAGCGCCGTTCGGCCGTCGGGTCCGTTGTCCAGGATGACGCCGACCTGGTCACCGGCAGTCACTGCGTCGACGCCCAATCGTGCGAGGACAAGCGTGAACTCCGGGTCTACCGGCACGGTCGTGGACACCGGGCTGCTCGACGAAGGCGCGGTCGACCAGCACCACGTTCGCCTCGACGGCCTTCGCCTGGGCGACGACGTCCGCCCAGGGGTCGCCGGAGAACCTGGTGAGCACCGAGACAGCGGTCCCGTCGGCCTTCAGCTCGCCGGCCAACGCGTTGAGTTCGTCGACCGTGGTCGCCATTCGGGCGAGGTCGGGAACCACCGCGGCGCCGACCTCCAGCGGCGCGGCCGGCCGGGTGATCAGCCTGCTCAGCACCACTTCCGCCGGACGGCCGGTGCCGAGCAACGCGGCTCCCACCGCGGCCAGCGACCGTGACCGCTGCTGGATCGTCGTCGACCATCACCAGCACCCGGTAGGAGTCGATGACGCCGAGAGCCGCTCGTTCGGCGGCGGCGATGTCGCGCTGCATCACCCGGTCCGAGTACACGCGTTTGAGCAGTGGGCCGGTCATCGCCGTGGTGATCAACGCCATCAACACCAGCATCGTGAACAGCTCGTCGTCCAGCACACCGAGCTGCCGGCCGACATTGAGGATCACCAGCTCGGTCAGACCCGCGGGTGTTCATCAGCACGCCGATGGCGGCGGATTGCCGGCTCGGCACCTTCATCGCCCTGGCGGCCGCGAAGGCGCCGATGAACTTGCCGCCGATGGCCGCGAGCAGGATCAACGCCAGTTGCCAGAGCCCGGTGCCGGTGATCCCGCCGACGTTGGTGTTCAGGCCGGTGACGACGAAGAACAGCGGCAGCAGCAACAGCACGCTGACCTGCTCCAGGCGTTCGAGGATCTCCCTGGTCATCTCGGCGGCGCCCTGCCGCGGCATCACCGCGCCGAAGATGAACGCCCCGAAAATGGCGTGGATGCCGATGATCTCGGTGATGTAGGCGGAGACCAGCACCCCGATCAGCACCACGGCGAGGATGTCGGGGGTGAGCCGGCCGACGCGGCGGTACCAGTCGTTCAGCCGGCGCAGGGCCGGCCGGACGAGACCGAACATGAAGCCGGCGAAAACAGCGGTGAGGGCGACGATCCGCAGCACATCGAGCGGGCCGTTGCCCTGCACGACGGCGACGACGAAGGCCAGCAGCGTCCAGGCGATGATGTCGTCGACCGCTGCGCAGGCCAGGGCCAGCACGCCGGTGGTGGTGCGGTGCATCCCGCGATCGGTCAGGATGCGGGCGAGCACCGGGAAGGCGGTGATCGACATCGCGACGCCGAGGAACAGCGCCAATGCCAGCGGCGCCACCGGCCCGGCCGCCGTCTCGTCGTGGCTGGGGTAGAGCACCATCGCCAGGCCGGCGCCGAGCGCGAACGGCAGCACCACCGACGCCGCGGAGATGGTCCCGGCCAACTTTTCCCGGCCACGGATCAGCAGCACATCCAGCTCGAGGCCGACGATGAACATGAACAGCACGAGGCCGAGTTGGGCCAGGATCGACAGGTAGGGCAGGACCTCCGGCGGGAAGAGCTTCGTCTCGAGATCACCCGGCAGCAGACCGAGCAGGCTGGGCCCCAGCGCGATACCGGCGATGATCTCCCCGACCACCGGTGGTTGACCCACCGCGATGGCCAGTCGGCCGAACACCCGCGCCACGATCATGATGATCGCGATGTCGATGAACACCAGCCCGGCAATGTGCATCTGCTGTCCTGTCTGGGTTCGGGACGGCCGTGCCGGACGTCGGATGCTGCACTCAGCAGAACTGTGCGGAGCGAATGCGATACCCCACCGGCGCAGTGGATGACTCGTGGAGCAACCACCCGACATCAACGGCGGGTGGCCGTTAGGATGACATGCGCTAGGCCAAATGATAACTTCCCGCGCGTCAACGGAACAGCGCTTTGAGGAGTCCGACGTGGTGCTGCAAGACACCCCGGTACAGGCGGTGCCGGTGTTGGCGGACTTCCGGGTGGTGCGGCTGATCGGCGAGGGCAACCACGGCCGGTTCTATCTGGCGCATCCGCCGGCCCGGCTCGGCATCGACGACGAATTCGTCGCGGTCAAGGTGTTCGCCGGGCAGTGCAGCGAGGACGCCTACCGGCGCGGCACACGCGAGCTGCGGGCGTTCGCCGCCGTCGATTCGCCGTATCTGGCCCGGGTGTACGACGCGGTGCTCGAGGACAACTTCCTCTACGCGATGGAGTACTTCCCGCTCGGATCGTTGGCGGCACCCGCCCGGCCGCTGACCCATGACGACGTCCTGCGGGCCGTCGAACACGCGGCGCGCGCGGTGCACGCGCTGCACGAGGGCGGCCTGGCCCACGGCGATGTGAAGCCCGGCAACGTGATGCTGCACGAGAACGGCGGCAAGCTCTCCGATCTCGGCCTCGCCCGGGTCTTCACTGCCGGGGCCGCGTTGACCGGGATGGCGCCGGAGACCTCGGTGGAGTACCTCGACCCGTCGTTGCTGCTCGGTGAGCCACCGTCCAGGGCGACGGACATCTGGGCACTGGGCGCCACCCTGCACCGCGCGCTGTCCGGCAAGGGTCTGTACGGAGAACTCCCCGAACGCCAACCACTGCTGGCGATCCGCAGGGTGCAGACCACCCCGCCGACGCTGGACCCCGTGCTGACCGCGGACGAGGCCGCGCTTGGTGCTCGCCTGCCTGGCCGCCCCCGGGAGCCGGCCGGCCACCGCGCTCGAGGTGGCCGACCGGATCGCCGAGATCCGCGCCGCGGCCGGCTGACAGCTGTCGCTCCCGGGCGAGCCCGGACCCGCTCTGGCCCTGCTCAGCCGGACTGGTCAGGCGAGGGCCTTGGCCTTCAGCTTGTCGAACTCGGCCTGGGTGACGGCGCCGCTGTCCAGCAGACGCTTGGCGTCGGCGATCTGCTCGGCGGACGACTTCGACCCGGCGGACCCGGCGACATGCTTGATGTACGAATCGGTCTCGCTCTGCATCTGCCGCATCCGGGCGATCTGCCGCTCGGCCATCCCGCGGCCGCGGGCGATCAGGTAGACCAGCGCGGACAGGAACGGCGCGAAGATCAACGCGATGATCCAGACGGCCTTCCAGCCACCGGCCAGTTCATGGTCGCTGAACAGGTCGCTGATGATCCGGAACAACACCATCAGGTATGCCACGAAGACGAAAATCGTGAGCATGTACCAGATGATGTCCCAGAAATTGGACATGGCGGGTTCCTTCGGGGTCGGGTGGACGCGTGTGCGAGCAGGGATTCGATCAGCGCCGGAAAGTGGTGAAATCGCCCGAATCCCTGGTCGATCCTAGGCGCAGTCCCGCAGGCATCCGGTCACGACCCACCGCCCCGGCGGCCCGGATCTGTGCCGGCAACGGCAAGCCGGGCGCGGGTTCAGAATGTCGCCGGACCCCACCAGTTGTCCATCAGGTCCGTCATCGTGTGGTCCTTCCAATGCGCGTACAGCAGGTACTGCGACCTGGCGTCGTCATCGAAGGTGGTGATGATGTACGGCAGTGCGGCTTCCTCGTCGGCGGACCGGTAGAGCTTGCCCATGACCGTCGCCGTCGACGTTCCACGGCTCGATCTTCGGGGAGTTGCTCCAGTCGCGTTCGATGTAGGCGTCCTTGTCGGCCACCGTCGGGAAATGCATGACCTCGAAATAGACACCGTTCGGATCGGTGCACGAGATGATCCCGTCGGCCTTGCTGTCCTCGGTGTCGCTGGCGACCGAGCAACTCGCTCCGTCGTAACCGGTACCGGACGGCGTTGCCGGGAGCATCTCCGGAAAGTCGTCGACCAGAAAGGCGACCGGACCCCAGGGATCGGTGATCGTCACCGAAACGGTCTCACTCGGCGGCGAGGTCAGGCCGGCGGAGTTCGACGCGGTGACCGAGTAGTTGTACTTTCCCGGCACCAACTTCAGATCCAGGTAGGTCGTCGCGACCCCGGCGTACACGTTCTCGCCGCTGCGGGTCAGGGTGTACCCGGTGGCACCGGTCACGCCCGACCAGGTGATCGTCACGTCGCGGCCGTCCGCCGCCACCGCGAGGTTGGCGGGAGTGGCCGGGGCGGACACCGTCGGCGTGGTCGACCGGTTCAGGAAATAGGCGGTGCCGGCGCCGGCCACGATGATCAGGATGGCGGCCAGCCCGATCAGGATCCACTTCTTCGACGAGTTCGGCTTCGGCATCGTCGGCGCCGGCCCGGTGTGCGGACCGGTGACGAACTGCTGCGGGTAGCCGCCGGTGTGCTGTCCGGAGTGGTAGGTCCCGCCGGGCGGCGGGTTGCCGGGCGGTCCGAACTGCCCCGTCGGGTAGTACCCCGATCCCGGCGGAACGTTGCCGCCCTGCCCGGGCGGGAGGTACGACTCGGTGGGCCGCACGGAGCCGCCGCCGAGCGGGGGCACGGTGCCCGTCGGGGTCCACGCGGCCGGGACCGCGCTGCGCGGGATGGCACCGGACTCGTGCAACACCTGCCAGCCGGCCAACTGCTCCAGCAGGCTGACGATCGAGTCCAGTTCCTTGGGCCGCCGGGCGCCCTCCCGCTCGTACACGACGGTGCGGGTGATCTCGTTGTTGCCGACGGTGATCTCCTGCAGGACATCGCCGGGCACCACCTCGACCAGCGGCAACCGCGGCGGCAGGTCGAAGAACCGCGCCTGGTGCAGCAGCTCCTCGAGCGCGATCCGGTTCGTCGCGGACAGGTAATTGGTGCTGACCGGGCCGAGTTCGCTGACCGTCCCCTGCTTGGGCGCCGTCCGGCGCACCGACACGGTGTACGGCGGGCGGGGCGTCGTCAACGCCACCGACTCGATGACCTGCTCGGGCTCCGGCTTCGCAGCCTTCGCCGGCTCGATGGCGGTGTGGTCGCCCTCCCGCACCGGTGGCGTGATCATCGGCGACGCGATCTCGGCGCGGGTCGGGCTGGAGGCGGCCGGATCCGACGAGGTCAGCGCCGCCCGCGCGGCCAGGCTCAGCTCCCGACAGCTGTTGTACCGATCCTGGGGATCCTTCGCCATCGCCTTCGCGACCACCTCGTCGAACCCGGGCGGCAACCACGGCACCTTCTCCGAGGGCCGCGGCGGCGGGTTCTTCAGATGGGCGGTCATGGTGGCGAAGGGCGAGGCCTCGGGGAACGGCACGCTGCCGGCCAACAGTTCGTAGAGCACGCAGCCCAGTGCGTAGATGTCGACCCGGTGGTCGAGCGGCCGGGCCTCGATCTGTTCCGGCGAGGCGTAGGCCAGGGTGGCCAGCAGGTTGCCGGTGCCGGTCAGGTGCTGCACCTCGTCGGTGGATTTCGCGATGCCGAAGTCGGTGAGCAGCACATGTTCCGGCTCGCTGGGATCGTCGGCGGCGGCGAGCAGGATGTTGGCCGGTTTGACATCGCGGTGCAACAGCCCGGAGCGGTGCGCGAAGTCGAGCCCGGAACCGACCTCGCTGATGATGTGCACCACCCTGGCCGGGGTCATCGAGCCGTCACCTGCCCTGGCCGCCACCGAGGCATCCACCCCGGCCACGTACTGCATCGAGATCCACAGCTGGCCGTCGACCGCTCCGCGGTCGTAGACGGCGACGATGTTGCGGTGGATCAGGCCGGACGCCAGGTCCGCCTCGCGCTCGAACCTGGTCCGGAAATTCGGATCGGTCGAGAAGGCCGGGTTCAGCAGTTTGAGCGCATCACGGCGCGGCAATCGGGGGTGTTTGGCCAGGTAGACGGCACCCATTCCGCCGGTACCGAGAACCGACTCGATGGTGTAACCGGCGAATTCCTCGCCCGCGGCGAACACCACGTGCCGTACCCCCATCCGAGAAAAGTCTTACCGGGCAACCATAGCCAAGGCTCAACGCGGGTGTCACGCCCCGTGGCGCCGTCAGGCCCGAGGCCATCCGAAGGAGTGACGATTGGGCCGTCCAGATACCAGCCATCCGGGTTTTCTTGAGCGGACGGCCTCGTGCCGACGATCGCCCCTCACTCGCCCGCACCGTCAGATCAACGTCGGCGCACCCAGCTCCGGGAGCAGTTCGGCCACCGGATCCACCAGGTTCGGGCTGTCGTTGGCGACATTTCCGACAAGCGCACCGACCGGGCGCAGTTCCAGGCCGGCCACCAGATCGGCGGACGGCGGCGCGAGCATCGGGGCCGGGTCGACGCCCGGGTCGAGCCAGGCAGCCCATTCCGAGGCGGGCAGGATCAACGGCATCCGGTCGTGGATGTCCTGCAGGTCACCCACCGAGTCGGTGGTGATGATCGTCATCGAGACGACGGGTTCGCCGTCGGCCGGTCGCCAGTACTCCCACAATCCCGCGAACGCCATCACCGAACCGTCTTCCGGCGTCATGTAGAACGGCTGCTTGACGACCTTCGAGCGGCCCTTGCCCGACCTGGTCGGGGGATGCCCGACGGCGCTCTCTGGATGCAGCTTCTTCCACTCGTAGTAGCCGCTGGCGGGTATCAGGCACCGCCGCTTCGCCAGCGCCGTGCGGAACGCCGCCTTCTCGCCGAGGGACTCGGCGCGGGCGTTGAACATCCGGCTGCCCACCGAGATGTCCTTCGCCCAGGACGGCACCAGGCCCCAGCGCATCGGCTCGATCTGCCGGGCGGCGTCCTCGGCGGCGACCCGCGGCTCCAGCCGGACCACCGGAACGGTGATGGTGGGCGCGATGTTGTAGCGCGGCCGGACCGGATCGCCGCCGTAGAGGCCGTCCAATCCACCCGCGCGCGTATCGGGTTCGGCATCGAAGAGCCCGTACAGGGTCTCCGGTTCCATCGTCAGCGCATAGCGACCGCACATGCCTTGCATGGTGCCATCGACCCCCGACAGTCACGACTGCCACACCGCAGCGGCGCCGAACTCCGGCACCCCAACCGCCCACGCAGTCCAGGCGATGACCCGCCAACGATCCCCGGGTCTCAAGCCCGGACCGGTCGGCCGATCGAATCCGCCCGTTCATGCGACATCATTGGCCGATGACCTCCGTTCGCTCCGCTGCGCTGCCCACCTCGTGGCAGGCACCCGTCGCGGACCGACCGGTGCGCGGCCTCGTCGCCGTCCCCGGTTCCAAATCACTGACGAACCGCGCTCTCATCCTGGCGGCGCAGGCGACCGGGCCGTCACTGATCAAGGCGCCGCTGCGCAGCCGGGACACCGATCTGATGGCGGGCGCCCTGCGTGCGCTCGGCACCTCGATCACCGACTCCGGGACCGACTGGGCGGTCACCCCCGGCCCGCTGACCGGTCCCGCCGAGATCGATTGCGGTCTGGCCGGCACGGTGATGCGGTTCGTGCCGGCATTGGCCGCCACCGCGACCGGGCCCGTCGTCATCGACGGTGACGAGGCAGCGCGCCGTAGGCCGATGTCCACGGTGCTGGATGCGTTGCGTGCGCTGGGCGCCGATATCGAGGGCGACCGGCTGCCGTTCACCGTGCGGGGTTCCGGGGCGCTCCGCGGCGGGAGCGTCCGGATCGACGCCAGTGCGTCATCCCAGTTCGTCTCCGGGCTGCTGCTCTGCGCCGCGTCCTTCACCGACGGCGTCACGGTCATCCACGAGGGTTCGGCGCTGCCGTCGATGCCGCACATCGAGATGACGGTCCAAACGTTGCGATCCGTGGGCGTTGTCGTCGACGATGCGGTGCCCGATCGTTGGCGGGTGGAACCCGGCCCCGTCCAGCCGTGGACGGCGGTCATCGAACCCGACCTGTCCAACGCCACCCCGTTTCTGGCGGCAGCAGCGGTCACCGGCGGCGAGATCACCGTTCCGCACTGGCCGACCGACACCGATCAGGCCGGCGACGCCATCCGGGAGATCCTGCGGGCGATGGGCGCCTCCGTCACGAGCGGTCCGGATGGATTGACGGTGACCGGTCCGGATCAGCTGCGCGGCATCGACATCGACCTGCACGACGTCGGAGAGTTGACCCCGACCGTCGCCGCCGTCGCCGTCTTCGCCGACGCCCCCAGCCGGCTCTCCGGTATCGGTCATCTGCGTGGCCACGAAACCGACCGGCTGGCGGCGATCGCGACCGACATCGCCGCGCTCGGCGGCGATGTCCAGGAATCGGACGATGCCTTGACCATCACGCCCAGGGCTTTGCACGGCGGGCAGTGGAAGTCGTACGCGGACCACCGGATGGCCACCGCCGGCGCCATCATCGGGCTCCGGGTGCCCGGTGTCGTCGTCGACGACATCGCCACCACCGCAAAGACACTGCCCGGCTTCGACCGGATGTGGGCGGACATGCTCGGAATCGCAGCCGATTCGATCGGCGACCCGTCGGCGGTGGCCCGCTGAGCACCCTCGGGGAAAGTTGGGACAACGACGATGTCCGGGTCCGACCGACCCGTGGCGGTTCCCGTCCCCGCACCAAGACCCGGCCGAGTCACTCCGACGCGGTCAGCGGTTTCGTCACCACGGTCGACCGCGGCCGGTACACCTGCCTGGTCGGCGAGGGAACGAAGCGGGCGCACGTCGTCACCGCCATGCGGGCCAGGGAACTCGGCCGTCGCGCGGTGGCCGTCGGCGACCGGGTCGATCTGGTCGGTGATACCGACGGTGCACCCGACACCCTGGCCAGGATCGTTCGGATCGCCAAGCGGCGCAGCGTTCTCCGGCGGTCCGCCGACGACACCGACCCGGCGGAACGGGTGCTGGTGGCCAACGCCGACCAGTTGGTGATCGTCTGCGCCCTCGCCGATCCGGTGCCGCGCACCGGTTTCATCGACCGCTGTCTGGTCGCCGCCTACACCGGCGACCTGGACCCGGTGCTGGTGCTGACCAAGTCCGATCTCGCCGATCCGACCGAGTTGCAGGCTGTGTACTCCGATCTCGACCTGCCCATGCTGGTCACCCACCGGGTCACCGCCGCTGACGGCAGCAGATCGGTGGCCGGCATCGAGGCGGTCCGGGAGCGACTGGCCAGGACGGTGTCGGTGATGATCGGCCACTCCGGGGTCGGCAAGTCGACCCTGGTCAACGCGCTGGTGCCGGATGCCAAGCGGGCCACCGGTTCCGTCACCGGGGTCGGCAAGGGACGGCACACCTCCACGTCGGCGATCGCCCTGCCGCTGGCCGACGGTGGCTGGGTGATCGACACTCCCGGCGTCCGGTCATTCGGGCTGGCCCATGTCACCCCGGACGATCTGCTCGAGACGTTCGATGATCTGTTGCCCGGCACGGTGAACTGCCCACCGAACTGCGATCACACCGGACCGGACGGTGGCGCGGACACCACCGGAACCGGCTGCGCACTGGATGCTTTCGTGGCGTCCGGCGAATCGAGCCCGGGCCGGCTCGCCTCCTTCCGGCGGCTGCTGGCCTCCAGGTCCGGCAACGAACTCGACGAGCGATGACGCGAGAGGGCACCTCAGACGGGCGGGATCGGTAGCCCGGCAGGGCGATCGACGACGCGGACATGCCAGGGCACGTCGGGCAGGTCGACCCGGACGGTCGAGCCGTCCGGATCGATGTCGGACACCAGATCTCCGCTGAGTGCGTGCGCGCAGTTCGACATCACCACCCGGCCATGGGTATTGATGATCGTCACCTCCACCGCGCTTTCACCCCACGTGCCGAGCAGTCGACGCTCGAATCGGGAGACCGGCACGTCTGCCCCGATCACCCCGAGGAAGGTCCCGTCCACCTCGACCGGTGCGGTGAATGTCAACAGGTAGCGATCCGTGCCGTGGGCATCGACATACGGACCGACGATGTGCCGCCGGCCGCTGCGCCGCGGGACGCTGAACCATTCCGCGGCGTCGTAGTCGTAGAAACCAAGGCTGTCCGGGTTCAGGTCCACCTGCAGCGCCGATGGTTGCTCGCGACCCGGCGCGTACTGCCACCACTCGAGCCGGCGGCGCTCGTTCGGCAGCAGCCCCGGCGCGACGATCATGCCCATCCCGACCACGATCTCGCGATGGTCGGCAAGGACCTCGATGAGTCCGGGACGGAGCTCGGCGAGATCGTTGGACTGCAAGTGCTCTCGATGGGTCGGACCGGTGGTCAGCACATCGAGCAGCCTGGCTTTCACCGCATCGACAGCGCCGAACACCCTCTCCACCAAGGATTCCGCTGCTACCGCAAAGGGCCCCGGGCCAGCGACCACACCGGTCATCCGAGCGAGCCTCCTTCCAGGGCGTCCGGGACACCGTCGACCTGCTGCGCCGGCTCGGCCCCGGCCATCAACGCCAGGTGAACCTCGATCATGCCAAGCGTTCTCGTCCCGATCCACTCCTCGGTGAGCCGACGCGCCAAGGCCCCGTCGCGGTTGCCGATGGCATCGACGACGGCCCGGTATCTCTCGAGTGCCACCTTCGCCCATCCGGCGGTGTGGCTCGGAAACAACTGCAGCTCGGCGAGTTCGCTCTGCAATTCGATCTCCTGCCGGGTCAGTCGCACGGATTGGGCCGCGGCCGCCACCTCGATGAAATACCGCCCCTCCACCCGGCGTCGACCGGCCGTCGTGGGTGCCTGCTCGAACCTGTCGAGGGTGGCTGACAGTCGGCCGATCTCATGGCCGGAGGCCCGTTCCGCGGCCAGCCGGGCGGCTGTCCCGGCAACCGCGGCATGGAACTCCCCCAGTTCGCGCAGATCGGCGGAACCGAGTTCCCGCACGCGGCTCCTGGACAACGCTGACAGCGCCGGCTCGGACAGCCGGACGAAGCTCCCCCCGGCCCGGCCCCGCCGGGTCTCGACCAATCCACGTCGCCTCAGGTCGGACAACGCCTCGCGGAGCGTCACGGTCGCCACTCCGAGCGACGTCGCGAGTTCGGCCTCGGCAGGCAACTGCTCGCCGTCGGCGATCAGGCCGAGCGCGATCGCACTGCCCAGGCGGCGGACCACTGCCTCGGAGCGGCCTGAACCGTCGTCCAGCGGGGCGAACACGGCCTGCCGGCCGGCGCCGATCGGTGCTGGCACCTCCACCTCCGATCGGTCGTAACAGGAAACCTGTGGTCCGCGCTGCCTGCGGATACCGGCCGTGCGCCCAGCCTGCCCGTCACAACCCTGGCGATGCCGCAGGACGTGCCGACAGGCGAACAGACACTGGTCTTGGCCGTAGACATATGGTTCCATAGGTTTTAGCCGAGTGGCGCACGTCACAACCTTCAACCCGCTCCATCGTTCCTCCCCCACCCGGCACCGTCACACCTCCCCAGCCGCCGCCAAGGAGTACGCCGTGACCCAGACCGAACCGCGCCCCGGACCGGGGTCGGATCCACTCGCCGGGCCGTTCACCCCCGGGATGAGCGGGAACGACCCGGCTCTGCAGGGTCTGCCCGAGGACGTCGCCCGACCGGTCGACATCACGCTGACCGATCGCCGGACCAAAGAGTTCGTCGAGACCTGGCGCAACGCCTCGTACAACTGTTACTCGTCCGGGCACAAGTTCTGCCGTGAGGTCTGCCCGGTCATGCAGGTCACCCGGAACGAATCGTGGACGCCGACGGCGTTCCACGCGAATGTCGTGGCCATGGAGCAGGGGCACCTCGAGATCGCAGATGTGGCAGCCGATTACGTCAACTGCACGCAGTGCGGCGCCTGCGAGCTGCGATGCCCGAACACGCTGTTCACCGGAGACTTCTACCGCTTCCGGACCAGGACGGTCGACGTGGTGAAGGCCGTCCGCGCGCTCGCCGTCGACAGCGGCATCCACCAGGAGCACTGGCAGACCTGGAATGCCCGGACCAACGACGCGACACACGAACCGGTGCTCGGTGACGAACCGATCAGCCAGGATCGGGTGCGCGACTGGTCGGCCGGCCTCGACATCCCGATCGGCGGCGAAACGGTGCTGTTCGTGGACTGCGAGGCGGCCTACTACCGGACCAGCGTGCCGCGGGCCGTCGCGCAGATCCTGCAATCCGCCGGTTATGACTTCGGTTTGATGGGCGAGCAGTGGTGCTGCGGCGGCCCGGCGGCCGAGATGGGTTATGTCGACCAGGCACGCCGGTTCGCGGAGCACAACCTGGCGAACTGGCGATCCACCGGCACCAGGCGGGTGCTGGTGCTCGACCCGCACGACTACATCACCTTCACCGAGGACTACCCGAAGTACTTCGGCGCCGACTTCGACATCGAGATCGTCCTCGCAGTCGAGCTTTTCGCCGACCTGATCCGGCAGGGCCGGATCACCCCCACGGTGCCGGTCGAGCGGGCGGTGACCTACCACGACCCGTGCCGGCTGAACAAGCGCAAGGGAATCTGGGCGGAGCCACGCGAGATCCTGCGCGCCATCCCCGGTCTGGCCTTCACCGATGTCGACCGGGTGACGCAGTGGTCCTACTGCTCCGGCGGCGGTGGTGGTCTGCCGATCGAGAAACCCGAACTCACCGCGGCGATCAGTGCCAACCGGTTGGCCAGTGCGGCCCAATTGGACGTCGACACCTTGGTCAGCGCCTGCCCGTGGTCGGAACGCCCGCTGGGCGCGGCCGGTGCGGCCCACGACATCGACGTGGTCGACATCCACGAACTCCTTGCGGAGTCGCTCGGGATCACCGTCGGCGGCTCCCGCGGTGGTGGGTCATGACGCTGGCCGTCGACGAACTCGAGCGGGTGGTGACCGCGCTCGGCACCGTGCTCTCGCCCGATCAGATCCTCACCTCCAGGACCGACCGCTACAACAGGGCGAGGGTGCCGGCCCCGTTCCCGGTGCATCGCTGGGACGAACGGCTGCCCGACCTCGCGGTGCTGCCAACCTCGACCGAGCAGGTCAGCGCGGTCGTCCGGATCGCCAACGACCTGCGCATCCCGGTGGTGCCGCGGGACGGCGGGACCGGCCTGACCGACGGCGCCGTCCCGCTGCGCGGCGGGATCGTCGTCGACGTCAAGCGGATGAACCAGATCCACGAGCTCGACCTGGTCAATCGCACCGTCACCGTCGGAACCGGCATCAACATGCTCAAGCTCAACGAGCAGCTCGGCCGGCACGGCCTGATCTACCCGGACGATCCGGCGTCCTACCCCTGCTCGCTGGTCGGCGGACGGATCGGCACCAGCGGCTGGTCGCTGATCGGCGCGAGATATGGCCACACCCGTGATCTGGTACTCAGTTTCGATCATGTGCTGCCGACAGGTGACGTCATGCACGTCGGCGACGGCATCGGCCGCAAGATCACCAAGAGCTCCAGCGGTTACCAGCTCAAGCACCTGTTCATGGGGCACCAGGGCACGCTCGGCATCGCCACCAGGGCGACGTTGAAGCTCTTTCCGAAGCCGGAGGCAGAGCTGTCGCCGTTCTGGTCGTTCGACAACTACGACGACGCCTACGCCTGCACGGGAGCGCTGGCCCGGGCCGGGGTCGCGACGTTCGCCGGGGCGGTGCTGTTCGACGAATGGAAGGTGGCGTACCTCCGCCGCGACGACGAGGCCTACATCCCGCAACCGGCCGACGTTCGGGCGCTGGTCTGCGCGGTGATGTACGGGTACGAGGACGAGGTCCGCGCCGGCGGGAAACGACTCTTCCGGATCGCCAAGGAGCACGGCGCCCGATATCTCGGCGACGAGATCTCCGAGGGTGACTGGGCGGCCCGGCATGACCGGTACGCCACTCCCCTGCACGGTCGCACCAGGGACGGTCAGGTCATCCCGATGAGCTGGCACTGCGAGGACGCCGCGGTCAACTACAGCGCCGTGCCGGCGGTGACCAAGGCCTGGCACGAGATCGTCGCCGACCTGCGCCGGCGTACCGATGTGTTCGACGACTGGGGAATGTTCGCCTACACCTCTGGCAGCACGGGCGCCGACTACCTCACCGAGATCGACATCGGCATCTGGGAACAGCAACTCGACGACCAAGCGTGGGAACTCTGGGTACGGGCGAAGCGCGACATCGCCGCAGCGAGTCTGCGAGCCGGCGGTTCGATCAGCGCCTGCCACGGTAGCTGCCGGGAGGGTGAGGTCGACCTGGTGCCGGACGAGCTGGGTCGCGGGTTCGACGTGATGCTCGACATCAAACGCACTCTCGATCCCAACAACATCATGAATCCCGGGAAGTACCTGCTGGATCGGGCATACGCACCTGCGGCAGAGGAGGTTTCGTGATGAACGACGGGTCTGCCAACGGCGATTCGAACGGTGGCGCCTATCCCTATCGCTACGCAGAGCAGTACACATCACCCGAACCGCAACGGGTCAGCGACGTCGCGCTGACCACCTTCGAGCACGTCTTCGAGGTCGACCCGAGGCTGATGCAGCGGTGGGTACTCCAGCAGACATTCCCCAACTGGGATTCCCTGCGAATCATGAACTCTCGGCACGATCACCTGGACTGGATGCACCGCCATTTCGCCGACACGGTGATCAACGGCTCCTCAGTGCTGTCCGAGATCGATGACGAGGGGTCGGCGAGCAGCGCAGCGGAGTCCACCACCAGTGTCTGGGTTCGACCCGAAACAGATTGACTTATAGCTCTTCTCATCAGGATTCCCGTCCAACCGCCAGGAGGCCGACAGTGAAGTTCAGCTACGTCATGCTCCCCGACTATCCCCTTGTCGATTCCCTCGACTCGATCCGATTGGCCGACGAGCTCGGCTTCTACGCGGTCTACGCCGCCGACGAGACCTGGCACAAGGATCTGTGGCTGCTGTTCGCCGCTGCCGCCGACCAGACCAAGCAGGTGCGCTTCGGCCCGAGCGTTTCCGCGGTGACGCTGCGGGAACCCACGCTGATCGCCCAGGCTGCGGCAACTCTCGACGAGCTGACCGGCGGGCGCGCCGAGGTCGTGCTGAGCAGCGGCAACTTCGGCCTGCTGGCCCAGTACAACATCGACTGGAAGAACACCAAGCCGCTCTCCAGGGTCAAGGAGGGCATCCAGGTCATCCGCACCTTCCTGGACGACGGCGCGATCACCTTCGACGGAGAGTTCTTCTCCTACAAGGGATTGTTCACCTTCGCCCGGCCGGTACAGGACCATCTCCCACTGAAGATGGGGGCGATGCGCGGCCCGAAGTCGTTCCAGCTTGCGGCCGAGATCTCCGACGGCTGCCACCAGGCTCTCGGCTACACCCGGGAGGCCTACCAGTACATGTACGACAACATGGCCATCGGGGCCAAGAAGGCCGGCAAGAACGTCGACGACCTGGACATCGGCGCCTGGATGGTGTTCGCGGTGGGTGAGGATTCCGCGATCGCCAAGGAAGCGGCTCGCAGCATGGTCGGCCTGTACGCGTCGTCGATGCCCGATGAGCTGCTGCAGCGCAACGGTGTTGCCCCCGACGAGCTGGGGCCGGCGCTCGCGGCACTGGGCGCAGGTGACCTGGCCGGCGCCATCGATGCCACCCCACCGGAGACCGCCGAGAAGCTCTCGATCGCCGGCACCCCCGCCGAGGTGGTCTCCCAGCTGAAGGACATCGCCGACGTCGGCGTCAACCACATGATCCTGGCGATCACCGACGCCACGCTGGTCAAGGCCCTGATGGGCCGGGACATCGACGGCGTCGCCGACGTCAACACCCAGCTGCAGCTCATTCACGACAAGGTCATGCCCGCCTTCGCCTGACTGTTCACTCGCCCGCCCTCCCTCGGCACTGAGCTACGTCGCGCTCATAGCCCAGCCAGTCTCTGCACGACGCCACCACCCCGCGCCGATCATCTTCCGCCGCGCGACGCCACCACCCCGCGCCGATCATCTTCCGCCGCGCTGACGAACGTTGCGGTTGTGGGGCTGGAGTGTCAGGAGTCATCGAGTTGACCCGCGCCGGCGCAGTTGATCAGCGCAATCTCGCCGGAGGTCACACACGGTTACAGAGGGTGTGACCAGGGTCACGCGGCGTTCACTCCAAAGGTAGGTGACGCGTCTACTTCTGTGGAATAAGCTTCGAGCAGAGTTGTTGAACCTTCAAGCAACCACCTCACGTCACACTACTGGAAGGAACCACGATGACCACCACCGTCACCACCCCGATCCTGACCGCAGGCACCTGGACCGCCGACACCGTGCACTCCGACGTCGCGTTCAAGGTCCGGCACATGGCCGTCGGCAAGGCCAAGGGCACCTTCGACCTGAAGTCCGCCACCCTGGTCGTCGACGAGAACGGTGCCCACTCGGTGACCGCCGAGATCGACGCCGCCAGCGTCGACACCAAGCAGGAACAGCGCGACGCGCACGTCCGGTCCGCCGACTTCCTGGACGTCGAGAACCACCCCGTGCTGACCTTCGTCTCCACCGGTGTGAAGAGCGTCGACGGGGAAGACTTCGTCCTCGACGGCACCCTGACCATCCGCGGCACCACCCAGCCCGTCGAGCTGGCCGTGGAATTCCTCGGCGAGACCATCGACGCCTACGGCTCCACCCGCGCAGGGTTCTCCGCGTCCACCTCGATCAGCCGCAAGTCCTACGGCGTGTCCTTCGACGCCGCGTTCGGCGCCGGTAACGCCGTCGTCGCCGACAAGGTCGAGATCGACCTCGAACTCGAATTCGTCAAGAACGCCGACTGACCCCACCCCGCAGCGGGTGAACACCACCCGCGCCGCCGAACCCCAAGCACCACGGGCTCGCCGCCACGGGCAGCACCCCAAGCACCACCCAGAACTTCAAGCGCCACCAGAACCCGGTCGACACCCCGTCGACCGGGTTCTCCCGTTCCCGGCGCCTGCCGCAACCCTCTCGCCCCCGTCCCCACCCGAAACCGCTGTTGATCATGGACTTCGGCCCCTTCCCGGCGCCGGAAGGGTCCGACCGGTTGATCAACTCGACCTCGGCGGTGGTCAGTCGACCCGCCGCACCAGCCCGGAAAGCCGCTGTTGATCATGGACTTTCGGCCCTATCCCGGCGCCGGAAGGGTGCCGGACCGGTTGATCAACTCGACCTGGGGGTGGTCGTCGACCCCCGCACCACCAAACCGCTGTTGATCATGGACTTTCGGCCCTATCCCGGCGCCGGAAGGGTGCCGAACCGGTTGATCAACTCGACCTGGGGGTGGTCGTCGACCCCCGCACCACCAACCCGCTGTTGATCATGGACTTTCGGCCCCATTCCCGGCGCCGGAAGGGTGCCGGACCGGTTGATCAACTTCCGGTGGGCGAGCGGGCGATGCCGCTTCCTTGAGCTGCCCTCGGCGGCACGCACGCCAGGGCAGTGAGATCCCCGAGCAGCGCCACCTTGGCCCGACGCCGCCGCAGGACCCACCCGGTCGAGATCGACTGCACCCTGAGCAGTCACTTTCGAGCCTCCACGGCCACATTTGACTGCTCACGGTGCAGTCGACCTGCCCGGCCGAGGTGCCGTCCCGCCACCTGCACACCCGGCGCCTCGAGCCCCGACCGCGCCCACCGCTCCCAACCCGCGAAAGCCGCTGTTGATCACGGACTTTCGGCCCCATCCCGGCGCCGGAAAGGTGCCGGACCGGTTGATCAACTCCACATCAGAGGGTCGCGCGTGGGGGCCGCCGGGCCGTACCGTGCCCCGGCCGCCGGGCCGTGCCCCGGCCGCCGGGACGCGTATCGCGCCCCGGGACGCGTCCCGCGCCCGCGCAACCTTCGCCTACCTCGCGTCCGCGCCCGGCAACTTCGCCTACTCCGCGTCCAGTTCCTCGACGAGGTAGGAGATCTCACCGGGGGCGTACCAGGCGAGGTCGAAGTCCTCGGCCGAGCCGAGGGCGAATTCGGCGTCATCGTCGCCCAGGTCGGCGGCGTCGATGACGGCCGCGGCCTCCCGCACGGCGGCGCCGGCGTCGGCGCCGTCCACGTGCACGGACGCGACCTGCGACCAGTCGATGCGCGAGGGAACCTTGACCACGGCGCGGTCCGCTTCCGGTCGGGGCGTCACCAGCTCGTCAGGCACGTCGGCGGCGATCACCACCCGTAGCGGCGGTTCGGCGGTGTCGGAACCGGCCAACAGCCGCAGGGAGGCGCGTGAGGCGTCCTGCATCGCCAGGTATTCCAGGTCCTCCTCCGACCAGTCCGGGTACTCGGCGCGCAGTGGCGCGGTCACGGCGAAGCCGACCGCGGACCGGACGAAGAACGTACTGTCGGCAAGCGCGGCCCTGACCCCGCTCATGGTGGTCGGCAGGTAGATCCTCAACGGGGCAGATCCGTTCTGTGGCAGGGACTCTCGATGCACAGAGCGGTCACGAGCTGGACCGGGAGCGCCGTCCGCGACGGGACGACGGCGCGGCGGGTCCGGATTCGTCGGGAATCGTCGACATCAGTTCCTCGACCGCCTCCCGGATCTGCACCGCGAACTCCTCGACGTCGGGGATCGCGTCCCGATCAGCCGTCATCCCGAAGAAGACACTGCCGTTGTAGGAGGTGCAGGACACCGCGAGCGCCTGCCCGAGACCCAGCGGCGCAACGGGATACATCGCGTCGACCGGGAAACCCGCGGCGTACAGCGGGACCTGCGGGCCCGGCACGTTGGTGATCAGCACGTTGTACATCCGCCGGGACAGCTGACCGGCCACCCGCGCTCCGAGCGCGTGCAGGGTCGGCGGGGAGAACCGGCCGAGCTCGACCAGGGCGTCGGCGCCGACCTGGTTGCCGGATTCGAGGAAGCCGCCCATCGCGAACGACACCTGATGCAGCCGCATCGCCGGGTTCGGCTCGGACACCGGAAGGTCGATGAGATAGGAGGCCACAGAGCCGTTGTCCTCACCCGGTGCCGGCGCCACCGACATCGGCACCATCGCCCGCACCACGGTGTGCGCAGTGACCGCCTCTGCCCTGGACAACAGCCAGGAGCGCAGCGCGCCGGTGATCACCGTCAGCACGACGTCGTTGACCGAACCGCCGTGCGCCCCCCGCACCTGCTTGAAGTCGGCGAGATCGGCGCGGACCGAGGCGAACCGGCGCTGACCGCTCTTGGCGTCGTTGAGCAGCGAGCGTGGCGCGGGGCTCACCGTGCGCCGCAACACCTCGAACGCGCTGCCGGCGGCACTGAGCACCTTGCTGACGACGGCGCCGACATCTTCTGCGGCGTGCCGCGCGATGTCGAACACCTCGGACGGCCGGCTGGTCAGGTCGGCGACCGCGTCGACCACCAGGTCGATGTCGCTGGGCGACGGATTCGGGATCCACGGCTGTTCCGGCAGGTCGCGCGAGCGGCGGTTGACGTCCAGGATGGCCGCCGCCACGTCGACGGCCCCGATCCGGTCGACCATCGCGTGGTGGGTCTTGTTCACCAGCGCGATCCGGCCCCCGGTGAGCCCCTCGATGACGTACACCTCCCAGAGCGGCCTGGTCCGATCCAGCGGCCGGGAGATCAACCGCCCGACCAGTTCGTCGAGCTCGATGTCCGTGCCCGGCTTGGGCAGGGCGGAACGCCTGACGTGATAAGTGATGTCGAAGTCCTCGTCATCGACCCAGACGGGTCGGGCGAGCCGGCCGGGGACGAAGCGCACCTTCTGCCGGTATCGCGGCACCAGATCGAGTCGCGACTCGATCAGCTCGATGATCTCCGAGTACTGGAAGTCGGGGCCGTCCACGTCGGGCTTGAGAATGACGACCCCACCGACGTGCATCGGCGTCCCGGCATCCTCCGTGTACAGAAACGAGGCGTCGGTCGCTGAGAGCCGGTCGGTCATCGGTTCATCGTGGCACAGCCGGGCAGCGAGATCATCGGTCGGCCGACGAGCCGGACCCGGGGCCGACGGCGGCCGGTGTCGGGGTCGGCGAGGTGTCGGGTCGCTCGAACAATTGGGCAAGACCGGCGACGCTGAAACAGGCGGCGCCGAGCGCGGTCCCCCAGTTGATCACCCCGACATTGATCACCTCACCGGTCACCGGCCGCACGAAGGCGGCCAGCCCGGACGCGAAGAACAGCCACGATCCGATCTGATTGACCACGACGATCCACCAGCCGAGCGACCGGGGCAGCAACTGGAAACGCCCGTGGCAGACCTCGATCACGCCGATGTGGCCGGACACCAGGAACAGCACGCAACCGACCATCTCCGGAGCCCAGATCAGCCGGTTGATCTGTTTGGTCTCCAGCCCGTTGAGGAAGACGTCGAGCAGGCTGATCGCGAACGCGAGGGTGCCGCAGAACAACAGGAAGGCGGCGGTCCACCCCGGCCGCACCGGCTCGTAACCCCACCAGCGCCAACGGGTCTGGGTGAGTTGACCGTCGACGTCGATGCCGTGGGGTGAGTTCAGCTCCTGCACCAGCGCCGCGTAGGCACCGCTGGAGAAGAAGAAACCACCGGCCAGGAAGATCCAGTTCAACGTCAAGGCCGGGGTGTCGCCCAGTTCGCTCAGCACGGCGGCCACGCTGAACAGCCCACCGCCCAGGAAGAACGAGATACCCGACACGGTGTTGCACCGGCCCAGCCGGATCGCGACCGCAGGTCGGGCCCGGATGCGGTGGACGATGCCGTCGCGCAACACCTCGATGAAACCTCGTTTGCGGGCCGTCCGCGATTCCCAGGTGGCTGCTCCACCGTCCGGGTGCTGCCATCGCACCCGACTGACGAACGGACCACGGCCGCCGGTCGGCTCCGGTGCGCTGCCGGACGGAACCTGGAAGACCGCGCGGGCATCGGTCGGTGCGCTCATCGGTCATATCTCGCAGATCGGTCCACGCACTGATCATCCAATGGCGGTCATCGACCGGCGCGGTCGGGCACCGGGTGCAGCGAGGTGGCGAGATTCCGGACGGCCGAACGGAGCGCGGAACGGGGGGCGGCGTCGGCCAGCGAGACCCCGCGCCGCCACGCCCGATCGGTCGCCGCGCGGTCCTCCGGCAGTGTGGCGATGACCGTCGCGCCGGCGAAGCGCTGTACGGCGGCAACGGCTTCGTCGGTCGAGCCCACCGACGCACGGCAGCGGTTCAGGACGACCTTCGGTGACGCCGCCGGGACCGCGTCAGCCAGTTCGGCGAGCCCGCGAATCAGTCGCTCCAGTCCGGCCGGGTCACACGACCCGACGGCAAGGACGACGTCCGCCTCGCCCAGCAGGGCCAGGGTGGCGCCATTGCGACGCGGAGCCATCGTGTCGAAGGAGATCTCCTCGTCGGCCTCGAGGGCGAAGGCGCAGTCGACGACAGTCATCGGCGCCATTTCCCGGGCAATGCCGACGACGCCGGGAATCGCCGAGGGACGCACCTCGGGCCACCGATCGGCACGGGCGATTCCGGTCAACAACCTCAGGTCATCGCCCAGCGACCAGCACAGCGCGGTCAGCGCACCGAGATCGAGGCGTCCGTTGGCGGCCATCCGGCAGGCACCCGCAAGTCCGGGTGATTCGTCGAGCAGGCCGAATGCCGATGCGGCCACACCGCCGTACACGTCGGCGTCGATCAGCAGGGTGGGAACCCCGAACTGGGACAGCTCGACCGCCAGCGAGGTGGCCACCGTCGTCCGGCCGGGCGCGCCGGTCGGACCCCACACAGCGACCACCCGCCCTCGTGGCTTCGGTCCGTCCGGTTCCTCGATATCGGCCGGGATGCCGGGCGGCGGAATCGCTGTCCCCGGATTCGAGACGCCGACCGGCTCGCGCCAGGTCGTCAGGTCGTTCATGGCGGTCCGGACCGCCGTCAGCACCGCGTCGGTTCCGGCGTCATCGGGGAGCACCACCGTGATCCCGATTCGCTCGAGCCGGGTGCGGGCGCGCTGGTCGCCGGCCGGATGCACGCCGACAACCGCGACCCCGGCGGCCCGCAACCTGGTGACGGCTTCGGTATCCAGACGGCGCAGGTCGGCCGACACGATCGCCACGGCGGCTTGGCCCGTGGTGGCAAGGGCCAGCACGTCGCCGATGTCGACGCACCGACGGACCACCGTCATCGACGAACCGGGTCGATCCAACGCCGCGACGAGGTCGTTCTCCCAGCCCTGACCGCTTCCCGCGGTCAACAGGCCGGTACTCACCCGCCGCTCACCAGGACGACGATCGGTTCGCCGGTCGGCAGGATGCGGACCAGTTTGTCGGCGGTGTCCGCCGGCAGCAGCACCGAGAGCTGGTAGCGGTTGGCGGTCGCCCCGGACAGCCCTCCGGACGACGGCGCGGTGACCGACTGCACGGTGAGATCCCGCCCGATGAGTTCGGTGGTGGCCTTCGCCTCGGCACCGGCGGCGCCACCGGTCGTCAGGTAGAGATCGATGGTCGACCCGTGGTCGACGCCGGGTGGCATGTTGCCGGGCTCGACCCCGATGGCCACCACCCGGCCGGTGCCGGATTTCTCCACGGCGGAGGCAGGCAGCAATTCACCGGCCGCCATCGGGCTGACGATGGTCATGCCGACCGGCGAGGCGGATCCCGCGGGCAGGTACAGACCGGCGTTGTCACCGAGATTGACCTCGACGGCGGTCAGGTCGCCGGCTCCGAGCACCGTGCCGCCGGCAAGGTTGCGCTCCGCCGCCCAGACCGCAGTGGTCTGCGAGCTGGCGCCGATCACCCGGGCCCCGAGCACCACGGCGGCGATGATCAGCAGGATCCCGCCCACCAGCCGAAAATTCAGCCACTTCGGGCGCGCGATGCGACGGGGCGTCGGCGCAGGCGGTACAGCCACTCGACCGCCTCCCCCTTCGTGCGACGCGCCCGCGGACAACCCGGTGTCGAGGTCGCTGTCCTGTGGCACACTGCTCCGTGGCAAACTACATCATCATCGGCCAAGCAGTGTCAAAAGCAGTCGATGCGAAGCTTCTGACGGCGAAGAGGAGTAGCGGTGCGAGTGTCCATGGAGCGGTCGCAGTTGCGGACGGGTGATCCCGACCGGAACGAGCAGGAGCGCCGACCGGGGTGTCGGGCGCGCATCGGCACCGCAGTCACCGGCAGCGGCACGCGATGACCGCCGACCGATTCCTCACCCTCGCCGATGTCGGCGAGGTTATGTCCAGCCCCTCCGTCGAGGAGCCCGCTGAACTGCGGGTCCGCGACGTAGACATGTCCATGACGCAGAGGGTGAGGACGGCCCGATGACCGCCGAGCGTTTCTTGACCCTGTCGGATGTAGCTGAAATTTTGAATATTTCTGCCAGTCAGACCTATGCCTTGGTTCGCAGTGGCGATCTGCAGGGCATTCAGATCGGTGGCCGGAATCAGTGGCGTGTTGAGCGGACCAAGCTCGAGGAATACATCGAGCAGGCCTATCGGAAGACTGCGTCGAACTTGTCCGAACTTCCGTCCACGTTGCCTAGCGACGTCTGATGGAGAGGCCGTCAATGCAGTCCCCTTCGAGTGGCTGCGTCGCTCGGAGGATGTAGGTCATGTTCTGACCCCTCTGCTGGTGAGCAGATTGCGCTGTGGGCGTTGTGCTGCCTGCTCGAGTCAGCGTTGGCTGGCCGTGACAGCCTGTTCTGGCCCCACCGTGACGGCTTGATCCGGCCCCAGCTGACTGTCGACACTTCGCCGTGACGGTCTGATCTGGCCCCACTTGTCAACACGCCGGGAGTGGTTGTGACGGCTTGATTTGGCCCCACCTGACGGTGGTCTCCGGAGGTGTCGGAGACGAGTCGTGGAGGGCCGAGCGCGTTTCGTGGTAGGACGGACCGGCGTGGAACGATTTGTTCCGCCGTGATGAACGCCTTCTTGGTATGAGGCTCGGCTCGGACGACGCCGCGTGGGTCACGCCCTGCGGGATCAACCATGTCGCCGTGGTGACCGGCGATCTCGACAGATATCGAGCGTTCTACGACGACGTCATGGGACTCAGGGCCCGCATCGTCTTGGGCGCCGGCCCCGGACACGGCCGTCAGTCAATGCTCGTCGCGGGCGACGTCCTGCTCCATGTCTTCGAGGCACCGGGTACCAGCCCGTTGTCCGCGAGAACTCGGCCGGCGGCTGCAGTCCGATGTTCGAGCGGGGACGGCCCGACCACCTCGGCTTCACGGTCCGGGACGGAGCGGCCATCACGGCGCTTCGCGACCCGCTGCTCGCCGTCGACGCCACCAGCGGTATCGGCCGGCGGCTCGGTCCGATGCTCTCGCTCCGGTTCGTCGATCCCGGCGGTGCCAAGGGCGAGGTCAACTGCCTCGATCCCTCGTTCGACCCGACATCGCTACGGGACGAAGACGAGATCGTCGACCCCTGCTGGTTCGAGCACACCCGACGCGTCCTGAGGAGCGATCGATGAGACACACCACCCGACGCCGCTGGTATCCGACATCGAGTCTCATGCTGGTCGCCGCCCTGCTGGCGGCGTGCACGGCCGGCAGCTCCGACCCGTCGTCGACGATCGTAGAGTCGGCAACCACCCTTGCGTCGGCAGCAACCACCCCTTCGTCGGCAACGACCCAAACCACTCCGTCGGCCTCGAGCAGTCTGTACGAGTCGGCGCTCGACGCGGCAGTGCAGAAGGTTCCGGTGAAGGCGGTGCTGATCGGAATCGCCGAGGGTGAGGCCACGCCCTGGCTCGCCGCTCGCGGCGAGAGCATGACCGGCGTGCCCGCGACGCCGGACATGCACTTCCGCAATGGTGCCGTGGCGATCTCCTATCTCGGGACGCTGCTCCTGCTGATGGTCGAGCAGGGCGTGGTCGCCCTCGACGACCCCCTGGCGAAGTGGTTCCCCGACTATCCCGAGGCCGACAAGGTCACGCTGGAGATGCTGATCCACGGCACCTCGGGTTACCCCGACTACGTGCCGGACGAGGGCTTCCTCAAGGCGCTCCACGACGATCCGTTCCGGGCCTGGACGCCGGACCAGTTGCTCGACATCGCATTCAGCCAGCCGGTGCACTGCCAGCCGGGTACCTGCTTCTCCTACGCCCACACGAACTTCGTCATCCTGGGCGCGGTGCTCGCCAAGGCCGCGGGCAAGCCGCTCGCCGAGCTCGTCAAGGAGAAGGTTCTCGACCCGCTCCAGCTGACCGGCACGTTCGCCGATCAGACCGCACGCATCCCCGAGCCGGTGCTGCACGCCTTCGACGGAGAGCGCGGAACCTATGAGGAATCCACCTTTTGGAACCCGTCCTGGACCCTGGCCGACGGGTTGATCCAGACCTCGACCATCGCCGACGTCCTCAAGAGCGCCACCGCGATCGGCGCAGGGACCCTACTCACCCCCGAGTCGCACCAGATCCAGCTCGAGCCGGTGACGGCGAAATTCCCGCCGATGTCGGACGAGAACTACTACGCCTACGGCCACTATGTGGCCAAGGGCTGGATCTTGCAGATCCCGTCCTTCAACGGCTATGCGGCAACCATGGCCTACCTGCCATCCCGGAAGCTGTCGATCGCCATCGCCGTGACAGTCGACGAGACGGCCGATCCGGAGCGCAACTATTCGACCGACATCCTCTCCGACATCACCAAGACCATCGTTCCGGAAGCTGCGTTCGTGGGTTCGGCTCGCTGAGCTCAGCGGGATCGGTCACCGGCGTTCCTCATCACCGAGAGCGCTCGACGCCCCTTCAGAGCCGTGAGCATCGCGGCGAAACCGCTGTCCGCGGCGGCGCGCACCCGGACGGGATCGGCGGTCAGCCCTCTGATTCCGGCGTCGTGCGGCGGCGTGATCGCGAGCAGGTAGCCCTCACGCGTGCCGGATGGGCGGCGTTGTCGAGGATCGCCCTCCTTGGTAGGAGGCGGTGGTGTTCCTGCGCCATCGCCCCGAGCCCAGGTGCGAGTCGGTCCAGCGAGCGCGCCCAGCGGGCCGCCCGCTGCGCGGGGGGTGGGCCGGCGGAGCTGCGCCAACGTCCGGTTCACCAGCGCGAGCACGTGCGTCACACCCTGCGTCAAAGCGCGTGCCACAGGCAGCGGCTCGGCGATGGAGCCGTCGATCCAGCCCCGGCCGTGCAGCTGCACCGCGGGCCCGGCGAGCACCGGGATGGTCGATGTCGCCCGCAGAGCTAGCTTCGATTCCGCTGCGGTCCGCGGGTTCAGTGCGTGGGCTTCGACCTGCTGGGTGAGAACACCTACAAGGACTACATGCGGTCCGGGGAGCCATCCCTCGGTGGCTGGCCTGGCGCGTCGCATTCCCTCGGCTTCACATCGCTCCTATGTCAAGGTGTGTCGTTCTTCGCCTTGAGCGGTTGATTGTGGCCCTGCGCTGGTCGGTGTCCAGGTCGTTCCTCCTCGACACTGGGGTGTCTGCGGGGGCTCCACTTGGACTCCTCCGGCGCGCCGGGCCGGGCGGCCGCTGCGACGAAGAACGCCGTGCTGAGCTGAACCGTCCTGGACTACTCGGAGGGTGGAGTTCAGGCCACCTCGGGGTTCCGGGTGGCGGTGGTTGAGTCACGGTAGCGCTGTTCGGCTTCGATCGGCGGTCGGTAGTTCGAGGGCGCTGTGCAGGCGGTCGGTGTTGTACCAGTGGACCCAGCCGGCGGTCTCGCGTTCGACCTCGGCCGGTCGGTCCAGGTGGGTCCGCCGTCGTCGATGAGCTTCGGTCTTGAACAGGCCGATGGTGGACTCCATCAGCGCGTTGTCCAGGGCGTCGCCGACGGTGCCGATGGATCCGGCGATGCCGGCGTCGAGGAGCGCTTCGGTGAACGCCAGCGACGTGTACTGCGACCCGGCGTCGGAGTGATGCACCAGTCCGGTTGCCGTGAAGCGGGATTCGGCGCGGCGGCGGGTGAACAGCGCCTGGCGCAGCGCGGCGGTGACCAGTCGGTGTCGTCTTCGACGTCGACACCCGCCAGCCCAGGATCCGGCGGGAGAACACGTCGGTGACGAAGGCGACGTAGACGAACCCGGCCAGCGTCCACACGTAGGAGAAGTCGGCCACCCACCGCTGGTCCGGCCGCGGTCGGGGCTGTCCAGCCGCGTTGACCAGGTCCGGGTGCCGGGCGCGCGCTGCGTCGCGGCGGGTGGTCACGGTGCGTGTGGCGGCCGCGGACCGCGCCGCGATCCCGGCGACCGCATCAGCCGGCCGACCTGGTCGCGGCCGACGTCCAGGCCGGCCCGGCGGGCCGCGTGCCACAGCTTGCGGACCCCGTAGACGCCCCAGTTGCGTCGATGCAGGTCGACCAGAGCGTTCGCCAGCTAGCGCCTCGTCCAGCGCCGCAGCCGACACCGGCTGCGTGCGGCGCGTAGTAGGTGGACGGCGCGATCGGCATGCCGTGCTCGGTCAGCACGGCGCAGATCGGCTCGACGCCGAACCGCTCCCGGTAGGAGTCGATGTAGGCGACGATCACTTGAGTCGGCGGTCGAGGTGCGCAGCGGCGATCTGCAGGGCATCCAGATCGGCGGCCGCAACCAGTGGCGGGTCGAGCGGACCAAGCTCGAGGAGTACATCGAACAGGCCTACACGCAGAGACAGCGTCGAATCTGTCGGAGCTGCCGTCGACGCCTGCCGAGCTGATCGTCCTGACCCCGGCGGCCGACCCGTCGCGATCTCGAGTCAACCCAACGGCAACGCCCTGACCAGCACCACGGCCGCGAGCGGCACCAGCGCGACCGAACGCACGGTGCCCGCCCGGCGCGGCTCCCAGGCCGCGTGCACCGCGACCTCGACGAAGTCCGCGCCGACCCGGTCGATGGTGCCGGTCATTTCAGCCGAACCGGTCGGCCCCGAGCGCCGGCGGCCGGACCCCGGCCGTGCCCAGCCGCCCAATGCGCCACGGCGACCGGCGACTCGATCCCTGGCCAGCCCGCGTAATGCATGACGCAGGTCCAGGCGCAGCGCGCAGACACCGGTCATTTCCGGCCCGGTCGACGCGGTCAATCCCTCGACCGCGGTCACCGCGCTCAGCGCGATCAGGCAGTCCCGCGCCCTGCGCCTTCGGTCAGCAGCAGCCAATCCGGGCCGACCGTCCGCAGCACGCCGCCGATCGACGCACCACCGGCCAGTCGCACCCTGACCGGCTGATCCGACGAGCCGGCCAACCGCTGCGTGGCCCGCACCGCACCGAACGCGACCCGCTGACGATCCGCCAGTTCGGCAGCCGCCTCCGCATCCGCGATTTCGTCGAATCGCGCCTCCAGATCGGCGAACAGTCGGTCCCAGCGCATGCGACCACCCTGGCGATCAGAACGGCATCGGTCAATCCGAGGCAAACCGACTTGACAAACACCATGCCGCTCGATTTGACTCCATCTCATGTCAAACAATGTCAAATGGACTGATTGGCGATCATCCGCAGCCAACCAGCATCGCCGCGTCCCGCTACCGATGCGGGCGCGGACCTGGCTGCAACTGATCGGGTCGCGTCATCGGACTCGCACTGGCGCGCCACGGCCCTGCCGGGCCGCCGTCGGCCTGGCTGGCGCTGCTGCAACGGGACCGACTCGACGCTGCGGTGGGCGGGGGACCAGGCGCATCGGCGCCACGGCGCAGGCGGCGATCCTGCTAGCCGCCGGCATCGCTGGTGTGGGTGCTGCTGATCTGGGGCTTGGCGGTCTGCGGGGCCGCGTCGCTGGGTCGGCTGCCCGGGACACCGGGTCGACTCGGCGGGTCTGCTGCGCCGGATCGCTCCGGCCGCGGCGGGTCGGCTGGTGGCCGCTGCGGTGGGGGTCTCGATGCTGGCCGGGACCAGCGCCTGCGCGGTTCCGGCGATGGCCGGCGACCTTCAGCTCGGGTCGGCGCGTCTCCGGTGGCATCGCTGCCGGATCCTCCATCAGTCGACCACCGACCCGCCGCCCGCCGAGGGCGGCGACCGACGGGCCGGCCGCGGCGGACTCCGGCGCGCCGGTACCAGCATGCCGGCGATCTTGGTCACTCGACCTCCGGTGCCGTCGTGCTCGCCTTCACGATCGATTGGCCGGACGGCACGGCTGACCGCGGGCCCGACCCACGCCGCCGCGACCTACGTCCGAAGCGCCAACTCCACCCGGCAGCAACTCCCTCGACACCGGCCCGATCACCGACCGCCCTCCGGCGGCAGCGCCGACCAGTTCCCGACGACCATCCGAACCGCCATCCGACACCGCGCCGCGGACGACACGCCGCCGGAGACCGACGCAGCCGAATGCCACGTCCGTCGGTGACCCCGTCACCGGAGACCGAAGCCACCGCACCGCGAAGCCACGGCACCCGAGGCCAGCGAGCCCGCCGCACCGGAACGGAACCCAGCGCCCCGTCGAGCCCAGCCGGCGCTACCGAACAGCCGGCCGCGCGGGGCAGCGAGCCGGAACCTCGGCTGCCGCCGATCCCGCCGCGTCCGGCAGACCACCCGGACGCAGCCCCCGGCAACCGCAGCCGGACACCGTGACGGTGGTGCCGGGGACACCCTGTGGTCCATCGCTGCGCCACCACCTGCCACCGGATCCCACCGATTCCGATATCGACAACGCCTGGCGTGCTTGGTATTCGGCGAACACCCAGGTCATTGGGGACAACCCCGACCTGATCCTGCCGGGGCAGCTCCTGCTGCCTCCAGATCCCGAGATGGGGCGTTGATCATGACCGCAGCCGTGTCGTCCTCAGCTCACGAGCTCGAACCGCGCCTGGTCCGGCGTTTGGACCGACCATCGAAATCGGCGCGCCCAGCGCAGCGGGTTCCCTATCTGGCCGCCGTCCCGGACTGCGAACCACCGTTCGACGACGATGCTCCGGCCCGCGGCCAGCAGTGACTCGGTCCAGCCGGGTTCGCTTCGAACACCGCATACCGCTACCGGGACAACCACCAGTTGAGGACCGCCAGCTGCTCGATCCGGGGATCGGGCGTCCGCGCGAAGGACCCGGTATCGACCGTCGCGGTCCGGCACCGTCGTCACGCCCCGCGGTGCCGACTCCGCCAGCGACGCTCCCGGCAGACCACAGCTCGCCCAGACCACTGCTCCCACGTCCGCGACCGTCGCTGCCGTGACGAACTCCGCCGGCCAGCCGCCCCGCGCCAGGCGCCGGCTAGCGCGGCGGTCCGACCACCATCTCTCGCACAGCGTGCCGCCGTGGTCGTCCGAGGCCGACATCGGGGTGCGCAAGACGGCGACCGAGCATCTGCCGCCGGCCGAACGGAGCGCGTCGGTGCTGGCCCGCGCGCTGGTCGAGGTGCTCTCCGGCCAGCGCCCGCTCGCCCAGCTCCGGGTGCACTGCGCGCCGGAAATCTACGCCGGGCTGCTCGAGCGGCCCAACCGGGCACCGATGGCCCTGCCGCATCTGCTGACGGTCCGGGTCTGCGAGCCGGCGGACGGCGTCGCCGAGGTGAGCGCCGCCTTCCGGCGGGCAGACGGGTGCGGGCCCTGGCCTTTCGCATCGAGGGTGTCGACGGCCGGTGGCGGATCACCGCGCTGCAGCTGGGCTGACCAGGGCCGACCGCCGCGGCGATCCGACGCGGCGCCAGCATCCGCGGCCGATGGCCGGCGCTGCCGGAGCGGGCGCCCGATGCAACGGGCGCTCGGTCCAGCCCGGTCGCACATCGGGGCCGGCACCAGCAGGCTCCGGCGACGTACGCCGACGAGGCCACATGGTCCGCTGTCCACATCCCGAGCAGTTTGCCCTTGGCGGCGGCGAACTCGTCCTCGGACAGCACACCGGCGTCGCGCAGGCCGGCCAGCTGCTGGATCTTGCCGACCAGATCGTCGCCTCGGCCGGGGCGGGCCGGCGCGGGCGGCGGCGGCGCCTGATACTGGCTGGCGGCGCCTGATAGACCGGCTGCGGCGGCGGCGGCGCTGCTCGGCCGCCTGCTGATCGGCGGCGCGCCTGCTTCTCGGCCTGCTTCTGCTGCTGGTGCCGGTTCACCGCGCCCGCGGTCGCGGTCGCGGTGCCCGCCACCACGGCGTCTGGCCACCGTGCCCAACAGTCCTGGCCGTCCACGTCGTCGAAACATCGTGACTCCCCGTCCGTCGCCTGATCAGATTCCCGAGCGAGTCCCGGGCCGTCCGACGTCGTCCGCAAATCGATCATGGCACTCCCGTCGACCGTCGCTTGACTGCCGGTCTGCCAGGACACTCGGTCGTGCCAGTCCCGGTCAATCCATCTCGGCCGCCTCCAGCGCGGCCTCGACGACATCCCGCGGGATCCGCACGTGCAGCGTCAGCTCCCCGCCGGCATCGGCCACCGCGCCGGACACCGTTCGCGCCCAGCTGTTCTCGTAGACGATCACCGCCGCCGAATGCCCGGGATCGAGCGTGTCCCGGGCCAGTTCGAGGTCGTCCTCGCTGATCAGCGCCTGTTCCTGCGATCTCCAGCATGACCGAGCCCGACGATCGTCCAGTCCCTCGGTGACGTCGATTTCCCGGATCTCGCCGTCCATGCGACCGGGACAGGAAGACCAGGTCCAGCACCGTGATGAACCCGCTCGGCCACCACGTCCTGCACCGCCGCGATCACCGCCGGGTCGGCGTTCTCGGTGGGGAACGACAGCACCAGCAGTTCCACGGGTCCGACGGGCATGCGGTGACCTCCGGCGATCGGGGGTGAGCAGACCGGTCGCTGCCCGGGGCATCCTGCCGACGGATCCGGTCGACGCAGCCTCAGGCACAGTATCGGCCCGCTGACCGCAGCCGGTCGGCGCAGCAGACACGTGCATGCGGTCCGATCAGCCCATCGACTCCCGCGGATTCATCAGATCGTCCGGGTCGGCGACCGCGTCGGACCGGTCCGGCGACGGGCGGCGAGGTCAGCGCCGCCGACTCGGGTCCAGCGATGCGAAGGACGCCCGGATCAGCTGCATCAGCTGCGCCTGGAACTCCGGGTCACGGGGAAAGTTCGAGTGCCGCCCGCGGCCGGCATCGTGCTGTCGCCCCGGCCGGGCAGGAACTGCGGATCGACGAACTCCACGTCGATCTGCACCACGTCCGGCGTGGCCCGGTCGGCGCGACCGGCGCGATCCCGGCCGGCTGCCGGTAGTCGGCGAGGCGGGTTCGCCGAGCGCGGTCCGCCGAGATAGTCCGGTCGCGGCGCCAGAGGTTTCGCCAGCGCACGTCGGCGTGACACCAGCCCGGGCGTCCGGACCGGCCCCACGGATCCTCGACGTAGCCGGCGTCAGATCCGGCTCGCCCAGCCGCCGCGCCACCGCGGCGAAGGCGCCCGCCGGAGAAGTACAGCGGGAAGAACCGCGCGTACAGCCGGCGCAGCACGGTGCCGAAGGTCAACAGCACCGTGTGCCGGGCCGCGCCGCGGCCGGGCCGAGCAACGCCGCCATCGAGATCACCGTGCCCTGGCTGTGCCTGGCCAGCACCACCAGGCCGGCCGGTGGTCTCGGCCGGGCACGTCACCGCCGTCGACCCGCAGCCGCTCGACCGACGGGATGACCTCGGTACCCGACGACCATCGCGGCATGCTCGGCCAGCCGCATCGCCAGCTCCGGGCACCGCTCGTTCGGCGTAGCAGGGCGGCGCCAGCGGGTGCACGTCGCGCGGCCAGAACGACCCGATGTCCCAGAGGATCCCGACCGCCTTGCGGGTCTTCGGCACCCGGAAGGCCAAGGCGCCCAGCACCACCAGCGCCGACCGCCAGAATCGCCGATCAGCCAGACCCCGACGGCGACCGGATTGATCGGCGCCGATGCCGCAGGAACGGCCACAGCGGTCGCAGGTCATCGCCGGACGACGATCGGCTTGCCGGCACCCCGACCCGAAGCCGTAGAGCAGCGTCAGCACCGACCGACGACGCCGATCGACAGCACCAGGGCCGCCAGATACCCGGGCAGGTAGTCGACCCGGCGGGCCAGCCAGATCGACCTGCGAGATCGCCGTTCCGCCGCCGGTCGATGGTGTCCGGCCGGTGCCGGGCGAACCGTTGCGGATACTGCAGCCTTCGCCTCGGTCGCGGCCTCCGCGGCGTGCCGCCGATCGGCTGCCGCGCCACCGCGCGCCCACATCCAGCACGGCATGACGCGCCGGTCAACAGCAGCACGACGACCACCACGACGGCGACCGCGAATGTGCCGAGCCCGGCGTACTGCAGCGAGTCGGGGACCTCGATCGGGCTGCTCGGCTGCCAGCAGTGCCTCGACGTCGCCGATGCTGATCCACGGCGTCGACGAGGTGATCCAGGCGGCCGACAGGATGACGAAACCCGACGTCAACGCCGCGCCCAGGTACAGCGCGAGAATCGTCATGACGACGGTGCCGAGGCCGCCCATCGCCCGGCGCGGGGTCCTGGGCTTCTCGGCCGCGGCCATCACGCCGATCAGCACGAACATCACCAGCGCAGCGCCGACTGGCCGGCGAACCAGGCGGTGACCAGCGCGTCGTAGCCGGCCATCTCGCCGTCCGCGCCGTGCGGCAGCGCCAGACCCAGACAGCAGGATGCCAGCGACCGGCAGCCAGATCAGCAGGATCCAGCCGGTGTTGCGGGCCTTCGCCATGCCGTCGGCGAGCTGTCGGTCGTCGCCGCCGGGATGTCGGCCCGGCCGAGCAGTCCCGGCCAGGCCAGCCCAGCGACAGCAACACAGCCGATCAGCGCCGCCAGCCCGATCCCGATCCGCCGACCGGCCGACGGCGGCGATGGCCAGCACCAGGCTGAACCCGACGACGGCCACCCCGGCCTGCAGGTGCAGGTGCCGCAGCCGGCTCACCGGGTACCGCCCGTACCAGAACTCGGATCGGCCAGCCGCGGCTCGGCCGGGGAGCCCAGTTCCGCCGGGTCCGGTCGACCGGCGCGTCATCCCGATCGGCCGGATCAGGTCGTACTGCACCGACTTTCGCCAGCTGAGCAGCGCCAGCACGGCCAGCACCACGAGCGGCAGGGACGTACCCCACAGCACCCGCCAGCCGGCGGACGTCCGGACGAACATCGCCGACAGCGGCCACGGCAGGTCCTGGCAGGCATCGACGCACTGCCAGGCCAGGACGTGCCAACCCGACCCCGGCCGCGCCCAGGGTGATCGTCACGGTCAGGCTGACCGCCATCACCCGGCAGAGGAACCACACCCACCAGGCGCACTTCGGCGGCAGTCGTCCGGGCGTGCCCCCGGGCACCGGCCGCATCCGCGGCGCGACGTTGATCAGCGTGAACGGCAGCAGGATCAGCCACAGCGCCCGGGACGGCGACCCGGACGTCAGCCCACCCCAGGAGTACCCCTCCAGCAGCGGCGGCGGGATCGCCTCGTCGGCGACGGAGTACGGCTCGGAGTCCGTGCCCGGGTCGTTCGTCGGCCGGTCCCGCCACTCCTCCCGCAGCCTCGGCCGGTAGAAGCCGGCGGTCTTGTCGCCCGCCACCTGGCGCACGAGTTGACGGTCGAGCAACTCCTCCGGCGGCGTGCCGGACACCCCGTGCACCCGCAGTTCGACCACGTTGCCGCGTGCTCCATCGGGCAGGACCATGGCGACCTCCACCGGTCGGCGTGAGCATCCCGCATTGTCGCGCCCGACTCGCCACGCCGGAGTAGCCTGCGAGCAAGCAGCGCGAATCGGACAAGCCCGACTGACAGCGAGTCGGCCGGACCGGACCGAGACCTCGATGACCGAGCAGCCTGCGCCTTTCGGGCAGGATGGGCCGATCAACGCGTCGCGCACACGCAATTCCGGTGGAGGACACCCATGGCCCTGGACACCTTCGTCCTGGTCGCAGCCCAGTACGACAACTCGGACGACGCGCTCGCCGACTACGACGCGGTGCACGACGATCTACAAAGAGCTCGACATCATCGACACCTATGACGCGGCGGTGATCAGCAAGGACGCCGACGGCAAGGTCAAGATCGTGAAGAAGCACGAGCAGCCGACCAGAGACGGCACGGTCAAGGGCCTTTACGTCGGGCTGGCGGTCGGGGCGCTGGTCGCGGTCTTCCCGGCGGTGCTGCTGGGTGCCGGCATGCTGGTCGGCAGCGCCGCGGGCGCCGGGATCGGGGCGATCGCCGGGCATGCCGCCGGCGGGATGAGCCGGGCAGATCTCAAGGATCTCGGCGAGCTGCTCGACGAGGGCGGCAGCGCGTTTCCTGATCGCCGCCACCGACATGCAGGCACACATGGACATCGCGTACTCAGTCGGGCCAAGAAGACCATGAAGAAGCAAATCAAGGCCGACACCGCGTCGCTGAAGAAGGAGATCGACCAGTTGGGCGCCTCGAAATAGCCGGGACCGCGTTGACGATTTGATGTAATGTCTGCACATTAATACATCACCGAACGACCTCAGGATCGGGCCTGATCGGCTACGGCGCCGGGGGCCGACGATTCCACGCCCCGTTCATCACTGCGGCCGAAGGGGTCGAGCTGGTCGGGGTCGTGGCCCGCTCGCCGGAGCGGCGCGCCGAAGTCGCGCACGACTTTCCCGGACTGCCGGTGTTCGGCAGCCTCGCCGAGATCATTGACTTCGGGGTGGACGCGGTGGTGATCTCGACCCCACCGCCGACCCGGCGAGACCTGGTGCTGGAGGCGGTCGGTCGTGGGGTGCACGTCATCGCCGACAAACCGTTCGCTCCGGACGGATCGACCGCCGGGAGCTGGAGCAGGCGGCCTCCTCTGCCGGCGTGCTGCTGAACGCCTTCCACAACCGGCGGTGGGACGCCGACATCCGCACGTTGAAGGCGGTTCTCGACTCCGGCGAGCTCGGCGCCGTCACCCATTTCGAGTCCAGGTTCGACCTCTACGAGCCGCAGACCGTGGAACCCGGCCCGGGCGGCGGTGTGCTCAGCGACCTTGGCAGCCACCTGATCGATCAGGCGCTGTGGTTGTTCGGCCCGGCGACCGCCGTCTACGCGGAACTGGACTGGCTGCAGACCGACCAGGGCCCGGTGGACTCCGGGTTCTTCGTCTCCCTCACCCACCAGACCTCCGATCTCCCACCTGCGGGCCGGCAAGGTCGGTCGCGCCACCGGCCGGGAACTGCGCGTCAACGGGTCCGCCGGCAGCTACCAGAGCAACGGCACCGACGTCCAGGCAGCCGCCATCTCCGCCGGGCGTCGCGACCGGCCTCGGACGATCCCGCCGGTTGGGGTTACGAGGCGCCGCGATCGGTGGGGCACCGCTGATCACCGACTCCGGCAGCCCGTCAGATTCCGTCGGAACAGGGCAGTTGGCAGTCGCGTGATACCAGCAGTCTCGCCCGCGCGGTCAAGGTACGCGGGCCGCATCGTCACCGGTCCCCGCCGCGGATGCGGTCCGCACCGTGGACGTCATCGACGCAGCCCGAATCAGCGCAGCAGGAACACGCGTCGTCACACCTCTGATCCGCGATCGCAGCCGCCCGACTGAAGTTGATCATGGCGCGCCGACACGCGACGAGCGGCGATTAAACCGGGCCAGGACGTCATGATCAGACAGCGAGACGGCGAGCCGGTCACGCAGTGATCCCGGGGACTCACCGGGAGCCAGCCCCTGCTCGGCCGGTCCTCGGCCGCCTCGCGCTCGGTGAGCTCCTCGACCCCGTGCTGCGCCCAGTGGTCGATGCTCTGGTTTCGGCGCCTGGGCAGCCGGTCGGCTTCGCGGTTCGCGTCGGTCATGCGACAAGCATTCACCAGCCGCCGACGGCCGCAGACACGGGGTTGGCTGCGGTCGGTGGTCGGCCAGTCGGAGCCACCGCCTCAGACCGCGCCCGGCCGCCCGTGGCAGAGCTTGTACTTCTTGCCGGACCCGCACGGGCACGGCGCGTTGCGGGCCGGCTCCTTCGACTCCGGTCGCCGTCGCGGCGCCCTGCCGGGCACCCGGCCGTCGCCCGGACGACGGGTCTCGGTGCCGCCGTCCTCGCGCGGGCCGCTGTAGGTCAGCGGCGCCGCCGTGGCCGGTCCGCCCAGACCCTTGCCGCGCAGCGCCGCCGGACCGCCGGTGGTGGTGGCCACCGACGCCGCGGCCGCTGCCTGCTGGGTCGGCAGCGCCTCGACCGGCCGCACCCGGCGCCGGACCGGCGCTGGCGGCGGCGTGCGGCGGCGCGCCGCGGTCGCAGCCGTTGCGCGCCGTTGGTCAGCGCCGGTGCCGCCGCCGGCCGTTGCGTGCCGCCGTTGCTCGCCGCGGTGGCGGCGGCCGACGCCGCCGTGACCCGCCGGCGCCGCACCGTCGGCCGCGGCCTGGCGCCTGCTCGCCGGCCGGGACCACCTGGACCTGCAGGTTGTAGAGGAACCCGACCGACTCCTCCTTGAGCGAGTCGAGCATCGCCGCGAACATGTCGAAGCCCTCGCGCTGGTACTCGACCAGCGGGTCGCGCTGCGCCATCGCCCGCAGGCCGATGCCCTCCTTGAGGTAGTCCATCTCGTAGAGGTGCTCGCGCCACTTGCGGTCCAGCACGGACAGCACCACCCGGCGCTCCAGCTCGCGGGTGATCGGCGGGGTCAGCGTCTCCTCGCGGTTCGCCCAGACCTCGCGGGCGTCGGCCAGCACCGCCTCCTTCAGCGATGCCGCGGGTCAGGTCGCCGTGCTCGGTCGGCGATCGAGTCCGGGGTGACCGAGATCGGGTACAGCGTCTTCAGCGCCGTCCACAGGGTGTCGGTGTCCCAGTCCTCGGCGTAGCCCTGCGCGGTGGCGCCGTCGACGTAGGCGGTGACCACGTCGGTGATCATGTTCTGCACCTGCAGGTGCAGGTCCTCGCCGTCGAGCACCCGGCGCCGCTCCTCGTAGATGACGGTGCGCTGCTTGTTCATCACCTCGTCGTACTTGAGCACGTTCTTGCGGATCTCGAAGTTCTGCTGCTCGACCTGGGTCTGCGCGCTCTTGATCGCCTTGGAGACGAAGCTGTGCTCGATCGGCACGTCGTCGGGCATCCGCAGCCGGGTCATCAGCATCTCGACGGTGCCGCCGCCGACCCGGCGCATCAGGTCGTCGCCGAGCGAGAGGTAGAACCGGGACTCGCCCGGGTCGCCCTGCCGGCCGGACCGGCCACGCAGCTGGTTGTCGATCCGCCGGGACTCGTGCCGCTCGGTGCCCAGCACGTACAGACCGCCGGCGTCGCGGACCTTCTCGGCCTCGGCCTTGGTCCGTCTTCTTGGACTCCTCGACCGCCTCCGGCCAGGCCGCCTCGTACTCCTCCGGCGTCTCGGTCGGGCTCAGACCCTTGGCCCGCAGCTCGAAGTCGGCGCTGAAGTCGACGTTGCCGCCGAGGATGATGTCGGTGCCGCGGCCGGCCATGTTGGTGGCGACGGTGACCGCGCCGGACCGGCCGGCCTGCGCGATGATCGCCGCTTCCCGGGCGTGGTTCTTGGCGTTCAGCACCTCGTGCGGGACGCCGGCGCGCAGCAGCAGCTTGCTCAGCAGTTCGGACTTCTCCACCGACGCGGTGCCGACCAGCACCGGCTGGCCCTTTTCGTGCCGCTCGGCGAGGTCGTCGACGACGGCGTCGAACTTGGCGTCCTCGGTCTTGTAGATCAGGTCGGCCTCGTCGAGCGCGCTGCACCGGCCGGTTCGGCGGGATCGGCACGACGCCGAGCTTGTAGGTCTGGTGCAGCTCGGCGGCCTCGGTCTGCGCGGTGCCGGTCATCCCGGAGAGCTTCTCGTAGAGCCGGAAGTAGTTCTGCAGGGTGATGGTGGCCAGGGTCTGGTTCTCGGCCTTGATCTCGACGCCCTCTTTGGCCTCGATCGCCTGGTGCATGCCCTCGTTGTAGCGGCGGCCGTGCAGCACCCGGCCGGTGAACTCGTCGACGATCAGCACCTCGCCGGAGACGACGATGTAGTCGCGGTCCTTCTTGTAGAGCTCCTTGGCCTTGAGCGCGTTGTTCAGGAAGCCGACCAGCGGGGTGTTCACCGACTCGTAGAGGTTCTCGATGCCGAGCGCCTGCTCGACCTTGGCGACGCCCTCCTCGCTGACGCCGACGGTGCGCTTGGACTCGTCGACCTCGTAGTCGCCGTCGTCCCGCCTCGCGCCCTTGCAGCCGGGGCACCAGCCGGGCGAACTCGGAGTACCACTTGGACGACTGGTCGGCCGGGCCGGAGATGATCAGCGGCGTCCGGGCCTCGTCGATCAGGATCGAGTCGACCTCGTCGACGATCCCGAAGAAGTGGCCGCGCTGCACCAGGTCGTTCTTCGACCAGGCCATGTTGTCGCGCAGGAAGTCGAAGCCGAACTCGTTGTTGGTGCCGTAGGTGATGTCGGCGGCGTACGGCGCCTTGCGGACCTCGGGGGTCTGCTGGGACAGGATGACGCCGACCTCGAGGCCGAGGAACCGGTGCACCCGGCCCATCCACTCGCTGTCCCGCTTGGCCAGGTAGTCGTTGACCGTGACGATGTGCACGCCCTTGCCCTCGAGCGCATTGAGGTAGGCCGGCAGGGTGGACACCAGGGTCTTGCCCTCGCCGGTCTTCATCTCGGCGATGTTGCCGAGGTGCAGCGCGGCGCCGCCCATCAGCTGGACGTCGAAGTGCCGCTGGCCGAGCGTGCGCTTGGCCGCCTCCCGCACCACGGCGAAGGCCTCGACCAGCAGGTCGTCGGTCGTCTCGCCCTTGGCGATGCGCTCCTTGAAGGCGGCGGTCTGGCCGCGCAGCTCGTCGTCGGACATCGCGACGTAGTCGTCTTCCACATCGTTGATGTGGTTGGCGATGGTGCGCAGACGCTTGAGTGTCTTTGCCTCGCCGACGCGGAGCAGTCTGCCAAGAACCACGTGTTTCACCCTCGGTTGGATCGTGCCCCGCCGCTGGCGTGAGCGGCGCGAACGTCAGCCGGCGGACCTTGCGCAGCCGCGCAGCTACGCGTGCATGCGCTGTGTGCCGCAGTCGACCGGGCCCGGAGTTGGGCCCAGCGGTGACCATGGTAGGCGCACCGCCCTGGACGCGGGGTGCCTGGCCAGGACCGCGCGTCCGACTGGTCGCATCGCCGACTGGCTGATCGCCGGCGGACGCCACGGCCGGTCAGGTCAGCCGCAGCAGCCCGTAGTCGAAGCCCTTGCGCCGGTAGACGACCGACGGCAGCTGGGTGTCCGCGTCGTTGAACAGGTAGAAGTCGTGGCCGACGAGTTCCATCTGGAACAGCGCCTGGTCGACGGTGATCGGGTCGGCCGGGTGGTCCTTGATCCGGACCACCCGGCCGGGGCCGCCGTCGGCGGCGGCCGCCCAGGACGTCCTCGTCGGACTCGTCGTCGGTCGGCCGATCGCCGTTGGCCGGCGCCGTTCAGCCAGGCGCCGTCGACCGTCCTGGCGACCTCGAGCACCGCGGTCGGCCGGTGCTCGCGCCGTTCACCGACGGCGCCGCGCCGCCGAGGATCTCCTCCGGACGTGGCGGCGACGGCGGTGATCGGGGTCCGGCCGTGCTGACGGTCGTGCCGGCGGTCCGCCGACCGGCGCAGCCGGGTCTCGAGCTTGGTGACGGCCGCATCCAGCGCGGCGTAGAAGCTGTCGGCGCTGGCCTCCGCCCGCACTGCGGGGCCCCGGCTGGCCAGGGTGATCTGCACCCGTTGGCAGGTCTTGGACTGCCGCCGGTTGGTCTCGTGGGAGAGCTCGACATCCACCCGGATGATCTTCGGGTCGTACCGCTCGCTGCGGGTCAGCTTCTCCGCGACGTGCACACGGAAATGCTCCGGAACCTCCACATTTCGGCCCTTGACGACGATGTCCACAAGTCCTCCTGTCTGGCAGGGAACTGAAGATCCCTACCGGCGCGCGCGGGAAAACGCATGTCCCGGCCCGCCGGCACGTCGTCCGGGCTTGCCCGGGATGACATCGAACCTACCGGTCGACCGGAATCGGCGCAAGAGCAACGGCCGCTGTGATCCGGTCGAGTGAGCCGACCAGACTGACCTGCGGTAACGCGCCGGTGGTACCGCGTCGCAGCCGACGCATCGGCTACCTGACGTGAGCACCGTTGACCGCGGTGACGCCACTGGGTCGCCGCGGTCGGAGTCGAGCCGGCGCTCAACGCGTGGCCGATCCAACCCGGGCACGGCGGCCAGCACCAGCACGCCGGCGACGTCGACCCCGGCGGCCCGCAGCACCCGGCAGGCGGCGGCGGTGGTCGCGCCGGTGGTGAACACGTCGTCGATGACGCAGCACCGGTCGCACCCGCCGGCGGCGCGCCGCCGGGCAGCCAGCGCACCCGGTCGGCCAGGTTGGCGGCCCGGGCGGCGGCGTCCAGACCGACCGAGTCGCGCGCCGATCCGGCGGTGACCAGGCAGGGCGCCACCCCGGTCGGCATGCCCGCGCCCGGCGGCGAGCCGGCCGCCGCCCTGGCCATCGCCGTCACCGGGTCGCCGCCGCGTCTGCCGGGCCGCCGCCCGCCGGCTGGGCGCGGGCACCAGCCAGACCGGCTCGGGCAGCAGCGCCAGCCGGTGCAGCCGCAGCAGCCCGCGACCGAGCGCGACACCGAGCAGCGCCGGGCAGGTCCCGCCGGCCGTGCTCCTTGCCGGCCAGGATCGCCGACCGCACCGGGTCGGTGTACCGGGTCAGCGCCCAGACCGGCGGCAACGCCGCGGCACGCCGGCGCTCGGCCGGTCGGCCATCTCGGGCAACCGGACCCGGCGCGGACGGCCCGCGCAGGGTCGCGTCGCACCCGTCGCACCATGGCCCCGGCCCGCCGCAGCCCGGGCAGGGCCGCGGCAGCACCAGGTCCATCGCCGGCGCCGAGCCGGCCGCGCACCACGGCGATGCGGTGCCCGGGCTGACTGCCGACTCTGCATCCGGCCACGCTGCGCGAACGCCTGCGCAGTGGTCAACGGCGCGGCGCGAATGTGGACAACTCGTGCCGACCGACCACCTGCCGGTCACCAGCTCGCCGGACGACCGCGTCAGCATCAGTCGCCGCGCGCCGGATCAGCGCCAGCAGCGCCCGGCCGTAGGCCTCGGCCGGCTCGGCTCCCCAGTACGCCTGCGGCACCGTCGAGCGGCTCGCCGGGCAGCACCGCAGTCACCCGGTAGCCCTCGTCGATGCGTTCCAGCGACCGGAACGACGCGCCCGAGCAGGCCCGCAGCTGGTCCTCCCGCGGCAGCCACAGCGCATCGGTGGCCTCCGCCGCGTCCAGCGCCCACTCGGTGGTGCCGTTGAACCCGAGCACCGTCCCGGTCCGCGATTCCTGCGCCTCGACCACCATGTCGCTCAGGGTGAAGACCTCGTCCGTCGAAGGCGCCGGTGGTCAGCGCGAACCGGTCGCCGGTGGCCGGGTGCCAGACCAGGCCGGCCGCCTTCAGCGCGCCGGCCAGTTCGACGGAGATCATCGTGGTGCCCTGTCCTCTCGCTGAGCACTGTCGGCAATGGTCAACTCGGGATAGAACGGCGACGAGCCGTTCAGGAACGGCTGGTCGGGCAGCGGCGACTTCCACTGCCCGTCGGCCTGGTGCCCTCCAGCTCCCAGACCCGGCCGCCGAAGGTGATCAGCATCGGCTCGCCGGCGGCCACCGCGAGCCCGTCGATGTCGCCGAAAATCCCCTGGTCGGTGATCTTCCGCGACTCGAAACCGTCGATCGAGACGTCCCAGAGGCTGCGGTAGGTGTTCGGCGTGGTCGACGCCGCCACCATCATCTCCCGGGAGTTGGCGAAGGTGACCGGGCCGACGTGCAGCAGGTCCGGCCGCAGCAGGGTCAGGTTGGTGATCACCAGCGGGGTCTGCGCCGAGGCCGGCGTCCGCGCGCCGGATCGGTCGGCGCGGCCGCTGCGCTGGTCGGCGGCGGCCGCGCCGGTCGTCCGGCGCCGGGGTCAGCACCCCGAGGTACAGCCGCTCGCCGGCGACGACCGCGACCCGCACGCCGTCCGGGGACAGCGCCAGCGCCGTCACCGGCACCCTTGCCGGCGAACTCGTCGGAGCCGACCCGCTCCCGGCTGGGATTCCGGTGGCCGAGATCCGGTACACCTCAGGCTTTGTCGCGCCGTTCTGGACCACCCAGGCCTCGTCGCCGGCGTGGGTGAAGCTCGGCAGGGTCAGGGTGCCGGCCTTCAGCACCGGGTCGGCCCGGTCGGTCTCCTGCGGGCGGGCCATCAGCAGTTGCTGGCCGCCGGCCGGGTCGGCGGCCACCGCGGCGATCGCGCCGGTCGCCGAGGACTGCGCCGCGCTGGTCACCGACCGACGCGCCGCTGCCCGAGCGGGCCGGGGATCGGCTGCTCGTCCAGCAGGCCGACGATCGCCGCCGGCCGGGGTGACGTAGAACGGGTCCGACGCCACCTGCCCGGTGCCGGCCAGCCGGTCGGGGTCGAAGGAGGACACCGAGTTGATGGTGTAGACCGGCTGCGCCGGGTCGAGCGGCTCGCCGTCGACGGTGATCGCGATCCGCGGCGACGTCGGCGACAGCGTCCAGACGATCTGCGCGGCCAAGCGCCCGGCGCGCCTCCGGGGTCGAGACGTCGACCCCGGTGAGGTCGACCTGCAGCACGCCCTCGGAATCGACCGACGGGTTCGACCGCAGCGCCGACTTGCGCGGTGAACTGGGATGTCGACCGCGCCGGCCAGCTGGCTGCTCGGCCCGTGGATCAGCAGCGAGAGCAGCCGGTTGGCCCGGTTGGCCGGGGTCTGGCCGATCACGACGTGCCGGACGTCCGGCACCACGACGGTTCCCGACCGGTCCAGGAAGTACAGCACCCGCTGCCGGAAGGCGGTGGGGAACTCCGAGCTGGTCAGCAGCAGCTCCGGCGGCGGGTCGGCTGATCCGCCACTCCCCGTCGACCTGGACCAGGTGCATGGCCCGGGAGTAGGTGTGCCGGCGTCCGTCGGTGTGGAAGGACCGTCTCGATGTCCAGCGTGCCCGGCGACAGCCCGCTGACCGTCACCGTTCCCGGTGCGGTCGCGGTCGACGTCCGTCCGGTAGCCGTCGCCGAGCACCACCACCGGCATGGCGCTCGGGCTGCCAGGTGGCCTGCGCGTCCGGGGTCAGGTACTGCCGGGCGGCGGCGAAGCTCGACCCGGATGCGGTGTCCAGATCCGGCCGGGCGCTGGCCGCGATGAAGCCGCGGACGATCTGGTCGGGCTGCTGGCCCGGCGTCGGCGCGTCCGGGCGCGACCGGCGCGACCTGATCGGCGATCTGGGTGACGTCGAACGGCGGCGCTCGAACCGGGCACCCCGGAGCAGCCGGCGAGCACCGAGCCAGCAGCCAGCAGCGATCAGCGCGGCATCACCCGCGCGATCGCGCGGCCGGACCGTCGCCGATCATGCGCACCGCTCATGCCCGACCGCCGACCGGGCTGGACGTCGGCGCGCGGCGTGCACCGGCTGGTCGCGGCTCGGTCGGCGGCCGGCCACCGCGCCGGCTGATCGGTCGAGGACAGGGCCGCGCGTCGGCCCGGCCTCCGGCACCGTCGCCGGATGCAGTTCGTCGTCGCTCGGGCGCCGGTTTCAGCGTGCCGTCCTCGACCATCATCCGGACGCCCTCGACCGGCTGCCCGCGGGTCGGCCGGCTCGCTGCGACCGCGACCGCCGGCGGCCGGCGGCGGGTCGGCGCCGATCCGCAGCGGCAGCGGCGACTGGGTGATCAGCCCACCGCGCCGCCGCGGCAGGGTCAGCCGGAACCGGGCGCCCTCCCCCGGCGCACCGGAGGCCTGCAGCCAGCCGCCGTGCAGCCGGGCGTCCTCCAGCGAGATGGCCAGGCCGAGACCGGTGCCGCCGGTCTGCCGCTGCCGGGACGGGTCGGCCCGCCAGAACCGGTTGAAGACCAGACCGGCCTCGCCGGGCCGCAGCCCGACGCCGTGGTCGGTGACGGTGATCGCCAGCACGTCGTCGTCGGCGGCCAGCTCCAGCTCGACCGGTTTGCCGTCGGCGTGGTCGATCGCGTTGTAGATCAGGTTGCGCAGGATCCGGTCCACCCGCCGGGTGTCGATCTCGGCGACCACCGGGTGGTCCGGCACGATGGTGACGATCTGCGATCCCGAACTGCTCGGCCAGCGACGCCGGCCGCCGCGATGCTGGTGTTGATGCTGGACCGGATGTCGATCGGTTCGGCGCTCAGTTCGGCCATCCCGGCGTCGTACCGGCTGATCTCCAGCAGGTCGGCCAGCAGCGACTCGAACCGGTCGAGTTCGTCGACCATCAGCTCGGTGGCCCTGGCCAGGTGCGGCGGGAAGTCCTCCCGGCCGGCGTGCAGCACGTCGGCCGCCATCCGGACGGTGGTCAGCGGGGTGCGCAGCTCGTGGGAGACGTCGGAGGTGAACCGGCGCTGCAGCTTGCCGAACTCCTCCAGCTGCCGGATCTGCACCCGGATCGCCTCGGCCATGCCGTTGAACGAACTGGCCAGGGTGGTCAGTTCGATCGGCCCGGTGACCGGCATCCGCTCGGCGAGGTCGCCGGCGGCGAGCTTGCGGGCGCTGGACGCGGCCCGGCGGACCGGCCGGACCACCTGGGAGGCGACCAGCGCGGAGATCAGGGTCAGCGCGACGGCCAGCGCGATGCCGCCGACCAGCAGGGTGCGCTGCACCACCTGCACGGTGCCGAGCTCGCCGGCCAGCGGGAAGATCAGGTACACCTCGAACGAGTCGGTGCTGGTCCGGGCCGGGCTGCCCATCACCAGCGCCGGAATGCTCTGCCCGTCCCGGACGATGGTCGTGTACTGGTAGGCGATCTGGCCCTGACCGATCCGGGCGCGCAGTTCCGCCGGGCACGTCGCCGATCGGCTGGGTGATCGCCAGGTCGGCCTCGGAGCCGATCCGGCTGGGCACGATCACCGGCTCGAACACCCCGGCGGTCGAGCCCTGCGCGCCGGACGAGCCGTCGGCGCGGCCGATCTCGGCCAGCGCCAGCCGCAGCTGCTCGCGCAGCGAACTGGGATCGGAGTCGGCGCCGGACAGGCTGCTCTGCACGGTCTGCCGGGCGCTGTCGATCTCGGCGGTCGCCGCGTCGATCTTGGACCGCAGCAGGCCGGTGGTGATCTGCTGCTGCAGGATCAGCCCGAGGGTGACCATCACGATGGTGGACAGCGTCAGGGTCAGCACGACCACCCGGACCAGCAGCGATCGGCTCCAGAACGACCACCCGCACCCGGGCCCGGTCGAAATCGCCGGCGCCGACCCGCAGCCCGACTGCCGCGCGGTCGGTCGCCCGGGCGCCGGCGCGCCGGCCGGACCGGGTCGTCGAGCGTCGACCGGCCGCTGCGGCCGACGGCGGCTCCGGCGTCGGCGTCGTCGCGGCGCCCGGCTGTCACGGTGCAGTCGGCGGTCACGACGTGCCGGCCCGATATCCCGACGCCGCGGACCGTGACCACCACCTCGGGATGCTCCGGGATCCTTCTCGATCTTGGAACGCAGCCGCTGCACGTGCACGTTGACCAGCCGGGTGTCGGCGGCGTGCCGGTAACCCCAGACCTGCTCCAGCAGCACCTCGCGGGTGAACACCTGGCGGGGCTTGCGGGCCAGCGCGACCAGCAGGTCGAACTCCAGCGGGGTCAGCGAGATCGGCTCGCCGTCCCGGGTCACCTGATGGCCGGGCACGTCGACCTCGACGTCGGCGACCCGCAGCCGCTCGGCCGACCCGACATCGGCCCGGCGCAGCCGGGCCCGGATCCGGGCGGTCAGCTCCTTGGGCTTGAACGGCTTCATCACGTAGTCGTCGGCGCCGGACTCCAGGCCGAGCACCACGTCGACGGTGTCGGTCTTGGCGGTCAGCATGATGATCGGGATGCCGGACTCGGCCCGGATCTCCTTGCAGACGTCCAGACCGGACAGCCCGGGCAGCATCAGGTCCAGCAGCACCAGGTCGGGATGCACCTCCCGGAACGCGTCGAGCGCCTTGGATCCGTCCCGCACCACCGCGGTGTCGAAACCCTCCCCGCGCAGCACGATGGTCAGCATCTCGGCCAGGGCAGGGTCGTCGTCGACCACCAACACACGTGCTCTCATGCCGTCCATGGTGACATCCCGCGCAGGTGAGCGGCGTGTTCACCGCGCTGGGATCGGGGCCGATCGCGAGTCCGATCGATCCGGCAGCCGCAGCCGGCCGGACTCCGCGCCGTGGGACCATGGACGGGTGAGCATGCCGCAATATCCCAGCCCCGAGCCGTACGGCAGACCCGGCGCCCCGGCAGTCCTGGGAGCAGCCGGGCCTGATCCCGCTGCGGCCGCTGACGGTCGGCGAGATCCTCGGCGTCGGCGGTCGCCGTGCTCCGCCGGCACCTGGTGCCGCTCGGCGGCGCGGCCGTGCTGGTCGCGGCGCTGTCGCACGCTGCGTCACGCTCGGCACGCTCGCCGGCACCGGCGCGCTGCAGACCTACGCCGACGCGCCTGGGTGCAACGACCTGCTCGAGCGGCAGGACGACGCATACCCGGCGGAATCCTGCTGGCCAGCCGTGCTCGGCCTGCTGGTGACGCACCATCGGCGGCCCGGTGATCGCCGGCCTGGCCACCGCCTACGCCGGCGCCCAGGCCCTCGGCCGGGACGGCCGGGGCGCGGTCACCGAACGGCTGCGCGGCCGCTGGCCGCGTGCTGCTCGGCGTCGCGCGCGATCGTCGGCGTCGCTGGTCGTGCGTCGGGCTGATGCTGCTGATCGTTCCCGGCGTGCTCGCCTACCTGATCCTGGTGCTCGCCGCACCGGCCGTCGTGATGGAGCGGGCATCGGTCGGCGAGTCGCTGCGCCGCAGCGCGCTGCTCACCCGCGGGCACCGCGGCCGCATCCTCGGCGCCGTCGCGGTGGCCATGATCACCGGTGCGGTGGCCAGCGCCGTCGTCGGCGTCCATCGTCGGCGCGCTGGTCGGCGCGGCCGAGCGCGGTCACCGCGCTGGTCGTCACCGCAGTTCGTCGCGGTGCTGGTCGGCGGGCTGGCCGCGGCCTGGACCGGCGCGGTGGTCGCCGTGCTGTACATCGACGTCCGGATCCGCACCGAGCACCTCGATCAGGCGCTGCGGTCGGCCGCGGCCGCCGATCGGGCGCGCGCCGGCTCAACCCGACCAATCCGCAGGTCCGGGATACTGAGCCGACCCGTCGGCGCCCGGGCGTCAGCACCGTCCACGGCGACAGGTAGTTCCGCGCGGCCAGCTGCCGGTACATCTCGCCGGTGCGCTGCTGCAGCCCGGCGTCGGCCTCGAAGCTGTCCAGCGCCCGGTCGGCGTCGTCGACGGCCCGGCCCCTGGCCCGCTCGGCGGCCACCTCCAGCGGGGTGGCCAGCAGGATCTGCCGATCGGGCAGCGGCACCCCGAACCGGTCGATCTCCAGGTCGCGCACCCATTCGGCGAAGCCGGTGTCGACCGCCGGGCCGCCCAGCCGCGCCGACCCGTAGGCGGCGTTCGACGTGACGTAGCGGTCCAGCAGCACGACGTCGTTGGCGGCCAGCAGGTCGCGGATCTCCGGCGCGGCCGCCCGCCGGTCCAGCGCGAACAGCAGCGCCGGCCCGTACACCGAGTCGGACAGATCGCCGAGCCGGCCGTACAGGGCGTCCCGCACCAGGTCGGCGTGCACGTCGATGCCGTACCGCGGGAAGGCCATGGTCGCGACCGTCCGGCCGGCGGCCCGCCACTGCGCGCGCCAGCGCCTCGGTCAGGGTGCGCTTGCCCGACCCGTCCAGCCCTTCGATGACGATCAGTCGTGCCCACGGCGAGCACCCTACGGCTGCGGACCGGTCCCACCGGCAGTCGACCGGCCCGATCACAGGCCGTGACAAGACAGTCACCGGACCGGTACGCTCGGTTACTAGGCGAGCCGTCACTCGCAGGTGGCAGGGTGTGTCGCGTGACCACAGCAAAGCCCCGATGCCGCAGCCGGCTCCGGAGTACCACAAGACGTTCCTCGGGCAGCCGCGACAGCTCGCGACGCTGTTCTCGGTCGAGATGTGGGAGCGGTTCTCCTTCTACGGCATGCAGGGCATCCTGCTGATCTACCTGTACTACTCGATCTCCGACGGCGGGCTCGGCCTGGACCGGGTCGCGTCGACCAGCATCGTCGGCGCCTACGGCGGCCTGGTCTACCTGTCCACGATCCTCGGCGCCTGGCTCGCCGACCGGATCATCGGCGCCGAGAAGACGCTGTTCTACGCCGCCGCCCTGGTGATGTGCGGGCACATCGCGCTGTCGCTGATTCCCGGGCATCACCGGCGTCGGCGTCGGCCTGGTGCTGATCGCGTTCGGCAGCGGCGGGGTCAAGGCCAACGCCACGTCGCTGGTCGGCACGCTGTACTCCGCCGACGACCCGCGGCGGGACGCCGGCTTCTCCATCTACTACTTCGGCATCAACCTGGGCGCCTTCCTCGGGCCGCTGCTGACCGGCTGGCTGCAGACCACCGCAGGGCTTCCACTGGGGCTTCGGCCTGGCCGCCGTCGGCATGGCCATCGGCCTGACCATCTACGCGGTCGGCCGGAAGAACCTGCCGGAGAGCGCGCACCACATCCCGAACCCGTTGCCGGCCAACAAGCGCGGGCTGGTCATCGGCGGCGCCGTGGCGGCCGTCGTGCTGATCGCGGTGCTGGCGCTGACCGGGGTGCTCAGCGCCGACCGGCTGGCCACCATCGTCGTGTTCATCACGATCATCGCCGCGATCATCTACTTCGCGGTGATCCTGAGCAGCAAGAAGATCACCAAGATCGAGCGCCGGCGGGTGTATTCGTTCATCCCGATGTTCATCGTCAGCGCGGTGTTCTGGTCGCTGTACCAACAGCAGTTCACCGTGGTCACCGAGTACTCCGACAAGCAACTCAACCGGGACATCTTCGGCTGGGAGATGCCGGTCAGCTGGGTGCAGTCGATCAACCCGGTCTTCGTGATGATCCTGTCCCTGGTGTTCGCCTGGATCTGGACCAAGATGGGCGACCGGCAGCCGCCGACGCCGATCAAGTTCGCGGCCGGCGTCATCGTGATGGGCATTGCGTTCCTGCTGTTCATCCCGATGGCCAGCACCGTGCCGAACAGCGCGCCGCTGCTCGGGCTGGTCGGCGTGCTGTTCGTCTTCACCGTCGCCGAGCTGCTGATCTCGCCGGTCAGCCTGTCGCTGGCCACCAAGCTGGCGCCGGAGGTCTTCCACACCCAGATGGTGGCGCTGCTGTTCCTGTCCATCGCGCTCGGCACGGCGATGGCCGGCGTGCTGGCCGAGTACTACAACGACGAGAACCAGGTCGCCTACTTCGGCATCCTGGGCGGCATCGCGATCGTGGTCGGCATCGTGCTGCTGGTCTTCACCCCGCCGATCCGCAAGCTGATGAGCGGGGTGCGCTGAACCCTGCGGCAGGCCGACCCGGAGCCGACCGGTCGTGTTGGATGGACGGCATGTCAGCAGCCAACTCGAGCAAACCGGTCATCGATTTCCCCAACGGCGAGGCGCCCACCGAGCTGGAAATCGTCGACATCACCGTCGGCGACGGCGCCGAGGCCAAGCCGGGCGGCACCGTCCGGGTGCACTACCTGGGCGTCGAGTTCGCCTCCGGCGAGGAGTTCGACTCGTCCTGGAACCGCGGCGAGTCCATCGAGTTCCCGCTCCGCGGCCTGATCAAGGGCTGGCAGGACGGCATCCCGGGGATGAAGGTCGGCGGCCGCCGGCAGCTCACCATTCCGCCGGAACTGGCCTACGGCCCGGACGGTGGCGGGCACCGGCTCAGCGGCCAGACGCTGATCTTCGTCATCGACCTGCTGGACGCGAAGTAGCGCACCCGCTCCGACAAGGCCCGCACTGACCAGAGCGGGCCGTCACCGGCCGACGGCGCCGCCAGTGCCACTGCCGGGCTGAGCGGGCGAAGGCTCGCCTTCCGGTGCTGACGGACGGCAGCGTCGAGGACTGAGACAGCTCAGTACCGGTAGTGATCCGGCTTGTACGGGCCCTCGACGTCGACGCCGATGTACTCGGCCTGGTCCTTGGACAGCTTGGTCAGCTCGCCGCCGAGCGCCTCGACGTGGATCTTCGCGACCTTCTCGTCCAGGTGCTTGGGCAGCCGGTAGACCTCGTTGTCCCACTCGTCGGGCTTGGTGAACAGCTCGATCTGGGCGATCACCTGGTTGGAGAACGACGCGCTCATCACGAACGACGGGTGCCCGGTGGCGTTGCCCAGGTTCAGCAGCCGGCCCTCGGACAGCACGATGATCGTGTGGCCGTCGGCGAACCGCCACTCGTCGACCTGCGGCTTGATCTCGATGCGGGACGCACCGGAGCGGGCCAGCCCGGCCATGTCGATCTCGTTGTCGAAGTGGCCGATGTTGCCCAGGATCGCCTGGTGCTTCATCCGCTTCATGTGATCGACGCCGATGATGTCCTTGTTGCCGGTGGTGGTGATGATGATGTCCGCGCGGTCGACGGCCTTCTCGACGGTGGTCACCTCGTAGCCGTCCATCAGCGCCTGCAGCGCACAGATCGGGTCGATCTCGGCGATGATCACCCGGGCGCCCTGGCCGCGCAGCGACTCCGCGGAGCCCTTGCCGACGTCGCCGTAGCCGACGACGACCGCGACCTTGCCGCCGATCAGCACGTCGGTGCCGCGGTTGATGCCGTCGATCAGCGAGTGCCGGACGCCGTACTTGTTGTCGAACTTGCTCTTGGTGACCGCGTCGTTGACGTTGATCGCCGGGAACAGCAGCTCGCCGGCGGCGGCCAGCTGGTACAGCCGGTTGACGCCGGTGGTGGTCTCCTCGGTGACGCCCTTGATGTTCGGCGCGGTGCGGGTGTAGTACTGCGCGTCGTTCGGCCAGCGACTGGCGCAGCAGGTCCAGGATGACGGCGTATTCCTCGGAGTCGTCGTCCTGCGGTCGGGCGGGACGACGCCGGCCTTCTCGTACTGCACGCCCTTGTGGATCAGCAGGGTGGCGTCGCCGCCGTCGTCCAGGATCATGTTCGGGCCCTGGCCGTCCGGCCAGCGCAGCATCTGGTCGGTGCACCACCAGTACTCCGGCAGCGTCTCGCCCTTCCAGGCGAAGACCGGCACGCCGGACGGCGCCTCGGCGGTGCCGTAGCGGCCGACGGCGATGGCCGCGGCGGCGTGGTCCTGGGTGGAGAAGATGTTGCAGGACGCCCAGCGGACGTCGGCGCCGAGGTCGACCAGGGTCTCGATCAGCACGGCGGTCTGCACGGTCATGTGCAGCGAACCGGAGACCCGGGCGCCGGCCAGCGGCCGGACCTCGGAGTACTCACGGCGCAGCGCCATCAGGCCGGGCATCTCGTGCTCGGCGAGGGTGATTTCCTTGCGGCCGAAATCGGCCAGGGCCAGGTCGGCGACCTTGTAGTCGAGATCGCCGAAGCGATCGACGGTCAGCGTGGTGGCAGGCAGGGTTGATGCGGACAACAGTGCTCCTCAAGGGCTCGGACGGCGCCGCTGGTTGCGGACGCAGGGGCCGGACTCGGGTTCCACCCTGCACCGGACGCCCAGCCGGGCGTGCATGTCACCGATCAGGGTACCGGGCGTGACGCCGCTGGCGGGCTCATCGGCAGCGACTGTCGGGAGCGCCCCGGATGAACTGTGGATGGCGCGGCGGTTCGTGCAGCTCCGGCCTCCATGAACTGGCCTAATCGTCGGTCGGTGTGTACTTCGTCCTGGTGGTGTACAGCCCGAACGCCAGCCCGATCAGACCGCAGACGACGACAGGGATCGGGAAGCTACCCATGACGATGGAGACGGCCACTCCGAGCAGGAGACCGATGACCGTCCAGATCGCGATCGCAGGCAGC
>CAVRCD010000007.1:0-334968 GCA_963719475.1 uncultured Actinomycetota bacterium | reverse complement strand
AAGTCCGCGCGCCCCGGTTTGACGAGGCCTGCAGGTACTTGTATCGGTCACTCGGGTGACCAATCCCCTTGGCCATCGCCTGCCCCGCGTCGGCCCGGCGATTCATCAGGATCAGCTCCATTGCGCGCACCATTGAGACCAGAAGCCTGACGTGACCGCCGATGTCGTCGAAAGCAACGACACACCCGTTAGTGCACCCAGCGAATTCCACGCGAAACCAGATCGGGATACTTCCGTCTCCAGTACGCGCTGGCTTCGCCGATGTGAGCAAGCATGGCGGTCGCCGCCGCCTCCGCATCGCGGGCTCGCAGCGCTGCAAGAACATTCTCAAGCGCAGCAGCGACAGCGGTGCGGCGCCTGCCGGTGTACTCGACGCCGAGGATGACCCCATCGGCGATGGACTTCAGAGTTTCGTTGAACACCCACAGCACATGGCTGCCGGTGGCCTCCGCGATCGTGGAGTGGAAGAAGCGGTTCTCCTCCAGGAACACGTCGTGATCGTTGTTGAACTTGCGCATGCGGGCGACGCTGGCGGCCAACTCGTCCAACTGCTCCTCGGTCAATCTGGCGGCCGCCAGCCGGGCCATCATCGGTTCGAGAGCGGTTCGCGCTTCCAGCACATCGAGCAGCGAACTCTCGTTGAACTGCAGGATCAGGGTCAGGCTTTCCCGCAGATCGTCCGCACGGGGCCGACGGACCACCGGTCCGCCACCCGGACCCGGCCGGATGATGATCACGCCATGGGTTTCCAGCAGCCGCAGGGCCTCCCGCAGCGTCGTCCGGCCGACCTGGAACACCTCGGCCAACTGCTTCTCGTTCGGCAGCTTGGTGCCTTCGGCCAGGTTGTTGTCGATGATGTGGGTCACCAGGTCACGGGCGACCCGTTCTGACGTCTTCGGTGATCGTGGCTGGCGAAGAGATCCCGCCGTCAATCCGGACGCTGTCACCACGACATCCCCTCGATTCCGTCGCACCGCAGACCCGTTCGACAACATATCCACAGGATCACTGATATAGAAGAGTCAGTTCGATTCATGCCTAACATTGATAGGATCATAGCTGACTTCGCCCAATGGCCCGGAACGTCCGCTTTGATCGTCTATGAACCGGGTCGCACCGCCGGCTCGGAACTACGTCCATCGATCGGGCTATGACTCCGAATTTGAGCTCACGACTGACGGATCGGCAGTTGCGCGTTTTTTACTTGTTTGGTGGGGCCGGCGGTGGGCACCTGGGAGGTGGACGCTCGCGCAAACCACGGGTGTCCGGCAGACACCAACGAAAGGAATCACCATGAGCATGGGCGACAAGATCAAGCACGCCGGCGAAGAAGCTGTCGGCAAGGTCAAGGAAACGACCGGCAAGGTGACCGGCAACGAGTCGCTCGAGGCCCGTGGCCAGGCAGAGCAGGCCGAAGCCGATGTGAAGCAGGCCGGTGACAGCGCCAAGGACGCCGCCAAGGACGTCTTCGGCCGCTGAGCCAGACCCTTTCATCACCGTCACCCACCCGACCAGCACCACAGGTCGGGTGGGTGACGGCGTTGTGGCCGATCTGGGGGCCGGATCAGCTCAGGTTCGGCCCTTTGCCTTGACCTTGGCGGCGCCACGCCGAACCAGTGACCGAGGCGCCAACTTGGTGACCAGGTAGATCGACTTGTACAGGACCCCGGGAATGGACAACGGGCGGTTCGCCCGCAGGTCCGCCATCGAGGCGGCGACCAGCGCGTCGTCATCGACGTAGGCCCATCCCGGCGTGGTCGACATGTCGATCCCGGCGCGTTGGTGGAATTCGGTCCGCACGAAACCTGGGCACAGCGCCTGGACGCGCACGCCCGTTCCGCGCAGCGACATCGCCAGCCCCTCGCTCAGGGAGACCACGAAGGCCTTGGTCGCCCCGTACGTCGACCCGCGTCCAGGTACCAGACCCGCAGTCGACGCCACATTGATCACCCCACCGTGCCCGCGCGCGATCATCCCGGGCAACGCGGCGTGGGTCAGGACCATCACGGCGACCGAGTTGAGATCGACCTGGCGGATCAGATCCGCCGCGGCGGCCGCCAGGAACTCCACCCCGAGCGTGCTTCCGGCGTTGTTCACCAAGAGGTCGATCGGTTCCTGCTCCGACCGCAACCGTTCGGCGACCCGTTCACGATCCGGTTCGTCACTGAGATCGGCGGCGATCACCTGGACGTCCGGAGCGCCGAGGGCCAGCAGGGAGAGTCGCCGTTCCTCCAGTCGCGCGGTATCCCTGGCCACGATGACGAGTCGGTAACCGGCGCCGGCCAGGTGGCGGGCGAAGGCATGACCGATTCCTGAAGTGGCCCCGGTGACCAGTGCTGTCGGCATGGCAGCGACCGTAACCCAGGTGACCTCACCGGGTACTACAGTCCGGACGATGCGGCGGCCCCCGGCACGGGTCACGATTTCCCCGTGCCGATAGCGACCTCTCTGCGACGGAATGAGGAGCCATGCCGGCAATTGACGACCTGACCGAACTGGTCGAGAGAGCGGCCGCGGCCGAACGCATTGCGCTGGCGTCGAAGTGGAAAGACCGGCCGGACGTCGAGAAGATGGTGCGCAGGGTTCGCAAGACAGCCGCCGAACAGCGAGACGAACTGAGCAAGAACACCGACGGTTCGTTGCTGTCGTCGAGGTGGGTCTCCCTGCGCCAGGATTACCTCGACCTGGGCGAACAGGAATTCCTTCCGGGTGAGCGGCCGGGCGACGATCCGGACGTCGATGAACCGCACGTCACCGAGCCGCACGTCGCCGAGCAGACACCTGCCACCCGCCGGCTGAGTCATGCGGCGGCGGCCCAGGCCGAGCGGGATGCCGTGGCCGCGGTCGGATTCGCCCGGATCGCCATGACCGATGCGATGCTGGCCGTCGTCCAGGCCCGACTGGCCCGGATCGACGCCGGCGAGGACGACCCCAACGCCGCAACAGTCGACGGGCACGTGCCGCTGCACGGCCGGAATGCGGTGAGCCGGCACGGACCAGCGCTGGCGCACGGCGTGACCGGCGAGATCAAGTACATCCTGACCCGCAAGCCCCGATCGGTGATCAAGAGCCTGGCCGTCGGGTTGGCGATGGGCCTGCTCTATCTGGGCTGGATCCGGCTGTTCGAGTGGGATACCGATCAGAAGTGGCTGCCCTATCTCGGCCTGTGGGCGATCGGCGTGGTGATGGGCGGCAGCGTCTGCGTCAACGCCATGAGTTTCGACGCGATGCGGGTCCGGGCAGCGCTGGACAGCGGGGCCCGCCTCTGGCATCTGCTGATCATCAAGAACCTTGCGTTGGCGTGTCTGGTTGCCCCGATCGGCTTCCTGCTCTGCGGTTTGCTCGCCTGGCGGGCCGGCGACATCTACGCGTTCTACAAGGGCTGCGCGCTGATGATCTGCATGATCCTGCTGTGGCTCGGGGTCGGCAACGTGCTGTCGGTCGCGCTGCCGTCGCGGGACGAACCGATCAAGAAGCGCAAGGAATCCGGCAGCCTCAAGCAGTTCATCGTCGCGTTCGTGGTGTCGTACCTCATCGGCTACCTGGTGAACGCCATGCTGGTGTGGCGGATCTTCGCCGCGCAGGATCTGGCCGACCGGCTGGGTTCGGCACTCTTGCCGGCCATCATCATCATCCTGTCCAGCGCCTTCATGTGGATCCTGCTGACGATCGTCGCCGCGGCCCTTGCCCAGCAGCCGAAGGTGCACCGGCTGATGCAGAAGGAGATCACCGACTACAAGGCGAATGCCGAAGCGCTCGCCTTCGCCGAAGAGGAAGCCGCCGCCAAGGCCGCCCTCAGTGATCGGAAGGAGTCGGCCGGCGCCGTCAGCACCTGACGGATGCCCGGCAGCACAGGCAGGACCAGGCGCAGGCACCGTCACCCCGCCCCTGGGGTGCTCCAAACGGTCCCCGGATATCGCCGACCGCGCCGCGAATGTCGCCGCGATAGCGTCATTCGGGACTAACCGGACACGACACGCCCGACCCCGGCGCACTACCCGGGTGCTACTGCCGCTTGTCCGGTGCTGCGGAGGCCCTGTAGCGGTAGATGAGCCCGACAAGCACGTCCCCCGCCGGGCGTGTCGGCGTCACCACGCATGGCCGATACCGCGCTGCGCCGAGCGCACCTCGTCGGGTGCGAAGCGGTCACCCTGCAATGGCAGATGGTGCGGGATCAGCCGTCTTGCGGCCCGGGGGGCCGGTAACCGACGCCCAGCTGGTCGAGCCGGCGCAGGTGCTCCGGCAGGCGCCGGCGGAACTCTTCGGGACTCCGGACGGGAGATCCCCAGGCCACCTCGCTCACCGCGCACAGCCGCGGGAAGAGCATGTAGTCCAGCTGCTCCCGGGTAGGGATGTACTCCACCCACAGGTTGGCCTGGGTGCCCAACACGTGCGTTGCCTGCTCTGCCGTCAGCACCGCCGGAACCGGCTCGAAGTCCAGGATCCCGGCGAGCGTGTTCATCCCTCGCGGCGCCCACGGCTCGGTGGCCGGGTCGCCCTGGTAGTAGTCCAGGTACACCTCCTGCTCCGGCGTCATCACCACGTTGTGGCCCGCCCGCGCGGCATTGATCCCACCCTCCTCCCCGCGCCAGGACATCACCGTCGCGTCGTCGGCGATCCCGCCGTCGAGGATCTCGTCCCAGCCGATCAGCCTGCGGCCGTTTGCCGAAAGATGTTCCCCGAGCCGGGAGATGAACCAGGCCTGGAGTTCGTCGTCGGATGACAGCCCCAGCTCCCGCTTGCGCTCCTGCGCCCGCGCCGAGGCGGCCCATTCGACCCGGGGGCACTCGTCTCCGCCGATGTGGATGTAGGTGCTGGGGAACACGTCCATCACCTCGTCGAGCACGTTCGTGACGAACTCGACGGTGGATTCCTCGACGTTCAGGACCTCCTCGATGACGCCCCAGCGGTCACCCACCGGCAGCTGTCGGTCGGGGTCGTTGCCGAGCTCCGGATAGGCCGCGATCGCGGCGGTCATGTGGCCGGGCACGTCGATCTCCGGCACCAGCGTGACCCCGAGCCGGCCCGCGAAAACCACCAGATCCCGCAGCTCGTCCTGGGTGTAGAAGCCGCCGTGCGGCCGCTGGTCGAAGACGTCATCGTCGGCCGGGCCGACCATCGATCGCGAGCGCCAGGCGCCGATCTCGGTCAGTCGCGGGTAGCGCAGACACTCGAACCGCCATCCCTGGTCGTCGGTCAGGTGCAGGTGCAGGACGTTCAGTTTGTGAATGGCGGCCAACTCGATCAACCGCCGCACCTCGGAGACCGGCCGGAACCATCGAGCGAGGTCGATCATCAATCCCCGCCAGGAGAATCGCGGGACGTCGAGTATCTCGGCGGCGGGGATGCCCCAGCGGACCCCTTCGACGACCGCAGACGCATAGATCTCCGGCGGCAGCAATTGGCGCACGGTCTGTACCGCCCAGCGCAGCCCCGCCGGACCGGCGGCCAGCGCTCGCACCCCGTCGTCATCGATGCTCAGCCGGTATCCCTCGGCGCCGAGCTCGGTCCTGCCAGGGTCGACGGCCAGCACGATCTCGTTGCCACCTGCCCGACCTGTCACGCCGACTCTCGCTCGGTGATCGGCAACGCCAGACCGGTTGCCGAGCCGAGCAATTCGCTCAGCACCGTCGCCGGTCCGACCGCGTCGCCGGCGGCCACGATGGCGGTGTCGGGTCGGATCACGAAGCTGCCCGGTCGCGAATCAGCCTGGCTCGGGGTCGGAATGATCAGCGGCAGCATGCCAGCAGATGCTGCCAGCACCCACCGTCACTGCGCGCGTTCACTGGAGCGGCAATTCGACCCGATCAGTGGAAAACCGCTCCGGACGGGGGGAACCCGGTGTGGCGGCGCACGGCGTGTGCTTGGCTCGACGTCGCAGCACCTGAGCGACAGCGCCTTCACAGGCGAGAGCACCGAAACGAGCTGCGCCGACAGCGGCACCGACATATGGGGGAGAACATCACGATGCAGGTCCACCGGGGTCACCTGATCCATCTCACCGGCAAGCCGACGGTGAGTGACAGCCCGCAGGCGCTGATCTCGCTATCGGATGGCGCTTTGGCCGTCGACGACAGCGGCCGGATCGTCTTCAGCGGTGCGTTCGATGACCTGCCGGCAGAGCTGAGCAGCGCGGAGACGGTGGATCACCGGCCCGGCTTCCTGCTACCCGGCTTCATCGACACCCACGTGCATTTCCCGCAGACCTACAGCGGTGACGCCTACGGCGGTGGACAACTGCTGGAGTGGCTGAACTCCTGCATCTTCCCATCCGAATCCCGTTTCGCCGACACGGATTTCGCCGCCACAGCGGCCGCCGACTTCTGCGATCGGCGCATTCGGGCCGGCACCACCGCTGCCGTGGTCTTCGGGTCGGCCTTCCCGCACGCCCAGGACGCACTGTTCACCGAGACCAGACGCCGCGGACTGCGAATCGTCAGCGGCCGTGGGATCCAGACCGTCGGACCCGACTCGGCAACAGCCCTGATCACCAGCGAGGACGACGCCATCCGGCTGACCCGGGAGGAGATCGACAAGTGGCACGCCGCCGACACCGGTGACCCGGCAACGGCCTTGCTGCACGTGGCCGTTGTCCCGCGATTTTCCCTGTCGGTCACCAGGCAGACCCTCGAGAAGCTCGGCGAGCTCTACGAGTCGGTCCGCGACCGCGGTGTCTATTTCCACACCCACCTGAACGAGAACAACCGGCCGGGTACCGGCGAGGTCGACACCACCAAGGCCGTCTACGAGGTCGATTCCTACCTCGACACCTATGACGGAAAGTTCCTTGCGGGTTCCAAGGTCGGCGGCAAGAGCCTGCTCGGGCCGCGGAGCATCCTGGCCCACTGTGTGCACTGCACCGACGCCGAACTCGCCCGGATGGCCGAGACCGGCACCTCCATCTCACATTGCCCCACCTCGCAGCAGTTCCTCGGCTCGGGCACCATGCCGTGGAAGCGCACGGTCGCCTCCGGGGTCAACATCTCGATCGGCACCGACTTCGGGGGTGGCGACGAGTGGTTGATCCCACAGGTTCTCGCCGACTCCTTCAAAGTGCACATCTCCGAGGCGGGGGATGCCGGAGTATCGCTGCATCCCGCCGAGTTGCTGTTCATGGGCACCGTCGGCGGTGCCCGCGCACTCGACATGGAGGACCGGATCGGCAATCTCGATGCCGGCCGGGAGGCCGACTTCCTGGTCATCGACCCCGCGGGCTGGTCACCGCTGTCCGGCGCGATCGATCGCGGGACCCGTTCCTCGGAACCCGATCTGGCCACGCACCAGACCCTGTTCGCGTTGCTGATGTCCGTGCGCGAACCGGCGATCTCGCAGGTGTACGTCCAGGGACGCCGGATCGACAATCGTTGACACCTGCCTGGTCCATGACTCTCGTTGGGAGGCATCATGTCTGACCGCACGGCGACAGCGGTCTCAGTGTTCCACCGGGCCGGTGATCGATCGGACTTCGTCGCCTGGGCAGGCCGGGTCGGCGCCGCGGCCGGGTCGGCGCCGGGATACCTCGGCAGCCGGATCTCCGAGACAGATACGGCACCAACCGGATCCGATTCCGGGTCGGGCACGGACAGCTGGACCGGTTTCGATCCCGCGACGGCGGTGACGTTCGATTCGGCACAGCATCTGCACCGGTGGTTGGACAGTCCGGCGCGGGCGCAGTTGCTCGACGAGGGCGCGCGGTCGGGGCACCACCGCAAGAGCGCTGACATCCTCGTCGTGGACGGTGATCCACCGGCAACCGGCGTCGGGATCTTCCGGCATCACGTGGCAGCAGGTCGGGAGACCGATTTCGTCGACACCCAGGCCCGGCTGGTCGACCTCAGCGCCGGCTTCTCGGGTTTCGAGGGTGCCACGCTGATCAGACCCGCCGACCCGTCCGATGAATGGATGTCGGTGCAGCAGTTCCGCACCGACCGGCAGCTCGACGACTGGATGGGTTCGGAAACGCGGTTGGCGGCCCTGCCGCAACTGCGCGCCGATCTCACCCGGGAGTTCGCCGTCGTCACCAGGAGCACGCCGTTCGGGTCGATCCTGCGCATCCAGGACGGCGCCACCCGGGTCACCCCGCAGTGGAAGACGGCGATGTTGGTGCTGCTGGTGCTCTATCCGACCGTGATGACCCTGTCCCGCTTCCTCGGTCCGGTCCTGGACGATCTCGGCGCAGAGCCGTGGTTGTCGATGTGGCTCAGCCAGATCGTCAGCGTCGGGGCGATGACCTGGTTCCTGATGCCGCTGGTCACCGGGTGGTTTCACCGTTGGCTGGACCCGGTGGACGGAGCCGGTGCGCGGATCAGCCTGACCGGCGCCGCCGTGGTCGTCGCCGTCTACGTCGTCACCCTGACGATCTTCGCGTCGATCACCTGGCTGCAGTTCTGGGACTATCTGGACTGACCCGACACGCCGGTAGCCGGCGGCCGCAACGAAGGAGCCCCGCATGATCCCGACCGGTCGGCAGATCCCCCTGGAGCACGGCGACTATCGCGCCGTGGTCACCGAGCTCGGTGCGTCCCTGCGGGAGTTGTCCTGGCGCGGCCGCCCGTTGGTCCTCGGTTTCGGGCCGGAGGAGTTGCCGGTCGCCTACCAGGGCACGGTGCTCGCCCCGTGGCCCAACCGGATCGCTGACGGCCGCTACGACTTCGACGGGACATCGTTCCAGCTGGCACTGACCGAACCGGACCGGCAGCAACGCCCTGCACGGGCTGGTGATCTTCTCACCGTGGACGGTCGACACCGTCGACCCGGCCGCGGTCCGGCTGACCCACCGGCTGTGGCCGCATCCGGGATATCCGTTCCTGCTCGACCTCGAGGTGACCTACCGGCTCAGCGCGGACGGGCTGACCTACCGGTTGGCCGCGACGAATGCCGGTGACGTCCCGGCGCCCTACGGCGGTTCGTTCCACCCGTATCTCGTCGCCGGATCCGGCGATGTCGACGGCTGGACAGTCACCTCGCCGGCCGCGAGCTATCTGACGGTCGACCCGGAGCGGCTGCTGCCGCGAGAGGTCGTGCCGTGCGATGCCGGGTTCGACTATCGCCGGCCGACGTCGTTGCGCGGCGTCGAGGTCGACCACGCCTTCACCGACATCGCCTTCGACCGGGACGGCGCCGCCGAACTGACCCTGGTCGACGAAGCGGGGAGCGGCGTGCGGATGCGTTGGGACGACCGGTGCCGTTGGCTGCAGTTGTGCATCCCCGGACCGCTGCGGCCCCGGCTGCACCGTCAGGCGCTCGCGGTGGAACCGATGAGCTGCCCGCCGGACGCGTTCAACTCCGGGACCGACCTTGTCGTCCTGCAACCCGGCGACACCCACAGCATCGAGTTGACGATCGATGCGGTCGCCTGATGCGCACCGGGTCACGATTCGATCGAGGCCGCGACTACCGAATCAGCCCATGCTCTTTGCGCCGTCGATCGTTTCCCGGATCACGTCGGCATGCCCGCAGTGCTGCGCCGTCTCGGCGATGACGTGCAGGATGACCCGGCGCACCGACCAACTGGCGCCCGCCTCGAACCACGGCGCCTCCGGCAGTGGATGCGCGGCATCCAGATCCGGCAGCGAGGCCAGCAGCTCATCCGTGCGCGCCGCCACCCGGTCGTACTCGCTGAACAGCGATTCCAGCGTGTCGGTCTGCCCCATCTGGAACCGGGTGTTCCAGGAATCCTGGTTCCAGTCGTCGTTGCTCATCGCCCCTGCTCCGCCGACGGCGAAGTTCATCCACATCTCCTCGGTCTCGGCGACGTGCTTGATCAGCCCGCCGAGGCACAGTTCGCTGGCCGTCGGTGCGAGCGCAGCCTGCTCATCGGACAGATCGCGCAGCGTGTACCGCAGGAAGTACCGCTGCTTGGCGAGGGCCTCGAGCAGATCGGTCCGCTCCGCAGAGAGAACTGGTGCTTCGGTGTCGGTCATCGGCTCCGCCTTCGGTTCGTGTCCGTCGTCATGATGTCCGTCGTCATGGCACAAATGTTAGGGGCGGTAACGGACGGTTTCTGTCCGCAATCCCCGTCGATCCAGCAGCGCGGTTCGGATCGGCACTCCCCCGGCAGGACATGCTGATCAGATGCCTCGTCTCACGTTCCGGCTCCCGGTGACGTCTACCTGATGTGACCAAAGCTCCGTTCGACCACATCGTCACCCGGCACGGTGCCACCGTGCTGCGGGTCTGTCGCGCCATCCTGGATCCACACGAGGCACAGGATGCCTGGTCGGAGACGTTTCTGGCGGCCCTGCGCGGCTATCCCGAGTTGCCCGACGGGGCGAACATCGAGGCCTGGCTGGTCACCATCGCCCACCGCAAGGCCATCGACATCACCAGGAAGAGAACGCGGTCGCCGATCCCGGTCGACGACCCACCCGAAGGCCGCTCCACCGTCGGAATTCCCGGGCAACAGCAGATCTGGGCCGATGTCGCCGCCCTGCCGACCCGCCAGCGGCAGGCCGTCGCCTACCACTACCTGGCCGGCCTCCCACACCGAGAGGTTGCCGAGATCATCGGCGGGACAACGGATGCCGCCCGACGTGCGGCCGCCGACGGAATCAAGAACCTCCGCATCCGTGCGCTCGAGGAGAATGGAGTTCGATCATGATCGACATCGATCCGGGCACGGCCGACGTGCTGGCCCCGCTCTACGACACCGATCCGGCCGCGCTGTCCCGGCTTCGTGATTCGCTGGTCGGCGCAGCCGCCGACGCCGGCCTGCTGGACATCGCCTACCGCACGTTGGACACGCCGATCGGTTCGCTGTTGCTGGCCGGCACCGAGCAGGGGCTGGTCCGGGTGGCCTTCGACCGGGAGGATCACGACCTCGTCCTGGTCGCGTTGGCGCAGACCGTCAGTCCGCGCATCCTGCTGTCGCCGGCGAGGTTGGATGGGGTCGCCCGACAACTGTCCGAATACTTCGCGGGGCAGCGGAAGACCTTCGACCTGCCGCTGGACTTCCGGCTCTCCAGTGGGTTCCGTCGCAGCGTGCTGGCGCACCTGCCGGAGATCGCCTACGGGCAGACCGAGAGCTACGCCCAGGTCGCTGCCGCAACCGGCAATCCACGGGCGGTTCGCGCGGTCGGCAGCGCCTGTGCCACCAACCCGCTGCCGGTCGTCGTGCCCTGTCACCGGGTGGTTCGTTCCGATGGCAGCTACGGGCAGTACCGGGGCGGCGAGGAGGCCAAGCGGTCCCTGCTGATGCTGGAGGCCGCTGCCTGATCAGGCCCGGACCTGCGCTGTTCAGTGGACTTTCAGTCGGCTTTCAGTGCGCACCGATGTGATGTGCCGGTCGCCGAAACCGCGCCCGACTGGAGATCCGATGAGCACCGCAAGCCTGATCCGCCCCGCCGCCACCACCGCCGGTCCGATCGGCGGCGTGGAGCTGGCCGCGGCCGTCCGTGCGGAGTGCAGCGGTGACGTGCTGACCCGCGATGACGCCAGCTTCCCGGCCGCTGCGTTCGGCATCGATCCGAGCGGCGCCCAGCCGGAAGTCGTGGTCATCGCCGCTCGGGCCGGCGATGTCGCGGCGACCGTCCGGCTGGCCAACCGGGCCGGCCGACGGGTGGTCATCCAGACCGCGGGCGGCCTGTCCGGACCGGCGGCAGCGGCCGGTTCACCGATCGTGCTGATCGTCACCCGACTCTTGGCCCAGGTGCTGATCGATCCGTCGAGCCGCACGGCCCGGGTCGGCGCCGGGGCGTCCTGGCGGCAGGTCCAGCAGGCCGCCGCGGAGTTCGGGTTGACGGCGGTGAGCGGGCCGGCTCCCGGAACCGGCGCGCTCGGCGACCACCGCGGCGAGCGGCGGGTGGGGGCCGGAGCCGGGTTCTCGCCCGATCACATCCACCGGCTCGAGGTGGTCACCCCGCAAGGGGTCCAGATCGTTCTCGAACGCACGACCGACCCGACCGCCTTCCGAGAGCAGCTGCGCAGGCGGCCGGCGTTCGGCATGGTGACCGCGATGACGATCGGGCTGGTCCCGACCGATCAGGTGTACTCGGGTGGGATCTGGTTCGACGCCGAGGACGCCGGTCCCGTGCTGCGCCACTGGCGGACTCTGACGGCAGACCTGCCGCCGGCCGCGACGACCACGATCACCAGGCGTTCGCTGCCCTCCTCCGATCTGCTGCCGAGCCAACTGCGGGCTCGCAGCGTCGTCCACGTGCGGTTCACCCAGGTCGGCGATCCAGCGGCAGGCGCACGTCTGTTCCGTCGTCTGCGGCACGCCGCACCCGTCGTCCTCGACTGCTCAGGGCCGCGCTGAGCCGGGAAGGTCCGAAGATCAGTACCCGGGGAAGATCTGGCGCAGCTGCGGCAGCGAGACCGCGCCGGTCGCCACCACCCCCGACGGGGTGTTCGGCTCGGCCAACCTTCCGGAGACCAGTCGCAGCCAGCTCTCCGCCGGCAGGTTCAGGCTTGCGTCGGCATTGTCCGGGGTGTCACCCAGCGTCGCACCGTCTGCGATCACCAAGCCGAAAGCTCTAGCCGGATCAGTGATCTCGACTGCCACCGCCACCGTCCTGCCGTCGAGGATCTCGCCCGGCCGACCCAGCCAGCCGAACATGTACGGCGCGATGTCCAGCAACAGCTCGACCGCGTCCGGTGCCAAGACCGCTGCCGGGTCGAGGGCCACCGCGACATCCCAAGTGTGCAGAGTGAACTCGTTCAGCCGGAAACCGGCAACCGTCGCCACGTCGACCGGGGCGGGCAGAAAGCCCATGTCGATCCGGACATCGGATCGCTGCCCAGCGTCAAGCCCTTCGTAGCGCGAGACGAGTGCCTCATCCGCCTTCACGAACGACTCGGCCTGCTCCACCGCGTCCATCGCGTTCCACCGGTCCCACACCGACTGGTTGAACTCGCCATCCGGTCGCGGTTCCCCGTTCAGCGCCGTCTCGAGGACGGCCAATCCGATCTCGGCACCGCTGCCGAGATGGCTGAGCACCTGGGCGATGCTCCATTCCGAGGCGCCTGACGGCCCGTTGAGCTGCGCGGGACTGAGCTCGCTGAGCACGCCGGCGATGGCGTCGTGGCCGCCGCGCAGTGCGGCAATGGTGCGATCGGCAGTAGTCGTCATCGACGGTCCTTCTCGGGGTTCGGCCGGATTCCGGCGGATCTGTGGCAGAACTGGACGTTCCCCACTACCAAGTGCCGCGGCCGGGATTCCATTCCTTCCGGTCGCAAACTTTCTGCCGGTTCACCCCAGCCATGCCAAACCGGGTCCCGGCTGCGATCATGTGCCCATGGACGCCGATGAGATCCGCAGGGTCTACCTGGAATTCATGGTCGAGCAGGGGCACGTGGTCATTCCACGCGCACCGTTGATCCCCAAGGACGACCCGACCACCCTGTTCACCGGCAGCGGCATGCAGCCGCTGTTGCCGTATCTGCTGGGGGCCGATCACCCCGCCGGGCACCGGCTGGCCGACAGCCAGACCTGCCTGCGGGTGCAGGACATCGAAGACGTCGGCGACAACCGGCATACGACGTTCTTCGAGATGCTCGGCAACTGGAGTCTGGGCGACTACTTCAAAGACCAGCAACTGCACCAGTTCTGGATTTTCCTCACCGAGAAGGTCGGGCTGGATCCGAACCGGATCTACGTCACCTGCTACCTGGGCGACGAAACCCACCACATCCCGAAGGATCTGGAATCCGCGGCCATCTGGACCGAATTGTTCACCGCGGCAGGGGTTTCGGCCGATCAGGTGGACCTCGGCTCGGAGGAGCACGGGGCCGAGGTCGGCAACGGCGGTGCCAGGATCGCGTTCTACGACAAGAAGAACTGGTGGTGTCGCGGCGGTAAGGCCGAGGACATGCCGATCGGCGAACCCGGCGGCCCCGACTCCGAGGTCTTCTACCTGTACCCGCAGATCGAGCACGACCCCGCGTACGGCGCGAAGTGTCACCAGAACTGCGATTGCGGCCGCTACATGGAGCTCGGCAATTCGGTGTTCATGGAATACAAGCGGACCGCCGACGGCTTCGAACCACTCCCCCGCAAGAACGTCGACTACGGGGGTGGGTTGGCGCGGATCTCGGCCGCGTCGATGGACAGCCCCGACGTGTTCCGGGTCAACCTGCTGTGGCCGATCATCGAGAAACTCGAAGAGCTGTCCGGCAAGTCGTACGAGAACGAGACCGTGCCGATGCGGGTGATCGCCGATCACCTGCGTGGCGCCGCATTCCTGGCCGTCGACGGCGTGCGGCCCAGCAACAAGACCCAGGGCTACGTGATGCGCCGGCTCATCCGCCGGGCCGTCCGGTACGCCTTCGACCTTGGTCTGGAACAGAACTTCTTCCCGCAGATCATCCCGACCATTGCGGCCATGTACGCGGACGACTACCCGGAGGTCGTCGAGCGCGGTGACGAGGTGATCGCGGTGATGGTCAAGGAGGAGAAGGCGTTCCGGCAGACCCTGCGCAAGGGGATCAAGCAGCTGAAGTCGTACGCCGCCGGCGGCGTCACCGGCAGCGAACTGTTCACCCTGTACGACACCTTCGGGTTCCCGGTCGAGCTCAGCACCGAGGGCGCGAAGTCGGCGGGGATCGCCCTCAGCCCGCAGTGGCGGGAGGAATTCGACGCGAAGATGGACGAGCAGCGGGCGCGGTCGCAGCAGGCCAGCAAGATGAAGATCTGACCGCTCGCACCGCCCTGCCCGACCGACCCGGCGCCGCAACTGTCACGATCTGCGGGTGCTAGCCGCCCTGGGCCGTGGTATCGCCCGTCGACCCGGTCTGATCGTGGTGGTCTGGCTGCTGGCGACGATCGCCGGTTTCGCGGCGGCGACCGGCGTTCTCGGCGAGGGCCTCTTCGCCCGCCTCGCGGCGGGAGAGCCGACGGTCTCCAGCGAGTCCAGCGAGGGCCGCGCGATTCTCAATCCGCGAGCACCACCGGACCCTCGGTGAGCCTGATGGTGCAGAACGCCGACCCGGCGGACCCGGTGCTGGTGGCACCGCTGACCGCCGCGCGGGCGGATCTGGCAGCGATCCCCGGGATGGCGAGTGTCGTCGACCCGCTCGCGGTTCCCGGCGGACTGCAGGCGGCCGCCGCGGCCGGGTTGATCGCCCAGGACGGGAACGGTTTCCTGGTCACCGCGATCCTGGAACCCGACCTGCCGGGCGCCGAGCAGGACACGTCGACAACCGCGGCCCAGGTCCGGCTGACCGAGCTCGGTGTCGAGATCGAGCAGCTGGTGCCCGGCGCCACCAGCCAGGTCGGTGGCGGCACCCTGCTGTTCGATGCGATCACCGGCCAGGTGGAAAAGGATCTGGTCGCCGGGGAGCTGATCGCCCTGCCGATCAGCCTGTTGGTGATGGTGTTGGTCTTCGGCGGATTTCTCGCTGCCGGAATGCCGATCCTCGGGGCGATCGCCTCCATCGGCGGAGCGCTGGCCTCGCTGCTGGCCTTTTCCTATCTGATCGATCTCGACGCGGCCGTGGTCAACGTGGTGACGGTGCTCGGCCTGGGCCTGTGCATCGACTACGGGCTGCTGATCGTCTCCCGCTATCGCGAGGAACTCCGCGCGCAACTGACCGCGGCCACCACCCGATCCACCCGCGCCGCCCGGACAGCTGCCCTGGTCTCGACCATGTCGACCGCCGGGCGGACGGTGCTGTTCTCCGGTGTCACCGTGGCCATCAGCCTGTCGGGTCTGCTGGTGTTCCAGGCCAAGATCCTGCGCGCAGTGGGTGCGGCCGGAGTCAGCGTGGTGGTGGTCGCGTTGCTGGTCGCGCTCACCCTGGTGCCCGCGCTGTTGGCCCTGGCCGGCCCGCGGATGATCAGGCCGGGTCTGCTCAGCAAGATCCCGGGCGTGCGCCGGCTGACCGATCGGTTCGGCGATGTCGCGCCGGACGAAGGCTTCTTCTCCCGGTTGGCGCGCTGGACCCAGCGTCGGCCGTGGCTGGTGGTCGGCGGGGTCTTGCTGATCCTGGGCATCCTCGCGGCCCCCGCCCTGCGGATGGAACTGCGGAGTTCCGGCGCCCAACTGCTGCCGCCGTCTGCCCCGGAGCGACAGTTCTTCGACACCCTGGCGCAGGAATACCCGGCGTCCGGGATCCCGGCCATCCAGGTCGTCGGCCAGGCGACGCCGGAGCAGATGACCCCGCTGGCGACGTCGATCGCCGCGATGGACGGCGTCGAACTCGTTCCGCCACCACGGGCGGTCGACGCCGAATACTCGGTGGTCAACGTCTACATGACGGACCCTGACGCGGGCAGCGCCGCAGCGAAATCCGTTGTCACGCAGGTGCGGGACAACCGGCCGGACTATCCGATCTGGGTCACCGGACAGACCGCTGCGTTGATCGACTTCACCGATGCCCTGGCCGCTCGGGCGCCGCTGGCCATCGCGGTCGTCGTCCTGGCCACGTTCGTGCTGCTCTTCCTGCTGACCGGTTCGATCCTGATCCCGATCAAGGCGCTGCTGATCAACGTCGTCTCCCTCGGCGCCTCGTTGGGCGTGCTGGTCTGGGTGTTCCAGGACGGCCACGGCGAGGATCTGCTCGGCTTCAAGTCCACCGGCGGCATCGAGACGATCATCCCGATCCTGGTGGTCGCGCTCGGTTTCGGGCTGGCGATGGACTACGAGGTCTTCCTGCTCAGCCGGATCAAGGAGTTCCGCGACAGCGGGATGGAGAACAACGAGGCGGTGGTCGCCGGGCTGCAACGCTCCGGCCGGATCATCACCTCCGCCGCCCTCATCGTGGTGCTGGTCTTCTCCGGCTTCGTCGCCGGAGAGCTGCTGGTGATCAAACAGACCGGCGTCGCGCTGGCGGTCGCCGTCGCGGTCGATGCCACCCTGGTGCGCTGCCTGCTGGTGCCGGCCACCATGACGCTGCTCGGCGAGTGGAACTGGTGGGCGCCCGCGCCACTGCGGCGGCTGCACGACCGGCTGGGGATCAAGCACTGAATCCGGCTCGCTGGATCGAATGGTTGCCCCGTGGTAACGGTTGCTCTAGAGTAACCGTTGCTCATGAGTAACCAACAAGCGGTAGACGTCATGCTGGATGCGCTCGGCGACCCGACCCGCCGCCGCATCCTGGAACGGCTGCGCGACGGTCCACGGCCGGTCGGCGAGCTCGCGGAGGAGCTGCCCGTCGGACGTCCCGCGGTGAGCAAGCACCTCAAGGTCCTGCAGAACGCGGGGCTGGTGGAGCACAGCGCACGCGGGACCCGCAACCTCTACTCGATCGCCCCGGACGGGCTGCGCGAGCTGCAGGAGTACCTGATCGGACTGTGGGACGTCACCCTGCAGTCCTTCGCCGAGTACGTCGCCACATCGGAATCCACCTCCGAATCCCCAGTCGAATCCCCAGCCGAATCCCCAGACTCGACCCACCACCGAACCAAGGAGCGAAGGATGACGCTCGCCGCCCTGCGCCGGGAGATCCTGGTCGCCGCAACGCCGCACCGCACCTTCGAGCTGTTCACCGGACGCGTCGGGAGTTGGTGGCCGCTGGCCACCTACAGCGTGTTCGGTGACGGCACCGTCGCCTTCGAGGGATCCGAGCTCGTCGAGCGTTCCGGAGACAAATCGTCGGTGTGGGCGGAGGTCACCGGCTGGGACCCGCCGTCGAGCCTCCGGCTGGACTGGCATCCGGGGTCGGATCCGTCGCAGGCCACCGACGTCTTGGTGACGTTCCTGCCGGAGGAAGCCGGAACGCTCGTCACCATCACCCATCAGGGCTGGGAGCGACATGCCCAGCCGGCCGCCGCTGCCGAGGAATACGGCCAAGGCTGGCCAGGTGTGCTGGCGGGATTCGCCGAGTTCGCCGTCACCGCCGGCGCCGATCCGGTCGGCAAATCCTGACCCGGCAATCCCGTGTGGTATCAGACCCTCGCGATCAGCAGGTAGCGTGCACGCCCAACGGGACGTCGGCGAGCCATCCGGTGCAACCTCCGGGCAGGCCGGACGTCCAGATCGACAGCTCCGGGTACGCCCGGTAGCGGGCCTGACCGGCGAGCGCCCGGCAGCAGACCTGACGATGGGGGCAGCCGATGTCCGGTTCACGGTGGAGCACAAGAGCGAGAGTCGTTGCTGCGGGCGGACTGTGCGTCCTGCTGGCCGCGTGCGGACCCGCCGTCAGTGGTTCGGGCACGCTGTCGTCGGTCGGCACACCCGACCCGGCCGCGGCAGTCCAGACCTCGACCCCGAGTCCGTCGTCCGCCCCGTCGTCGACCTCAGCAGCCAGCTCCGCGGCACCCGTTGCCGCCACCGCCACCGTCGCGCTGTCGGTGGTCCCCGATCCGGCCGGCACCACGGCGACCGCCTCGGTGAGCGCCTCCGGCGGAGCTTCGGCCGCGGGAACGGTGACCTTCGCGGTCGACGGAACCGCCCTCGGCGCGCGTGCCGGTGGCGTCCGGCCAGGCTTCGGTCGTCATCCCCGCCGGATTACCGGTCGGCGACCACACGGTCACCGCCGACTTCGTCCCGGACAACCCCGCGCTGCTCACCTCCGCCGGCGCCACCGCCACGTTCTCCGCCGCCAAGGCCGGTTCGTCGATCACCGCGTCCGCCGGCAAGGACTCCATCCGCTACGGCGACCAGGAGACCTTCGAGATCGCCGTGCAGGCGTCCGGCGCACCCGCCGGCACCGACCTGACCGGGCACGTCACCGTGCTCGACGGCACCGAGATCGTCGCCGAAGGTGACACCGATTCCGCGGGCACCGCGTCGCTGAGCGTCTACAACCGCGCGAACCCCGGCCCGAAGACCTACGTCGCGAGCTGGTCGGGCACCGCCGCCGTCGACGCGTCAACCGCCGAGTTCGTGGTGCAGACCACCCAGACCGACGCCGACATCTCGATCGGCTGGACCGAAGGCCTGCTGCCCGGTTCCGATGCCACGATCACCGTCGATGTCGTCGGAACCCCCGACAGCCCCACCGGCACCGCCACGGTGACCTACGACGGCAACCAGATCGCCAACGGCCCGGTCGATGCCAACGGCAAGATCAGCGGCACCGTCAGCGCCGTCACCGCCGGCGATCATGCGATCGCGGTCAGCTACGCCGGCGACATCCGGTTCGAAGCCACCAACAGCGCCGCCACTCTGACGGTCAAGGAGCCGGTGGCCAACCCGAACGCCGCCGGAGCCGCGGCGGCCCAGGCCGGCAATCCCTGCCCGGCGGCCGCCTCTGCCTGCGTCGACCTGTCGAACGACCAGGCCTGGCTGCAGTCCGGCGGGCAGATCACCTACGGTCCGGTGCCGATCACCTCGGGCGCCGCGGGTTCCCGGACCAACGCCGGCATGTTCTCGGTGTTCTGGCGGGACAAGAACCACAAGTCCAGCATCTTCAACAACGCGCCGATGCCGAACTCGGTGTTCTTCGACGGCGGTATCGCGTTCCACCAGGGGAGCCTCGCCGACCAGTCCAACGGCTGCGTCCACCTCTCGTGGGACGCCTCCGAGACCTTCTTCGACACCCTTTCGGTGGGCGACGCCGTCTACGTCTGGGGCGCCGCGCCCTACTAGGCACAGCCCGACCGCTCCGTGCCGGAGTTGATCACTCTCCGGAACCTCGGATGTCACCCATCCGAGTGGTGTGTGGGCACGAACCTTCGTTGAGCGGCCGGAAGACCCGGCCACCAGCAGAGATGAGGGTTGGCTCATGACGGAATGGTCTCGCCGAAGTTTGTTGCGAGTGTCGGCCGGAGCCGCGGTCGCGGTACCGATGGCGGCACTCGGCAGCTCGATCGCCTCGGCAGGTACTCCCAGGATCACCGCCGAGAACGCGGCATTCACCGGCGGTCTGACCGCCGATGAACCGGTGATGTTCTGCATCCACGACGCCGAGGCCGGTGAGGTCTCGATCCTGCACGGCACCACCGAGGTGATCGTCCGGGACCGTCAACTGGTGTCCCGCATCCTGACCGCCGCCGGCTCGGCACGGGTCTGAGGGGGACGGCACATGTCATCGCATCGCGAAGCGCCCGAGATCTCCAAGGACCCCGTCGCCGACAACACCGACACCTACGCCTTCGTCAGCCCGGACCGGCCGGACACCGTCACGATCATCAGCAACTACATCCCGCTGGAGGATCCGGCCGGCGGTCCGAACTTCTTCGAGTTCGGCGACGACGTGCTCTACCGGATCAACGTCGACAACACCGGTGACGGCCGCGCGGACGTCGCCTACGAGTTCCGGTTCACCACCAAGATCCGCAAGAAGGACACCTTCCTCTACAACACCGGCCCGATCACCTCGGTCGGCAGCGACACCTTCAACCGACCGCAGACGTTCACCGTCACCGAGGTTCGCGGCAGCAAGCGGAAGGTGCTGGGCAAGAACCTGGCCTCCCCGCCCTGCAACATCGGTCCGCGGTCGACCCCGAACTACCCGGCTCTGGCCGATTCGACGATCGCCACCGTCGGCGACGGGGTCAAGGTGTTCGCCGGCCAGCGCCTGGACGGGTTCTACGTCGATCTGGGCGCCGTCTTCGACCTGGCGGTCCTGCGGCCGTTCCAGAATCTGCACCTGATCCCCACCCCGGCCGGCGAGCCGGTCAATGCCGTCCGCTCGTTCAACGTGCACACCATCGCCATCCAGATCCCGATCAAGCAGCTCACCAGGGACGGATCGGTGCCCAAGAAGGTCGACGACGCCAAGTCGGTCATCGGGGTATGGGCATCGGCCTCCCGGCAGAAGGGCCGCTACCACGACGAGAACCGGACCTGGGGTGTCGGGCCCTTCACCCAGGTCTCCCGACTGGGTAACCCGCTGTTCAACGAGGTCATCGTGCCGATGAGCCTGAAGGACAAGTGGAACCGGATCGAGCCGCGCCGCGACTCCGAGTTCGCCAAGTACGTCGCCCAACCGGAACTGGCCAAGCTGCTTCCGGTGCTCTACCCGGGCGTCTTCCCCCAGCTCGCCGCGCTGAAGGCCGACCGGGCCGATCTGCTGGCGATCCTGCTGACCGGCATCCCGTCCGGGCTGATCCCCGGTTTCCAGAACTACACCGGCCCGACCCAGGCGGACATGCTCCGGCTGAACGTTGCCGTCCCGCCGGCCGCCGACCCGAAGATCAACGGCATCATCGGCGGCGATCTGGCCGGCTTCCCGAACGGTCGACGGGTCTACGACAACGTGGTGGCCATCGAGTTGCGGGCCATCGCCGGTGCCCTGTACCCGCTGGTGGACAAGACGTTCACCCCGGACGGCGCCTCGGGCCTGCTCTACGACGTGGTCAGCGGTGACGCATCCGCCGATGATCCCGATTCGCTGAATCAACCACCGGCCAGCGTCAGCTACCTCGACCGCTTTCCGTACCTCGACCACCCGGTCAGCGGATATGACGTGGTCCCGCTGTCGGTGCCGGCGGCGTCATGACCACGGCCCACCACCCGCACCCGCACCCGGCCGGTCACGATCATCACCATCCGCACTCGCCGGAGTCGTACCCACATGTCCGCGGCGGTCCGACCGTGCTCGACATCGGCGGCGACATCGGCGCCCTGATCGCCATGATGGATCCGGAAACGGCGGGCACGGAGTTGCACCTCCGATCGGAGCATCAGCCGCCGATCGACATCCACACCGGCGTGTGGCACCGGGGATCCGGGAACGACGAGGCGACAACGGCGGTGTTCGCCGAGCTGCTGGAAGGCACCTACTGGGTGCTCGACGCTGCCGGATCGGCTCGTCTCCAGGTGCGGATCCGGGGCGGTGAACTGGCTCGCATCGATTTGCGAAATTGACACCAATCCGTCCAACGCTGCGTCACGAATCAACTACTGAGTGATCTGTTGTCTGGATCGCTCGGTTCTGACGGCACGGCGACCCCCTCCGGGCCGCCAGAACGCGCCGTGTTCGCGAGGACGGCGAGGGGTACGTCGATCGGGATCACGATGGTGCAGTGAACGCACCCCCGGCTCAGCCGGGGGTGCGTTTCTGTCGGGTCTACCCACGGCGCGCCCCGCGAGCGCCGGTCAGATCTCAGCCGGCAAGGGCAATCGCGATGGCGTCCGGCAACGGCGTGGTCGGGCGGCCGATCAGCTTGGACAGATCGCCTGACGTCACGTGCAGTTCGCCCCGGGCAACCCCGGCGTCGGCGTCCGCGTACACCGCGGCCGCCTGCTCGGGTACCCCGAATCCGGTCAACGCGGCGGCGTACTCGGCGGTCGAGAGGTTCTGGTAGCTGACCGGTCGGCCGCTCTGCCGGGAGAGTTCCGCGGCGTACTCCGTCATGGTGAACGGCACATCGCCGCCGAGCTCGTAGCTCACCCCGGTCTCGCCGTCGCCGATCAGGACGGCGGCTGCTGCCGCCGCGTAGTCCGCCCGGGCGGCGCCGCTGATCAGCCCGTCGCCGGCCGCTCCGATGATCACTCCGTTGTCGAGTGCCGCACCGATCTGCGCCGTGTAGGTCTCGAGGTACCAACCGTTGCGCAGGAAGACGAACGGCACACCGGAGTCGCGGATCATCGCCTCGGTGGCCCGGTGTTCGTCCGCCAGCAGCAGTTCGGTGTGATCGGCGCCGGCAATGCTGGTGTAGACGATCAAGCCGGCACCCGCCGTCGACCGCGGCGTCGACGGCATTGCGGTGTTGCTCCGACGACTGCCGACCTCGCTGCCGGACACCAGCATCACCTTGTCGGCACCGGCGAAGGCCGATGCGAGGCCGGCGGGATCGGAATAGTCGGCCCTTCGAATCACCACCCCGCGGGTAGCCAGGTCGTCGAGCCGGTCGACCGCCCGGCCCGTGGCGACGATGTCCTCCGCTGGAATCCCGTTGTCCAGCAACGCTTCGACGATGAGTCGCCCGAGGTGGCCGGTTGCTCCGGTGACGACGATGGACATGATGTTCCTGCCTTCCAGATGCCGAACAGCCACCATCGTGCTGCTTAGGTATGATTTGAACCTTCAAGTCACACCGTAGGGACAGAAACATGAACCGTCAACTAATCGACCGGGCACTGTGATGAACACCCCCCGACCCGGCCGGGACGAGGACCGCGCGGCGACTTCACTCCTGCATGATCTGGGGGCCGAGCCGGAGTGGTTGAGCGCGCAGGAGCGGGCGGCCTGGCTCAGCCTGGTCGGGGTGATGGTGAAGTTGCCCGCCGCCCTCGACGCCCAGCTGCAGCGCGACTCCGACATGAGCTACATCGAGTACATGGTGCTGGCCATGCTCTCCGAACAGCCGGACCGACGTCTGCGGATGAGCGAGTTGGCCGCCACCATCAATTCCTCACTGAGCCGGCTCTCCCATGTTGCCAAGCGGCTGGAGGGTCAGGGGTACCTGCGTCGCGCACCCGACCCGACCGATGGCCGGTACACCAACGCTGAGCTGACCGACTCCGGACTGGCGGCCGTCGTGGCCAGCGCCCCGGGGCACGTGGCGGCCGTCCGATCACTGGTCTTCGATGCGTTGACCCCGGACCAGATGCGGGGTCTGCGGGATGCCGGTGATCGCATCCTGGCCAAGGTCGAGCGGCGCCCGGCGGACCGCCCTCGCTGACCCGACTCTCGGGTCAGTCGCGACCGCGTCTTCGCGAAGCGACACGCCCGTACCGCGTCGCCTTGACGGACGCAGTGGTCGCTGGTGACGTGCTGCAGCTGCCCTCGAGCGGGAGATTCGCCCGGCAAGTGCGTCCGCGCCGGGCGTGTCGGGACGGTCGACGACCCATTGACGTGGAACGGGCGTTAGCCTGGCGCGGTCCCCGCGGGAGCCCGACGGAACGGGCTGAGAGGGCGATTGAACGGTGGCGACAGCACGTGTCGCTCCGGTCCTGGTCGCCGACCGCTTGAACCTGATCCGGCTCGTACCGGCGAAGGGAGAGGTGGTCTGCCATGCGGCGCACCGATGTGAGTTCACCATGGACTTCCGGCCGAAGTACCGAGGTTCCCAGGACATTGGCGGAGCCGGCGCCGCGCAGCCTCGGACTGCTGGATCAGCTCGGGTTCTGGGGGAATCTGGGCGTCAGCCTGCTCGGCTTCGCCGGTGCGTTGTCGATCCTGCTCCCGTTCGGTGCCGAACCGCTCAACCTGCCGGCCGCCATCACCGCCATCGTGGTCGGATCATTGCTCGGGGCGCTGATCCTGGGCATCTCGCTGGTGTTGGGCGCGACAACCGGCGCTCCGGCCATGGTGCTGCTGCGCGGATTGCTGGGTGCGAAAGCCTCGTTCTTGCCCACAGCGTTGAACATCGCCCAATGCCTGGGCTGGGCGGTCTTCGAGCTGCTGGTCATCGCCGCCGGACTGCAGGCGCTGACCGGGGGTGCCGCCCCGCGCTGGGTGTGCGTGCTGGCGGCGGGAGTCGTCACCACGGCGCTGACCGTCTGGCCCCTGGGTGCGATCCGGGTGATCCGCCGGTACGTCTCGGTGCTGGTCGTCATCGCCATGGTGGTGCTGGCGGTCGGGGTGCTGCGGAACCCGATTCCGCCGATCGAAGGCTCGTGGAGCGGATTCTGGCTGGCGGTCGACGCGGGGGTGGCTTTGACCATCTCCTGGGTGCCGCTGGGCGCCGACTACTCGCGTCATTCAAGGAGCCCGCGGGCCGCCTTCCTCGGCGGGTTCCTCGGGTTCAGCGTCGCCCAGATCGCCTGCCTGCTCTTGGGAGTTGTTGCCCTGAGCCAGGTGCAGCAGGACCCCGAGCGGGTCTTCGACCTGTTCCTTGCGGTGCCGCTGGGCACTGCGGCCTTTGCCGTGCTGGTGCTGCGGGAGACCGATCAGAGCTTCGCGAACGTGTATTCGACCGCGGTCTCGATCCAGAACATGGCGCCACGCTGGGATCGTCGGGCGTTGTCGATCGGCATCGGTGCGGTGGCGGTCATCGCGGCACTGGCCATCGACATCAGTCAGTACACCAACTTCCTGTACCTGATCGGCGCCGTCTTCATCCCGCTGTCCGGCGCCCTGATCGGGGCCTGGGTACGAACCCGTGGACGTGGTTGGAACACTGCGCCGGATGCACCGTCGCGTCCCGGCATGATGGCGGCCTGGATCGCGGGATTCGTTGCCTACCAACTGATCAACCCCGGGACCATCCCCGGTTGGTCCGACGCCTGGACGAGCCTCGGCGGCTGGCTGCACACGACGGGCCACACCTGGCTCTCGGCGTCACTCACCGCGTTTGCTGTCGCCTTTCTCATCGCGACTCCGCTTGCCGGCGTCCCGGTCACGTCGACGGCGGAGTCCCAGCTCGACCTGATCCGGCTGGTCGCCGCCGCCACGTCCGGCTGTCCACAGATGGCGCTGACCACGGCGACACCGGCCGCGCCCGTCCGACGAACCAGCGCCGCGCGATCGGCGTCCACCCCGCCGATCGCCACGCACGGCCAGGGGCTCACGTCGACGATCGACTCGAGCCGGCTCAATCCCGACGGATCCGCGGCATCCGGTTTCGTGGCCTGCGGCCAGACCGGTCCGACCCCGAGGTAGTCGATCACCCCCGCACCGAGCTCCTCGGCGGCCCGCACCTGATCGACGGTCTGCACCGAAAGCCCCAGCAGCGCAGTGGGTCCGATCATCCGTCGGGCGACGTCCGGTCGCAGGTCACCCTGCCCGACGTGCACACCGTCCGCACCGATCGCCGTCACCAGGTCCACCCGATCGTTGACGATCAACGGCACGCCGGTCCCGGAGAGCACCGCCGCCACCGCCCGCCCGATCGCGACGAACCCGTCGTCGTCGATCTCGGGATCCCGCAGTTGGACCAGGGTGACGCCGGCGGCCACCGCGGCCGCAACCGTTGCGGCGACACCGAACTCGCCGCACAACCGGGTGTCGGTCACCAGGTACACCGACAGATCGCACGATCGGTTCGGCATCGTCAGGACATCGCGACGGATGCCGCCAGGTCGACCGGTCTCAGGGCGGACAGCTCGTCCAGCAGTGCCACCGCGAACGACCCGGGATGCGGTGCGCGGGCAGCCGCCCGGTCACCGCTCACCGTCAGGGTGGCGGTGGCCGCGACGGCGGCGAGCAGCGGATCGTCCACCACAGCGGCAAAGCCGGCCATCATCGCGCCGAGCGCACACCCGACACCGGTCACCCTGGTCAGTAGCGGGTGTCCGTTGGCGATCCGGACCACCCGATCGCCGTCGGTGAGCTGGTCGATCGGCCCACTCACCGCCACGACCGTGCCGTGCAGGACGGCCAGTTCCCTGGCTGCCGGAAGCGCGGCCTCCGGCGAGTCGACCGATTCGACTCCCTTGCCGCCTGCTCCACCGGTCAGCGCGAGCACCTCAGAGGCGTTGCCGCGCAAGACTGTCGGCGATTCGGACAGTAGCTTGCGGGCGATCTCGGTGCGCCAGCCGAGGGCGCCGGCCGCGACCGGGTCCAGCACCCAGGGTGTCCCGACATCGTTCGCAGCGGCAACGGCCCGCTCCATCGCCGCCACCGTCTCGACCTGCGGGGTGCCGAGATTCACCAGCACTCCGCCGGCGATCGCCGCGAAAGCGCCTGCCTCCTCAGGGTTGTCCACCATGGCCGGAGCCATCCCGACAGCCAGCAGCACATTGGCCGTCCATTGGGCGACGACGATGTTGGTCAGACACTGCACCAATGGCACCCGTTCACGGACGGCGATCAAGGCGTCGGCGCAATCATCCGGACGGATCGTGCGGGCGGCAGAGTTCATCTGCGACGTTCCCTTCGCTAGTGCGAGCTAGATCAGGTGCGACGGGTCTGTTCTCAGCAGCTGCATCCGGTGCAGCGGCACCCCGCGTCGGCCGTGAGAGTAGCCCACCCGCCCGCCTCCGGACCTGTCGCCCGGTGCGTCCGTCGACCCCATGAATCGGCCGGGGTCCGGTGAGCGGCAGGATGGATCGATGCCGGACCTGCCGCGGGAGAGCTCGACGCCGGATGCCGTGCGGGTCAGGCCGATGTCCGGAGCCGATTGGCCGGAGGTCCGCGCGATCTATGCGGCCGGAATCGACGCCGGCGACGCGACCTTCGAGAATGCACCGCCGGACTGGGAGCGCTTTGATCGGTCGAAGCTGCCCGATCACCGGTTCGTGGCTGACGACCCGGACGGCGGCGCCGTTCTCGGCTGGATCGCGGTCAGCCCGGTGTCCGAACGAGCCGTGTACCGGGGCGTGGTCGAGCACTCGGTCTACGTCCGCCCCGATGCCGCCGGACGCGGGGTCGGGCGGGCCCTGTTGCAGGCATTGATCGCCTCGTGTGACGCCGCCGGAATCTGGACCATCCAGTCGGGGGTCTTCCCGGAGAACTCCGCCAGCCTGGCACTGCACGAGCGGGCCGGCTTCCGGGTGGTGGGCACCCGGGAGCGGATCGGCCGGCAGCAGGATCGCTGGCGGGACGTCGTCCTGCTGGAGCGCCGCAGCCCGGCCGTCAGCTGAGCGGTCGGGCGGCGCTCCGACCCGTGTTTCGCGCCGATCAACTGCGTCGGCGCTGATCATCGTTGCGGTTCTGGGACGGGTGGGACGCGAGTCGACGACTTCGGCCGCGCCGAGCCCGATGATCGGCGCGGAGCGGCCGGCGCCGAGCTACACCGGCGTCGGGATCTTGGCCGGGCCGCGCTGCTCGAGCTGGTGCTTGCTGGGCTTGGGCTTGACCGGCCACCAGGTGAACCAGCCCATGTCGATCGCCAGCCCCGGAACCAGCAGGGTCCGCACGATGAAGGTGTCCATCAGGACGCCGAACGCGACGATGAAGGCGATCTGCGCGAGGAACAGGATCGGGATCACGGCGAGCGCGGCAAAGGTTGCGGCGAGCACGATCCCGGCGCTGGTGATCACTCCGCCGGTCAGTCGCAGGCCGCGCATCACCCCGTCGTGCGGACCGTGGAACGCCACCTCCTCGCGCGCCCTGGTCATCAGGAAGATCGAATAGTCGATCCCCAGCGCCACCAGGAACACGAAGGCGAACAGCGGTACCGCAGGGTCGGCGCCGGGGAAGCCGAAGACGTGATTGAACACCAGGGCCGAAACCCCGAGTGCCGCGCCGAAGGAGAGCACGGTCGCGAACACCAGCAGCAACGCCGCGATCAGCGAGCGCAACAGGACGATCAACACGATCAACACGGCCAGCAGGATCGCCGGGATGATCACCCGCAGATCCCGGGCCGAGGTGTCGACGGTGTCGATCTGGATGGCCGTGTTGCCGCCGACCAGAATGGCCCCACCGTCCTGGTCGATGCCGTGCACCGCATCCCGCACGGCGCGGACGGTGTTCTCCGCGTCCTCGGAATCGGACGCGGCGGCCAGCGTCGCCTGGATCTGTACTTCGCCGTCGACCACCAGCGGCGGCGCACCTGCAGCCTGGGGACCGGCACCGGCGGCCGTCACGATCGTGGGTTCGCCGCTGATCCCGTCGACCCCGGCCACGGCGCTGATCACCTGATCCGCCGCCGCTTCCGGGGCGATGATCACCACCGGGTTACCCGATCCACCCGGGAAATGATCGGACAACGCCTGCTGACCGGCGATCGAGTCGACCTCGGTGAGGAACACGTCGGTCTGCGCCGTCCCGGATGCCTTCAAGGTCGGCACGAACAAGCAGGCGATCGCCAGGGCCGCGGCGGTGATCATCCAGATCCGCCGCGGGTGCCGTGCCACGGCGACCGACACCTTCTCCCAGATGCCCGGCTTGCCGCGATGGGTGATCGCGTGCGCGCCGCCTTCGTGCTCGACCACCCGCGGGATCCGCGGCCAGAAGAGCCAGCGCCCGGCCATGAGCAGAGCCGGCAGCAGCGTGGTGGCGGCGACGAACGCCGACGCGATGCCGATGGCGCCGACCGGTCCGAGGGAGCGGTTGGAGTTCAGATCGGACAGCAACAGGCACAGCAGCCCGATGATCACCGTGCCGGCGCTGGCCGCGATCGGCTCGACGCAGGCCCGCCAGGCGCGCTTGATCGCCGTCCACTTCGACTCGACCTTGGTCAGTTCTTCCCGGTAGCGGGAGACCAGCAACAACCCGTAATCAGTGGCGGCCCCGACCACCAGGATGAACAGGATGCCCTGACTCTGGCCATTCAGCGGGATGACGTCGTTCTTCGCCAGCAGGTAGACCACGCCGCCGGCCAGGGCCAACGCGCTGATCGAGGTGAACAGCACCACGAACGGCAACGCCACCGCCCGGTAGACCAGGAACAGGATGACCAGCACGGCGGACAGCGCCACCAGCAGCAGCAGCCCGTCGATGCCCGCGAAGGCGGCCCCGAGGTCGGCGATCAGACCGGCCGGACCGGCGATGTGCACTTCGGCTCCGCCCGCGGCCGCCTCGGCGGCTGTCCGGATGCCGTCGATGACGTCGGACAGCGGATCCTTGCCGTCGGCGTCGACGGTGGTGACCTTGTCCGCGGAGAGCGGGACCAGCACCAGCGCAGCCTGGCCGTCCTGCGAGGGCACGACGGGAATGGGCACCGGCTGACCGGGAACCGGGCTGGGGACCAGGTAGTCGCCAACCACGCCGAGCTCCGGCCTTGGCCGGATCGACCGGCTGGCTCGGCAACGACTGGGTGAATCCCTGCCACCCCGCCAGCTGTGCGGGAGTTGCTGCCGCACCGGAAGTCTCGAAGATCACAAAGGCCGGCAACGCACCGGAGTCGTCGAACTTCGCCGCCGCGTTGGCGGCCAGGACGGACTCGGCGCCGCTGGGCAGGAACGATTCCTGGTCGTTGGACTGCACCGACGAGAGTGAACCGATGGCCGGCCCGCCGAGCCCGGCAATGGCCAGCCAGGCGATGACGACGCCGATCAGCGCGACCCCGCGCAGGACTGCGTTGCGCTTGGCGTGCGGAGATACCGGAGCGGCGGAATCGGCGGCGTTCTCGGTCGTCTCGTGTGACCCGGTGGGCATGACGAGTTCCATTCTGTTGCGGCGACGGGGGTTGTTGCGGCTGCGGCTGAGTGTCGATCGAGCCGCTCATCAACATCTACCGGGCACGGCCACCTCTCGGATGCTCAGCAGGCTGAGTAATCTGCTCATCGTGCCACAGGTACGTTCGTTCATGTCGACTCCTGACGCGCGGCGAGAGGATGGAGATGGCAGCCGACCAGCACCGGGACGACTGGGTGACCGGCCGCCTGCTCGGCACTGCAGCCAGACTGGTCGAGCACTCCTGGAACGTCCGGCTGCGCGAACACGGGGTCAGTCATGCCGGCCTGATCGTGCTCTCCACCCTCGCCCGAGGTCCGGTGAGCCAGCGCGATCTTGCCGACGATCAGCACGTCACCGAACAGACCATCGGACGGACGATCGCCCATCTGGAGTCGACCGGTCATGTCACCCGCAGTTCGGATCCCACGGATCGACGTCGGCGCGTCGTCGAACTCACGGAATCCGGAGCGGTCCTGCTGGCCGAGATGTTCGACACGGGCGAGCGGCTCACCGACGACATTCTGACCGCGGCGGACGTCGACGTGCCCCAATTCCGCCGTACCTTGAAGACCCTGATCGAGGCCATGGATCCGGCTGCGGTGCCATCGTTCTCGCCACCCCCTCCGCTCCGCGATCGGGACTGAGCACCGGGAGTGAGGACGGAGTGATCCGACAGACGGGTCACATCAGCCCGGTCACATCAGGCCGATGGTCCTCGCCCGTTCGACGGCCTCCCGACGGTTGCTCACCCCGAGCTTGCGGTAGATCGATCGCAGGTGCGCCTTGACCGTGTTCACCGAGACGAAGAGGTCGGCGGCGATCTCGCCTGCCTTGAGCATCGTCGGCAGATAGTGCAGGACGATGAGTTCGCGCTCTGTCAGGTGCTCGACCAGCACTGTCGACCCGTCCGCGGCAGCTGCGGAGGACGGCGCGATGTCCTCGACCAGACCGGCGACGAACTCCTGATGCCGGCCGTCCAGATTGCGATAGCGGCGGAGCAACGGTGCCAATCGACCGCCGAGGGCGAGGAACGGTCGCCGGATACCTTCGGGTTGAGCCAGATCCACCGCGGTGCCGACGGCCGCCATCGCGGCGGTGTCGCGGTGCTGGTGATCGGCGACCAGTGCTTGGATGAGCCTCGCCTGAACTGCCGGTTCCCGGTGAGCCGCGCCGGGAACGAGCAGCGGCGCAAGCAACGCGTCGATCGGGGCGTACTGCCCCAGGACAAGGTGCGCACGCGCCGACGTGACCCGTTCCCAGGACGAAGCGAAGCCGTCACCTACGCCGGGTTCGCCGATCCGGCGCAGCGCCTCCGCGGGTTTCCCGGCCAGCATCAGCGCGTCGGCGCCGACCACGTCGCTCCACCGGACGAGCATCTCTGCGGCACCCGGCGTCCTGGCCAGCCCACTGCGCAACCGGGCATCCGCGGTGAGCGCCGCATTCGCATCGCCTTTCATCACCGCGACTCCCACGGCAGCGATCGCCAGGGCCAGCCGGGTCGGCCGGTCGGTCTGCGCGGTACTGGAGGCGAGCCCACGACTGACGTACCCGGCTGCAGCGCTCGGACGGCAGCCGGGACAGCTCGACCAGAGCCATCGTCAGGAAGGTTCCGAGGGCCTGTGGCTCCGAGTCCCAACCCCGGCGCTCGATGATGCTGCAGTGACTCGGCCGCTCGGTGGGCCGCCCGGCGGAAACGGCCCTGCAGCGCATCCAGCAGCGCAAGGTGCCCGATCGCATTGAGGTTGACCAGCGCAAGTCCCAGTTCGAGGGCCTCCGGCGCGGACGCCGCCAACTGTTGTTCGGACTCGGCGAAGTTGTCGGCCCAGATCTGCGCGCCGCCGACGTTCACGGCCGCGACGACCCGGAAGTGCCGGCCGGCCGGAACCGAGCGCCGGGACGAACGATCCAGCAGCTCGAGCACATTGTTCGACAGCCGGAGCACCCCGGCCTGATCGCCACTGGGATCTGGCCGCCGCCATTTCGAAGAGCAGGATCACCGCCTCCGCCGGGGTCCGGACATCCTCCGGCGCTTCGTCGAGGAATTCGCGGGCCTCCCTGGCGTCCTGCAGCATGGGACCCACGTCGAGCCGGTAGTAGTGCACGGCGGCTGATGCCAACAGTGAGCTCAGCGTGGGGCGCTGTGCCGCGGTCAGGGCCAACGGTTCGATCGCGGCGGCCAGCACCGGCCTCTGCACCGAGAGGATGAGCGGTATCACCGCCAGCAACCGTCGTCCGGCTTCCTCGAGGTCACCGGCCAGGGTCGACTGGCGCACCGCTTCGATCGGTTCGCCGTTGTCGGCCATCCATTCGGCCGCCCTCCGGTGCAGCTCGGGGACCAGCCGTGGGTGTTCGAGGCCCAGCCGATGGGCCAACAGCTCCCGCAGCAGCGGGTGGTAGCTGTACCAGTCCCGCTGAACGCCGAGACCCATCACGAAGGCATTGGCGCCGGCCAGCTTCTCCAACACCAGTTGGCTGTCCGTCCGCCCGGTCAGGCGGTCCGCCAAGATCGCCGGTCAGCCGTTCGGTGATGCTGGTGCGGAGCAGGAAGTCGCGGTCACCAGGTGACAACCGATCGACGACCTCGCCGATCAGGTAATCGGCGACCGACCTGTCGTTGCCGGAGAACCGGGCGATGCCCTCGTCGATATCCGCCGGATCGAGTGACATCGCCGCCAATTGGAGTCCGGCCGACCACCCCTGGGTCCGCATCCGCAGCAGGCTGACCTGGTCGGAGCTCAACTGCATCCCGTGCAGATCGAACAGCTGCGGCCGCTTCCCGCTCGTCGAAGGCGAGATCGAGGGTACGGATCTCGGTGAGCTGGCCACCGACCCGCAGGCGATGCAGCCGCAATGGCGGATCGGATCGACTCAGGACGACGAGCCGCACCGGGGCCGGCAGATGGTCGACCAGCTGACCGAACGGTTCCAACACCGCGTCACTGGTGATCTCGTGGAAGTCGTCGAGCACCACGATCACCGGGCTGGGGAGTTCGGCCAACCGGATCCTGACCTCCCGCGCCTGCTGATCGGCGAACCCCGGCCCGGGAACGATGTCATGCAGACCGCTCTCCGGCGGCACGGCACCCGTCCCCACCACCGCGCCGAGCAGATCCGACCAGAACGTCTGTGGGTCGTTGTCGGTGGCGTCAAGACTCACCCAGGCGACGGGGCCGGGCGGCGTGCCGTCGGCGGACCAGGCGGCAACAGTCAGCGTCTTGCCCGCGCCCGGACCGGCACAGACCAGGGTGAACTGCTTCGTCGTGCCCTCGGTCAACCGATCTTCCAAGCGGCGCCGACGGACCAGACCCGCCGGAACGACAGGGGGCTGGGACTTGAGCACGGTCAACGACTGCAGACCCTCGGGCACCGCGCAAACCCTTCGACGTTCGGCCCCGACGGCTGCCGAATGGTCGGCTGCCGCATTCAGATGACAGGGCTGCCGCTCGCCGGCTCTCAGCAGGGTACTTCCCGGACGCAAGCCTTGAGACACGGCAGAGCCGACTTTTCAGGCGAATCGCCCGAATCGCACACGAGATGGGGCGATTATCCGGGTGGGGTGACGCGCCGCCGCCGGCGAACAGCAAGGGTGACAGCACGCCCCCGGCGACTGTGTGCCGGTGCGACGAAGGAGATGTCGAGATGACCACCGACTACGAGATCAGGGTTTCCGGCCTGGTACCGGATTCCGTCCTGGCCGAGATCGAGGGTGTGCAGGTGATCGTCGAGCCGGTGCAGACCGTGCTGCGCGGTCCCGTCGTCGACCAGGCGGCGCTGCACGGAATCATCAACCGGCTGCAGCGGCTCGGCCTCGACCTGATCGAGGTCCGCCGGCTCGCCGAACAGGCCGACGGGCAACCGGAGTAGCAGCGAACCTGGTGCACGATCCGGGCCCGAAGGCAACGAGAGGATCGGACGACATGGCTGACATCTACGAGTTCCATGTCACGGGACTGATCGGGCCCGTGGTGCGCTCGGCACTACCGGAACTGACCAGCGAGAGGGACTGCCGCCGGACCCTGCTCTCCGGTAGCGCGGAACCCGGTGAGGTCACCCGCATCCTCGAACAATTGCGGGACAGCGGACTACTCCTGCAGCACGTGGTGCTCAGGACCGAAAACCGTTGGACAGCAACAAACGCCGTCGAGTACAACGCCGTCGATCAGTCCTTGGACGAGGTCGGCGAGTCGGCGCCACGCCAGTCGTAGACGACCACGGTTCGCAGCACGACATCCTGCACCGACCGTCGCTCCGGACTCAGGATCACCCAGGCCAGGCCCACCGGGAAGAACACGCAGAACACCGCTCTGATGAAGGCAAGCGGCCAGCCCGGAATCGATCCACGGTTGGACAGGACGCGCAGGCCCAGCAGCGACGCACCGTAGCTCCGACCGGTCATCGCCCAGGATGCCGTCAGATACAGCACTGCGATGGTGAACTCCACGACCAACGTCACGAAGAACGAGACGTCGGGCCAGCTGAAGTTGGCCGGCGACCACACCAGCCTGGCCCCGGCGACCGTGACGTACACCAGTGAGCCGAGGACGATGACCACAGCCATGTCGACGCCCATGGCCGCCGCCCGGGTCACGATGCCGGCGGGCCGATGCTCCGATCCCCGACCGATCGGCTGCTGGTTGGCCTGCACCACTAGGGATGCAGACCTTCCGCTGCGGCCCGCCGCCGGAACACCCGGCCGACCAGCTGGCCGACGGCGTCATCCGCCTGCTGCCCCTGCACCCGGACCCCGTGCACCGCCTCCGAGGCCAGCGACCCGGTGGAATCACGGATGATGCCGGGCAGATCGATCCCGTCGACGATCTTCTGCGCGATGCCGATCAAGTCGATCTGCGCCATTGCGGCGTCGAAATTCACCCTTGCCACGACCGGATCGGGATCGACCCTGGCCACCACGGCTGCGATGTCGAGCCGATCGACGACGGCGTCCAGATTGACCTTGGCGACCAGCGGATCCAGATCGAGACCGTCGGCGATCTCGTTCAGGTCCAGACGTTTCACCACGGCATCCAGGTTCGACCAGCGCCACTGCACCGTCCAGGTCGACCCGACGGACGATCGCATCGACGTCCACCCGGTCGATGACGGCGCCGATGTCGACTCCGGCGACGACACCGTCGATGTCGATCCGGTTCACGATCCGATCGAGGTCGACCCGCTCGACCGCCGCGTTCAGGTCGACCGTGGCGACCACGCCGTCCAGGTCAACCCGCTTGATCACCGCCTCGACGTCCAGCTTGGCGGCGACGGCGTCCAGATCGACGTTCTCCAGGATCAGTTCGGTCAGGTCGAGTTCGGCCAGCGCGGCGTCGACGACCCGGGTGATCACCGGGCGGAGCAGCGACTGGATCAGTTGTTCGGTGGCACCACGGGCGTCGGTGCCGCCGCCCTGCGTCTGCCGGTGCAGCCAGGGGCTGCGCTTGCGGGCATCGGCGACGACGGCTTCCGCGGTCCGGGCGGCCAGCCGGCCACCGAACCTGATCGGCCCGGTCGCCCACCATGCGGTGCCGAGCGCGAGGTGGATCGTCTTACCGAGCAGGTCGGATTCGCTCTGCGCTGACACTGTGGCGCCGTCGGACGAGGACACAGTCACATTGTCCGGCGTCATCGTCCCGGCGTCGGACGAGGACACCGTCCCACCGTCGGTCGACGACACCGTGAGGCTGTCGCCGGACACGGTTCCGCGGTCCGACGACGACACGGTGACCACGCCGAGCGGGGACTTCTGCAGCCGCGGGGCGTCCGCATGTGTGCCCATGACATCTCCTCGATCTGGCTGTCGCTGTCGGTCTGGTTGTCGCCGTCGGTCTGGCTGTCACTAGCGATCTGGTTGTTACTGTCGGTTTCGTCACCCATGATCATCCCCCCGACCGCCATTCTTCGTCGACACCCGTGCCCAACACGTCATCCGGCCCGGATGAAACAGGCCGGATCGACACCGATCAGGCAGGTCGCGGTTGGTCCTTCAGTTCGATCCAGGTGGCCTGCGCCGCCGCGACGACGGTGCCCGCGGCGTCGAGCATGGCGCTGGCCGTGCGGTACACCCGGCGTTCGTGCTCCCGGACCCAGCCGACGACCACCAGCCGCTCCTCGAGCCGGATGTCCCGGTTGCGGTGGGCCGCGAAGGTGCCCAGCAGGCAGACCCGACCGGTGAGCAGCGCGGAAGCCGGGAAGCTCGGACAGTCGAGCGCCGCCCAGATGATCTCCGGCCGGACGATCCCGGCGTCGGCGATGACGGTCGAACAGCGGGCGGGTTCGAAGGGCGTCGCGGTGACGGTCGGGTCGTCGTCGAGCGGACCGGCGATCACCCGCAGCCCATCGGGGCGGCGTGGGCTGCAGACGAAACAGTCGGCGAGTGGACCGTCGGCCGGCCAGCCCGGATGACGGTCGCCGGCCAGCCGGGCGGCCGAGATGTCGGGTGAAACCGGGGGCAATGTTGACCGGAGCGACCGTCGGCTCGGCGGACGCGACAAGCTCGTCGCCGTGCCACACCCGGCCGCCCGGCTCGCCGGCTGCATGTTCCACCCGCAGCGGGGCTCCCAGTGGCACCGGGCGGCGCAGCGTCACCTGGATCGTGTGATCGGCCGGCAGATCTCGACCCATTGCACCGGCGATCAGTCCGCAGGCGTAGCCGCCATTCGCCCAGCCGACCGGACCGTTGTAGCGCGGATCGACGGTCAGTTCCCGGACACCGCCGGTCGGCACGTGCGGAGCGCCGGTCGCTGTTGGCATGACTGGATCGTCTCCTGGCTGGATCTGCCGGTCGTGGTCGATGATCGCTGGAGCCTATGAGGCCGGCGCTCCTTCGGTGGCCGGGGCTGCCCGTCGGCCACCTCGAGATCGGGCAGAAGAAACTCTGCCGACCTGTCGATTGCCGGCCGGCTCGTCCGTCTAGGAGGTGTTCGACACCGACCGGCCAATCCGAGACCGGCAGAGCACAAAGGAGAACCGACGATGGCGAAGTACGTGTACCTCTACACCGGTGGCGGCATGGCCGAAACCCCGGAAGCCCAGGCCAAGGTCATGCAGGAGTGGACCTCCTGGTTCGGCGAACTCGGTGCTGCCGTCGTCGATCCGGGCAACCCGTTCGGTGCGTCGGCCGCATTGTCGACCGGCGGAAGCGCGTCGAGCCCGGTCTCCGGGGTGAACGGCTACACGGTGATCTCCGCCGATTCGCTCGACGACGCCACCACCAAGGCCAAGGGCTGCCCGCAGCTCGACGCCGGTGGCACGGTCGAGATCTTCGAAGCGCTGGAGATGTAGCGCTGCGGAGCGCTTTGTGCGGCCCGGGCGTGCGGACTCGAGCTCGGATGACCGTCGCCCCGAACGCGAACTCGGCGCCTGCTGATTGCAGGCGCCGAGTTCGCGTTTCAGTCTTCCGGTGATCGCCGGGTGTGGTCAGACGGTGAGCGCCGCCGGATCTGACACCGACGACTCCGCCGGGCGGACCACCAGTGCGCCCGGATCGTCGTCGTTCACGTCGACCTCGACGGTCTGGCCGTCCCGGATGCGTCCGGCCAGCAACTCCTTGGCCAGCTGGTCGCCGATCGCCGACTGGATCAGCCGACGTAGCGGTCGTGCACCGTAGAGCGGGTCGAACCCGCCGATCGCCAGCCAGTCCCTGGCCTCCTGGGTGACCTCGAGGATCAACCGACGGGACGCGAGCCGGCGGCTCAGCACCTGGATCTGGATGTCCACGATGGCGCCGAGCTGCTCGACGTCAAGGGCGTGGAAGAACACGATGTCGTCGAGTCGGTTGATGAACTCCGGCTTGAACGCCACCCGGACGACCGACATGACGGCCTCCTTGCGCTGCTCCTCGGAAAGTTCCTGGTTCATCAGCGACTGGCTGCCCAGGTTCGAGGTGAGGATCAGCAGCGTGTTGCGGAAGTCCACGGTTCGTCCCTGGCCATCGGTCAGCCGGCCGTCGTCCAACACCTGCAGCAGGATGTCGAAGACGTCCGGATGGGCCTTCTCGACCTCATCCAGCAGGATCACCGAGTACGGCCGGCGGCGCACCGCCTCGGTCAGCTGGCCACCCTCGTCGTATCCGACATACCCGGGAGGCGCACCGACAAGCCTTGCCACGGAATGCTTCTCCGAGTACTCGCTCATGTCGATGCGAACCATGGCCCGCGGATCGTCGAACAGGAAGTCGGCCAGCGCCTTGGCCAGCTCGGTCTTGCCGACGCCGGTCGGACCGACGAACAGGAACGACCCGGTCGGTCGGTCGGGATCGGAGATACCGGCCCGCGCCCGCCGGACAGCGTCACTGACCACCCGGACCGCGTCCCGTTGACCCACGACGCGCCGGCCCAGTTCGTCCTCCATCCGCAGCAGCTTGGCGGTCTCGCCCTCCAGCATCCGGCCGGCGGGGATCCCGGTCCAGGCCGCGATCACGGTGGCGATGTCATCCGGTCCGACCTCCTCGCTGACCATCGGAGCCTCGACGGCATCGACCTCGTCCTCTGCCGAGACGGCTTGCGACAGCTCACGTTCGAGCGCCGGGATGCGCGCATAGAGCAGCTCCGACGCCTTGGCCAGGTCGCCCTCGCGCTGGGCCCGCTCGGCCTGCATCCGCAACTCGTCGAGCTCCTTCTTCAGCTCGCCGACCCGGTTCAAACCGGACTTCTCCTGCTCCCACCGTGCCGTGAGGGACGAGAGCTGCTCGCTGCGGTCGGCCAGATCCCGGCGCAGGCGGCCGAGCCGCTCGACCGATGCCGCATCCGACTCCTTCTGCAGCGCAAGTTCTTCCATCGTCAGACGGTCGACCTGCCGTTGCAGCTCGTCGATCTCCACCGGCCGCGAGTCGATCTCCATCCGCAACCGGGACGCCGCCTCGTCGATCAGGTCGATGGCCTTGTCCGGCAGGAACCGGCTGGTGATGTACCGATCGGACAGCGTGGCCGCGGCGACCAACGCGGAGTCGGCGATCCGGACGCCGTGATGTGCCTCGTAGCGCTCCTTGATCCCGCGCAGGATGCCGACGGTGTCCTCCACGCTGGGCTCGCCGACCAGCACCTGCTGGAACCGGCGCTCCAGCGCCGCATCCTTCTCGATGTGCTCGCGGTATTCGTCCAGGGTGGTGGCACCGACCATCCGCAGCTCGCCGCGGGCGAGCATCGGCTTGAGCATGTTGGACGCATCCATCGCGCCCTCGCCGGTGGCGCCGGCGCCGACGACGGTGTGCAGCTCGTCGATGAAGGTGACGACCTGTCCGTTGGAATCCTTGATCTCCTCGAGGACGGCCTTGAGCCGCTCCTCGAACTCGCCGCGGTACTTCGCCCCGGCGATCATCGAACCCATGTCGAGTGAGATCAGCCGCTTGTTGCGCAGTGATTCCGGCACATCGCCGGCCACCATGCGCTGCGCGAGACCCTCGACCACCGCGGTCTTTCCGACCCCAGGCTCACCGATCAGCACCGGGTTGTTCTTGGTCCGGCGGGACAGCACCTGGACGACCCGCCTGATCTCGGAATCACGCCCGATGACGGGGTCGATCTTGCCTTCGCGCGCCCGTTCGGTGAGGTCGACGCCGTACTTCTCCAACGCTTTGTAACTGCCCTCGGGGTCCTGCGAGGTGACCTTCCGGTCACCGCCGCGGACCACCGGGAAGGCCTCCACCAGGGCGTCGGTGGTGGCGCCGAGTCCGACCAGCAGGTCACCGACGTCGGTGCCGGGTCGGCCGAGCGCGGCCAGCAGGTGTTCGGTGGAGAGGTACTCGTCGCCGGCCGATCGCATGATCTGCTCGGCGCCGGTCAGAATGTTGGCGGTGGCTCTGGCGAAGCTCGGCTGAGCCACCGTGCTGCCGCTCACCCGCGGCAGGCGGGCCAGGATCGCCTCGGTCCTGGTCTTGACGGTGGTCGGATCGGCACCGACAGCGCGCAACAACCCCGGCGCCGTCGATCCCTGGGTGACCAGGAGAGCGCCGAGCAGGTGCGCCGGTTCCACGGAGGAATGGCCCATCGACGTGGCTGCGGTGATGGCCGCGTTCACGACTTCGCGGCTCTTGGTGGTCAGGTTCTCGAGATTCACGGCGGGTCGGATGCCCTTTCTGTGCGACTGGTTCTGGCCTGGCGGCTGGTCGGCATGCACGGACGGAGCCCTCGGCACTGACGGTCCACCGTTCCCGGCGATCCACAGGCACCACGAGCTTACGCACATGTCCACAAGGTGCAACGCACTAAAGTTGAGTCTATTCCACTCAACTCTGAGTTGACTCTGGATTTCCTTCCTCCAGCTTGGGCCGGAGTGTCATGGCGCGGTGCCTGCGGTGCTGCCACCGGCTTCGATGAGTTCGCTGCCCACGTCGAGTCCACCGACCATGAGCCCCATCGCCCCGACTCCCGAACTCAACGAGTCGTTCAGTCAGCCCGACGCCCAGCCGCGCCCGTGGAGAGACGTGGTCGACGTCCTGTCCTCCTCGGAGATGTTCTGGCTGTCCACTGTGCGGGCCGATGGTCGACCGCACGTCACGCCGTTGCCCGCCATCTGGCACGCCGACCGGCTGCACATCTGCACCGGTGCGCACGAGCAGAAGGCGAAGAACCTGCTCGCCGATCCACGCTGCGTGCTGACCACCGGTACCAACACCCTTCGGGACGGACTGGACGTCGTGGTGGAGGGCACCGCTGTCCGGGTCACCGACCGCCAGTCGCTCGAGGAACTGGCGGCACTCTGGCTCTCCCAGCTGGATTGGCCGTTCGAGATCGGTGACGGCGCCTTTCGGGACGGTGCCGGCCGGGATGGTCTGGTCTTCGCGATCGACGCCGACAAGATCCTCGCGTTCGGCAAGAATCCCTTCACCCAGACCCGCTTCCGGCTCGAGTCGCGCTAGGCCGTCTCTTCGAACGGATCGGACCAGGCAGCGGCGCCGACCCAGCCGGGAACGACCTGACCGCGCACGCCGCAGCAGCGCCTCCGATCGCCAGATTCAGTCCGCCGATTTTCCGTCCCGCGCCAGCTCGTCCAGCAGGTGCTGCATCACCCGGCACATGTCGTCGAAATGCGTTCCGCCCACGGCTGTCCGCCAGTGCTGCTCGATCTCGGCGACCCGATCACCGGCGTCGCTGAGAGCCTGGCGTCCGCGCGAAGTCGGAAAAATCAACTTCGCCCGGCCGTCCGCGGGATCCGGTCGGCGCTCGAGATAGCCGAGTTGCTGCAGATCGCTGACCAGCTCCGAGGTGGTGCCGAGGCTCAATTGCGCTCTGGCTGCCAGCTCGGTCAACCGGACACCATCGACGCCGACATTGCCGAAGATGTGCAGGTGCGGTTCCCGGATGTCGGGGTAGCCGTGCTCGTCCGCCGGCGCGAACAGCTCCAAGCGGAACTCTCGCAGCAGCCGGCCCAAGAGCTGGCCGATCGCCAGGCGGTCGGTCGGCAGATCCCTTGACGTCGGCACGATTCGGCAGCATACTTCGGACACCGAAGCTTCGGTTTCCGAAGCATTCCGAGGAGGCGTTCATGGCCCAGCACCCGTCCGACTCGTCGTCGATTGTCACCAGGCTCGGGCCGCTGCAGGTGCGAGTGCTGGGTTCCGGACCGCCGGCCGTGCTCTGGCACAGCCTGTTCGTCGATTCGACCACCTGGGACCGGCTGCTCCCGGGCCTGTCGGCCGAGCGGCGCCTGGTCGTGATCGACGGGCCGAACCACGGTGGGAACGCCCGCCGAAAACCGGCTTTCACCCTCAACGACTGCCTCGGGACGGCCGTCGACGTGCTGGACCACCTCGACATCCACCAGCCGGTCGACTGGCTGGGCAATGCCTGGGGTGGTCATCTCGGCATCCTGTTCGCCGCCGATCACCCCGAGCGCTGCCGGTCCCTGATGGCCGTCGGCGCCCCGGTTCACGCTCTGTCCGCATCCGAGCGACGGCAGATCCGACTGCTGGCCGCGTTGTATCTGATCGGGGGACCGCGCCCGGTGTCCGGGTTACTGGTCGACGCACTCATCGGGGGCCCGACCCGGTCGCAGGATCCGGACGGCACGGCGCTGGTCACGGCTGCGTTCCAGCGCGCCGGTCGCCTCGGCATGTTCGACGCCATCCGCTGGCTGAGCCTTCGCCGTCCCGATCTAACGGCACAGCTCGATCGCATCAATCGGCCGACGCTGTTCACGACAGGCGCCGACGACCCGGGGTGGACGATCGCGGCTGCGCAGTCGGCGGTCGATCGGCTGCACAGCGGCGCGCTGGTCATCACCCCCGGCAACGGGCACATCGGGCCAGCGCTCCGCCCGGAACTGGTGGAGCTGATCGCCCGATTCTGGCGCGACCCGGACGGAACCGTCCACGACCATCAAGTCACAGCCGGCGGTGACGTTCGCCGCAACTGATGAGAAACCACTGAACGGTCAGGTAGGCGCTGAACCGACGGCGAGCCCCGTTGTCTGAAGGCCACCCGAGCGGGTACCAACGACGATATGTCCGCCCGTAACAAGAAGCCCTCGTCGCCGACCGACGGCGCGGGCTCGTCGCAGCCCACCGCTGCGACATCGGCGGACCAGAAGACGGGGACTCAGCAGGTCCGGCCGGCGGCCACCCGACAGGCGGAGATCGAGACCAAGCTCGAGATCGAGCCTGACGTCAAACTGCCGTCACTCGGAAAACGCCGCAGGTTGGCTGCCGTCGGGATCACCGGCGCAGCGGACCCGCAGACCTACGACCTCGACGCCACGTACTACGACACCGAGCACCTCGACCTGCTGCGCTCCAAGATGACCCTGCGCCGGCGGACCGGCGGCACCGACGCCGGCTGGCACCTGAAACTCCCTGCGGTGCAGGGCGCCAGGACCGAGGTGGGGCTGCCGTTGGAGGCCGGCGCACCGGGTGACGTACCGGCCGAATTCCTCGGCCTGGTGCGCGGTGCGGCGCGGGGGCGGTCGCTGATGCCGGTCGCCCGGCTGGAGAACCGACGAACGGTCCGCCATCTGCTCGACGAGCGCGGCGACACCATGATCGAGGTGGCGGACGACCATGTCACCGCCACCCCGCTGCTGGCCGGCTCGGCCAAGCCGTCGCAGTGGCGCGAGCTCGAGGCCGAGATCATCGACGGCACCAGGGATCAGCTGGCGGCGACCGTCGACGTGCTGATCTCGGCCGGCGCCAGCAAGGCGTCATCGGCGTCCAAATTGGCTCGGGCGCTGGGTTATTCGCCGCCGGCGGCGCCGCGCAGCAAGTCGGCGGGGATGGCAGTCGTCACCGCGCTGGGGCGCCAGCGTGACCTGTTAATCGTCGCCGATCGCGGGCTGCGGGACGGTGTCGACGGTGCACTGCACGAAGCGAGATCGGCCGCCCGGCGGATCCGGGCCGTGCTCACTGTCTACGGACCACTCTTCGACGACGGACGGGTGGACGGGCTGAAGGTGGCGTTGCGCCGGTTGGGCAGCGAACTCGGTGTTGCACGGGATCTCGACGTAGCGCATCGGCGACTGCTCGCCCAGCTCGTCGAGGAGCCCGACGAGTACGTCAGGCCCACCCGCGCCCGTCTCGACGACGCCTGCGATCGGCGGCTCGCCGTCGCGCGGGCCGGGGCGCGTGAACTGATCAACTCCGACGACTACCTGCAGATGTTGCGCGACACGGACGAGCTGGTCGCGCATCCGACCCTGTCCAAGAACGGACACCGGGCGGCCGGCAACGAGTTGCCGACCTTGATCGCCACCTGGTGGGAATTGCTCCGACAGCAGGCCGATGACGCGCTCGGTGACCCGGAGAACCTCGATGTGGTGCACCGGGTCCGCAAGTCGGCGAAGACCCTGCGCTACGCCACCGAGGCCGCGATCGGCGCACTCGGTTCCGACGCGGTGGTGCTGGCCTCCGCCCTGGAGGAGATCCAGGAAACGCTGGGCGAGTTCCAGGACGCCGGGTATGCCGCCTCGCTGCTCGCCTCCCTGGCCCTGGAGGAGCAGACGGACGGCGCCGCCGGATTCATCTTCGGCCGGTTGCACGCGTTCGAACAGGCCATCGCGCAGGGCTCTTTCGACGAGTTCTCCGACGTCTGGGACCGGGTCGAGGACGGCGATCTGGTCGCCGTCCTCAGCCGCTGACTGCCTCCCCAGAGCACCCTCGATCAGGGGGCCGAATGCGGAGCGCCCATTCCGGGATCGATTCTGGTCGGCCCCGCCGCCGTCGGCTCGACGTCGAAATCGAAGATCGCGGTCGGGATGTAGACCGTGGCGCAGGCGTTCGGGATGTCGACGACGCCGGACAGCCGACCCTCGATCGGCGCCGCCCCGAGAATCAGGTAGGCCTGTTCCGGGCTGTAACCGAACTTGGTCAGGTAGTCGATGGCGTGCAGGCACGCCCGCTGGTACGACAGGTGTGAATCCAGGTACCGCTGCTCGCCGTCCAGCGTCACCGAAGTGCCCGAGAAGGCAATCCACTCGCTGAATCTCGGGTCGACGGTGCCGGGCATGAAAATCGCGTTCTCGGCGACCCCGTAGGTCTCCATGCCGCCCTTGATCAGGTCGACGTGCAGATCGATGAACCCGCCCATCTCGATGGCGCCGCAGAACGTGATTTCCCCGTCGCCCTGAGAGAAGTGCAGGTCACCGAGGGAGAGATTGGCACCGTCGACGAACACCGGGTAGAACACCCGGCTGCCCTTGGACAGGTTCTTGATGTCCTGGTTTCCACCGTTCTCCCGCGGTGGCGCGGTACGAGCGGCCTCACCGGCCACCCGGGCGTACTCCGACTCCGGCAATGAACCGAGCACCGCGAACTCCGGTTCCGGCGGCAACGCCAGCGGCGGCACCCGGTTCGGGTCGGTGTCGATCAGCGCCTGTTCCCGGGAGTTCCAGCGGGCCAACAACTCCGCCGACGGGGCAGTCCCCATCAGACCGGGGTGGATCAATCCCGCGAACGAAACACCGGGGATGTGACGGGATGTCGCGATCTGCCCCTGGAAGTCCCAGATCGCCTTGTACGCGTCCGGGAAGACATCGGTCAGGAATCCGCCGCCATTGCTCTTGGCGAAGATCCCGGTGTACCCCCAACCCTGCCCGGCCAACGGACCGGAGTCCTCCTGGGGGATCGGACCGACGTCCAGGATGTCGACGATCAGCAGGTCGCCCGGCTTGGCGCCCTCGACCCGGAACGGCCCACTGAGCTTGTGCACCGTCTTCAGTGGTGCGTTGAGGATGTCGTCGGCCGAATCGTCGTTGACGATGGCGCCGTCGAACCACTCACGGCAGTCGACGCGGAAACTGTCCCCCGGTTTGACCGTCGCCACCGGCGGGATCTCCGGATGCCAACGGTTGTGCCCGACCTTGACCTGGTCCTCGAACTTCTTCGTCGAGTCGAGCGGAAAGATCACCTCTGGCATGGCGGTGGCTCCAGTTCTTCTGCTGGGGGATGCGGGGGCAACGGCTCGAGTGCGATGGGACCTGTCTGAGTCAGGGACGGGGTAACTTGGCGTGCAGCGGGTTTCGGGTGATGCTCGGTGCGGCCGGGGGAGATCCCGGAATCCGCCCGGTGATCACCGGCGGGCTGTCGGCGCTGGCCGCCGCACGGTCGATCGCCGCGCGATATCCGTTGGCGCCGTGCCCGATCAGTGGTGCGGTGATCACTCTGGTACCGGGTGCGGCGCAGTCCGGACAGGCCGACCTGGCCGGCGCGGTGCCGATCGGGAATGCGGCGTCGAACGTTCCGCAACTCTGGCACCGGAACATGTAGACCGCCATCGATGACGCCTCTCCCCGGAACGTTTGGCCTGCAGGATTTCCCGCCGAGGAAACCCATGAAGGAAACCATCGAGGAAAACCCATCGAGGCACCCACCGTAGGCAAGCCTGCGCGTTCCGTCAACGGCTGGATGCGTTGCCTCTTCTTCCCTTTCGGATCAGCCGTACCTCACCAGCAGGCTGTCACCGTCGACCCCGATTCGCAGCGAGCCGGTGCAGCATGCTGACCAGCAGGTCGATCTCCTGCGTGGTGTTGTAGAACGCGAGCGAGGGTCGGACGGTCGCCTCCACACCGAAACGACGCAGGATCGGCTGCGCGCAGTGATGCCCCGATCGGACGGCGATTCCCTCCTGGTTCAGTGCGGCGCCGACCTCCTCGGTGCGATAGCCGTCGAGCACGAACGACAGCACGCTGGCCTTGTCGGTTGCGGTGCCGATCATCCGCAGACCGCGGACGGCGCGCATCCGCGGCGTCGCGTACTCCAGCAGCGAATGCTCGTAGTCGGCGATCCGCTCCGGCCCGATCCGGGTCACGTAGTCGAGCGCGGCGCCGAGGCCGACGGCGTCTGCGATGTTGCCGGTGCCGGCCTCGAACCGGTTGGGCGGATGCTGGTACACGGTCTTCTCGAAGGTCACGTCGGCGATCATGTTGCCGCCGCCCTCCCACGGCGGCATGGACTCGAGCACCTCGGGCTTGCCGTAGAGCACACCGATCCCGGTCGGGCCGAAGATCTTGTGCCCGGAGAAGACGAAGAAGTCGGCCCCGAGCGTCTGCAGGTTCACCCGCAGGTGCGGCACCGACTGTGCCCCGTCGACCAGCACGCAGGCGCCCGCCCGGTGCCCCATCTCGATGATCTGCCGGATCGGGGTGACGGTGCCGAGCGCATTCGACACCTGGGTCACCGAAACGAGTTTCGTCTTGTCACAGAGCAACTTCGCGTACTCGCCGAGCAGGATCTGGCCGGAGCTGTCCACCGGGATCACCCGCAGTTTCGCGCCGGTCTCGGAGATCAGCTGCTGCCACGGCACGATGTTCGCGTGGTGTTCCAGGTGCGAGATGATGATCTCGTCACCCCGGTGGATGTTCTTGCGCCCCCAGCTCTTGGCGACCAGGTTGATCGCCTCGGTCGCGCCGCGGACGAAGACGATGTCCTTTTCCGATCCGGCTCCGATGAACCGGGCGACCGTTTTCCGGGCACCCTCGTAGGCGTCGGTCGCCCGTGCCGCCAACTCGTGGGCGGCGCGATGGATGTTGGAGTTCTCGTGGCGGTAGAAGTGCGTGAGCCGATCGAGGACGGCTTGCGGCTTCTGCGTCGTCGCCGCATTGTCCAGCCACACCAACGGCTTTCCGTTGACCCGTTCGGACAGGATGGGGAAGTCCCGCCGGACGAGGGCGACATCGAACGGTGGATGCGGGTCCGGGAACCGAACAGCGGCGCCCGGTGACGGCGAGGTCGGCGTGCGATCGGCGAAGTAGAACGCCGGCGACGACAGGGTCTGCGGTTGGTCCGACAGGTTCGGCTGCTTCGGGAGCGAGCCGGTCGCACCCGGCAGGGAGTCGACTGTCGGCGGGTTGACCTGCGACGGACTCAGGGCGGCCGAGGCCAGGGTGTCCAGACCCGGTTCGGTCGCGCCTCGGTAGGGACTGGTCTCCGCGACGAAGTAGTACGGCGTCGATGGCGTCGGCACGGGCACCGGCGCATCGGGAACGGCGACCGGCGGCTGCGGCGTCGCCGGCATCGACACGCCATCCGGCACCGGGTCGCCGCGACTCGACGTCGGCGGGTGACCCTGCTGCTGTCCGGGTCGCCGCGTCGGTCGGCACCGGATCGCTCGCGCCCGGCGCACCCGGCAGTGCCCCGGTCGCTCCGGTCACGCCCGGCACTCCGGGGACCGCCGGCATCGTTGGTGTTGTCGGGCCGGCGGGGATGGCGAACGGCGTCCGGTGCTGATCGGCGGCCGGTGCGGGCGCCCCGAGGCCGGCGCCGGTCGTCGCCGCACCGGATCCGGCAGTGAGGTCGGGCGGACCGCTGGGCGCACCGAGGCCGCCGAGCACCTGATCGCTGGCCGGCACGCCCGGAACGCCGGCGCTCGGCAGCGGGCCGGCGAGGCCCTGCAGCGGGGGGATCTGCTCGCCGCCGGGTGCGGACGGTACGGCGAGGCCGCCGGCGGTGCTGAACGGCACCGACCCGACACCTTCCGGCGGTCCCGCCGAGGGAGAGAGGCCGCCTGCCGACAAGGGCGCTGTCACGTCCGGCGGACCGTTGGGTAATCCGCCGGCGCCGACCAGCTGATCGGAAGCGGGCAGACCGGGGATCGGCTCGTCGGGTCGTGGCGCCGTGCTGCCGGGGATCGCGGGGGTGAGTTCCCCGGGGTCGGCCAACTGCAGCCCGGTCAGTCCAGGAACGATCGGGCCCTCCGGAAGCACCGGCCCAAGCCCTTCGCTGCCCAGCAGTCCCGAGGTGAACTCGGTCAGGTCGGGGATCGACCGGCCCGGCGAATACCCGGATCCGGCGGCCGGCTCGGTGGCGGCAACACCGGGCAGGTCAGGCACTCCGCCTGCCACCGCACGGCCGTCGACCGGCAGCGATGGGTCCACCGGTGACGCGGAGACCGGCGACGATGCGGCGGATCCGCCGTCACCCGGGACCCGCGTGATCTCGCTCGATCGCGCGGGCACGTCCACCCGCGGCGCGTGATCGACGCCCTGACCGACACCTTGATCGGCACCGCCGGTCGGCGGGTTCGCCAACCCGCCCGGACCGTCCGTCATCGGTGCGGTCGGCAGCCCACCCGGCCCGGTCGAGCCCGGCAACGGGGAGCCCAGCGCCGAAGCCCCGGCGGGCGACGAGCCGGGCAGCGCGGCGAAGAACTCGCCGGCCAACCGGTTCAACGTCGCTTCGTCGGGCAGCCAGTCCGGCAGGTCCGGAGCCCCGGTCAGGTCCGGCGGTGACGTCACCAGATCAGCGGTAGGTCGGGGCGTAGTCATGGAACTTGTCGACCGCGACGTCGTCCAGGACCGCGAGCGCGTCGTCGGTCAGGATCGCCATCGAGCAGTACAGCGACACCAGGTACGAGGCGATGGCGCTGCGGTCGATGCCCATGAAACGCACCGACAGTCCCGGTCCCTGTTCCCCGGCCAGGCCCGGCTGGTACAGGCCGACCACGCCCTGCCGGGCCGCCCCGGTCCGCATCAGCAGCACCTTGGTCTTCCCGTCGACCAGCGGAACCTTGTCGCACGGAACGATCGGCAGGCCCCGCCAGGTGACGAACTGCGACCCGAACAGGCTCACCGTTGGCGGCGGCACCCCCCGCCGGGTGCATTCCCGACCGAAGGCGGCGATCGCGATCGGATGGGTCAGGAAGAAGGCCGGTTCCTTCCACACCAGCGCGATCAGGTTGTCCAGATCGTCGGGCGTCGGCGGTCCGCCCAGCGTCGGAATCCGTTGGGAGGCAGCGCAGTTGGCGATCAGCCCGTAATTGGGGCTGTTGATCAGCTCGCCTTCCTGGTGTTCCTTGATGGCCTCGATGGTGAGCCGGAGCTGCTCCTTGATCTGGTCGTGCGGGCTCGAATACAGGTCGGAGACCCGGGTGTGCACGTCCAGGATGGTGGACACCGAGTTCAGCACGTACTCGCGCGGGTTCTCCTCGTAGTCGACGAACGTCGTCGGCAGCGGGGATTCGTCGTAGTTACTGCAGACGACGTCGACCTCTTCCGGGTGCTTGACCTTGTTCACCCGGTAGATGCCCGCCTCCACCGGGACCCAGGCCAGCAGGTGCACCAACCACCTCGGAGTGATCGTCGCCATCTGCGGGACGGTCTTGGTGACATCGGCGAGATTCCGTGCCGCGGCATCGCCGAGAGCGTTGGACTGTGCGTGACCTGTGACCATGCGCGTTGCTCCTCGGGGCCTTCGACAGCCGGACTGTTTGCAGCTGCCGGGAACGTCTTGGACCCTATCCGCATCAGCCGCCCGGGGGCAGGGCGGGTTGCAGACTCATTCTCCGAAATGCCCGTTGCGGCCCGGAGGCGCCGGGGAGCGCATCGCGGCCGGCCGACGCATCGCCGGCCGAGGCACCACTGATCGGTCGGTACGGTGCAGGCGTGACCACCGATCAGCAGTACAGCCTGGAACAACGCCCGTTTCCCCGCCTCGCCGCCACCGGGGCGGCGCATGCCTCCGCGTCGGTGGTGGGGTTGGGGTGCTGGCAACTCGGCGCGGATTGGGGCGCGGTCAGCGAGGACGATGCACTGTCGGTACTGGCGGCCGCCGCCGATTCCGGGGTGACCTTCTTCGACACCGCCGACGTCTACGGCGATGGCCGGAGTGAACAGCTGATCGGTCGATTCCTGGCCGGTCGCAGTTCCGCCGCCAGCGAGATCATGGTGGCGACCAAGATCGGCCGTCGGGCCGACCCGTTCGTCGCCGAGACCTACACCGCGGCCAACCTCCGGTCGTGGGTCGATCGTTCGCGGCGCAACCTCGGCGTCGACACCCTCGACCTGGTCCAGCTGCACTGTCCGCCGCCGCCGGTGTTCTCCGACGACGCCGTCTTCGACGTGTTGGCCGCGTTGGTCGACGAAGGTGCGATCGCCGGGTACGGGGTCTCCGTCGAGACCTGCGCGGAAGCACTCACCGCCATCGCGCGGCCGGGGGTGGCCAGCGTGCAGATCATCCTGAACGCCTTCCGGCTCAAGCCCCTCGATGAGGTCCTGCCCGCCGCGGCAGCCGCCGGTGTCGGCATCATCGCCAGGGTGCCGCTCGCCAGCGGGCTGCTGTCCGGCCGGTACAGCCGATCCACCACCTTCGCGGCCGACGACCACCGCAACTACAACCGCAGCGGCGCCGCCTTCGACGTCGGCGAGACCTTCTCCGGCGTCGACTTCGAGACCGGCCTCGCCGCGGTCGCCGACCTGGCCGCGGAGGTTCCCGAGGGTGCGACGCTCCCGCAGACCGCGCTCCGGTGGATCATCGACCAACCGGGCGTGACCACCGTGATCCCCGGCGCCCGCAATCCCGAACAGGCGCGGGGCAACGCCGCCGCCGGACTGCAGCCCGCGGTTCCGGACGCGTTCGCCGCGGCCGTCCGGGAGACCTACGACAACCGGCTCCGGGCGGCGATCCACCCCCGCTGGTAGCACCCTCCCCCCGAGTTGCATCCGCGCCCCACCCCCTCTCCACCCCAACCCCGCCGACGTCGCCACCCACCACCCTGTTGATCAACCACTTGCGCATGCTTCGATGACGTACAAGCGTTCGAAAGTGGTTGATCAACAGGGGAATTGGCGGGGTGTGATCAACAGCGGCATTGGCGGGTGCAGGGGCGCCGGATGGCCTGCGGGTCGGCGTCGACAGATCGGTGACAGGTCGGTGACAGCTCCCCCGGCCACGCTGGAACGGCAATCCAGCATCCCCTTGGGAGACACCGATGTCGTGCTCGACCTGCACCACCGACGGCGTAGCCGCGCCGTCCGCACTCTCGACGGTCCCGAACCCCACCCCCGGCGCAGCGACGACCAGCGGCTCGGCGACAGCGTCGTCACCGACTGCGTCGTCACCGATTGCGTCGTCACAGACTGTGCCGTCACAGACTGTGCCGTTACCGACTGTGCCGTCACCGATTGTGCCGACAGCACGGCCGGCGACGAATGACCGCCGGCTGCAGATCACCGATCTGCGGGCCGGCGATACGGCGACCGTCCGCCGGGTGTTCGACGGGTTGTCCGGAAGGTCGCGCTACCTGCGGTTTCACGCCGGCCGCGCCACCCTGCCGATCAGGATGCAGCGCGGATTGGCCGACATCCAGCCCGATCAGCACGTCGCGCACGTCGCGGTGCTGGCCGGCCGACCCGTCGGGTTGGTCCGCTGGATCCGGTTCCCTGACGATCGCCGCGACGCCGAACTGGCCGTCGAGGTGATCGACGCCGCCCAGCGCAGCGGTATCGGTCGCGAGCTGATCCGCCGGGCCGCCCGATCGGCGGTCGCTGCCGGCATCGAGCAATTCGTCGGGTACCTCTCACCCGGCAATTCCGAGCTCCGCGCCAGAGCGATCAGCCACGGCGGGGTCGTCGACCCGGACGATCGCAGTCTGGTGCGGCTGCAGGTCGGCACCCTGCTCAGATCGCTGGAGCCACGGACGCCGCAGCTGCCGCGACAGCGCCGACGATGACGCAGCTCTCGTGACGGGGTCGTGCAGCATGCCGGGCGCACGCCGGCCGTGCTGACGCTGCTTCCGTCCGGCGGATCCGACTCCCGGCTACGTCGGGTGGTACCCGGCGATCTCGAGCCCCGGGCTTCCCGCCCGTGGTTGCATGTCCCGGTGCATGTCCCGATGCATGTCCCGATGCATGTCTCCGTGCTCGGCCCACTGCGGGTTCGGCTGGATGGTGCCGACGCCACGCCGCGCGGTCAGCGGTTGCGGGATGTCCTGACAGTGCTGGTCCAGCGTCGTGGCCGTCCGGTCACCGCCGACACCCTGCTCGATCTTGTCTGGGGAGACCGAGCAGGTGATGTCGGCGTTTCCGTCGTGCACACGGTGGTGTCCCGGCTCCGACGCCGGCTCGGCCACGACGCGATCATCGCCGACGAGGTCGGCTACCTCGTCGATCGGGGCACCCCAACCGACGAGGACACTTTCGACCAGTTCCTGGCCGACGCCCGCCGGTCCCTCGAACAGGGCGACAGTCAGGCGGCCTGCAGTGCCTACCGCGACGCACTGGCGCTCTGGCGGGGACCCGACGCGTTCGCCGACATCAGCCCGGAACTGGTGTCGGCCGATCGAGCCAAGCTCACCGAACTGCGGGCTGTCGCCGTCGAGGAATGGACGGCCGCTCTGTTGGACCTGCCCGATCCCGGCGGCCACGCGCAAGCGTGGTTGCTGGCCGCAGAGCTGATCGCCGACCAGCCCTTGCGAGAACGTCCGTACCAGCTGGGAATGTTGGCTGCGTACCGCTGCCACCGGCAGGCCGATGCGCTCGCGCTGTACCGGAGTCTGCAATTGGTGTTGCGCACCGAACTCGGGATCGAGCCCGCACCGGAGACTGCCGGATTGCACTCGATGATCCTGCGGCACGACCCGGCGCTTGCGTCGCGGACGGAGTCACCGTCATGGACTTCGGCACCGTGGAGTTCGGCACCGTGGGGTTCGGCACCGTGGACTTCGGCGCCGCGGGTCGGAACCAACTCCCTGCCGGCGCCCGTGAGCCCGCTGATCGGACGACAGGACGAACTCGCCCGGACACTGGACGCGCTGTCCGCCGGCCGACGACTGATCACCCTCGTCGGTCCGGGCGGCGTGGGCAAGAGCCGACTGCTGGTCGAGGTCGGCGTTCGACTCGGCAGCAGCAAAGAGGTTTCCTACCAGGAGCTTTCGGGTCTCGATCACACGAGACCGGAGGAGTTGGCGGCCACCTTGGCGATGGGACTCGGCCTTCTCGATCCGCGGATACCGCCGGTGGACGCCCTGATCGGTGCGCTCGCGGACGGCGATCGGCTGCTGCTGATGGACGAGGCGGAACTGGTCGCGCAGTCGCTCTCCGTCGTGGTCGGCGCCGTCCTCGAGGCCTGCCCCGGAGTGCAGATCCTGCTGACGTCACGGGTCCCGTTGGACGTGAGCGGTGAGCTGCTGATCGCGGTGGATCCGCTCGAATGCCCCGGGGAGGACGCCGATGCCGACGCCATCGGGGCCACCGCCGCCGTGCAGTTCCTGACCCGGAGGTTGACCGACCGGGCCATCGTCTGGGATCAGACTCCCACTACTGCCGGCTTTCTCGCGTCGATCGCGCGGAGCGCCGACGGTCTTCCACTGGCACTGGAAATCGCGGCCGGTCAGGCAGCGGGCCGCAGTCCGGCCGAGGTGGTCGAGCTCATCGGGTCACCGTTGGACGTCCCTGCCACCGGGCGATTTCCCACCGAACGGCATCGGTCGCTGCGAGACGCCCTCACGGCCAGCGTCGACGGGCTGGATCCGCTCCGTCGAACTGTCTTGCGTCGGCTGTCCGTCTTCGCCGGCCGGTTCGACGGAGCGGCGGCCGGAGCCGTGGTCGGCATCCGCGAACCGGACGCCCCGCTCGCAACGGAGTCGAGCGTCGACGTCGCGGAAGTCGTGCGTTCGCTGGCCCGGGATTCGTTGCTGCACATCGAACGGACCGGACCGACCCGGCTCTCGTACCGGCTGTTGCGCCCGATTCGCGAGCTGGCCGCCGAGGGATTCGAACTCGATGAACTCGCTGCGACCCGGGCGCGGCACCGACGCTGGTATGCCCGGATGTCGACGGTGCCACGCGACGACGTCGTGCAGGAGGTCCGGGACCATTTCGACGACTGTCTGCTGGCGCTCGAAACTGCCCTGACCGCCGGTGATGTCGTCATCGCGACCGACCTGTTGATCGTCCTGACGGACTTCTGGCGACAGAACGGCGGCCAGGTGATCGGCCTGCGCGTGACGACCCGCGTGCTGGACAGCGGCCTGCTCACCGTCTCGGACCGGGGCAGGGTGCTGGCTCATCGCGCAGCGCTGGCCCTGCACCATTCTCCCGACGTCGTCCTCGCGGACAGTGGAGCCGCCATCGATGCCCTCGGGACGAGGTCGGATCGCTCGGATCTGGTGCTGGCCCGCACGGTTCGGGCCATCGAGCTGTATGCCAGGGGACGCTGGCGACCGGCGCTCGAGCAGATCGACATCGCCGTCACCGACGCTCGAGCGGGTGCCGACGAACCACTGCTCACCGCGCTCAGCGTCCAGGCGATGGTGCGTTCGGCGATCGGCGACAGCGCGGGCGCCATGGTCGCGCTTCGCGAATCAAGGGCACTGATCGACGCCACCTCGTCGAGATCGGCGCGGGTGGCCGCCTTGACGAACCTGGCCTTTGCACTGCTGAATCTGCAGCGTCCACGAGACGCCTTGCTCGCGCTGGACGAAGTCGCCATCGAATCCACCGGGTCGACCGGCCGGCGCCCGCCCGACTTCGCCCTGCTCTGCTCCGGATGGGCGGCACTGGCCGTTGCCGAGCCGGCCGCTGCGCTGCGGTCGTTCGTCAGCGCAGATCCGTTGCAGGCACCGGGGATCGCGGATCGGCAGAGTGCGGAGAACTATCTCGGCGCGGCCTGCGCGTTGGCGGCGCTGGATGATCCGGCGGCGGCCGACCTGCTGGCAGCTGCGATCGAACTCACCCAACGGGTGCAGTTGGTACTGCCGCCACCCTTCGCGGAATTGACCAAAGCCGCGTCGAAGCGGGTCGAGAAGCGTTCGGGCCCAGACCTTTCGACCGTTCCGATCACCGTGCTGTTGGACCGCCTGGCCGGTCTGCTGGGCGCAGCGGCTGCCAGGGCAACGTGACCTGTGCGAGGTCGGTCTGTGGTTGCATGTCCGCATGCACGTGGGAGTGCTCGGTCCGCTGACCGTGCGGCGGGACGGGCCTGATGTCGCGCTCCGCGGTCAACGGTTGCGGGACCTCCTCGCCGTGCTGCTGCAACGCCGGGGGCGGCCAGTCCCGGCCGAGGTTCTGCTCGACCTGGTCTGGGCGCAGCGGGCGCGGCACTCTCACCGTTGCCGCCGTGCACACCGTGGTCGCCCGCCTGCGCCGTCAGCTGGGTGCCGACTCGATCACCTCGCAGGACGCCGGTTATCTGCTCGACGCTCGGGTGTCGACCGACGAGGACACCTTCGTCGATCTGGTCGGCCGGGCCCGTGGCCTGCTCGTCACGGGTGAACCGGCCGCTGCCGCGAAGAGATATCGCGAGGCACTGCGCTGCTGGCACGGCGACGAGGCGTTCGAAGATGTTCGCTCGGATCTGGTCGACACCGACCGGGCCAGGCTCGCCGAGTTGCGGGCCACGGCGATCGAGGAACTCGCCGACCTGCTGCTGACCGACCCGCACATCGGTGACCCGGCAGCGGCCTACCTGCTGGGCAGCTGGGCTGATCGCTCGACAACCGTTGCGCGAAAAGGCCTATCAGCTGACGATGGTGGCCGCCGCCCAATGCCACCGCCAGGCTGACGCCGTGCACACCTACCAGGCACTACGCCGGCAACTGCGCGACGAACTCGGCATCGAGCCGAGCAGGTCCAGTGCCGAGCTCTACACCATGATCCTGCAGCAGGACCTGAGACCGCCGACGGCAGCGCCACTTCCGCCCCTGCGCCCGGCCGGCATGGCGACTTCCGTCCTGCCCGCCCCGGTCAGTCCGTTGATCGGACGAGATGACGAGTTGGCCCGGCTGGTCGACGCAGTCGACACCGGTCGGCGGTTGATCACCATCATCGGTCCGGGCGGGGTGGGCAAGAGCCGGTTGATGATCGAGCTCGGCGCGCGGCTGGCCGGTTCGAAAGAGCTGCTCTACACGGAACTCTCCGGCTTGACGCAGATCGGCCCCGGCGAGCTGGCGGAAGCGATCGCGGTGGGCCTCGGGATCCGGCTGACCCGTCAGGAGCCGGTCGACGCGCTGGTCCAGGCACTGGCAACCGGCAACCGGCTGTTGCTGCTCGATGAGGCAGAGTGGGTGATCGACGCTGTCGGGTCGGTGGCCGGCGAGATCCTCGATCGCTGCTCCGGCGTCCAGATCGTCATCACCTCAAGGCTTCCCATCGATCTGCAGGATGAGGCGTTGGTCGTCCTCGACCCGCTCGGCCTGCCGGACGACGGCGCCACGCACGACGACATCAGATCGGCGCCCGCGGTGCAGTTCCTCGTCCGGCGGCTGGCGGATCGGGCTGTGCTCGTCGGCTCCGACGCCGCATCGGCGGATCTGCTCGCCTCGATCGCCGGCCGGGTCGACGGGCTCCCGCTCGCTCTCGAGCTGGCTGCCGGTCAGGCGACCGGTCGAAGCCTTGCGGAGCTGGCCGAGCTCGTCCAGGCACCGCTGGATGTGCCGGCGGCCCAGCGAACCCGAAATGCCCGGCACCGAACGTTGCGGGACACCCTGGAATGGAGCATGACCCGGCTGGAACCCGGACATCGGCGGGTGTTGCGCCGGCTCGCGGTGTTCGCCGGACGGTTCGACATGGCAGCCGCGATCGCTGTCGTCGGGCCTGCTGCCGACGACCCAGGTTCGGCGGTGCGCGCCCTGGCCAGGGATGCCCTCATCCACGTCGACCGCACCAGTTCCTCGCGGTTGACCTTCCGGTTGCTCAGAACCGTGCGCGAACTCGCCCTCGAGGACATGGAACCCGACGAGCTCGCCGCGACCCAGGCCCTGCACCGGCGGTGGCATGCCGACCTGTGGCGGTCCACCGGTGACGAGCTGATCCCCGATGTCCGCGCACATCTCGACGACTATCTGGATGCCCTGCGGTCGGCGCTGGCCAATGACGACGCCGCCACGCTTGCCGATCTGACCGTCACCCTGACCGAGTTCTGGCGGTTCGCCGGCGGGCAGGCCACCGGGCTGCGATGGATCGGCACCGTGCTCGACAGCAACATTCTCGGCGCCGCCGACCGGGCCAGGGTGATGGCCCAGCGCGCCGCTCTCGCCCTGAATCACGATCCGCAGTTGGTCCTGGCCGATACCGCGGCCGCGATCCCGCTGCTCGAATCCACCGGTCACTCCGCCTTCACCGTCACCGCCGTGTCGGTGCGGGCCCTGGAACTCCTGGCCCAGGGCCGGCTGACCGAGGCGATCGATCATGCCGGGCATGCGGTGCAGATCGCCAGGAGCCGGACGGCCGATCAACTGGCCAATGCCCTGGGCGACCAGGCGGTGATCTACGCGGTGGTCGGCGTCCCGGACCGGGCAGCGGCGGCCATCGACGAGGCCGTCGGCTGCCTGCGGGGCAGAGCCGTGACGCCGGAAGGCGTGGTGGCGGCCGGCGCCATCGCCCTCGCGCTGGTCAACCTCGAACGGTTCCAGGACGCCGTCGACCTGCTCGACGGAGTCGACATTCCGCCGGCGGCGAGCCCGCCGCCGGCCAGGTTCCGGCTCAACCTGGGGTGGGCCTGCCTCGGCGCCGGACACTTCTCCCGGGCCCTGGGCTGTTTCCTGGACGCGATCCCTCCCCCGACCCGGACCGCGGTCGATCAGGGCCCCGTCGATCGACACGATGCCGATCGACACGATGCCGATCGGCGCCCCGCCGATCGACACGGTGCCGAAACCCTCTTGGGGGCCGGCTGCACGTTGGCCGCGATCGGTCACGAGTACGCAGCACCGGCGTTGGCCGGCGCGCTGGAACTGCTGACCCGCGTCGACTATCGCTCGCCGCCGGCATTGGAACGGGCCATCGCCCGCGCCAGGGCGCAGGTCGACCACCGGCCGTGGCCGCAGGTCGCCGACGAGCCGACGGGCGACCTGATGGAGCGCCTCGAACGGGACCTGCGCGCTCTCGGTGCCGGCTCTGCCGACAGCAGATCCGCTGCCGGTTGATCCGCGCGCCCCCGGCCACCCGGCGCGTCCATGGTGGATGGCAGGCACCGCACGGCGTGCCGGCCAACAGAAGGGGACGCACATGTTCAACACCTCGACGGCGGTGATGGCGGCGGAGGTGACACCGTCCGGACCGTTCGACGACCAGCTGTCCACCAGGCTGCTGCACCAGCGGATCATCGTCCTCGGGCAGGAGGTGGACGATCCCATCGCCAACCGGATCTGCGCCCAGCTGCTGCTGCTCTCGGCCGAGGACCAGCGCCGGGACATCAGTCTCTACATCAATTCTCCCGGTGGTTCGGTGTCCGCCGGGCTGGCCATCTACGACACGATGCGACTGATCCCGAACGACGTCAGCACGCTGGCCATGGGCACGGCCGCCAGCATGGGCCAGTTCCTGCTCTCGGCCGGCACACACGGCAAGCGATATGCCTTGCCGCATGCCCGAATCCTGATGCATCAGGGCTCGGCCGGGATTCGCGGGACCGCGGTTGACGTCCAGATCCAGGCCGAGAACCTGGAGTACACCAAGGCTTTGATGAATCGGCTGATCTCCGAGCACACCGGCCAGGCACTGGAGACGATCGCCAGGGACGCCGACCGCGACCGCTGGTTCACCGCGGCGCAGGCGCTGGAGTACGGCTTCGTGGACCAGGTCCTGCAGACCGTCGCCGACATCCGGCCGACGGTCGACCGGCAGCGGATCGGGTTGAGCTGAGATGGGCCACTACACCGTCCCGACCGTCGTCGAGAAGACGCCTTCCGGCGAGCGGGTTGTCGACGTCTACAGCCGACTGCTCACCGACCGGATCATCTACCTGGGCACCGAGATCGACGATGACGTCGCGAATGTGATTGTCGCGCAACTGCTCTACCTGGAGTCGGACAACCCGGACCGGGAGATCGGCCTGTACATCAACTCGCCGGGCGGGTCGATGTCGGCGATGACGGCGGTCTACGACACCATGCAGTTCGTCCGTGCACCGGTGGCCACCACCTGCGTCGGCCAGGCCGCCTCCGCGGCTGCGGTGTTGTTGGCGGCGGGCGCCCCGGGACGACGGGCGCTGCTGCCGCACACCCGGGTGCTGCTGCACCAACCGTCCGCCGGGGGCCAGGGCACCATCTCCGACCTGTCGCTGCAGGCCAACGAACTTCTGCGGGTGCGCTCGCAGATGGAGGAGGTGCTCAGCGCGCACACCGGGCAGGACATCGCGACCCTGCGCGCGGACACCGACCGGGACAAGATCTTCACCGCAGAGCAGGCGGTGGCCTACGGTCTCGCCGACACGATCATCCGGAACCGGACCATGGCGGTCGCCCGGCCGGCCTGAGAAGTGCGCGGCTCGGTGGGTGGCCCTGCCGTGCCGCGAGGTCGGGCGCCGAGCGGCGTCGGTCGCCGATCGACTGCACCCTCTGCAGCGCAATACGGCTCTGCAGGAGCGCTTTTGCCTGCTGAGGGTGCAGTCGATCTCGAACGGGGCGGCCAGCGGGGGCTTCAACGCCTGGGCTGCGTTTCCGCCCGTCGCGAACAACCCTGCTGTCGGCGCCGGTTCGTCCCTAGAGTCGGCGCAAACGGCAGGGAGGATTCGCCATGGGCGAGGTCATCGCGTTTGCGCCACGTCGGTCGTCGAGGCGGCCCGCCCCGCCGGCGACCGTTCCGAATGTCGGCCCGAGCACCGCTTCGCCGGCCATCCGATCTGCGGCTCCGTCCCCGGGCCGCTTCGGCGCTAGGACCGAGCCGCTGTGGCGGGATGTCGCCGGTGCGGTCCTGCGGGAGGAAAGGCAGCGGCAGCAAAGGACTCTCGCGCAGATCGCGGAGCGCGCCGGGATGTCGGTCCAGTATCTGTCCGAGCTCGAGCGGGGGCGCAAGGAGGCATCGTCGGAGATGCTGGCCGCCGCGTGCGGCTCGCTGGGGTTGAGCCTGGGGGAATTCGCCCGCCGATGCGCCGGTGCCCTGAGCTCCGCGTCAGCCCGGCCGACCGGCCCGGTGCTGCTCGCGGCCTGACCCCGACCGGAACGCGGCTCGCCGAATCGGCTCGCCGAGTGCCATCACGTCGAGTGCCATCGGAGCGGGGAAAGCAGCCCAGCATCGAGCCGAATACCCCGATCCCGTGACACTCGAGCCGCTGCCACCGAAGCCGAAGGACTAGCGCCGGGGCCGACGCCAGGCGACCAGCGCAGTGCTCGACTCCTGCCAGGGCACCACATCGCGCCGCAGCCCGGCGACCGCGTTGGCCGCGGCATTGGCTGCGTCCATGCGCGATTCGGCCAGTTCTTCGCGGAGCAGGGCCACCTCGGTGACCATCTCGGCCAGCCGCTCGCGCAGCGCGTCGACCTGCGATTCGAGCTCGATGATCCGGCGGATCCCGGCGCGGTTGACGCCCTCGTCCTGGCTGAGCTTCTGCACCTCACGGAGCAACTCGATGTCCCGCTGCGAGTACCGCCGCCCGCCGCCGGTCGTCCGGCCGGGAGAGACCAGGCCCTCCCGGTCGTAGGACCGCAGCGTCTGCGCGTGCATCCCGGCCAGTTGGGCGGCCACCGAGATCACGAAGAGCGGGGCATCCATCTCGAATCCGCGGGACCGACCGCCGGCGACGGGGCCGCCGGCGGATCACCCGGTCGCTCCGACTTTCCGCTGCCGCCCGATCGCGGCCCGGTCATGACGCCGCCGCTCCGGCCGTCGAGGTCCCGCTGCGGGACCGCAACGCCTTGGTGATGGCCTCACGGGGATCCGCCTGCTGCGCGTTCGCGAACGCCTCGAGCGCGGTCTTGGCCTCGGACGAGAGCTTCTGCGGCACCGAGATCTCCACCGTGACGATCAGGTCGCCCGGCGCATCCTTGCGTTGCACGCCGGCACCCTTCACCCGGAACTTTCGTCCGTTGGTGGTGCCCGGCGGTACCCGCAGGCTGACCGAACTGGTCAACGTCGGCACGGTGAGCGTGGTGCCGAGCGCCAGCTCGGTGAACGTCACCGGCACGCTCAGCGTGAGGTTGTCGCCGCTGCGACCGAACAGCTCGTGTCCCGACACATGCACCACCACAAAGAGATCGCCGGCGGGGCCGCCACCGGGTCCGGGTTCGCCCTTGCCCGCCAACTTGATCCGTTGGCCATCGGCCACCCCTGCCGGGATGCGGGTGGTCAACCGGCGGTTGTGCACGACCGTGCGCTCGCCGTGCAGGTCGGGCACGGGTCGTCGATCAACGACCCGGTGCCGTGGCAGTTCGTGCAGGGCTCGGAAAAGGCGAACGATCCCTGATTGCGGGTGGTCAGCCCGGTTCCGTTGCACACCGGGCAGTCCCGGGGGCTGGTACCGGGCCGGGCACCGACGCCGTGACAGGTCGGGCAGGTCGTCCGTTCGGTGATGCCGAGCGGCACCGTCACTCCGGTGACGGCATCGGCGAAGCCGATCCGTACCTCGGTCTCGACATCGGAGCCACGCCGGGACCGGGGCGGCCTGGCGCTGCCCCCCTGGGCGGTCCGGTTGAACAGGCCACCGAAGAGGTCGCCGAATCCGCCGGCTCCACCGGCACCACCGGCACCGCCCGCGTTGCGGAAGATGTCGTTCATGTCGAACCCGCCGGCGCCGGCCCCGCCGCCACCGGCGGGCGCGCCGAAGCCGCGGAACGCGCCGGACGACATCAGGCTCCGGGCCTCGTCGTACTCCTTGCGCTTGGTGTCGTCGGAGAGCACGTCATAGGCCTCCGACACGGCCTTGAACTTGTCCTCGGCACGCTTGTTGCCGGGGTTCTTGTCGGGATGCAGATCCCGGGCGAGCTTGCGATAGGCCTTCTTGATCTCGGCACTGTCAGCAGTCTTCGTGACGCCGAGTTCCTTATAGAAGTCCTTCTCGTAGTAGTCCTTGGCACTCACCCGGAACCTCCCTTCATCGTCATCTGGATAACGTCCTTCGTCGTCTCACCGGTTCCGGCCGACCAACGGGCCGGCAGTCCGAAAGGGCGGCTGCCGAAAGAGCCGGCTGCCGAAGAAGCAGGTGCCCAGGTACGACGTCGTCATACCTGGGCACCGTCAGCCACCGTGCTCAGGCTGGGCGTTCGTTGCCGCTGCCGGCGGAACCGGCAGCCTGCTGATCTGCGGACTGGCCGGCCGAGGCCGATCCGAACGCCTCGGCGGCCACAATCGGCTCCGACGACGCCGTTCCCGCACTCTCGTGCTCCGGCCCGGTCACCACGACGACCGCCGGCCGAACCAACTTGTCGCCCAACGAATAGCCGCTCCGGAAGACCGCGGTCACGGTCGGCTCGGACACCTCGTTGGACGTACCGAACTGCACCGCCTCGTGCACGGCCGGGTCGAAATGATCCCCGACCGCACCGACCGGCTTCAGTCCGAGCTTGGCCAGCGCACCGGTCAACTTGTCGGCGACAGCGCCGAACGAGCCGACCAGGTCACCGTGTGCCCGCGCCCGGTCCAGGTCGTCCAGCACCGTCAGCAGTTCGAGCACGACCGACGCCTTGGCCGAATTGACCACGGCGTCCCGGTCGCGGTCGACCCGCTTGCGGTAGTTGGCGTACTCGGCCGTCACCCGCTGCAGATCGGCGGTCCGTTCGGCCGCCTCCTGCCGGGCGATGTCCAGCTCGGCCGCGCTCAGGTCGACCCGGAGCGGCTGCGAGGCATCGCTCGGATTGGCCGGGTCGGGTGCGGAGTGCCTGCCCGGGAAGGGGTTCGACGAACCGGCCGCATCCGCGCCCGGTTCCCGTACCTGCCCGGTCTGCGGATCGATCCGGCGCTTGTCCCTGATCACGGGTTCCGGCTCCTCGGCGTGCGCGCCATCAGCGCCGTATCCGGTCACTTCTTCTCAGCCTCGTCCACGATCTCCGCGTCGACGATCTCCTCTTCCTGCGAGGAGGAACCGTCGGCGGAACCGTTTCCGGCCGCCGAACCGTCGCCGCCCGCAGCCGCCGCGTCGGCCTGGGTCTGCGCGTACAGCGCAGAACCGAGCTGCTGCGACTCGTTGGCCAGCTCCTCGACCGCGGACTTGATCGCCGCGACGTCGGTGCCCTTGAGCGCCTCGTTGACCTTGGCCAGCGCCGCGTTCGTGCGCTCCTTCGGGTCCTCGGGGAGCTTCTCGTCGTTGTCCTTGATGAACTTCTCGGTCTGGTAGACCAGCGCCTCGGCCTGGTTGCGGACCTCGGCCTCCTCGCGACGGGCCTTGTCGTCCTCGGCGTGTGCCTCGGCCTCGCGCATCATCCGGTCGATGTCGTCCTTGGGCAGCGCGGAGCCACCGGTGATCGTCATCGACTGGGTCTTGCCGGTGCCCATGTCCTTGGCGGACACGTGCACGATGCCGTTCGCGTCGATGTCGAAGGTGACCTCGATCTGCGGCACGTTGCGCGGTGCCGGCGGCAGCCCGGTCAGCTCGAACATGCCGAGCTTCTTGTTGTAGGCAGCGATCTCCCGCTCACCCTGGAAGACCTGGATCTGCACGGAGGGCTGGTTGTCCTCGGCGGTGGTGAAGATCTCCGAGCGCTTGGTCGGGATGGTGGTGTTGCGCTCGATCAGCTTGGTCATGATCCCGCCCTTGGTCTCGATACCCAGGGACAGCGGGGTGACGTCGAGCAGCAGCACATCCTTGACCTCGCCGCGGAGCACACCGGCCTGCAGGGCGGCGCCGACGGCGACGACCTCGTCCGGGTTGACGCCCTTGTTGGGCTCCTTGCCACCGGTCAGTTCCTTGACCAGATCGGTCACGGCGGGCATCCGGGTGGAACCGCCGACCATCACCACGTGGTCGATGTCGCCGACCTTGACGCCGGCGTCCTTGATCACCTGGTGGAACGGGTTACGGGTGCGGTCCAGCAGATCGGAGGTGATCTTCTGGAACTCGGCGCGGGACAGCGACTCGTCGAGGAACAGCGGGTTCTTCTCGCTGTCGACGGTGATGTACGGCAGGTTGATCGAGGTCTGCTGCGAGGACGACAGCTCGATCTTGGCCTTCTCCGAGGCCTCCCGGATCCGCTGCATCGCCATCTTGTCCTTGGTCAGGTCGATGCCGTTGGCCAGCTTGAACTTGTCGACCAGCCACTTCACGACCCGCTCGTCCCAGTCGTCGCCGCCGAGCTTGTTGTCGCCCGCGGTCGCCTTGACCTCGACGACGCCGTCGCCGATCTCGAGCAGCGACACGTCGAACGTGCCACCACCGAGGTCGAAGACCAGGATGGTCTGCTCCTTCTCGCCCTTGTCCAGGCCGTAGGCCAGCGCTGCGGCGGTCGGCTCGTTGACGATCCGGAGCACGTTGAGACCCGCGATCTCGCCGGCCTCCTTGGTGGCCTGGCGCTGCGAGTCGTTGAAGTACGCCGGGACCGTGATCACGGCATCGACGACCGGCTCGCCCAGGTACGACTCGGCGTCCCGCTTGAGCTTGCCGAGCACGCGGGCACTGATTTCCTGCGCGGTGTAGGACTTCCCGTCGATGTCGACGTTCCAGTTGGTGCCGATGTGACGCTTGACGGACCGGATGGTCCGGTCGACGTTGGTGACGGCCTGGCGCTTGGCGACCTCACCGACCAGTACCTCGCCGTTCTTGGCGAAGGCAACGATGGACGGGGTCGTACGAGCGCCTTCGGCGTTGGCGATGACGGTCGGCTCGCCGCCTTCGAGTACGGCGACGACCGAGTTGGTGGTACCGAGATCGATACCGACGGCACGCGACATGCAATCCTCCTGCTGAACGCCCGCCCGGGAATCTGGGGGCGGGTCTTCGGTTTCTCGCGTGGCCGGGATGGTCCACGCGCAATGTTCGGCCCGCTGGGGCTTACTGCCCCGAGCCGGCCGAACGGGCACAACTCACTGTTCTGACAACCACAATGCCTGCGCGTTCCGACACTGTCAATTGACCTGAGTCGATGACGCTCAACTTTGCTGATTGTTCCAACCGCAGGCCAGTCGGGATTGTTCCCCGGTGCGGATGATTTCTGCAGATGACGTGCAGCCATCGCCGCCGTCGAGCGGACCTCCCGAGGGGGTGACCGCCACTGAGCACAGAGCGCAAGGATCAGTGACACTGAGTTGCGATTGGTGTCGTTCCGACGGCTTGCCTGCCAGCTCTGAGTTCGGCGAGAAATCGAGGTCATCCTGTGGCGATCGTCAGCAGCCGTCGCTTTCACCGGTGGTCCGGATTCGGGGTGGCCACGGCCGTGATCCTGGCGCTGACCGCCCCGGTGCCGACGGCCGGAGCTGTCCCGTTCACCGCCGCCGGAATGGCGGCCGCGGCCTGCACGCCGGGGCAGAGCGGTGCGGCGGTGCCGACCCCATCCAGAGGCGACGCCGCGATCCGGACCATGATCGGTGTCGCCAAGACCATGCAGGTGCCCTACGGCGGCGAGATCATCGCCGTGATGGTGATGCTGCAGGAGTCGTCCATCCGCAATCTCGCGAACGACGGCACCAGCCCGTCGCAATCGTTTCCCGCGCCGGGCCGCGATTACTGGCTGAGCGTCACCAGGTTGTCGTTGAAGTACCCGCACGACATGTTCGGGTCGCTGGACGGCGCCCATGACACCGATTCGATCGGGCTGTACCAGCAGCGGCCGGCGTGGGGATGGGGCGACTACGGCAACAGCACCGGCCGCACCGACCCGGAGGGCGTCGTCCAGCGACTGCTCGATCCCCGCTGGGAGTCGATGGCCTTCTTCGGCGGGAGTCGCAGCGCCTCGAACAACTCCGGGCTGCTCGACGTCGCAGGCTGGGAATCGATGGCGCTGACCGATGCCGCAGAGGCCGTTCAGGGCAGCACCCAGGGCGATCTCTACGCGAAATGGGAGGACCTGGCGCGACAGAAGATCCAGGCCCTGCACGACAGCTCACCGGCCATCGACCTGCCCTGGTATCCCGGTGGCGGCACCGGCGCACTCGCCTGCACCAGCGTTCCCAGTGACCCGCGTCTCGGGGAGGCGGGTCGTAACCCGATCGGCACCTTCGATCTACTCGAATTGCGTGGCAACCAGACCCACATCGCCGGCTGGGCCATCGATCGCGACGCGATCAACGGCGTGGTCGCCATCTACGCGTCCGACAACAGCCGCTGGGGCATCGTCTGGCACACCGCCGGGCTGGCCAACCAGTCCCGACCCGATGTCGCACAGGCACTCAACTTGTTCGGCAACTTCGGATTCGATTTCCTGGTGCCATGGACCGGTCCCGGCGTCCACGAAATCTGCCTGACGGCGATCAACATCGGCCGCGGAACCGGCAATCAAGTCACTGGGCTGCCGCAGCGTCACCGTGCCCGAACCGACCGGCTCCCTGGACAGGGTCACCACCAAGGCGTCCGGCCAGATCGCCGTCGGCGGATGGGCGGCGGATCCGGCCTCGCCGGGGGTCCGGGCCGATGTCCACATCTACGTCTTCGGCCCGAAGGCCACGAATGGCACGGCGATCACGACCGGGGTGTACCGGCCGGATGTCGGTCGGGTCGTCCCCTGGGCCGGCAACAACACCGGATTCTCGGCGGAGGTCCCGAACATGGGACCGGGCGACAACCAGGTCTGTGCGTTCGCAGTCAACGTGCTGCCGCCGCAGACCAACCCGTTGATCGGCTGCCGCACCGTCAGGGTCACCTACCCGCCGATCGGGACGATCGATTCCATCGGCGTCACGGGGACGAGCGCAACCGTGACCGGCTGGGCCTACGACCCGAACACGCCGCAGGACTCGATCCCGGTGCACATCTCGGTGACCCCAGGCGGCACCTCGGCGTTCACCGCTGACGATCCACGGCCGGACGTCAATGCGGCACTCGGTATCACCGGGCGACATGGCTTTTCTCGGGTCGTCACGTTGAGCCCCGGATACAACACCATCTGCACGTTCGCCATCGGTACCAACGCCAAGAACACCCTGCTGGGCTGCTACGGCGCCACCTCCGGGCCGGCGGCGTTGGCGGTGCCCGATGGTCGCGACTCCGGCGGCACGTCATCGGCACCGTCGCAGCCGTTGCCTCCGATCATCGACCCACTGCCGTCCGCCGGACCGACAGAAAGCGGTCGCGTCGGCCCGGCCACCTCGAACGCGACCGATCCGCTTGGCCGCGGTGTACCGAACACGACCATGAGCCCGGCGGTGCCGTCGGGCAGTGCATCACTGCCCGATCCCCAGCCCGAAACCGGTTCGACCGGCTCAGTTCTCGGTCTCGTCGAGCAGGCACCTTCGACCGCATCGGCCACCACCGGCCCGTGACGCCAGGCGGTCGCTGGCGGGGAGTCGACGACCGAACTGCCTGACGGCCACGCCGGACGTCACCATCTCGTGATCCGCTCGCCACACGCAGAGCGCCCCGATGCCCGAGAATGACCCCTGTGACCGACACCGCTGACGTTGCCGTCGAGACAGAATCCGACTCCTCGATCGACCCTGGAGGCGACGTGCTGGGTGTTCCGCACAGCGCACATCACAGCTCCGGCAACTTCCCCGGCATCGGCGACTACGCCTTCCTGAGCGACTGCGAGTCCAACTGCCTGATCGCACCGTCCGGTGCGATCGAATGGATGTGCGTGCCGCGGCCGGACTCGCCCAGCGTCTTCACCGCGCTGCTGGACCGTGCGGGCGGATCGTTCCGGGTGGCTCCGTTCGGTGTTGCGGTACCGGCCGCCCGGCGGTACCTGCCGGGCACTCTCGTGCTGGAGACCACCTGGCAGACCCCGACCGGCTGGCTGGTGGTGCGCGATGCGTTGATCATGGCGCCCTGGCACAACACCGACCAGCGGTCCAAGACCCACCGCAGGTCCCCCACCGACTATGACGCCGCGCATGTGCTGCTGCGCAGCATCAAGTGCATCTACGGCAACGTCGACCTGCAGATGAGCTGCGAGCCGGTCTTCGACTACGCCCGCAAGGGTGCCAAATGGAACTACCCGAATGCGGATTACTCCGAGGTGATCGCCAGCGCCAAGGGTCAGCCGACGCTCCGACTGTCCAGTTCACTGCGGATCGGCCTCGAGGGCCGCACCGCGATGGCCCGCACCAAGATGAAGCGCGGCGATCTGCACTACGTCGCCCTCGCGTTCTCCGACCTGCCGGCGCCGGTGGACATCGACGAGGCCGAGGAATGGATGTGGCGGACCCAGGAGTACTGGCGGCAGTGGCTCAGCCAGGGCACCTTCCCCGACCATCCCTGGCGCGCGTATCTGCAGTCCTCCGCGTTGGCCTTGAAGGGACTGAGCTACGCGCCGACCGGAGCCCTGCTCGCCGCCGCGACCACGTCCCTGCCGGAAACCCCTGGCGGGGAACGGAACTGGGACTACCGCTACACCTGGATCCGGGATTCCACCTTCGCCCTGTGGGGTCTGTACACGCTGGGCTTCGACCGCGAGGCCAACGACTTCTTCTTCTTCATCCACGACGTCTGCCGGGACAACCCCAACGATCTGCAGATCATGTACGGCGTCGGTGGTGAGCGACGGCTCGAAGAGGGCACTCTCGATCACCTCACCGGCTACGACGACGCCCGGCCGGTCCGGACCGGCAACGGCGCCTACAACCAGCAGCAACACGACGTCTGGGGTGCGCTGCTCGACTCGATCTACCTGCACACCCGCTCACGGGAGCAGATGCCCGAGGAACTCTGGCCGATCGTGATCGCCCAGGTCGAGCAGGCCGCGGCACATTGGCAGGCGCCCGACCGCGGCATCTGGGAGGTGCGCGGTGAACCGCAGCACTTCACCGCGTCCAAGATCATGTGCTGGGTGGCGATGGACCGCGGCGTGCGGCTCGCCAGGCTGCACGACTCGCACGACATCGCTGACAAGTGGGAGGCGATCGCCGACGAGGTGCACGCCGACATCCTCGAGCACGGCGTCGACGAACGCGGCGTGCTGGTGCAGCGTTACGGCTCACCTGCCCTTGACGCCTCGCTGCTGCTGGCGCCGCTGGTGCGTTTCCTGCCGCCGGACGACCCCAGGATCCGGGCGACGGTGCTCGCCATCGCCGACGAACTCACCCACGAGGGACTCGTGCTGCGGTACCGGGTCGAGGAGACCGATGACGGGCTCGCCGGCGAGGAGGGCACCTTCACCATCTGCTCGTTCTGGTTGGTCTCCGCGCTCGTCGAGATCGGCGAGGAGGAGCGGGCACGGGCGTTGTGCGAGCGATTGCTCTCGCACGCCTCCACCCTCGGGCTGTACGCCGAGGAGCTCGATCCGGTCTCCGGTCGGCACCTGGGCAACTTCCCGCAGGCGTTCACCCACCTGGCGCTGATCAACGCCGTCACCCACGTCATCCGGGCAGAGGAGCGTTCCCGGTCCTACGGTTTCGCGCCGGCCAACCGGCAGAGGTGATCATCAGCCCGGCAGCGGGCGAGCTTCCAACCCCCGCCGGTGACCCTGGGTATGGTTCCCTCGACCGACCGAAGGGGACAGCCATGGCCAGAACTCGAGCGGGGCGAGCGGGCACACGGGTCGATGGCGCCCGACAACATCGTTGGTGGCGACTGCTCGCCGTCGGCGCCGTCCTGGGCGCCACGCTGCTGCCCGGGGGTGTCGCGCAGGCCGAGCCGCCCTTCCGGGTGCCGAGCCAGATCACCGACAACGCCCAGGCCCTGAGCGGTGACGACCGGGCGCAGATCCAGGCAGCCTTCGACCAGCTGTCCACCGACGCCGGCGTCAACATGTTCGTCGTCTACGTCGACACCTTCGACAACCCGAACGGCGGCCAGGAGTGGGGCGAACAGACCTACCAGCTCTCCGGCTTCGGCAGCCAGGACGTGCTGATGTCGGTGTCCATCGGCGGCGGTGACTACAGCGTCCGGGTGCCGTCCGACTTCTCGCTCAGCGACAGCCAACTGAACCAGATCGCGCAGAACGAGATCCGCCCGCAACTCGTCGACGGCGATTGGGCCGGGGCCGCGATCGCCGCGGCGAACGGTTACCGCGACGCCTTGGGTGGATCGTCGTCGACCTGGTGGTGGGTGGCCGGCGGGATCGTCGTCGTCGGCGGCGGCGGGTACCTGATCTATCGCCGGTCCCGGCGGAAGACCGACCAGCAACCGGACGGCCGGGCCCAGGTCGGACCTGACGGCCAACCGCTGCCCCCGCCGGAGCCGCTCGACCAGCTCTCCGCCCGCAGTGTGCAGACCCTGATCGACACCGACAATGCCGTCCGGGCCAGCGAATTCGAACTCAGCGCCGCCGAGACCGAGTTCGGCCGGGAGGCTGTCGGCGAGTTCCGCACGGCCTTCGACGCCGCCCGGGAATCGCTCACCAGGGCCTTCGAGATCCGCCAGCAGATCGACGACGACGTCCCGGAGGACGATCAGACCAAGCGCGCCATGATGGAGGAGATCCTGGCCCGCTGCGCCGACGCGGCCGACAAGCTGGACGCCGAGAGCGACCGCTTCGACGAACTGCGGGACCTGCGCTCGCGGCTGCCCCAGGTGCTGGCCGAGCTGCCCGGGCAGATCGAGGCCCAGCAAGCCCGGATCGGGGCGGTCGGGGCGACCCTCCAGCGACTGCAGCAGCAGTACGCGCCGGCCGCACTGACCGCAGTGAGCGCCAATGTCGACGAGGCCACCAAACGCCTGGACTTCGCCCGCAGCAGCCTGCGGCAGGCCGAGCAACTGGCCGTGCCCGGTGCGTCGGCCGGGGCCAGCGGCACTCTGCCCGCCGTTCCCGGCCCTGGTGCGGTCACCGCGCCGGCCGTCGGCGACGCCGCCGCCGCGCCGACCACCGGCAACCCCGGTGCGCCATCCGTTCTTGCCGCGGGCGCGGCCCAGGAAGCGGTCGGTCAGGCGCAGACCCTGCTTGACGCCATCGAGCACACCGACGCCGACCTCGGTGCTGCGGTCGGACAACTGACGGCTGCCGCGACCGCGGTCGACGCCGAACTCTCGGCCACCCGCAATGCCCTGGTTGCCGGCGCCGCCGGGAGCGCCGAGCCAGGGTTGCGCGCGCAGCTCGACCAGATCCAGGCGATCCTGGGCGTCGCCCGGTCGGCCCAGGGAGCAGCCGACCCGCTGACCGCCCTGCACAAGCTGGAGGAGGCGGACGTTGCGCTGGACAGCATTCTGGCCGCCACTCGCGACGCCCAACAGGTGGAGCAGCGTGCACAGGCCGGACTGGCGTCCGCACTGTCCGCCGCCCGGGCCGAGGTCGCCTCCGCCGAGGATTTCATCGGGACCCGACGCGGCGCAGTCGGCAGCGAGGCCCGGACCCGGCTGGCCGAGGCGAAGCGACACCTGGCCAATGCGGAGGCGACCGCCCCGACGAATGCACCGGCCGCGCTCGCCGAGGCACAGCAGGCGAGCTCGTTGGCCCGCGATGCCGCATCGCTGGCGCAGCGTGACGTCGGCGGGTTCGGTGGCGGAGGTCAACAGGGCGGCGGGCTGAACGGCGCCGTCCTCGGCGGCATCATCCTCAGCTCGGTGCTGAACTCCGGACGCAGCGGCCGCGGCGGTGGCGGCTGGGGCGGTGGCGGCTTCGGCGGCGGGTTCGGCGGCGGCGGGTTCGGTGGTGGAGGCTCCTCCGGCGGAGGTGGCAGCCGTAGCGGTGGCGGCGGCCGATTCTGACCGCTGGCGGCTGTACGTCGTCGCCCGGACGCCCGGTCTTCGGCCCTCCCGGCTGTTGGTCGCTCGCTGACGGTGTCCTACGGTCGGCCGGTGTCTGAACGCAGAACCACCGAGCCGTCCAGCCCCGCCCAACGGTGGCTGGCCAGGTTCTCCCTGCTGGCGATCATCGCGACCGTCGCGCTCGTCATCGGCTCGGCCGGCTACACCGGCTTGTTCCTGGTCGTCACCGGATTGATCACCGCCACCGCCCTGCTGGCCGGGATGTACTGGTTCCTGGCCCGTCGCGGGATCGTCCGGTGGATCGGTCTCCTGGTGACGATCGGCGCGATCGTCCTGCTGATCTACAGCTACGCCAAGGCTGATGTCCTTGTGGTGGCACTGATCTCGCTCGCCCTGATGGCGATCGCAGTCGCGGCCGCCAGGGCGGCGCTGCCGGTCGGAGACCAGGCCTGGATGCCGGAGACACCGGTCTCCGGAGCGAACAGGCCGTTCATCGTGATGAATCCGCACTCCGGCGGCGGCAAGGTGGTGAAGTTCGATCTCGCAGCGAAGGCCCGAGCGCTGGGTGCCGACGTCGCGCTGCTCGACGGGCCCGGATACGTGGATGTCGCTGCGCTTGTCCGGGACGCGGTCGATCGCGGTGCGGATCTGTTGGGGGTGGCCGGCGGCGACGGCACCCAGGCCCTGGTCGCCGGCATCGCCGCCGAGCACGACCTGCCGTTCCTGGTGATCAGCGCCGGGACCCGCAATCACTTCGCGCTCGACCTGGGGTTGGACCGCAACGACCCGTCAACCTGCCTGGAGGCGCTGCGCGACGGTGTCGAGGTCCGGGTGGACCTGGGCATGATCGGAGACCGGCCGTTCGTCAACAACGCCTCGTTCGGCGCCTACGCCCAGATCGTGCAGAGTCCGGAATACCGGGATCACAAGGAGGGCACCATCTTGTCGATGCTGCCGGACCTGCTGACCGAGGACGGCGCCGCGCTGACGGTGCGGGTCGGCAACACCTCGGTTGACGGTCGCCAGGCAATCCTGGTCAGCAACAACCCCTACGGCTCCGGGCGGCTCATCGATCTGGGCCGGCGCAACACCCTCGATCAGGGAGTGCTCGGCGTGGTGGCCGGCCGGCTCGCCACCGTCGGCGGCGCGATCGACATCCTGCGCCGGACCAGAAGTCGGTCGGTGCGGGTGTTGACCGGAACCAGCGCGGTCATCGAGGCGGACGCGGCCGAGATCCCGGTGGGCATCGACGGGGAGGCGGTGACCCTCCCGACCCCGGTGCTCTGCACGATCCGGCCGAAGGCGCTGCGGGTGTGGCTGCCCCGCGATCGACCCGGGGTGCCACCGGCGAAGACCAGGATCGAATGGGACCGGTTGTGGCGGTTGGCGCTCGGCGGCAGCGTCGATCCCGCGCGGACCGGCTGACGGTTGACCCGTCGGGTAGTCCGCCATGTCTAGGAGGCAAGAACGGCCCGCGCGCGGATAGGGTGACCGGCACCCACGAGCCGAGGAGTTGCTGTGCCGAATGTCGAGTTCAAGAGGAAAGCCAGGTTGTCCAGGGCGGAGGTCGCGGAACGGTTGATCGCCCTGGGAAATGCGTTGGCCAGCGGCTCGGAGGTCGAGCTCAGCGCCGGTGGCGACACGCTCAAGCTCGGCGTCGCCGGTCACGTCGACTGGGAGCTCGAGATCGAGATCGACGGTGACGAAACCGAACTCGAAATCGAGATCAAGTGGCGGGACGACCCCTCCGGCGATGCGGCGCCCGCCGAATCCGCCGGTGCGGCGGCCGACGACGAGCCCGCACCGGCCAAGCCGGCCCCGGCGCGGCGCGGGCGGCCACGAAAGGCCGCTGCCGGCTGAGATTTTCGCGGTCGGCGACCGTTGTCCGTCACGCGCCCTTCGGCCGACCGCGAGGTGAATACGGTCCAACCGCATCCACGGGGCAGGGTTTGCGCGTACTTGTGCTGTCTGATCTTCGGGCGACGTCCGGACAGGCACACATCCCCAGGGAGCCGACCATGACCGAATTGCATGCTGTGCCACAGAATCAGTCGAGTTTCGCCGATGTGGCAAAAGAGCTGTGGTCGTACCTGACCGATCGTGGGGCCGCCATCAACTACGAGTTCGTGGACATGTCGGTCGAGGTACCGAGGGAGACCGGTGCGAACTCCGAACGGGCGGTGTGGAAGCTGAACGGCACACTGCGGATCACCACGTCGGACGTGCCCACGGCGGCATGACGCTGCGGCCGCCCGCGCCAGGATCACCCACCGCGGCGCGGACGACGGAGGTGTTCGCCGATCTGCGGATGGAGACCGGCGGGCACCGGGCGCATCTGGTCGGCGACGGCCGATCTCTGGTGCTTCACGTCGACGAACCGCTGGGCATGGTCACCTCGCTCCGCCGGGTTGCCTTGCCGGAGGCGGCCGGAATCGCCCAGCAGTCAAGGGGTCTCGGCCGGATGGCGACCGTGCTGGACACCGCCGGGATCACTGTCGATGTCCGGGGCCCGGACGGCGACCTGCTGGTCCGGCTGGGCCGGGGGCCCGGCAGCCGTCTCGGGCGGCTGCTGACCGGCAGCGGGTCGGTCCGTCTCGGGACGGCCCGCGTACTGACCGGCACCTTGACCGATGCGCTACCGACAGGACGGATCCTGCTCGGAGCTGGCGCCGCTGTCATCGCCACCGCGGCGGCCATTGCCGTCCGTCGGGCCCGTTCCGGTTGAGCATCGCGTGACGCGCGTGGCGAATCACGGCAACGGTGTCGACCCGGCAGGATGAGCACCGATGAGCGCGGGCGGCAAGACACCGGGTGTTGTGAATCAGTCTGCGCGACATGGGATCTTCCAGACCAGCCTGATGAGCGCGCTGCTGGACGGGGTGTACGACGGCGAGATGTCGGTGGCCCAGCTGCTCGAGCACGGCGACTTCGGCTTGGGCACGTTCAACGCGCTCGACGGGGAAATGGTGGTGCTGGACGGCGTCTGCTACCAACTGCACGACGGCGGCCGGGCCCGGATCGCGGACGCAAAGGCACTGACGCCGTTCGCCGTCGTCACCAGGTTCGTCCCGATGCACCGCGTCGTCCTGCCGGCCGACTCGTCCCGTGAGCAGGTGGCCGCCATCATCGGCGAGACGATCAGCTCGGAGAACTATCTGTACGCGATCCGGGTCACCGGCGAATTCGCCTGGGTCAGCACCAGGACGGCCGCCCGCCAGCAGCAGCCGTACCCGCCGCTGCGGGAAGCGACCAGGAACGAACCGGTGATCCGGTTCGACGACGTGCAGGGCATCGTCGCCGGTTTCCGGACGCCGCTGTACGAGCTGGGCATCGGGGTTCCCGGTGGCCACGTGCACTTCATCGACAACGCGCGGGAGCAGGGTGGTCACGTCCTCGACTACCTGTGCCGTCGCGGGACGCTGGAGATCTGCCTCGGCTCGGATCTGCATCTGTCGCTGCCACTGAGCGACGCCTTCGGCCGGGCCAACCTCGCCCCCGATGACCTGGCCGAACAGGTACAGCAGACCGAGAACCACCGCTGATCCCGCGGCGTTTCCCGGCGCACGACCGACGCCTGACACGGCATCTCAGCGCCGTGTGCGCGTGCTGTCAGCGCCCGGGTGCACTGTTTGCCGGAGAACAATCTCGAGGAGACAGCCATGAGCAACATCATCGAAGCCGAAGGGCTGAAGAAGCGTTTCGGTACCACCCAGGCCCTCGACGGGGTCGACCTCGCAGCCGGCGAGGGCACCGTCCTCGGCATCCTGGGTCCCAACGGCGCCGGCAAGACCACCGCGGTCCGGATCCTGGCCACTCTGCTGCAGGCCGATTCGGGACGCGCAACGATCGACGGCTATGACGTCGTCAAGGACGCCGGCAAGGTCCGCCGCACCATCGGTCTGACCGGTCAGTACGCCTCGGTGGACGAGGACCTGACCGGCATCCAGAACCTCGTGCTGATCGGAAACCTGCTCAACCTGAGCGGCCGCGATGCCAAGGCGCGCGCGCTTGAACTGCTGGAATGGTTCGGCCTCGCCGATGCCGCCCAGCGCCGGGCCAAGACGTACTCCGGCGGCATGCGGCGCCGGCTCGACCTCGCCGCCAGCCTGGTCGGCAGGCCGCGGGTGATCTTCCTCGACGAGCCGACGACGGGCCTCGACCCGGCCAAGCGGCAGGACATGTGGGAGGTCCTGCGGCGGTTGGTCACCGACGGCTCCACCGTCCTGCTGACCACCCAGTACCTGGAGGAGGCCGACGCGCTGGCCGACGAGATCAGCGTCATCGATCACGGCAAGGTCATCGCGCACGACACCCCGGATGGGCTCAAACGCCAGATCGGCGGGCAACGGATCCGGGTCAAGCCGACCGACCGGGCCCGGATGGAGGATGTGCATCGCATCCTCGCGGAAATCGGCGGCAACGAACCGCAGGCTTCCGGCCGTGACGAGTTGACGGTCGCCGTCAACGGCGAGGACGCCCTCGCCGCAACCGTCGGCCGACTGGCCGCAGACGGCATCGCCGTCACCGAACTGTCCCTGCACCTGCCGTCGCTGGATGAGGTCTTCATGACGCTCACCGGCGAGCGGGTTGCCGGCGACGGAACCACGACTCGACAGTAAGGAGGTGGCGGCATGACCACCACTGCAACCACCCAACCTGCGCGGCGCCCGGTCCCGCAGGCCGCCGTGACCGGCGCCGCCAGTGGCGGCTATTTCCGGCACATCATCGCGATCGCCAAGCGCAGCCTGATCAAGATGGTGCGTACTCCGGAAGCGCTGATCGACGTCACCCTGCAGCCGATCATCTTCCTGCTGCTGTTCACCTACATCTTCGGCGGCGCCATCGGCGGCTCATCGGCCGATTACCTGCAATTCCTGCTGCCCGGTCTGCTCGCCCAGTCGATCGCCCAGGCCGGGGTGGCCCTGGGCCAGAACCTGAACGCCGACATCGAGAAGGGTGTCTTCGACCGATTCCGGTCACTCCCGATCGGCCGCTCCGTGCCGCTGGTCGGCGCCGTCATCGCGGACATCGGACGGTATCTGATCCTCTGCGTCGTCACCCTCGGTTTCGGCATGATCATGGGCTTCCGGATCGAAACCAATGCGCTGGCCGCAACTGCCGGCATCGGCATCTCGATCGCCTTCGCGTTGTGCTTCTGCTGGATCTCCGTGTTCGTCGGGATGAAGGTCAGGACCTCCGGCGCGGTCCAGGGCATCATGTTCCTGATCGTGCTGCCGCTGTCCTTCGCCAGCAACACCTTCGTCAACCCGGAGACCATGCCGGATTGGCTGCAGACCTTCGTCAAGATCAATCCGATCTCCCAGCTGGTGACCACCATGCGGGGGCTGATGATCGGCGGCCCGGTTCAGGAAAGCCTGATGTGGACGCTGGTCTGGATGGCCATCCTGCTGATCGTCTTCGTGCCGCTGGCGCTCCGCGCCTACCGCAAGCGCACCTGATCTCCCGATACCGCCTGATCTCTCAACATCGCCTGAACGCCCAACAGCCAGATCTCCCGACACGCCAATGGCCCGGACCGTCATCACGACGGTCCGGGCCATTTGTCTGTGGGTCCGGTGCTCAGATCCCGGACTTCAGGCGACTGTTGCCGGGGTCTGCGCGCGACGTGCCCGACCCTGGCCCGGCCGAAGATCACTCCGGCGACGCCGAGCGCGGCCCAGATCAGCAGCACGGTGAGCGGCCACGCGATCGACGCCTCAGGGAAGTACGAGACGGTCCGGACCAGGGTGCCACCGGCACCCGTCGGGAGCCACTGACCGAACTCGCCCCACGGCCCGGGCAACAGCCGCGGCGAGGTCGCGATTCCGGACAACGGGTTGCCGATGATGACCAGCAGCAGGGCGCCGAGCCCGGCACCGGCGGCGCCCAGTACCCGCACCGACCCGGCCACCACCAGCGCCGAGGTGGCAATGGTCAGCGAGATGGCGGCCGTCTCGGCCCAGAAGTTTCCGCCCGAGACACCCAGCCAGGCAAGGATTCCGGCGAAGGAGACCGCGATGACGACGGCGCCGCCGACAACGGCGCCGAGCACGATCCAGCGACTGCGCAGTGCCAGTGCGGCGGCGACGCCGAGGGCCAACCCGGCAATGATCATCGGGAACGATCCGGCGGCGAGCCCGACACCCCGGGCGTCATCGGCCGGCAGCGGGACCACATCGGTGACCGGCGGACCGGTCGCCGTGGGGTTCGCGAGGTGACCGGCCGCGGTCGTCAGCAGCTGGGCGATCGCAGGTGATCCGGCCGATGCGGTCAGCAGCATGGGCCCGTTCGGGCCGATGACGATCGCGCCGTCGACGCTCCTGTCGAGCAGGGCCACGCGGGCAGCCGCCTCGTCGGCGACGACGGTGACCTCGAAGGCATCGGTCCCCCCGGCCTGGGCCAGCCCGGCGGTGATCTGCTCCACCGCCGGTGGTGGGCCGGCAACGGCCAGCCGGACGCCATTCGGTCCGGAGTTGACCGCGATGCTGACGAAGAGGGCCAGCACCAACGAGAGTCCGGCGGTGAGGGCGAGGACCAGGGCGATTGCCTTGTGGCCCTCCGAGAGTGCGTGACGGGCGGACTTCGGTTGCGGGTCGCCGGTCGTCGGTGTCCCGCTAGCAGGGCCGGATCGAGCGTCGTCGTCGATGCCCGGGCCGGCGCCGTGACCGATGTCGGAGAGTGTCATGGTCTCTTCCTTTCCAAGAAGGATCGTTCGTTTTGTAGAGAATGCACCCGATGCCGCCGTTCGTCAAGAACGAATATTCGGTTTACTATGTGCCCATGCCCAAGGTCACCGATGCCCATCGCGAGTCACGTCGCGAGCAGATCCTCATCGCGGCGTGGAAGTGCTTTTCCCGCAATGGGTTCCACAGCACATCGATGGCGGACGTGATTCGCCGAGGCTGGTCTGTCGGCCGGCGCGGTCTACCTCTACTTCCGCTCCAAGGACGACATCATCGTCGCGGTCGCGACCCAGGTGTTCGGCGGCATCGAGGGTCGGTTGTTGCAGTTCGCCGACCACCGCCCCCCGCCGAGCCCGGCCGAGATCGCCGCTTTCCTGATCCGGCAACCGGTGCTGGCGCGGGAGGCGGCGCCGGCCGATCTCTACCCGCTGCTGCTCGCCGTGTGGAGCGAGGCCACCCGTAATCCGGGCCTCGTCGACACCGCCGATCGCATCCTCGGCGGGCTGCGCGAGGTGATCACCGGCATGTTGCTGCGGTGGGAGGCGGCCGGCGGGAAGCTGAGCATCCCCGCCGACCAGCTCACGCCGGTCTTCATCTCCCTGGTCCAGGGATTCGTCGTGCAGAGCGCCTTGTCCGGCAGGCCGCAGCCCGACGACTACGGAACCGCGGTGGCGGCCCTGTTCACCTCGGCGGGAATGGGCTGACGTTCTCGACCGGCCTACAGCAGGCGTCGAGTGCCATCACAGCAGGGTCAGATCGCCCTATCGGGCCGGTTCTCCCTGCTCTGATGGCAATGAACAACGGTTCAGCTCGCATGGTTCACGACTGCGGCGGAGAGCGCTGCGGGGTCGATCCGGGCGATCGCCGACGCCCGGTCGAGAGCCCTTCCGCAGTCGAACAACTCGTCGAACCGCGGACCCAGCGATGCTCGGAGGTCGCGGGTCAGCTCCGCGATGTGTGGCTCCGTGTGGTCCGCACTCCCCCGCAGCCTGGCCGACGCGCCGAGAATGCTCGCCGCGTCCTCCGGGCGACCGAGGGCCAAGGCCAACCAGCCGACGCTGACCCCGACCGCCGCGATGATGGGCATGTCGCCGGTGGTCAGGGCAAGGGGATAGTTTCCGATCAGGTCGGCCATCGCGAGCTGCACATCGCCGACCTTGAGCGCAATGATCGCTGTCGTCGCCCCCACCACCGCGGCGGCATGCGCCTGTAGATGGTTCGGCGGATGCTCTGCCACCCGCTGCCGCATGTCCGCCGCCATCGCGGTGGCGGCGGCCAGGTCACCCTCCTGCAGGACGACGGCCAGCAACACCCCGTCGGCAAACAGCGTGCGCTCGAGGCCTGCCGCGCGGCCGTCGACGTCGGCCCGCACCTCCTCGATCGCCTTTCTGGCCAGGGCGACGTCGCCGGTCCGCATCCGCAGACCGGCGAGCCGCAACTTGATCAGCGAATCGTCATCGGTCGAGCCGAGCTCGCCGGCGAGTTGCAGGGCCACCTCATAGTCGTCGATCGCACCGGCGAGATCGCCGTGCTGGGACCGCAACGTGCCTCTGGCCGAGAGCACCGAGGAGAGTCCCCAACGGTCGCCGATCCGGGCGAATTCCTCGTGCGCGGCATCGATGTCGACCTTCATCCGGTCCAGCTCGCCCTCGTTCTCCGAGTAGAGCGCGCGGTTGACCATGGCGGCCGCGCGGAGCCAGCCGTCGGGCGACTGCATCATGATCGCCATCTGCGCTTCTGCCCGATCGAGGTCACCGCTGAAGTAGGCCAGCATCGATCTCATCACCATCAACGGGGCGATCGGCGCCGGTGGCGCGGAGTCGAGCTGCCGGGATATCTCCCGCAATTCCGCCTGCAGTTCGCCGAGATCGGTCGCCGGTTCCCGGGTGCCCAGAAAGAGCATGGACAGCGACTTGGCTGCCTGCGCCCAGACCCGGCCGGGATGATCGTCATCCTTCGTTGCCTCCAGCGCCACATCGAGCCAGATGACCGTGTCGCTGTCTGCCCCGGTCATGGTCCAGTGCCAGGTCAGGGACAGCACCAGATCCAGACTTGCTGCCCGGTCGGCGGGATCGGTCGATTCGGCGAGAAATCTGACGCTGGCCAGGATGTTGTCGCGTTCGATCCGCAGGGTCCGAATCGCCGGCAGTTGCTCGGCCGTCCGCAGCAACGGGTCGGCGGCGGCGGCCACCGCGGCGAAATAGTGGGCATGAGCGGTGCGGGCGGCGAGCGCCTCACCCCGTTCGGCAAGGCGTTCGGCCCCGTACTCCCTGATGGTCTCCAACATCCGGAAACGGAGGGTCGGGCCCTCGACCATCGTCAGCAGCGACTTGTCGACCAACGCGAGCAGCAGATCACCAATCCCTTCCGCCGGCAGCAGGTCGTCGGCGCAGACGGCTGCCGCTGTCTCCACCGTCGCGCCGGCCGGGAACACGGAAAGCCTTTCCGCCAGAAGCCTTTCGTCCGCGGCGAGCAGCTCCCAGCTCCACTCCACCACCGCGCGCAGGGTGCGGTGCCGGGGCATGGCGGTCCGGCTGCCGCCGGTGAGCAGTCGAAAGCGGTCGGAGAGCCGGACGGCGATCTCGGCAATCGGCATGACCCGGAGCCGGGCAGCGGCCAACTCGATCGCCAGCGGCAGCCCGTCCAGCCGTCGGACGATCTCGATGACGTCGACGACGGTGCTCTGGTCGACGGCGAAACCGGCGCTGACCGCCTGCGCACGTTCGACGAGCAGGCGAACCGCCTGGTGCTGCACGGCTTCCGCGGCGGTCGCCCCCACCGGTGGCAGTCCGAGCGGCGGCAGCAGGCACAGCGCCTCGCCGACGATGCCGAGCGGTTCCCGGCTGGTGGCAACGATCAACAGATCCGGGCAGCTGGCCAGCAGCAGATCGATCAGCGAGGCGACCGGCGCGATCAGGTGCTCACAGTTGTCGACCAGCAACAGACAATCGGAGTCGGCAAGGACGTCGAGCAGTTGGTCGACCGCCTGCCTGGTCGCACGTTCCACCCGCCATTCGACCGACCTGGTGTCCAGCAGGCCGAGCGCGCCCAGCATCGCCTGCGGGATCGCGGCACCGTCCGTGACCGGAGCCAGTTCGACCAACCACACCCCGTCGGCCCGCCGGGAGATCCACTGCCGCGCGATCTCGTTGGCCAGCCTGGTCTTTCCGGCGCCGCCCGGGCCGACAACGGTCACCAATCGGCCCCGGTCGAGCAGCTCGGACACTCTGGCCACCTCGGCCTCCCGCCCGATGAAACTGGTCAGCGAGGCCCGCAGGTTGCTGCGTCGACGGTGACCCTGCGGCGGCGCGGGCTGCTGCTCCGCTTCGATCTCGCCGCGCAGCACGGCCAGTTGCACCGCCGACAGCTCGACACCCGGATCGACCCCGAGGTCGTCGGCGAGCCTGGCCCGGACCTGTTCGTGGATCGCAAGAGCATCCGCGGTCCGGCCGGTCGCCGCGAGCGCCCGCATCAGTTGAGCAGCGAGCCGCTCCCGGAGCGGATGCGCCGCAACGAGTTCCTCGAGATCGCCGACGACGTCGCCGGCATGGCCGAGTCGCAGCTCGATCTCGATCCGATCCGCCTGCGCGTCGAGCCGTTGTTCGTCGAGCCGAGCGGTGGGGGCGAGCGCGAAATCGGCATCGCCGGCATCGATCAGCGGAGTGCCCCGCCACAGCCCGAGCGCCCGGTTCAAGTTGTCCCTCGCGGCGGTCAGCGATCCGTCCGCCATCTCCCGCCGACCGGCGGCAACGAGCTCGGTGAAGACGGCGATGTCCACCGATCCACGGTCGACGCTCAGCCGATAGCCGTTGCCCACCTGTTGGATCGAATCCGGCGCACCCAGAATCCTGCGCACCCGGGAGATCAGCGACTGCAGGGCGTTGATCGGATCTGCCGGCGGATCCTGTGGCCACAACGCGTCGATCAACTCGGCGGTCGACACCACCGAGGGAGCATCGAGCGCCAGCCTGGTCACCAACATGCGCAACCTCGAACCGGCGATCCCGACGGCCCGGCCGTCGATGCGGACCTCGAGCGGCCCGAGGATTCCGATCTCCACGGCTACCACTGTCCCAGACGCACGAACCCCGCGACTCCGGGTTCCCACCGAGGGAACCAGGGGTCGCGGGGTCGCGGGGCGAAGTGGTCAGGCCGCGGCAGGGACGGTCGCGACCGTCCCGGTCAGCACATCCCGGCGGACCAAAGCGGCGTACCGACCGCCGAGCGTCATCAGGTCGTCGTGCGACCCGGTCTCGACGATGGCGCCGTGGTCCATCACCACGATCAGATCGGCGTCCCGGACGGTGGAGAGCCGATGCGCGATGGTCAGGGTGGTCCTGCCGTCCGCGAGTTCGGCGAGTGCCGCGGTGACGGCCGCCTCGGTCCTGGTGTCGAGCGCACTCGTCGCTTCATCGAGCACCAGCACCGGCGGGTTCCGCAGGATCATCCTGGCGATCGCCAGGCGCTGCTTCTCGCCACCGGAGAACCGGTAGCCGCGCTCGCCGACGACGGTCTGATATCCCTGCGGCAGGGACGAGATCAACTCGTGGATCGAGGCGGCCTTGGCGGCGGCAACGATCTCCTCGTCGGTCGCTCCAGGTCGGGCGAACCGCAGGTTGTCCGCGATCGACGCGTGCAGCAGGTAGGCCTCCTGGGACACGATGCCGACCACCGACGCCAGGTCCTGCAGGCCCAGGTCGCGGATGTCGACCCCGTCCAGCAGGACCGAACCGCTCGTCGGGTCGTACAGCCTGGCGGCCAGATACCCCAGCGTCGTTTTACCGGAGCCGGTCGACCCGACCACCGCGACGTGGGTGCCTGCGGCCACCGTGAGGTCGATGTTCTTCAGCGTGGCCGTGTCAGAGCCGGGATAGGCGAAGGTGACTGCGTCGAAGCGCAACTCTCCCTTGCCCTTCGGCAGCGACTTCGGCGTTGCCGGCTCGTCGATCTCGACCGGTAGGTCGAGGTAGTCGAAGACCCGGCGGAACATCGCCATCGAGGTCTGCATGTCGACGCCGGTGCGCAGCAGCGAGACCATCGGCCGGAACAGCTGTCCCTGCAGGGCGGTGAACGCCACCAGGGTGCCGATGGAGACCGGACCCGTCGTGCCGGCGACAGTGAACGCGGCGGCCAGGTAGATCGCGGCCGGCAGGATCGACACGATGATGCCGATGCTGGACTGCCGCCAGCGGCCGGTCATCGACGACCGGACCTCCAGGTCGGCGAGATCGGCCGAGGTGTCGGCGAACTTGTCGCCGAGGGCAGTGCTGCGACCCATGGTCTTGGTGAGCAGAATGCCCGACACGGACAGGGATTCCGAGACCTGACTGGAGAGATCGGCCATCCGCTCCTGACGGGTGGTGGCGATCTGCCGACGCATGCCGCCGACCTTGCGGGAGATCATCACGAAGATCGGGACCAGCACGAGCGAGACCAGGGTCAGTTTCCAGTCGAGGGCGAGCATCGCGACAAGTGTTGCGATGACGGTGGTTCCGGATGACACGACACTGGTGACGGTGCTGGTGACGGTCGCCTGCATGGAGCCGATGTCGCCGGCGATCCGCGACTGGATCTCGCCGGTCCGGGTCCGGGTGTAGAAGCCGAGCGACAACCGTTGCAGGTGCGAGTACACCGAGGTCCGCAGCCGGTGCATCACCGACTGGCCGACCAACGTCGACTGCCGGGACTGGATGACGTCGAGCACGGTCGTGCCGACCGCGATCAGCACCATTCCACCGGCCAACATCGCGGTGAGCGCGGTGTTCCTGGTGGGCAGTGAGACGTCGAGAACCTCGCGAAGCAGGAAGGGTGAGGCCACCGAGATCAGCGACGAGGCGATGATCAGTGCGGCCACGAAGAGCAGCCGGGACTTGTGCTCGGAGAACAGGGCGACGATCCGCCGCACCTCTCCTGGCTTGCCCTCCCGGGGCGGACTGTCGGAGCCCTTCCGGCCGGCTGAGCTCCGGTCGGTGCGGTCCCCGCGCTTGCGGGCCGTGGCATCGAGGGTGGGGTGTTGGGAAGAGTGATCGGACGTGGACGACGTCGCTGCGGGAATGGTCACCGGAGCGGGGTCGAAGGGGGTGAAGTCTGTCGGGATGGAGGTCGTTCGCGACCCCCGGGCCGAGGCATTGGGCGCCTGCTTCGTCATGGACGTTGTCATGGGCGCTCCTTTCGTCTAGTTTTGCATATGCTGAGTATGCCTCATAGTGAGGCTTCCTCACAATAGCTAGAGCATGGGATCCCCGTCACACTCCGAGGAGCGCGATGAGTCCGGACGAACGGCCGTCGATGAGCACTGACATGGGCGCGGCCGAGAACGGCGGCGTTGAAAACGGCGGTGGCGAGATCAGTGCCGCCGAGCTCACCGAGCGACTGCTGCGGATAGCGCATCTGATCAGGCGCGCGTCATTGGCGAGCATGTCCGATCTTGACCTGACGCCCGCGCAGAGCCGCACGCTGCGCGTCATCAGCAAGGGCGAGTCCCCGATCCGGATGGGCGAACTGGCCGCGGCGCTCGGCGTCGTCCCGCGGTCGGCCACCGGACTGGTCGACGCACTGGAACACGCGGGCCTGGTTGAACGCACCGTCGATCCGGCCAATCGCCGGGCGGTGCTGGTGACCCTCACCCAGCGTGGGCGCGACATGCAGCAGCAAATGGCGCAAGCCCGGAGACAGGCCGGCGACGGCATCTTCGGTGCGCTGGATACTCAGGAACGCCAGATGCTGGCCGATCTCCTGCAGAAGCTCCACCCGACGTCCTAGCGGAACCGGCCGTCCGTGGCATCGGGTAGCCGGCATTGGGCGGTCCCGCCGGGCAGGCGATGACGATTACGGGCGACCAGCGCGTAGATCCCGGCGGCCGCCCAGCTCAGCGGCGGGCGGTCGATGAGCCAGCCGAGCGCTCGGCACCACCACGCGCGTTGACCGCTCAGCACCGCGGCGATCGCGCGATGGCCGGACCGCGGCGGCACGCTCGGCCGGACCCACCACACCGCCGACGCTGCCTGCGCCGAGGTGAGTCCGAGGCTGGGCAGGTCGAGGAACTGGTACGGCTCACAACGAACCGGGTCCGGCAGGATCCGCGGTGCCAGGTCGATGCACCGCTGGCAGAACGCGCAGTCACCGTCATAGACCAGCATCGCTCCACCTCCGTCCGTCATACCCCCATGATCACCCGCGCGGCCGGATGGGTGTGGCCTGCGTCGATGCGGCCTCCGCGCCGGTCGCGGCAGCTCAGGTCGCTGATGGCAGGCTTGACCGGTGGCGAAGGACGAGATGTGGCGTGCCAGGGCGCGGCGGATTGCCGACGAGATCCTGTTTCCGGCGGCGGCGGAGATCGACCGCGGCGAGCGGTCTCCCGCCGAGAACCTGGACCAACTGGCCGAGGCCGGCTTCTACGGTCTGGCTGCGCCACCGGAACTGGGCGGCGTCGGTGCGGACGGCTACGAGACGATCGCTGACGTGGTCACCGCCCTCGCCGGCGGGTGCCTGACCACCACATTCGTCGGTTTGCAACATGTCGGTCCGATGATGGCGGTGGCGTCGAGCCCGTCGGCCGAGATCCGGCAGACCTGGCTCGGGCCGCTGGCCCGCGGCGAGCGTCGGGCCGGGATCGCGCTCGCCGGGGTGCGACCCGGCCCCGCCCAGATCCATGTCAGGGCAATCCCTGGCGGCTTCATCATCGACGGTGAAACCTCGTGGGTGACGGGTTGGGGCCTGATCGACACGCTGCATCTGGCCGCGCGTGACGCCGACGGCCTGATTCACTTCCTGCTTCTCGACGCCGTCGAGTCGCCGACCCTGAAGGTCGGACCGACCCGGTTGATGGCGGTGCAGGCCAGCAACACGGTCACCGTGAGATTCGACGGTCACTTCGTTCCGGCCGACCGGCTCACCCACACGCAGACCTACGACGACTGGGCGAGCGTGGACGGCTTCGGCTCTTCGCTGAACGGCTTCCTGGCGTTGGGCATCGCCGACCGGTGCAGCCGGATGATCGACGAGACACCCTTGGAGCAGTCGCTTTCCGCGGTTCGGACGGCATTGTTGACGGCTCCGACGTCGGGCATTCCGGCCGCCAGGTCGCAGGCGAGCCTGCTGGCCGTGCAGGCTGCGACCATGCTGATGGTGCAGTCCGGGAGCCGTTCGGTGCTTGCCGATCACCACGCCCAACGGCTGTATCGGGAGGCCGGCTTTCTGTTGGTGTTCGGCAGCCGGCCGGCCATCAAGCGGGTGTTGCTGGATCGCCTGGCATCCCGGCTCAGACCCGACCTGATCGACCTTCCGGCACGGGTCCGCGTCAACCGATCCGCTGTCGGATGATCCCGTCGACAAATCATCCGGCCTATGATGATTGCCGTGACCACCGATTCCACCATCGACCGGACCGTTTCCCCGGCGCCGATCGACATCGATCTGTTGTTCCTGGTCAATCAGGCGGCGTTCGCCCTGACCGCCGAGATGACCACTGCACTGGCCGGTGTCGGGATCAGTCCGCGGGAGTTCTGCGTGTTGTCGCACGGCATGAAGGGTGATCTGACCCAGATTCAGCTGGCCGAGCTCTCGGCGCTGGACAAGACGACGATGGTGAGCACCCTGGACAAGCTCGAGCGAGCAGGACTCGCGGAGCGACGGTTGTCCAGCACCGACCGCCGGGCACGGATCGTCGTCGTCACGGCCAGTGGACGGCGTGCCGTGAGCAAGGCGCAGCGGATCGTCGCCGGGATGTATTCGAAGGTCCTGACGGTGCTCCCGGAATCGGACCGAGAAGTGTTCCTCCGCAGCCTGATCACCGTGGTCGGAACCAGTCTGGCGACAGCCGTCGCACGTCGATCGGACGGCACGGCGAGGTGGCCGCCCGGGCTGACCTCCCGGATCTGGCAGCCGGCTTTTATCCGAGTACAGATCATCCGATGTCGGACGATCTGATACGGTCGTATTCATGGATCGAACCTCGCAGCACTCGTTGCCGTCAGCACCGACCACGCTGACCACTCGACGACGCTGGGTTGCCCTGCTGGTGCTGTGCGCTGGCTTGCTGATGATCATCCTCGACGGCACGGTGGTGACCGTTGCGCTGCCGTCGATCCAGCAGGATCTCGGGTTCTCGGCGACCGAACTGAGCGTCGTCGTGAGTGCCTATCTCGTGCCGTTCGGCGGTGTGCTGCTGTTGGCGGGCCGGATCGGCGACCTCACCGGACGGCGCCGGGTCTTCCTGCTCGGCGTTGCCGCCTTCACGATCGCGTCAGGCCTGTGCGGGCTCGCGACCACGCCGGCAATGCTCATCGGCGCTCGGTTCCTGCAGGGTGCAGCAGGTGCGGTCGCCTCTGCAGTCATCCTCGCCATGGTGATCGGGCTGTTTCCGGACGGCTCCGACCGGGCCCGGGCGATCGGGATCTACAGCTTCGTCGGCGCAGCCGGTGCCGCGATCGGTCTGCTCGCCGGCGGGGTGCTGACCGAGACTCTCAGCTGGCACTGGGTTTTCCTGGTCAATGTGCCGATCGGGCTGATCACTGTCGGGCTTGCGCTGCGTGTCCTGCCGGCGGACACGAGCGCGCCGACCGGAACCGGACGGGACGTCTCGGGAGCCGTGCTGGTGACGACCGGATTGATGCTGACGGTGTACACAGTGACGGAATTGCCGGCGCGGGGCTGGAGTTCGACGATGACGATCGTCTCCGGCGTCGGGAGCATCCTGCTGCTGGTCGGCTTCCTCGTCCGGGAGCGGCTCGCGCGACATCCGTTGCTGCCGTTGACCGTCTTCGCAGACCGCCGGGTGTGGAGCGCGAATCTGGTCCAGTTCCTGCTGGTCGGAGCGTTGTTCGCGTTCCAGTTCCTACTCGCCCTGTACCTGCAGTTGGTGCTCGGGTTCGGCGCCGCCGCAACCGGTCTCGCGTTCCTGCCGATCACCGTCGTCATCGGAATCTTCTCGTTGTTGCTCACCCCGCGGGCGATCGTCCGCTGGGGAGGCCGGCGGGTGCTGGTGGCCGGGGTCGGCCTGGTCGCGATCGGATTGCTGCTGCTCTCCCGGATCCCGGTGGACGGCAGCTACCCGATCGACATCCTGCCGGCGACGGTGGTGATGGGCGCCGGCGGTGGCCTGACTCTGCCTGCCATCGCCACCCTGGGGATGTCGACGGCGTCGGCCGAGGACTCCGGACTGCTGTCCGGGTTGCTCAACACCACCCAGCAACTCGGTGGTGCCCTCGGGCTGGCCGTGCTGAGTTCGCTGGCGGCGGCGCGTACCGGCGCCACCCTCGTGGCCGGCGCCGACGACCTCACGGCCCTCACCGCCGGGTACCGGCTCGCGCTGCAGATCGGCGCGGCGATGGCCGGGGTGGCGTTGATGATCGCGATCGTCGCCCTCCGCGACCGGCCGCGCTCGGCGAAGGGCGGCGCCGGCCGAGGTCGGGTGATCAGCTGACCAAACAGCCTTACCTTCGACCGGCGCCCCTGTTCCGGACCTGTCGGTGACCCGGGTCAGGGGCGAGTGTCACTTCGGCCGTGGCCGAGGCGCTCCGCGGCGATCGGGCCGAGGATCACCTTCGCTGGGTCGAGGTAGTGGGCGAGCAGACGCTCGAATCCCGGCGAGAGGAAGCCGCGGGCCGCGGGGAGCGGGACGAAGCGCAGGCTCGCGATCGCGGCTTGCTGCTCGTTGTCGAACGCGCTCTTCGCGTAGACATCGGGCCGGTCGCCTGCCTCGTGCTGACCGAGTATCCACAGGACGGGCATCCGCACCGTGCCCGGCGGGGTGTACCCGACCGCATCGAGAGTGCGCACGTCGATCGGGCCCTGCCAGATCCGGCCCCGACGGCGGGCGACCCGAGGCCCGTCGAAGGCGCACCTCGTGGCGCCGAGCACCAGGTGAATCGCGCCGATGCCGATGAACGGAAGGAGCACCAACACCGGGACGACCGCGTAGGCGTGGGAGAACAGGGCACCCGCGGCGAGCGCGAGGAAGGGCACGACCAGCCACCAGATCCAGGGCGGCGGGTAGGCGCGGAGCACGACCGCATCGGGGAGCACCGCCGGCGGTGCGAGACCGCTGGGGACAGCTGCTCCGGCATTGCGGAGCGCGACCATCACGTCGGTGTGCCCGCGCTGCATCGCGAGGCGGTACGGCGTCCGCCCCCACCGCCCGTCATTCGGCGAGACGCCCCGATCGAGCAGGTCGGTGAGCTGTTCGATCAGACCGTTGGCCGCCGCTGTCTGGAGGGACGAGCGACCCTTCGGCCATGGCGCAGGCTGCGTGGGCGTCTCCTCGAGGGACGGCGCGAGGCGGCGGACCTCCTCCGCGACGGATACAGCGAACGGTGCATCGACCTCCCCTCGCAAGTGCACGGTCACGCCATCGCGTTGCGCCTTCGCGATCCAGTCAACGGTCGCGGGCAACGAGGCGAGCCCGGTTGCTCCCTCCGGAGTGGTCACCCGGATGCCACCATCGGCGAGAACCTCGACCACCAAGGATGTGATCACCTGCGCATCGTGACAGGTGAAGGTTCCTCCGGTACGTCGGTCATCCCGGTCGTCGGCGCCTCAGTCCCTCAGGAAATCCTCGCGACGCGGCCGGAGCATGCTCGAGAGGTTGCCGATGTTCGCCGGGTTGACGCGCCACAGGTCCGCGCCGTCCCCCGACACGAAGTTCACCACCAGTTGTGCCGTATCGCGGTGGATCTTCACGATCGCGATATCCCAGGCTTCGCCGTCGGTCCCGCGGGTCCGATCGCGCAGCTGCACGAACACCCAGCTGTTCACCGGCCCCTCCGTCGGTACCGGCGGCCCTGATTCGGTGTAGCGATACGCCACCATCTTCACCGAGAAGTCCGTGACCTCGGCCACCATGGCGTAGGTGTCCCACTCGGGGTCGCTCAACTCCGGAAGCGTCAGGATGTCGCCGGCGATCGCCTGCGAGAACTCCGCCAACGCGGAATTCGAGTCGTTCTCCACAGTCGCTCCCTGCCATGTTCGGGCGAATATCAGTGGCGTGCCTTTGACGCCGGCGAGCAGCATCTGGGCGACGTCGAGGACTTCGACGTCTTGAATGTCCCGGCCGGTGTCGGGGGTGGTTTCGCCCTGCCGGGCGGTGAGGCCGTCGGTGAGCATGACCTTGCAGAACGGGCAGCCGGTCGCGATCTGCTCGGCCCCGGTTGCGAGGGCTTCGTCGGTGCGTTCCAGGTTGATCCGTTTCCCGATCTTCTCCTCCATCCACATCCGCGCCCCACCCGCACCACAGCACAACGACCGCGCCTATTCCGCGGCATCTCCTTCAACGTCACCCCGGACGCCTCGATCAACTCCCTGGGCGGGGAGTACACCTTGTTGTGCCGGCCCAGGTAACACGGATCGTGATACGTCACATCCCTGCTGCCCGCCGGTTTCTTCACGATCAACCTGCGGTCCCGCACCAACCGGTTCAACAGCTGGGTGTGGTGGATCACCTCGTAATCCCCACCCAGCGCGCCGTACTCGTTGCCCAGGGTGTTGAAGCAATGCGGGCAGGTCACCACGATCTTGCGGGTGGTGCGTTCCCCGAACGCGGTGTTCAGGTTCTCCACCGTGGTTTGGGCGAGCATCTGGAACAGGAACTCGTTCCCCGCCCGCCGCGCGGGGTCACCCGTGCAGGTCTCCCCCGTCCCCAGCACCGCGAACCCGACCGCCGCCATGTGCATCAACTCCGCCACCGCGGCGGTGGTCTTCTTGGCCCGGTCCTCGAACGCCCCCGCGCACCCCACCCAGAACAGGTACTCATGATCGGGATCAATCGTGTCGGTGACGACCGGGACGTCGAACGGCAGGTCCTTGGCCCAGGCGAGGCGGTCCTTCTGGTTCTGCCCCCACGGGTTGCCCTTGTTCTCCAGGTTCCGGAACAACCCACCCAACTCGCTGGGGAACTCGGATTCGATCATCACCTGGTAGCGGCGCATGTCCACGATGTGATCCACGTGCTCGATGTCCACCGGGCACTGCTCCACACACGCCCCACAGGTCGTGCAATCCCACAGCACCTCGGGGTCGATGATCCCGCCCACCTCACGACCCAGCTCGTCCAGTTCGCTGGGTCCGATCAGCGGCCGACCGGCCTCGAGCATGGCGAGGGGGTCGGCGTGCGCGAACGCCGCCAACTCGGCCTCGCTGAGCTTCTCCTCACCCGTGGCCAGGTCGATCCCGCCACCGGCCCTGATGTACGGGGCCTTCGCGAAGGAGTGGTCCCGCAACGCCAGCATCACCAGCTTCGGGGACAACGGCTTCGCGGTGTTCCACGCCGGGCACTGCGACTGACACCTGCCGCATTCGGTGCACGTCGCGAAATCCAACCACCCCTTCCAGGAAAAGTCCTCCACCTTCCCCACCCCGAAGGTGTCGACCTCGGGGTCCGCCTCGTCCAGATCCAGGACCTCGCCGCCGGACATCATCGGCCGCAGCGCACCCAGGGCGGTCCGACCGGTGTCCTCCCGTTTGAAGTAGATGTTGGGGAACGCCAGGAACCGGTGCCACGCCACCCCCATCGACAGATTCCGGGCGATCACGATCGCCCACACCATCGAGATGATCACCTTGATCAGAGCGACCACCGAGATGGCCCACAACCAGGCAGGGAGCCACGAGCCCAGCCACGTCGAGATCGGCGCCGCCCACGTCGGGAACGGCAGCAACCCGGTCGACGCCTCGAAACCCCGGATCAGGAAAATGCACACCCCGATCGACAGGATGACCGCCTCGACGAAATACGCCTGACCCGCATTCGACCCGGTGAACCGCGACTTCCGCCCCGACCGCCGCGGACTGTTCACCTGCCTGATCACGATCAAATAGCCGATCCCCAGCACCGTGGTCAAGGCGATCAACTCGACGAACAACCCGTACCAGGCCTGATGCCCCAGCCACGGAATCTCGAATGCCGGATCAAACGTCTGCCCCACGGCCTGCACCAACGTCAACACCAGGGCGCCGAAACCCACCATCACGAACCAATGCGCTGCGCCCTGCCACCCCCACTTCAACATCCGGGTATGCCCCAGGAACTCCTTCACCAACGTCATCGATCGCGGCGCCACCGGACCCGCGCGGAACGGATCGGACGCCCCCAACCGCACATGCCCGAAAATCCGCCAACCGGCACGCCCGAGCATCGAGAAACCCACCACGATGAAACCCACCGCGACCACGCCCAGCACCCACGACCACCACGACATCAGCAGGCTCACTTCTTTCTCGACTGGCACATTCGTCTCGTGCGGACGGCGGTCGCACACCAGAGATGGAACCCTACGTCCAGGTTACCCACGGGTAACTTTGGCGTCGAAGCGGCGGGCGGGGCGCGAACAGCTACGTGCGGCTGCTCACATTGACGTCGCCACGAGCTCCATCCTGCCTGGTCAGCCACGTGGAGTGACGAAGGCATCACTCGATCGGCAGTTCGTGGTCATCCGTCCCCGATAAAGTTCGAGGTGCTCACAGCCCCCATGCCTCGGTCCTCCGGACCGGAGATGAGCGCTGATCACAGCACCAGTTCTCCGATCAGGCTCGTCGCCTCGCATGCCGACCGGAAGCGATCCCCTCTCTCATGATCAAACGTTCTCGTGCCTTTGGCGCGCTTGTTGTTTCGACATCCCTCCTCGTCGCCGGATGCAGCGCTGCCGCGTCCGGCTCCGTCACCACGGCCACCGAACCATCGCAGTCGACATCGTTGTCATCCCCGCCTGCATCAAGCACTGTCCCGGCAACCACTACGACCGAACAGACCACGGCCGCCCCGTTGCCCGATGCGGAACGCTGGTTCCCCACCGGTCATCTCGCCGCGAGCACCGGCTGGACCGGTGTGCCCAGCGGTCTTGTCGTCCAGAACGGCACGTATCACGCCTTCTACCAACACAATCCCAACGGCGACAGCCCCAGCGGCGCCATCGACTGGGCACACGCCACCAGTACCGACCTCGTGAACTGGACCGAACAGCCGGTCGCCATCGCCGGAACGGCCGACGAGCAGGTGCTGACCGGGTCGATCGTCGCCGACACCGACAACACCTCCGGCCTGGGCACTGCCGAGGCACCGCCGCTGGTGGCCATCTACACCTCGGTGGGCACCGGCGGGCAGGGCCAGTCGCTGGCCTACAGCACCGACAGCGGCCAGACCTGGCAGAAGTACGACGGCAATCCGGTCCTGGAGCCCGACGATCCCGCCGAGAAGCTCCGCGATCCCAAGGTCTTCTGGTACGAGCCGGGCGGCTACTGGGTGATGGTCGGAGCCGTCACCGATGCCTTCAAGGTGCAGCTGTTCAAGTCGGAGAACCTGACCGACTGGACCTCGCTGAGCGAGGTCTCCGGCGTCGGTGCGCAGGCCGGTCTCTGGGAGAGCCCCGATCTCTTCCCGCTGGCGGTGGACGGCGACCCGGCGAACACCAAGTGGGTGCTGTTGGTCAGCACCAACTCCGGCGCGGCGGCGGGCGGCTCCGGTGTCCAGTACTTCGTGGGCTCCTTCAACGGCACCACCTTCACCCCGGAGCCGCTCGGACCGGCCGGGGTCGGTGCGATTCAGCCGGGTGAGATGCATTCCTGGGTCGACTGGGGCTCGGACTTCTTCGGCGCGACCACCTTCGCGGGAACCGCGGACGGTCGCCGGATCGCCCTTGCGTGGATGAACAACTGGCACTACGCCGAAGCGGTCCCCACCTCACCGTGGCGGGGCCAGGCGACGCTGCCCCGGGAGTTGTCGCTGACCACGGTCGACGGTGTCCCTCGTCTGCGGCAGACCATCCCCACCGAGGCCTCCGCAGCATTGGCGGCCGCCGGTCCGTCGTTCAGCGCTGACGAGGTCACCATCACCAACGGCGGCCGCAAGCTGGACGACACGGCCAGCGGAACGGCCCTGGACATCAGCCTGACCCTGGTCCCCGGCGAGGCCGCAGTGTCGGGGGTGACGGTGCTCGGCAACGCCACCGGCCAACGCGGCACCCGGATCCAGTACGTCAAGGAGACCGGAATCCTGCAGGTCGACCGGACCACCTCGGGCAACACCGGCTTCTCCGGAGCCTTCTCCGGCGGCGCGGCGGCCACGGTGGCGCTCACCGACGGCACTTTGCCGTTGCGGATCGTCGTCGATGGTTCCTCGGTCGAGGTCTTCGCGGGTGACGGCCGTGCGGTGATCAGCTCGCTGGTCTTCCCGGCGGCCGGTGACGACAAGGTTGGGCTCTTCGCCGGCGGCGGAAAGGCGACCGCACATGAATGTTTCGGTGACTCCGCTGACCGGCTGAGACCGCCGGAACCTCGGCCGGAAAGAATCTTGAAAAGATTTTCGGCGGCCGTGTCGATCGGTCATGTCGCCGTTCGTGGAGGTGATGACGAGCCGGAGCGCACAGGGCCTCCGGACGGCATCGAAAGGATCGATCATGACGACGTCAGCGATCACCACCCCCTCCCGCACCGCGACCTGCGATCCAGCCTCCAGAGTGACCCGCTCCCTGCTGGGTTATGGCGTCATCGCCGGGCCGGTGTACGTGACGATCTCGCTGGTCCAGGCGTTCACCCGGGAGGGGTTCGACCTGAGCCGGCACCAGTGGAGCATGTTGGCCAACGGCGGTCCCGGCTGGATCCAGGTCGCCAACTTCGTGATCACCGGACTGATGGTGATCGCGTTCGCGGTGGGACTGCGCCGGGCGCTGGTGTCCGGCCGGGGTGCCCGGTGGGCGCCGCGGCTGATCGCCGTCTACGGCGCCAGCCTGATCGCGGCCGGGGCGTTCCGGGCTGACCCGGCTCTTGGTTTCCCGGTCGGTACACCCGAGGGTCCGGGGACGATCTCCTGGCATGGGCTGCTGCACTTCGCGGCCGGTGGGGTCGGCTTCACCGCGTTGGCGATCGCCTGCATCGTGATGGGCCGCCGCTTCGCCGCCGAGGGCAGCCGTGGTTGGGCTGCGTTCTCCGTGGTGACCGGCGTGGTCTTCCTGACCGGTTTCGCGATGATCGCGTCCACCGGTGGCAGCACGGTGGCCACCGTCCTGTTCACTGCCGCGGTGTTGCTGGTCTGGGCCTGGATCACGGCGGTCGCCGTGAATCGGTACCGGCGCGTCTGACACCGGCGCGTTTGACACCGGCCCCGATCACCACGAACCCGCTCGGCACTGCGATCCTCAATCCCGCCATCACGAAGGAGTACGACCATGCGCTACATCGTTCTGCTCAAGTCCCAGCAACTCGCCGATCCGCCGCCCGCCCTGTTCGAAGCGATCATGAAGCTCGGCGCAGAGGCCACCGCGGCCGGCGCGCTGATCGACAATGCCGGCCTGGCCCAGGGCGCACCCAACGCCCGAATCCAGCTCGGTGCGGGTGGGCTCAGCGTCACCGACGGCCCGTTCGCCGAGGCCAAGGAGTTCATCAGCTACGCCCAGTACGAGGTGCGGTCGAAGGAGGAGGCGGTCGAATGGGCCTCCCGCTTCATGACCCTGCACCAGGAGTTCGTCCCCGGCTGGGAGGGCGAGTGTGAGGTCCTCAAGGTCTTCGGGCCGGAGGATTTCGCTCCGCAGCAGTAGCCGTTCCGCGCACGACCCGGCTTCGCGGCCCCCGAGCTCAGGTTCGGGGGCCGAGCTGTCTCTGGAAGATGCTGGCGGTCCGCCACCGGTCGCCTCGTTTCCGAACTCGACGCCGGCTTGTGCTGGCGCCCGGTTCTCATCGGTGGCGTCCAGTGCCGTACCGGGCAGATGCTGTTGGATTCATTCCATGACCGGGAAGGGTTCCGACGAGGCGTCCGCGAGGCGGGCGGTGGAGGCCGTCTGGCGGATCGAGTCCGGCCGGCTGATCGCCGGGTTGGCCCGGGTCACCAGGGACGTCGGGCTCGCCGAGGAACTGGCCCAGGACGCCCTGGTCGTCGCCTTGGAGCAGTGGCCGGTGACCGGCATCCCGCCCAATCCGGCCGGCTGGCTGATGACCACGGCCAAGAACCGGGCGATCGACGCGCACCGCCGGCGAACGCTGCAGCAGCGCAAGGTCGAGGAGCTGGGCCGGAATCTGGAGACCAGCGTGACCACCGATGTCGACGATGACCTCGACGACCACATCGGCGACGACCTGTTGCGGCTGATCTTCACGGCGGCGCATCCGGTCGTCCCGTTGGACTCGAGGGTCGCGCTCACCCTGCGCTGCCTCGGTGGGTTGTCGACGGACGAGATCGCCCGCGCCTTCCTGATCCCGGACAAGACCGCCGCCCAACGCATCGTCCGGGCCAAACGCGCGTTGACCGTCAACAACGTGCAGTTCGAACTGCCGGGACCGCAGGAGATGGCCGAGCGGCTCTCGTCGGTGCTGCAGGTGATCTACCTGGTGTTCAACGAGGGCTATTCGGCGACCTCCGGTGACGACTGGATGCGCCCCGCCCTCTCGGACGAGGCGTTGCGGCTCGGTCGGGTGCTCGCCCAGTTGGTCCCCGACGAACCCGAGGTCCACGGACTGCTGGCGCTGATGGAGATTCAGGCGTCCCGATCGCTGGCCCGGATCGGGCCGGACGGCGAACCGGTTCTGCTACCCGACCAGGATCGCCGTCGCTGGGACCGGTTGCTGATCCGCCGCGGACTGGAGTCCCTCGACCGCGCCACGTCGCTGACCGCGCCGATCGGGCCGTACACGGTGCAGGCCGCGATCGCCGCCTGTCACGCCCGCGCGGCGACGGTGCAGGACACCGATTGGCAGCAGATCGCCGCCCTGTACGAGGTGCTCGGGCAGCTGTGGGCATCGCCGGTGGTCGAGCTCAACCGGGCTGTCGCGGTGGGCATGGCGGACGGTCCCGCCGCCGGTCTGGCCATCGTCGACGAGCTGATCGCCGCCGGGCAGTTGACCGGGTATCCGCAACTCGCCTCCGTGCGCGGCGACCTGCTGGCCAAACTCGGTGACACCGGTGGGGCAAGGGCGGAGTTCGAGCGGGCCGCGTCGCTGACCCGCAATCAGCAGGAACAAGAGCTCTTCCTGGCGCGGGCCTCGTCGCTGCAGACCGGCTGATAACTTCGGGCTCGGGTCCTAGCGGTCGATCCTGACTCGCAGACCGTCTTGTGAACGAATCCCACTTGTGATGGCCGCCCACTCAGGTCACTCGGAACACCGGCCACCCGATCTCGGTGCGCCAGGCGGCCGGATCGCTGGTGTCCCGAGGTCCGACGAGGTAAACCTCCCGCACGGGCCCCGCCACCGACATCGCGTTCTCCACGACCCAGGTACCGAGCTCGCCGTAGGTGACCTCGATGCCATCGTGCTCGCCAACGTGGGTGGCCACTGCCAGTTCCGCGGCGGGAAGGGTCGCGGCGTGCACCCGCCCGGTGCGGGGTGGAGCGGCCGTCGGCAGGTAGACCAACACGTGACCGCGGCCCTGCTCGAACAGGGAGTTGTCGTAGGTGCCACCCGGTGGACCGGTCACCGCGTCGCCAACGGCCACCTCCAACTCGGCCATTGCGCCCGCGAACCAGGCTTCGACCTCCCCCTCGTCGACCACGGCCGACACCGCCGCGACCGTGCGGGCGGGCTCGGCACGGAGCTCCACCTCGATCGGCGCGGGGTCGGGCCGGAGCAGGCGGCGCAGCGACGCGACCGCGGCTCGGGTGCGGTCGAGCTCGGCCTCCAGGCGTTGGAGGTGGTCGGCGACCAGCGTCGCGCGGACACCGGGGTCCGGGGAGCGCAGGATCCGCTGCACGTCGCCCAGGGGGACGTCGAGTTCGCGGAGCCGGTTGATGACCTGGGCGGTCGGGATCTGCTCGATGGCGTAGTAGCGGTAGCCGGAGGACTCGTCCACGACGGCGGGTTCCAGCAGGGCGCCCTCGTGGTACCGACGCAGGGTCCGCACGCTCAGGTGGGTCAGGCGCGAGAACTCCCCGATCGTCAGCACCCCCGCAGTATGGAGGCTCTCCCAGGGGGAGAGTCCAGCGCTTGACCCTCCTGTACCGCGAGGCCACACGGTGGGCTCATGACACACCACAACGACCTCCGGTCCGACACACTCCCGACCACCATCCGCGGTTTTCTCGCCGCTCACGTCGTCCGCGACGCCGACACGGCATCATCGTTCTTCGCCGAGGACGCGGTGACCGTCGACCAGGGCGAGTCCTTCCGCGGCAGAGAGCAGATTCATGCGTTCCTGCGGGACGCCGGCTCCGAGTTCGAGTACGCGACCGAGCAGATCGGTGCTGCCCGCATCGACGACGACCACTGGGTGGTGACCCTGCGGCTCGAGGGAACCTTCCCGGGCGGCGTCGCCGAGCTCGACTACCGGTTCACGCTCCACAACGACGTCGTCGCCGAACTCATCATCGCCAACCACTGATTTTGACTGACCCACACCACGTCGATCGCCAGAGGGGATGCTCAGAACGGCGGTGATGGTGACTTCACATGCACGATTTCCGTTGGTGGCCAGGTGTCCGCACCATTACCTCGAGCGGTCCGTATGCGATCGCCAGCTGTAGCTACCTCGGTTAATCCACGTGTACGTCGACCCGCTTGAACCCGGTTTGCGTCGCGATCCGGGGCATCCACTCGCTTGCCACCTCACTCAATCGCCGGTCGATCTGCATGACCGATTGCGTCTAGCTCGCATCATTGGGCGTTATCGGTGAGCTAGCAAGTCGTTGACCTGCTGTTGTGTATGCCGACGTGTGACGTAGGGAGTGGCGGTGGGTGCGGCGTTTGTCGATGTGCTTCCCAGCGATCGCCTGCCGGACGGCGACGGCCCGTCGGGAGCCTACCCGCGAACGGGGACGAAGTGGCCGACGAAGTCAGCCCGATAACCGGTCAGCGGACCAATCGGTATGACGAAGCTGCACGTGGTCAGTTCGTGATTCAGACTCACTCCCGCGGTGTTGTCCCATGTCTCGGCCTCGTCGACCGTTCCATCCGGTGCGGTCACTGTCACTGCATGGAAGACGAAGGCGATCGGATCACCGCCGCGTGTCAGCCCCCGCCAGACGCTGGGCGGGCGGCCACTGCCGTGCCTGACCTGTTCTCCGGTGAACACGGTTCCATCGGAACATGTCAGTTGCCGCTCACGGGCGGGGCTGTCAGCCCGCGCCGCGGAAGAGAACAGCAGACACGAAACCGACGCAATAGCGACGATGGCGGTGCGTGGTGCCCTCATTCCGCGACTCCTCTTACGCTGCGGACACTGTCGCGTGGACTGATTGGCTCGGCGTCCTTCCGACCGGTCACGTGACCGGCAAGCTTCAGATCCCGGGCTTCGACCGTGATGCCTTGACTCCAGACCGCGTCGAGGCCCCGCGTCGGCAACAACGCCTTCATGGCGAGGATCGACCGGGCGTCCGCGCCGACCAGGGTGCGCGGCCGCATCCGCCGCCGGGTCAGCTGGCGCTCGACGGCGGCGGCGACGCGCTCGGGTGGCTTGGCGTTCTTGCGGATCTTCCCGATCAACTGGCGCTCGCCGGCGAAGTGCGGCGCGTAGAGCGCCCGGTGCTCTGGGTCGAGGCGGGCCTCGAGATCGTCGATGAGCTGGTCCATCTCGTGCCAGGGGTCGGTGTCGATGACGCCCGGCTCGACGAGGCCGACCTGGACACCGAAGGGGCGCAGCTCGACGCGCAGGCAGTCGGCCACGGCCTCGGTCGCGTACTTCGAGGCGTTGTAGATCCCGGTGAACGGGAAGGACACCCGGCCGTTGATCGAGGAGATGAACACGACCCGGCCTCGGGCCCGGCGCAGCCGGGGCAGCATGGTCCGGGTCAGCGCGAGCGGCCCGATCAGGTTCACGTCGAACTGGTGGTGCATGTCGGCCGGGGACAGCGTTTCGAGGGGGCCCGCGACGGCGATGCCGGCGTTGTTGACCAACGCGTCGAGCCGTTCGGGGAGCTCGCGGTCGAGCGCGGCGAGGTGCTCGGGGACGGTGACGTCGAGTTCGACCGGCGTGATCAGGTCGGACTCCGCTGCCAGCTCCTTGGCGGCGACGTCTGTGCGGACGCCGCCGTACACCCGCCAGCCCGAGCGGGCCAGGCGGACAGTGATGGCGCGGCCGATGCCGCGGCCGGCGCCGGTGACGAGGACGGTTCGGGTGCTCATGCACCGATCCTCGCCCGAGCCGACGCCGGGGCGTCGAGTAGTGCGCTACTCGATTCGGGATCGCTAGCCTGACGCTATGAAGCGGCCGTGGCCGCTCACCGGCCGGGACGAGGAGCTGCGCAGGGTCGCGGCGGCCATCCGGCCCGGTGCGGCGGGGATCGTGGTGGCGGGCCCGGCCGGGGTGGGCAAGACCCGGCTCGCCCGCGAGGCGCTGGCGGTTTCCGGGGGCCGGGGAGCGACCGTCGTCTGGGCCCACGGCAGCACGGCCGCCCGGCCCTTCCCCCTCGGCGCGTTCGCCGGTCTCCTCGACGTCCCGGTCGGCGACCCCGCCGAGACCATCGGCCGGGCGCTGGGGGAGCTCGCCCGGCAGCGGCCACTGGTGCTGGCCGTCGACGACGCGCACCTGCTCGACGAGCACTCCGCGATCGTGCTGCACCGAGTGACGGTTCGTCGGCTGGCACCGGTCGTGGTCACGCTCCGGACCGGGGAGCCGGCGCCCGACATGGTGACGTCGCTGTGGAAGGACGACCACCTCCCGCGCTTGGACCTGGAGCCGCTGGACGTCGCCGAGACCACCGGCCTGGTCGCCCGGGTGCTCGGCGGTCCGGTCGAATCGGCCTCCGCGCACCGGTTGTGGACCTTGACCCAGGGCAGCCCCCTGTTCCTGCGGCACCTGCTGGCCGGGGAGCTGTCGGCGGGCCGGTTCACCCCGGCCTCCGGGATCTGGCGATGGACCAGCGAGCCGGCGATCTCCCCGGAGCTGGCCGACCTCCTCGAGCGCGAGATCGGCGGCCTCGCTGCGGGGGTGCGGGATGTCGTTGACCTGGTGGCGCTGGCCGAACCGGTTGCGGTGCAGACGCTCTCCGCGCTGACCTCGCCGACGGACGTCGAGCACGCCGAGGACCGGGGCCTGGTGCGCACCGACGGGCTGGTCGCCAGGCTGGCGCACCCGCTGTACGGGGAGGTCCGCCGCGCCGCCATGGGCACGCTTCGCGCACGCCGCCTGCGCGGCCTGGTCGCGCAGACCCTGGACGCGGCGCTGGACCCGATCCCCCGGGCCGTGCTCACCCTCGACTCCGACCTGCCCCCGGATCCCGCGCTGTTCCTGCAGGCCGCCGAGGCCGCGACGAGGATGTACGACCTGCCGCTGGCCGAGCGGCTGGCCGGCGCGGCCGCCGCCACCGGCGACCCGCTCGCTCGGCTGGTGCACGCCGCGAGCCCTGTCCTGGCTCAGCCGCGGCGACGAGGCCGAGGCGATCCTCGTCGACCTGGTCGAGACCGCACCAGACAACAGGACACGCACGATGGCGCTGCTGTACCGGGCCGGCAACCTGGTCCGGACCATGGCCCAGCTCGACGACGCTCGCCAGGCGTTGGCTGCGGCCGAGGCGATCGGTGCGGCCCCGCAACTCGTTGCCGCGATGACCATGTCGCTCGCCACCATGGTCGGCGACCTCGCGCCGGTGCTCGCCCGGGGTCCGGGACTGCTGCGGGAGGATCTGCCCGACGACATGACCCGCACCGTGGCCGCGTCCGCGGTGTCCGCGGCGGCCGCCGTCACCGGACAAACTGAGCTGCTGGACGAGGCCGCGGTTGTTGGTGGCCTCACGTCCGACCGGGTGCCCACCAGTCATTCCCGGGTTCGGGCTCGCGGACTTGCAGGTGCTCGGGCACCGGCTCGCCGGGACACCAGACCGGGCCGAGGCGCAGGCCCGGAGGATGCGGGCCGCGTCGGCCGACCTCCCCGGCCCGGCCAGGCTGATGGGGCTGGTCGTCGCCGGCCACGCGGCCCTCGCCGGCGGCCGGGTCAGCGACGCGCTGCTCCTGCTGCGCGAGGCGTGGGCCAGGCTGGCGGACTCGGGGCACGAGTTCCGGTTCCGCTGCCGCACGCTGCTGGCGACCGCGTTGGCGCAGGCCGGCCAGGCGGCACCGGCCGCTCCACTCCTCGCCGGCATCGTCGCCGGGCAGCACCCGGCCTACCGGCTCTACCTGCCCGACGACCTCCTGGCGCGGGCGTGGGGTGCGGCCGCCGAAGGATCGACGACCGAGGCGCTCAGCCACGCCGTCGCCGCGGCCGGCCTCGCCCGCGACACGGGCGCCCCCGCCTACGAAGTGCTCGCGTGGCAGACCGCGGTCCAGTTCGGCGACGCAACCGCGGCGGTGGCCCGCCTCACGGCACTTGCCGAGATCGGCCCTCGGGCCGCGGTGGCCCGCGACCATGCCAGGGCCTTGGCCAGACGAGGACGGCGAGGCGCTCCGCGAGGCCGCCGACGCCTGGGCCCGGCTCGGCGACCTCGTCGCCGCCGGCGACGCGGCGGCCCAGTCGGCCGATGTCCACCGCCGGCAGGGGCGGCAGGGTTCGGCTCTGTCCGCCGCGGCCCTCGCCGAGAAGCTGGCCAGCCGGTCCGGCGCCCGCACCCCAGCCCTTGCGATCGCGGCTCGGCCGCTGCCGCTGACCGCCCGCGAGCGCGAGATCGCCGTGCTGGCCGCCCGCGGGCTGTCGAACAAGACCATCGCCGAGAGGCTGACGGTGTCGGTGCGGACCGTCGAGGGGCACCTCTACCGCGCCGGCCTCAAGCTCGGCGTCTCCGAGCGCACCGCGTTGGCGGAGGTCCTCGGAGTCGAGTAGTGCACTACCCGCACCCCTTCCGCTCCGCTGGCAGAGGCTGTTCGCACCCAGTCAGAGGAGGAGCACATGAGCACCATCCACGTCCGACCCGGAGAAGGCCGGCACTACCCGATGATCGACGGGGACCACATCGCGAAGGCCGCCGTCCAGGACGTCGGCGGGGCCTTCGAGGTCTTCGAGGTGATCGCGCCCGCCGCGCCGATGGCGCCCCCGCACGTCTCGCCATGGACCGGCGTGCTGTTCCTGATCGAGGGCCGGATCACCGCACTTGTCGACGGCACGTCCTACGACGTGGAGCCCGGCGGGCTGGTCGTCTTCCCGGCCGGGACGCCGAGCACCTTCGAAGTCGTCGGCGAGTCCGCCCGGTTCGTGGCGATCACCTCCGGCGACGGCGCCGGCCGGTTCTTCGCCGACTTCGCCAGCTCCGTCCCGGTGGACCAGACGGTCGAGGAGTCGATGGCCGCGATCATCTCGGTGACCAGCCGCCACGGCGTCGCACTCGCGGGCGCGTGAGTGGTGCCAGGGCGCGCGCGTGCCCCAAACCGGGCACTCACCCTCGGGGTTGTGCTGCCTGACACTTTTCACAGCGGGGCAGATGCTGCCGTTCGCCTCGATGCGGCTGAGAGCTCGTCGCTGGCTGTTCGCCCGGCTCGGGTCGAGGACGTCGGCCAGATGGCGCGCGTGAATGTGCGGTGCTGGCAGGAGACGTATCGGGGACTCATGTCGGACGCAGTGCTTGACGACCCAGGCTTCGTGGCCGTTCGGGAGCGGTTCTGGACATCAGCGCTGACCGACGAGCGCTACCGCGACAATCGCGTGGCCGTCGCCGAGCGGGACAGCAAACTGATCGGGATCGCTATGTCAGGCCCAGCCTCGGATGACGGAGTGGCGTGGGTCAGGCAGTTGTACGTCCTCTACGTGGCTGCCGCCGACCACGGCACAGGTGCTGGGCCGGCGCTGCTGAAGGCGGTCCTCGACCCGGAGGAGTCGGTGGCGCTGTGGGTCGCTGACCCGAACCCTCGTGCACAGGCGTTCTACCGCAAGCACGGCTTCATTGCCGACGGGGCGAGCCAGGTCGAGGGCGGGGTGCGGGTGATCCGCATGGTCCGTGTCGGATGGTCTGGGTGAAATGTCGAGCAGCTGCAGCTGTTGATCGGCGAGCCGAAGATCTTCATGGTTTGTCTCGCCCCAGGGATCTCGATCCACCGGCCGTCCCTCAACACCAGTGCCGCGATCCGGCGGCGGCCATCCGGTTGCCCCGACCATCCGACCTGCAGAGCGCGGCGCATCACGGTGATCGACTCGTCGTACCGGCCGAGCGCCTCGTAGCAGTCGACCAGTTCGTCCAGCATCCGCCTCGTACCCACCGCTGCGCGGCGGCAGGGTCCGCCCTCACCGCTTCACCAGGCTCGAGCAGTGTGAAGGCACTCCTCGGAGGCTGCCGACGAGAGATGTTCGGGTGTCAGCGGTCCCCATCCTTCGCTGTAGCTCGGAACGAGCATCTTGCCGTCGGCCGGCATCGACTGCGTCGGCAACCGTGGCTGTGTACCGGTGGAGGACGTCACGCCGAGCGTTGTCGGGAAGTGATGCGATGTTGACCTCCTCCCACACGCCGTCGCCGAGGTAGACCCAGTCACCGTCGTCGTAGGACTCGGGCCGGCCATCGCGCTGCCATCGGCGCCGTACCAGGTTTGCCGAGTGCGCAGCTGGCTCGGCTCGCGGAGCAGGTAGCGGCTGAGGCCGCGGCGATCGCCGGAAATCAGGTCGCGGGTTACCGCCGGGTGTCGTCCTGCCGGAAGTTCAGATGCGCCCGGGACGGGGTCGGCCCGCGCTGCCCCTGATACCGGGACCCGTACTCGGCTGAGCCGTACGGATGCAGTGAGGGAGAAGTCAGCCGGAACAGGCAGAGCTGGCCGATCTTCATTCCCGGCCACAGGGTGATCGGCAGATTGGCGACGTTGGAGAGCTCGAGCGTGATGTGGCCGCTGAACCCGGGGTCGATGAACCCCGCGGTGGAGTGAGTGAGCAGACCGAGCCGGCCCAGTGACGACTTGCCCTCCAACCGTCCGGCGAGCGAGTCGGAGAGGGTGACGCTCTCGAACGTCGAGCCGAGGACGAACTCGCCGGGGTGCAGGACGAAGGCGTCCTCGCCGTCCACCTCGACCAGGGTGGTGAGGTCGTCCTGCTGGACCTTCGGGTCGATGTGCGTGTACCGGGAGTTGTTGAAGACCCGGAAATAGCGGTCCAGCCGCACGTCGATGCTGGACGGCTGGATCAGCGACGGATCGAAGGGATCAAGACCCAACGACCCGGCGTCGATCTCCGTCAGCAGGTCACGGTCGGACAGCAGCATGGCCGGAAGCCTAACGGCGACCCCGTCGCCGGCGTGACGCACATCGCGTTGTCCCCGGGCGCTGCCTGCGTCACGCTGAGACCAGCAACGTCACGTCCCTCTCAACTCCGTGCTGCTGGACCCCGCCGACGCCGCCGCGACCAGCGCACATTGCCGGGATAACGCGGCCGCCACCACCATTCACCGATCGGTGCGGCGTATCCGTCGACCCGCGACGTCGCTCCTGCAGCGCAGACAGCAACGCGGACAACGAGGGAGCCGACATGATCGAGGCACTCCTGATCGTCGGCCTGGCGGCCGGTTTACCGATGGCCTACTTCCGTGGGCGACGATCGGGATACGAACGGCACCACTGCGTCTGGATGCCCGACCCCGAGGACCGTGCACCGCAGACCTTCGTCGCCGTCGCGTGCCCGACCTGCGGCGAGGGGATCGACTGTGAGTTGCACATCGAGGCCGGAACGGCGCCCGGCTCGCCGAGCCTGACCGCCACCATCGACACCACTGACCTCGAGCACCACACGCTCCGCCACGACGAGGCCCGTCATCCGTTCAGCTGAGCGGCCGTCGTTCTGTAGCTCCCGGCCGACCCGTTGATCAACCCCGCCGCGAGGTGGGTCGGCGGCCGGGACGCCCCAGGTATAGTCGTCGCCGAACCACGCGGGCGTAGTTCAGTGGCAGAACTTCAGCTTCCCAAGCTGATAGCGCGAGTTCGATTCTCGTCGCCCGCTCCACCAGATCTCCGCCGCCCGAACGGTGCGGCAGGCCGACTGCCCCCTCGCGTCGCGAGCGACGTTCAGGTCCCGCAGAACGTCTGATAGTCACCGAAATCGACGGGTGCCCCTTCGGCGTAGCGCTCGAATCCGTCGCGCTCGTCGTAGGGCGAGGTGACGGCGTCCAGCAGCCGGCCCAACGGGTCCAGGTCGCCATCGGTGGCTGCCGCCAGTGCTTCCTCCACGAGATGGTTGCGCGGGATGTAGACCGGATTCACCCGATCCATCGCGGCAGCATCCGGGCCGAGGGCGAGCCAGCGGGCCGACCAGTCGTCGAATCGCGCAATGTCCAGGAACAGCCCTCGGGCCGGTTCGGCATCGCCGCGCGCTGCCGCCGCCAGGCTGCGGAAGAACGAGGTGTAGTCGACATGGCTCTGCTGGAGCTGCTCGATCAACTCGGAAACCAGCGGCGAGACAACGGCCTGGTCGAGGTCGGCGGAGAGGCCGAGCTTGGCTCGCATGCCCGCCGACCAGGCCTCGCTGTACTGCCGGCCGAACGCACCGAGGGCGTCGACCGCCAGCGCGACCGCGGTGTCCTGGTCGGGGTCGAACAGCGGCAGCAGTGCCTCCGCGAGCCGCGCCAGATTCCATTCCGCCACCACCGGCTGGTTGCCGTAGGCGTACCGGCCACCGGTGTCGATGGAGCTGTACACCGTCGCCGGGTCGAACGCCTCCATGAAGGCGCACGGCCCGTAGTCGATGGTCTCCCCGGAGATGGTCATGTTGTCGGTGTTCATCACCCCGTGGATGAATCCCACCAGCATCCAGGACGCCACCAGCGATGCCTGCGCGCTGACCACCGCCTGGAACAGTGCGAGGGCAGGGATGTCGGCATCTCGCCGCCTCGGGGTGATGGCGGGCGATCGCGTGGTCGGTGAGCCGGCGCAGCAGATCGAGGTCGTCGGTCGCCCTGGCGTACTGGAAACTCCCCACCCGCAGATGACTGCTCGCAATCCTGGCCAGCACCGCGCCCGGCAACAGCGTCTCCCGCTGCACCGGCGCCCCGGTCGCCACGACCGCCAGCGAGCGGGTGGTGGGGATGCCGAGCGCAAACATCGCTTCGCTGATGACGTACTCCCGCAGCATCGGACCGACAACGGCCAGGCCGTCCCCGCCGCGGGCGAAGGGCGTCCGTCCGCTGCCCTTCAGATGCAGATCGCGCAGGTTTCCGGCGGTGTCGACGAGTTCACCGAGCAGCAGCGCCCGGCCGTCACCCAGCCGCGGCGAGTAGTAGCCGAACTGATGCCCGGCGTAGGCCTGCGCGACCGGCGTCGCGTCGCCGGGGACGGCCGTGCCGAGCAGCAGGTTCAGTCCGTCCGGGCTGCGCAGCCAGTCGGGGTCGACGCCGAGTTCGACGGCCAGTGGCTCGTTCAGCACCAGCAGGTGCGGCGCCGGGGCCGCGGCGGCCCTCGACGGCAGTGTCATCTCGCCGAGTTCGCCGGCGAAACGGCGGGACAGGGTGATGGTCGGGGCCGGGGCAACACTCACGTCATCGAGCCTACGTCGGCCGCGGGTCGTCATCGGGCCGTCCGCGAACCGCTGTCTCGAGTGGGCCACCGCAGCAGCAACTGCGTTGACCACTGACCGGCACTCGTCCCAGACTTCTGTGGTGACCCTGCGGATCCGGCTGCTCGGCGGAGTCGAGGTGGACCAGGACGGGGTTCGGCAACGGGTCGACTCCGGCCGGGTCGAATCGCTGCTCGCCTATCTGTTGCTGCACCGCGATGCCCCGCAGTCCCGGCAGCACCTGGCGTACCTGCTCTGGCCGGACACCACCGACGCCCAGGCCCGCACCAACCTCCGGCACGTGCTGCACACCCTGCGTCGCACGCTCGGGGACTCCGGAGACCGCCTGGACGTCGGACCCCGCACCCTCCAGTGGCACATGTCCGGAACGGACGTGCTGGACGTCGCCGAGTTCGACGCCGCGCTGGCGCAGGCCGATGGGATCCGCGACGGGGAGCACCGCATCACGCTGCTGCGCCGCGCCGTCGACCTGTACCGCGGCGACCTGGTCGCCGGCTGCTATGACGAGTGGTTGTCCGCCGAGCGGGAGACCTACCGTCAGCGCTGGGTCGAGGCCCTCGGAACCCTGGCGTCGCTGCTCGAGTCCACCGGCCAACTGCAACCGGCGACCACCTATGCCGAACGCCTGTTGACTGCGGATCCGTTGCGGGAGGACACCTATCGGCTGCTGATGCGGCTGCATGCGGCCCGCGGCGACCGGGCGAAAGCGATTCGGGTCTACCACAACTGCGCGTCCACCCTGGAGCGGGAACTGGGCGTCCCGCCCGCACCGGCCACCCGGCAGGCCTACGACTTACTGCTCTCCCAGGACGGCGACGAGATCGGCAGTGAGCCGCTCGGCGAATCGCCCTTCGTCGGTCGGGCCGCCGAACGCAGTGCCCTGACCGCGGCATGGCGGGCAGCGGAGGCGGGGCGGTCGACCCTGGTGCTGCTGACCGGTGAGGCGGGGATCGGGAAGACACGACTGGTCGAGGATTTCCGCGCGTGGTGTGCCCGTCGGGGTGCCCGCACCGCGTTGTCCCGCTCCTACGCCGCAGAGGGCGCGCTGGCCTACGGTCCGATCGCGCTGTGGTTGCGATCGACCGGGATGCGCCGAGACCTCGCCCGGATGGACCGGCCGACCCTGACGCAGTTGTCCCGGCTCCTACCGGAACTGTTGGTCGACATACCCGGACTGCCCAGACCCGACCCGATCGGCGATGCGGAGCAACGGCAGGCGTTGTTCGACGCCGTCGCCCGGACGCTGCTGCACGGCGGGCGACCACTGCTGCTGGTCGCCGAGGACGGTCAATGGTGCGACCGGGAGACGTTGCAGCTGCTGCATTTCCTGTTGCGGGTCGCGCCGGGTCGGCCGCTGCTGGTCGTGATCACCGCACGGACGGAGGACGTCGCACCGCAGCAGGCACTGTCCGATCTGCTGCGCGGAGCGCAGGCGCTCGACCGGCTCACCGAGATCGAACTGGGGCGGCTCTCCCGATCGGACACCGCCACCCTTGCCCTTCGGTTGACCGGACCGGCAGCGGACCGGGTCGATGCCGATCGACTGTGGCAGGAGACCGAGGGCAATCCGTTGTTCGTCGTCGAGTCGCTCCGGGCGGGCGGCCCGCTGCCCTCGGGTCTGACCCCGAAGGTGCAGGCCGTCATCGAATCCCGGTTGACCCAGTTGTCGCCGCCGGCCCGTGAGCTGTTGGGGGTGGCCGCCACCATCGGTCGGGACTTCACCGTCGAGCTCCTGGTCGACGCCACCGGATCCGACGAGGACTCCGTGGTGCGCGAGTTGGATGAACTGTGGCGTCGCCGCTTGGTCCGGGAGCAGGGTGGGACGGACGAGATCCGTGGCTACGACTTCAGCCACGACAAGATCCGGACGGTCGCCTACGCCGGTGTCGGCCCGATCAGGCGCCGGCATCATCACCTGCGGATCGCGCGGGCCCTGGAACGCCGGGTCGCCGATCCGACAGCGGTGAGCGCGCAGATCGCCGCCCATTACGAGCGGGCGGACGCTGCCGGCGATGCGGCCCGTTGGTACCTGCGCGCCGCGGACGCTGCGCAGCAACTGCAGGCCGGCGCGGAGGCGGTCGACCACCTCGAACGGGCGCGAACGGTGCTGGCCACGATGCCGCCGAGCCGTCGAGCGGGACCTTCGGGAACTCGAGATCCTCACCGCACTCCCGGCGCCGTTGGCCGGAGTGGAGGGCTACGCGTCCGCCCGGCTCTCGGCCGCCCACGACCGTGCGATCGAGCTGGCCGAGGTCACCGGTCGCGAGCCGGCCTCGCCACTGCTGTGGTCGTTGGCGTTCTCCGGCCTGGTTCGCGAGGACTTCGCCCGCGCCGAGCAGTTCGCCGACCGAGTTGCGGGCCCGCGGCGAGCAGCAGGGCGACGCCGTGTTGATCGTCGCAGGGCCACTGCCTGCTGGGTCTGGCGGCCTTCTGGCAGGCGGATCTCGAGACCGCGCGCCGGCAGCTCGAGTCGACGGTCGAGCACTACCGACCGGAGCAGCTGTCGACGCACCTGCTGCGGTACGGACAGGACCCGAAGGTGCTTGCCCTGGCCCGGCTCGGCAACATCGCCTGGCTGGCGGGTGATCGGGTCGCCGCCGTCCGGAACCGCGGCGCCGCCCTGGATCTGGCCGACGAAATCGGGCACGCGCTGACCAGCGGCGCCGCGTTGGTCTTCGCGGCGCTGCTGGCGCTGGACATGGACGACGACGAGCTGGTGCGGCGTGTACGCGGCCGACCTGACCGCGCTGGCGCTCGATGCCCGTCCGGTCGCCGCTTTCACCCGGGCGCTCAGCGGGTATGTCGAGATTCTCGACCAGAACGTCGCGATCGGGATGGCACGGATCAACGACACTCTCGACGAAGTGGACGCCAACTCGCCTGCCCCCGGCATGCGCGCCATCGTGCGGCGGATCCTGCTCGCTGCATGCGTCGCGGCGGGCGACTCGGTCACCGGTGCCGCCGCCGCCAGGGTGCTGCTGTCCACTCCCGGTCCGGCACAGGTCTGGGCCGCCGAGGCCCGCCGACGGCTGGCCGACTTCGCTGCCGCCGACGAAGGGAACGGCTGAGGAACGGTCCTGGAACGCCCGGTCGAGCACCCTGCCGATGTGAGTTTCGACAGCGAGCGTTCGACAGGGAGGTTGGCATGATCGGCGACAAAGATTTCGTGAGGCTGCGACAGCGGTTCCGCGGTGCGCTGCTGCGGCCGCGGGAAGAGGGGTACGACGAAGCCCGCCGGGTGTGGAACGGCAGCATCGACCGGCGCCCCGGCATGATCGCCCGCTGCGCCGGCGCCGACGACGTACAGGAGGCGATCCGCTTCGCCCGCGATCGGGATCTACCGATCTCGGTCCGCGGCGGCGGGCACTCGGTGTCCGGTCACGCGGTGCGCGACGACGGGCTGATGATCGATCTCTCGCTGCTGAAGGCGATCTCGGTCGACCCGGCGGCGCGGGTCGCGCGGGCGGCCGGCGGCGTGCTCTGGTCCGAGCTCGACCTGGCGACGGGCCGATACGGATTGGCCACCACCGGTGGATCGATCAGCTCGACCGGAATCGGTGGGGTGACGCTGTGCGGTGGCTTCGGCCACCTGATGCGCAGACACGGCCTGACCGTGGACAACCTGCGGGCCGTCGATCTGGTCACCGCCGACGGCAAACAGCTGCGCGTCGACGATGCGGGCGAACCGGAACTGGCGTGGGGATTGCGGGGCGGTGGTGGCAATTTCGGCATCGCCACCGCCCTGGAGTACGACCTGCATCCCGTCGGACCGATGGTCTACGGCGGGCCGATCTTCTGGTCACTGGACCAAGCGCCCGACGTGCTGCGGTTCCTGCGGGACCTCGCCCCGCAGGCACCGGACGACCTGGGTATCGCGATCGTGGCCAACCTCGCTCCCCCGATGCCGTTCATCCCGCCGGAGCGTTACGGCACACCGGTTTTCGGTCTGCTGGTGACCTGGTTCGGGGAGCCGGCCGAGGGCGCGCGGGTCGTCGCACCGCTGCGATCCATCGGCACTCCGATCGCCGACGCCATCCGCCCCGTGCCCTACCGAGCGCTGCAATCCCTGCTCGACGGTGGGGCGCCTCCGGGGAATCATGCCCACTGGAAATCACATCGACTGGACGTGCTCTCCGATGCGGTGATCGACGAGATCGTCTGCCTCGCAGGCTCGATCACCTCGCCGCTGTCGCTGCTGAACGGATGGATGATCGGCGGCGCCGCGAGCCGGGTCGACCCGGAGGCGACCGCGGTCGGGGCGCGCGCCGTCGGGTTCGAACTCAGGCTCGTCGCGGTCTGGCGGCCCGACGACCCGGAACCCGAACGGCACCGAGCCTGGGTGCAGCAGGGCTGGGAATCCCTGCAGCAGTACAGCACCGGCCAGTACGCCAGCTTCCTGTCCGACGAGGGCCCCGCCGGGGTCCGGACGGCCTACGGCGCCCACCTCGACCGGCTGGTCGCCCTCAAGGACCGCTACGACCCGACGAACGTCTTCGCCCTCAACGCCAACATTCCGACCAGCACGACCACAGCAAACAGCAAGGGAGACAACCGATGAAGATTCTGGTGACCGGTGCGACCGGCAATGTCGGAGCACCACTGGTGCACGAACTCGGCCGGCTCGGGGTGGACACCCGCGCCTTCGTCCGCGACCCGGAAAAGGCGCGGCAGCGCCTCGGCGACGAGGTGGAGCTCGCCGTCGGCGACTTCGCCGACCCCGGGTCGATGCAACGCGCGCTGGACGGTGTCGACCGGGTGTTCCTGGCCTGCGGCAACGTCCCCGGCCAGGTGGACCATGGAGTGCGCGATGATCGACGCCGCCCGGTCGGCCGGGGTCAGCCGGCTGGTCAAGCTCTCCAGTCCTGATCCGGCCATCGACGCGCCGCTGATCTTCGACCGGTGGCACGCCGAGATCGAGAAATCACCTGATGTGCAGCGGGATCCCGGCGGTGGCACTGCGGCCCCGGACGTACATGACGAACCTGCTCGGGTACGCGGACACCATCGCGCAGACCGGCACCGTCTTCGCCCCCGCGGGTGATGCGCGGATCACCTTCATCGATCCGCGGGATGTGGCTTCGGCCGCGGCCACGGTGCTCACGGCACGCGGGCCGGTCGACGAGACCTACCTGCTGACCGGGCCGGAGGCGATCGGATTCGAGCAGATCGCGCACGACCTTTCCGTCGTCACCGGACGGAGCATCGGCTACGTGCCCGTGCCGGACGAGGCCGCCCACCAGGCGATGCTGGACGCCGGATTGCCGGCCATGGTCGCCGATTTCATCGTCGGCGTCTACCGCTCGCAACGCGCCGGGAGCATGAGTGAGACCAACGACAGGCTGCTGTCGCTGATCGAGCCGGCCGCACACCTTCGCGCAGTTCGCCGCCGACCACGCCAGCGCCTTCGGTGCCGGGCGGCCGGTCGGCGCCATGTCGATCACCTGAGTCGATCAGCTGAGTCGATCACCTGTCACTTCACGTCGTCCGGAGCTGCCGGGGTCGCCGACCCCGGCAGCTCCGATGCATGTCCTCGGGGAGGGGGAATGATGATGGCCGCAACCGATGTCGCGGTGATCGCCGGATCGGTCTCGACCGTCGTCTTCGTGGCGAGCTACCTGCCGATGCTGTTGAAAGCTGTTCGAAGCAAGGATCTCTCGTCCTACAGCGCGATCGAATCTGATCCTGGCCAACGCCGGTAACGTGGTGCACTCCGTTTACGTCTTCAGTCTGCCGGCCGGACCGTTGTGGGTGCTGCACACCTTCTATCTGGTCGGTAGTTCGTTGATGCTCTTCTGGTGGTCCCGCTACCGCCGGCGCGGCGTTCGTCGACGTTCGGGCGCTGTCGGACCAGCGCACCGAGACACGCGGAGACGAGCCGGCCACGGACGATGACCCGGCGCTGCTCGCGCCGGCTATGTCGGACGCTGCAGCGGCAGGCCCGGAACGGTACTGACCGGCGACGCCTCCGGCGGTGGCTTGCGGACGAGCCAGGCCACCGCACCCATGGCCAGCAGGGACAACACGGTGACGGCGAGGAACGTGACCGTGTAACCGAAATCCGATGCCGCCTCGGCCGGCACCAGGTATTGGGTGAGCGCCGGGTCGAACGAACCCGGCCGCAGGCCGGTCTGCTCCGCGGCCTGGATCTGGTCCCGGAACGCCGAACTGGTGGCGTCGTCCAACCGCGGGAGGTTCTTCGACTCGATCTCGGAGTACAGCCGCGAGATGTACGCGGAATGGAACAGCGCGTACAGCAGGGCGATGCCGATCGCCCCGCCGCCCTGTTCGGCCGTTGCCGAGACCCCGGAGACCTGGCCGCTGTCCGATTCGGGAACCGTGTCCAGGCTGACCGGGTCATTGACCGTGAGCACGATCGCGAGTCCGATGCCGTAGGCGAGCAAACCGGGCAGCAGCCAGAGATAGCTGTTGTGCCCGACACCGATCGCCAGCAGCACGCCGGACAGCGCGAGGAATCCGAAGCCCGCGACCAGGGGAGGCCGGCCACCCGTGCGGTCGTACCAGCGCCCGGCCAGCGGCGCCACGACCACCATCGGCACCGTCGCCGGGATCAGCGCGATGCCGGCCAACGCGGGATCCATCTGCAGGTTCAGGATCAGCACCAGCGGGAAGATCAGCCCAAGGCCCATCTCCGCCATCCCGCCCATGAACTGGCTCAGCGTGGCGCCGAGGTAGTTCCGCTTCTCCCGCAGCAGCCGCAGGCTCATCAGCGGGTTGTGCGCTCGCCGCTCCCGTCGCAGGAACAGGATGCCGGTCACCACGCTGGCCAGCACCGGACCCCAGACATCGACGTCTCGCCACTGTGACGAGGTGCTCTGGGCCAGCCCGAAGACCAGCCCGACCAGCGTGACGCACAGCAACACCGCACCGGTGAGATCGACGTGCACCCGGCCCTCGCGGGGTTCATCCGGCCGGACCGCGCGCAACGTGAAGAACACCGTCAGCACCAGCAGCGGCAGGTTGATCAGCAGCACCGCCCGCCAGCTGATCGCGGAGGTCAGCACGCCGCCGATGGTCGGCCCGAGAGCGCCTGCCACCGCGGCGATCCCGCCCATCGTGCCGAGCGCCTTGCCGCGATCCTCCTTGCGGTAGGCCGCGCTGAGGATCGCCACCGTGGCCGGCAGCATCAACGCACCACCGACGCCCTGCACGACCCGGGCCGACAGCAGGATGTAGAACTCCGGTGCCAGCCCCGCCACCGCCGATGCGCCGGCGAACAGCGCACTGCCCACCATGAACACCCGGCGTCGGCCCAGCAGATCCGCCAGCCGACCACCCAGCACCAACAGGCCGGCCAGCGGCAGCAGACTGGCGTTCAGCACCCATTGCGCACTGGCGGTACCGATCCCGAACGTCTGCATGATGTCCGGCAGCGCCAGCGGAACCGCCGTCTGATCGACCAGGATCATCGCGTTGGCCAGCGTCATCGCGACCAGCACGAGTCGCCGGCGATCGGTGGTCGCTGGGCCGGTCATCGCGGCTCCCCCGTTTCATCGGCGAGGCGCGCACCCCGAATACCCGAAGCGATCAGAACGGCCCGACTCTACGGCGCGGCCTGCCATCCCGACCAGCCGAGCACCGCCGCGCCCACGACGGCCCCGTCCGGTGGACGGTCGTCGTACTGCGGGTACTTCGCCCGGAGCGCGACAACCGCGTCGTCCCTGCTGTTCCCGATCGATGACGCCGGCAGACGCATCCGCCCGCACCCACCAGAGTCGATCCCAGTTGTCGTCATAGACATCGACCAGGAACGCCACCCGCGGGTTCGCCGCGATGTTGTCCAGCCGCCGCAGCGCGGTCGTCGACTTCGGCTTGTGATCGATGGCGAAGACGATCAGTTCGGTGCTCTCCGCGGCCGTCGGTTCGACGATCCCGGACAGCGTCGCGGGAATGACCGCGAAGGTGACCGGCACCAGGTGCGGCGCCCCGGACTCGGAAACCGTGGCGAGCCGGGCGACCCGGGCCGCCAGGAACCGGTCCCGCGCCACCGCGATCGGCGTTCTCACCAGTGCCTCGAACCGTTGCCTGGCCAGGGATGTGACGGCGCCTGCGACTTCGTCACGGTCAGGGCCGCCGGGGGAACCGTTCGAACTCCGGCCGCCGCTTCTCCTTATAGGCCTCCCTGCCTTCCTTGGCCTCGTCGGTGGCGTAGAAGAGCAGGTTGGCGTCGTGCGCCAGTTGCTGGATTCCGGCGTACCCGTCCTCGGCCGCGTTGAAGCTGGCCTTCATCAACCGCAGGGCGAAGGGCGACAGCCGGAGCATCTCCCGGCACCAGGCGACCGTCTCGGTCTCCAAATCGGCCAGCGGGACGACGGTGTTCACCAGACCCATCTCCCTGGCCTCCTGCGCGTTGTACTGCCGGCAGAGGAACCAGATCTCCTTGGCCTTCTTCACCCCGACCAGGTCGGCCAGCAGGCCGGCACCGTATCCACCGTCGAACGAACCGACCTTCGGCCCGACCTGGCCGAACCTGGCGTTGTCGGCGGCGATGCTGAGATCACAGATCAGGTGGAGCACGTGACCGCCGCCGATCGCATAGCCGGCGATCATGGCCACCACCGGCTTGGGCAGCCGGCGGATCTGGATGTGCAGATCGGTGACGTGGAACCGGCCGACGGCGCCCTTCTTCCCCGGCTCGGTCAGATAACCGGTGTCGCCGCGGACCCGCTGGTCACCACCCGAGCAGAACGCGTCGGGACCCTCGCCGGTCAGCACGATCACCCCGATCGACGGATCCTCCCGGGCATCCATCAGGGCCTCGGACATCTCGATCAGGGTTTGCGGGCGGAAGGCGTTGCGCACTTCGGGCCGGCAGATGGTGATCTTCGCGATCCCGTCGGCGCTGTGTTCGTACCTGATGTCGGTGTAGTCGTTGACCTGCTTCCAGGTCACCGGCTCGACCGGAGTCGACTGCGGATCCTCGTTCTGTGCCATGGGACCCACCCTAGGACGACCACCGCACCGCGGCTCCCGATCGACCGGCCCACTCACTTCGCGTCGGCGTAACAGTCGACGATCACCGGCCGCACGGGCGTGCTGACCACGGATCCGGGGAACACCAGATCGCGCGCGGCCCGCGCCGCCCTGATACTGAGATCGGCTACCAGCGAGGCACTCTCGACCGGTACCTGAACGATCAACTCATCGTGCTGGAAGAACACCAGCTCGGCACCGGGTACCTGCGTCAGGTCCCGACGCAAACCCGACAGCCACACTGCCGCCCAGTCGGCCGCCGAAGCCTGGACGACGAAGTTCCGGGTGAACCGCCCCCGGTCGCGCGCGAACAGGTCGGCCCGCTTGCGTTCCGGGTCCGTCGCGTCCTGACGTGATCCCCATTCGACGGCCTCCCGCCAGCCGTCGCTCGGCGGTGGGCAGGCCCTGCCGAGCACCGAGCGCACCACCTCGCCCCGTTCTCCCCGACGCGCAGCGTCCTGGACGCACTGCATGGCGGCCGGGTACCGGCGCCGCAGGGTGTCGAGCAACCGTCCCGCCTCACCGGAGGTCTGGCCGTACATCGCACCCAGCATCGCCAGCTTGGCGTGCGCCCGGTCGCCGCCGAAGCCGTCGTCCGCCAGCGCGGTGTAGAGGTCGGCATCGGCCGACACCGCCTGCAGCGCCGGATCTCTGGAGATCGCGGCCAGCACGCGCGGCTCCAGCTGCGCGGCGTCGGCGACCACCAGTCGATGACCGGCATCGGCCACCACCGCGGCGCGGAGCGCGCGCGGAATCTGCAGCGCTCCACCACCCCTGGTGGCCCACCGGCCGGAGACGACACCGCCGGGCAGGTACTCGGGTCGGAACCGGCCGTCCCGAGCCCACTCGTCGTGCCAGTTCCAGCCGTTCGCGGTGTGGACGCGGGCGAGTTCCTTGTAGGTCAGCACCGGAGCGACAGCCGGGTGTGCGAGATCCTTGATCACCCAGGACCGGGTGGTGTCGATGTCGAACCCGACCCGCCGGAACGCGGCGCGCAGATCGACGGCCGAATCCGGATTGACCGGAAAGCCGAACGCGTCGTTGATCTCCGCCGCCAGCTGGGCCAAACGCAGCGGCCGTTCACCGGCTCGCGGCCTGGGCCCGAGCATGGACGCCAGCAGGCCGAGGTGGACCTCCGCGCGCCACGGCAGCCCGGTCGAGCCCATCTCGACGGCGGCGAGGGCGGACGCCGATTCGGCCGCGATCAGCAAGCCGAGCGCCCGGTCGTCGGCGATGCGCCGCAATTGGTCCACCAGGGCGACCCGCAGCACCTCGATCGGATCGACGGCGAGTGCCTCGACGCGGTTGTCGCCCGTCGCGCCCGGCTCGAACAGGGTCGGCTCGGCATCGGCGTGCGTCCGCACCGGGTCGTCCGGGACCGGCGTGCCCGTCGCCCGGGCATGGACCGCGCGGGCGGAGCAGGGCGCCCCGAACACGCCCTGCCTGCCCAGCAGGATCCGCTCGGTCAGGGTGATGTCATGACAGCGCTCGACCCGGATCCCGGCGCCGACGAGTGCGGGGTAGGTCAAAGAGGTTGCGTCCCATAGCAAACGGTGACCGGCGGCCAGCCGCGCCAGCAGCTCGGCCGGCCGATCCACCGTGGTGCCGGCTCCGACGGGCACGCCGGCATCGGTCAGTTCCTGCACCGTGTAGCCGCCCGGATCCAACCGATCGCGGCGCCACCGCGAGCAGGGTCAGGACGACGACCCGTCACGCAGCGAGCGACGGATGGCCGCCAACTTCTCCTGGGCGGCTTCCTCGCGTTGGGCCGCTTGCTCCTGGAAGGATCGCGCCTCGGGTGTCTCCTCGGCCAATTCGGTGGAGCCCAGCGATCGCGCGTACCGACCCTCGATCTTGTCCCGGACGAAATCCAGGCTGGGCACTCCGGCTGCGCTGTAGTCCGGCGGGGGCGCAGTGATCGTCGGCCCGCCGACTTCGAGCGGGCTCAGCTCAGCCGGGGTGACCGGGACGACGCCATCGGTCGACCCGGGGACGATCGTCTCGGCAACATCCGGCGCCTCGGCGGGCCCGGCCTCGGTCCGAGGTCTCCGAAACTCGACCGCCTGCGGATCGGAATCCACCGGCCGCGGCCGCCTGGGTCGTTGTTCTGCTCTTCCGTCATGCTGGCATCCTCCCGCTGGTCCGGTTCCACGCTACGTCCGACGCGGGGCCAGGGCGACCCGCGCCTCAACCTCGACCCCCGATGCGCGCGGGACGTTCGAGGAGTGGACAGTCATCTGGTGCCCGACAACGCGAACCCCCGGACAGCGGGCCCGGTCGATGCCGCGACCTCACGTCGAATCATCGGTGCCTGGGTGGCGGTCGGCTGCATCCTCGCCTTCTGGATCTCGCCCTGGCCGCGGGTGCGCTCGCGGAGGGCTATTCCATCCGCGCCGACTACATCTCCAGTCTGGCCGGACGCGGCTCGTCCGTCGCCGTCCTCGGCATCGTCGCACTGACCCTGCTCGGCGCGGCGCACCTTGCCGCCGCCACCGCGGTCCGCGGGATCGTGGCAGTCCCGCTGGTGCTGGCCGGTCTCGCCGGCCTGACCGTTGCCGGATTCCGCACCAACTGCCCTGCCGGTGCGGCCGGTTGCGGCTCGGCAGGCAACGATCCGCCGGCCGACTTCGCCCAGCTGACCCACGGGTACGCCGTCGTGACCTACGAGATCGCCATCGTCGCGGCGATGCTGATCGTCGCCGGCGGCCTGCTCACCCGCCACCGACCGGCGCTCGCGGCGCTGACCGTAGCGCTCGCCGTACTCTCCGTGCTGCTCGCGCTGCAGATCGGCGGCTCGGACACCGGGTGGTGGCAGCGCGGCTGGTTGGTGGTCAACACCGGCTGGCTGGTCGCGCTTGTCATCACGACGTCCCGCTCGCTGCGATCGACGACACCGGTCCGGCCCGGCTGATCGAGGCATCGTGCTGGTCAGCCGACGGGAACCATGCGCGCGCATAGTCGTTGGCATCGTGGTGTACCACGACCCCGAACGAGCGGCCTCGGCGATGGAACGTCGCTCGAGGAATACACGCAGCGAAAACACTGGGCACCTAACGTGTCTCCTCCGTCCTATTTGTCATGTATCGCCTGACTGATGGTCGATGTCGCCGTTGTGACTATCGGGAATCGGGCGCACACTGACAACGAGGTCCGTCCCGCCGCCGTGCAGACCCAGCCGAAATGATCGTGCCGAAGCAGCGTCACTTCGCCGTCATCGATTCGGCCGTTGCCGCCACGACCCGAGAACGACGCGACCGCAACGTCTTCAGAGAGGTCGCGCATGCAGACACCAGCCCCCGTCGACTACGCCAGGGCGCACAGCGTCGAAGAGGCCCTGGAACTGTTGGAGCGATACGGCCCGGAGTCCCGGCTGATCGCCGGGGGTCACAGCCTGATCCCGATGATGCGGTTGCGGATCGCGCAGCCCGAACGCGTCATCGACATCAACGATCTGACCGACCTCGACTACATCCGGTCGGTCGGCGACAACGGCAGCAGCCACCTCGCGATCGGGGCGATGACCAGGCACCGCTCGGTGCTGTCGTCGGAGTTGATCGGCGAGCTGTACCCGATCCTGCACGACGCGGAGACGGTGATCGCCGACCCGATCGTCCGCAACCGCGGCACCGTCGGCGGATCGTTGTGCCAGGCGGATCCGGCCGAGGACCTGTCGGCGGTGGCGGCCGCGCTGCGGGCCGAGTTGGTGCTGCGATCCCGCGACGGCAGCCGAGTCGTCCCGGCCCGGGAATTCACCGACGGCCCGTACGACACCGTGCTCGAGGATGCCGAGATGCTCGTCGAGGTGCGCATTCCGATCAGACCGGGCGCAGGGAGCGCCTACGAGAAGGTGGAGCGCCGCGCAGGGGATTGGGCGGTGGCCTCGGCCGGCGCCTACCTGGTGCTGGACGGCGACACCGTGGCCGACGTCGGGATCGGCCTGGCGGCCCTCGGTGCCGACCACGGATGCGCGCCCGACGCCGAGGAGTACCTGCGCGGAAGGGATCTCACGGCAGAGACCATCGCCGAGACCGGACGTCTCGCCGCCGCGTGCACCAGCCCCAGCGCCGATCAACGTGGTCCGGTCGTCTACAAACGGCACCTGGCCGACGAACTCACCCAGCGCGTGCTCCGTCGGGCAGCCGCCAGGGCCAAGGGAAAGGTCTGACATGCAGGTCAGCATCACCGTCAACGGCGCCGCGCGGACCGACGAGATCGAGCCGCGTCTGCTGCTCGTCCACTATCTCCGGGACACCCTCGGACTGACCGGAACCCATTGGGGCTGCGACACTTCGCAGTGCGGCACCTGTGTGGCGTGGCTCGACGAGGAGCCGGTCAAGACCTGCACGGTGCTGGCCGCGATGGCCGACGGGCACCGGGTCCGCACGGTGGAGGGCCTGGCGACCGGCGGCAAGCTCGACCCCGTTCAGGAGGGGTTCATGAGCGAGCACGGCCTGCAGTGCGGCTTCTGCACCCCCGGCATGATGATGACCGCCCGGCACCTGCTCGATCATGACCCGGACCCGGACGAAAGCACTATCCGGCAAGCGATCTCGGGTCAGATCTGCCGTTGCACCGGCTACGAGAACATCGTCCGTGCGGTCCGCGCGGCCGCCGGTCATCCCTCCCAGCCCTCCGGCCGGGCAGCGGCCGATCCAGCTTCTGACGGAGACAGCACCGTCGTTGCCGAGCCCAGCCAGGAGGTGCCGGCATGACCAGCACGATCGATCCACCCACCACGAAGGCGGTGCACCCGAAGTCGCCGCGGATCAGTCCCGCGGGCAATCCGATCGGGTTCGGCCGGATGCCGCGCAAGGAGGATGCGCGGTTCCTGCGCGGTCAGGGACGCTACGTCGACGACGTGACGATGCCCGGCATGCTGCACTCGGCGATCCTGCGCAGCCCGTACGCGCATGCCCGGATCCGGTCGATCGACACCACGGCGGCGGCCGCGTTGCCGGGCGTGCACGCGGTGATCACCGGCGAGACGTTGGCGACTCTCGGCCTGGCCTGGATGCCGACCCTGTCCGCAGACGTGCAGGCCGTGCTGGCCACCGACAAGGTGCGCTTCCAGCACCAGGAGGTCGCCTTCGTCGTCGCCGACACCAAGTACATCGCCAGGGACGCGCTGGAACTGATCGAGGTCGACTACGAGCCGCTGACCCCGGTCATCGACGCCAAGCGGGCGCTGGAGCCCGGTGCCCCGGTCATCAGGGACGACATCGAGGGCAAGAGCGACAACCACATCTTCGACTGGGAATCGGGCGACGCGGTCGAGACCGAGCGGGTCTTCGCCGATGCCGAGGTCGTCGTCACCCAGGAGATGCTCTATCCCCGAGTGCATCCCGCGCCCATGGAGACCTGCGGCACCGTCGCGTCGATGGACCCGGTGACCGGAAAGCTGTTGGTCTACTCCACGAATCAGGCTCCGCATGCCCACCGCACCATCTACGCGCTGGTGGCCGGCATCCCGGAGCACAAGATCCAGATCATCTCGCCGGACATCGGCGGCGGTTTCGGCAACAAGGTCGGCATCTACCCGGGATACGTGCTCGCCGTCGTCGGGTCGATCGTCACCGGAAAACCGGTGAAGTGGATGGAGGACCGCAGCGAGAACCTGATGGCCACCTCGTTCGCCCGCGACTATCACATGACCGGCAGCATCGCCTCGACCAAGGACGGCAAGATCCTCGGTCTCAAGGTCGACGTGCTGGCCGACCACGGCGCGTTCAACGGGACCGCACAGCCGACCAAATTCCCGGCCGGCTTCTTCCACATCTTCACCGGCAGCTACGACCTGCAGGCGGCACATTGCACGGTGAAGGGGGTCTACACGAACAAGGCGCCGGGTGGTGTCGCCTATGCGTGCTCGTTCCGGATCACCGAGGCCGTCTATCTGGTGGAGCGGATGGTCGATGTGCTGGCCGCCGAGCTGAAGATCGATCCGGCCGAGTTGCGGATGAAGAACCTGCTGCGGCCCGAGCAATTCCCGTACGTCTCCAAGACCGGCTGGGAGTACGACAGTGGGGAGTACCCGCGGGCGCTGAAGCTGGCCATGGAGATCGCCGGGTACGACGAGCTGCGCCGCGAACAGGCCGAGAAGCGGGCCCGCGGCGAGCTGATGGGCATCGGCATCTCGTTCTTCACCGAGGGAGTCGGAGCCGGGCCGCGCAAGCACATGGACATCCTCGGGCTCGGCATGGCCGATGGCTGCGAGCTGCGGGTGCACCCGACGGGCAAGGCCCAATTGCGGCTTTCCGTGCAGACCCAAGGGCAGGGTCACGAGACCACGTTCGCGCAGATCGTGTCCGAGGAGCTCGGCATCCCGCCGGAGGACATCGAAGTCATCCACGGTGACACCGACAACACACCGTTCGGGCTGGGCACCTACGGATCCCGTTCGACGCCGGTGTCGGGTGCGGCCGCAGCCATTGTGGCGCAACGGGTCCGGGAGAAGGCCAAGATCATTGCCGCCGCCGCGCTCGAGGTGGGCGCCGATGACCTGGAGTGGGATCACGGGCGCTGGCAGGTCAAGGGTGACCCCGAACAGGGTCGCACCGTCGCCGAGATCGCCATGCTCAGCCACGGCACGTTGACGCTCCCGGAGGGCGTCGAAGGTCATCTGGACGCATCCGTCGTCTATGACCCGCCGAACCTGACATACCCGTTCGGCGCGTACATCTGCGTCACCGACGTCGATGCCGGCACCGGCGCGGTGAAGGTGCGCCGGTTCATCGCGGTCGACGACTGCGGGCCCCGGATCAACCCGATGATCGTCGAGGGTCAGGTGCACGGCGGGCTGGCCGACGGGATCGGGATGGCCCTGATGCAGCTGATCGCGTTCGACGAGGACGGCAACTGCGTCGGTGGGTCGTTCATGGACTACCTGCTGCCGACTTCGATGGAGTGCCCGAGTTGGGAGCTCGGCGAGACCGTCACCCCGTCACCGCACCACCCGCTCGGCCTCAAGGGCGTCGGCGAATCGGCGACCGTCGGCTCACCGCCCGCCGTGGTCAACTCGGTGATCGATGCGCTCACCCCGTTCGGCGTCCGGCATGCCGACATGCCGCTGACCCCGGCCAATGTGTGGATGGCGATGCAGGGCACCCCGATGCGGACCGACCTGGCGGTCACATGACGGTTCGGACGGTCGCACCGGCCGGGTGGATCCCATGAGCCGGGCCGACCTCGACGTGCGGGCGACCATCCTGCGGGATCAGGGTGTGCCGTTCGTCCGGGCGCGGGTGGTGATGGCGCACCGGCCGACCTCGGCCAAGGCCGGTGACGAGGCGATCATCCATGCCGACGGCTCCATCGAGGGTTTCGTCGGCGGGACCTGCGCCGAAACCACCGTGCGGGCGCAGAGTCTGATGCTGCTCGACTCGAAACAGCCACTGCTGCTGCGGATCACGCCCACCGAGGAGCCCGGTGTCGCGGAGCAGAACGGCACGTTGACCGTGCACAACCCCTGTCTGTCGGGCGGCACCCTGGAGATCTTTCTCGACCCTGTCGTCCCACCGCCGTTGGTCCAGGTTCTCGGCGACGGGCCGATCGCCGCTGCGCTGACCCGGCTCGCGGGCGAATTGGAGTACCGGATCACCGCCGTCGATCGACAGGTGATCGGGACCGCGCTCGCGGTCGTGGTGGCGTCGCACGGCCGCGACGAGGTCGAGGTGCTGGCGGCCGCTCTCGACGCCGGCGGTGCCCTACATCGGCCTGGTCGCCAGTCGCACGCGGGGGGCCGGCGTCCTCGCCGAACTCGCCGAGATGCGGCCGGACCTGGCGCGGATCGCTCCGGGCAGGGTGCACACTCCCGCCGGGCTGGACATCGGCGCCCGGACCGCGGCGGAGATCGCTCTGTCGATTCTCGCGCAGGTGGTCGCGACCCGGCCGCATTCGGCGGCACCGGAGGCCGTCGATCACCACGTCGCCCGACCAGTGCCCGGAGCCGGATCGGACGCGGGCGGCGCGTCGACCGAGATCGACCCGGTCTGCGGGATGACCGTTGCCGCGGTGGAGACCAGCCTGCACCTTGATCGTGGACGGCAGGCGGCGCTATTTCTGCGGTCCCGGCTGCCTGCGGGCGTACTCGGCGAACCCGTCTGGTTACCCTGAATCGTGACCGTGCCGGCCGAGTTGTCCACGATCGTTCCCGACGTCGCCGCGCTCGCCTCCCTGCTCGACGGAACCGGGTACCTCGCCGACGACGGCCTGGCAACCGCCATGTTCTGCGCGCTGCGGCTCGGCCAGCCGATCCTGCTCGAGGGCGAGGCCGGCGTCGGGAAGACCTCGGCCGCGAAATCCCTGGCCGCTGCGCTCGGAACCCCGCTGATCCGCCTGCAGTGTTACGAGGGCATCGACATCGCCGAGGCCGCCTACGAGTGGAACTATCCACGCCAGTTGCTGGCGATCCGACTGGCCGAGGCCGAAGGCGATCCGCTCGGCGCCGACGACCTGTTCCGCCGGGACTACCTGGTCGAACGTCCGTTGCTGCGCGCGGTCGAGCACCCCGGGCCGCTACCAGCCGTGCTGCTGATCGACGAGATCGACCGTGCCGACGAGCATTTCGAGGCGTTCCTGCTGGAGCTGCTGGCCGAACGGTCGATCACCGTGCCGGAGATCGGCACCATCACCGCCCGGGTTCCGCCGATCGCAATACTCACCTCGAACCGCACCAGAGACCTGCACGACGCCCTCAAACGGCGCTGCCTGTACCACTGGATCGACCACCCCAGGGTCGACCAGGTGGTCGCCATCGTCCGGCAGCGGGTGCCGGGTGCGACCGAGGCGCTGGCCGTTGCAGTATCGGCGGCGACCGGCCGGCTGCGCACCCTCGACCTGCAGAAGTCGCCGGGGACGGCCGAGGTCATCGACTGGGTGCAGGCGCTCCATGTACTCGGACTGCCGGTCCTCGACGCAGCAGCCGCCGAGACGACGATCGGCTCTGTGCTGAAGTATCGGGAGGACCGCGACCTGGCGCTGGCGGCCGGCCTGGGTTGGGTCGTCGGTGAGTGAACGACCGATCGGCACGGTCCGGGCCGCGCCGGCGAGCGACCTCGCGTTGCTGTGTGTGCACTTCGCCCAGCTCCTGCGGTCCGCGGGCGTTCCGGTTCCGGTCGAGCGGGTGGCCTGGTGGGCCAGGGCAACGCTGGACGCGTCACCGGCAGTGATCGGCGAGCTCTACTGGTTGGCCAGGGTGACCCTGATCGACCGGCAGGAGCAGATCGAGGTGTTCGACGCGGTCTTCGGGCAGGTGTTCCGCGGACTGACGGACGTGGCCGATTTCCGCGGTGAGGCGAGCAACCAACCCTCGCCGCACACCGAGCCGGGTCCCCCGGCGGGCACGACGGACCCGGACGCCGAAGAGCCGCCACCGGCCGAAGGGCCGAGTACCGAGCAGCCGCGTGCCGCTCCCGCCGACGCCGATTCCGACGACAGCGCCGAGGACGACGAGGACGCGGCGCCGACCGTGCTCGCGTTGGCATCGGAGACAGAGCTGTTGCGGGACAGGGACTTCGCCGACTGCGACGACGAGGAGCTGGCGATGATTGCCGCACTCGTCGACCGGATGAAGGTCGTCGCGCCGCTGCGGCCGGCGCGCTGGCAGCCGTCCCGCAACGGCGGACGATCCATCGACCTGCGACGCACGCTGCGGGCGGCGTGCCGCACCGGAGGCGACCCGGTGCACCTACGGCACCGCCGCCGCGGCAGCACCGCTCGGCAGATCGTCATGCTGGCCGACGTCTCCGGCTCGATGCAGGCGTACTCCCGGATCTACCTGCGGGTGCTGCAGGGCGCCGTTCTCGGCGCGCGGGCGCATACCTACGTCTTCGCCACCCGGCTGCACCCGGTGACCAGGACCCTCGGTCGGGGCCGTCGGGAGGACGCCATCGCCAGGGCGCTGATGACGTCGCCCGACGCCTCCGGTGGTACCCGGATCGGGGAGGCCGTCAAGACCTTCCTGGACACCGACGGCCGCCGGGGAATCGCCCGTGGAGCGGTGGTGGTCGTCGTCTCGGACGGCTGGGAGCGGGCCGATCCGACGCTTCTGGGCGAGCAGATGGCCCGGCTGTCCCGGCTCGCGCACCGGGTGATCTGGGTCAACCCGCGAAAGGCCGCCCCGGGCTTCGCCCCACTCACCGGCGGGATGGCCGCCGCGCTGCCGCACGTCGACACCTTCGTCTCCGGGCACTCGGCGCGATCGGTACAGGAACTGCTCGACGCCATCGCCGCGGCCTGAGGCAGCCTTTGCCGAGCGGACCGGACCCGCGCGCCGGCCCCGCGGGACAACTCGAGAAAATTCGTCAGGACCGTGTCGAGAACGGTCTCGCCCAGTCGACGTAGAGGCAGCAGCAGCCCATCGATCACCGAGCTGAAGGAGAGTCCCATGTCGTTTCAGGCCTACCTGGACAACATCGAAGCCAAGACCGGCAAGACCCCCGCGGAATTCGTCGCGCTGGCCAAGGAACGCGGGTACGACGCACCCGGTACCAAGGCCGGAGTGATCGTCGACTGGTTGAAGCAGGACTTCGACCTCGGGCGAGGTCACGCGATGGCCCTGGTGCAGGTCATCAGGAACGGCGCCGAGATCGGCGACAAGCACGTCGGGACAACCGGTGTGCACCGGGACGATTCCAACACCCTGCGCCTCGACGGCGTCGCCCGCCGCTGAGCTCACCCGCCGGCCGCTGCGCACCCACGCCGCCCCGGCCGCCACGCCCCGTCACCCACGCCTTCAATAACGCTGTTGATCAACCACTCCAGCACCCAAAATTTGCGTCCAAGGGTGCCGAACGGGTTGATCAACAACGCTTTTGGGGGCTGATCCAGCCCCGCCGCCAGCCCCGGGCACCCGACCCCGCACCCCTTCAATAACGCTGTTGATCAACCACTCCGGCACCCAAATTTTGCGTCCAAGGGTGCCGAACGGGTTGATCAACAACGCTTTTGGGGGGCGAGGCCACATCGGGAACGCGGCGTGCGGCAGAGCGGAACGGGGTCGGGCGGGGGCCCGGTGTCGACAGCGGTGGGGCGCGAGGGGGCAGGGCGAGGCGGGTGGGGCGTGGGTCAGCTGGCCTTTTCCTTGACGTAGCTGCCCGGGGCCGGCTCGATCGCCGAGAACTCCTTGTCACCCGGCGATGCGGGAGCGTCGACCTGCTCACCCGCGCGCTCGGCCAGCCACTCGTGCCAGGTGGGCCACCAGCTGCCCGGGACCTTCTCCGCGCCGTCGAACCAGGCGTCGGCGTCGGCATCCAGCGCCCCACCCTCGGGGGTGACCCAGAAGTTCCGCTTCATCTTGGCCGGCGGGTTGATCACCCCGGCGATGTGGCCGCTCGCACCGAGCACGAAGGTCGTGTCCCCGGAGACCAGCTGGGTGCTCTCGTACGCCGTCTTCCACGGCACGATGTGGTCCTCTTTCGAGGCGTAGACGAAGGCGGGGACGTCGATCCGGCTCAGGTCCACCGGGACGCCCAGTTGGACGGTGGCGCCGGGTTCGCGCAACTTGTTCTCCAGGTAGGTGTTCCGGACGTACCAGCAGAACATCGGCCCCGGCAGGTTGGTGTCGTCGCTGTTCCAGTAGAGCAGGTCGAAGGCGGGCGGCGCCTGCCCCTTCAGGTATCCCTTCACGACGTACGGCCAGATCAGGTCGTTCGCCCGCAAGGACGCGAAAACCTGCGCCAGCTCACTGCCCTTCAACAGCCCGCCGTCGCCGATCGCCGCCTCCCGCTGCTTGACCCCGTCATCGGTGACCAGCAGCCCGATCTCGCCGGTGTCGGTGAAGTCGAGCATGGTGGTCAGCAGCGTCATGCTGGCGACCTTCTGCTCGCCCTTGGCCGCCAGGATCGCCACCGCGCTGGCCAGCAGCGTGCCACCGACGCAGAACCCGAGGGTGTTCACCTGGTCGGCGCCGGAGATCTTCGATGCCACGTCGATCGCCGTGAGCACTCCGGAGGAGAGGTAGTCGTCCCAGGTGAGTGTCTGCTGCCCCTGGCCGGCGTTCCGCCAGGACACCAGGAACACCGTGTGTCCCTGCTCGACCGCATGTCCCACAAAGGAATTCGCCGGTTGCAGGTCCAGGATGTAGTACTTGTTGATGCACGGCGGCACGATCACCAGCGGCCGCTCGTAGACCTGCTCGGTCGTCGGGGTGTACTGGATCAGCTGGATCAGCTCGTTCTGGAACACCACCGTGCCGGGCGTCGTGCACACATTGCGCCCGACCTCGAAGGCCTTGTCGTCGGTCATCGAGATCCGCCCCTTGGCCAGATCCTCGGTGAACAGCCGCAGTCCTTCGATCAGGCTGGCGCCGCCGGTCTCCAGCGCGAGTTGTTGGGCTTCCGGGTTGGTGGCCAGGTTGTTCGCCGGGCTGAGCGCGTCGGCGATCTGCCGCAGCGCGAAGCCCCACTGGGCCTTGCTGCGCTCGTCCAGCGGCGCGGAATCGAGTGCCTTCTGCATCAGGTCGGTCTGGGTGACATAGGCACGGGCGACGGCGTCGTAGCGGGGATCCTTGCTCCACGCGTCGCCGGCGAACCGCCTGTCGGCGACGGGCTGCGCGATCGACTCAAGGCCGGGCACGGCAGCGGCGAACGGGGCGGTGAAGGCCTGCAGAGCGGACAGCTGCCACTGGGTGATGTCGGCCACCGCCTTGGTCCACGGCGCCGCAGCGGCAGCGATGGCCGCGCTGGTCTCGGCAACGTCGCCGACCGGCCAGAGCACCATCGGGTCCTGGCTCTTGATCAGGTCGGTGAACCACTTGGTGGGGTCGGTTGCGGGTGTCGACATGCACAGGATGCTAGCGATCGGCCGGAACCGAAGTCCGATCCACGGCTGTGACTTCCCACTGGATGAACAGCGCCCGCAGGTGAGACCTGATCAGGCTCGGGACGGCACGACGCGACTGTCGTTCTCCCGGATCAACCGCCAGGCGATGACGGACATCCAGACCGAGGTCAGCACCACGGCGACCGCCGACCGGACGCTGCCACCACCACCCGGCCAGCAGATCAGGCCCACCGCGAGCAGCCCGGTGAGGATGCAGTAGCCGGCGAGGAGGAACTCCCGGCGGACAGCACAGCGCCACGCGAAGATGCCGCCGGCGCCGACCAGCAGCAGGAACGAGGCAGGCGGCGCGAAGGCGTGCACGAGGCCGTGCCAGCTCAGCTCGGGGACGCCGTCCGGCGTCCCCGGCGGGAAGCCGACGCCGGGGTCGACCAGGAACAGGCCGGTCGCGATCAGGCCGAGACCGTAGCCGACGATCAGCACCGGAGCCGCCGTGGCGCCGATCCCGGGTCGCAGCACGCGCCGGACCCCGACGGCGAAGGCGATGGTGAGCAGACCGGCGACGACGAAGTTGAGGACCTGGATCCACCCTCGATCACCGAGACTGAGCTGGCTGATGCCGTTACGCCGTAGGTCGAATCCCGAGCGGGTGGCGATCTCGATCGTGGTGACCAGGACGAAGAGCGGGCCGGCGATCAATCCACAGCCGAGCAGTCGGCCGGTGGACCGTCGGGTCGGCACCGGAATTGTCGCGGCGCCGAGACGAGCGACCTGCTGGGCCACCGGACCACCCCCACCGTCGCCGGGCCCTTCGAACAAGCACCGGTGCTCGGATCCTACCGGCCGGAAGAGTCAGTCGGCCGCGGCTCGGGAACCCCGGCCGGCTCGTCGAGAGCCGCCTCACCGGGCAGGAAATCGGCATCGCTGCCAGGCTCCCGCAGTTCGTCGATCCGGACCAACGCGACGCCCGCGACGATCAGCAGGCCACCCAGGAGTTGGATGACGGTCGGCAACTGACCCAGGAACAGCCAGGCGAACAGCACCGCGAAGAGGATCTCGGTGAGCCCGACGAAGGACGCCAACTTCGAACCCAGCTTGCGGGCCGCGGAGATCCCGACCACGTAGGCGAACGCGGCGGCGACGACCGACAGACCGAGAACCGGAACCAGCCAGCTCACCTGTCGGCCGGCCAGGACCACGTCGTCGGTATTGGCCTGCATCGGAAGCACTCCGACCGCGCCCAGCACGATCAGCGTCACCGCGCCGATGGTCATTCCGCCGCTGGCCATCGCCAGTGGCGGCAGTTCGCTGTCGCTCTTGGCGGACAGCACGAAGAAGACCGCCAGCCCGACCGCGGCTCCGAGCCCCCAGAGCACACCCACCAGATCGATCTGGGCATCACCGATGAGATCGAGAACCAGCACGAGCCCGACCACGGACGCCGCCGAGCCGGCGATGGTCAACCGGCGCGGCGCGCCGACCGCTGCGGAACCACAGCCATCCGACCACCAGGATGATGCCCATGTACTCCAGCAGCAGCGCGACCCCGACCGACAGGTGCTGCACGGCGTTGAAGTAGAAGACCTGGCAACCCGCGATGGCGACCAACCCGTAGACGGCGATCATGCCGAGGTTGCGGCGCAGCACGTGCCAACGACCCCGCAGCGACAGGTACGCGGGGATGGCCAGGATGAGCGCGGCGATGCTGATCCGCACCGTGACGGCAGCTCCCGGCGACCAGCCGGCGTCGATCAGCGCGCGGGCGAAGGTGCCGGAAGTTCCGAACGCGGCACTGGACAGCAGGGCAAGGCCCAGCCCGGCACGCGCGGTCTTCTTCTCGAGCATTCGTTCCTCCCGTAGCGATCAGCACCCGCATCACGTGGTGTCATCAGTCAAATGCGCTTACGATGATGACACTACGTCCGGGCACCGACAGGAGTCAACATGCTTTTTGCTCATGACACCGAGGTGTCCCTTGCCGGGATGGTCGCGCTGGTGAACACCCAGGTGAATGCCGAGGGCGACACGGAGGACTTGCCCGACGTCGCCGCGCTGGAGGAATTCGTCCGGACCTGGGGCTGGACCGGCGAACGCCGCGGCGACCGGGCAGAGCTCGACGCCGTCCGGGCCCTGCGCCCGCGGCTGCAGCGGCTGTGGGAGCTCGACGAGGACGAGGTGGTCCGGGAGCTGAACCAGCTGCTCCGCGAAGCCCATGCGCTTACCGCAACTGGTCAAGCACGACGAGTGGAACTACCACCTGCACGCCACCCCGTCCGATGCCCCGCTGGCCACCCGGATGGCGGTCGAGGCGGCGATGGCGATGATCGACGTCGTCCGCAGCGGCGAATTGGGTCGATTGCGGATCTGCGAGTCCCCCACCTGCAACGACGTGGTCATCGACCTGTCCAAGAACAGGTCGAAGCGGTTCTGTGACGGGGGGTGCGGCAACCGGGCGGCCGTCGCCGCCTATCGAGCCCGCAAGGTGCAGGGCGCAGCCGTGGGAGCCCGGCCGCAGCTCGTCACGGAAAGCCCGAAATAGGTGGTTTGACGCCGGGCGGCAACGGGTAAAAGGGCCTTCGGATCGTCGGCGGCACGCAGCTGCCGACCGGGCGGAAGGCCGAGGTGATCACCCATGGTTGAGCCGGGCGGAGCCGATCGCGAGCGTCGCGATCCGACCGATTGGGACAGCGGAAACCCGGTCGACCGAATCGAGGGCACCGGTCGGGACGAAGGCAACGCCATCCAGTTCAGTTGGTGGAACCTGCTGCTGCTGGTGCCGCTGATCATGCTGATCACCCCGCTGTACAACAGCGAAGAACCCGAGCTGTTCGGCATGCCGTACTTCTACTGGTACCAGTTCGCCTTCGTTTTCGTCGGGGTGGCGTGCGTCGCCATCGTCTTCTTCACCACCAGGAACCGCCGTCACCCCAGCGTCGACTCGGACGCCGGACCCGGACCGGTCGACGGGCAGGGGGCGCAGCGATGAGCGGGGTCAATGTCGTCGAACTCAGCGTCTTCACCCTGCTCTTCGTCTTCGTCGCCGTGATGGGTTTCATGGCCGCCCGCTGGAAGTCCGGCGACACCATGGATCACCTGGACGAGTGGGGCCTCGGTGGCCGCAAGTTCGGCGGCTGGATCACCTGGTTCCTGGTCGGCGGCGATCTCTACACCGCCTACACCTTCGTCGCCGTGCCGGCGCTGGTGTTCGGGGCCGGCGCCATCGGGTTCTTCGCGCTGCCCTACACGGTGGTGCTCTATCCCATCGTCTTCCTGCCGGTGCTGCGGCTCTGGTCGGTCTCCCGGTCGCACGGCTACGTCACCCCGGCCGATTTCGTCCGCGGTCGCTACGACTCGCCGACCCTGGCCCTGATCGTCGCCATCACCGGGATCGTGGCCACGATGCCCTACATCGCGCTGCAGCTCGTCGGCCTGGAGGCCGTGCTGCGCACGATGGGGATCAACGGTTCCGGTTTCGTCGGTCACCTGCCGCTCTTCATCGCCTTCCTGGTGCTGGCGCTCTACACCTACAAATCCGGCCTGCGGGCACCGGCGCTGATCGCGTTCGTCAAGGACGGCCTGATCTACATCGTGATCATCGCGGCGGTGATCTACCTGCCGACCCAGTTCGGCGGCTGGAGCGCGATCTTCGGTGCGGCCTCGGACAAGTTCGAGGCGACACCGTCACCGGCGGACGGCATCCTGCTCACCGGCAACAACCAGCTGCAGTACGCGACCCTCGCGCTCGGCTCTGCTCTCGCGTTGTTCCTCTACCCACATTCGGCCACCGGGATTCTCGCCTCCCGCGGGCGGAACGTGATCAAGAAGAACATGATCGCGCTGCCGGCCTACTCCTTCCTGCTCGGACTTCTCGCCCTGCTCGGCTACGTCGCCATCGCGGCCGGCGTCAACCCGATCACCAACGAGTCGACCGGCCGGGTGGACAGCAACACCCTGGTGCCGGAGCTGTTCAACAGCCAGTTCCCCGACTGGTTCGCCGGGGTGGCCTACGCCGCCATCGGTATCGGCGCCCTGGTACCGGCGGCGATCATGTCGATCGCGGCGGCAAACCTGTGGACCCGCAACATCTACAAGGAGTACCTGGCCAAGAACGCCACCCCGAAACAGGAAGCCACCCAGGCGAAGTGGGCATCCCTGGTGGTCAAATTCGGCGCGGTGCTGTTCATCCTGTTCATCGATCCGCAGTTCTCGATCGACCTGCAACTGATCGGCGGGGTGATCATCCTGCAGACCCTGCCGGCCGTCGCGATCGCCCTCTACACCCGCTGGTTGCATTCCAAGGCACTCATCGCCGGGTGGGCGGTCGGCATGGCCTGGGGCCTCTACCTGCTCTGGACGATCCCCAACCCGGCCATCGGCAAGGAACACTTCGGCGGTTCGGCGCTGACCCTCTCGCAGCTCTCGATCTTCGGCTGGCACCCGTTCGAGGGATCCACGGTGCAGATCTATGTCGGGATCGTCGCGCTCGCGGCCAACCTGCTGGTGGCGGTCCTGGTCACCGTCGCCCTGCGGATGGCCGGCGTCCGTGACGGTCGAGATGCCACCAGGGGCAAGGATTATCACGCCGACGAGGGCGACCCCCAGCTGCGCGAGATCGCGGTGCACTGACCGTGAGGTCACCCGGTGAGGTGAACGGCCGAGTGCGACGTCGACGGAGCCTGCGGTGATCACCGACGTGCGACCCGCAAGGCCGCGCATCGACCGGCTTCTCGTGGCATGCTCGATCACATGACCGACACCGGCGCAACTCCGACGCCCGATCACGACCCGGCACCCGGATCCCTGCCCGGGGCCGCGCACGCCGCGGACTTCTCCCGTCACGACGTCAACGTCAATGCACCCGACGACACCCTGGGGTCGGAGGAGCAGGCCTCGTTCGACCGGCACGACGTCGACGCCACCGCTCCCGACGCCGTTCAGGAGCGGGACGAGGCGACCTTCGACCGGCACGACGTCGACCCCAACGCTCCCGACTCCGTGGACGAGGTCGACGAGGCCACGTACGACAGGCACGACACCGAGCGCTGAGTTCCCGACGGCAGTCGCATTCCAGTCGCAGGGTCTTCAGCCGGGTAGCGCGAAGATGTGCACCGACTGCTGCTTGTCGCGACAGCGACCGGGCGCACTGGACTTCGCCCTGTCGGACACCACGACGAACCGGTTCTCGTCGATGAACGAGACTCCCTCGACCAGGCAGTAGACGACTTGGCCGGAATCCCGCGGGAATTCGTAGACCGTGCCGTCGTCGGCGATCCGCCAGCTGTCCGGCTCCAGCCGCCCCAGCCACAGCGCCGACGATTCCTGCGACGTCACCGCGATGCGGTCGCCCTGCACCGAGACGCTGCTGTGGTCGACGAACCACAGGTACTCCGGCAGGTCGATGGTCGCGCTGTGGGTCCAGTCGGTGCCGCTCGGGGTGAAGACCTGGATCCGCCCACCGCCGGGTCGCCGGCCGTCCTTGCCGCCCTCGCAGCGGTTCCCCTCGCAGATCGCGAGCAGGTGGGCCACCCCGTCGCGGACCACGCAGGTCAATCCCTCCATACCCTTGCCGGCGTCGGGCAGCCGGAACGGCAGCCAGGACGACGACAGCCGGGTGAAGCCGGCATCGACCCGTTCCACCTTGGCCATCCAGTCGCCGTCGGCATGTTCGGCCGCCTCCACCAGGAGGTGGTAGTCGCCGGTCAGCGGGTCGCGCGCGATGTCCTCGTAGCCGTCCCAGGCCGGCGAGTCGGCAGCGCCGGTCGGGGTGATCACGACATTGCCGGCGGGATCAGCGAGGTCGGGTCCGACGCGACCGATGTTGCGGGAATCGTCGAAGATCACCAGGAATCCTTTGTCGTCGGCGAGTACCCCACTGGCCTCCATCCGGCCCGCGCCGCCCGCCGGGAACAGCTCCGCGACCCGCCGTTCGGTCACCAGTACGAGCTCGGCGACCTTCGTCCTCGGGGGCATCAGCGCTCCTCCTTGCGTAAGTTACTGGCCAGTAATAACCTGGGTTAACACCGTCGAGGTGACCTCGTGTCATCCGGCGCCGTCGATTGCCTGCTCCGTCAGTAGATCGCACCCGTAGATCGCAAGTTATCCACCTTCACCGTTCAAGGAGCACCGGCCATGAGCCACTACCGTTCGAACGTCCGTGATCTCGAGTTCAACCTGTTCGAGGTACTGGGGGCCGGCGAGAGGATGGGTGTCGGTCCGTTCGCCGAGATGGACGCCGAGACCGCGCGTGGAGTCCTGCACGAACTGGAGAAGGTCGCATCCGGGCCGATCGCTGCGTCGTTCGCCGATGCCGACCGCAACCCGCCGCTGTATGACCCGGCCACCTTCAGCGTCACCCTTCCCGACTCGTTCAAGAAGTCGTACAAGGCGCTGGTCGACGGTGAGTGGTACCGCCTGGAACTGCCCACCGAACTCGGCGGCTACGGCGCTTCCCCCAGCTTGCGCTGGGCGGCGGCCGAACTGGTGCTGGGTGCCAACCCGGCGCTGTTCATGTACTCCGGTGGACCGAATTTTGCGGCCGTGGTGCACCACAACGGCACCCCGCTGCAGCAGCAGATGGCCGAGACCATGATCGAGAAGCACTGGGGCTCGACCATGGTGCTGACCGAGCCCGACGCCGGCAGTGACGTCGGAGCCGGCCGGACCAAGGCGATCCTGCAGCCCGACGGCTCCTGGCATCTGGAGGGCGTGAAGCGATTCATCACCTCCGCTGAGTCGGACATGGTGGACAACATCGTGCACCTGGTGCTGGCAAGGCCCGAGGGACCCGGCATCGAGAACCGTCCCGGCACCAAGGGTCTGAGTCTGTTCGTGGTACCGAAGTTCCTCTTCGACCCGGCGACCGGTGAGCTCGGTGAGCGCAACGGCGTCTTCGTCACCGGCCTGGAACACAAGATGGGGCTGAAGGTCTCCACCACCTGCGAGCTCAGCTTCGGCATCCACGGGCAGCCGGCGATCGGATACCTGTTGGGGGACAAGCACGACGGCATTGCGCAGATGTTCCAGGTGATCGAGTACGCCCGGATGATGGTCGGCACCAAGGCCATCGCGACTCTGTCGACCGGATACCTCAACGCCCTGGAGTACGCGAAGCAGCGGGTCCAGAGTGCCGACCTGACCAAGGCGAACGACAAGACGGCCCCCCGGGTGACGATCATCCACCACCCCGACGTGCGCCGGATCCTGATGAAGCAGAAGGCCTACGCCGAGGGCCTGCGCGCGGTCTACCTCTACACGGCGAGCTGGCAGGACCGGATCGCCGGTGGCGAACTGGATCCGGCGGCCATGCAGTCCGCCAAGCACGTCAACGACCTGCTGCTGCCGATCGTCAAGGGTGTCGGTTCGGAGCGGGCGTACGAGAACCTGGCGTTGTCGCTGCAGGTCTTCGGTGGCTCCGGCTACACCCAGGACTACCCGATCGAGCAGTACCTGCGCGACTCGAAGATCGACACCCTGTACGAGGGCACCACCGCGATCCAGGCGCAGGACTTCTTCTTTCGCAAGATCGTCAAGGACGGCGGGGCCGCGCTCGGCGTCATCGCCGGTGAGATCTCCACGTTCATCGAGACATCGCTGTCGGAGAACACCGACGGCCGGAACAAGGAAGAGCTGGTGCTGCTCGGCGCCGCGCTCAAGGACGTGCAGGCGACGGTCGGTGCACTTGTCGGCTACGCCATGGCCTCGATGCAGGAGCCGCATTCGATCTACAAGGTCGGCGAGCACGCCGTGAGCCTGCTGATGAGCGTCGGCGATCTGTTGATCGGATATCTGCTGGTGCGGCAGGCCGAGGTCGCGGAGGCGGCACTCGACGCCGGAGCCTCCGCCAAGGACACCGATTTCTACGCCGGCAAGATCGCGGTGGCGCACTGGTTCGCCCGCAATGTGCTGCCGGAGCTCGCGGCCCGCAGGGCCATCGTCGAGAACGCCGACAGCTCGTTGATGGACGTGCCGGAGGGCGGCTTCTGAAGTCCTAGGCTGGCGCGGTGACCGAGCGCAGCACGACGGATACCGGTTCACCGGCCCGGGTTGCGGCGTCGGTCGACTCGGTCCAGGAGTTGGACGCCCTGATCGTCGGGTGCCGTGCCTGCCCCCGGCTGGTCGCCTGGCGCGAGCACGTCGCAGTGGTCAAGCGGCTGTCCTTTCAGGACGAGACCTATTGGGGTCGGCCGGTTCCGGGGTTCGGGCCGGCCGACGCCCGGGTGCTGATCGTCGGGCTGGCGCCCGCCGCGCACGGCGGCAATCGAACGGGCCGGATGTTCACCGGTGACCGCAGCGGTGAGGTGCTCTTCGCCGCCCTGCACCGCACCGGCTACGCATCACAGCCGACAGCGGTCCGGATCGGCGACGGCCTCGAACTCACCGACCTTCGGATCACCGCGCCCGTGCACTGCGCGCCGCCGGCCAACAAGCCCACGCCGGACGAGTTGCGCACGTGTTCGGCCTACCTGACCCGTGAACTCGAGCTGCTCGCCGGCACGGTCCGGGTGGCCGTCACCCTGGGTGCGATCGGCTGGCAGGCGCTGCTGCGGTCGTTGGCCGAGGGCGGTTGGCTGATTCCCCGGCCCCGTCCGGTGTTCGGCCACGGCGCGGAGATCGAACTGCTGCACCCCGACGGCCGGCGGCTCTGGGTACTGGGCTGCTACCACGTCAGCCAGCAGAACACCTTCACCGGTCGGCTCACTCCGGCCATGGTGGATGCCGTCCTGATGCGGGCCACCGAACTGGCGGCCGGACACGAGCGCACGATCTGACGCGGCGCGGAAATTCTTGATCGGGCAGTGTCCTGGCAGGGGCCGGCCGTTCGTTGTCGAAGTAAGGACCTACCGAGGAGGAACAGTGGGAGAAATTCATGTGCACGAGTTCATCACCCTGGACGGCGTCATCGACGCGCCGACCTGGACGTTCGAATTCGGATTCGATCCGAAGATGGGCGAGGCACTGGGCGCGGTGACCGGCCGCTGCCGCAGCATCCTGTTGGGCCGCAAGACCTATGAGATGTTCGAGGAGCCCTGGTCGACCCGGACCGTCGAGGACGACCCGGGAGCACCGTTCTTCAACGACAGCACCAAGTACGTCGTCTCCGGCACGCTGACGGACCCGACCTGGCGGAATTCGACTGTCGTCGGCCCGTACGACGCGAACACTCTCCGGACGTTGAAGGACACCGTCGACGGTGATCTCTATGTCAGCGGCAGCGGAATGCTGGTCCGGGCGATGCTCGCCGACGGACTCATCGACGGGCTGCACCTGTTCGTCTATCCCGTGAACCTGGGATCGGGCCCGCGGTTGTTCGAGGACGGCGCCCCGGCCGGCAAGTACACCCTCGCCAGGTCGGAGACCTACGACAACGGCGTCGTGTACCTGAATTACCGCCCACGCGACTGACGACCACCCGCCTCTCGCCCGCGGCCACTGCATCGGGCCGCGGGCGAGAGGCGGACAGGATCTGTCCTGCTCTCCTGTCACCATCGGGGACATGACAATCACTCTGCTGCAACCCGAAGGGCTGATCACCAGCCCGGCATTCAGCCACGTCGCCATCGTGCCGGCCGGCGCCACGACGATCTATCGTGGGCGGTCAGAACGGCGTTGACGAGTCCGGAAAGACTGTGTCCGACGATGTTGCGGAGCAGGCGGCCAAGACCATCGACAACGCGACCATCGCGCTGGAGGCCGCCGGAGCCTCGTTGTCCGATGTGATCCAGTGGACAGTGCTGATCGCCACCGAGGCCGACCTCGGCGCCGCCTACGGCGCGATCGCACCGCGGCTGGCCGGTGCCGGGGCTCCACCGCTGGTCACCGCGGCACGGGTTGCCGGCCTGGGCGTACCGGGCGCGCTGATCGAGGTGAGTGCGATCGCCGCGGTGATGCCCACCTGACGGCCGGAGTTACGCCCGGCGCTTCTGGCCGATGCGGCTGGATCGCGGCCGGTGGATCGCCCCGATCGTGAAGCACATTTCGGCTGACGCACGAATTTTGCTTCACGTTCCCCGCACCACACGCACTGCCCAGCCTGCACAAGCCAAACGCCCGGGCCCGCGCGAAGCGGGCCCGGGCGTTCCGGTTGGTCAGGGTCAGCGTCGACCCCGCCAGGATCAGTCGTCGACCCCGCCAGGATCAGTCGTCACTGTCCACCCAGTCGAAGGTCTTGGTGACGGCCTTCTTCCACTTCTTGTACAGCTTGGCCCTGGTCGCCTCGTCCATCTGCGGCTCCCAGCGCTTGGACTCGGCCCAGTTGTTGCGGATGTCGTCCTCGGACTCCCAGAACCCGACGGCGAGGCCGGCGGCGTAGGCGGCACCGAGGGCGGTGGTCTCCGCGACTACCGGGCGGATGACCGGGACGCCGAGAATGTCGGCCTGGAACTGCATCAGGGTCTCGTTGACGACCATGCCGCCGTCCACCTTGAGCGCGGTCAGGTCGACACCGGAATCGGCGTTCATCGCATCCAGGACCTCCTTGGTCTGGAAGGCGGTCGCCTCCAGCACGGCCCTGGCGATGTGACCCTTGTTCACGTACCGGGTGAGCCCGACGATCGCGCCGCGGGCATCGTCGCGCCAGTACGGGGCGAACAGACCGGAGAAGGCGGGCACGAAGTAGCAGCCACCGTTGTCCTCGACCGTTGCGGCCAGCGTCTCGATCTCGGGCGCCGAACCGATCAGGCCGATGTTGTCGCGGAGCCACTGCACCAGCGAGCCGGACACCGCGATCGAGCCCTCGAGCGCGTAGACGGTCGGCTGGTTGCCGATCTTGTAGCAGACGGTGGTCAGCAGACCGTTCTTCGACGGGACGACCTCGGTGCCGGTGTTGATCAGCATGAAGTTGCCGGTGCCGTAGGTGTTCTTGGCCTCGCCCGGCGACAGACAGGCCTGGCCGAAGGTCGCCGCCTGCTGGTCACCCAGGATGCCGGCGATCGGCACCCCGGCGAAGGAGCCCTTCGCCCGGCCTTCGCCGTAGACCTCGGAGGACGAACGGATCTCCGGCAGCATGGACAGCGGAATGCCCATGTCCTTGGCGATGTCGGCGTCCCAGCTCAACGTTTCCAGGTCCATCAGCATGGTGCGGGAGGCGTTGGTCGGCTCGGTGTAGTGCAGCCCGCCGTCGACCCCGCCGGTCATGTTCCAGATCGTCCAGGTGTCCATGTTGCCGAACAGCAGGTCGCCGGCTTCGGCCTTTTCCCGTGCGCCCTCGACGTTGTCGAGGATCCACTTGACCTTCGGCCCGGAGAAGTACGTGGCCAGCGGCAGACCGACCTTGGCCTTGTACCGCTCGACACCGCCACCGAGATCGGCGAGGTCGTGACAGATCCCGTCTGTCCTGGTGTCCTGCCAGACGATCGCGTTGTAGATCGGCTCACCGGTGTTCTTGTCCCAGACCAGCGCGGTTTCCCGCTGATTGGTGATACCGACGGCAGCGATGTCCTTCTCGGTCAGGTCGACCTTGCTGAGCGCGGCTGCAGCGACCGCCCGGGTGTTCTCCCAGATCTCTTTCGCGTTGTGTTCGACCCATCCCGCCTTCGGGAAGATCTGTTCGTGTTCCCGCTGATCGACCGAAACGACACGCCCCTCACGGTTGAACACCATGCACCGGGTCGACGTGGTTCCCTGGTCAATCGCGGCTACGAACTTTTCACTCATCTGCGCTTACATCCCTTTCGTCACTTCATCTTTGGAGGACTGATGCTGAAAATTGCGCCGCGACGTTCATGACCGGCGCCGGTGATTCGAGGCCGGCGGGCGGATCCAAACCAGAGGTATCCGCCGCCGGCTTCGGCGGTGCTCCGGTCAGGCGACCGGGAAATATTGAGCCCAGTCAAGTGCCTTGAACGCGAAGGCGGCCAAGGCCGCCCCGATCAGCGGCCCGACAATCGGCACCCAGGCGTAGCCCCAGTCCGAACTTCCCTTGCCCTTGATCGGCAGGATGGCGTGCGCGATACGCGGACCGAGATCGCGAGCCGGGTTGATGGCGTACCCGGTGGGGCCACCGAGAGAGGCACCGATTCCGACGACGACCAGCGCAACGAACAGCGGCCCGAGGCCGGAAGGTGTGCCGCCCGACACCAGGATGAGGAAGATCAGCACGAAGGTGCCGAGCACCTCGGTGACGGTGTTCCAGCCGTAATTGCGGATGGCCGGGCCGGTGGAGAACACGCCGAGCTTCTTGCCGGGATCCTCTTCCGCGTCGAAGTGCTGCTTGAACGCCAGCCAGGCCAGGACCGCACCGATGAAGGCACCGATCAGTTCCGCCGCGTAGTAGACCAGCGACTGGGAGAAGGTGATGTCACCGGTGATCGTCAGCGCCAGGGTGACAGCAGGATTCAGGTGTGCGCCGCTGCTGGAAGGCGACGTAGACGCCGATGAAGACGGCCAGGCCCCAGCCGAAGTTGATGAGCAGCCAGCCGCCGCCCTCACCCTTGCTGCCTTTGAGGATGGCGGTGGCAACGACGCCACAGCCCAGGAGCAACAGCATTGCTGTGCCCGCTACTTCCGAGACGAAGATCGTCCCGTTCGAGATGTCCAACTGGTTCCTCCTGTAGTGATGCCGGCAACGGCGCCGGGAACAGCGAGTTGATCATGAGTCTGATCAGGGCAGAACTTACGCCTAAACGTGATGCCGGTCACGGAAATCTGTGAGAGTTACACCAATGTGACCCATTGTTTGTCGGAACGAGGACATCCGGTTCAGCCCGCTCCCACCCGGACATCTTCCGCCCCGAGCCGCGCTGCGTCGGCAGTTTGATCGTCCGGCATCTGCTGCGACTCTCGTTCCGCGGCCACGCGTGACCGGTAATGCGACACCTCCCTGTCCACCGCGGCGGCATCCCAGCCGAGTACCGGGGCCACCAGTTCCGCAACCTCCTGGGCTGCCGCGTCACCGCGGTCCCAGGTGTCGATGGAGATCCTGGTCCGGCGGGCCAGGATGTCGTCCAGGTGCAGGGCACCCTCGTGGGTGACCGCGTACTTGGCCTCCACCTTGAGATACTTCGGAGCTGTCGAGAGTGGCTGCAGCAGTTCGGGTTCGCTCTCGGTCAGGCCCAGCAACTCATGGATCGCGCTGCCGTACCGGCCGAGCAGGTGCTCGATCCGGGCGACGTCCAACCCGGTGCGGGCGGCCAGCGTGGCCCTGGTGTTCCACAGCGGCTTGTACCCGTCGGCGCCGATCAGCGGAACCTTGTCCGTGCAGGACTTCTCGATCTTCCCCGGCAGTCCCTTGACCGCCTCGTTGATGGCGTCCTCGGCCATCACCCGATAGGTGGTGTACTTGCCGCCCGCGACGATGACCAGTCCGGGAACCGGCGAAACGCAGGCATGCTCTCGGGACAGTTTGCTGGTCTGATCGGATTCACCGGCCAGCAACGGCCGCAGACCCGCATACACACCGACGACATCGTCCCGGGTCAAAGGCTTCTCGAGCAGCGCATTCGCGTGCTCGAGGATGTAGTCGATGTCGGAACGACTGGCGGCCGGATGCGCGAGATCGAGATCCCAAGGGGTGTCGGTGGTACCGATGACCCAGAAGTCGTCGCTCCACGGGCACGGGATGATGAACAGCAGACTCTTCTCGGTCTCGGTGATCAGCCCGGTCTTGGACTTGATCCGATCCCGGGGAATCACGATGTGCACGCCCTTGGAGGCCTGCACCCGGAACTGGCCCTTGCCGCCGATCATCTTCTGGATGTCGTCGGTCCAGACGCCGGTGGCGTTCACCGTCTGCTTCGCCCGGATCTGAATCTCCTTGCCGCTCTCCAGATCCCGGACCGTTGCGCCGACGACCTTCTCGCCCTCGCGGATCAATCCGACCACCCGGGAGCTGGTCGCCACGTGCGCACCGTAGGCGGCCGCGGTCCGCGCGATCATCATCGTGTGCCGGGCATCGTCGAGCTGCCCCTCGTAGAACTTGATGGCGCCCTGGATGTGGCCCTTCTTGCCGTCCGGGAAGCTCTCCAGGGTCTTCTTCTTGCTCATGTGCTTGTGGTGGGACGGGACCCCCTTGCCGGCGCCCAGCACGTCGTACACACCGATTCCCAGGCCGACGTAGCCGCGGTCGATTCCCTTGCGCTCCAGCGGATAGATGAACTCCACCGGTCGGGCGAGGTGCGGGCACAGCGTGTCCAGGATCAGTGATCGTTCCCGCAGTGCCTCGAAAACCAGCGAGAAGTTCAGCTGTTTGAGGTATCGCAGGCCGCCGTGGACCAGTTTGGAGGATCGGCTGGAGGTTCCGGCCGCGAGGTCACGCGCCTCGACCAGTCCGACGTTCAACCCCCGGCTGGCGGCGTCCAACGCGGCACCGGCGCCGACGACGCCGGCACCGATCACCAGCACGTCGAGTTCGTTCGACGCCATGTACTCCAGCGCTTCCTGCCGACTCGTGGGATTCAATTCAGTGGTGGTGAAACTCATTTGTCCTGCTCCCTACCCCGGTATGTGTCGTGCGGGTGTGGTCACGAAGTCATGCAGCCTCGAGGGCCATCACCCGCATCGCGGTCCTGCGTCGAACAGGTGTGGATCGGTTGGTGTACCCGGAGAACGATCCGGCGACACCGATCACCATCACACCGCCTCCTCGCAGTCCTGCCCATCATGGCCCAGTGCCCATCGGGTCGCGACCGTACCCAGCCAGGAAGCGCTGCCACAACACCCGTCGTTCGGCATTGTCGAACGCAGCGGTATGGTCCGGCGGTGCCTGGCAGCGTGCAATCGGTCGAACGGGCGGCGGCGATCCTGCGGCTGCTCGCGGAGGAGGACGAACCGATCGGCCTCGCCCAGATCACCTCCGCGCTCGGCCTTGCCAAGGGCACCGTGCACGGGATCCTGCGAACGCTGGAAGACGTCGGATTCGTGGAACAGGATCAGGCCGGCGGCCCGTACCGGGTTGCCACGGAGGTCTTCCGGCTCGGCTGGACGAAGCTGGATCAGAACGAACTGCGGTCCAAGGCGCTGAACTGGACCGACGCTCTGGCCGCCCGGACCGGAGAGTCCGCCAGGGTGGCCGCTTTTCACGCGGGCAGGGCCGAAGTCGCGCACCATGTCTTCCGGGCCGACGGCGGCACCCAGGTGCTGGTGACCGGCTCGGTGGTCCCGCTGCACGCGAGCGCGCTCGGCAAGGTGCTGCTCGCGTTCGACCCCGGCGCGGTGCGCAGCATCGCGAACCAACCACTGCCCGCGCTCACCACCGGGACCATCACCGATCGCGTCGTCCTGCAGCGCGAGCTCGCCGAGATCCGCGACCTGGGCTGGGCGGGATCGGTCGGCGAGGTCGAATCCGAGGTCGCCGGGATAGCCGCACCGATCCGGGATCGGGGCGGCTACGTGGTGGCCGTCGTGGGTATCGAAGGCTCGGTCGAGCGCCTCTGTGACGATCGGCGCCGACTACGCCCGGCGTTGATCTCGCATGTCGTCCGGGCCGGTCGCTCGATCTCCCGTGAACTCGGCCACGGGCGCGACCTGTGACCGAGAAATACGTCGCCGCGCTCGATCAGGGCACCACGTCCACCAGGTGCGTGCTGTTCGACCGGCAGGGCCGGATGGTCTCGATCGCCCAGCGCGAGCACCACCAGTACTTCCCGCGTCCCGGATGGGTCGAGCACGATCCCGCCGAGATCTGGTCCATCGTCAAGAAGAGTCGTTCCGCAGGCACTTGCCGACGCCGGTGTCGACGCCGGGCAGGTGGTCGGCCTCGGCGTGACAAATCAGCGGGAGACCACGGTCGTCTGGAACCGGCACACCGGGGTTCCGATCGGTCGGGCGATCGTCTGGCAGGACACCAGAACAGCCGAGTTGTTGACCGAAATGTCGACACGCATCGATCCTGCCGAGGTGCTGGCGCGGACCGGATTGCCGATGGCGACGTACTTCTCCGGCGCCAAACTGAAGTGGCTGTTGGACCGGGACGACCAGCTGCGGCCGGCGGCCGAACGGGGCGATTTGTTGTTCGGCACGATGGACAGCTGGATCGTCTGGAACCTGACCGGGGGGCCGGGGACAGGACCGGGCACCTCGGGGATGCACGTCACCGACGTCACCAATGCCAGCCGGACGATGCTGATGAACCTCGAAACCCTTGACTGGGACGCCGATCTGCTCGCTGCCTTCGACATCCCGCTGGCCATGCTGCCGGAGATCCGGCCGAGCATCGGCCGGCTGGGGATCACCGCCGAGCCACTACCGGGTATTCCGATCGGTGCGGTGATCGGCGATCAGCAGGCGTCGTTGTTCGGGCAGACGGCCTTCGACGCCGGCGAGGCGAAGTGCACGTTCGGTACCGGCAGCTTCCTGCTGCTGAACACCGGCACCGAGATCGTTCGATCGCGGCACGGGTTGATCACCACGGTCGCGCACAAGGTGGCCGACGAGCCGGCGGTGTATGCGTTGGAAGGGTCGGTCGCCGTCGCCGGCGGTTTGGTCCAGTGGTGCCGGGACAACCTGGGCCTGATCCGGTCACCGGCCGAGATCGAGACCCTGGCTGCCGGCGTACCCGACAACGGCGGGTGCTACCTGGTCCCGGCGTTCTCCGGATTGTTCGCGCCGCACTGGGACAACCGGGCGCAGGGCATCCTGGTCGGCCTGACCTCGTACGTGACGAAGGCGCACATCGCCCGGGCAGTCTTGGAGGCGACGGCCTGGCAGACCCGGGACGTGCTGGACGCGATGAACGCCGATGCGGGCATCCCCGCCCTGTCGCTGGCGGTGGACGGCGGCATGACCGGCGACAACCTGCTCATGCAACTGGTCGCCGATGCCCTGGACATCCCGGTGGTCCGGCCGATGATGGCCGAGACCGTCGCCCTGGGTGCGGCCTACGCCGCAGGGCTGGCTGTCGGATACTGGCCGGATCGTCAGGTGTTGCGACGGCATTGGCAACGCGCAGGGGAATGGCGCCCGCAGATGGACCCGAAACGGCGGGCGGCGGAGCTGGCGAGCTGGCGTCATGCGGTGGCGCTGGCGCGTGCCTGGGGCAATCGCCCGAGCTGATCGACAGGGAATCGAGCTGATCAACAGGAATTCATAGTCGGACATCGATCGATCGGCGGACCGCGGACGGAACATGTGGTGCCGTCGGGAGGAATCGAACCTCCCGCATCGCCCAAGCTCGACTGCCGTGCGCACGAGGCGCACCGTCTGTCGGCAGTAGAACCACCATCGCATCCAGGGCCGGCCGCTTCGTACAACACCGCCCCATTCAGTTTTGTTCCCGCCAACTTTGTTCCGCCTGCGCCGATCGATGCCGGGTAGGGGTCAGACCGGGGTCGGTGCGGGGACGGAGACGGCGCGCGGCGAGCGGGCCGGCCGGAGCAGGTGGTCCAGCTCGTTGGCCGGGAGCCGGCCGCGCGTACAGGTACCCCTGGGCGTACTGGCAGCCGAGCCTCCGCAGGATCGCCGCCTGCTCGACGCTCTCCACCCCCTCGGCGGTGACCAGTAGGTCCAGGTCCCGGCCCAGTGCCAGCAACGCGCGCAGAAAGCGCTCCGCCGACGGGTCGGAGTGGATGTGTGCGACGAAGGCGATGTCGATCTTGACCGCTTGCAGGGCCATCTGCCGGAGACTGAGCAGGGAGGAGTATCCGGTGCCGAAATCGTCCAGCCACAAGGAGATCCCGAGCTGGCGCAGCTGGCCGACGACCTGTTCGACGACGGCCGTGTCACCCAGGAGTGCCTCCTCGGTGATCTCCAGCAGCAGTCGGTGCGGATCAAGGCCGTGACGTCGCAGGGCGGCGATCACCCTTCGCGGGAAGTCCCGATCCGTCAACAGGCCGGGCGGGACGTTCACCCCCACCTGGAGGTCCGGTACGTCGAACTCTGCCAACCATTCGGCCAACTGGGCACACGCCCGATCGAGCATCAGATCGGTCAACGCCGGGAGCAGCCGCAGCCGCCCGGCGAGCTTGATGAAGTACTCCTGATCGACCGGCTCGCCGCCGACCTGCCAGCGGGCGAGCGCCTCCATGGAGTGCACCTGCCCGCTCTCCAGGTCGATGATCGGCTGGAACACGCACTCGATCGCGCCCGTTCCGATGGCCTCGATCAGCATTGGCCGGAAGTGCAGATCGGCCGCCTCCGGCAACACCATCGACGGCTCGTAGAAGGACACCTGGCCCTTGCCCGACCGCTTTGCTGCGTACATCGCGATGTCCGCGCGCGAGTACAGCTCGTCGAGCGATGGGGTCAGGTGCTCACCGGCCACTTCGGCGATGCCGATGCTGGCACCGACGACCAGCTGCTCACCACCGAGCGCGAACGGTGGGCGCAGCGCCTCGACCAGCCGGGAGCCGACCTGGACGGCGTCGCTGTCACCCTCCACGAGCACCGCGAACTCGTCGCCGCCGAACCGGGCCACGGTGTCACTGGCTCGGATGGCGCCGCGGAAGCGTTCGGCCACCCGGATGACCAGTTCGTCGCCGACGGGATGGCCGAGGGTGTCGTTGACCGCCTTGAAGTCGTCGAGATCGACGAACAGCAGGGCCAGCGGCCGCAGGCTCCGGCGATGCTGTTCGAGGGCGTGCACGACCCGATCGGTGAACAGGGCCCGGTTCGGCAGACCGGTGAGCTGATCGGCAAAAGCCTGTTGCTGCAGCTCGCGTTCCCGATTCTCCAGGTGCCTGGTCAGCGTGGAGTTGTCCCGGATGGTCAGGTATTGCCGGAACAGCACGCCGATGAACGTCGCAACCAGGACGACCCCGGTGACCCGATCCGCCCCGTCGCGGTAGCGGTCGATGCCGACGACGATCAGTGCGATGGCCAGCGGCACATATGGCAGCATGCTGGCGCTCTGGCTCCGGGCCGGGCGTGCCTGCGCGTCGCTCAGGAACGTCGGTCCGATGCGATCGGAGCGGTGGGACTCGAATCCCGCGGCCAACGCGGCACAGGCGATCAGGCCGAATCCCAGCGTCCAGCCCAGACCCACCACCGAACCGGCCTCGAACTGCCCCGTGGCCGACACGTAGGCGTAGAAGCCGTCGGAGATGGCGATCAGGGCCATCGCAGCGGCGACGGCGGCCAACCCGGACCGGCGGTTGATCCGACGGCTGACGCTGAGCAGCACGATGGTCAGCACCGCGATGTCGCCGCAGGGGTAGGCGAGATTGAGGAAGAGGCCCAGCAGCTCGGTCGGCGACTGCTCCGCTGCCGCGCTGGAGGCCGCGGTCGACGTCACGTGGTTCAGCGTGGTCACCCAGCTGATGATGAACAGCGACATCCCGATGATGAAGGCGTCCAACGAGGTCCGCAGTCGATCGGTGTGCCGGCCGTCGGACGGCCAGACCGCCACCACCATCAACACGGTGAACGCCAGGAAGAACGGGTCGGCGATCGAGACCTGCGGGATGTCGCCGTGCCGGACGATGTCGAAGTAGCACCAGATCAGTTGACCGACCGCCCAACTGGTGGCGGCCAGCGCCACCAGCAACCACGCTCGCCGCTGCGGCCCGGTGTGCCGGGTGACCGTCACCGCAGCCGTCGCGGCGGCCAGCATCGCCACGGCCAGTTGACCGAGATTGCTGACCCACGACGCCACCGCGGAATCGCTCCCGGTCACCAGGGTCACCAGCAATTCGACGACAGCGATCACCAGCACCAGCACCCCGGTGACGACGACCGGGCCGTGCAGCCAGGACGAACGTGGTGACACCGTGACGGGGTTGGTGTCAGACGGCAGTGGCCGCCGACTGTCACCCGGTGGGTGGGTGGGGAACGTCGAAACCGAAGCGGAGCCCATCGAGTGTCCTCTCGCCGCAGCCCGAAGTCGTCAGCGCAGGTTGACGCACCGAAGGCGGACCGGACAACAGCTGGCGGCCTCACTCCCCCACCCGATGCGACAAATCACTCCACCGGAGTGGGCAAGCACACAGCGTGACCATCCGATTACAGAATGCAGCGACCGGGGCGGCGTCGACCAGTCGGAGCCGGCCGGGTTACTCGGGAAGCGGGTGGTAGATGCCGGTCTGGGTGACCTTGGCGATGGCGCGCATCTTGTTGACGGCGTCGAGGGCGGCGACCTTGTAGGACTCGGCGAGGGTGGGGTAGTTGAAGACGGCGTCGACGAGGTAGTCGACGGTGCCGCCGCAGCCCATGACGGTCTGGCCGATGTGCACGAGTTCGGTGGCGTTGGTGCCGAAGACGTGCACTCCCAGCAGTTCTCGCGATTCGGCGTGCACCAGGATCTTGAGCATGCCGTAGGAGTCGCCGAGGATGGCGCCCCTGGCCAGTTCCCGGTAGCGGGAGATACCCACCTCGAACGGGACGTTCTCCCTGGTCAGCTCCTCCTCGGTGCGGCCGACGTAGCTGATCTCCGGGATGGTGTAGATCCCGATGGGCTGCAGGTCGCCGAGTTTGTTGCCGACGGGTTCGCCGAAGGCGTGGTAGGTGGCGCGGCGGCCCTGTTCCATGGCGGTGGCGGCCAGGGCGGGGAAGCCGATGACGTCGCCGACGGCGTAGATGTGTTCGACCTCGGTCTGGAAGTTCTCGTTGACCTCGACCCGCCCGCGGTTGCTGGCCTGCACCCCGGCCGCTGCGATGTTCAGTTCGTCGGTGACGCCCTGCCGGCCGGCGGAGTACAGCACCGTGTCGGCCGGGATCTTCTTGCCGGACTCCAGGATGGTCAGCGTCCCGGCCGGATGCTTCTGCACCTCCCGGACGGATTCGGAGAACCGGAAGGTCACGGCGAGCTCGCGCAACTGGTACTGCAGCGCCTCGATGATCTCCTTGTCGCAGAAGTCCAGCATCGATGGCCGCTTTTCCACCACGGTGACCTTGGTGCCGAGCGCGGCGAACATCGAGGCGTACTCGATGCCGATCACCCCGGCGCCGACGACGACCATCGAGGACGGCACCTTGTCCAGGCCCAGTATCTGGTCGGAATCGACGATGGTCTCACCGTCGAAGTCGACGCTGGCCGGCCGAGCCGGCTTCGTACCGACTGCGACGACGATCTTTTCCGCACCGATCTCGGTGTGGTTGCCGTTCTCGTTGACCACCACAAGGGTGTGCGCGTCGATGAACTGCGCCGTGCCGATCAGCAGATGGACGTGGTTGCGGGCGAGCTGGTTGCGGATGACGTCGATCTCGCGGCCGACCACGTGCTGGGTGCGCGCGGACAGGTCGGTGACCGTGATGTCGTCCTTGACCCGGTACGACTGGCCGTACAGCTCGCGCTGGTTCAGGCCGGTCAGGTAGAGCACGGCCTCGCGCAACGTCTTGGACGGGATCGTGCCGGTGTTGATGCACACCCCGCCGACCATGTCGCCCCGCTCGACGATGGCGGCCCGACGGCCCAGCTTGGCGGCCGCGATGGCCGCCTTCTGGCCGGCCGGACCCGAACCGATCACGATCATGTCGTAGGTGTCCATGTCGGTTCGCTCCCCAGGCAGAGGGTGAAGGACGCTGCCCACCCGGCGCACCGGAGTGTGACGGGCGGGTGCGCCGGCAAGATCGCCGCGCACATCTACAAGTAAAGACCTGTACCGCCCCGGGCGCGCTCACTGGCCACTGCCTGCAGATCCCGCTCGCGCAGCACCAGGTACGTTTCGCCGCCGATCTCGACCTCGTACTGGTCCTCCGGACTGAACAACACCCGTTCACCCAGCTTGACCGACCGGACGTGTTGCCCGACGCCGGCCACCTCTCCCCAGACCAGTCGCTTGGCCACCTCTGCGGTGGCCGGGATCAGAATGCCGGCCCGGGTGGTGCGCTCCCCCGCCGCACCCGAAACCTTGATCAGGATCCGGTCGTGGAGCATCTGGATGGCCAGCAGCGCTTCGGACATCGGCCGAGCGTAGCCGCCGCGCGCGATGCGGTCCGGGTACGAAGTGACCCCGGACGGCTGCCAGGTCGGGGGTCCGGCAGCTGTCCGGGGTCAATGGGCATATCGACGCCCGGCCCGTGAGCGTTACACGTTCCGAACGAAATCTTCGTTGTGAGGCAGAACACTCGGATCTCCCGCCCGGGCGGGCGCTGACACGCCGACCGTCCGGGGCGCCGAGATCAGCGCAGCGGGAGGCCCTGGATCTGCGCCATGGCGAGCAACTCGTTGCGGACGCCTGGGGTGGCTGCGCGCTCGATGGCCCGGTTGATCTCGCGACGGGTCCGTGCACTGTCCCGGTGACTGCGTACTGCCTTGCTGATGCGACTCATGATGGTTCCCTTCTCTGGCGCGGGGGATGCAGCTGTGTTGCCGCGGCTCTTCCCCGCACTATGTATGACGCCGCAGGGGCCGCTGGGATGCCCGATTCATCGGTGAGACGCGACACATGCCTACGATTCGCCGCCGAGGCCCGCTACTTGCACTACATTCTTCACCGGCTGTGGTCATTTCTTCACGGGCGGTGCATCGTCGGGTGCCACCAGCGCGCCGATCTTGCGGAACAGGATGTCCGCCTGGTTGACGTAGTTGCCCTGAGCGTCGAAGGCCTCCGGCTGGTAGGTCACCGCCACCCCGATCGCGATCTTCTGCGACGCCAGGTAGGCCGATGCGCCCGCCTCTCCGCTGAACAACGGGTTCTGCAGCAGCCAGTTGCCGGTGGTGACAACGCCGATGCCGTAGGCATATCCCTCCTGTTGGGGAAAGCAGGAACAGCCCTCCTGGGCGGTGCCGAACCCGCGCAAGCCGGTGGACACCTGGGCCGCATGGGACGCGGGCGAGAGCAGGGTGCCCTCGCCGATGGCTGCCATGCTGGCCGCCATGTCATAGATGTTGGTGGTCTGGACGGCCCCACGGGTGATCGTCCAGGACGGGTTCCAGAACGTCGACTCCTCGTAGAACGGTTGGTCCGCCGGAACCCCGAAGAGCTCCCGACGTTCTGAGCTGAAGGAGTGCAGCGCCGGCTCCGGGATCGCCGCCGTGGCGTTGTTCACGGTGTTGTCCAGCCCCAGCGGGCCGAGCACCTTCTCGGTCATCAGCTCGTCGACGGGCTTGCCGGTCACCTTCTCCAGGACCAGCCCGAGGATCAGGTAGTTGGAGTGGGAGTAGTTCCAGTTCGTTCCCGGGGGATAGTGCAACGGGAGATCCGCGATCTCGGCGAGCAGTTGCTCCGGCGTCCAGGCGGCGAAGGGATCGCTCACCAGGTCCGTCACGAACTGGGGCTGCGGCACGTAGTCGGGAATGCCACTGGTCATCTGGGCGAGTTGACCGAGCGTGACCTCGTCGGCATGCGGGGCGTCCGGGAGGTATTCGGAAACCTTGTCATCAAGGCTGACGGTCCCGGAATCGACCAACTGGAGCAGCAGCGTCGCCACGAACGAGATGGAGACGGCCCCGTTACGAAAGTGCATGTCGGTGGTGGCCGGCACCCCGGTCATCGACTCACCGCGCGCCGCGGTGACGATGTCCTGCCCGTCCTTGGTCACCCGGACGAGCACCGACCGGAGGTGCCCGGTCTGCATCTCCTGCTCGACCAGGTCCAGGATGGCGGCGGCCTGTGCCGGGTCAGCCGATGTGCTCTCCGCGGATCCTGCGCTGGCGGTCGGGGGCCACCTCCGAACCCGCCGATGCGGTACCGGCCGATGACGACACCTGCTGCGTGCTGGTGGAAGTCGACGACGCCGTGCCGGAGCAGGCACCGATCAGGGCCAGGCAGGTGATGATCAGAAGCGGGATGACGCGCGCTCGGGTTGCCGACATCCGCCGAGTTTGGGTGATCCACCGTCACGCCGCACCTCGCGGCCGGAGTGGTGAGCACTGCTGAGGACCTAGACCCATAGACCACAGGTCGCGGCTGGGGCAGCGTGGAGGGTGATCCACAGGTGTGGCATCCAACGGCCCGAAAGGCTGATCATGACGCAACGTCCAGGCCAACCCTCGATGCGCAGAAGCTTCGTCGGGGTGCTCGCGGCGGCGACGTTGGTGGTGACTGCCTGCTCCTCGTCGACAGCCGGTCCGACCTCGTCGTCGTCATCGGCGGTCGCGGCAACATCCGTCGCGGCGTCATCGGCTGCCTCGTCATCGGCTGGGTCATCGACGGCTGCGTCATCGACGGCGGCGTCCAGCGCGGGGACCGGCAGTGTTGCACCGGCGAGCGGCGAACCGGCCTACGTCGCAGCGCTGCAACCGCAGCTCGACCAAGCTCATGAAGGACCTGTCGATCACCGGCGCCGGCGTGCTCATCCGCTCCCCGGACGGGCGACTGGTCGACGACGATGGGGACCCGCACCTGGCACGGCACCGACCCGGTCACCATTGCCGACCACATCAGAATCGGCAGCAACACCAAGCCGATGACCGGGACGGTCATCCTGCAACTGGTGGACGAGGGCAAGATCAGCCTGGACGACCCGGTCAGCAAGTACCGGCCCGACGTCCCGAACGGCGACAACATCACCATCACCCAGCTGTTGAACATGAGCAGCGGCCTCGGCAACTACACCCTCGACCCCGATCTCAACGAGCAGAGGACAACAATCCCGGCCGGGCCTGGACCCCTGACGAACTGCTCGCCATGGGTTACGCCCAACCGGTCCAATTCCCGCCGGGCCAGGGGTACTACTACTCGAACACCAACACCGTGCTGTTGGGCGTCATCATCGAGCAGCTCACCGGAATGCCGGTGGCCGAGGCCTTTCAACAACGGATCTTCGATCCGCTCGGCCTGACCGAAACCTCGTTCCCCGCCATCACCGATGCCACCGTGCCCGATCCGCACCCGACCTTCTACACGTGGGGGACGAATGTCGGGACCATCGACAGCACCGTGATGTCCCCGGAGGTCCAGGCGGCCGCCCTCGACGGCTCCTCGGAGCCGATCGACACCACCGACCTGAATCCGTCCTGGGGCTGGACCGCTGGAGCCGCGATCTCCACCGCGGAGGATCTTGCCGACTTCGTCGAGGCGCTGGCCGGCGGTGGCCTGCTCAGCCCCGAACTCCAGGCGAAGCGGATGACCGAGCTTCAACCCGACGAAGCCCGACGATCCTACGAACGACACGAGTTACGGGCTCGGTATCGGCCGCATCGGGTCGAAGTACGGGCACATCGGCGAGGTGCCGGGTACCAACTCGTACATGTTCTACGACCCCGACAAGAAGATCACGGTCATCACCTGGACCTCGACCGCGCCGGCTCCGAACGGCAAACCGCCGGCCGTCGCGCTGGGTGATGCGGCATATGCGGCAGTGACCGGCACCGGCTGATTCTCGAGGGCGCGCTGCGCTTCTCAGCCGGTGACGGATGCGGCAAAGCCGTCCCGAATGGCCTGGCGGCAGATCCTGGCCGCGGTCCCTGCCCGCTCGCCCGTGGGCCAGACCAGCTCGAGCCGGGACCGTAGCGGCGGGTCGTCGATCGGCACGGCCCGCAGTGTCCGAGATCGGGCAGCGGCCATGGTGTCGGTCAGGATCGCCACCCCCAGACCGCGTTCGGCCAGCCCGGCAACCACGTCGGGTGCACTCGCCTCCAGCCCGATCCGGCCGGTCAATCCTCTTTCACTGCAGGCCTTGTCGAACGAGTTCCGGACCCCGGCGCCCGGCGGCAGAGTGATCAACGGGTAGTCGACAAGCTCTTCGAGGCTGATCCGCCGACGCTCTGGCCATTGGGTGCTCCGCGGGAATCGCGACGACCAGTTGTTCGTCGGAGACGACATCGGACTCCACGCCGGACGGCAGTTCCTGGGAGGTGCCGGCGAGCGCGAGATCGAGCACGCCCGTCCGGACGCCGTCGATCAGCCGGTCCGACGAGTCCTCCCGCAGCGAGATCTCGATCTCCGGATACCGCCGGTGGAACCGGGCGAGCGCGTCGAAGAGCACCGCGACGGTGCAGGCCGTGACCATACCGACCGTCACCCGGCCGCGGACCAGGCCGGCAAGCTCGTCCGCGGCCCGCCGGGCTCCCTGCACGCCGGCCAGCGCCTCCCGGACGGACGGCAGGATCGCCACACCGGCGGAGGTCGGACGCACCGTGCGCGCGGCCCGGTCCAGCAACGTCTGGCCGAGTTCACGTTCGAGCAGGCGAATCTGCGCGCTGACCCCCGACTGGCTGATGTGCACCCGGGCAGCGGCGCGGGTGAAGCTGCCCTCCTCGACCACGGCTACCAGGTACTCCAACTGACGCAGCTCCATGAGCTGAACCTATACGCACAGCTTCTGCTCACCATCAGATCCAGCTGTTGGACTTCTGCTCGGAGCCGTCGCAGGCTGGGTACAGCACGAGCACCAGCGAACCAGCACGACGCAGCGAGAGAGGACCACCCATGGCTGACCGCGAAACCGCGCAGACCCCGGAGGACATCACCCGGTTGTTCGTCGAGCGATCGAACGCCGGTGACGCCGACGGCGTCGCGGCCCTCTACGAACCGGACGCGGTGATGGCCTTCCCGCCCGGTCAGTTCACCGTCGGCCGGGACGCCATCCGCGAGTTCTGGGCATCGGTGTTGGCCGAGTCCCCCCACTTCGAGCCGGAGGAGCCGCTACCCACCCTGATCAGCGGCGATCTCGCGCTGACCTCCACGCCGCCGAAGGACGACGCGGGCGCCCGGGCCCAGGTGGTCCGCCGGCAGCCCGACGGATCCTGGCTGCGGGTGCTGGACAAGCCGGAGTTCAAGCGCTGAACTCCGGCTCAGGCAGCGGAGAGGGCCTTCAGAAGGCGATGGCCAGGCCCGGGTCGGCGAGCAGCGCACCGACGTCGGCCAGGAACTGCGAACCCTGCTGCCCGTCGACGACCCGATGGTCGAAGGACAGGGACAGCTGGCAGACCTTCCGCACCGCCAGCTCGCCGTCCACCACCCACGGCGCATCCTTGACCGATCCGAGCGCGAGGATCGCGGCCTCGCCCGGATTGATGATCGGGGTCCCGGTGTCCACGCCGAACACCCCCACGTTGGTGATGGTGAAGGTGCCACCGGACATCTGCGCCGGGCTGGTGTGGCCCTCGCGAGCCGTCGCGGCCAGGTCCCGCAGCGCAGCGGCCAGACCGGCCAGATCCAGGCGATCGGCGTCCTGGATCACCGGAACCACCAGACCGCGTGGGGTGGCGGCGGCGATGCCGAGATTCACGTACTGCTTCACGACGATCACGTCGGAGCCGGGTTCCGGGCCGACCTCGTAGACCGAGTTGATCTCCGGTGTCCGGCGGGCCGCGAGACACACCGCGCGGGCCGCGAAAACCAGTGGGCCGATCTTGAGATCGGCGAACTCCGGACGCCGGCGCAGCCGGTCGCGGAGCTCCATCATCGGGGTGACATCGACCGTGAGGAATTCGGTGACGTGCGGTGCGCTGAAGGCGCTGGCCACCATGGCCGCCGCGGTGGCCTTCCGGATGCCCTTGACCGGCACCCTGTGCTCCCTGGTCGCCGGGTCGTAGGCCGGGCCCGAGCCGGGTGACGCGGTGGAACCCTTTGCCGCAACGGCATTCTCCACATCGGCCCGGCTGATCACCCCGTCCTGCCGGGTGGCGGTCACTGCCGCCAGGTCGACGCCGAGGTCCTTGGCGAGTTTGCGCACCGGTGGGGTGGCCAGGGGTGCATGGTCGGCAGGTACCGCGGCGGACGCCGGTGCAGGATCGACGACGGCGTGCTGCGGCGCAGCAGTCGCGACGTCGGCAGGTCGGCCGTTCCCGCGTCGCGGTCGCCGAGCGGTGGACGCCCCCGCGGACACATAGCCGACCAGCGTGGCGATGCGGCCGTCGGCGGTCACCTCGCCGATCTTGGCTCCTTCGCCGTTCGTGGTCGTGCCCGAACCCTCGCCATCGGTCGACCCGGTCGCCGGGGCGGCTGGCCGTTTCGGATGATGCTGCTGCGGGCGCACTGTCGGGCAGATCGCCGGCACCGGGATCGGTGTCGACGCTGATGATCGGCGTTCCGACCTCGACGGTGACGCCCGGTTCGACGAGCAGCGCGTGCACCCGGCCGGCGAACGGTGAGGGCAGCTCGACCGCCGCCTTCGCGGTCTCGATCTCCACCAGGATCTGGTTCACGGTGACCGTATCACCCACCGCGACCCGCCAGCCCAGCACCTCCGCCTCGGTCAGTCCCTCGCCGACGTCGGGCATCGAGAAGACCTGCAGCCGAGTGCCTGTCGATGTTCCGGTCATGGTCACGACTCCTTCCGGCCGGCCTGGATCTCCGGGTGACCGGGCGCGCCTACCACGCCATCACCCGGTCGACCGCGTCCAGCACCTTGTCCAGGTCGGGCAGGTACTCGTCCTCCAACCGGCTCGGCGGATAGGGGGTGTCGAAACCCGCGACCCGGACGACCGGCGCGGCCAGCGAGTAGAACGCCTCCTCGGTGACCCGGGCGGCGATGTTGGAGGTGATCGAGGATTCCAGCGGCGCCTCGGAGACCACGACCATCCGGCCCGTCCGACGGACGGACTCCACGACCGGGTCCAGATCGAGCGGCGACAAGGTCCGCAGGTCGATGATCTCCAGTGATCGGCCCTCGATCGCCGCCGCGTCCGCGGCGGCCATCAGCACCGGCATGCTGGGTCCGTAGGAGACGACCGTGACATCGGTGCCCGGCCGGCGCAGCACGCTGCTGAAGCAGCGTGGCGGGCGCTCCCCCGATGCTGCGGAGTTGAGCTCGGGGTCGAGGGTGCCCTTCTCCCAGTAGCGGCGCTTCGGTTCGAAGAAGACCACCGGGTCCTCGCAGGCGATGGCGGCGCGCAGCATGTCGTAGGCGTCCTGCGGATTGGAGCAGGCGACGACGCGGAGCCCACCGATGTGGCAGAAGAAGGACTCCGGCGATTCGGCGTGATGTTCGACGGCGCCGATGCCACCCCCGAACGGGATTCTGATCACCATCGGCATCGACCAGGCACCCTGGGTCCGGTAGGTGATCTTGGCGACCTGCGAGATGATCTGGTCGAAGCCGGGGAAGACGAAGCCGTCGAACTGGATCTCCGTCACCGGGCGGTAGCCGCGCATCGCCAGACCGACTGCGGTGCCGATGATCCCGGATTCGGCGAGCGGGGTGTCCAGGACCCGGTTGTCACCGAAGTCCTTCTGCAGGCCGTCGGTGACCCGGAAGACGCCACCCAGCCGGCCGACGTCCTCGCCCATCACGATGACCTTCGGGTCGTCCTCCATCGCCGATCGCAGACCGGTGTTCAGCGCCTTGGCCAGGGTGGTCGTGATCGGGGCCATCACCGACCACCGTCCTGCTCGGCGAAGCCGGCCAGGTATTCCAGGTGGCCCGCCAGCTGCTGCTCGAGCTGATGGTGCGGCTCGGTGTAGACGTTGGCGAAGATGCGTTCCGGTGGCGGTTTCGGCATCCCGATGCAGTGCGCCCGGAACCGGGCGGCCAGCTCGTCCGCCTCGCCGGCGACCTGCTCGAAGAAGTCCTGATCCGCCAGACCCTGCCGGGACAGGTGCACCTTGACCCGCTGGATCGGGTCCAGCAGCTTCCAGTGTTCTTCCTCGGCCGCCATCCGATAGCGGGTCGGGTCGTCGGACGTGGTGTGCGCATCCATCCGGTAGGTGAAGGCCTCGATCATCACCGGGCCGTTGCCGGAGCGGCACTCCTCGAGTGCCCACCGGGTCACCGCCAGGCAGGCCAGCACGTCGTTGCCGTCGACCCGGACGCCGGGAAAGCCGTAGCCGGTCGACCTCTCCCAGAGCGGGACCCGCGACTGCTTGGCCACCGGCTCGGAGATCGCCCACTGGTTGTTCTGGCAGTAGAAGACGACCGGCGCATCGAAGGCGGCGGCGAACACCATGCCCTCGTGCACGTCGCCCTGGCTGGTCGCGCCGTCGCCGAAGAAGGCGATCGTGGCCTCATCCGAGGTCACCGCGTCCTCCGAACCCGGCGCCGAGCCGATCACCCCGTCGAACCGCTGACCCATCGCGTACCCGGTGGCATTGAGCACCTGGTTGCCGATGACGATCGTGTAGCTGTTGAACCTGGTGGCCTTGGGATCCCAGCCGCACTGGTCGGTACCGCGGAAGATGCCGAGCAACTGGGTGGGATCGACGCCGCGGCACCAGGCGACGCCGTGCTCGCGGTAGGACGGGAACGCCATGTCGGCGGGTCGCATCGCGCGGCCGGCACCGATCTGCGCGGCCTCCTGGCCGAGCAGCGGCACCCAGATGCTCAGCTGGCCCTGGCGCTGCAGGGCGTTGCCCTCGCGATCGAACCGGCGCACCAGCACCATGTCCCGGTACAGCCCGCGCAGCAGGTCCGCCGTCACCTCGATCGGGAAGTCGTCGTTGGGGGTCAACGTCCCCTCCGGCGACAGCAACTGGATCAGATCCTCACCATGGCTGGTCGCCCGCAGCCCGGCGATCACCTCGGACGGCGTGGGCCGTCCGCGCAGTCCGGCAGCGCCGCGGGCAGCGGCCTCGCCTGCCGTGGTCGGAAGGTAGGGATCTGACGGCTGCGACTGGTGGGCCTGCCATGCGAACTCCTCACTCGGTCGGACCCGATCCCAGGATCGCCGGGATTCGGCACCGGCGATCGACGGGTGCGCATCGGCTGCCCGCGGACCGTCGGCGGTGACGGTGGTTGTCGACGCAAACCAGGCTGATGGATCGCACCACGGTGATCGACGTCGACTACCCCCGATAGTGGCACGAAGCGCCGTGCTTCTCGACTTCCGCCACGTCCGACAGTTGGACGGTCGACCGTCGGGACCTGCGGCGTTACCGTGCCGGGGCGGCGCCGGCAGGTGCGGCATACGATCAGGTCGCTGCCGCCGGAAGCTGGTCCGGCCGGACACACTCCCGGAGGTCTGTCGTGGAATTGGAGCACCGGTTCGAAGTCCCGGTCGGCGTCGAGAAGGCCTGGACCGCCCTGCTGGACATGGAGCAGGTCGGACCGTGCTTCCCGGGTGCGATCCTGGACCACGTCGACGGCGACGAGTTCAGCGGTTCGGTGAAGATCAAGCTGGGTCCGATCCGGATGACCTACAAGGGCTCGGCGAAGATCGTCGAGAAGGACCCGGTCGCCCACAAGGCCCGGATCGAGGCGACCGGCAATGCCGGCGGTTCCACCTCGACGGCGGCGATGATGGTCACCGCCACCGCGACCGCGCTCGCGCCGAATCGCACCGCTGTCGATCTGGTGACCACCCTGTCGCTGACCGGCCGCCCCGCCCAGTTCGGCCGCGGTGTGATGGTCGATGTCGGGAACAAGCTGATCGGGCAGTTCGCCGACTGTGTCTCGAACAAGCTCAGCGGTCGCACGGCCGGGCGGCGCCGAGCTGATCGACGTGGTGAATCCCGACGAGGTCGCGGCCGAGTACGTCGCGCCGGCCCCGGTGACGGCCGCCGTCGCAACCGGGCCGGCCGCCGGCCAGGCCGCCCCGCCGAGCTGAACCTGTTGTCGGCGACGGCCACTCCGATCCTGAAGCGGGTGGTGCCGATCCTGGCCGGCATCGTCGCCCTGTTCCTGGTCAGCAAGCTGTTCCGCAGGCATCCGAAGGACACGGGCGACACGATCGACGCCGACACCACGGCCGACGACGACTGACCGCCGGTCAGCCGCCTTGGGTCGACCGGCGAGGTCGCTGCCGGGTTAAGGAATGCCGCCGTTCTTCCTGGCGGCCTTGACGGCGTACATCGCGGCGTCGGCCCGGTCCAACAGGTCGGCGACGTCGATCGTCGGTGACGCGGGATCGGCGACGGCGGTGCCGATGCTGGCCGACAGACCGGCCTCCGCGAGGTGGACTGCACCCGGGCGACCAGCGCATCCGGGCCCGGTCCGGCCACCAGAACAGCGAACTCGTCACCGCCGACCCTGGCGATGGTGTCCACCGGCCGGAAGGCGCGGCGCAGCACATCGGCCACCGAACGGATGAGCGCATCGCCGGCGGCGTGCCCGTGGGCGTCGTTCACCGATTTCAGCCCGTCGACGTCGACGTAGACCACCGCCAGATGACTCGTCCTCGTCCGGCCGGTGGCCTCGAGTTCGCGAGCGACCTCCATCAGCCCACGTTGGTTGGCCAGCCCGGTGAGCTCATCGGTGGTGGCCAGCCGGTGCACCTCGAGCCTGGCCTGCTCGAACCGCCGGACCGTCCGCGTCCTGGCGACGTTGAGCACGATGGCCAGCGCGTTGGCCTTGAGGATCTGCGCGGCGAAGATCGCCGGCGGAACCGGGATCCCGAACGCCACCGCACACAGGATCCAGGCCACGTCCAGGGCCAGGATCACCACGGTCGCCCAGAACCAGTCGTGCAGCAGGGCGCCGACCCCGACGATCACCAGCAGCATGCCCACCGCCGGATAGGTGATCTGGGTGCCGATGATGTAGAAGAGCGGGTTGAGGCCGACCAGCGCGGCCACCGCGATCCCGAATGGCAGTGATCGTGATCGGATCCAGCCGCCCCGCCCACCGTGCAGGAGCAGGAAGCCGATGGCCAGCACTCCCGAGGTGATCGCTGCCAGCAGTGAGGAACCCCAGGCTCCCGGCGTGCTGTCGAACATGAACTGGGCGATCGCGACCAGGGCGAACATGATCGAGCCGACACCGCAGAACGGCCCGATCGCATCGGCGATGATCACCGCCTTGTCGGTGCGGGTGGCCTCACGTCGGTACCGGGAACCGCGGTATTCCACCGGAGCCGGCAGGACGACCGGAGCCGTCACGGCATCAGCCGGCGCCACATCGGGCATTGGAACGGGCCTCGTCGCGTCCTGGAACCCGCTCAGGCCGGCGTCGATCGGCAGGCTGTCCCGATGGCGGGGACCGGCGCCGTTCTTCGGGGCGCCACTGACGTCGGCACCGTCGGTCTCAGTGGTCGACACGACCTGACCAACCCCCAACCCAGCCATCTGGTCCTGCACCCGGGCGGCCGGACCGGATCCCACCCGCGACCCGATCCGACCACCTTCGGCGGATGTGTTGATGACAAGGTAATCACGAATCGTCCGAACACCCGCGCTCGCGAGTTCGTCAGGCCCACTCAGCGGCACGCCGACCCTCGCCAGGGTCGGCGCGGTCGCCGATCAGTCGAGTCCCAACCGCAGCTTGAGCCCGTCGAGCTCGTCGCGCAGCGAGGTCGGCACGCTGTCACCGATCTTCGCGAACCATTCCTCGATCAGCGGGATCTCAGCGGCCCATTCCTGCGGATCGACGTCCAGCGCGGCGGTGACCTGCTCGGCGGTCATCTGCAGTCCGTCGACGTCCAGCGCCCCGGCATCGGGCACCGCACCGACCGGTGTCTCGACCGCCCCGACCTCGCCCTCGAGGCGTTGCGACGATCCACTTGAGCACCCGCGAGTTCTCGCCGAACCCGGGCCAGAGGAATCCACCGTCGGAGTCCCGGCGGAACCAGTTGACGTAGAAGATCTGCGGCAGCTTGCTCGCGTCGGCGCCCTTGCCGACGTCGATCCAGTGGGCGAAGTAGTCGCCGGCGTTGTAGCCGATGAACGGCAGCATGGCCATCGGGTCCCGGCGGACGACGCCGACCGCACCGGTGGCGGCAGCGGTCGTCTCACTGGAGAGGGTGGCGCCCATGAACACCCCGTGCTGCCAGTCCCTGGACTGGGTCACCAACGGGATGGTGGTCTTCCGCCGGCCACCGAACAGGATCGCCGAGATCGGCACGCCCTGCGGCTCGGCGAAGTACTCGTCGGCCAGGATCGGGCACTGGGTGATGGGCGTGCAGAACCGGGAGTTCGGGTGGCTGGACGGTTCGCCCGCCGAGTCCAGCCGATTGCCCTGCGCATCCAGCCCGCTCGGGGTCCAGTCGCGGCCCTTCCAGTCGGTCAGGTGGGCCGGCGGCTCGTCCGTCATGCCCTCCCACCAGATGTCGCCGTCGTCGGTGAGCGCGACGTTGGTGAACACCGAGTTGCCCTTGGCGATGGTGCGCATGGCATTGGGGTTGGTCTTCCAGCCGGTCCCCGGCGCGACACCGAACAGCCCGTACTCGGGATTGACCGCGTACAGCCGACCGTCCTCGCCGAAGGTCATCCAGGCGATGTCATCGCCGAGCGTCTCGACCTTCCAGCCCGGAATGGTCGGCTCCAGCATGGCCAGGTTGGTCTTGCCGCAGGCGCTGGGGAAGGCCGCTGCGATGTAGTGCACCTTCTGCTCGGGCGAGGTGATCTTCAGGATCAGCATGTGCTCGGCCAGCCAACCCTCGTCCCTGCGCCATCACCGAGGCGATCCGCAGCGAGTAACACTTCTTGCCCAGCAACGCATTTCCGCCGTAACCGGACCCGAACGACCAGATCATCCGCTCCTCGGGGAACTGCACGATGTACTTGGTGTCGTTGCACGGCCAGGCGACGTCCTGCTGACCGGGCGCCAGCGGCGCACCGACCGAGTGCAGCGCCTTGACCCACGGCAGCCCGCTGTTGATCAGCTCCAGCGCCTGCGCGCCCATCCTGGTCATCACCCGCATGGAGGCGACAACGTATTCGGAGTCGGTGATCTCGACGCCGAGCTTCGGAGTCGCCGCGTCGTAGGGACCCATGCAGAACGGCACGACATACATGGTCCGGCCGCGCATCGACCCGGTGTACAGGCCGGTCATGATCGCCTTCATCGCGCGACGGTTCCATCCAGTTGTTGGTGGCGCCGGCGTCGGCCGGGTCCACCGAACAGATGAAGGTCCGATCCTCGACCCGGGCGACGTCGGTCGGGTCGGAGGCGGTGTAGAAGGAGTTCTCCTTCGCCTTCAGCCGGGTGAATGTGCCTGCTGCAACGAGAGTCATCGGTCAGTCGAACCCACTCCTCGTCGGAGCCGTCGGTGAAGACCACCCGATCGGGCTGCGCCAGTTCGGCCACCTCGAGCACCCAGGACAACAGTGCCGGGGACGTTCCCGGAAGGCGCGCCGACGATCCGAATGCCGTGGGCCTGCGCGGGTGCGTCGGTGAGCGGGGTGGCCTTGGGGGTCGTGACGGGCGGGTCGATGACCGAAGTCACATGCATCAGCTCCTGGGATCGGTGGCGGGAACCCGGAGCAACCGACGCGGTACGTCCGGGAAGAAGTGGTCGGCACCCCGTTGTGCCGTGTCGATTCCGGCGACACTAGTCAGCAAAATGCCCTCACAGGCGGCGAATTGGATGTAGTCCACGCCACAGAATCGAGAAAGTACCCGTTTGGGGACTGTGGTTTTCGCCACGAATGTTTGATCTTGTGTGTTGACGAGTGGTGTTGCGCGAAGATGCCGTTAGCTGAGCACATCTCGTGGGTGTCGATCTTGGACCGATTTCCCGTTGCCGCTTTCGAATTGCGTTGCCCGGCCCAACGGCGGCCACGAGCGTGATCGATGACAATTCCTGTCGTCGGCCCGGGAGAATTCTGCGTATTTCGATTCCGCCCCGGGTATGTCATGACAATAAGGCATCACTCATCGAGCGGTCGACGGCTGGGTCTGTCACGCTCACCGTTCGCGCGCGTGACGGCAGCTGGCCGGATCGGCGGGAGAGAAGGGGGCAGCGCCATGTGTCGACTGTTCGGACTACATGCCGGGGCAGAACCGGTCACGGCCACGTTCTGGCTGCTGGACGCGCCGGACAGCCTGCGTGAGCAGAGTCACCGGGAGCCGGACGGTGCAGGGATCGGGGTGTTCGGCCCGGACGGACGCCCGGTGCTGGACAAACAGCCGATCGCGGCGTGCGCAGGACGACGAATTCAGCCGGGAGGCCACAGTCGCCCACAGTCGGACCTTCGTCGCCCACGTCCGCTACGCCAGCACCGGCGCGCACACCGTCGCCAACACCCACCCGTTCACCCAGGACGGCCGATTGTTCGCGCACAACGGCACTTTCGGCGGTCTCGACATCGTCGACGCCCGGCTGGCCGAGCTGGGAGTCACGGATCTGGTCGGCGGTCAGACCGACAGCGAGCGGATGTTCGCGCTGATCACCGCGCACGCCAGGAGCAACGGCGGGGATGTCGGAGCGGCCATCACCGAGGCGGTGTCCTGGATTGCCGCCACCGTCCCGGTTTTCGCGCTGAATCTGATCGTCGCGACCCCCGACGAGCTCTGGGCCCTGCGCTACCCGGCCACCCACGGGCTGTATGTCCTGGACCGGACCCACTCACCGGCCCCGCTCGAGGTGCAGCACCCCGCGGATCCACGCCAAGTCCGACGACCTGCGCGACGCTCCTGCGGTGATCATCGCCAGCGAACCGATGGACGGCGAAACTGGTTGGCGGCTAATGGATCCCGGCGAGCTGGTGCACGTCGATGCCGACCTGACGATCGACACGCAGCCGACCGCTGCCGGAGCCTCCCGCGCATCCGCTGACCCTGGCCGACCTGTCACCGACCGCCGCCGCATCCCAAGGGGCGAGCGCCCAACAGACGACCTGACGCCACATCGGCGCTCCGGCTACTGCGCCTGCGACACCGACGACATGTTGAAGCCCTCGACCACCATCGGCGGCATCGCCGAGCGGGTGAACCAGTCGCTCCACTCCCGGGACAGCGCCGGCACGGTCCCGCCGACGTCGATGGCCTGCTTGAGCACATCCAGCGGCGACATGTTGAACCGGAAATTGTTGACCGCACCGGCGATCTCGCCGTTCTCGACGAGGAAGACGCCGTCCCGGGTCAGGCCGGTCAGCAGCATGCGTCATCGGGTCGACCTCGCGCAGGTACCACTGCGAGGTCACCAGCAGTCCGCGCCGGACACCCGCCACCAGATCGTCGATCGCCGCGGTCCGGATCGCCGCCGGTCAGCACCAGATTGTCGCAGGACGGCGTGAACGGCTCGCCGTACTCGGCGGCGGATCCGCGGGTGTGCAGCAGGTTCGCGATGACCCCGTCGGTCAGCACGTCGACACCGGCCGATCGGCGCGCCGTTGTCGAACACCGACACCTCGTCACCGGAGTGCGCGGTCGACCACGAACGGCGCCGCCTCGAGCCCGGCGGCCGCGCGGATCGCTGAACAGGGTGAACCCGTCGGTCGGTCAGCCGCTCACCGAGCCTGGTTCCGCCGCCCGGCGCCGAGAACGCGGAGCGACCCTCGTGCGCCGGCCGGGCGCCCGCGCTCCAGGCCAGGTAGATCAGGAAGTCGGCGACCGCGGTCGGCGGCAGCACGGTGTCGTAACGCCCCGGCGGCAGATCGATGGTGCGGCGTGCCCAGTCCAGCCGACCGGCCAGGGTGGCATCGACCGCGGCGACGTCCACGCCGACGAAGTCCGCTGTCGACAGCCCGGCCCACGCAGAGCGTTGCAGGTCGGCGGACTTCGCGTTCACCTCGAGCAGTCCGGTGGGCTGCACCCAGCGCAGCCGCAGCCCGGTGGAGGACCCCAGGTAGGTGGTGGTCATCTCGTGCCGGGCGAATCCGTACAGGATCCGGTCGCCGGACCGGGCGGCGTCGAACGCCGTTCGCCAGCGAACCGAGCAGCTCGCCGAAGACGTCGAAAGAGGTCGACTCCGGCCGGCTCGTCGAAGTCGACGGTCGGCGCCGGAGGTGGGCACCGATCAGCGGCTGCGCGTCCTGCGCCCGGCCCGACGCGCGGCCGCCGCTTCCGCCGCCCGCTGCGCTGCCTGCACCACCTCGGCCACCGATCGCGCCGAGTCCGCCGACGCCGCCGAGGCGGCGACGGTGCCGGCCGCGCCGCCGATGAACGCCACCACGAACCAGGACAGCGATCCGGGCGAGGCCGTTGGTGGTGACGGTGTTGTTGGCCCAGCGGACATTGGCCTCGGTGCTCGACTGCACCACGACGATGCAGCCGTCCGCGTCGAGGCGGCCGAAGCGCCGCGTCGATGATCTGCTGCGGGCTCGAGCACACCACCCTGCATGCCGCGGTCACTCATGCCGCACCCTCCGCGACGGTGTTCAGGATCGAGATGCCGCGGAACCGGGCCGACGGGCAGCCGTGCGACACCGCAGCGACCTGGCCGGGCTGGCCCTTGCCGCAGTTGAAGGCGCCGCCGAGCAGGTAGGTCTGCGGCCCGCCGACCGCGTCCATCGCGCCCCAGAAGTCGGTCGTGGTCGCCTGGTAGGCGACATCCCTGACCTGGCCGGCCAGCTCGCCGTTCCTGATCCGGTAGAACCGCTGCCCGGTGAACTGGAAGTTGTAGCGCTGCATGTCGATCGACCACGACTTGTCGCCGACGACGTAGATCCCGTCGTCGATGCCGGCTGATCAGGTCGGCGGTCGACTGCCGCCGTCGGGATCGGGCTGCAGGCTGACGTTGGCCATTCGCTGGATCGGGATGTGCGCCGGCGAATCGGCGTGCGCGCAGCCGTTCGAGCGGTCCAGCCCCAGCCGGCGGGCGAACACCCGGTCCAGCTGGTAGCCGGTGAGGATGCCGCCGGCTGATCAGGTCCCAGGACTGCCCGGCGACCCCGTCGTCGTCGTAACCGATGGTCGCCAGCCCGTGCGGCGACCGTCCGATCGCCGGTCACGTTCATGATCGGCGAGCCGTAGACCAGGCGTGCCCAGCTTGATCCGGGGTGGCGAAAGACGTTCCGGCGTAGGCGGCCTCGTAGCCGATGGCCCGGTCGTACTCGGTGGCGTGGCCGATCGACTCGTGGATGGTCAGCCAGAGGTTGGTCGGGTCGATGACCAGGTCGTAGCGGCCGGCCTCGATCGACGGGCGCCTTCACCTTCTCCGCGAGCTGACGCCGCGATCACCGCGATCTCGGCGTCGAAATCCCAGGTGCCGTCGGTCAGGTACTCGTAGCCGCGGCCGACCGGCGGGGTCAGGCTGGACATCGTCTCGAACGCGCCGGTGTCGGAGTCGACCGCGGTGGCGGTCAGCGTCGGCTGCAGCCGGACCCGTTGCTGGGTGGTCGTGGTGCCGGCGGTGTCGGCGTAGAACTTGTTCTCCTTCACCTGGAACAGGCCGGCGCATGGTGTGCGCGACGCCGTCGGAGGCCAGCAACCGTTCGGACCGGTCCAGCAGCAGCGCGATCTTGTCCTGGGCCGCCACCGCGAACGGGTCGATGTGGTAGTCGCTGACCCAGGTCGCATCCCGGTAGATCGGCTCGTCGGCCCGCTCGACCCGCTCGGCGACCACACCGGCCAGTGCCCTGGCCACGGCGACCGCCTGCCGGGCGGTGGCGGCGGCCTCGTCCGCGGTCGGCGACGACCGATGCCGCGAAACCCCAGGTGCCGTCGACGATCACCCGCACCGCGTACCCGGTGGACACCGCATCGGTGGCCGACTGCACCGCGGTGTCCCGGATGGTCAGATCGGCGGTCATCAGTCCGTTCGAACCGGAAGTCGGCGTAGGACGCACCTGCCGCGGTCGCGGCGGCCGAGCGCGGCGTCGGCGAGGTTGCGCAGCGGCAGGTCGGTGAACGCCGGGTCGATGTTGTGGCGCCGGCCAGTGGTCGGTGGGAGGTCGTCGGTGGCACCCGGTCAGCCTACGAGTGCGGTCAGTTCAGGGCCGCGACGCCGGCGTTCAGCGTGGTCGCGTAGAGCACCCAGGCCAGGTACGGCACCAGCAGCAGCCCGGCGATCCGGTGCTTGCGGAAGAACGCGACCACCGTGCAGGCGAGCACGATGTCCAGCGCGACGATCACGGCCAGCCCCAGCCACAGTTGCTCGGCGCCGAAGAACAGCGGCGTCCAGATCGCGTTCAGCACCAACTGCGCGGCGTACAGCAGTCAGCGCGGCACGGGCGTCCTGCCATCCCCAGCGCCGCCAGACCAGCCAGGCCGCGACGGCCATCGCGGTGTAGAGGACGGTCCAGACCGGGCCGAACAGCCAGTTCGGCGGCGTCCACGGCGGCTTCTCCGCCGCGGCGTACCAGCCGTCGACGCCGCTGGTGCTGGCCAGGCCGCCGACGTAGGCGACCAGGAACGAGGCCGCCAGCAAGCCGGCGAGGACGAGCCACTGCCGGCCGGTGCCGGCGTACCGGTCGGTTCTGCGGTTCCGGGGCGTGTGTCGAGCGTCGTCATGCTCTCGATGGTAAGCAGGCTGAGCAATTTGTCGAACCCGGTTTGGGTGGCTCGAAACGGGGTACCGCGCCGCGCCGCGCTGGACGGAGTCGGTTTACTGGGGGGAGGAGATCCACCGCGAACAGGGGAGAACGCGATGATCGAAGTGATCGGCCTGACCAAGCAGTACGGCAGCACGACGGCCGTCGACGATCTGTCGTTCACAGTCGACGCCGGGAACCGTCACCGGGTTTCTCGGGCCGAACGGCGCCGGCAAATCGACCACCATGCGGATGATCCTCGGCCTGGACAACCCCACCCGGGGCAAGGCGCTGATCTTCGGCGAGCCCTATGCCCACCTGGCCAAGCCGCTGACCAAGGTCGGTTCGCTGCTCGACGCGAACTGGATCCATCCGAACCGGTCCGCCCGGTCGCACCTGCGGTTCATGGCCGCCTCGAACAAGATCGGCGTCAAGCGGGTCGACGAGGTCCTGGACATCGTCGGGCTGAGCAGTGTCGCCACCAAGGCCGCCGGCAAGTTCTCGCTCGGCATGAAGCAGCGACTGGGCTTGGCCGGCGCGCTGCTCGGCGACCCGCAGGTGCTGCTGTTCGACGAGCCGGTGAACGGGCTCGACCCGGAGGGCATCTACTGGATCCGCACCTTCATGAAGAACCTGGCCACCCAGGGCAGGACGGTGCTGGTCTCGTCCCACCTGCTCTCGGAGATGGCCCTGACCGCCGACCACCTGATCGTCATCGGCCGCGGCAGGCTGATCGCGGATTCCTCGACCGCGGACTTCATCGCGCGGTCCACCCGCACGTCGGTCCGGGTCCGGTCGCCCCAGCTGGCCGAGCTGCGCACGGCGCTGACCGACGCCGGCCTTGCCGTCACCGATGTGGACGGTGCGCTCGAGGTGACCGAGGCACCGATCGAGCAGATCGGCGACATCGCCGGCAGCGCGGGCCTGACGCTGCACGAACTGTCGGCGCAGGCCGGATCGCTCGAGGAGGCCTTCATCCAGCTGACCGGCGATTCGCTGGAGTACGGCACCTCCCGCGCCGGTGCGGTACCGGCGCCAGGTTTCGACCAGCAGGGCTATCCGCCTCAGGGTTCCGCAGCGCCACACGGGCTACCCACCACCGCAGGGCTATCCACCCACAGGGATATCCGGCCGCAGGGACCGCCGATCGGCGCCCCGCCCGGTGGGTACCAGAATCCCGGCGCCCCTGCCCCTTCACCGTCCACCGGAGGTGACCCGCGATGACGCTGATCAATGTCGAACGGATCAAGCTGTTCTCCACCCGCTCGCCGTACTGGTGCCTGATCGCGATCGTGGTCGCCGCGCTGGGCTTCGCGACGCTGTTCGGCCTGATCGAGAGCGGCCGGGCGGCGATCACCTACCTGGTGCTGCGCGGCACCAGCCTCGGGATGAGCATCTTCATGGTGCTGGCGGCGCTGTCGATCACCACCGAATACCGGTTCGGCACCATCCGGAACACCTTCCTGGCCGCCCCCCGACGGCCGGCGGTGCTGCTGGCCAAGACCGTGCTGATCGCCGTGCTCGGACTGGTCGTCGGCATGGTCGTCGCGCTGGCCGCGTTCTACCTGGCCAAGGGCCTGGCGCAGTCACCGCTGGTGCCGATGGAGCTGAACTCCGGCTGACGACTGGCGTCAGGTGCTCGGCTACGGCCCGCTGTTCGCCATCGCCGGGATCATCGCGGTCGCGGTCGGCGCCATCGTCCGGCAGTCGGCGGGTGCGGTGGCGATCCTGCTGCTCTGGCCGCTGTTGATCGAGAGCCTGTTCACCCTGATCCCCACCGTCGGCGAGAAGGTCGGGCCGTGGCTGCCGTTCGCCGCGGCGGACAAGTGGGTCGCGCCGTCCAGCAGCATCAGCGACCTGTTCCAGAGCAGCAACACCGGGCCGACCCCGATCCAGGGGCTGCTGGTGTTCGCCGGCTGGGCCCTGGTGCTGTGGCTGGTCGCGCTGGTGCTGCTGCAGCGCCGGGATGCCTGACCAGGCGGCATTCACAACAACTGCATCTCGGATTCGGTACCGGGGGCCCGACAGCCGTACCCTCCCCGCTATGCCGGACTCACGGATCCGCACGGTGGTCCCGGGTGACGGGCTGCCTCCGCACTTTCGCCGGGTGGTCAGTTTCCATCCGCGGGGCGGCCGGCTGAACGCTGTGCAGCGCAAGGCGTTCGAAACGCACGCCGACGAGTGGTACCTGGAGGCGGCCGAACTCGAGGGGCCGCTCGATCCGGCGGCAATGTTCGACCGGCCGGCGGGCCTGGTGCTGGAGATCGGGTCCGGCATGGGTGAGTCGACGGTGGCGATGGCGGCGGCCCGTCCGGAGATCAACCTGCTGGCGGTCGAGGTCTACAAGCCGGGCGTCGCGCAGACCCTGCACCACCTCAACCGCGCCGGCGTGGACAACGTCCGGGTGATGCGCGGCGACGGGGTCCAGGTGCTGACCGAGCTCGTCGCGCCCGGCACTCTCGCCGAGGTCTGGCTCTTCTTCCCCGACCCCTGGCCGAAGACGCGCCACTTCAAGCGCCGGCTGGTCACCCCGGAGTTCGCGGCCCTGGTCGCCTCCCGGCTGTGCCGCGGCGGCGTCTTCCGGCTGGCCACGGACTGGGCGCCGTACGCGGAGCGGATGCTCGCCGCCTGCACGGCCACCAAGGGACTGCGCAACGTGAACGCCGGCTGGGCGCCGCGACCGGAGTTCCGGCCGCGGACCCGGTTCGAACGACGTGGCCTGGCCGCCGGTCACGAGATCTTCGATCTGGAGTTCACCCGCCGCTGACCGCGACCGGGTCAGCCGAGGTCGACGATCGCAGCCACCGGCCCGCCGCCGTCCGGACCCTGATGGGCCGCCGACACCGACACGAACACCGCCGGATCGCCTGTCACGGACGCTGCGACGCCGCCGACACACGCCTTGATCTGACGGTGCCAGTGCACGTCCGAGTCGTCGAGCATGGCGTTGCGCCGGCCGCGCACCTCACCGTCCTGCGACACCTCGCACTTGAGGAACACGTTGACCAACCGGCCGTCCAGATCCGCCGTCCGCGGCCGCTCCGGCAGATCGAGTCCGGCCTGCTTGATGGCGTCCCAGATGCCGTCGGCGTCCAGCGCGTCCTTCATCACCGAGTGACCGATGCGGTACCGGCCGCCGACCCCGCGGGCGTTGCCGACGACGACGACCTGCGCCTGATCCAGCTCGACCCCGGACGAGCAGGAGGCGACCGCCGAAAACAGCGAACGGTCGTGCATGACATCGGCATCGGTCGGCATCTCGATCTCGCCCAGCGCCACCGCCACCCCCAGAGCGGTGCAGCCGTTGGACAGGTCCATCGACTCGTGGGTGTGCTCGGTCCAGACCGTCTTGCCGCGATCCTTGGCGTCCCGGATGGTGTTGATCGTCAACAGCGGCGTTTTGGTCTGGACGTAATGCACGTCGGCGGCGTCGGTGATGCCGGCGCGTTCCATGGCCACCCGCACCGCGTCGGCGACCTTGCTGATCATCGCCACCCGGCCGATGTCCTCGGGTAGCAGCACCTCGCTCATCGCGAAGCCCACCGTCAGCCGCGGCTCGTCCGACGGCTCGACCGCACCCGGCGGCAGCGTGGCGAACACCGTCGCGTGCGGGGACAGCACGCCGTCGGTTCCGCCCGACCAGACGATCGGGATCTGTTTCACCTGCTCGGCGGTGCGGGTGCCCTTGGCCGCGATCACCTCACGGAACGCGCGGTCGGCGATGATCCGGGTGTAGTCGTTGACGCCGCCGTTGCCCTCGGTCTTGCCGATCACCGCGACGATCCGATCCGCATCGAGCACGCCGTCGTCGATCAGCGTCGCCAACTCGCTCGCATCGGAAACCGAGTGCAGCGGGATCTTGCGGACCTCGATGGCGTCTGGCACGGGTGACTCCTTCTCGTCGCGGGTACGACGACCGTACCGACCCGCCGCCGGCTCAGTTCTTGACCCGGTACCTGCGCATCGTCAGCGGGCCGAACACCGCGACCAGTACGGCGCAGGACAGGAACACCCAGCCGAGTTGGGCCGCGGTCACCTCACCGTGCATCAGGCCCCGGACCCCGGTCACCAGCAGGGTGATCAGGGACGTGAGTTCGCTCACGAATGGCCGGGTGAAATGGTCGCCAATAACCTCCGGTCGTTTCCGCGGGCGCCATTCATTGACTATTTCTTTACCTCAGTCGGCCACTCGAACGGGCCCGGCCGCACGCGAAATTCGTTGCGGAACAGCACATCAACCACAGGCGCCGACTCAACTCCACGCCGATCTGACCGGCATCAGTATGATCTGGATCTCACTGGAGCAACCCGGTGAAGACCGCCGGGAGATCGATCGACAAACTGTAAAGAAATGGTCAAAACTGTATCGGTAAAATGATCTTTTCTGACACAATCATTGCGTGACCAGAGCCGATCAACCGACAGTGACCTCCATGCGGGTGGTCCGCTGGTGGGATTCACTGCCCCGGGCGACCCGCATCGTGATGGTTGTGCTCCCGGTGACCATGGCGGCACTGGCCGCCTGGGCCTTCGGCGAGGTGGTCGGCCAACATCATCACCAGTTCGACCTGCGGCTCTACTACGACGCCATCAATTACTGGCAGTCCGGTCACGACCTGTACTCCTACGCCCAGCCCGACCCGGTGAACGTTTCGCTCGGGTTCACCTATCCACCGCTGGCGGCCCTGCTGATGTCGCCGATGGCGCTGCTCTCGTACCCGGTCGTGCTGGTCATCTCGCTGGCCGCGATCATCGCCGCCGCGGGCGCCTTCGTCTTCCTGGTGTTGCGGGAACGGATCCGGCTGCCCAGGCCCCTGCTGTTCGGACTTGCCGGCGTCTGCACCGCGGCGGCGTTCACCCTGGAACCCTTCCGGCAGACCCTGTCCTTCGGGCAGATCAACATCTATCTCGGCCTGCTTGTCCTGGTCGACCTGCTCGTGCTGGGGCGCCGCGGCAGCAAGTGGACCGGCGTCGGGATCGGCCTGGCCACCGCGATCAAGTTGACGCCCGGCATCTTCATCATCTACCTGCTCGTGGTCGGCAGGTGGCGGGCGGCCATCACCGCGATCGGGACCGTCGTCGGGGTCAACCTGCTCAGCGCGCTGGTCGCGCCCACCGAGACCTGGAAGTACTTCACCTCGCTGATGTGGGAGACCTCCCGGGTCGGCTTCCTGGACACCACCACCAATCAATCGATCAACGGGTTGCTGGCCCGGCTCGACGCACCGTTCGCCCCCGGCCGGCTGCCCTGGTTGCTGCTGGCCGCGATCGTCCTGGTGTTGGGTTTCTGGCGTGCCCGCAGAGCGGCCATGGCCGGTGACGAACTGGCCGGCCTGACCATCGCCGGCCTGGTCGGCGTGCTGGTGAGCCCGGTGAGCTGGGTCCACCACATCGTCTGGGTCTTCCCCGCCATGGTCATCCTGACGATCCGGATGGTCTCCTCGATCCGTGCGCTCGCCGACGACAACAGCGGCTACGAGTCCTCCGACCGCAATCTGCAGGCGAGGATCGCCCGGATGGTCGGTTACTGCGTGCTGATGACCACCGGTCTGGCGATCTGGTGCATGCCCACCGCAAGCCTGATCAACGTCCGGGACGGCGACTACGACGCCGGCGGCGCCCTGCTGGCCTTCGCCGGCAGCGTTCAGCTGCTCTGGATGGTGATCGTGCTGTTCGTGCTGCCGATCCAGCAAGACGGCGAAGATCAAGGCCGTCGCCGAGGGCGGCCACGGTCAGGAACTGCCGGTCAAGCGCCCGTTGCCGATCAAGTTCGTGGAGCGGTTGCCGGCCGCTCAGCCCCGCCGTCCAGCAGACGGGTGAACAGTCCATCGCGAGCACCTCCGGCCTGCCGAAAGACGCCCGGTAGCGCCGGTCAGCATCGAACGCCACCGCGACACACCGCCGAAAGCGGTGTCACTTCCTCCCGTTCGGGGAACAGGGACAGAGCAGGGCGCGCCTTCAGCCACGTGGGTCGCCCTGCACTGAACCTTCAACGAACGGGGAGAATCACATGGCCAAGTCGCTGCCGCGGTACACAGTTCCGTCGCTGACGCCGGAGCAGGGCGCCGAGGTTGCGGGAGTCCTGCAGGGTCGGCTGGACGCCCTGAACGACCTCGCACTGACCCTCAAGCACATCCACTGGAACGTCGTCGGACCCCACTTCATCGCCGTCCACGAGATGCTGGACCCGCAGGTCGAGACCGCCCGGGAGTACGCCGACGAGCTCGCAGAGCGGATCGCCACCCTCGGCGTCGTCGCCGGTGGGCACTCCGGGCGCGCTCGTCAAGGCCCGCACCTGGGACGACTACTCCATCGGCCGGGCCGACGCGATCGCCCACCTCGGCGCACTCGACCTCGTCTACCAGGGCGTCATCTCCGACTACCGGGAAGCCGCCGAGTCGATCGAGGAGACCGACCCGGTCAGCAACGACCTGCTGATCGGTCACCTGCAGCAAGCTCGAGCTGTACCACTGGTTCGTCCGGGCGCACCTCGAGTCGGCGTCCGGCGTCGCTGTCCACCAATGGCGCGACCAAGGAGTCCACGGCGGCCGCCAAGGCCGAGGCCGCGGCGAACTGACCCTCGCTCGATCGCAGCTCAGCTGCCGGAGCCGCGGAATGCGGCCCGCAGCTGAGCTGCTGCCGTACGGCCGAGACCCATCGGCCAGCGCACCATCACGTAATCGACCGCCTCGTCCAGTTTCAGCTGCCGGGTGGAGTTGCCGGTCCGGACCCAGAGTTCGGACTGGCCGGCGCCCTTCGCCGGCCGGATGAAGACCGGGCGCGGCGAGGACGGGCAGGTCACCCGGCAGACATACGTCACGTCGTTGTCGACGGTCACCTCGGTGAAGTCCACGACGGGCGCTGCCGCAGCGTTCTGGCCGAGCGTGGTCGCCAGGAAATCGCGCAACCACAGCTCGAAGCGGTCGGTGTCGGGTGCCTTCATCACCGCGAAGTCGTTCGCCAGGCCGACCACTTCTCCCGCATCGTTCACGCCGATCAGCAGCGTCCCACCCTCGGTGTTCGAGAATCCGGCGATCGCTTTGGCGATGACCATTTCGATACGGTCGTCACGGGATCGGGTGTGCAGATTCCACCTGGCGCTCGATTTGAACTCCAGCCGGTCCGACTCGCCGCGTTGGATCAACTCCAGCACCGGCTCCCGTGGAACCGGGTGCTGCATCCTCGCGGCCAGCGCTGCGAAGACGCTGAGCAGCAGCATCGTCACCCCCAGCGCCAGCAGCAGAGCCAGCGGGCTCCACGGACGCACGTCCGACACCAGACCGGCGATCAACAGGCCACCGGAGATACCCAGCACCGACAGCACGGTGGTCGTCGACGACGACACCTGCACCCGGCCGCGCAGCAGCAGGCGGGCCACTCGACCGATGATGTACGCGGCCAACAGCACCACCGGCAGCGCAATCGCGATGGCCACCACGGACTCGCTGCCGATCTCCACGATCCGGCAGCCTAGCGGCGGTGATCATCCCGACCGGACAAGGCCGACCACATCGATTCTTTTCGTATCTGATGGCGGGTTCTCCACATCTGCATTCCACATCGGTCGCAACGGGCGCCGGAAAACCTTTGTGGAGGGTCACATGGAGGGCCAACAGAGTTCCCAGGAGAGTTCCCAGAAGAGTCCACTGCCGACGAGGAAATGGATCGCGATCCAGCTGACGGCGATCGCCGGGCTGGTGACGGCGTGGCTGTCCGTCGGGGAGTGGAACAGCACGCTGACGATCGCGCTGGTCGGGCTGCTCACGCAGGCCGCGGTCGGTTACCTGGTGCCGAATGCGGACACCCCCGGTGGTGTCCCGCACGCGGTCGCGGCCGCTCCGGCCCGCGTCTAGCAGGGGCAACACGATGCCTCTCAACGACGATCCAGGCGCGATCCCCGACGAGGAGTACTGGAGCGCATTCGACCGGTTTCGGACCGAGCACCCCGACTTCCATGAGATCCCGGCCGATCAGTACTCGACCTACCCGGCCGACGACGACAAGGCCGCCTGATGGACACCATCGGGCAGACCAGGTTCATTCGGTCCGGACCTGACTACGGCCCGTGGCAGCACGGTCCTTACGGCGTCGCCGTGCACTGCTTGCAGTGCGCCGGCACCGCTGACGTCTCCGGTCTCGCCGGTCCTGGCACGTACACGGCCAACGAAGGGCTGTCACCGCACACGATGTCGGACCGCCGGCAGGTCGTGGAGACCCTCGGTCCTGATCGCTTCGGCGCACATGTCGGCGGCCAGGGCAATCCGATGCTGTGGGGTGCGGAGGTGACCGGGTACGCGGAATGGAGCGCCGAGGAATGGATGGACAACGCCGAGGCGGTGCGGAACCAGGCGAAGGCCATCGGCCTGTTCTGGGCGTATCAGGGCTGGGACGTGAACGAGTTGAAATGGGGCTCGCTCGCTGAATTGTCGCAGGCGCGGAGCAGGTTCGAACAGGGTCTCGGGCCGATCGCGCCGAGAATCTGGCCGCACTGGGATGTCTCGCAGGCCATCGGCGGCACCACCCACTGGGATGTCGGGCAGGGCTACCCCTTTGCACAGGTCCAGGTTTGGGCCCGGGAATGGGCCGGCGGCGGCGACACGGACTGGCTCGCCACCGCGAGCGTCGAGGACCTGGTCCAGCTGATGAGAGAGGCCTTGGAGAAATGGTTGCGCTGACGGCGACGCAGGAACGAAATCTGCGTGCTGCGCTGGCGATCACCGAGAACGCGGACGAACGGGCGAGACTGGCCTTCGCCATCTGGACCGAATCCAGGGCCCTGATTCTTGCGAACGACGGCACCAACACCTCGAAGTCCACCGGGGTCGACGACGCCGTTCGCGTCGTGCTCCGGCGATCGCTGGACATCCCGCACGATGCGGTCGGCTCGAACGGTCGATCAACCGGGATGCTGCAGCAGATCTCGTCGGATGTCGGTGGTGGCTGGGGAGATATGGCCGGAACGATGAACCCTGCGGAGTCGGCCCGTCGTTTCCTCGCCGCGCTGCGGGTGACCTCCGATGCGCAGTTTGCCGGCACGCTGCAGACCCCCACCGGGTCGCGCAGGGTGCTGGTGCAACTCTCGGATCCGATTGCGGCTGATGTGCTCCGGGTTCAGCAGCCACTCGCCGACGAGGCGGAATCCAGTAATTACAACGCATCTCAGGTGGCGATCGCCCACGAGATCGTCGCGCAGTTGACAACACCATCCACAGCAACAGGTTTCGGAAAGGACTGGACGGACATGCCCACGAAAGAAGAACTGACAGAGCTGCTCGAAGACAGCTTCTCGTCCCTACAGGGCACCATGGTGGTGCGGGACAACGACTCCGGCTGGCACTACTCCATCGCCCCCGGGCATTTTCAGGCCGTGAGCGACACCGTGCTGTCGCACGGTCAGGGCACCGGACTGATGTACGTCAGCAAGCAGGCGCTCAACTGGGTTCAGCTGACCGAACTGCGGAACTGGGCCTTCGCCGGCCAGGGCGACTCGGCCGCGGCATCCGGCGCCGCGGCCGGGGTGTGGCATGACGGCGGCTTCTCCTGACGGACGACCGTTCAGGGTCCCTACGGCGGTGGTGGTACGGCCGACTGCCACCGCCGGGATGACGACGGACGACGCCCGATCCGGCAGTGTGGCGATCACAACTGTCCGGCAGGAGAAATGTCATGATCGTCATCGATCACCTCAGCAAGCGATATGGCGACCAGATCGCCGTCGACGACCTCAGCTTCACCGTGCAACCCGGGGTCGTCACCGGGTTCCTCGGCCCGAACGGCGCCGGCAAATCCACCACCATGCGGATGATCATCGGTCTGGATCGCCCTGATTCCGGTCAGGTCACCGTCGACGGGCGCCGGTACGCCGAACATCGGGCGCCGATCCACGAGGTGGGCGCCCTGCTCGAGGCAAAAGCGGTGCACCCGGCCCGATCCGCGCGCAACCACCTCCGGGCGATCGGCGCGACCACCGGGGTCACCGCCAAGCGCGTCGACGAGGTACTCGACCTGGTCGGCCTGACCGGCGCGGCCGGTAGGCGGGCAGGCGACTTCTCCCTGGGGATGTCACAGCGGCTCGGAATCGCCGGCGCCCTGCTCGCCGATCCGCAGATCCTGCTGTTCGACGAACCGGTGAACGGCCTTGATCCCGAGGGAATCCTCTGGGTTCGCGGCCTGCTGGGCGATCTGGCGGCCCAGGGCCGCACGGTGTTCGTCTCGTCCCACCTGATCACCGAGCTGGGTGCGGTCGCCGAGCAGCTGGTGATCATCGGCCGAGGTCGGCTGATCGCCGAGATACCGATGTCCGAGCTCGGCGCGGGCGCTGCCCAGCGCGCCGTGCATGTCCGATCCCCGCAGGCCGAGCAACTCGCGGTGCTGATCGGAGCCGACGGCGTCTCGGTGCGGACCGGGGCCGACCGCGACGTCATCGAGATCACCGGACTCGACTCGGAGGCCGTCGGTCGCCGCGCCGCCGAGGCCGGGATCGTGCTGTACGAGTTGACTCCCCGCACGGTGTCCCTGGAACAGGCCTTCATGGACCTCACCCGCGATGCCGTCGACTACCCCGCGCATCCCGCCGGACCGACATCCCGTATGGATCGGAGCGCAGCCTGATGGCCGTCACCTCGGAATCGTCGATCGGTACCTCGAATCCACGTCGCGCCGCCGCGACCCCTCCGCGCCCGTCGGCAACAACACAGCTGGCGGTCACCCAGCGACGGGTGATCGGATCGGAGTGGATCAAGCTCCGATCAGTCCGCTCGTGGACGATCATGGCCGTCGTCGCCGCAGCGCTGATGATCGCGTTCGGGGCGCTGGCGGCCTCGGTCGCCTCCGGTGCTGTCGCCACGACCGGGCCACGACCGGGCGGCGGACCGTTCGCCGCCACCGACCCGACGGCCATCAGCCTGTCCGGCACGACGCTGACCCAGCTGATCGTCGGGGTGCTCGGCGTGCTGTTCATCAGCAACGAGTACGCCAACGGGATGATCCGGGCGACCTTCGCGGCGGTTCCGCGCCGGCTGCCGGTGTTGTGGGCGAAGGTGATCGTGCTGGCCGGATCTCTGCTGGTGCTGATGGTGGTGGCCGGCCTGGTGTCCTTCCTGCTGGGTCAACTGATCCTGGGTGACGGGAAGAACACCACCCTGGCCGCCGACGGCGTCCTGCGGGCCGTGCTCGGGTCGGGGCTCTACCTCGCCGGGATCGGCGTGCTGGGCATCGCGGTCGGGGCATTGCTGCGGAACACCGCGGGCGCCATCTCGGTGGTGGTCGCGACGTTGTTGATCGTTCCCGGCCTGGCCCGACTGGTGCTTCCGGAGGACTGGAACACCACGATCACGCCCTATCTGCCGTCCAACGCCGGCTCCGCCTTCACCAGCGTCACCGGTTCGGACACCCTGCTCGGGCCCGTCGGCGGCGCTGCCGTGTTCGTCGGCTGGCTGGTGGTGTTGCTCGTCGGCGCCGCCGTGATGATCCGCCGCCGGGATGCCTGAATCGAACGCTCGTAGGCTCGGACAGATGGACCCGTCGGCGCCGTCGACCGCCACCCCGAAACGCGGGTGGTGGGCGATCGTTCACCCGCGACCATCCGCACCGGTTCGACGCCGGGCTTGCCGTCCTGATCTTCCTGGCCACCGTCGGCGGGTTGCTCTCCGCTCACCGGATGGGTGTCGATGCGATCCCACCGCCATGGACGTACGTGACCAGTGCGGTGGCTTGCGGTGCGCTGATGTTCCGGCGCAGCCACCCGTGGCCGGTGCTGGTGGTCACCGCCGTCGGTTACCTGGTGGTGCAGGGCTTCAGTCATGACGTACCGCCGTTGATCCTGGCGGTGGTCACCGCACTGGTGACGATCACCCTGGCCGGACAGCGCTGGCCGGCCATCATCGCCGCCGTTGTCATCACGCTGTGCGCTTTGACGATCGGGACCGTGCGGGATGCCGAGTACTGGTCGCACCCGCGACCTGTCGCGGTCGCCGCCCTGTGCGCCCTGGCGATCGCGGTGGCCGATGCGGTGCGCAACCGCCGCGCCTACGTCGCCGCCGTCGAGGAACGGGCGCGACGTGCAGAGGAGTCGCGGGAACGGGAAGCCAGTCGCCGGGTCGGTGACGAACGGCTGCGGATCGCCCGGGAGCTGCATGACGTTCTCGCGCACCACATCGCGGTGATCAACGTGCAGGCCGGAGTTGCCGGGCACCTGATGGATCGACAACCGGAGCAGGCCCGCGAGGCGCTCGACCATGTTCGGTCCGCAGCCCGGTCGGTGCTCTCGGAGATGCAGGCCGTCGTCGCGGTGCTCCGCGAGCCGGGGGCGGGTGCCGAAGTCACTGAACCTCGCCGAACCTCTGCCCGGCATGGACCGGATCGATGATCTGCTCGACCGTTTCCGCTCCCTCGGGCTGCAGATCGACACCGTGGTCAGCGGAGCGCCGGCCCCGCTGCCGGCTGCGGTCGACCTGGTGGCCTACCGGACGGTGCAGGAGTCGTTGACCAACGTCGGCAAACACGCCGGCCGGGCGCCGGTGATCGTCGAGTTCGATTACCGTCCAGAGGTTTTCGCCGTCACGGTGACCAACGAACCGACCGGGCCCGGTGCCGTGCCGTCGAGCGGATCGGCGGCCCAGGGCGGATTCGGGTTGATCGGCATGCGTGAGCGGGTGGGCAGTGTCGGCGGCAGGCTCACCGCGGCACCGACGTCGGACGGCGGTTTCGTCACCGCCGTGACCCTGCCGCTCGAGCGATGACCGCCCCGGCTCCCGGTGTCATCAGGGTGCTGCTGGTCGACGACCAGGCGTTGCTCCGCGCCGGCTTCCGGGTGCTGATCGAGTCCGCCGACGATCTCGCCGTGGTCGGTGAGGCGAGCACCGGCGTCGAGGCGCTGGACCGGGTCAGGGCCGGCGGGGTGGATGTCGTCCTGATGGACATCCGGATGCCGGAGATGGACGGCCTGGCCGCGACCAGGGCAATCGTCGCCGATCCCGGGCTGGCCGGCGTCAAGGTGCTGGTGCTGACCACCTTCGAGCTGGACGAGTACGTCTTTGCGGCGTTGCGCTCGGGGGCGAGCGGCTTCCTCGGGAAGGGCGTCGGGCCGGACGAACTGCTCGAGGCGATCCGGCTGGTGGCGCGCGGCGACTCATTGCTCTCACCGCAGGCCACCCGCGCCCTGATCACCACCTTTCTGGATCGCCCGCAGCGCTCGGACGCCAGCGCCTCGGAGCGTCTGCAGGTGCTCACCCCCCGGGAGCGTGAGGTGGTCGGACTGGTCGGCATGGGATTGTCGAACGACGAGCTGGCCCGACATCTGGTGCTCAGTCCGCTGACCGCCAAGACCCACGTGAACCGGGCGATGACCAAACTCGGGGCCCGCGACCGCGCCCAACTCGTCGTCATCGCCTACGAGAGCGGGTTGATCCGGCCCGGACTGGATCACTGACCACTCGGGGTGCGCTACCACGGGTGTGGTAGCCGGAAGTGTCGGCACCGGGACGACGACCCGACCGGTGTTCGCGGGCCAGGATCATGATCATGATCGAGGCCGTGACGACGCTGGCACACCGCAGGTCGGTCGTCGCCGTCCTCGGTATCGCCGCGCTCGTCGTCGGGCTGCTGGCGGTGTGGAACCAGCTGCCGTCGCCGGCGGCGGTCGCGACGTCGCTGGCCGCGGTCGATCCCGGCTGGCTGGTCGTCGCGATCGTCGCCCAGTGCACCGCCGTGTTCGCCTTCGCCGAGATCCAGCGGCGGTTCGTCGTCGATCTCGGCGGCCGGTTGTCGCGCGGCGGATCGGTGGAACTGACGCTGGCCAGCGGGGCGATCTCGATGGCGATGCCGGCGGGTTCGGCGTTCGGCGCGGGCTATACGTTCCGTCGGCTGCGGCGCACCGGGCTGACCCACGCCGACATCGGGGTGTCGATGATCGCCTCCGCCGGGTTGCTCAGCGGCACCCTCGTCGCGTTGTACCTGCTGCTGACCGGGCCGACGTTGCTCGATCAGTTGGCCGGCATCATCGGGCGGGACCAGGTGGGATCCCTGGTGCTGGTCGTCGGCGTCGCACTGCTGCTGGCGATCCTGCGACCACCGCCATCCGCCCGGCCGGTGGGCAACGACCGCCGACGTGATCGACTGCCATCCGTCACCGCTGCCTTGTCGGCGGTCCGCACCGTTCCGGCCGGCACCTGGACGTCATCGGCGGGCTGGGCCGCGGTGAAATGGGCCGCCGACTTCGGTGTGCTGGTCAGCGCGACACTGGCGGTGGGCACGAGCGTCGACATCGTCGCCGTGGCGACCGTCTACCTGGGTGTGCAGTTGTTGCGTCAGTTTCCGGTGACCCCCGGCGGCATCGGCGTCGTCGAGGCGGCCCTGCTCGCCGGACTGATCGCGGCCGGCGCGGACCCGGCGCCGGCCGCCGCGGCCGTGTTGGTGTACCGGTTGTGCACGTTCTGGCTGATGCTGCCGGTCGGCGGCGCGGCCGTGCTGCACGCACGCAGCACGCGGACGGTCGCTACGGCTGTTGTCGCGACGCGGTCAGATCCAGCCGCGCTCGGTGGCGATCCGGACGGCGTCGGCCCTGGTCCGCGCGCCGGTCTTGCCGATCACCGATGACAGATGGTTGCGCACGGTGCCTTCGGACAGGAACAGCCGATGGGCGATCTCGGCGACCGTGCCGCCGTCAGTCGTCGCCACCAGCACCTCTGCCTCCCGGGCGGTGAGTGGCGATTCGCCAAGGCTCAGGCTCTCCGCGGCCAGCGCCGGATCGACCACCCGCAGGCCGGCATGCACCCGCCGGATCGCATCGATGAGCATCTCCGGCGGAGCATCCTTGACCATGAAACCGGAGGCCCTCGCCTCCATCGCGCGCCGCAGATACCCCGGGCGACCGAAGGTCGTCAGCACGATCACCCGGCATCCGGGTAGTTGCCGGCCGAGCGCAGCGGCCGCGCTCAGCCCGTCCAGGCCAGGCATCTGCACATCGAGCAATGCCACGTCGGGCCGGGAATGCAGTGCAGCGGCGACGATCTCGGCACCGTTACCCACTTGAGCGACCACCGCCATGTCCGGTTCCAGACCGATCAGGGCCGCGAATGCTCCTCTGATCAGGGCCTGGTCGTCGGCCAGCAGAATGCGGATCACCGAGCCGGGCGTCGCATCCGCCGAGTCGCCGGCGCCGGGATTCATGATGCGGCCGAACCGATTCCGGTGCGACCCGGGACGGCTGCGGGCAGGCCGGCGCGGATCACGAACCCACCGTCCGGACCGGGCCCCGCTTCGCAACTGCCGCCCTGCGCGCCGAGTCGGTCGGCCAGGTTCTGCAGGCCGGAGCCGGTTCCATTGGTCGGGTTCCGGTCGACACCGTCTCCGTCGTCGACGATCTCGATGCTGCGCGCGCGCAGGACGACCTGGCAGGTCCTTGCCCCGGAATGCCGGACGATATTGGTGACGGCCTCGCGCAGCACGTACCCCAGCGTCTCGCGCGCGTCCGGGTCGACGTCGTCCGCCGTCGCCGGCAGGTCCGCCCGGATCCCCGCCGCCCGCAGCACTCCCGCCGCAACACCGAGCTCGGCCGTCAACGAGACCTCCCGGTAACCGGACGCCGTGGCTCGCACGTCCTTGAGCGCCTCCCTGGCCAATTGCTCCACATCGCCGATCTCGGTGGCGGCGGCGGCCGGGTCGCTACCCATCAGCCGGCGGGCCAATCCCGCCTTGACCGCGATCGCGGTGAGCGAATGGCCGAGGATGTCGTGCAGATCGCGACCGATGCGTTCCCGTTCGGCGGCGACCGCCGCAACCGCGAGCTCCTCCCGGGTCTGCCGCAACTCGATGTTCAGCCGGACGTTGGCGGCGAATCCGGCCATGAAGGCGGTCAGTGCCACCAGGGTCAGCGCCAGCTCCCAACTCAACGGATCGCCGGCGATCGCGTCGATGGCCAGCATCGCGACGGCCAGCACCACCCCGATCCCCATTGCGGCACCGAACGGGAACAGCATCCCCCCGGCCACCGCGACGAACACCCACAGCGACGTGGTCGAGGTACCCAACACCAGAAAGACCGGCAGGGTGAGCAGCAACAACAACCCGACGACGGCGGCCCGCGCCGCGACCGACGCCTGCAGCAACCGCCCGACCAGGAACACGTAGGTGCCGGAAAAGATCAGCAGCAGAACGCATGCCGCCGCGATCAGGGCGGGTGCCGCGTCGGCCGTGATGACGGCCACGAAGGCGGAGACCATGAAGAGTTGCGCGACCAGGGCACCGACGATCCATCGGTTCCGGCCGTTCACCCGGTCCCTGGTCTCCACCACCGAGCCATCATCCCGCACGGTCAGATCTTCGTGCCGCTGCGCCGGTAGGCCATGATGCCCACCAGCCCGAGGACGACGGTCCAGGCGGCCAGCACCAGCACGGCCGTGGTCGGAACGCCGTCACCGACGAGCACGCTGCGACCCAGATCGGCCAGCCAGTACGACGGGGTCACCTTCGCGACGTCCTGCAGGAACGCGGGGAACTGCTCGACCGGGAACCACAGCCCGCCGAGGATGGAGAGGCCCAGGTAGGTGATCATCGAGATCGGCTGCACGGTGTCGACGGTGCCGGCGAATCCGATGACCAGACCGAGCACCGCGAACGGGATCAGGCCGAGCCACACGGCAAGGCCGGTCGCCAGCCAGCCGCCGGCCGTCAGCGAGACGTCCCCGACGGTTGCCCCGGCGATGAACACCAGCACCAGTGCGGGCAGGGTGACCAGCATCGACACCACGGCCTTGGCGACCAGGTAGCCCCTGGCCGGGAGCGCGGTCAGCCGTAGTTGCCGGTTCCAACCGGTCTGCCGTTCCACGGCGATCCGCGCGCCGGTGTTGATGGCCGCTCCGATGCAGCCGAACGATGCCATCGAGACCATCAGGTAGGCGACGACACTGATCCCGTTCCCGGTGTCCTGGCCCTGGTACAGGTTGACGTACAACAGGAACAACAACAGCGGCAGGGCAACGGTCAGCACCAGGAAGCGGACGTTGCGGTACACGTTGCGAGTCGACATCAGGGCGTACCTCGCGGTCATCCCGACGGTCCCCGGCGTTCTGGTTGCGAGTGTGGTGCTCATCGGTGGCTCTCCTGACGATTGGCGGCGGTGAGTTCGAGAAAGGCGTCCTCGAGGTTGCCGGCGGTGATCTCGATGTCGTGGGCGGCGGGCGCAGCCTGCAGCAATGCCCGCAGCGCCGTGTCGGAGTCGTTGCAGCGCAGTAGCATCCGGCCGGCCTCCTGCTCGACGGCGACCACTCCCTGCAGTCGGGAGAGGTCGTCGGGCCGCCCGCCGGGGATCACCGCCGAAATGGTGCGTCCGGCCACCGACGCCTTGATCTGGGCGCCGGTGCCGTCCGCGATGATCGTGCCGTCGGCCAGCACCACGACCCGGTCGGCGAAGGCGTCGGCCTCGTCCAGGTAGTGGGTCGCGAACAGCACCGTCCGTCCGCTGCCGGTGAAGTCGCGCATCGACGCCCAGAACGACCGGCGCACCTCCACGTCCATGGCGACGGTTGGTTCGTCCAGCACCAGCAGGTCGGGATCGGGGACGAGGGCGAGGGCGTACCGGACGCGCTGGGCCTGCCCACCGGAGAGCTTGCTGGTCCGCTGCTTGGCGATGTCGGTGATCCCGGCCCGCTCCATCGCCTCGGTCACCGGCATCGGCGAGCGGTGCAGCGCGGCGAACATCGAGATCAACTCGCCGACTCCGACCTCCGGGAGCAACCCGCCGCCCTGCAGCATCGCGCCCACCCGGCCGGCCTGCACCGCGCGCAGGGGCGAGGTGCCGAAGAGGCTGGCGGTTCCGGAGTCGGGTCGGATCAGACCGAGCAGGACGTCGATGGTGGTGGACTTGCCCGCGCCGTTCGGCCCGAGGAACGCCACCACCTCACCCGGCGAGATCTGCAGGTCGACCCCGCGCACGGCCTGCACCTTGCCGAAGCTCTTGTGGATTCCGGTCAGTCGGACCGCGGCCCCGTCCGGGGAGTGGGCTGCATCGCTCATGCCGACCGCAGGCGTGGGAAGGCTTGTCCGCCGTGAAGTGTGCTCTGTCATGGCTCAAGCGTGTCGCCCGGGCCGGTCTGTTCCCTGGGCCGGCCGTCACGACCCTGCGATGACAGATGTCATGGGTGCCGTGTCGCATGTCCTTGCGCGCCACGCGGAGCGCTCAGCCGGACGCCATGCCCAGGTAGTGCTGTCGCTGCTCGGGGTCGAGGCGTTCGATGGCGTACCGGAGGGTGACCCGGGGCAGTCGTCCGGCGTAGGCGTCCAGGAATCCGAGCAGCGCGGCGGGGTCCTTCTTGCCGGCTTCCCGCAACATCCCGCCGGTGGGCTTGCGCACCAGGTCGTGCGGGTCGTCGAGCAGAATCGTTGCGATGGCGATGGTGTCGTCGACCTGGCCGATGCGGACGAAGGCGAGGGTGCTGAAGATCGCGGTCCGCCGTCGCCAGGGATCGGTGGATCGGGCCAGCTCGAACAGCACATCACGCGGTTTGTCCAGCAGGTAGCCACCGACGACGTTCGGCGCGGCGAGGTCGACCAGGTCCCAGTTGTCGATGCGGTCGTGTCGGCTCAGGTACAGCTCGAAGAGCTCCTCGCGTCGGGCGGCGGACGTCGACTTCTTGACCGCCTGCTTGCTCATGATGCTGAGCGCTCCGGCCCGCGCCTCGTGCACCGGCGAATCCAGCAGTCGGGAGATCTCCGCCGGTGACATGTCGACGCTGTCCTTCGCCAGCGCGAAGACCTGCTGCATCCGGACGCCGATGAAGTCGTCTCCCGATCCGTCCTTGAAGTAGCGCCCGATCTTCCGCAGCTCATCGTCGGACTGATGCCGGTACAGGTCGCGGACGAAATCCTCGGCGGTGACGGAACCGGCGGCCATCAGCGCCGGTCCAGCTCGGCGAAGGCCCGGCCGCCGGCCAGCCGGGCGTATCCGGGACCGCGGTCGAAGAACGGGGGGTCGGCCGGCACCTCGGCCGCCATCAGCGCCCTTGCCGATTCGGTGCCCTCGTCGTCGATGGCATACCCGTCGGCGGTCGGTTCGATCACCACGCCGTAGTCGGTCAGCGCGCCTGCAACGGACACCTTGTGCCAGAGCACATCTCGCAGCACCTCGGCCACCGGCCTGGTCAGCGGATCACCCCAGCCGCCGCCCCCGGTGGTCTGGATCCGGATCACCTCGCCCGCCGCGACCGGTTCGCCGTCGGCGAGGGCGTCGACCCGGCGTTCGTTCGGCCCGCCGGGATCGATCGTCACCGAGAAGGGTTGGCCGGCCCGTCCACCGGACAGTCCCCAGCACGACAGGATCGATCGATCGGCGATCGACATGAAATGTGCGTCCACCAGCATCCTGATGTGCTTGTCGTAGCCGAGACCGCCGCGGTGCCGCCCGGCACCGCCCGAATCGACGGCCAGCCCGAGACGCTCGACGATGAACGGGAACCTGCGCCTCGGTGAACTCCGTCGGCAGATTGCGGGAATCGGGGACGACATGGATGGTGTCCTCGCCGTCGGCGTAATACCTGCCGCCCGAGCCGCCGCCGAGCACCTCCCGCATCAGGTACGGCGATCCGTCCGCGTCGCGCCCGTACACGCCGGTGTAGCGGATCGTCTCCTGGTCGGCGGGCATCCGACCGTCGACGGCCTTGGCCAATACCCCGGCGAGCACGCCCAGCAGCCTCAGGATGACGAAGGTGCGGGCGTTCGTCGGCGCCGGGAAGATCGGCGTGAGCAGCGTTCCCTTTGGCGGGAAACGCATCTCGATCAGCGGGACCACCCCCTCGTTGACCTCCAGTTCGGCCATCCGCTCGGGCGAATCGGCGAGATTGCGCAGGATCGGGGCCAGCCACTTGGCCAGGAACACGCCGTCCGCGTAGTCCGCGCAGTGATTGATCGGGCCCTTGGCCTGCGGCGAGGTGCCGGTGAAATCCAGGATCAACCGGCCGTCGGTGACACCGTCGCCCGCCGACAGCTTGGTCAGGGTGATTCGTTGCGCGTGCAACCGCGGCTCGTCCACCCCGTCGTGCTCCGCGTAGTCCTCCCAGACGTACTCGCCGTCGGGGATCTTCGACAACAACTCGGTGCGGTAGGTCCGCGTGGTGGACTGCAGAATCTCCTCGAACACCGCGTCGATCGCGTCCCGGCCGTACCGGCGGAACAGGTCAGCCAGCCGACGCGCCCCCATCGAGCACGCGGCGCATTCGGCATCGAGATCGGCGGCCAACGATTCCGGCATCCGCGAGTTGCGGGTCATGATCTTGAGCGCCGCCTCGTTCGGCACCCCGGCCGCCCAGAGTTTGATCGGCGGCACCATCAGGCCCTCCTCGAACACGCTGGTGGCGTGCGAGGGCATGGAACCCGGTACGGTGCCACCGATGTCGTCGTGGTGGCCGAAGGCCTGGACGAACGCGACCACCTGCCCGTCGTGGAAGACCGGAACGGTGACGCACAGGTCGGGCAGATGACCGATCCCACCTTCCGACAGGTACACGTCGTTGTGGAAGTACACGTCGCCAGGCTGCATCTGATCGATCGGATAGTCGCGCACCACCGGCTGCACCAATGCCGAGTACGACCTGCCGGTCAACTTCCGCATCTGCACGTCGTGGATGCCGGCCCGGAAGTCGTGGGCGTCGCGGATCATCGGCGACCGGGCGGTCCGGCCGATGGCGGTCTCCACCTCGGCCTCCACCGACGCCAGGGTGCCCGCCACGATCTCCAGCAGGATCGGATCCACCATCACGGACCAACTCTCGTCAGCAGCAGGTTGCCGAACCGGTCGACGGTTCCGCGGAACCCGGGCGGGATCGGCACGGTGGACCCGAATTCCTGGACGACGGCCGGACCCTGCACGACGTCACCGGCTCCCAGGCGTTCCCGGTCGACGACGAGAACCGCGCGCCAGCCATCGAAGTACGCGCGCCGACCATCCAGCATCGCGCGGGTGACGGTGCCGTCGCCGGCGGCGATCTCGTCGATCGGCGGCCGGGGAATCGGGCCGACGCCGGTCACCCGCAGGTTCACCCATTCCACGTGCTGCTCACCGACCCCGCGGAAGTCGTACCCGTAGAGGGCCCGGTGCGCATCGTGAAAGGCGCCGACAACGGCGTCGGCCCAGTCGCGGGTGATCTCGCCGTCGGGGCAGTCCACCCGCACCTCGAAGGCCTGGCCGACGTACCGCAGGTCGGCCGATCGCTCGATGATCTGCCGGCCGAGCTCGAAGCCCTCCCTGCGCAACGCTTCTCGGGCCTGCTCGGTCAACGCCCGGTACAGCTCCGCCAGCTGTTCGATGTCCAGTCGTCGGTCGGCACACACCGCTGTCCGCACGTAGTCGCCGCGCACGTCGACGGTCAGCAGGCCGGTGGCCGAGACGTTGCCCGGGTTGGGCGGCACCAGCACGGTGCCGATGTCCAGGATGTCCATCAACCGGCAGGCCAGCAGCGAACCGGACCCGCCGAAGGTGACCATGGGGAAATCGCGCACATCCAGCCCACGTTTGGTGGTGATCCGGCGCAGCGCGTTGGCCTGGTTCCAGGCCGAGATCTCCAGGATGCCGGCCGCACAATCCTCGATCGTCAGCCCGAGCGGACCGGCCACCGAGCCGATGGCCGCGGTCGCCGCCTCGACGTCCAGCGGGATCTCGCCGCCGAGCAGGTGCGCGGGAATGCGGCCGAGCACCAGGTGTGCGTCGGTCACCGTCGGTTCGCTGCCGCCCCGCCGGTAACAGGCGGGTCCCGGATCCGCCCCCGCCGACCGCGGTCCGACCTTGAGCGTTCCCTCCGCCGACAGCCAGGCCACCGAACCGCCGCCGGCGCCGACCGTCACGATGTCGATCATCGGGATCTTCGCCGGGAACGGTCCGACCGACCCCTCGGTCGTCAGCGACGGTCTGCGCGTCGGTGATCACCGAGACATCGGTCGACGTGCCACCGCCGTCGCAGGTGACCACCGACCGGAAGCCGGCCCGGTCGGCGATCACCGCAGCGCCGAGCGCACCGGCCGCCGGTCCGGACAGCACGGTGCTGATCGGCTGGTCGACCACGCCGGCCGCGGAGAGCACACCGCCGTTCGAGCGCATGATCGAGAACGGGATCCGCCGCCCGCCGTCCAATGCTTCCAGCCGTCGCGCGATCCCCGAGACATACGAGGCCACAGTGGGTTTCACCGCAGCATCGATCAACGTCGTCATCGCCCGCTCGTACTCGCGATATTCCGGCAACACCTGGCTGGACAGCGAGAACACCGCCTGCGGGTGGTACTCCGCGATCACCTTCGCCATCGCGCGCTCGTGCTCCGCGTTCGCGTAGGAATGCAGGAAACACACTGCCAGTGCGGTGATCCCGCGGGCGGCGAAGTACTCGACGGCCTCTCGCGCGGCCTGCGGGTCGAAGGGCCTGATCTCCCGCCCCAGGTGATCCAGCCGGCCGCCGACGGTTCGGACCAGGTCGGCGGGCACGATCCGATCCGGCTTCACCCAGAAGTAGGAGTTGCCGTACCCGTCGGGAACGGACTGCCTGGCGATCTCCAGCATGGATTCGTAACCGGTGGTGGTGATGAAGCCGAGTGCGCCGACCTTGCCCTGCAGCAGCTGATTGGTCGCGACCGTGGTGCCGTGCAGGATGCCGGAGATCTGCGCCGGAGTGGCTCCGAGCAGTCCGAGGATCTTGTCGATCCCGGCCAGGAAGCCCTCCGCGGGATCCGTCGGGGTCGACGGCGTCTTGGTGGTGACGATCCGGCCGGTGCCGGTGTCGACCGCCACCACGTCGGTGAAGGTGCCACCGGTGTCGACCCCGATCCGAATCACCCGATCATGATCCCCCGTCGTCACCGGGACGGCCAGGTCCAGGCCGGCTCGTCCAGCCGGTTCTGCCCGACCAGTCGGGTCTGGCCGGAATCCTTGACCAGTTCGATGATCGACGGAGCGACCTGCGATCCCACCCGTTCGATGGCGGCGATCAGGGCCGCGGAATGCGAGACCACGACCAGCTGGCAACGCTTCGCGGCGGCGATGACGAGCGCGGCCAGTGGCTCCAGCAACTCGCTGTGCAGGCTGGTCTCCGGTTCGTTGAGCACCAGCAGCTCGGGCGGTCGCGGGCTGAGCAGTGCGGCCACCCACAGCAGATAACGGACGGTCCCGTCCGACAGCTCGGCGCTGCGCAGCGGCCTGGTCAGACCGTCCTGCCGCATGGTGAGTTCGAAACGTCCGGCGAGCGACTCGATCTGCAGCGACGCGCCGGGAAAGGCCAGATCGATGGCGGCATCGAGGGCTTCGACGTCCCCGATCTCCCTGATCGTCTGCACCGCTGCCGCCAGATCACCGCCGTCGGCCGCGAGAACCGGTGTCCTGGTGCCGATGTGACTTGCCCTGGCCGGGGCGTCGGCGTCGGTCCGCAGGTGGTCGTAGAACCGCCACGATCGCAGTTGCTCCCGGACGACGAACAGCTCGGGAGCGGCCCGTGGATCGGCGATCTCGGTCAGCATGCTGTCGAAGGTGCGCAGGCCCTGGGTGACGACCGTCCACTGCCCGTCGGGACCACGGAGCCGGACGACGCTGTTGTGCCGGTCGGCGAGTTGCGCCGATGGCCGCGGCACCGGGCCGCCCCACACCCATTCCCGTTTGATCTCCGGGTCCAGCCCGAACATGGTGGGGGCCGCCGTCACCGGGTGCCCGAAATCGACGGCGTAACCGAGGTCGTCGCCGGCGAAACCCAGTCGCAGCGCCCGCGGACCCGTCGGCCGGGTCCCGGTCGGCAGTCGATGGCCGGTCCCCCGCTCCCGGACCGCCGCTGCCGGGCCGGCCCACACCGTCGACGGCAGGCCGCCCTCGGCGGCGAGTGCGGCAACGGCGCCGTCCCTGGCGGAATCGGCCAGCAGCCGCAACGACCGGTAGAGGCTGGACTTCCCAGTGCCGTTGGCGCCGGTGATCACCGTCAACCGGTCAAGCGGCAGGATCAGCCGGCGCAGCGACCGGTAGTTCTCCACGGCCACCGTCCGGATCACCGAGCCACCGTAACGTCCGGGGCGCCACGGATGCGGCGTCGGTACAGTCGCGACCATGCACATCCCCGGGCCGTCCGACCTGCTCAAGCTCACCGGTCAGGGGTACGACGCGATCGAACGTGCCATCGGCCTTGTCCCACGGCTGGTCGTGCTGGTCACCGAGGTGGAATCGATCATGACCAGGGTGCAGGCGGTGGTCACCGGGATCGAAGCCACCCAGCAGCGGGTGACCACGGTGGTCACCCGGATCGAGGACACCCAGGAGCGGGCAGCGGCGGTCGTCGACCGATCGGAGCGGGTGGTGGGCAGCACCGAGGTGGTGGTCGGCCGGGCGGCCGATCTCACCCGGCGGATCGAACCGTTGCTGGACCGGTTCGAGCCCACCCTGGACAAGCTGGAACCGATCCTGGCCCGATTGGCCGAGACCACCAGCGCCGCCGAGGTGGACGCCATGGTCGGCCTGATCGACGCACTGCCGAACATCGTGGACAAACTGGACGCCGACATCCTGCCGGTGCTGGACACCCTCGCGACCGTCGCGCCGGACCTGCGGGACCTGCTGGACGTTTCCAAGGAACTCAACGAACTCATCAGTTCGGTGCCGGGTCTTGGCCGGGTGAAGAAGAAGATCGAGGAACAGCAGGACGCCCAGGACGAGTACCGGGCCACCGAGGAACCGCAGGCCGCGCCGGATCGGCGATCCAATCACGCCGAGCCGGACGGTTCACCTGCCGACGACCCGGATCAGGTCAGGTAGCGGTACGCGGCCGATCCGGGCAAGATCCGCTCGACCTCCATCGGCGACTTCTCCATCCGGGCCAGCAGCGCGGAAAGCCCGTCGGCGGAACCGATCTCGACGCCGACCAGGGCCGGGCCGGTCTCCCTGTTGTTGCGTTTCACGTATTCGAACAGAGTGATGTCGTCGTCGGGCCCGAGCACCTCGTCCAGGAATCGGCGCAGCGCACCCGGCTCCTGCGGGAAGTCGACCAGGAAATAGTGCTTCAGCCCGAGCTGCACCAGCGATCGCTCGACGATCTCGCCGTAGCGGGACACGTCATTGTTGCCACCGGAGATCAACGCCACCACGGTGCAGCCGGGTTCCAGGTCGAGCTGGGGCAGGGCGGCGACCGCCAGTGCGCCGGCGGGTTCGGCGACGATGCCCTCGTTCTGGTACAGCCGCAGCATCTCGGTGCAGATGGCGCCCTCGTCGACGCTGACCACCTGTACCCCGGCTGCCGCGACGATCTCGTACGGCAGAGCCCCGATCCGCCGCACCGCCGCACCGTCGACGAACGGATCCATGTGCTCCAGCCGCACCGGTCCCCCGGCGACCATCGCGGCGGTCAGCGAGGCGGCCCCCGCGGGTTCCGCGCCGACGATCCGCACCCTGGGGGCGCGCTCGCTCAGGTACGTCACGATGCCGGCGAGCAGGCCGCCGCCGCCCACCGGAACCACGATCACGTCCGGCGGGTGACCGAGCTGCTGCAGCAGTTCCCGGACCACGGTGCCCTGACCGGCGATGGTCCGCCGGTCGTCGAACGGCGGCACCAGGATGGCCCCGCTCTCGACGGCGTAGGCGGCTGCGCCCAATGCGGCGTCGTCGAACGTGTCGCCGCTCATGCTCAACTCGACCGTGCCGCCGCCGTGCGACAGGATGCGATCCCGCTTCTGCCGCGGGGTGGTGTTCGGCAGGTAGATCCGACCCTTGATGTCCAGCGCACGGCAGGCGAAGGCAACTCCCTGGGCATGGTTGCCCGCACTGGCGCACACCACCCCGGCGGCCCGCTCCTCCGGCGTGAGCTGGGCCATCAGATTGAACGCCCCGCGCAGCTTGTACGACCGGACGAGCTGCAGGTCCTCCCGCTTGAGCAGCACGGTGGTGTCGGTCTCCGCGCTGAGCCGCTGACACTCCTCCAAGGGGGTCAGCGATGCCACGCCGGAGATCCGCCTGGCCGCCGCATCGATGTCCGCTGCCGATACGAGCCGCCCGCCGGTGGGTTTCAGGGTGGACACGCAGCTGATCCTGTCACGGCTGCACGACGCGCGTCCGGCAGTCCTGGCGGCGGCTAGCATCTGACATTGTGCTCGCCGCGATGCGCCAGGCCAGGATCCTGGAAGAGGTCCGCCGTACCGGTGGCGCCAGGGTCGCGCAACTGACCGCCCTGCTCGGGGTCTCCGACATGACGGTGCGCCGGGACCTGGAGATGCTCGACCGCAAGGGTTTGCTCTCCAAGGTGCACGGCGGCGCGACCGCGATGGACACCGCCAGCGCCATCGAACCCGGGTTCGAGATCACCAGTCAGCGGGAGATCTTCGAGAAGGAGGCGATCGCCGCCAGGGCCGCCCAGTTGATCCGGCCGGGAATGGCCATCGCGATCACCGCCGGCAGCACCACCTGGACGCTGGCCCGGCATCTCGGTGACATCGCGAACCTCACGGTGGTGACGAACTCGCTGAAGGTCGCCGAGGTGCTGCATGCCCGTCAGCGGCCGGACCTGACCGTCGTCCTGACCGGTGGCCTGCGAACTCCGTCCGATGGTCTGGTCGGACCGGTTGCGGTGCAGGCCATCCGATCCCTGCACGTGGACATGGTGATCATGGGTGTGCACGGGATCGACGAGCGGGCCGGGTTGACCACTCCGAACCTGCTCGAGGCGGAGACCAACCGCGCGCTGGTGGAGTCGGCCCGCCGGCTGGTGGTGGTGGCCGATCACACCAAGTGGGGCGTCGTCGGTCTCGCCCAGATCGCACCGCTGCGGGCCGTGACCACGCTGTTGACCGATGACCGGCTGGACGCGCACGCCGCCGAGGTGCTCTTCGACCAGGTGCCGGAAGTGATCATCATCCCGACCGATCAACCCGAGGACGACGACTAGCGTCCGCGATCCGGGCGTCCGCCCGCGTCAGTCCCGGTTCGGCGTTGGCTTCGACTGTCTGAGCCCCCGCCGGTGTCACCGAGCACGATCCCGGGCAGTAGCTCAGTGACACGACCTGGTGCTCAGACGGCTCAGCGGGCGCCGTGGCTGTTGCTCAGACGGCTCAGCCGAGCGCCGGGTCACCAGGTGGCGGTGGCGTCCCGCAGCACCGCGTACTGCTGCCGCACCGCCGGTGTCGGTGCGGCGCTGAAGACCTCGGTTCCGGCCGCCTGCCACTCCGGTGGCCGATCCTGTCCGAGCAGCGCCCAGGCCGCCTGCCGGGCGGCCCCCAGCGCGACGTACTCGGCGGGCTCCGGCACCTGGACGTCCGCGCCGAGGATCGCCGGGGCCAGTTGTTGGATCGCCGGATTCCGTGCCCCGCCGCCGATCATCAGCACCCTGGTCGGTGAGACACCCAGCGCGTCAACGGCATCGGCCAGCGAACAGAGCAGCGCCTCGACCGCGGCCCTGGCCAGGTCGGCCCGGGTGACCGCGGAGGTCAGCCCGGTCAGGACCCCGGTGGCGCCCGGTCGGTTGGGAGTGCGTTCGCCGTCCAGGTACGGCAGCAGGGTCAGCCCGCCGGCACCGGGCGGCGCCGAGAGCGCGAGTTCGCCGAACTCCGCGTGATCGACCCCGAGCAGGCCGCCGACCACCGCCAGCACCCGGGCCGCGTTCACCGTGGCCACCAACGGCAGGTAGCGGCCGGTCGCGTCGCAGAACCCGGCCACCGAACCGGTCGGGTCCGCTGCCGGGACATCGGTGACGCTGAAGGCCGTCCCGGAGGTTCCGATGGACACGGCGACGTCGCCCTCGACCATGCCGAGTCCGACCGCGGCGGCCATGTTGTCGCCGGTCCCGGCGCCGAGTACGGCGCCGGACGTGCTGCGGCCCACCACCTCCGACCCTTCGGCGAGCCGTGGCAGGACGACCGGCCGGTCACTGCCGGAGCGGCCGAGCGCCCAGTTCGCGACCTCGGGCAACCATTCGCGGCGGGTGGTCGAGTAGTAGCCGGTCCCGGAGGCGTCGCCGTGGTCGGTCGTCATCGGCGCCCCGGATCCCGGCCCACCGGCCAGCATCCAGGTCAACCAGTCGTGCGGCAGCAGCACCGCAGCCGTCCGGGCGGCGTTCTGCGGTTCGTTCTCGGCCATCCAGCGCAGCTTGGTCACCGTGAAGGAGGCCGCGGGCACCGATCCGATCGCGTCGGCGCAGGCCTGCGGACCGCCGAGATGTTCGACCACCTCGCTGATCTGCGGCGCGGACCTCAGGTCGTTCCACAGCAGGGCCGGCCGGACGATCTGTCCGGCGTCGTCCAACGCCACCATCCCGTGCTGCTGTCCGCCGACGGCGATCGCGTCCGCCCGGTCCAGCAGCCCGGAACCCGCGTGCTGCAACGCCTCCCACCACAGCATCGGGTCGACCTCGGTGCCGGGTGGATGCGGGGCCGACGCCTGATCGACGATCACCCCGTCGGTCGCCCGGACCAGCAACACCTTCGTGGACTGGGTCGACGAATCGATCCCGGCCACCAGAACTTCCTTCACGATGCCTCCCGCAATCTGGCCAGCGTCGGATCTGAGATCAACTGCTCGATGCCGACGTGGGCAGCGCCCAGCGCCGCCGCCTCGAATCCGAGCTCGGAGAAGACCACGCGGCACATGGCCGCCGGGAGCGCCAGCACCCGCGAGCGCAGTTCGGTGACGACGGTCCGTTCCAGGTAATCGCGGACCGCCGGATAGTGCCCGCCGAGCACGATGGTGTCCGGGTTGAGCACGTTGGCCAGGATGCCGATGCCGATGCCCAGCCAATTCGCCTGCTCGGCGAGTGCGTCCAGCACCCGCTGATCTCCGGCCGCCGCGAGCCGGGTCACCTCGACCAGCTGCGCCCCGAGATCGGCCCGTTCGTCCGGCGAGGTTTCCCCGGGTCCGGCGACCATGTTCAGCAGGGCGGCGAGACCGACCTCCGTCTCCCAGCATCCTCTTCGGCCACAACCGCACAACCGGTCCGGCTGGCCGACCGTCATATGGCCGACCTCGCCGGCGAAACCATCTGCGCCCCTGACGATCCGGCCGTCGACGATCATGCCGGCACCGACTCCGACCGCTCCGGCCAGGTAGAGCAGGTTGCTGGTGCCGGCGACCTCACCGACCGCGTAGTGCGCCATCGCACCCATGTTGGCGTCGTTGTCGACCCCGATCCGGGTGTCGCTCCACTGCAGGCGGCCCATCAGGGTGTGCACGATGTCGACATCCCGCCAGTGCAGGTTCGGCGCGAAGGAGAGCATCCCGGCGTCGGCGTCGACGAGTCCCGGGACCGCCATGTGCAGGCTCTGCACCTGATCCGGCGGTGCAGCCGGCGTCGGCGATCAGGTCGCGCGCGACGTCGGCGACGACACCCAGCGCCCTGGCCGGTCCGAGCTCGGCCATCGAGCGGCCGATCCGGCGGCGGGCCAGCACCCGGCCGCCGAGATCGAGCACCATGCCGGCGATGTAGTCGACCTGCAGCTCGATCCCGACGAAGCGCACCGCCGTCCGGTCGAGCTCGACGGTCCGGCCGGGCCGACCCATGCCGGTGCGGTCGATGGTGCCCTCGGTCACCAGGCTGCGGTCGATCAGTTCGGTGACCAGGCTGGAGACGGTGGCCTTGGTCAGGCCGGTGTCATCGGCCAGCCGGGCCCGGGAACGGGGTCCGCCGTCGGACAGACTTCGCATCAGCAGCGCGAGGTTGATCCTGCGCACCGTTGCCTGATCTGCCGGTGTCGATCCACCCGCTGTCCGAACGGCGATTGGCACGGGCGAGCCTTTCGGGTTCAGGGGTGCGGGTACCGGCCGGTCGCCGCGCGAGAAGTGTTGTCCCGCAGCGGCGACCGGCTCGGCCGGAGGATGGTGCGGTCAGCGACCGGCGCTGGCGCGGCGGCGGCGGCTCAGCGCGTCGACGCTGGCAGCGAGCAGCAGCACGATGCCGGTGATGATGAACTTGATGTAGGCCTGCAGTCCGAGCAGTCCGAGGCCGTTGTCGATGACGGCGATGACCAGACCGCCGATGATCGCGTCCCGGGCCTTGCCCTTGCCGCCGAACAGCGAGGTGCCACCGATGACGGCGGCGGCGACCGCGTAGAGCAGGGTGTTGCCGGCGCCGGAGTACGGGTCACCGAGCTGAGCCGGGACGCGGCGGCGATGCCGGAGATGACGGCCATGGCGGAGCTGATCACGAAGCAGGCGATGGTGATGTACCCGACCCGGATACCGGCCCGGCGCGCGGCCTCGGCGTTGCCACCGACGGCGTACACGTGCCGGCCGAACGCGGTGCGGTTCTGCACGAAGGTCCAGATCACCAGCAGCACACCGACCAGCGGGGCGATCCACGGGATGCCCTCCAGCACGATGGCGCCCTTGGACCGGTTCTGGCTCAGCAGGAACGTCGCGCCGAGCAGCACGACGGCGATCACCACGATCCGCAGCACGATGATGGCCAGCGGAGCGGTCACCAGGTTGGCACCGCGTCGACGTTGGTAGACCAGCAGGTTCAGCGCCGCGTAGAGGGCCACCGACACGATGACCACCACCCAGCCGAACAGCACCGGCATGTTCCCGTTGGACAACCCGAAGATCACCGGATCGTTGATCGGGACGGTGCCGCCGGTGCCGATGATCCACAGCAGAACGCCCTGGTAGGCAAGGAAGGTCGCCAGGGTCACGACGAAGGAGGGGATGCCGACGGCGGACACCATGACACCGGTGAAGATGCCCATCGCGACACCGACGAGCAGGGCGACCAGGACGGCGAGATACCAGGGCAGGCCCTGCTTGAGCATCAGCATGGCCATCACCGCGGCACCCACGCCGCCGATCACGCCGGCCGACAGGTCGATGTGGCCGAGCAGCAGGACGAACCCGATGCCCATGGCCAGGATGCAGATCGCGCCGGCCTGGGTGAGCAGGTTGGCCAGGTTGAACGTCGTCAGGAAGGTCGACGGGGCGGCGATGGTGAAGATGATGATCAGCAGCAGCAGCCCGAGCAGCGCCGGGAGGGAGCCGACGTCACCGGCCCGCAGCTTGTTCCGGTACTGGTTGAAGTACTCGCCGACCGACACCGGACCGGCCGCGTCGCCGGAGAACATGCCACGCGCCTTCTCATCGCTGACGTGCTTGACGGCCTTGCTCATGTCCGGGGTGGTCATGCCGACTCCTGCGAAACCGCTAGGGGCAGGCCGTGATCGCCCGACCGGCCGGTGGTGATCAATTCGATGATCTCGCGGCTGGTCACGTCGGCCGCCGGGACGTCGGCCGCCATCCGGCCCAGGTAGAGGGCGCTGATCCGGTCGCTGACCTCTTTGACGTCGTTCATGTTGTGGCTGATCAGCAGGACGCCCAGGCCGTTGTCGGCGAGCCGGCGGACCAGGTCGAGAACCTGCCGGGTCTGCGCGACACCCAGTGCGGCGGTTGGCTCGTCGAGCATGACGACCTTGGAGTTCCAGAGCACCGACTTCGCGATGGCGACCGTCTGCCGTTGTCCACCGGACAGGCTCGCCACCAGTTGCCGCACGCTGGTCACCGTCCGCACCGACAGCGAGGCCAGGGTGTCCCTGGCCTTGATCTCCATCTGGGCCTCGTCCAGCACGACACCGGATTTGGGTTCGCGGCCGAGGAACATGTTCTGCACGATGTCCAGGTTGTCGCACAACGCCAGGTCCTGGTACACGATCTCGATGCCCAGCGCGGCCGCGTCACGAGGACCGCTGACGGACACCGGGTTTCCCTCGAACAGGTACTCGCCGGTGTCGATGCCGTAGATCCCGGCGACGCACTTCACCAGCGTGGACTTCCCGGCGCCGTTGTCACCGACCAGTGCAGTCACCTGGCCCGGATAGATCTTCAGATCGACGTCGTGCAGCACCTGCACGGCACCGAAACTCTTGTTCACCCCCCGCAACTGGAGGATCGGTTCGGTTGGCTGTGTCATCGAGTGCTCCTTGCATCCGCGCCAATGGGGGTGAACGAAGTACTGGGGCTCAGCGCCGAGGCCCGGCCGACAGTGGAGTCGACCGGGCCCGGCACACGATCCCTGAGATCAGCTGATGCCCGCTTCGGTGCACGCCGCGGCGTACTCGCCGGTGCACAGCTCGGCCGCCGTGACGCCACCGGCGTCGACGACATCCTTGACGTTGGCCTTGGTGATCGACTGCGGGGTCTCCAGGATCGCCGCAACCTCGCGGTTACCCGTGGAGTCGGTGACGGTTCCGGTGGTCTCCGGGGTCTCACCGTTGGCCAGCGCAATGGCGACCTTCGCCAGGGCTGCGGCTTCCAGGGTGGTGTCCTTGAAGACGGTCATGCACTGATCGCCCGCGAGGATGTTCTGCAGACCCTGAACGGTGGCATCCTGCCCGGTCACCGGGATCTGGACGCCGTTCTTCTTGTTGATCGCGATGACCGCGTTGCCCAGGCCGTCGTTGGCCGCGAGCACACCGTCGATGGCGCCGCCGGCGGCGGTGTACATCTGCTCGTAGGTGGTGCCGCCGACCTGGTTGTCCCAGTCCGGGATGGCCTGCTCGGCGACGACCGTGTAGTTGGTCATCGGGTCGAGGACCGAGTGCGCGCCGGCCGAGAACAGCGTGGCGTTGTTGTCGGTCGGGGAACCGTTGACGTAGACGATCTTCTTGTCACCGGCGCCCAGGCACTCGGCCAGGCCCTTGCCCTGCAGCTCGCCGACGGTGGTGTTGTTGAACGAGACGTAGTAATCCGCGGCGCCGCCGAGGGTCAGCCGGTCGTAGTCGATGGTTGCGACGCCCTGCGACGCGGCCTTCTTCTCGATCGCGGCACCGGAATCGCTGTCCAGGTTGACGATCGCGAGCACGGTGACACCGTTGGCGATCATCTGGTCGGCGATGGTGGCCATCGCGGCCTTGTCGCCGTTGGCGTTCTGGATGTCGAACTCGACGCCGGCCTCCTTGAACGCGGCCTCCAGGTTCGGCCGGTCCTGGGTCTCCCAGCGGGCGGACGACTTGGTGTCCGGCAGGATGACGCCGATCTTGCCGCCGGTGCGGCGCGACGGCGGCACTGCTGGAGGCGGCCGGCTTGCTGGTCGCAGCTGCCGAACTCGGCGCGCTGGATGCCGCCGACGAGGACGCAGCGGCGGCGGAGGTCGTGCTGCTGCTCGTGGTGGAGCTGGACCCACAGGCCGCGAGCAGCAGCGAGCCCGCTGCCACCAGGCCGAGTACTGCGGAGGTCTTCAGGCGCATGAACATTTCCCTCTCTGAGGAGACAGCCCCTGCCGAACGGAGGGGCCGATTTACCTGTCGATCACATGGTCGACACGCACTAGTACGGTGGTCACACAAACTATTGAGCGCAACTCGCCGTGTCAATCAGCACAGAGGTCACAGTTTGGTAAGTGCCCCAACGAAGTCGCCGCGTCACACGATCGGCAATGTAAACAACAGTAAACGTGTCGCTGCGACGTTGGGCCAGTCGGGTGGGAGCGTTCCCATCCGCCTCGCCACCGGTCGGGTGAGAGCGGTTCCAGCAGGCGGGACGTCGATGCGCGAAACAGCTGCCGCACGGACGACCGGCACGGCACCGTCAGTACGAATACAGCGACCCGTGCACGGTGCCGACTCCGGTGACGATGTGGATCCCGGCCGAGGTGCCGATCAGGTCGGCGCCGGCGGTCAGCAGCGCCCTGACCTGTTCGCACGGTCCAGACCCCGCCCGACGCCTTCACCCCGATCGACGCCGGGACCGAGCGACGCAGGTAGGCGATGGTCGCCGGATCGGCGATGCCCACCGAGCCGCGGGAGGCGATCGAGACGAACGCCGCCCCGGCATCGATCGCCGCCCGGACCGCCTGCTCCCGCTGTCTGGCGTTGAGCAACGGCAGCTCGAGCATCAGCTTGACCCCGACCGGCTCGGCCGCGGCGACGACGGCGGCGATGTCGGCGGCGAACTCCTGCACCCGGCCGGACAGCAGATAGCCCGACATTGACGGTGGCGTCGAGCTCGTCGACCCCGCTGTCCACCAGTGCCTTCACCTCGGCCACCCGGACCGAGGTGACAGCGGATCCGTTGGGGTAGTCCACGATCGAGCCGATCCTGGCGACGGTGCCGCGCAGCTCGTCCCGGGCGGCCCACACCCAGCACGGCGGCACGATGGCCGCGTCGAACCCGTGCTCCAAGGGTCTCCCGGACATGCGCCCGGACCTGGCGCTCGGTGATCGCGTGGCCGATCAGCGTGTGCTGGATGCGGCCGGAAAGTTGTTCGCGGCGGCAACAACTGCGCCGGGTGGACCTGCTCGTCGTCCAGATTCCGCACGCGCGCCATCCTTGCACGCACCGTTCCTGGCGGCGCTGGGCAAGCCGCAGCGACCTGGGTCGCATCGGACGCGGCACAGCTAGGCTCTGCCTGCCATGCGGATCCTGTCCATCCAGTCGTCGGTCGCCTACGGGCACGTCGGCAACTCGGCCGCCACGTTCCCGCTGCAACGGCTCGGCCACGAGGTCTGGCCGGTGAACACCGTGCATTTCTCCAACCACACCGGCTACGGCGCATGGCGCGGGCATCGTGCTCGACCCGGCGGTGATCGCGGAGGTGATCGAGGGCATCGCCGACCGCGGCGCGCTCGGCCGGGTCGACGCGGTGCTCACCGGCTACCAGGGCTCGCCCGGGCGTCGCCGATGTCGTGCTGTCGACGGTGCGCCGGGTGCGCGAGCTGAATCCGGAGGCGGTGTACTGCTGCGACCCGGTGATGGGCGACGTCGGTCGCGGGATGTTCGTGCTGCCCGGCGTGCCCGGAACTGATCCGGGACACGGTGGTGCCGACCGCGGATGTGGTGACCCCCAACGCTCTTCGAGCTGGCCTTCCTGGCCGGGGTGCCGGCTGGAGGCGCATCGACAGCGTCGACGGCGCTGCTGGCCGCCGTCGCGGCCGTCCGGGCGCTCGGACCGGCGACCGTGCTGGTGACCTCGGTCGAAGGCCGGCGTCGGGATCGGCGCGGACGAGATCGGCATGGTGGCAGTCGATGTCACCGGCTGCCTACCTGGTCCGGACACCCGCGGCTGCCGTTGACGGTGAACGGCGCCGGCGATGTGACGGCAGCGCTGTTCCTGGCCCATCTGCCCGCCGGGATCGAGGTGGCGCTGGCCAGGGTCGCGTCGTCGGTCTACGGCATCCTGGCCGCGACCGATGCCGCCGGGTCCCGCGAGATCCGTCTTGGTGGAGGCGCAATCGGCGATCGCCGAACCCGACTGCGAGTTCGTCGTCGAACGACTGATCGGGCCTGACGGAGAGCTGACCGCGGGCTACCGCGTCGCCGGGCGATACCGGCGCCGACCAGTACCCCGACCAACATCGACACCGCGCCGAAGGCGGCCGCGCCGATCAGCGACGCGCCGCCGGGCCGGGCGGCGCGCGACGGAGCGGCCGGCGGTGTGAGCCGGCATCGCGGCAGCCGGCGCACCCGGTTCCGCAGCGGTGGCCGGACACAGCGGTGCGGACAGCGGCGGCCGGCAACGTGACGGCCGGCGCCGGTGAGCACGTCGTCGATGGCCGCGAAGAACAGCCCGGCCGTCTTCTTCGCCACTCCGGCCAGCACCCGCTGACCGACCCCGCCGACCATGCCGCCCACCATCGCTCGGCGTCGTAGTCGACCCTGGTGGTGCCGTCGGCAAGCCGGCCAGCGCAACGGCAACCGTGGTGTCGATGGTGCCCGGTCCGCCGGATCCCTTGGCCCGCATGGTCAATGACGTCGGCTCCTGCAGATCGGAGAACGCCACCTCACCGGAGTACGAGCCCTTGATGGACGCCACCCCGAGGGTCACCGTCAGCGCGAACCGGTTCGTCTCGATCGGCGTCAGTACGTCGCAGCCCGGGAATGACCCCGGCCAGCACCGCCGGGTCGGTGATCGCCGCCCAGACCTGCTCCGGCGCGGCATGCAGGATCGAGGAACCGGCGATCTTCATCCCGGCCGTCCTTTCAGCGGTTCGATGCGGCCGGCGTCGAAATCCCGGCGCAGGTCGAACAATCCGCTCGGGTTCAGCGGCATCGCGTCGATGCGGAACCCCATCGCGTCCTCGACCGCGGCCGCGATCACCGCCGACACCGGGATCACCCCTGCCTCGCCGGCTCCCTTGATGCCCAACGGGTTCAGCGGCGACGGCGTCTCCTGGTGGCCGATCTCCAGCCGCGCGCGGTAGCTCGGTGACGTACGGCATCAGGAAGTCCATGAACGAGGCGTTGAGCAGCTGCCCGTGCTCGTCGTAGGCGAGCGTCTCGTACAGCGCGCCGGCGATTCCCTGCGCGACGCCGCCGTGCACCTGCCCACGCGACGATCATCGGGTTGATCAGGGTCCCGCAGTCGTGCACCACGCAGTACCGGTTGATGGTGATTTCGCTGGTGTCGGGTCGATCTCGACGATGGCGGCGTGCATGCCGGAGGCGAAGGTGGACCGCGGCGGCGAGTAGTAGTCGCTGCGATTCCAGTCCCGGTGATTCACCCTCGGCAACCGGCGGGACGTTCGGATCCGCCGGCCGGGCGAACTGGGTCGCCGCCTTTGCCGCCTCGTCGAAGGCGTACCGCAACGGGTTGGAGAGCACCGCCACCTGACCCAGCGGGATCGACGCGGTCGGATTGCCCTTGACGGCAACGACTCCCGCGATGATCTCCAGATCGGTCTCGGCACATTCCAGCGCGTCGGAGGCGACCCGCAGCGCCTTTGCCCGGACCGCGCGGGCCGCCAACGCCACCGCAGATCCGGACATCACCGCCGCGCGGGAGGCGAAGGTGCCCACCGCGTAACCGAACCGGCGGGTGTCGCCGGTGGTGACCCGCACCGACTCGAAGGGCACGCCGAGTTCGTCCGCCACGATCTGGGCGAAAACCGTTTGGTGGCCCTGGCCCTGCGAGGTGAGCCCGATGGCGACCTCGACCGACCCGTCGGTGAGCACCTGGATGTGCGCGCCCTCGTACGGTCCGGGACCGGTGCCCTCCACGTAACAGCCCAGCCCGATCCCGAGCAGCCGACCCTGCTGGGCCGCCTCGGCCTTGAGGCCGGGAACTCGTCCCAGCCGATCATGTCCTTGATCATGTCCAGCTGCGCGGGGTAGTTCCCGGAGTCGTAGATCAGCGGGCGACCGTCCTGGAAGATCAGCCCCTGGTCGTAGGGGAACTCGTCGGGCTGGATGAAGTTGACCGCGCGGACCTGCGGCCCGGTCGAGACCGAGGGTCTCGGCGATCCGGTCCATGGTCCGTTCCATGGCGAAGACGCCCTGCGGCCGCCCGGCGCCGCGGTAGGGGGTGACGATGACCGTGGTCGTGTAGACCGAATAGAACTCCACCCGGTAGGCACCCGGCTTGTACGGGCCGAGCAACTGGGTCGAGGTGACGATGGGGCAGATGATCCCGTACGGGGTGTAGGCGCCGTTGTCGTGCCAGAACGAGACGTCAAGGGCCAGAATCTTTCCGGTGTCGTCGAAGCCGACCTCGATGTGGTGTTCCTGCCCGCGCTCGTGGGCGGAGGAGATGAAGTGCTCCCGCCTGTCCTCGGTCCACTTGACCGGCCGGCCGAGCCGCATCGCGGCCATCGGCACCAGGATCTCCTCCGGCCACGGGTGCATGATCTTCACCCCGAAGCCGCCGCCGACGTCCGGGGCGATCACCTCGACCTTCGGCAGCGGCAGGCCCAGCTTGGCAGCGATCGCCGCTCGCACCGAGGTGGCGGTCTGGGTGGAGGAGTAGACCCGCAGGCTGCGGTCGTCGGGATCCCAGCGGGCGTGCACGGCCTTGCCCTCGAGCGGCATCGAACACGAGCGCTCGATGGTCAGGTCGAAGGAAAGTCGGTGCGGCGCAGCGTCCATCCCGGCGTCGACGTCGCCGACCTGCTGCACCAGGTGGGCCGCGATGTTGTCCGGGATGTCCTCGGTGCACGGCATGGTCCGCCGCCCTGGCGGCAGGGATCCCCACCACGGCCGGCAGCAGCCGGTACTCCACGTCGATCAGCGCGGCCGCATCCTCGGCCAGCGAACGGTTCTCGGCGACCACCATGACGATCGGTTCGCCGACGTGATGGACGACGTCCCTGGCCAGCGCGTACCCGGTCCTGGGGGCGTGCATGCTCGGATGCGGGATGAGCACCGGAAGCGGCTCGGCGGCCGCACCCTCGAGGTCCTCGTGGGTGTAGATCGCCATCACGCCGGGGACGTCCAACGCCCCGGTCACGTCGATCTCGCCGATCTCGGCGTGCGCATGCGGGGACCGGACGAACGCCACCTCCAGCGCGCCGGTGCCGATGCCGATGTCGTCGGTGTAGCGGCCGTTGCCGGTGATCAACCGGAGATCCTCCACCCGGCGAACCGGGGCGCCGATGTACCGGGTGACCATTACTGTTGCGGCCCTTGCACTTCGGCGGCGCGCAGTTCGGCGGCCCGCAGCACGGCATCGACGATGTTCTGGTAACCGGTGCACCGGCACAGGTTGCCTGCGATCATCTCGACCGCCTCGTCCCGAGTGGGTGCCGGATTGACCGCGAGACAGGCGGTGACCGTGGTCAGGAAGCCGGGCGTGCAGAAACCGCACTGCAGCGCGTGGCACTCGTGGAACGCCTGCTGCACCGGTGAGAGAGCGGACGGCTGACCATCTTCCGGCTCACCGGCCAGACCCTCCACCGTGGTGACCCGCTGCCCGGACACCGACACCGCGAAGATCAGGCACGACCGCACCGGGTCGTCGTCGAGCAGCACGGTGCAGGCCCCGCACACGCCATGCTCGCACCCCACATGGGTTCCGGTGAGCCCGAGATCATGGCGCAGGAAATCCGACAGCGTGCGCCTGGCGGCGACGGTGGCGGACCGCGAGCGACCGTTGACCGTGAGGGTCACCTCGTGCAGCGACTCGCCCTGCTCCGGCTCGGTCATGCCGCGCCCACTGCCTGCTGCGCAGCCGAGATCGCCTGCCGGGCAGCGCGAACGGTCAACACTCCGGCCAGATGCCGGCGGTAGTCCGCAGTGGCGTGCAGATCCGATTGCGGATCGACGCCGTCGCGGGCACGGGCGGCGGCACTGTTCTCGCCGTCCGCCCATTCCTCGCGTGAGGTCCAGCACCAGCGGGGTGTCGGAGACCGACAGATACCCGCAGCGCAACGACCGGACGACACCGAGCTCGTCCAGTTCGGCGATGGCACCGACCCCACAGAGCGCGTAATCGCCGTTGCGCCTGGCGATCTCGACGAAGGCACTGCCGGCCCGCCGGGGCAGGGCCGGGAAGTGCGCGTGGGTGGCCAGCTCGTCCGGCCGCAATGCCGACTCCAGCGGGCCGAGGAAGAAGTCGGCGGCGGCGATCACCCGCCGGCCGCCGCTGGAGACCGCGGTGACCGAGCCTCCGCACAGCGCCAGCACCGCGGTCATCTCACCGGCCGGGTCGGCGTGCGCGAGTGAACCGACGGTGGTGCCCCGATTGCGGATCGTCGGGTGTGCCACCAGCCGAAGGGCCTGGGCGAGCAGCGGCTGGACACGGTTGGCCGGTGCGTCGTGCTCGACCCTGCTGTGCCTGGCCAGGGCGCCCACCGTCACTCCGTCGGAGTCGGCGACAACGGTGTCGAGCTCGCCGATCCCGTTGATGTCGACCAGGTGTTCCGGTGCGGCCAGCCGCATCGCCAGCACCGGGACGAGCGACTGTCCGCCGGCCAGCACCTTCGCCGACGGACCGAGCTCGGCGAGCAGCGGCCGTCGCCTCCGGCACGGACCGCGGTCCGTGCCAGTGGAACGGTGCCGGCTTCATCCCACGATCTTTCCCTAGTTCCGAGGGCAATGTCGGGCCAGGGGCCACAGTTCGCGCATCGCCGTCACCCCGATGTCCCCGCTGGTTGATACGTGGGTTGATAACGGAGCAACTGGACACCGTTGCCGAACTGCCGGGACTCGACGAGCCGAAGGGGGGTGACCGCAGCTGCCGACCCGAACAGCCGACGGCCGGAACCCAGCAGGACGGGGTGCACGTACAGGCAGTACTCGTCGATCAGGTCCAGTTGCCGGAAGTGGCCGGCCAGTTCTGCGCCGCCAAGGGCCATATCGCCACCAGGCTGCGCCTTCATGGCCCGAACCTCCACCGGGTCGACCTCGCGGCTGATCTCGGTGTTCCAGTCGGCCTGCTGCAGCGTCCTGGAGTACACGATCTTGGGCATGTCGCGCCAGATCCGGGCGAACTCGGCCTCTTCCTTCGTGGCGCCCGGAGCCTGGTCTGCGGTCGGCCAGTACTCGGCCATCAGCTGATAGGTGATCCGGCCGTCCAGGAAGGCGCCCATCGTCCTGAGTTCGGTGTTGAAATGGGCGTGCAGCTCCGCGTCGACGAGGTGCCAGTCGATCTCCCGGTTGGGACCCTCGAAGTAACCGTCCAGCGAGATCGACATGGACATGATGATCCTTCGCATTGCTGCAGTCTGACGTGGTGAACTTGTGGTCAGCCAGTCGGGAAGTCGAAGGGGGATGCGAGTGACCGCTCCGCTGCGCACCCGTCCCGCCGGCAGGCTCGGGTCGACCCGCCTGGTCGCGGCCGCCGCGACCGGGCTCTCCCCGCTGCTCGACGGCGCCGACCGCAACGGTGTCGTGATCGGCGCCCTGAGCCAGGCGGTGATCATCGAACTCACCGATGTCCAGGGTCCGCGGGTGATCTGCCTGCTCTCCGCCGCGGCCTCCGGAGTTCCGAACGGGGTCCGGCTCGGCGGCGTCCGATCGATGGACGGTCACCGTCCCGGTGACGAGGCCGTCGTCGGTGACGGCCGGATCCGCACCGGCAGATGGGAGCTCGCCATCGTCCGCCGCTGGTCGAGTGCGGTGCGACCGATCGACCCGGCGGCCGGCATCACCGAGCTGACCGCGGCCGCCGTAGTTGCGCGGCGCGGCGTTCCCGGCGGCCAGCTCGCGGTTCTAGCCGAAGCGCTCGAGAACTCCACCGATTCCAAGTTCGACGGTGAAGCCGGACGGGCGATCGATGCACTGATCGGCCTCGGACCGGGGCTGACTCCCGCAGGGGACGACGTGCTCGCCGGACTACTGACCGGTCTGCACGCGACCGGGCACGCCGATCTGGCCCGCCGTTGGGGCCGCGTCGAGCGGCTCGACGAGCGCACGACGGCGCTGTCGGCGGACCTGATCCGGCTGGCGGCAGCGGGTCATGCCGGGGTGGAAGTCCTCCACCTGCTGGCCGCGATGCACTCCGGGGCTCCGCTGAGAAGGCCGATCGAACGGCTACTGTCGGTCGGTCACACCAGCGGCGCCGACCTGGCGACCGGTCTGGCGATCGGACTGCGGGTGGGCGCAGCTCGGCAGGAGGCCGGATGACCGAACACATCTCGGTGCGTCGTGGCGTCTACCGCGATTCGGTCACCCTGCTCCGAATATCCCAGGCAGCCGCATCGGTGCCGGGTGTCACCGCCGCCCAGGTGGCGATGGCAACCCCGCTGAACACCGAACTCGCTGCGGACCTGGGCTTTTCGACACCCGATGGGGCCGGCCCGAACGACCTGATGATCACCATCCGCGGAGCGGACGACGCGGCGGTCGCGGCAGCATTGGCCGCCGTGGACACCGCCATGAACACCCGGGCCGGCGCCGGCTCCACTGCCACCGGCCCGGCACCTCGCACCGTGCGGGCAGCCGCGGCGGCCCACCCGGAAGCCCCGATCACCCTGCTCTCGGTGCCGGGACCAGCCGTGCTCGGCGAGGCTCTCGACGCGATCGACGCCGGTCGGCACGTGATGATCTTTTCCGACAACGTGCCGATCGAGGACGAGCTTGCGCTGAAGACCGCGGCTGCCGCGGCCGGCGTCCTGGTGCTGGGGCCGGACTGTGGGACGGCCATCATCGGCGGCATCGGACTTGGCTTCGCCAACGTCCTGCGGACACCGGACGCCGGCCCTCGGGTCGGCGTCGTCGCCGCCTCCGGAACCGGTGCGCAGCAACTGACGTGCCTGCTGGACGATGCCGGGGTTGCCATCTCGCAGGTTCTCGGGGTCGGCGGTCGTGACCTGTCCGAACGCGTCGGCGGCCGGAGTGCGATCACCGCCCTCGGCATGCTCGACGCCGACCCGGGTACCGACCACATCGTGCTGATCTCCAAGCCGCCGCACCCGGCAACGGCGGACCGGGTCAGGACGCTGGCCGCCGGATTGCGAACCCCGGTGACGATGGTGTTGATCGGAGCGGACCAGCCCGACATCACCAGCGGTGTCGAGCACCTGCTCGCGGAACTCGGCCGGCCGGTGCCCACCTGGCGTTGCTGGCAACCCGTCGACACCGCGCGGCGAGGTCGCGGAGTCCTTCGCGGCCTGTTCTCCGGCGGCACCCTGGCCGACGAGGCGATGGTGGTGATCAGCAGGGATCTGGGCGGCATCCGGTCGAACATCCCGCTCGAGCCTGCCCTGGCCCTACCGGAAAGTGTTGTCGGACATGCTCTTCCGTCGCTGACGGGGCTGGGCAACGTGATCATCGACCTCGGTGATGACGAGTTCACCGTGGGGCGGCCGCACCCGATGATCGATCCCACGCTGCGGCTGGAACTGCTCGCCGGTCAGGCGGCCGATCCCGACGTGGCCGTGGTGCTGCTCGATCTGGTCCTCGGTCACGCGGCCGATCCCGACCCGGCTGCCGCGATGGCGCCGGCGATCCGCGCAGCGATCGAGAAGGCCGCGGCGGCCGGTCGCGAGCTGTCCGTTGTCGTCTCACTCTGCGGCACCGCCGCCGATCCGCAGGACCGGGAGGCCCAGGCCGCCGCCCTTGTCGCCGCCGGTGCCTGGGTGTTCGCCTCCAATGCCAGCGCCGCACGGGCGGCCGCCAGCCTGACCGGCGCCGTCCCGGCCACACCGACCGCCGCCGATTCCGGTCAGCCGGCCTCGGAACAGGCGGTGTCGGAACAGGCGGTGTCGGAACAGGCGGTGTCGGAACAGGCGGTGTCGATGACGGTGCCGGGGGGACCGGCCCTGGACACCGCTGTGTTGACCGCTCCCGGCTCGGTGATCTGTGCGGGGGTCGATCTGCTCGCCGACGCCCTGCGGGCTCAGGCCGTCGAGGTCGTCGCCGTCGACTATCACCCGACGGTGTTCGGCACCGCCGATGCCGCCGAGGTTCCAGCCGCCCTGCGTTCCGTTCTCGCCGACGCCAGGCGCGGACCGGCCAACGCCCTGGCGGCCGAGCGGATGCTGGCCGTCCGGGCCCTGTTGATCGACGTCCGGCCGGCCCACGAGGCTCTCGGACTGCGGCGGGGCGAGTTCTGCCACGCCGGGCCGCCGATCGACTTCGCCAGGGCCTCCGGGCCACTGCGCGGCGCACTCGTCGGAGCACTGATCTTCGAGGGACTGGCCGACGACGAGGCGCAGGCCATCGCGAGGCTGGAGTCGGGGGAAGGTATCTCGCTGCAGCCGTGCCATGACCGGCATGCGGTCGGCCCGATGGCCGGGGTGATCTCGCCGTCCATGTGGTTGTTCGAGCTCACCGACCCGGCGACGGGTGCGCGGTCCTTCTGCTCGCTGAACGAGGGTTTGGGAAAGGTGCTGCGGTACGGCGCCTTTGCTCCCGAGGTGATCGGCCGGCTGAGATGGATGGCGGACGTGCTCGGCCCCGCGCTCGGCATCGCCGTCAGGTCGGCCGGGCCGATCGACATCACCGCGATCATCGGCCAGATGGTGCAGATGGGCGACGAGGGGCACAACCGGAATCGCGCCGGCACCCTGATGTTCCTCCGGGAGATCCTGCCGGCGTTGATCGGCTCCGGTCTCCCCGCGGCCGACGTGGCCGAGGTCGCCAGGTTCGTCGCCGGGAACGACCACTTCTTCCTCAACCTGGTCATGCCGACGGGGAAGCTGATGGGCGATGCGGCGGCCGGAATACCCGGCAGCACCGTGGTGACGGCGATGTGCCGCAACGGAACCGACTTCGGGATCCGGGTGTCCGGCACCGATGACGAATGGTTCACCGGCCCCGCGTTGTATCCGGACGGCCTCTTCCTGCCCGGCTTCGGGCCGGACGACGCGAACCCCGACATCGGCGATTCCGCGATCGCCGAGACGATGGGGATCGGCGGAATGGTGATGGCGACCGCCCCGGCCATCGTCCGGTTCGTCGGCGGCTCGGTACCGGACGCGCTGGCCGTCACCGGCCGGATGTACGAGATCACCGAGTCGGAGAATCCGGCCTTCGCCGTGCCGATCCTCGAGTTCCGTGGTGCGCCAACTGCTGTCGACGTCACGCGGGTGTTGCGCACCGGCATCCTGCCGCAGATCAACACCGGCATGGCCGGGCGGGTAGCCGGGACCGGACAGGTCGGTGCCGGGCTGGTCACGCCGCCGATGGACTGCTTCACCGCCGCGATCCAGGGCCTCGCCGCGCGGGTGCCCACCGCCCGGTCCTGACGCCGAGCATCATGAGCCCGCCTGTCGTGAGCCGACTCCTCCCGGACCGATACGCCGTCAGCCGGGCGGTCCGCCCGTGCTGACCCAGCGGGGCCTGAACCGCGCGTTGCTGGCTCGGCAGATGCTGCTGGTCAGGGCGAGAATGCCGATCGAGCCGGCAGTCTCGCATCTGGTCGGCCTGCAGGCCCAGCGACCGGACCCGCCGCACGTCGGGCTGTGGTCCCGGCTGTCCGGTATCGACCATCGACAGACCGACGAGTTGCTGAACAGCCGCGCGGCTGGTCCGCGCTGCCGCGATGCGATCGACGGTTCACCTGCTCACCGCGAACGACGCCCTGGCGTTGCGCCCGGTGGTGCAGCCGGCGATGGACCGGGAACTGCAGGTGCCGGCATTCAAGTCGCTGCGCTGGGTCGACACGGCTGCCGTGGTGGCCCGCGGCCGGGAGCTGTGCTGCGAGCGGCCGCTGACCCTGCCCGATCTCGGGGTCGCGCTGGCCGCCGAGTTCCCGCGGGCCGACCCGCGCGCCCTCGCGATCGCCGTCCGCAACCGGATGGTCCTCGTGCAGATCCCACCGCGCGGCCGGTGGCGCACCCAGGCTCCGACGGTGCACGTGCCGGCGACGGCCTGGATCGGTCGGGACGAGGAGACCGACCCCGACCCGGCGCCGCTGATCCGGCGTTACCTGGCCGCCTTCGGCCCGGCCACGGCCACCGACATCGCGACCTGGTCGGGCCTGCGCGGCGTCACTGCCGTCCTCCAGCGGATGGGCGACGAACTGATCCGGCTCGACGACGACCGGGGTCGCACCCTCGTCGACATTCCCGGTGGCATCCTGCCCGACCCGCAGACGCCGGCCCCCGTTCGGCTGCTGCCCGAGTACGACAACGTCCTGCTCTCGCACGCCGACCGGACCAGGATCATCGCCGACGGCTACCGGCCGTTCGTCTTCACCCGGGCGGGTCAGATCGGTGGCACCGTGCTGGTCGACGGCTTCGTGGGGGCGACCTGGCGAACCGTGCAGACCGAGGGCAGCGAGACCCTGACGGTCCGCCCGTTCCACCGATTCACCTCGGGAACGGCCGCCGACATCGAGCGAGAGGCGCTGTCACTGCTGGCCTTTGCCTCCCCGGGGCAACAGCACCGGGTCGAATTCCAGGAGCCGCAGTGACGACGGACGACTCTGTGGCCGAACTGGCCGACATCGACCCGGAAACCCGGTCGGCGGTCGGCACACTGCTCGGTGGGATGACCGACGCCGATCGGGTGCACGCGGCGGCGATCCGGGACGCTCTGCTGGCCGAGCTCGGATCGTTCTCCTCCACCTGGCCCGACGAGATCCCGCCCGGATCGGCGGCCGCATGGGTGTCGGCGGTGCTCGGCGCCGTTCCCGATGTCGCCGCCTGGATGCGGGCCGCCGGGATTCCCGAGCCGACGATCGCGGCCACCCTCGGCGACGTCGGACGGCACCTGCGACTGGAACACCGCAACACCGGGCGGACCGGGTTCGACGCGCCGGTCTGGATGCTCGCGGTGATGTCCGGCAGCCTGTACCAGCTGGGCCGGCTGCAGTTCGACCTGCGACGCCGGAACCAGGTGGAGTCGAGCCTGCCGGCCGAGTACGGGGAATGGGTACTGGACGTCCACATCCCGGAGGCCGGCCCGCTGACCCCTGATGCGGTGGGGGCGTCGCTGCGGCGTGCGGTCACCTTCTTCGGCGAGCACTTTCCGGACCGCCCGGTGCGGGCTGCTGTCTGCGCGTCGTGGCTGCTCGATCCGTACCTGGGTCGGCACCTGGATCAGTCATCCAACATGGTGTCGTTCCAGCGACTCTTCACGGCGTTCGGCGAACCTCGCGACGACCAGTTGGACGCCGTCTATTTCACCTTCGGACAGCGGAGTCTCGACGGGTTCGACCGGTTGCCGCGACAGTCGTCATTGCAGCGACTCGTCCTCGAGCGGTTGGAGAGCGGGCAGCGCTGGCAGGTGGTGCACGGCTACCGTGAGCTGCCCTGACCGCACCGGCCCGGTTTGCGGGCGGGGCCACGGGGAACCATCACCCCTGTGCCCTGAGGCGGGAGCGTCGGCGGGGTGACCCAGGTCTAGTGTCGCGGAGGTCTGGACGAGTCCGGAAGATCTATGAGCGTGCATGCGAAGGAGAGCATTCGTGACCGTGCAGGACAGCGCCCCAGCACCCGACAGCGCACCGCCACCGCCGCAGCTGCGGCAGCCAACGGCGACGCGGCTCCGAAGCTCGACGCATCGGACACCCAGGCCATCAAGATCACCTACGACGAGCAGCTCTATCCGGCCCGGCCGCGGGCGCTGCGGTCCGCAGGCCCGTCGACGCCCGCGTCATCCCGCCGGATTCGGCGCCCCCGTTCGCCGCCGACGGCCGGAACAAGGCCTACGTCGACTGGCTCGAGGACATGTCGATGCTCAGCGACGCGAACACCATGGGCCGGCAGCTGTCCGGCCAGGCCGGGATGTGGCAGAACCCGTACGCCCACCCGAACCCCCGCGCGGCGGTGGAGAAGGCCTCGGTGTGGTTCACCGCCTATCCGCTGTCGTTCATCACCGCCCCCGGTGAGTCCTTCCTCGGCCGCGCTGGGTGACGACGAACCTCTGGGCGGCGTTCGAGCAGATCGGCATCGAGGCCATCCACACCGGGCCGGTCAAGCGGGCCGGCGGGCTCGACGGCTGGGATCCGACGCCCAGCGTCGACGGCCACTTCGACCGGATCAGCATGGCCATCGATCCGCTGTTCGGCACCGAGGAGGAGTTCCGCATCGATGTGCGAGGTGGCCGCAGCGCACGGCGGCATCGTCATCGACGACATCGTCCCCGGCCACACCGGCAAGGGCGCCGATTTCCGGCTCGCCGAGATGAACCACCGGGACTACCCGGGCATCTACCACATGATCGACATCCCGGAGGCCGACTGGCACCTGCTGCCGGACGTCCCCGCCGGTCAGGACTCGGTCAACATCGACGCCGCAGACCGAGAAGGCTCTGCAGGACGCCGGTTACATCATCGGCCAGCTGCAGCGGGTGATCTTCTACGAGCCCGGCGTCAAGGAGACCAACTGGAGCGCCACCCGTGCGGTGGTCGACACCAAGGGCAAGACCCGCCGCTGGGTGTACCTGCACTACTTCAAGGCCGGCCAGCCGTCGATCAACTGGCTGGACCCCACCTTCTCCGGGATGCGACTGGTGATGGGCGATGCCATCCATTCCCTGGTCGACCTCGGTTCCGGTGGACTCCGGCTGGACGCCAACGGGTTCCTCGGGCGTGGAGAAGAGCGCCGAGGAGAGCCCCGCCTGGTCCGAGGGGCACCCGCTGTCCGAGGCGGCCAACCAGCTGATCGGCAGCATGGTCCGCAAGGTCGGCGGCTTCACCTTCCAGGAACTCAACCTGACCATCGACGACATCAAGGCCACCGGCGAGGTCGGCCCCGACCTGTCCTACGACTTCATCACCCGCCCCGGCTACCAGCACGCGCTGGTCACCGGCGACACCGAATTCCTCCGGCTGACCCTGCGGGAGGCCATGCGGGTCGGTATCGACCAGGCCTCGCTGGTGCACGCCATGCAGAACCACGACGAACTCACCTACGAGCTGGTGCATTTCGCGACCAAGCACAAGGACGATCTGTTCACCCTGGGCGGCGAGCAGCTCCTCGGGCTCGAACTGGCCGAGACGATCCGGCAGACCCTGCGGGACAAGATCACCGGTACCGTCGCGCCCGTACAACCTGATCTTCACCACCGAACGGGATCGCCTGCACCACCGCCACTGTCATCACCGCGGCGCTCGGAATCGCCGATCCCCGGAGCTGGCAACCGACGAGCGAGGTCGAGCAGATCAAGCAGTTGCACCTGCTGCTGGCGATGTACAACGCGTTGCAGCCGGGCGTCTTCGCGCTGTCCGGCTGGGACCTGTGCGGCATGGTCACGGTCGACAAGGACCGGGTGCGGTCGCTGATCGCCGGCGGCGACACCCGGTGGATCCACCGCGGCGCGCACGACCTGATGGGCGTCAACCCGCACGCCGACGTCTCGGCCGCCGGTATGCCGAGGGCGCGCAGCCTGTACGGCACGCTGCCCGATCAGCTCGCCGACGAGAATTCCTTCGTCCGGCGGCTGAGCGAGATCCTGGCCGTCCGCAAGCAGCACGGCATCGCCTCCGGTGTGCTGCTCGACGTGCCGAGGTGTCGCACCCGTCCATGCTGGTGATGGTCAACCGACATCGGTTACGGCGCACAGGAGATCACCGCGCTGAACTTCGGCGCCGAGCGATGGACGGCACCGTCTACTCCGCGAGCCTGAATCCCGGGGATCGGGTGATCGACGCCTTCGACGGCAGCGAGGTCGGCACCGTCGACGCAGTGCACAGTTTCGCGCTCACCCTCGACGCCTACACCGGGCGGGCGTTGCTCGTCCTCCCGTCCGGCTGAACCCCGGGCGGCCGGCCCCGTCGGTGGTCAGTCGGCGAAATCCCAGCTGACCGTGACGGTGGCGGTGATCTCGGCGTCGCCGGTGGCGACCGGCATCGACTCGGCGACGGCCGCCCTGGCGAACGCCATCGGCCTGGGGCCGCCACCGGCGGACCGTTCGTCGATCCACTGCACGCGGCCGAGCGTTCTTCCGGCGAGGTCGGCGAACTGCTGGGCTTTGACGGTCGCATCGGCGAACGCCACCTCCCTGGCCAGGGTCAGCGCCTCCTCCGGATGGCCCGGGGTCAGCGAGACACCGTTGATCTGCACACCTTCCCCACCCAGCGCCGCGACATCACCGAGCAACCGCTCGATCCCGTGCAGACCGTCGAGGGTGACGGTCAGCCGTTGACCGGCCTGGTATCCGAGCACCTGCTGCCGGCCGTTGGCGTATTCGGTGCGCGGGCCGAGGGTCAGATCGGAGGTGCGGACCGACCTGGAGTCGACCCCGGCGTCGGCCAGGATGGCCAACAGGCGGGTGGCGGTGGCCGCGGAGTCGGCGAAGGCGTCGCCGGGCTCGGCCCGGACCACCTCCACCGCCAGCGAGATGGAGACCCGGTCGACCGCAGCGGTGGCGGAACCGGATCCGATGACGGTGATGCCGTCCGGGGAGGTGTCAGCTGAGCTCATGGAGCCAGTGTGCCCGGATCCGGTGACGACTGGATGGCCGTCACCAGTTCCCGGAAGGCCGAGCGGACAGCGGCGGGACGTTCGATCCACGGGAAATGCGCTGCCCCGTCGATGATCCGGCGGATCACATTGACCCCGGTGATACCTCGGCTCCGCCCACAGATCCTGGGTGACGATGCGGTCCTCGGCTCCGCTGAGGATGAGCGTCGGAAGGGTCGCGGGCCACCACGTCGCCGAGTAGACGTCATCGAAGTTGATCTCCGACCACTGCACCGCGGCGAGGTTGTAGGGCATCCGGCCGAGCAACTCGCGTCCCTGCTCGATGAAGGCCGGCGTGAAGTTCCATGGCGCGGAGGCCACGCACATGTCCAGCAGATTCTCGGCGGCGTCCACCTCGGGCAGCGGATTCTCCTGGGTCATCTGCGCGAACGCCGGCCGCCAGCGGGCGTTCGGAGCGGTGCTGATCAGCACCAGTCCGGCGAGCAGCCGGTCCAGCGCCGGAACGGAGAGCAGATACATCCCCCCGGTGCTGTGGCCGACGAAAACCGGTCGGGGAACGGCTGTTGCCGCCTCCAGCAGGATGTCCGGCCACGAGCTGTAGGGATCGTCCGGCACGTCGACCACGTTCGACCCGTCTCCGGGCAGATCGACCAACCAGGTCGTACCCGGCACCTCGATCGCATCCACCAGCTCGACCAGGCTCTCCGATCCGATACCCGGTCCGCCGGGCAGGAAGAGCCAGTTGAGGTCGCCCGGCCGCCGGGTGTGCCGACGCAGCCGCACGCCGCCGGCCGTCCTGAGCTCGTCCATCAACCGGGGAACAGACCGGCGCGGCTGAGTTGACCGGGGACGGCATGCCCGATCTCGTCGGCGAGCTCGGGCAGCACCCGGATCACCAGCTCGGGGTCGATGCCGGTGTCGATCCCGGAACGATGCAGCAGGTAGAGCAGGTCCTCGGTGGCGATGTTCCCGGTGGCGTTCGGCGCGAAGGGGCAACCGCCGATCCCGCCGGCGCTGGCGTCAAGCGCCGACGCACCCCGCTGCGCGGCGGTGATGGCGTTGGCGTAGCCGGTGTTTCGGGTGTTGTGGAAGTGCCAGCGCAACGGGATCTGTGCTGCCACGGCGCCGGCCATGTCGGCGAGAGCCTCGACCTGGGCCGGTACCCCGACGCCGATGGTGTCGGCGATGGCGAGCTCGTCCGGTGGTTGTTCCAGGCAGCGGGACAGCACGTCGGCGACGAACTCCGGCCTGACCTCACCCTCGAACGGGCAGCCGAAAGCGGCGGCGAGGGTCAGTGTGGTGCGCAGCCCGGCGGAGTTCGCCCGCCGAGCCAACAGTTGCCACGAGCCGATCGCATCGGCGATCGACATTCCCTGGTTCCGCCGGCTGAAGGTCTCGCTGGCCACCACCACGATGTTGGCTTCGTCCATCCCGGCCGCGATCGCCCGGTCCAGACCACGTTCGTTCAGCACCAGGCCGATCCAGGAGACCCGGCCACGGGGCAGGGCCGCGGCGACCGCCTCGGCGTCGGCCATCTGCGGGACCAGCCTGGGATGGACGAAGCTGGTCGCCTCGATCCGGCGCGCGCCGGCGTCGACCAGTCCCTGGATCAGCCGCAGCTTCGCGGCGGTCGAGAGCACCGCCGCCTCGTTCTGCAGTCCGTCGCGTGGTGCGACCTCGACAATCTCCACCCGGTATGTATACAACCAATCTTGTCGTATCGACAGACCGTCGAGCAATCTCTTGCTGTCTCGTCGTCGGCGTGCCAGCATTGCATGCAATCCAGCGGCAGAAGGGTGGTCCGTGGCTACGGCTTCGAAGAACACGACAGCCATGCTGCGCGAACTCATCCTGGCCGGCTCGCTCGCGGCGGGCGCGAAGCTGGGCGAGACCGAGCTCGCCAATCGTCTCGACGTCAGTCGCACCCCGGTCCGAGAAGCGTTGTCCCGCTTGGCGGCAGAGGGTCTGGTCGAGATCGTTCCGAACCGGGGCGCCAGGGTGGCCAAATGGTCGGACCACGATCTGGAGCAGATCTTCGAGCTGCGGCTGCGGTTGGAGCCCTACGCGGTCGGCCTCGCGGTGCCGCGGCTCACGGATGCCGACCTGGACGAACTCCACACCCTCGCCCGCCGGATGCAGGTGCTCGGGAAGCCCGGTCGTGCACAGGATCTCGACGGGATCGTGCACCTGAACCGGCAGTTCCACGGGATGCTGATCGCCCGCGCCGCGAATCCGGCGCTGGCGGCATCACTGCTGGCGGTCACCCATGCGTCCGTGGTCAACCAGAACTTCCACAACTACGCGCCGGAAGCGCTCGCCAGGAGCCTGGCCCACCACGTCGAGATCGTCGAGGCGGCCAGGGCCGGCAATGCCGAATGGGCGAACTGTGTCATGCGGTCCCACCTGTACAACGCCAGGGCCACCATGTTGCCCGCCGCCCATCTCCGACGGGAAACGCCTTGACGTCACATGTCACCGAGCGACACGACATCCGGCCGACCTGCCGCTGGCCGATCTCCGGGTGGTGGAGCTCGGGCAGCTGCTGGCCGGTCCCTTCTGCGGGCAGTTGCTCGGCGACTTCGGCGCGGAAGTGATCAAGGTCGAAGATCCGGGCCGCGGTGACCCGATGCGCGAGTGGGGCCGGGAAAAGCCACACGGAAAGTCCCTGTGGTGGCCGGTGGTGGCGCGCAACAAGAAGTCCGTCACCTGCAACCTGCGCTCACCGCAGGGCCAGCAACTGCTGCGCAGGCTGCTGGACACCGCCGACATCCTGGTCGAGAACTTCCGTCCGGGAACTCTTGAGCGATGGGGCCTCTCGCCGGAGGAGCTCTGGTCGACCAACCCCGGTCTGATCATCACCAGGGTCACCGGCTACGGCCAGACCGGGCCCTACGCGCCGCGTGCCGGGTTCGGGTCGATCGGTGAGGCGATGGGCGGAATCCGTTACGTCACCGGCAATCCCGACCAGCCGCCGGCCCGGGCGGGGATCTCGCTCGGCGATTCGCTCGCGGCCACCTTCGCCTGCCTCGGCACGCTCGTCGCGGTGCACAGCAGGCATCGCACCGGCCGCGGCCAGGTGGTCGACTCGGCGATCTACGAGGCGGTGCTGGCGATGATGGAGTCGCTGCTCCCGGAGTGGGCGATCGCCGGCTATCAGCGCGAGCGCACCGGCGCGGTACTGCCGAACGTCTCGCCGTCCAACGTCTATCCCACGCTCGACGACGATCTGGTGCTGATCGCGGCCAATCAGGACTCGGTGTTCAAACGGCTGGTCGATGTGATGGGTCGCCCGGAGCTGGCCGCCGACGAGCGGTACGCCACCCACTCGGCCCGCGGCCGGACGATGACCGAACTGGACACGCTGATCGCGGAGTGGACCTGCACCCTCACCGCCGACGACCTGCTGGACCGGCTGCACGGGGGCGGCGTTCCCGCGGGCCGGATCTTCCGGGCCAAGGACATGTTCACCGACCCGCACTTCGCCGCCCGCGAAGCGATCGTCAGGGTCATGCACCCGGAGCTGGGCGAGCTGCCGATGCAGAACGTCACCCCGCAGCTCTCCCGCACCCCGGGCCGGGTCCGGACCGCCGGTCCCGCCCTCGGCGAGCACAACGTCGAGGTCTGGCAGGGGCTGCTCGGCCTGACGAACGACGAGATCACCCAGTACACCAGCCAATCGGTGATGTGAGACCAGTCCTTGGAGGACAGATGAGTTTTCGACTCGGCGTCGATGTCGGCGGAACGTTCACCGATGTGCTGCTGGTGGACTCCGACAGCGGCCGGACGTGGCGCACCAAAACCGCGTCCACCCCCGCGGACCAATCGGTCGGGGTGCTGCGGGGCATCGGCAAGGTGTGCGATGACGCCGGCATCTCGCACACCGACATCGCGCAGGTGCTGCACGGCACCACCGTCGGCACCAACGCGATCCTGGAGGGCAAGGGCGCGGTCGTCGGGCTGGTGACCACCAAGGGCTTTCGCCAGGTTCTGCAGATCGCCAGGTCCTTCGTCCCGGGCGGGCTGGCCGGCTGGATCATCTGGCCGAAGCCGGAGCCGTTGGCAGCGCTGGAGAACACCATCGAGGTCCCCGAGCGGGTGGCCAGTGACGGCACCGTGATCACCCCGCTGGACGAGGAGGAGACCCGTCGCCGATTGCGCCTGCTGGCCGGCAACGGCATTCAGGCGCTGGCCATCTCGTTGATCAACGCCTTCGCCAACGGCGATCACGAGGACCGCATCGCGCAGATCGCCGCCGAGGAACTGCCCGGCATCCCGATCTCCCGATCCAGCGTGGTGCTGCCCGAGATGCGGGAGTACGAGCGGGCGCTGACCACCGTGGCCAACAGCTACGTCCAACCCCAGGTCGCCCGCTACGTCGGCAATCTCGCGAGCCAGCTGTCCGACGAGGGCCTGCAGGCCGAGTTGTCGATCCTGCGCAGCGACGGCGGACTGGCCGCCGCCCAGATCGCCGCCGATTCGCCGGTGACGATGCTGATGTCGGGCCCGGCAGGTGGGGTCACCGGTGCGGTCTGGATGGCCGGGCAGACCGGCACCCGTGACCTGCTGACCTTCGACATGGGCGGCACCTCGACGGATGTCGCGCTGGTGCAGAACCTCAAGCCGCGGACCGGCCGCGAGACCAAGATCGGCGACCTGACCGTCCGGGCGTCATCGGTGGACGTGCGGACGGTCGGTGCCGGCGGCGGATCGATCGCGCATGTCCCGGAGCTGACCAAGGCCTTGCGGGTCGGGCCGCAATCGGCCGGGGCCGCGCCGGGACCCGCCGGCTACGGATTGGGCGGCAGCGACCCGACGGTGACCGACGCCAATGTCGTCCTCGGCTACCTGCCGACCTCCCTGGCCGGCGGCGAGATCACCCTGGACGTCGACGCCTCCCGGGCCGCGGTGCAGAAGATCGCCGACGCGATGGGCCTGCCCAGCGCCGAGGCCGCTGCCGCCGGCATCATCGACATCGTCAACGAGAACATGCTCGGCGGCCTGCGCCTGGTCAGCGTCCAGCAGGGCTTCGATCCACGGGACTTCGCGCTGGTCGCCTTCGGTGGCGCCGGCCCGCTGCACGCGAATGCGATGGGGGTGCTCACCGGTGCCTGGCCGGTGATCGTGCCGCCGTCACCCGGCGTGCTGTGCGCGCTGGGCGATGCGACCACGTCCCTGCGGGACGAGTCGGCCCGTACCTGCCTGCGCCGGTTCGCCGACCTGACCGGCACCGAGCTCCGCGACATCCTCACCGACCTGTCCGACGCGGCCTCGACCCGGCTGGTCGCGCAGGGCCTGAAGGCGGACGAGCACCAGGTCGACTACGAGGTCGACGTGCGCTACTTCGGGCAGGGATTCGAGATACCGATCAGCATCCCGGCGGCCTGGCTCGAGAACCTCGACGGCTTCCTGCCGGATCTGTCGGCGGCCTTCGACACCGAACACGAGCGGCTCTTCTCCTTCCTGCTGAGCACCGACCACGAGTTGGTCAACGCGAGAGCCTCGGTCAGCGGACCACGACCGGAGATCGCCGCCACACCACTGACCGAAGGCGACGGCGACCCGGCAGCCGCCCAGACCGGCACGACCCCGGTCTACGTCAAGGGCCACTTCACCGACGCGGCCATCTACGACCGCGGCCGACTCCGGGCCGGCGACGTGATCACCGGTCCGGCCATCGTGGTCGAGATGGACTCCACCACCCTGGTTCTGCCCGGACACACCGCGACCACCCATTCGTCGGGCAGCCTGCTGATCCGTCCCCACACCGAGAACGAGGGCTGAGACCATGGCACGAGTCATCCAGACCAGCACGACCGAACTCGACGTGGTCGACGTGGATCCGGTCACCCTCGACCTGATCGAGAACGGTCTGCGCAACGCCCGCTACGAGATGGACGAGGTGTTGTTCCGCACCGCCCTGTCGCCGGGCATCCGCGAACAGCACGACGAGTTCCCGTTGATCGCCGATCCGTCCGGAAAGATGGTCGTCGGCCAGTTCGGCCTGTCGATCCCCGACTTCCTGGATGGGTTCGACGGCGAGATCGGCGAGGGTGACGTGCTTCTCACCTCCGATCCGTACGCATGCGGGGCGGCGATCAGTCATGCCAACGACTGGCTGGTGGTCACCCCGATCTTCGTCCAGGGCCGACTGGTGGGCTGGGCGTCGATGTTCGGGCACATGTCCGATGTCGGCGGCAAGACGCCGTCGTCGATGCCCACCGACGCCAGGACCATCTACGAAGAGGGCGTGGTGATCCCGCCCTTCAAGCTGTACAGCGCCGGCACGGTGAACGAGGACGCGCTGCGGATCATCCTGAACCAGGTCAGGGTTCCCGACTGGAACCGGGCCGATCTGAACGGCCTGGTCGCCGCCTGCCGCACGGCCGGCCGGCGGGTCCAGGAGATGTGCGCGCGGTTCGGCACCGCGACCTACCTGACCGCGCTGGACGCCTTGCTGCAGCGCAACTACGACGCCATGAAGGTGCTGCTGCACCTGGTGTTCGCCGAGGGCAAGACCCTGTCGTTCACCGACTACATCTGCGACGACGGCGTGGGTTTCGGACCGTACGAGTTGAAGCTGTCGCTGACCCGCACCGGCGACAAGGTGCATCTGGACTTCACCGGGTCGTCCCCGCAGGCACAGGGTCCGATCAACTACTACATCAACGAGAACCTGGTCCGGATGTTCTTCGGGATCTACATGATCACCGTCGCCGACCCGCAGATCCTCTGGAACGACGGGTTCTATCCGCTGGTCGACGTCACGATCCCGGACGGATCGTTCTGGAAACCGAAGCACCCGGCCGCGCTCAACGCCCGGAACCACGGCATCGGAAGGGTTTTCGACCTGTTCGGTGGACTGCTCGGGCAGACCAACCCGGCCCTGCTCAACGCGGCCGGTTTCTCCTCGTCCCCGCACTTCATGTACTCGGGCAACTACTCCGGTGGCGACCGCAAGGGCGAGTGGTTCCAGCTGTACTCGATCGGCTTCGGCGGGATCCCGGGCCGGCCGCTCGGCGACGGACCGGACGGCCATTCCCTGTGGCCCAGTTTCGTCAACATCCCCTGCGAGTTCCTCGAGTCGTACTACCCGCTGCGGATCGAGAAGTGGGAGACCGTCACCGATACCGGCGGATCGGGGCTGCATCGCGGCGGCAACGGGGTCGACGTCGCCTACCGGTTCCTGGAGCCGGGCACCATCGCCATCCACGACGATCGCTGGCTGACCTACCCCTGGGGGGTCAACGGCGGCGAGCCGGGAACCCGTGGCACCAAATGGCTCGACCGCGCGGACGGCAGCCACGAGGTGCTGCCCAGCAAGTGCCACGACATCCCGGTGCGGCCGGATGATGTGCTGCACTTCGTCACCTGGGGCGGCGGCGGCTGGGGCGACGGACTGGAGCGCGACCCGGAACTGGTTGCCCTCGAGGTGCGCCGCGGGCTGGTCAGCGCCGAGGGTGCGCGTCGGTACGGGGTGGTGGTCGATTCCGGTGGCGCGCTGGATTCCGCCGCGACAGACGACCTGCGAGGCGAGATTCGATCGGGCCGGGTCGGTGAACTGCCGGTGTTCGACATGGGCCCGGGTCTTGACCTCCTGCTGGAGCGGTGCGAGGAGGAGACGGGCCTGCCCGCGCCGAAGGCACCGGTCTGGCAGTGACAGCACCGGCATTCGGCGGCCGGATCGGTTGGGGCACCAGGCCGGCCCTGGTCCTGATCGACCTGATGCGCGCCTACTTCACCCCGGGCAGCCCGCTTGATCTCGGGTCCACCGCGGCCGTCGAGGTGGCCGGGCAGTTGCTGGTCGCCGCCCGGGAAAACGGGGTACCGGTGGTGCACACCGCGGTGCACTACCGGGCCGGAGCGGTCGATGCCGGGCATTTCATCCGCAAGGTCGGTGCGCTGGCATTGCTGGCCGACGATCAACCGGGCGGCCTGCGGGAGCCGATGCCGCAGGTGGCCCCGCTCGCCGGCGAGGTGCTGATCATCAAGCAGCATGCCTCGGCGTTCTTCGGGACCTCACTGGCGTCGACGTTGGTGTCGATGGGCGTCGACACCGTGGTCATCGCCGGCGTCTCGACGTCCGGCTGCATTCGGGCGAGCGCGACAGATGCCCTGCAGCACGGCTTCCGGCCGATGGTGGTCAGCGACGGTTGCGCCGACCGGACCGCCGAACTGCATCGGTCGAACCTTCGGGACCTCGACGCCAAATACGCCGACGTCGTGCGAATCCGCCGAAGCGCTGGCCCATCTGACCGGTGGCGCCTAGCGGCTCCGCAGATGCCACCGGGCGATAGGGTGTGGCGGTGTCTGAGATGGACGACTACCTCGCCGGTGTCACCGAACCGGATCGCGATGCGCTCGAGCGAGTCCGCCGGATGGTGAAAGAGCTTGTGCCGCAAGCCGAAGAGGGCAAGAGCTACGGAATGCCGGCGCTGAAGTACAACAAGCGCCCGCTGGTCGGGTTCGTCGCCGCGAAGAAGCATCTGAGCCTGTTCCCGTTCAGCCCGGCCGTCATCGAAGCGTTGACCGACCGGCTCGACGGATTCGAACTCTCGAAGGGCACGATCAGGTTCACCGCCGAGCATCAGCTGCCGGATGACCTGTTGCGCGACGTCGTGATGCTGCGGCTGGACGAGATCAGCTGACGTTTGCCCGACGCGCAGGTCAAGATCATGTTCCCGGAAGGATTCGGGTGATCTGGTGACCGCTTCCCTTCCGAACCGTACGGTGCTGTGATCTTGGTGCTGTCGGCGTCAGCCCCCGGCGGCCTGCAGGCGGGCGGCGATGTCGCCGTAGCCACTGCTCTGCGCGTGCTGCAGGGGTGTCACCCCACCGGAGTCGGCGATGGTCGGGTCGGCACCGGCGTCGAGCAGGATCCCGACGATCTCCTGGTAGGGCGCCGAGCCGTCGCCCAGCACGATCGCCTCCAGCATCGCGGTCCAGCCCAGATCGTTGACGTGGTTCACGTCGATGCCCGGTGCTGACCACCCGTCGGACGTAGTCGACGTGCCCGCGCTCGCTGGCCGGGATCACCGACACCCCACCGAACCGGTTGCGCAGAGCCAGATCCGGGTGCGCCGGCAACAGCGTCTCGAGCATCGGAACGCTTCCGGTCACGCCGGTCACCAGCCAGGCGCTGTCCTGTTGGTCGTCCTGGGCGTCCGGGTCTGCCCCGAGCACGACGAGCAGCCGGGCCACGTCGACCTGGTCGGCGGCAGATGCCAGCAGAAGGGCGGTGCGCCCGCGGCCGTCCCGCGATTCGATGGGTGCGCCGGCGCGGAGCGCGATGACAACCGTATCTGCATCACCGTTCTCGGCGGCGGACAGCAACAGGCCGCTGGCCTGCTCGACGGTGAGGGGCGATGCCTCGATCGCGGCGGCCAGTGTGGAGGCGATGGCCTGGAAGCCGCCGGCTTCGGCGTGCTGGAGCGGGGTGCGGCCGTCACCGGCTATCCGGGTCACGTCAGCGCCACCGGCGACCAGCGCGCGAACCGTGTCGACGTATCCCGGTCCACCGTCGCCGTAGACGATGGCCTCGTCCAGCGCCGTCCACTCCGGCCGATTCACGTGGTTGACCTCGATGCCCGCCTGCAGCAACCGTCCGACGATGTCGGCGTGACCCCGCTCGGCCGCCCGGATCAACCCGGTCCCGTTGGTAGGAATCCAGGCTGGTCAGGTCCGCGCCGTTGGCCAGCGTCAGCTCCAGCAGGTCGAGATAGCCCTCGCTGGTGGCGATCAGATAGGCGCTCTGCACGGTGTCGTCCTTGGCGTTGACGTCGGCGCCGCCGGCAATCAGTTGCCGAGCCAGTTCGACGTCGTTCGCCCAGGCGGCGTCGATCAGTTGCTGGTCGAGCGCGGGATTGCGGACTGGTGCAGCGGGAACGCTCGACACCGGTGGTACCTCCTGGGTGGTCGTCGGCGGTGTGATGTCGGCTGACGGCAGGGTCGCCGCGGCGCTGGTCGGCGGCGTTGCAGTTGACGGCGAAGAGGTGCTGGGTCGCGATGCCGTGCTGCTCCCAGCCGGCTGATGTCGACGTGCCGGCGGAGTCGGCGGAGGGCGCCGCGGAGCAGCCGGCGAGCACCAACGCTGCGAACACGACCGCCAGGGGACGGCGCGTCATCCGGTGCCTGCGGTCGCGCCGGCTCGTTGCTCCAGCGCCGTGCGGCTGGTCGAGAGGTGCTGCTGGAAGAGCGCTTTCGCGCCCGGCAGATCGCCGTCGAGAATGGCGCTGAGCATGCGCTCGTGCTCGGCGTGAATGGCGGCGGGATCGCCGTGCTGGCGGAGCAGCCACCGCATTCGGTCACGGATGCCGTTCAGCTGGGCCCGCAACATCGGGCCGGCCGCGACCTCGACCAGTTCCTCGTGAAAGCGCGCGTTCGCCGCAACCGCTGCACCGGAGTCGCCGACAGCAAGGGCGTCCGCGGCAGTCTTCAGGCAGTTCCGCAACCGAAGCTCACCATCGGCCGGCAAACCGGCGACCGCATGACGCACCAAGACCGACTCGAGGGCCTCACGGATCTCGAAGAGCTCGGCGACCTGGTCCGCCGGGTAGTTCCGTACCGCGATCCCGCGGGTTGCCCGGTCGATCGCATAGCCCTCCGCGACCAGGTCGCGCAGCGCCTCCCGAACGGGGACCCGGGACACCCCCAATTCGGTCGCCAGGTTCCGCTCGACCAGCCGGTCGCCGGGCACCAGGCTGCCGCTCACGATCCGCTCTCTGATGCGGTCGCGGGCGACAGCCCGCAGGGGGCGTTCGTCGAGGTCTGATAGGTGTCACGCCAAAATGGTATACCAAATCTAGGTGATGCTGAGCGTCACCTGCTGGCGTGGTGCTGCCGCTGCCCCGCACCGAGTACACGTACGGCGTCCTGGGCAGCAGTCCGATGTCGGTGAAGGTCGTCCCCGTCACGGTGGCGATCTTGACCCCGTCCTCACCGCGCAGGATGTCGTAGCTGCCGGTCGGCGAACCGTCCCACGTCAGGGTGATCGAGTTCGAAGTCTGCGCCGACTTCCGAAGGTTGGCCGGTGCTCCGCCACCGGGCGGTGGCGGCGTCGAGGTGGTGCTCGTCGATGTCGGGGTCGACGCCACAGTGCCTGGTATCAGGGTGATCTGACCGGTGGTGCCGCCCGGCCCACGGACCGCGTAGACGTACGGGGTATTCAGGTTCAACCCCTCGTCAGTGAACGTGGTGCCCCGGACGCTCGCGATCTTCACCCCGTCTTCGCCGCGCAGGATGTCGTAGGTCGTCGTCGGTGATCCGGACCAGGTCAGCGTCGCGCTGTTCGTCGTGGTGGTCCCCCGAAGATTGCCCGGGTCTCCTCCGGCGGGCGGGGTCGTTGGAGTGGTGGGTGTCGTGGGCGTTGTCGTGGTGGGTGTCGTCGGTGGGTGGCGTCGTGGTGGGTGGCGTCGTGGTGGGTGGCGTCGTGGTGGGTGGCGTGGTCGTGGGTGGTGTGGTGGTGGGTGGTGTGGTGGGCCCGTCCGCCGGGAAGTGCTTCACCATGCTGGGCGCCGCCACCGGTCCTGGTGTGACGTCACCGGTGTCGTTGATGACGTGGTTGATCAGGCCGGCCAACAGTTGCACGGTCAACATGTGATGCAGCCGCACCCCCGGGGTCACCGGCACCTCGAAGGCCCTGCTCGCCCGGATCGTCGGGTCGACGTTGGTGAAGATGTAGCTGCCGCCGCCCCAGAGTTCATGGGTCTTCACCGTGTCGGCGACCTTGTACCCGGCGTAGCCGAGCACGGGACCGGTGCGCCAGGCGCTCTGATTCGGCGGGTCGTAGGGCATCTCGTTCTGGAAGAAGATGGTGCGCCCGTTCTCGCCCTCCCAGATCACGTTGTACTTCTTGTAGTGCTCGACGAAAAGGCCGGTGGCGCTGACGTTGTCACCCTTGACCACCAGTCCGGTATCCGAGGCGCTGACGTCCCAGCCGAAGGTGCCGGGATTGCCGTGATCGGCGCGCCAGGACCAGATGTTGTCCATCAGCACGTTGTCACTGTTCACGACCATGCCGAGTGTGGTGTTGCCGACATGCGGCCCACCGATCCGGAAGAACACATCGCTCAGGGTCGTCGGGTCGGCAGGGTCGGTGCAGCCGCAGGACGCGCCTTCCTCGCCGACGGTGACCAGAACGGGCGAGTTGACCGTTCCGGCATCGACCATGATCCCTGCCACCGCAACGCCTTTCACATCGGCGATCCGCAACGGCACCGAGCCGTTCACTGCCTTCAGTGACGGCAGACCGACACCGAGAACGACCGTGTCGGCCCGGTTGACCGCCAGCGATTGGCCGATGTCATAGACACCCGGAGTCAGCAGCAGGTTCTTGCCGGCGGCCAGTTGCGCGTTGATGGTGGCGACCGAGTCGGACGGCTTGGCCAGGTGGAAGTCCGACAACGGGATCGATCGACCGGGGGTCGGGCCGTTCTGCCAGCTGGTCCCCGAGGAGTTGAAGCGGGCATCGGGTACCAGCACGTTGTAAGCGCCGGCGGAATCGATGTAGAGGTAGGGCTTCTCGCGACTCACCGGGTTGGTGGGCAGGTTGGTGTAGGTACCGAGCATCGGCTGCCCGTTGCTGGGATCGGTGATCGTGTCGCCGAAGTTGGTGGCCGGCGCGCCCTGCACGCCGGCAAACACCTGATTCCAGACGCCGTTCGACCAGGCGCCGACCTTGCTGTCCCGGACCAGGTACTGCTGCTGCGATCCGTTGACCACATTGTCGGTCTTGGAATCGGCGATGAACCCGCCGCTGGCCCACTGCGGCTGATCGGTGCAGTAGTCCATCAAGGTCAGATTGCCGTTGACGTTCACCCTGCGCATCGGGGAGGCCTGCGACGCAGCCCAGAAGTTGCCGGTCTTGCGGCAGTCCGTCATGTTCGCCTGGTGCGTGACGTTGATCGTCAGGTTGGACAGCGAACGCCAGAAGTTGTTCAGCGCAACGCAATAGGTGTTGCCGGGATGGTTCGGAGGCACTGGGAGGCAGCGGTTGTACACGTCGACATGCCCGTTGATGGTGACGTCCGTCGGGTTGCGACCTAGCCCGGCCACCTCGGTGTAGTAGCCCACCTTGATGATCAGGGGCTCGGCGCCGGAGCCGTACGTGCCCGGCTTGAACAGCAGCGCCTTCCGCTCGGTGCCCATCTCGTTGTCGACCTGCTGGGCATAGATGGCGTCAGCAGCCGCCTGGATCTGGCTGATCGGCATGCCGGGGTCGAAAACCGTGACGTTGGGCCCGAAGTCGGGCGCGGCAACGGGTGCCTGCGCGGCCTGTTGGGCGCTGGCGGCACCGCCGAGACCGATGACGGTTGCCACCGCAAGTGTTGCTGCAACGGTGATGGCGAGCAGTCGCCGGGCTTGATGAGCGCGCACTGAAGAACGGAACGACGACATGCCGTGCGACCTACCTTCGTCGAGGTGACTGACCGTCAACAAACCGTGATCGGAGCAGGCTCAGCCAGGGGTCGTCGGCCTTCGGAATTCGACCGCTCGACACCTGTGGGAGCGCTTCCAACACGTCGAACGATAGCACCGGCGGAATATTGCGCGACTTGAAAGTGAACTCCGGCTGTCGGTGTTTGGCCAGCTCAGAGCGGTGCTGCACGAACGAACTCAGGTGATGAGCATTCTGTGACCAGGAGCGCGTCATCTGCCCGTAACAATTCCGCCGTACCGGCGAGCGCCGGATGGACGGCGGTGCCTTCGGTGACTATCGGTAGTCAACTCACGGTCAATTTCCTTGGCCGGAGCCGCTGGGGAGGCGGGGGTACCAAGCACGCCGATGGTGCCATTCGGGCAATGCCGCCTCTTGCGTCGAGCGGGTCGGTCGACCTGAGGGTCGGCGACCGACGGGACGGGCGAGCAGCGTGTCCGAATTGTGCCCAATGGCTATATCGCGGAAACATCTTGAGCTTGTCCGCGGCGAGATGGTCCGCGAGCAGCGCAGATGGTCCGACAGACCGAGTCCGCCACGTCGCGATCTTGGCGGCGCATTGCGAAATAGCGCACGCTGCAGGATCTTCGCCGCCGGGACCATCGTCCGCGCTCCCGACGCGGGCCGCTCGTCGATCTGCACGGTCACCCGGGGAACGATGCCCTGAAGGACACGCCCGACCCGTCGCGCTTCTGGGGCCGAACTCGCGCTGGTCGACGACTTCAGCGGCCCATCAGCGGGCACAACGCCCCACAGCCGGACCTCGCCGGGCGTGGCGCCGATCGCCCGGCGTCCCTACGCGGGCCGCTCGGCGATGCTGCATGGGCGCCTACGGGGAAGGCGATCACCGCTGAGGGTCGACACGCCCGACCCTGCCGCGCTTCTGGGGCAGAACTCACGCTGATCGATGACTGCAGCCGCCCATCAGCGGTCACAACGCCCATCAGCCGGACCCGCCGGGCGTGGCGCCAGTGGCCGGACCTCGCCGGGCGTGGCGCCGGGGGCCGGACCTCGCTGAATGTGGCGCCCCGCGACCGGCCCGCAATAGGCGCACGCCGGGCGCAGGTGGGGTTAGCCGGCGAGGTCGGCGAAGCGGGAGTAGTGCAGCTGGTGGGCAACGGCAACGGTGGCGGTCGGGCCGTTGCGGTGCTTGGCGATGATCAGGTCGGCCTCACCGGCCCGGGGATCGTCGGCCTCCCAGGCATCGGGTCGGTGCACCAGGATCACCATGTCGGCATCCTGCTCCAGCGAACCGGACTCACGAAGATCGGAGAGCATCGGCCGCTTGTCGGTGCGCTGCTCGGGACCACGGTTCAGCTGGCTGAGCGCGATCACCGGCACCTCGAGCTCCTTGGCCAGCAGCTTCATCTGCCGGGAGAACTCGCTGACCTCCTGCTGCCGGGACTCGACGCGCTTGCCGGACGTCATCAGCTGCAGGTAGTCCACGACGATCAGCTTCAGGTCGTTGCGCTGCTTGAGCCGCCGCGCCTTGGCCCGGATCTCCATCATGGTCATGTTCGGCGAGTCGTCGATGAACAATGGCGCGTCGGAGATCTCGGTCATCCGCCGGACGATCTTCTGCCAGTCCTGCTCGCTCATCGTGCCGGCCCGCATGTGGCCCAACCGGATGCCGGCCTCGGCGGACAGCAGCCGCATGGTGATCTCGGTCTTGCTCATTTCCAGCGAGAAGATCACCGACGCCAGATGGTGCTTGACCGCCGCATTCCTGGCCACGTCGAGCGCCAGGGTCGAGTTGTGCGTCGGGATCATCGACCGCCCGGCGAGGTAGAGATGATCCGCACCGCTGACCTGCACGCAACGGACGGGCACGCTCGGCACTGGTCGCACATCGACGACGTAGTGGCTCTCGTGGTCGCGGTGCCAGGCGCCACCGACCGAGCAGGCCTTGCGCGGCATCCTGGCCAGCGCCGGCCCGAGAGCGAGCGACGACCTCCCACACCGGCGGTCGTGGATGACCCTCATGGCTCAGATACCTCCGATACAGGCGGGAGGCACAGCCCAAGGTGGACAACAGTTCTCGCAGCCCCCGCGCGAGCTCGACGTCCCTGGTGCCGAACAGGTACCTGCCATGTGCGTCCACATCCCCGTCACTGTCCATCAGCCCCTGAACCAGGGCCGCCCGCTGTTCGATCGATCCGCGCAGATACACCTGCGGAATGTGCCGTCCCCGGTGCAGGCCCAGGTCACGCCAGGACTCCTGCACCCCTGCACGACGAACTCAGTCGGGTCCGCCCCGACGACCACGTGATACCCGAGCCGGTCGAATTCCTTCATCACCCACTCGCGGTCCGCCGCCGCGCAGCGCACCCGGCCGCCGCCGTTCGGATCGCCGGCGCCGAGCAGGAAGCCCAGGACCCACGGGTCGATCGGCACGCCGGCGACTGACGTCTGCACCGCCGCGCAGGTGGGGATGGCGTGATTGAGGCTCGATCCGGCGTACAGGCCGGCGGCGAGCTCGGCCGTGGTGCGGCAACGGGCCGCGCCGGCGGGCACCTCGTCCCATCGGTCGTGGCCGTGCCGGGAGCGGCGCATCGCAGGTCATCCACTGGTGCTCGGCATCGGCGACGATCACCTCACCGTCGGAGAACTCGACCTCGAAACACGGCCGGTCGACCATGATCTCGGTCGTCGCGACCACCGTGGTCGGCCGCCCGTCGGCACCGATCAGTTCGTCGCCGACGGCGACGTCGCCCATGGTCGTCCAGCCGGTCGGGGTGATCAGCGGGGTGTCCAGGGCAAGCGCCTTGCCGATGCCGGGCCGGGCGGCGACGATGATCATCTGACCGGGGTGCAGTCCGTTGGTCAGGTTGTCCAGGTCGGCGAACCCGGTCGGCACGCCGGCAGCCCGGCCGCCCTGCTGGGCGATCGCATCGATCTCGTCCATGGTCGGCTGCAGCAGCTCTTCGAGGATCACGTAATCCTCGGTGGTCCGGCGCTCGGTGACGTCGTAGATCTCGGCCTGCGCCCGATCGACGATCTCGTCGACCTCGCCGCCGCCGGCATCGCCCTCGTTGCCGCCGTACCCGAGCTGGACGATCCGGGTTCCCGCCTCGACCAGGCGGCGCAGGATGGCCTTCTCCGCGACGATCTGGGCGTAGAAGGCGGCGTTGGCCGCGGTCGGCACGGTGGCCATCAGCGTGTGCAGGTAGACCGCACCGCCGATCCGGCCGAGGGTGCCGTTCTTGTCCAGCTCCGCCGCGACGGTGATGGTGTCGGCCGGCTCGCCCCGGGAGTAGAGATCCATGATCGCGTCGAAGACCAGGGAGTGCGCCGGCTTGTAGAAGTCGTTCAGGCTCAACGACTCCATCACGTCGGCGATGGCGTCCTTGGACAGCAGCATGCCGCCGAGCACGGACTGCTCGGCGGCCAGGTCCTGTGGCGGTTGGCGATCGAAGGTGGCCGGCGGATTCGACCGCACGGGCGTACTCGGCCATCGTTCGTCGACCACCGCCATTGCCGCATCGCCTCCCAGTTCGGACACATGTTCTGTATAGCTGCGGGCACCGACAACGCTACGGATAGGTGATCGACCGGGCCGACTCGACCTGGCCATTCCACCCGACGTTCTGGCGACATCGGAACGCTAGAGCGGTCGGGCAGCGGACACCAAACCCTGGATGTGCACAAGCCGGGGACAGGCTGTGGACACCTTCGGCGGGCACGCTGGAATGCTGCACCGCACGTATGTGGACAACCTGGGGAAAACTCGGTGTCGCAACGTTGCAATGCTGCAGTTCAGCGGCCATCAGCGACCGGACTGCCGCTGTGGACAGCTTTTCTCTTCGCCGGCTCGGCGTGGCGTGCATCGGCGTGTCGTGGCCACCATCTCGATTGCTGATCGACATCCTGTCGTCATCGAGCCGTTATCTGGACATTCGGTCTAGTATCCGGAAACTGGCCCCAGAGCACCTCGCCTGCTCACGGGGAGTGAAGCACATTCATCATCCGGGTGACGGTAACACTGAGTAATTGGTTCTGGAGTCGAGCACACGGGTGGCGCCTGCCAGGTGTTACGCCTGCAAGTCGCGACAACCGATTCCCTTGACGGGCCAGGGTCAACGTGATCGGCTTCGCCCATCCGTGTCACCGCGGCGCCCGCAGCGGCGTCATCGGCAGCGGCTGCATCTTTCGGGAGTTGCCTCATGACAACGGAACAGGCCCCACCGCAGAGTTTCGGCGGGCAGTTGTGGCGGAAGAAGTCGATCAGCCGGATGCTCTCCGGCGGCGGGCATGCCGGGCCCGAACTCAAACGGACCATCGGCACCTTCCAGCTGACCATGTTCGGGGTGGGCGCCACCGTCGGCACCGGCATCTTCTTCGTGTTGCAGGAGGCCGTGCCGGATGCCGGTCCTGCGGTCATCCTGTCGTTCATCCTCGCCGGGATCGCGGCCGGGCTGTCGGCGCTGTGCTACGCCGAGATGGCCTCGGCCATCCCGGTTTCGGGCTCGACCTACTCCTACGCCTACGCGGCACTCGGTGAGCTCGTCGCCATGGTGGTGGCAGCCTGCGTGCTGCTGGAGTACGGGGTGTCGACGGCGGCGGTCGCCGTCGGGTGGAGCGGCTACCTGAACAAGTTGCTGGAGAACCTGTTCGGGGCCGGCATTCCGGATGCGCTGTCCTACGCGCCGATTCCGCACGAGGGGAACACCGATCGGCTTCATCAACCTGCCCGCGGTGCTCCTGGTCTTCATGTGCGCGCTGCTGTTGATCCGCGGCGCCAGTGAATCGGCCAAGGTCAACGCCACCATGGTGGTGATCAAGCTCGCCGTGCTGCTGATGTTCGTCGTCATCGGGCTGACCGCCTTCAACGCCGACAACTTCGCCAACTTCATGGGCGCCGGCGTTGCCGGCATCGGCGCCGCGGCCGGCACCATCTTCTTCTCGTTCATCGGCCTGGACGCCGTGGCGACGGCCGGTGAGGAGGTCAAGAACCCGCAGAAGACGATGCCGAGGGCGATCCTGCTGGCGCTGTTCATCGTCACCGCCGTGTACGTCGCGGTGGCGGTCGCCGGCGTCGGTGCGCAGCCGGCCAGCGAATTCGAGGCCGAGGAACAACAGTCGGCCGGCCTGGCGGTGATCCTCGACAACATCACCGGTTCCACCTGGGCCGGAACGGTTCTCGCTCTCGGCGCGGTCATCTCGATCTTCTCGGTGACCCTGGTGACGCTGTACGGCCAGACCCGCATCCTGTTCGCCATGGGCCGCGACGGGATGATCTCCAAGCGCTTCGCCGCGGTCAATCCGCGCACCCTGACCCCGACGTTCAACACCTGGGTGGTGGCGATCGTGGTGGCCCTGATCGCCGGCTTCGTCCCGTCGGGCTACCTCTGGGACGTGATCTCGATCGGCACCCTCGGCGCCTTCACGGTGGTCGCCATCGGGGTGATGGTGCTGCGCCGGACCGAGCCCGACATGCCGCGCGGCTTCAAGGTTCCGCTCTACCCGGTGACCCCGATCCTGACCGTGGTGGTCTGCCTGTGGGTGGTGTACAACCTGCCGGTCCAGACCTGGGTCTACTTCCTCATCTGGTTGGTCATCGTCATCTCGTTCTACCTGCTCTACGGGCGCCGGCACTCCGCGCTGAACAACCCCGACCAGCCGCTCCCGGACCTGCCCGACACGATGAAGGGGCACTGAGATGACCATCCTGGTGGGCTACGCGGTGGACCAGGGCGGCCGGGCCGCCCTCGACCTCGGCGTCCAGCTCGCCAGGGCGGCCGGTGATTCCCTGCTGGCCGTGACGGTGGTGCCCCGGCCCTGGCCGACCCCGAGCATGGCCAAGATCGACGGTGAGTTCGCCGACTGGGCCAGTGCCCAGGGGGCGGACAGCGTCGCGCAGGCAAAGGCCTACCTGGCGACGATCGCGGCCGACGTGACCACCGACGCCGTCTCGGCGGCCGGAAAGTCCGTTCCGGGGACGCTGGTGTCGGTGCTCGAGGAACACGGCGCCGACCTGCTGGTGATCGGGTCGGCCGACGACGGCCGGCACGGCCGGATCGCGGTCGGGTCGACTGCGGGCCGGCTGCTGCATTCCTCACCGGTCCCGGTGGTTCTCGCGCCGCGCGGCTACCGGGCGAAGGCAGGAGTGACGGTCCGAAGGGTGACCTGCTCCTACGCGGCGACGCCGGGCGCGTCCGCGGTGCTGCAGCTGGCGGCCGCGGTGGCGAACCGATTCGGCACGGCATTGCGGATCGCCACCTTCGGGGTCCGGGGCAGGACCATGTACCCACCGGAAACCGGGCTGCACAGCGAGGATGTCGTGCTGACCGAATGGCGGTCGCAGGCCACGGCAGCGCAGCAGGAAGCGCTGGCCGAGCTCGAAGCCGAGTCGAGCAAGCCCAAGGACACCACGCTGGCCTTCGGCGCCGGGTCCAACTGGACCGACGCGCTGGAGGACCTGGAGTGGGAGGACGGCGAGATCCTGGTGATCGGCTCGTCGCCGATCGGGCCGTTGGCCAGGGTGTTCCTCGGCTCGCGGGCGACCAAGATCGTCCGGCATTCACCGGTGCCGGTCGTCGTGGTGCCCTCGGTCGAAGCGGCGGAAGAGGCCACTGAGAAACTGGTGTGATGCCAACACCACAACCGGTTCGGATCGGCGGGATCGAGGTCGACCGCGAGCTCGCTCTCGAGTCCGCCCGCAGTTACCTGAGCCGCCGCGACCGGTTCGGATATCCCGCCTACGACTCCTTCGGCTCGGAGGGTGGTCCCTGGCGGGTCAGCGACGCCGACCTGGTCGCGCCCGTCCTGCTCAACGCCGAGATGAACTCCCGGACCTTCTACGCCCTCGAAGGCATCCGGGAGCACCTCGAACGCTGGCTGGTCGGCGTTCCGCTCGATGCCCGGCTGGCCGAGGCCGGAAAGGCCGAACTGGACCAGCTCGGCGAGCTGTTCTCGGTGCTGGACTCCGATGATCTGCCGGTCAAGGCCCGCGGATCCATCCTGGCAAAGGTCATGCACCGCAAGCGACCTGCCTTCATCCCGTTGTACGACCGCTTCGTCGACTACTGCTACCGCGGCGTCGAGAACGCACCGATCCCGGTGGACCGGACGCGGGGCTGGCGGGCCTTCCTGCCGTTGCTCGGCCAGGCGATCATCGACGACCTGCACACCGGCGGCGACTTCTTCGACGAGGTGGCGGCGCTGGCCAGCGGGCCGGTGATCACTCCGCTGCGGGCGTTGGACATCGTGGCCTGGCACGCGGGCCGCAGCCGGATCGGGCCGGCCATCTGGACGACGCCGACCTCACCGGAAATCCTGCCGGTGGACGACGAAGGCCCGGATCAGGAGCTCGCCCCGGAAGACGAGGCGCCCTGATCCGGGCCTTGTGGTTCGACGAGCTGCGGAGGGTCAGCCTCCGGTGACCGTCACCGTCAGCGAGGCGGTGACGCCCGGGTGCAGCTTGACCGACACCGGGTGCGACCCGACGGTCTTGATGTGCCCGCCGGTGTCGATGGTGCGACGGTCGACGGTCGGGCCGCCGGCCGCCCTGATGGCGTCGGCGACATCGATCGCGGTGATCGAGCCGAAGAGCTTGGTGCCGTCGGCGGTGGTGCGGGCGGTGATGACGACAGCGGTCTTCTCCAGCGCCTGCTTCACCTCGTTGGCGTGCTCGGTGCCACGGATCTCCCGGGCCAGCTGGGCCCGCTTGATCGTCGCGACCTGCTTCTCCGCGCCCTTGGTGGACGCGATGGCCTTGCCCTGCGGCAGCAGGAAGTTCCGGCCGTAGCCGTCACGCACCTCGACGATGTCGCCGGGCGCGCCGAGACCCGGCACATCGGTGGTCAGGATGAGCTTCATCTTTTCCGCTCCCTATCAGCGTGCGGTCGAGGTGTAGGGCAGCAGGGCAACCTCGCGGGCGTTCTTGACCGCGGTGGCGATGTCCCGCTGGTGCTGGGTGCAGTTGCCGGTCACCCGACGAGCGCGGATCTTGCCGCGATCGGAGATGAAGCGACGGAGCAGGGTGGTGTCCTTGTAGTCGATCGGCTGTGCGTTCTCCTTGCAGAAGGCGCACACCTTCTTCTTCGGCTTGCGGACCGGGGGCTTGGGCATGGGGTTGTCTCCGAAAAGGTGTGATGAGAATCAGGAAGTGACTCGGCAAGAGTCGGTTGTTCGGTGCTCGACGGCCTGGTCGCCGTCGAGGGTGCCGACTAGAAGGGCGGTTCGTCCGAGTAGCCGCCGGCGGAACCGGCGGGCGGCGCGGATCCCCACGGATCGTCGGCCGGGGCACTCTGACGGCTGGCGCCGCTGTTGCCCGAGCCACCGCCGTAGCCACCACCGCCGCCACCACCGCTGTCGGAGCGCTGGGCCCGATTGACCTTGGCCGTCGCGTACCGCAGCGACGGGCCGATCTCGTCGACCTCGAGCTCGATGACGGTGCGCTTCTCGCCTTCCTTCGTCTCGAAGGAACGCTGCTTGAGTCGCCCGGACACGATCACCCGGGAGCCACGGGTCAGCGATTCGGCCACGTTCTCGGCCGGCTGACGCCAGATGTTGCAGCGCAGGAACAGCGCCTCGCCGTCCTTCCACTCCCCCGACGCACGGTCGAAGGTGCGCGGAGTCGACGCGACGGTGAAGTTCGCGACGGCCGCACCGGAAGCGGTGAACCGCAGTTCGGGATCGGCGGTGAGGTTGCCGATCACGGTCATGATGGTGTCGCCGGCCATGATCCGCTCTCCTACTTGGCGTCGGGACGGGTGATCTTGGTGCGCAGCACGGATTCGTTCAGGTTCAACTGACGATCCAGCTCGGTCACCACGGCGGACGGGCACGTCACCTTGATGACGGCGTAGATCCCTTCCGGGTTCTTCCTGATCTCGAATGCAAGACGACGCTTGCCCCAGATGTCGACGTTCTCGACGCTTCCGCCACCCTGGCGGATCACGTTCAGGAACGTGTCGATCGACGGCGCAACCGTGCGCTCGTCGAGATTGGGATCGAGGATGAGCAGCAACTCATAGTGACGTGGAGCAGTCGAAACGCTCACGTGCACCTCCTATGGGCTTGTCGGCCGCGGTCTTTCCGCGGCAGGAGGGTGTTGCACACGGCAAGGCAGCCGCGCGAAAACCTTGGGGCGGAGTCCGAACCGGAGTCGGACAACCACTCGATGTTACCAGCGCGGCCGACCGGGCCAGGACCACTCCACGCATCCCCCGGGCGGGCCGGTTAGCGATGGATTAGCGGGGGCGGCGGAGCCTTGCGTTCACGAGGTTCCGCATCGGGCGGGGCCGAGGGGGGCGAAGGAGCTCACCATGCCAGTCGACTACAGCACATTCTCGGACAACGACATCACGCTGCCGAGGCCGAACGGCGACATCGACACCGATGTCGCGTTCTCCACGCCGGGGGTGGACGTCTCCAAGAACGGCGTGCTGTCCCTGCAGGTCAATCCGACCAGCGGGACGCCGACCCTGGAGGTCAAGATCAACGGCACCACCGTGCTGACCAGCACCTTCGGTAACAACGTGAAGCGGGTGGTCCAGGAGAATTTCGGCCAGAGCATCCTGAACACCAACAACACGCTGACGCTCAAGGTGACCGGCAACGGATCGATCAGCGCGTCGGACTTCCACGTGCTCTACAAGGCGGCCTGACCCGAGAGTGAGGGCCCGCCAAACCGGCGGGCCCCACATTTCTCGATGATCATGCGGCGCTGCCCGGCAATTCGGACATATGTCCAGGAAAAACGGGCAGTGCCGCATGATCAAGTGCGGAGGAATCGCACTTCCGGGTCCTACCCGCCGAATGCCGCCGACCAGAAGTCGGTGAACACCGCCGGCGGCTGCGGCGAGGTCCAGGTCTGGTTGGTGAGCAGGATCGCGGTCACCCCGGAAACCGGGTCGGTCCACCAGGAGGTGCCGAGGCCGCCGTCCCACCCGTAGCTGCCGGCGTGCCGGCCGCCGGGTTCGTCCCGTTCACGGACGCCGATTCCCAGGCCCCAACCGCTGCCGTCCGGGTCGGTCGGGCCGACTCGTCCGGTGGTCATCGCCCGTACCGCTTCGGCACTGAGCAACCGCTGTCCGCCGGCCGTCCCACCGGCGCGGAGCATCGCGGCAAAGGCCGCGACGTCGCCGATGGTCGAGACCAAACCGTCGCCGGCGTCGGGGAAGGCGGGTGGGGAGGCCCACTGGCCGTCCGCCGGGTCCATGACCTGCGGTTCCCCGCCCCCTTCGGCCGGCATCCACAGGGGCCCGAGCTTGCCGCGCTGCTGCGCCGGGACGCCGAATCCGGTCGCCGTCATGCCCAACGGGGTCAGCAGGCGCTCGCTGAGCACGTCGGGCAAGAGTCTGTGCCGCTGCTCTGGCGATCAACACACCGAGAACGCTGGCACCCGTGTGATAGAGCCACTTTTCGCCCGGCTGGTAGGCCAGCGGCAAGGTCCCGAGACGGCGCATCCATTCGTCGGGCTCCGGATTGCCCTGCGGCGCAGGAGGTCCCATCGGCAGGCCGGCCGCCTCGGCCGCCGTCATGATCGGGTTCGGCCACGGCGCCGTGAAATCCATGCCGATCCCGAGCCGGAATTCGAGCACGTCCGCCACGGTGATCGGCCGTTCCGCCGGCACCGTGTCGGTCACCGAACCGGCGGGGTCGACCATCACCCGGCGGTTCGCCAACTCCGGCAGCAGCTCGTCGACAGGCTGATCCAGGGAAAGGGTTCCGTCGTCGACGAAGGTCATCGCGAGCGCCGCGATGATCGGCTTGGTGGTCGATGACAGCCGGAACACGGTGTCCGGTCCCACCGGCGCGCCCTCGCCGTCCGGAGCGAAGGTCCCGGCCCAGCCACGGTCGATGCCGTCCGGGCCGGAGACCTCCCACACCGCGCCGGGCACGTCCCCGGCTTCGATGTGCGCGGACATCACCTCGCGCACTCGGGTTCCGATCGTCATGTCTCACTCCGTCACGTCGTTGTTCGTCAGTCAGCTGCCGCTCCCGATGATCATGCGGCGCTGCCCGGCAATTCGGACAAATGTTCGCTCAGACCGGGCAGCTCCGCATGATCAACTCCAAATGGGGGGTCGCTTGGGGTCGCTGGTACGACCGGCGGACCGCGGAGAACTCAGCGGTCCCGCAGCCGGGTGACGAACTTCAGCCCGGACCAGGTCGCGTCGATGGCCGCGATCTTCACGTCGACCTGGCCGTTGGCCAGCCCGAACTCGCGGACGTGGTTCTCGGTGAGATCGGTCGGCACACCGGAGGCCTTCTTCGGCCAACACACCCAGATCATCCCGGCGGTGCTGTGCCGGGCGGCAGCGGTGACGAAATGTCTTTCCAGCGTGGCGATGTCGGCGCAGAACAGCAGCACGACGTCGTAGGGTTCGCGGCCCGCCCTGCGATGGAACGGCGCTCCCGGGTCGAAACCCTCGGGTGCGTTCAGCACCAGCACCCTGGAGGCAGGCGTCACCCCGAGCTTGCGCGGCAGCGGCGTTCCGGAGTACCCAGCTGTCATCGGCCCAGTCTGGCCGCTGCCGTTCCGGAGCGCCGGGCACGCTCGTACAGTGAACGGCAGTAAACCTGCCGGCGGCAGCAATCCGATCGAAGGAGACCAGCCATGCGCGACGCGGTGATCGTCGAGGCGATCCGGACCCCGATCGGCCGGCGGAACGGTGGCCTTTCCGGGGTGCACGCGGTGGATCTGTCCGCTCACGTGCTCCGCTCGCTGGCCGACCGTTCCGGGATCGATCCGGGTCTGGTCGACGACGTGATCTGGGGGTGCGTCGGCCAGGTCGGCGAGCAGACCTTCGACGTCGCCCGCAACGCGGTGCTCGCCGCCGGTTGGCCGGAGTCGGTGCCCGGGCGTCAGCGTGGACCGGCAGTGCGGTTCGTCCCAGCAGTCGGTGCATTTCGCGGCGGCCGGCCTGATCGCCGGCCAGTACGACCTGGTGGTGGCCGGCGGGGTGGAGTCGATGTCCCGGGTGCCGATGGGTGCGTCGCTGCAGGTGGCCGGCAACCCGTTCGCGGCCACCGGCTGGACGTCCCGCTACGGCGAGGTGATGCCGAACCAGGGCGTCGGCGCCGAGATGATGGCGAAGCGGTGGGGTCTGAGTCGCACCCAACTCGACGAGTACAGCCTCGCCTCCCACGAAAAGGCTGCGGCCGCACAGGATGCGGGCCTCTTCGACGGCCAGATCGTTCCTGTTCCCGCGGCCCTCACCGGCGGCGAGGCCGTTGCGGTTGACGAGGGTGTCCGGCGGGGCGGCACGGTGGCTGCGATGGGCGCACTGCGTCCCGCGTTCGCCGCGGACGGCGTGGTGACCGCCGGCAATGCCAGCCAGATCTCCGACGGATCCGCCGCCCTGCTGATGACGACCTCGGAACGGGCGCAGGAGCTCGGGTTGACTCCGATGGCCCGGATCCATACCGCCGTGCTGGCCGCCGACGATCCGGTCATCATGCTGACCGCGCCCATCCCGGCCACCCGGAAGGCGCTGCAGCGCAGCGGTCTTCGGCTGGATGAGATCGGGGTGTTCGAGGTCAACGAGGCGTTTGCGACGGTGCCGCTCGCCTGGCTGGCCGAGATGGGCGACCCGGCGCTGGAGAAGTCACTGAACCCCAACGGCGGCGCGATCGCCCTCGGCCACCCGCTCGGCGGATCCGGCGCCAGGTTGATGACCACCCTGGTCCATCAGATGCGGGCAGCGGGCATCCGCTACGGGCTGCAGACCATGTGCGAGGGCGGCGGCCAGGCCAACGCCACGATCATCGAGCTGCTGTAGCCGAACCGACGTCACCGGCTACGCGGTGACCCCAGGCCGGTGCGCCCTCGGCGGTCCCCGGGCTGCCCGTTGCCGAGTTCGGTCAGGCCGGTGCCGTCGGCGTCGACCACCCAGATCTGGTTGTCCCTGGTGCCGGCGGCGTTCAGCCGGTTGCTCTTGAACGCGATCTGCGTGCCGTCCGGCGACCAGATCGGGTCCTGGTCGACGCTGGTGCCGTCGGTGATCGGGTGCGGGTCGGAGCCGTCGGCGTTGACCACGATCAACTGGGCACCGGTGACTCCGCCGACCGGATCCAGCAGCAGCCGGCGGAAGGCGATCTTGCTGCCGTCGGGAGAGAACGCGGGGTCGGCGTCGGTGGTGCCCTCGACCTGGGCGACCAGCCGCTTCGGCGGCGCGCTGCCGTCGGTCGGCTGGGTGAAGATCGTCTCCAGCGTGCCCTGCGCCTCCGAGCCCCAGAACGCCAGCGTCTTGCCGTCCGGAGAGTAGGTCAGGTCGTCGACGATCGGCAGACCGGTGGCGATGGTGCCGAGGTCGGTGCCGTCCACGTTCATCCGGTGCACGTCGACGCTGCCGTCCGCGGTGACGCACGGCAACGCGATGTCGGTCTGCTCGACCGGGTTCCAGGCCGGGCGGTAGAAGCTTCTCACAATCGGCCGGCATCGCCGGGAACAGCAACCGGTCGCCGGTGCCGTCGACGGCCGCGGTGCGGAGGGTCGGCGGCGACTCGCCGGTCAGCTGCATGTAGATGATCGATCCCCGGTCGGGCGAGAGGATCGCGAAGTGAAAGCCCCGCGTTCGGCGGTGGTGACCTGCGGTCCGACCGCGTCGGTCGCGGCATCCATCTGGTACAGGTTGGTGCACCGTCGGCGACGGTGCGCGAGCTGATCAGCACCGACTCGGGCAGCGGCGTCGAGTGCGGCAGACCCGGCACCGGTGGGCTGTTGGTCAACCCGCTGGCCTGCGTTTGCCGACGAGGTGTCGGCGGGCGACGGTGATCGGCTCGCTCGCGGTCGTCGACTCCGTCCGTCGTGGCGCCCCGCTGGTCGGCGGTGCCCAGGGAGGCGGTGCCCGCACGTCGCCGCGGAGCGCGAGCGCGGTCGACACCGACGCGATCAGCACCACCGCGGCGACGCTCGCCGCGATGATCATGTTGCGCCGGCTGCGTGGCCGGCCACCCGAGCGACTGCTCGCCGGTCGGCGGTCCGCCGTTGCCCGGGCCGGTCGGCGGAGCCGACCTGCTGGACCGGTGATCGCCGTGCGGTGCCGGTGTTCCTGCGGACCGGTGTTGCCGTGCGGGACCGGTGTTGCCGTGCGGACCGGTGGGCGGTCCGGAGACCGGGTAGCCGTGCTCGCCGGAGTCCGACCCGAACTGTTCGGGCCTGGTGCCGGTCGGCGCGGAACCCAACCACGGCGGCATCGGCTGAACCGGCCGGTCGTCGGCTCGGTGCGCGGTGGTCATGATCGTCGGGAAGCCATCGTCGGGATCCGCGGTCGGACCGGGCGGGCCGAGCACCGGGCTGGTGAGCGCGGCCCGGCAGTCCGCGGCCATCGCCCGGCAGCTGGGGTAACGGTCGGCGGCGTCCTTGGCCATGGCCCGGCGGGTGACCTCGTCGAACCCGGACGGCAGCGTCGGGACCAGGCTGGAGGGCGGCGGCGCCAGGTTGTTCAGGTGCCCGTACACCCGGGCCGCGACCGAATCGCCGGGGAACGGGACCGTTCCGGTCAGCAGCTTGTAGAGCACGCAGCCGAGCGCATAGATGTCGGAGCGGTGGTCGAGGATCTGGCCCTTGATCTGCTCGGGCGAGGCGTAATCCAGGGTGGCGACGACGCTGCCGGTGCTGGTCAGCGACGAGATCCGTTCGGCCGCTTCGCCGATCGCCTTGGCCACCCCGAAATCCGACAGGAAGACGCGTTCGGTCTCCTCGTCGTCCTCCGGTCCGGTGGTGAGCAGGATGTTCGCCGGTTTCACGTCCCGATGCAGCAGCTGGTGCCGGTGGGCGTAATCCAGGGCGGAGGCGACCTTGCTGATGATCCGCACCACCCGCTCCGGCGGCATCCCGTTCGGGTGGTCGGCGAGGGCCTTCTCGGCATTGGTGCCGTCGATGAACCGCATGCTGATCCACAGCTGCCCGTCCGGCGGAACCGCGGTCGTGCACCGGCACGATGTTCGGATGGTCCAGCTGGGCGACGGTGTCGGCCTCACGCTCGAAGCGACCGACGAAGGCGGGGTCGGCACAGAGCTCGGCGCGCAGCAGTTTCAGCGCGTCGTAGCGCGGGAGCCGTGGGTGATGGGCGAGGTAGACCGACCCCATTCCGCCCGAGCCGAGCTCCCGCTCAACCGTGTAGCCGGCGAAGACCTCACCCGGCCGAAGCGACATGTCCGGCATTGTGCCAGGAGAAATCGATCACCGGGCGCACCCTGCTGCCTGCGACGACACCGTCCGACGCAATTCGGGTCCGACGGGACGTCAGGCCCTGGTGAACGGCAGCACCGTGGTCAGCCAATCGACCAGCGCGCCGGCGTTGCGGGTCTGCGTCCACACCCGGCCGGGACCCTGGATGTCCATCACGAAGCCCTCGCCCGACTTCCCGCGTCTGGATCCAGCCCTTGGCCACCTTCCGGACGTTGACCTGCATGCCGTCGTCGTAGGCGACCAGGTGGCCGGTGTCGATGGTGAAGCCGCCGCCGGGCGGCAGCTCGATCAGGTCCAGCGCACCGAACGAGCCGGCGATCACCTTGCCCTGGCCGGTGCAGTGCACGATGAAGCCGCCCTCACCGCCGATCAGCAGCGACCCGCTGCCCCACTTGGAGTCCAGGTTGATGCCGGGCTCGCTGGCCAGCCACGATCCCCTGGTCAGCACCAGACCGCGATGCGGCGCGACGTCGATCACGGCGATGTCACCGGGCAGCTTGGGGGCGATGTCCACCCAGGTCGGCGACTGCGGGTGACCGCTGAAGGTGGTGACGAAGAACGATTCCCCGCCGAGGGCGGATCGCTTCAGCGCCTTCATGAATCCGCCCTGCATCTGGGACTGCACGGTGACGCCGAACGACTGCATCACCATCACCCCGGCCTCACCCTGGAACTGCTCGCCTGGGGCCAGATGCAATCTGGCGGTCGCGTAGGACGGGCTGTGGCGTAGTTCGACCTGCATGCTGGATCCTCCGGGACGGGCGACGAACGGGACGTGATCGTCCCAGCCTCGCTGCTGTGCCGGGCCGCCGCCACCGCACGTGGCTCCTGTCGTGATCGCGGCCGGCGCGACTCATTCGATGGGCCGGATCGGGGGCAGCTCACCTCCGTTGGCCGCGCGGACCACCGTCTCGAGATCCCCGCGCAGCGCGTCGAGGTGACCTCGGCCGAGGATGCTCGACCAGCCCGCCTCGAGTTCGGCGTAAATCCCTTCGACGGCGGCCAGCAGGTCGCGTCCGCGCCCGGTGAGCTCGACCCGCTTGGCCCGCGCGTCGTCGGGATCGGCGCACCGATCGGCATAGCCGGCGGCCACCAGCCCGTCGACCAGCTTGGAGACCGCCTGTTTCGTCGTCCCGAGTGCGGCCGTGAGGTCACGCATCGAGACGGATCCGTTCCGCAGGGCCAACAGCACGAACCCGAAGGCCGGACGCACGTCGGTCCAGCCGCGGGCCGCCAGCCGGACGTGCAGCTCCTCGATCAGCAGTTGATAGCTCATCGCCAGCAGCCGGGCCAGCGGAACCGGAGCGGATTCCGCGCCCGCCATGGGTTTCAGAGCGCCCACGGTGGGACGAACTCGTCGCCGCCGTCCAGTAGCCGGGCGCGGCCACCGACCGGGAGGCAGCACAGCGCGCGCAACGGCTCATCGCCGATCGCCGACAGCTCGAAGCCGACGCCGGCCGGGACGACGATCGCGTCGCCCGGCTCCGCCTGCTGCAGGTGACCGTCGAGCCGGGCGGCCGCCCGGCCGGAGAGCACGACGAAAACCTCCTGCCTGGTCAGTTCGTGAGGGTGGGCCGGGGCACCGGGGTCGATCTCGACGATCCAGACACTCGTGTCGGTCGAGCCGCGGGTCGGGGTGGCCAGCGCGGTGAACCTGGCGCCGTCCAGTGCGTGGGTCGGCGCGGCCGGAGCGGTCAGAACGGGCATTGCTACCTCCATTTGGTCAATGTGGTTGACGGACTGACCGATCCTCCCGCCGGAGGACGTGGATTGTCAACCACATTGACCATTGTGAATCGCGGTCGGCAGTCAGCCGAGGTGCTTCATCGCCTCCCGGCGGGACAGCGGGCTGAGCGCGTCGCAGGTGTGTCGTCACGAAGGCGCGGACCCATTCGCGGATCGGTGCGGGCGTACTGCCGCAGTGCCCAGCCGATCGCCTTGCGGACGAAGAACTCCCGGTCGGCCAGGTTGACGGTGATGACCGTCGGCCAGCAGATCGACGTCGGTGCGTTCCTTGAGCGCCAGCTGGCTGATGATGCTGCTGCGCCGCAGCCACCGGTCGGGGTCGGTCGACCACTGCCGGATCACCGGCTCGAGCTCCGGCGCGGTGGGCCAGCAGCAGCGCGCCGATCCGGTCGCGAGACCCCGTCGACGTGGTCCCACCAGGCGCCGGTGACGATCATCTCCCGGCACAGCGGCAGCATCTCGAGCCGCCCGACCGCCATCCGCAGCCCGGTGAGTTCCGTTGCGGCATAACGTTCCTCGCGGTACTCGGCGGCTCGCCACAGCTCGGTCGCGCTGCGCGATGCAGATCGTCGACATCCGCCGGCGGGTACTCGGCGGCCGCCGCCCTGGCGATCCGCCGGGTCACCGGCAGCCGGCACCCCGAGGTAGGGCATCGTCGATTTCATGTAGGCCTGCATCTGCGGTGCCCGGCCGGGATCGGCGGCCCGGGTCAGCGCGTCCCGGATCGCTCGGACGAGCTCGCCGCTCCCGGCCGGCGGGCGCCGTCACCGATCGGACGGGTCGAGCGCGGGCGATCGGACCCCGGCCCGGAGCAGGCCGGTGACGAAGGCCAAGGTGGTCTCCCTGGGCAGGATGCCCAGCTGCGTCGACAGCACGTAGGGCACGTCGGTCAGCACGGCCCGCAGCACGATCCGCATCGCCGTCCGGGTCCTCCATCGGTGCCCGGCGACGAGGCGTCGATGAACGCGGCCGCGGCGGCGTCGATCGCCGCGTTCATCCGGGTGGTCAGGTCGGCGATGGCCGGCAGGTCGACCTCGTGGGTCCAGACGTACAGCACGGCGCCGTGCACGCCGAGCATCGACACCCAGCCGTCCAGCCAGCCGCCCAGGCCGTCCGGCGTCGACAGGCTGCCGTCGAGCGCGGCCACCCTGGCCTCGACCGCCGCCACCGCGTCCTGGGCCAGGGTGGCGAACAGCGCCTCGCGGTCGGCCCAGTAGGTGTAGACGCTGCCGTGGCTGACCCCGGCGGCGGCGGCGATGTCGGTGAGGCTGGTGCCGTAGTACCCGCTGCCGCGGAACCGGTCGGCGGCGGCGAGCAGGATGCGCTGCACGGTGCCGACGCCGCGCGCGGTGACCGGACGGCGCAGGCCCATCGCGTCGCCGAGCGGGATGCGCGGGCATCTCGTCGATCGTCGGAGCGGCCGGTGGCACCGGGTCGGCGGCCCCGTCCGGTCGGCGAACAGGTAGGTGTGCAGGGTGCCGGCCAGGGCCTGCTCGAGCCGCTGCCGGCTGAACGCCGGTGCGCTGCACCAGCGAGACGAAGTAGGCTCCACTGGATCGACCGACAGCATGCCGAGCGGAACGATGTTCGGGTGTCGGCGGGTGCGCACCGGCCGCGGCCAGCCGCTCGGCGATGTTGACCTGGAAGCTGTTGAGATTCCACTGCCCGATCTCGGCCAGGCCGGGTTCGGTGAACTGCACCTGCGCCCACAGCAGGAAGGTGCGCCTGGTGCCGGGTCGAGCAGATCGATCAGTTCCGCGATCCAGCGTTCGCAGCGTCCCGGCGGCCCGGTTCGTCGTCGGTCAGCACCGGGAAGCGTTCGCCCAGGATTCGTCAGTTCGTTGCCGGCCTCCCGCAGGAAGATGCCGAAGATCTCCGCCTTGCCCTCGAAGTACTGGTAGACCGCTGCGCCGGACCGGCCGGTTGCCTCGCCGATGGATTCCACGGTGGTGCCTGATAGCCGTTGCGGGCGAACAGCTCCCGGGCCGCCTCGATGATCTCGGTGCGGGCCCGGACGCCGTGCGCGGCCAGCGCCGGGATTGCGCCCGTAGGGCGGCCGGCGGACCTCGGCCGGCGTCCGGTCGGCCCGTCGACTCGCCGGGCTGCCCGTGTCAGCGGACGGTCCAGGTGTCGCGCCCGGCCAGCAGAGTGGCCAGGTCGCCGACCCCCTGCTTGGCGATGGCGGTGTCGATCTGGGCGCTCATCGCCGAGTCGTAGGTGCCGCGGTTGACGTCGCGGAAGATGCCGATCGGGGTGTTGTCCAGGGTCTCCGGGTGCGACAGCCGGGACAGCGCGAACGCGGTCGACGGGTCCTCGTCGTGCGCGTCGTGGACCAGCAGGGCGTCCTCGCCGACCTGGTCGACGTCGACCACCTGCAGCCGGCCGGCGCGGTCGCGGATGACGCCGCGGTGCCCGCCGATGCCGAACCGGATCGGTTTGCCGTGTTCGAGCCGGATGGTCACCTCGTCCTTGCTGGTGGAGTCCTTCAGCGGCTCGAAGGCACCGTCGTTGAAGATGTTGCAGTTCTGGTAGATCTCGACCAGCGAGGTGCCGGGGTGCACGGCCGCCGCCTGCAGCACCGACGTCAGGTGCGCCCGGTCGGAGTCGATGGTCCTGGCCACGAAGCTGGCCTCCGCGCCGAGGGCGACCGACACCGGGTTGAACGGGGTGTCCAGCGATCCGAGCGGGGTGGACTTGGTGCGCTTGCCGACCTCCGAGGTCGGTGAGTACTGGCCCTTGGTCAGCCCGTAGATCCGGTTGTTGAACAGCAGGATCTTCAGGTTCACGTTGCGCCGCAGCGCATGGATCAGGTGGTTGCCGCCGATCGAGAGGGCGTCGCCGTCACCGGTGACCACCCAGACCGACAGGTCCGGCCGGGTGGACGCCAGGCCGGTGGCGATGGCCGGCGCCCGGCCGTGGATCGAGTGCATCCCGTAGGTGTTCATGTAGTACGGGAACCGGGCGGCGCAGCCGATCCCGGAGATGAAGACGACGTTCTCCTTGCGCAGCCCCAGCTGCGGCATGAAGCCCTGGACCGCGGCCAGGATCGCGTAGTCACCGCAGCCCGGGCACCAGCGGACCTCCTGGTCGGACTTGAAGTCCTTGGCGGTCTGCGGGGTGTCGGTCTTCGGGATCAGCCGCAGCGCGGGCGCGCCGGCCAGCGACACCGGCGGCCGGCCTTGGTCCGGACCGGGCGGGGTGACGGGTGCTTCGGTCATCGGGACGCTCCGTTCGTGCCGGCCGGCACCGGCGGCCGGTCGGTGACCGGGTCGATCGACGGGTCTCGTAGCGGGATCGTCGGGTCGTCGCCGACCTCGATGGTCGGCACGCCGTGCATGGTGCCCAACCGGCCGGCGCGTGCCGATCGCCGTCCGGACGGCGGTGCCGTCGATGACCGACGCGGACGGCGGCGACCAGTTCGTCGACCCGGAACGGCAGGCCGCGGACCTGGTTGACCCCGATCACGTCGACCAGGAACATCCCGCGCAGCAGCAACGCCAGCTGGCCCGAGGTTCATCTCCGGCAGCACCACCTGGCGGTAGGCGCCGCAGCACCTCCTCGATGTTGGCCGGCATCGGGTTCAGGTACCGCAGGTGCGCCTGGGCGACCGTGACCCCGTCGGCCCGCAGCTTGCGGACCGCGCCGGTGATCGGCCCGAACGTCGAACCCCAGCCGAGCACCAGCACCTCGGCGTCACCGGTCGGGTCGTCGACCTCCAGCGGCGGCACCTCGATGCCGGCCACCTTGGCCGCCCGGGTGCGCACCATGTGGTCGTGGTTGGCCGGGTCGTAGGAGATGTCGCCGGAGCCGTCCTTCTTCTCGATGCCGCCGATCCGGTGCTCCAGGCCGGGCGTGCCCGGGATCGCCCACGGCCGGGCCAGCGTCTCCGGGTCCCGCAGGTACGGCCAGAAGTCGGCCTTCTCCGGCTCGCCCGTCCTTGGTCGGCACCACGTGATTCGGCGCGGTGGCGAACTGCACCCGCAGGTCCGGCAGCGAATCCACGCTCGGGATCAGCCACGGCTCGTGACCCGTTGGCCAGGTACCCGTCGGACAGCAGGAACACCGGGGTGCGGTAGGTGGTCGCGATCCGCGCCGCCTCCAGCGCCATGGTCGAAGCAGTCCGACGCCGACCGGGCCGCGATCACCGGCACCGGCGCCTCGCCGTTGCGGCCGAACATCACCTGCAGCAGGTCGGCCTGCTCGGTCTTGGTCGGCAGCCCGGTCGACGGCCCGCCGCGCTGCACGTCGACGATGATCAGCGGCAGCTCCAGCGTCACGGCCAGACCGATCGTCTCCGCCTTCAGCGCGACCCCCGGCCCGGAGGTGGTCGTCACCCCGAGGCTGCCGCCGTAGGACGCGCCGAGCGCGGCGGCGACGCCGGCGATCTCGTCCTCCGCCTGGAAGGTGCGGACGCCGAAATGCTTCAGCGCCGACAGCTCGTGCAGGATGTCCGACGCCGGGGTGATCGGGTACGACCCCAGGTACAGCGGCAGCCCGGACCGCTCGGCCGCCGCGACCAGCCCGTAGGCCAGCGCCTGGTTCCCGCGGATCGTCCGGTACCGGCCGGCCGGCAGCGCCGCCGGCTTGACCTCGTAGTGCACGGCGAAGCCCTCGGTGGTCTCGCCGTAGGACCAGCCGGCCTCCAGCGCGACCAGGTTCGCCCGCAGGATCTCCCGCTTGCCGCCGAACTTGGTCTCCAGGAACCGCCGGGTGCCCTCCAGCGGCCGGTGGTACAGCCAGGACAGCAGACCCGAGGGCGAACATGTTCTTCGACCGCTCGGCGTCCTTGCGGCTCAGCCCGACCTTGGCCACCGCCTCGACGGTCAGCGAGGTCAGCTTCACCGCGTGCACCTGGTACCCGGACAGGCTGCCGTCATCGACCGGGCTGACCGCGTACCCGACCTTGGCCAGGTTCCGCTTGGTGAACTCGTCGGTGTCGACGATGACCGTGCCGCCCCGCGGCAGGTCGGGCAGGTTCGCCTTCAACGCGGCCGGGTTCATCGCCACCAGCACCGTCGGGGCATCGCCCGGGGTGACCACGGTGTGGTCGGCGAAATGCAACTGGAACGCCGACACCCCGGGCAGGGTGCCGGCCGGCGCGCGGATCTCGGCCGGGAAATCCGGCAGCGTGGACAGGCTGTTGCCGAACGCCGCGGTCTCCACGGTGAACCGGTCGCCGGTCAGCTGCATGCCGTCACCGGAGTCACCGGCGAACCGGATGATCACCTGCGACAGGGTCTCGACCGGCTTGCCGGTCGAGGCCCGCACGGCCGTGTGCTCGTTCACGTCAAACTCCGCATCTGATTGCTGCTCACCGCCGGGTCGTGGCCGCCTCCCGGCGGTGGCCCACCTCACAGGATGTCACCCGGGACCGTGGACGGCGAAAACGCGGGTCGGTATTCCGCAAGCGGGTGAACGGCTCCCGAGGTCGTCATCCAGGCGGTGTCGAGGTCAGCTCCGTGCACTCCCGAACCTGTTCCCATTCGGCGTTGATCCGGTCCGCCACCGACCCGGTGGCCGGCACCGGGACTCCCGTGTCGTCCAGGTGGGACGGCGCGAAACTCGCCGCCGTGACCCTTGTTCCCTCGAAGGTCAGGGTCAGCACCCCGTTGTCGTCCTGCTCGTTGCCGAACGATCGCCACCACAGGTAGTTGGACAGCCCGTAGGCGACGTAGACGCCGTCGGCGCGCCAACCGGCGCCCTGCAGCACATGCGCGTGCGTGCCGATCACCGCGGCCGCGCCGGCCGCGGCCAGCTCGTCGGCGAGCTGCTCCTGATCGCCGTCCGGGCAGCTGTCGTACTCGGTTCCCCAGTGCAGGAACACGATGACGGTGTGCCGCCGGCCGCGGCCGCCCGCGACGTTCTCCGCCAGCCGCGGATCGAACGCGCTGGCGATCCCGGGCGTCGGTCGCGGTGGCCGTCCAGGTCGCCAGGGTGTGGTCGTGCACCGCACTGGCGGCGAAGATCGCCACTCGGTGCCGTTGATCGTGGTGCGGAAGGGCGCCATGGCCGCGGTCTCGTCGGCGCCGATCCCGATCACCGGGAACTGCGACGGCACCGATGGCGGCCAGGGTGTCCTGCAGGCCGACCGCTCCGTAGTCGGCGCCGTGGTTGTTGGCCATCGACGCCACGTCGATCCCGGCCGCCTCGAGTGCGGTGAAGGCCGACGGCGGCGCGCGGAAGGTGTACGACTTGGGCTCCGGCTCACCGCCGGTGGTGATGGCCGTCTCCAGATTGACCACGGTCAGGTCGGCGGCGCGCCAGCCCGGGCGCAGCCACCCCGAACGCGGTCGCGCGGGTCGGCGGCCAGCCGGTCGGCCGTTCGTTCGGAGAAATTGACGTCGCCGGCGAAGGCGATGGTGAACCCCGCCGCCTCGTCGGGGGCGGCGCGGTCGGCGGGCTGGGGTGCTGGTGCGGAGGCGGTGACGGTCGGCTGCACGGGCTGCTCGCCGCCCCGGGGATCCGGCTCGGCCGGCGCAGCGTTCTGTGTTGTTCCGACGACTGGATCGACGGTGGTCGCGACCGATGCCTGCTCGAGCGCACGGTCCACGACGGTGGACGGCCCGGCGCACCCGATCAGCAGGGCCAGCGCCGCGGCTGCCGCGGCGACGACCCGGATCCTGACTCGGCGCCCGGGAACCGACATGCCAGCGACCCTCCCACGCAGCCGACCGCGGGTCACGGGCGACGCGCGGACCGGCAGCATCTCCGCTCGAGCTCAGCCCGAGGTGCGGTCGCCACCGGTCTGCGGCGTGCCGATCCCGGTGTCGAGCCGCTCTGCGGGAGCCGGATCGGCCGCGACCGCGGGTGGGTCACCCTCGGGAGCCGCAGCCCGTCGCGCGCCCCAGAGCTGCGGCAACGAGGGCAGGGTGAACCGATCAGGGGCGTCCTCCAGCACGCCGCCCGACGGGTCGTCGTCGCCCGCCATCCGGACCAGGTCTCCGGCCGGCCGCAGGATGTCCCGGACCACCAGGAACACCAGGATCAGCACCATCGCGTCCCGGACGCAGCGCGGCATTGATGAACGGGTAGATCGACAAGCCCTTGTTGGCCACGCCGGCGAAGGAGAGCATCAGCAGCACCCAGACCACGGCCTCGGAGGCCTGCCACAGCAGCAGCGGCCGCCATCGGGGCAGCGCCAGCACGGCCAGCGGCAGCAGCCACAGCGAGTACTGCGGCGACCACACCTTGTTGGTCAGCAGGAACGCGGCGATCACCAGGAAGGCGAGCTGGGCGAACCGGGGTCGCCGCTGGGCGGACAGGCCGAGCCAGCCGATCGCCGCGCAGGCGAGCAGGAACAGCGCCAGCGACAGCAGGTTGACCAGGGTCGGCGAGTCGGCGCCGGGCGCCGCGTCCCAGATCTTCGAGCGGGTCAGGGTCGCGTAGATGAAGTACCAGGAGTCGTACTCGGGTGGTCGCTCGGAATTGAGCCGGATGAACTCGTACCAGCCCTGCGGGTAGGCGAGCATCACCGGCACGTTGATCACCAGCCAGACCACCGCGGCCGCGAGCGCCGCCCTGGTCCAGGCGGCCATCTTCCCGGCGCGCAGGCACAGGATCAGCAGCGGCCCGAGCAGCAGGATCGGATAGAGCTTCGCCGCGGCGCCGAGGCCGAGCAGGGCGCCGGCCAGGATCGGTTTCTTCCGCGCCCAGGCGAGCATGGCGCCGGCGGTGATCCCGATCGCCAGCAGATCCCAGTTGGTGAAGGCGTGCACGACCAGCAGCGGGGACAGGCACATGATCGCGGTGTCCCAGATCCGCCGCCGGGCGATCTTGGCGGTCGAGGCCACCGCCCAGAGGTACATCAGGCCGAGGAAGATCGCGCCGATGGTGAAGTACGCGGCGACGTCCAACGGCACCGGCAGCACCCCGGTGGCCTTGGCGAAGCCGACGTACGCCGCGGGAGATCTGGGCCATCGCCCACATCCAGTAGCCGGTGACGACCGGGTACTCCATGTAACGGGTCTCGCCGTTGTCCTCCCAGGACGTGGCGTACGGCAAGTCGCGCCGACGTTCAGCCGGTGGCTGCCGAACAGCGGGACCGCGTCGTTGTAACAGGCGCTGATCCAGGGCCGCTGGCCGCCCTGATCCAGGGCGACGCCGCCGGATCCGTTGGGGCCCTGCTGGATGCAGGCCGCCTTGAACAGCCAGCCGCCGATCAGGATCACGATCGCCATCAGCAGGCAGACCCGCAGCGGGGTGAAGATGCTCGCCCGGCCGACCAGGGCATGCCGGCCCATCGGGCCGCCGATCAGATCGCTGGCCCGCCGCACGGTCGGGTCGGTCCAGGTCGGGATGACCCGTTCGGTCGCGGTCAGCGAGGCAGATCTGGGCAGTGCCGGGGCTGCTGACGGCTGCGCCGGTTCTTCGAGAGCTTCTCCGGCGGCCGCGACCGGGGGCTCCGGGGTCTCGCCGTCGAGCGCGGCGGGCGACGGGTCGTCCGGGGGCGCAGCGGTCACGGGCGCGATGCTACTGGGCCCGCCGTGACCTCCCGGTCAGCAACGATCATGATCGGGCGGTCAGCCTCGATGCGGGACGGTGAGGTCCGTGGTGGCGCCATCCGACCGCCCGGAGGAGAACCGGCGAAAGGTCGCCGGACCTGCGGTGTTATTTGACCGCGCGGCGGCGACGCGGGGCGGCGTCGCCCTTGGAACCCATCACGAACGAGGCGACCAGGTGGTTCCACGAGCAGGTTCGGCAGACCTCGACCTGGTAGACGGAGAACTCCCCGAACGAGCCGGCCATCGTCTCGAGTTCGGCGGGCAGCCGGGCCGAGCCGGCGATGTGCTTGATCTCGTCGCCGTAGACCCAGTACACGTGGGTCAGCGATTCCTTGCGGCACACCGGGCAGGCGATGTCGGTCGGCACGCCGTGGAACTTCGCCGCCCGGACCAGATACGGCGACGCGTCACAGACGTCGGTCACACCGGTACGACCGGAGCGCACTTCGGCGAGCAGCGCCCGGCGCTGCAACGCATAGTCGACGAGTCCCCGCTGGGTCCGCACCCATCCAGGGTACGCGGGAGCACTTCAGCGCACAGCGGCACCGGGGTCGATCTCCGGCGCTGCGGGTCAACCCGGATGCGTCAACCCGTGGTTGCCGTGTCACCGGTCGGGTCGCCACCGGCCGAAGCGGCCCGTTCGGCCCGGAGCGCCTCGAGCGATCGGCGGTCGGCTGCCCGGTCCCGCAGCCTGGCCAGGACGCCGAACGAGCAGACAGCCACCAGGGCCACCAGGCCCAACAGGCCGAGAAGCACGACACCCCAGCTGAACCCACCGTCGAACAGCCCGGAACTGGTGCTGCCCGGTGCCGCCAGCGGCTTGCCAGCGTCATCGATCTGCTCCTCGGGTCGGTCGTCGGATCGGCGGCGGCGATGACTCTGGTCAGGCTGGCGTGCAGGTCCTGCAGCTCCGGCAGCTCATGCCCGAGCCGCTGCGATCACCGCCGGTGGGACCTCCAGTGCCTGGGTCCGCAGATCGGCACCGGCAGCGGTCAGTTCGACGGAGAGCAGCCGCTCGTCGGCCGCGTCCCGCCGCCGGGTGATCAGGTCCGCCGCCTCCAGCCGCTTGAGCAGCGGCGACAGCGTGCCGGGGTCGAGTTGCAGCAGCTGCCCGAGCCGTTTGACCGACAGCGGCGCGTGCTGCCACAGGGCGAGCATCACCAGGTACTGCGGGTGGGTCAGCCCGAGCCGCTCCAGCACCGGCCGGTAGAGCGCCACCACGCTGCGGGCGGCGACCACCAGGGCGAAACACACCTGCTGGTCCAGCGCCAGGGGATCCGCCGGCAGGTCGCCGGGCCGGCTGGTCGGAGCCTCCACTGTCGTCATGAGGAACATGTTACCCCAATGATTGGTGCACCAACGATTGGTGTGAGGGATACCGCAGCGACACTCCGACACGCGGCGGCACCTGTCGCCGCTGCGCGATGTATCGTCGCGATATAGTTCGCCGTTGTAGCAGGGATTGGGATCCATCACGGCAGGTTCGATCAGGGCAGGGGGTGACGTCGTCGCCAAGGAGAGCTCCACCGTCTTCGAGTTGGCCGTCCTCGGCCTGCTGGCCGAATCACCCATGCACGGCTATGAACTGCGCAAACGGCTCAACGCCACGCTCGGCTCGTTCCGGGCCTTCAGTTTCGGGTCGCTCTATCCGACCCTGCGCCGGCTGCAGTCGGCCGGTCACATCGCCACCGAGGAGCCGGTCGTCGACGTCGACGCGGTGCCGCTGAGTTCGCGGCGATCCCGGGTGACCTACCGGATCACCGCGGAGGGCAAGGAACGGCTGGCCGATCTGCTCGGCGACGCCGGGCCGCAGTCCTGGTCCGACGACGGCTTCGGAGTGCACCTGGCGTTCTTCTCCAGGACCAGCTCCGAGGCCAGGATGCGGATTCTGGAGGGCCGCCGGCGGCGGGTCGAGGAACGACGAGAAGGCTTGCGGTCAGCGGTGACCCGTGCTGCCGAGCGGCTCGACACCTACACCGCCGAGCTGCACCAGCTCGGCCTGGAGTCCTCCGACCGGGAGGTCCGCTGGCTCAACGAGCTCATCGACCAGGAACGCATCAGCTGCCGGCCGGTGACGAGCACGCCACCCCACTGACCATCCCGACCACACCGACCCCGAAGACCCACTGCCGCAGAGTGATCCCGAACCGGTGATCCCGCTGCCGATCCCGACCATCCCGACCGAGTCCAGCCAGACACCCATCCCGCACAACCCATCTCCCAGACCATGTCCGCACGACCATCGATCGACCAGATCAGGCGTCACCATCACCAGGAGGAATCCATGGGCACCACCCCGTCCAACCCCATTCGCACCGCGATCATCGGCGTCGGCAACTGCGCGTCGTCGCTCGTCCAGGGCGTCGAGTACTACAAGGACGCCGAGCCGGGCACCCGGGTACCCGGCCTGATGCACGTGCAGTTCGGCGACTACCACGTCTCCGACCTGCAGTTCGTCGCCGCGTTCGACGTCGACGCCAAGAAGGTCGGATTCGACCTCTCGGAGGCGATCGGCGCCAGCGAGAACAACACCATCAAGTTCGCCGACGTGCCGCCGACCGGCGTCATCGTGCAGCGCGGCACCACCCTGGACGGCCTGGGCAAGTACTACCAGCAGACGGTCACCGAATCCCCGACCGAACCGGTCGACGTCGTCGCGGCGCTCAAGGCGGCCAAGGTCGACGTCGTCGTCTGCTACCTGCCGGTCGGCTCCGAGGACGCCGTGCGGTTCTACGCGCAGTGCGCCATCGACGCCGGTTGCGCCTTCGTCAACGCGCTACCGGTGTTCATCGCCGGCACCCCGGAGTGGGCCGAGAAGTTCCGCGCCGCAGGCCTTCCCATCGTCGGCGACGACATCAAGTCGCAGGTCGGCGCCACCATCACCCACCGGGTGCTGGCCAAGCTGTTCGAGGACCGCGGGGTCATCCTGGACCGCACCATGCAGCTCAACGTCGGCGGCAACATGGACTTCATGAACATGCTCGAGCGGGATCGGCTCGAGTCGAAGAAGATCTCCAAGACGCAGGCCGTCACCTCCCAGGTCGACCGCGACATGGGCGCCCGCAACGTGCACATCGGCCCGAGCGACTACGTGCCGTGGCTCGACGACCGCAAGTGGGCCTACGTCCGCCTCGAGGGCAGGGCGTTCGGCGACGTGCCGTTGAGCCTGGAGTACAAGCTCGAGGTGTGGGATTCGCCGAACTCGGCCGGCGTCATCATCGACGCGGTCCGCGCGGCCAAGATCGCCAAGGACCGCGGCATCGGCGGTCCGGTGCTACTCGGCGTCGTCGTACTTCATGAAGTCGCCGCCGGTCCAGTACCCGGATGACCAGGCCAGGGACAACGTGGAGAAGTTCATCGCGGGAGAGATCGAGAGCTGACCCTCGCGGCACCGGCGCCCGATGACGGATCGTTCACGTCATCGGGCGCTGCCGTGTCCGCGTGGGCATCGGTTCGTCACTCGTGTTGCTTCGACTTAGTTCTCGACCCGTCGGGACAACGCCCCGCGACTCCGGACAACGTCCCGGGCGATGTCCGGACAGCTCTCAGGTTGTCCCGAAGGTCGGTCCGAGTGCCCGATCCCGTTCCGCTGGAACCACTCTCACTGAGCCCGGCCCCAGACCGACGCGCCCTGCCAGTCGATGGCCACGACCTGCTCGTCGCCCACGACCCAGGCGTCGTGGCCCGGCGGTAGCGAGGTCACCTCGCCGGGGCCGGAGTCGACCTCGGTGCCGTCCTGCATGACGACGTGCATCCGTCCGGAGATCTGATACTGCTGGTGGGGTGCCATGCACAGGTCGGTGCCGGCGACCGGCTTGACGTGCTCGGACCACTTCCAGCCAGGCTTCACCGTGATCCGTCCCACTTGGGCTCCGCCGGCCAGATTCAGCAGTTCCAGTCGCCACTTTTCGCCTTCACGAACCTCATCGGGCTTCTCGAAGGCGAGATGCTCCATCGGCTGCGTCATGACGCGACCTCCTCTACCCCGCTGCCCTAGCAGGGCGGACTGAATTGTCCGCTTTGGGTGATTCAGCGTCAACCCTGTCCGACCCAAGGGCACACCATGTCGCGTCAACTCATTGACGAGAACGACAGAACTCCGGATGCGTCCCATTCTGAGGTGGTGGCCGGTTGGGCAAGAACCGCCGTGCCCGATCGGGCACCGGAATCTGTCCCGGTTGTCTCCCGGACAGGACTGGCGCGAGAGGAGCACAGCAATCAGGATCGGACAAATGGGGCCGGAGCGGTTGCGGCGGGACCACGACGCGGATCACTCCGCGCGTCCCCTGCCGTCCGTGCCACCGAACGGCGCACGGGCTGACGGCTCTGCAGAGAACTGCCGGCAACCGGGCAGTCCAACAGCTCCTGACGACACCTCAGACGGTGCAGCGCTATCGGCCGGCCGGATCGATGAACTTCGGCGCCATGGACAGTGGGACGCTGCGTGAAGAGAGCTTCAAGAGCAAGAAGAACCAGCCGTGGATCTCGAAGATCGACGTGAACTTCGACAGCGTCGTGACCGACTCGACCGGCGTCGAGATGCCGAAAGGCAGTGCGACAGCGACCTATTTCTCCAATGCTCACGCTCTCCCGACGTTCACGGTTGCGACGACCGGCGGCCCGGGCGGCCTACCCACCAAGCAGGGCACCTTCACCGTGACCCGCATAGAAGGTGTCGGGTACAACGACCCCACGGCCGCCGAAGTGATCGCGAACGCCCAGGGTGAGAGTGCACTGGAGGGTCCCAAACGGGGCGCTCATCGGCGGTACACCAAACCCACCGCCGGCCAATTGCCCAGCCAGGTCAGCGCTTCGATGCACCTCGCGGTGTTCTTCAACAAGGGACAGGCGTTGCACACCGGTGATCTGAATCTGGCATCACACGGATGCGTCCACGTCTTCGACAGCAAGCTGACCCAGCTCAACTACCACAGCGTCGTCGGACGAACGACGGTCAACGTCAAGTACAGCGGCGATGCGAAACGAAAGTTCGCCCGCTGACCGCACACAGCGGCGACGTACCACCTGCGCGAGCCGGGCCACTCTGCCGCCAGCGACGTCAACCCCGGATCGGGCTCGAATACCTCTTCCTCAGGGATCGGTACCACTGTCCGGCTCGTCAACGAGCACCCGAAACACCTTGGCCAGCAACGCAACAAGCGTCTCCGGGTCGGCATCCGCCAGTGCGGAGAGCCCGATCATCTGCCGCATCGCCTGCACTCCGGCCACCACGGCGAACACCAGGGCGGCGCGCTGCGCGGCGAACTCCCCGGTGAGCGCGTCGGTCATCGTTCTCGCGTAGTGCTTCTCGATCTGATCCCGAGCGATCTCGGCCGCCCGATCGCTCGACGCGGACCTCAGCATGATCTGGAATCCCTCCAGCGGCACCGCATCTGCCCTGGTGATGCCCATCAGTGCGGTCGCGATGGCGGTACCCAGATCCGCTGACGTCAGGATCTCCGGGATGAGGATGGTTGGAGCCGCCATGGTTTCGGCAACGACCTCGGCGAACAGCTGTTCCTTCGATCCGAAATAGCGATTGACCATCATCGCGGTCACGCCGGCGCCCTCGGCGATCTCCCGCACGCCGGCGCCGTCGTACCCGGCGCGCGCGAAGCAGACTCGCGCGGAAACCAGGATCGCCGCCCGGGTCGTGGCGGCATTGCGGCGCCTGCCGGGAGCCGGCTCTCCCATCGCAGATCTCCTCTACACCTGTAGACATATCTCGTGTCAGCAAGTATACAGATGTAGATATGACCGTCGACCCCGAGGTCATGGCCAAGTCGTCACGCAGGCACCGAGCCTGCCAAGGAAGGTTCACGATGGACACTGTTCTTGTGACCGGCGGCACCGGTTTCGTCTCCGGCTGGTGCGTCGTCGATCTGCTGCGCCGCGGCTACCGGGTGCGGACGACTGTACGGAGCCTGTCGAAGGAGCCTGCTGGGCGAGCGGCCATCGCGGCGGCGGTCGGCATGGATGCAGACATCGATGCGGTCCGCGATCGTTTGTCGTTCGCGGCCGCGGACCTGGGCGCGGATGACGGTTGGGACGACGCCGTTGCCGGGTGTACCCACGTGCTGCACATCGCCAGTCCAATGGGCGGTGGAAAGGCGGCCGACAGGTGGTCGCTGGTGGAGCCCGCCCGCGACGGTGCGGTGCGCGTGCTGCGGGCCGCTGCCGAGGCCGGAGTCAGGCGGGTCGTGATGACCTCGGCGGCGGCGACCGCCCGACCTCCGCTGAACTCTGATCGGGTCAGCGACGAGACGATCTGGGCCGATCCGGATGATCCCCAGTTCGACGCCTACCGGGTCTCCAAGATCGTCGCCGAGCGCGCGGCCTGGGACTTCATGGCGACGACGTCCGGATCCCTCGAGTTGACCACCGTGTTGCCCGGCGCGGTCTTCGGCCCGATCATGTCGGCCGACAACCAGGGATCGGTGACGATCATCGCGGATCTGTTGCGAGGTCGGCCGCCGGCGATGCCACGCCTGGGTTTCTGGGTGGTGGATGTCCGTGATCTGGCAGACCTGCACCTCCGGGCGATGCTGTCGCCGGACGCCGCCGGCGAGCGATTTCTTGCGGCGGGCGATTTCCTGTGGCTGCAGGACATCGCCGGTGCGCTGCGGACGAATCTGGGTTCGCGTGCCGACAAGGTGCCGACCCGACGGCTACCGACCCCGGTGGTGAAGCTCCTGCTGCCTGCGCTGCCCAATCTGCGGACCCTGGCTCCACTGATCGGTCGTCGGTTCCCCCTCGATTCCGAGAAAGCCCGCCGGGTGCTGGGCTTCTCACCGCGGCCCGGGACGACGACGGTGATCGACTGCGCGGAGAGTCTTCTGAACGCTCACGGTGACCGTCCGAAAGTCTGAGTCGGACGCTGTGGGGACGGCGCCGTCAAGCGAGGTGATCTCACTGAGCCGACCCCAGGAATCGCCCTGTTCGTGGTCGAGAATGTTTCCTTCGCCTAAATCTCGGGTATTCACCGACCGGGCAGCTCCAGCGAAGGCGAGGTTTCGGTGACGCACAACGAGAGCGATCAGTCGGTGCAGGCGCATTCCGACCAGCCAGAACTCAGGCGGGTGATGGGCCCAAAGCTGTTGCTGCTGTTCATCGTCGGCGACATCCTGGGTACCGGCGTCTACGCGTTGACCGGCGATGTCGCGGCGGAAGTCGGTGGGGCGGCGTGGCTCCCCTTCCTGGTCGCCTTCGCGATCGCCACCGTGACAGCCTTCAGTTATCTGGAACTGGTCACCAAGTACCCGCAGGCGGCAGGTGCGGCGCTGTACACCCACAAGGCATTCGGGATCCACTTCTTCACCTTTTTGGTGGCCTTCGTCGTCATGTGCTCCGGAATCACCTCGGCCTCCACCGCATCCCGGGCCTTTGCCTCGAACCTGGTCGAGGGCTTCGGTCTCGAGCTGGGCAGTTGGGGAATCGTGCTGATCGCCCTCGGCTTCATGACCCTGGTGGCATTGGTCAACTTCCGCGGCGTCGGCGAGAGCGTCAAGGCCAACGTGGTGCTCACCCTGGTGGAACTCTCCGGCCTGTTGCTGGTGATCATGGTCGGGATGTTCGCGCTCTTCGGCGGCGACGCCGACTTCTCCCGGGTGGTCGCTTTCGAGACACCCGACGACAAGGGCCTTTTCCTGGCCGTCACGACGGCGACCTCGCTGGCGTTCTTCGCGATGGTGGGCTTCGAGGACTCGGTGAACATGGCCGAGGAGACCAAGGACCCGGTACGGATCTTTCCGAAGGTGATGCTCACCGGCCTGACCATCACCGGCATCATCTACGTGCTGGTCTCCGTGGCATCGGTTGCACTGGTTCCGGTCGGCACCCTCGCCGAGTCGGACACGCCGCTGGTCGAGGTGGTCAAGGCGGGCGCCCCCGGCCTGCCGATCGGCGACATCCTGCCGTTCATCTCGATGTTCGCCGTCGCCAACTCGGCGCTGATCAACATGCTGATGGCCAGCCGGCTCATCTACGGGATGGCCCGCCAGCGCGTGCTACCGCCGGTGCTGGGCAAGGTGCACCCCACCCGCCGCACACCATGGGTGGCCATCCTGTTCACCACGACCATCGCCTTCGGCCTGATCGTCTTCGTTTCGTTCGGCAATGCGGACGTCGTCGCCACCCTGGGCGGCACAACGGCGCTGCTCCTGCTCGCGGTCTTTGCCGTGGTGAACCTGGCGGTCCTGGTGCTGCGCAAGGACAAGACCGTCAAGGACCACTTCCACGCCCCGACCGCACTGCCGATCATCGGGATGATCACCTGCATCTACCTGGTCACTCCGCTGTCCGGTCGGGCCTCGGCCCAGTACTGGGTGGCCGGCTGGCTGTTGGTCCTCGGTGTGGTGCTGTTCTTCGTCACCACCCTGATCAACAAGCATCTGGGCATCTCCCCGAGCCGCTACCGCAACATGGAAGACCTGGAATCGCAGGGCCCGCACAACTGACGGTGCCGGCGGCTCTCACCAGACGTGGGCCGGGGAGACGTGCGCCGGGGACAAGGCTATCCACCGTCGTTGCCACCGCGCAGGGAATCAATCATGCTCTGCAGCATCCGCGAAGCAGCCGACTGCTCGGTCTCCGTCATGCCGGCCAGCATTCTGAGTTCGACTGACCGGACCGCTGCGGTCGCCTTCTCCAGGCTCCGTCGGCCGCGAGGCGTGAGCCGCGTCGGGAGAGCCTTGCCGACGGGTGCCTCCGCAGGCCTGGTCACGTAGCCGTCACGTTCCAGGGTCTGGAGCAGCACGTTCATCGACTGCCGGGTCACGAACGCGCCCCGCGCGAGCTCGGAGTTCGACAGACCCGGTCGCCGGGAAAGCAGCTCGAGGCAGGAGTAATGCGTCACGCTCATCCCGAGCGGCCGCAGCACTTCTTCCATCGCCGCACGGAGGGCGCTCGACGCCTTCTTCAGCAGGTAGCCCAGTGACGTCTCCAGGTCGACGCCGACACCGTCTTGACTCATGTCAGCATTCTGACATACATTGCTCCGTGTCAGGAACCTGACACGACAGAAGGAGCATCATCATGCCCGTCACCGGCCCCGATTTCATCTCGCTCCAAGCGAGCGACCTCGATGCGTCGCAGGCGTTCTACGAGCAGTACCTCGGCCTCGTCCGCTCGCCGGCCGGGCCTCCGCACGCCGTCGTCTTCGAGACGAAGCCGATCGCGTTCGCACTCCGTGACGTCGTCCCCGGCACCGATCTCGCCTCCGTTGCGCAGCCCGGCATCGGTGCCGCGATCTGGCTACACGCCACCGATGTCCAGACCATTCACGATGCGCTGGTTGCCGACGGTCACACCATCGTCTCCGCACCGATCGACGGCCCCTTCGGTCGGACTTTCACGTTCGCCGACCCCGACGGCTACCAGATCACCCTCCACGACCGCGCCTGACGGACCGGCCGCCGCACACCATCATCTCGCGACGAGCCGCCTACCGGGCGGGAGTGAACAGCTGATCGACGGGCGCGAAATCGTCCGTCAGGACAGGCGATTCGGCCAGGTAGGCCGGATCATCTTCGACCAGCAGGATCTCGTCATCGTCCCCGCGAGATCGGTTGTGCGACAGGATGGCAGCCGTGTCGATGGGTTGGTGCGAGCCGATCAGGATCAGGTTGCCGCCGGTGCGCCCGGCGAGGCGGTCGGCCGGTCCGAGCACGGCGACGTGTTCGAACACCGCGGCCAGCGTGGCCGCCTCGGCCTTGACGAAAGCCATTGGCGGGTGGTCGATCACATTGATGGCGTAGACACCGTCCGGGCGGAGCACCCGGTCGACCTGATCGACGAACTCGCGGGTGGCAAGGTGCCAGGGCACTGCGACGCCGCCGAAGGCGTCACCGATGACCAGGTCGGCGGAGTCGGTGGCGGCCTCCCGAATGCCGAGCCTGGCGTCCCCGGTCCGCACCTGCAGGTCAGCCGATTCCTGCAGACCCAGTTCGTCCCGGGCGATCTGCACCAACTCCGGGTCGAGCTCGAGCACCACGCTCGTCGATCCCGGGTTCGCGGAGGCCAGGTAGCGCGGCATGGTGAAACCACCGCCTCCGACGTGCAGGGTGTCCAACGGACTGCCGTCCGGTCCGACCGCCGCAATGACGTCGCTGAGCATCTGGGCGTAGCTGAAATCCAGCCGCTGCGGGTCGTCGGGATGGACGCAACTGTGCCGCAACGTGTCCAGGTAGAGGGTCAGCCCGCCGATGCACGGCGCCAGGTCGGGCATCACCCTGGCGCAGAAATAGGCGGTTTCCCGCTCGCAGGGATCGAGCATCCGATCGACCACCACACCCAGCAGACCGATCGGGACGATCACCGCCAATCCGGTCGCCACTGCCCGGCGGGACGGCCCACCCTCCTCGGATCGCCCGAGGGTCAGCATCAGCACGCCGCCGATCAGCATCAGCGCAATCGCCACGCCGAAGACGATCGGCGTCGTCGGCAGGGCGGCGACCAGCACGAACCCGGTGACGAACGTCCCGAAGATCGCCCCCGCGGTGCCGAGACCGGACAGCCGACCGACGGTGCTGCCGGTGCTTGCCAGATCCGACAACTGCAGCTTGATCACCGTCGGCGGAACCGCGGACAGGACTGCCGCGGGCGCGAAGAACCCGGCGAGAGCCAGCAACAGGACGGGAGCCGGGCCGCCGCCGAGCGGCAGACTCCCGACCAGTCGGACGATCGGCACGATGCCCAGCGACAAGGCGCCACCCAGCAGGAGGGTCGGACCGAGAAGAGTGCGGGGATTGCGTCGGTCAGCCAACCGGCCACCCAGCCAGGTGCCGAGCGCGATGGCGGCCAGAATCGTTCCGATGATGCCGGTGTAGGTCTCCAGGGTCACGCCGACGTAGGGCGCGAGCAGCCGTGCGGCCAGGATCTCCAGCACCAGCACCGCGGCAGAGGTGATGAAGACCAGGGCGCCGGCGGCGAGGGGTCGCATGCGGGCCAGTATGCCGAGAGCGTGATCGGCCCCGTCACCTCACCGTTGGGTCACGTCCCCGCCCGCTCGCGCAACAGGGCCGCGATCTCGGTCGCGTGGGTGATCGGCAGGCCGTAGTGCGATGCGCCGGGCACTATCTCCACCCTGGCGTCCGGCAGTCGGGTGCCGGTTCGCTTCGCGATCGCGCGCGCCTGGATGACCCGGCTCCGTTCGGCCAGGATGACCAGCAGCTCGGGTTCCAGCTTCGCCACCACATCCTTGGCCGGAATCCTGGTGGGCACGGTCGGCATCCCCCGGAAGGCGTCCGCGGCCGGCCCGGTGGCGTCCAGCCAGGCCTGATCGAGCGGGGCACGACGACTCTCCCAGCGGATCAACGAGAGCCGGCGGTCCGACGACGGCTGCATCATCGCCGGAATCGCCCGCAACACGTATCCCTTGAGCAGCGGTCCGAAGCACATCGTCGGATCGAGCAGGACGAGGCGATTGACCCGCGACGGCCGCGCCAGGGCATAGGTCAGCGCGATCCAGGCCCCGAACGAGTGGCCACACAACTCCACGCGGTCGACGGCCAAGCCGTCCAGCACGGTGTCGAGGTAGGCGACCAGGTCCTCCGGCGTCGCGATCGCGCGGTTGCCCGGGACGCTGAACCCGGCGTCGCCCATCATGTCCACGGCGTAGACCCGGTGGTCGGTGCTCAACAGGTCCGCGAGCTCGTTCCACTCGCCTGACGTCGCCTGATAGGCGTGCACCAACACCACCGCGGGAGCGTCAGCGGGGCCGCTGGCATGAACGCGGGTGCTGCCGAAATCGGACGACAGCTCGATGGACTCCACCGCAGCGGTCCGGTTGGCCAGCAACTTCTCGTAGGCCGCGGCGAACGCCGCTCGCTGCGCACTCTCGGATCCGGGCACGTCAGATCCAGGCAGCGTCAGATCCAGGCATCGACACGTCACACCTCTGGGCTGGGTCGGGTTCCCCGACGGTAACCGCCGTCGTCGGGCTGCGCTGTCGGGGTCGTGGTTGGCCGACTCCGCAGAACCGGATCACCGGTCCGCGAACCTTCGAACGATGGTCAGATGGTCAAGATGTCACCGGTCGCGATGGTCCCCTCGGCCGACGAGATCGAGCGGTAACCACGGGCTCCGTCGTCCAGGTCGACCAGGGTCTGTTTCAGCACCTCGTCGACCACCGGCGACGGCTCCCGCCGCAGGCAGAATCTGCTGAACTCGATGCAGGGTTCGGCCACCCGCACCCCGTGCAGTTCCAGCGTCCCGTCCGCCGTGGTGATGGTCGCCGTTGACGGCAACCGACGGCCGGCCAGACCTTCCGGTGCGTCGAGCAGGATGGTTTCGCCCGGCGATGCCGTCGACGACATGATCGCCGTAGCGAGCCCGCAGGGCGGCATAGTCGCCGGTCCCGATGAACAGGATCCCGCCTCGCCCCTTGCGATCCCGCGTCCGCGGGTGCTCGGTGTGATGGACGTCCAGGATCTCCTCGCCATCGGCGGCGATGCCACGGACGCCGCGCGGTTCGGCCAGGAGCCGCTCGACCGGCACCAGCGCCGCGGGTTCGTAGCGACGCAGCGGCGCTCTGACCGACCTTGACCGGGCCGCGTTGCACCTGGAGTCGGAGAATCCGGTAGTCCGTCATCGGACCGCCTCCGGGCGCGGCGGCGGAGCGAGCACATGGGTGGGCGTCGGGGTGACGAGCCGGCTGCCGGTGTCGGTCAGCGCGCCTGTCCCCTGGTCGATCCGCAGCACCGCCACATTGCCGGCGTGCTGGTTGGCGACGTAGAGCAGGTCGTCGATCAGCGTCAGCGCCCTCGGATGCGCTCCCCCGCAGCTGATCTCGTCGACGGGACGCAGGTGCGCGCCGCCCTGGTGATGTTCGATGGCGAAGCTCGCCACGGTGTCCGGGCCGCGATTCGCGATCACCACGAATCTGCCGTTGGCGGTGGCCACGATTCCGCTCGGCGCGTTCGGCACCGAACTCGCGCTCGCCCTCTCGGTGTCCAGCAGCGTCAACGCCCCTGTCTCCGGATCCAGTGCCAGCAGAGCGATCTCACCGGAAACTTCGCCGGCCAACGCCACCAGATGCGCGGGGAGCAGCGCGAGATGCCGCGGCCCGAAGCCGGGAGGCAAGGTCGACCACGGCGCCGCGAGCCGGCAACAGCCGGCCGGTGTCCAGGTCGAGTCGATAGGCGGCCACCCCGTCGGAGCCGAGATCGACGACGAGAACGAGTGTGTCGTCGACGAACTCGGCCATGTGTGCGTGTGGGCCGGCCTGCCGTTCGGCGTCGGGACCCGATCCGGCGTGCTGCACCAGGTCGGTCCTGACCCCCAGGGCACCGGATGGCAGCACGGGGTGCACCGAGACACTGCCGGAGGTGTAGTTCGCGCTGACCACATAACGCCCGGACGGGTCGACGCTCAGGTGGCACGGCGCCGACCCACCGGTCGCCACCGAGTCGACAACCCTTGGCAGATCACCGGAGTCGGAGACCGCGTACGTCCACACCCGGCCCTCGTCCACCTCGCCGACGGCGTAGAGGTGCCGGCCGTCGGGGTGCCAGGCCAGGTATGACGGCGATTCCGGCGCATCGCCGTCCGCGGTCAGCGCCGCGATCACCCCGGTGGATTCGCTGTCCGCAACCCCTGGATTCCCACCTGCCGGTCACCGGGTCGTGAATCAGCACATCGACGCCCGCGGCGCGTCCGCCCGCCCCGGCGGTGTAGGCACCCAGGTACAACTGTCGGCCCGTTGTCACGCCGTCACTCCTCGCACCGTCCAGTCGATTTCAGCTGCCATGCTGCGGCATCCGTTGCTCCCCGATGTCAGGGAACGATCGACACCATCTTTCCCGGAACCACCACGATCTTCCGCGGAGCGGCACCGGCCAGCAGCTCGACGATCCGCGGCTCGGCCAGTGCTGCCGCCTGCACATCTTCGACGGCGGCATCGGCGGCGACGGTGATCCGCGACCTGACCTTGCCCTTGACCTGGATCGGGTACTCGACCACCTCGGCCACCAGCAGTGCGGGGTCTGCGACGGGGAAAGGCCCGTGCGCCAACGACTCCGAGTGACCCAACCGCTGCCACATCTCCTCGCTGATGTGCGGCGCCAGCGGGGCCGTCATCAACACCAGGGCCTCGGCCACCGACCGCGGAACCGGTTGCCCGGACTTGGTCAGGTGGCTGGTCAGCACGATCAGTTTGGCGATCGCGGTGTTGTAGGCCATCTCCACGTAGTCGCGGGAGACGCCGTCGATGGTGCGGTGCAACAGTTTCCGGGTTTCCTCGTCCGGCTCGGAGTCGACAACGATCGTCTCTCCTGTGCCTTCATCGATGACCAGTCGCCACAGCCGCTGCAGGTAGCGCAGCGAGCCGACGACCGCCCGGGTCTGCCACGGACGCGACATGTCCATCGGGCCCATGCCCATCTCGTACAGCCGGAAGGTGTCGGCGCCGTACCGCTCGCACATGTCGTCCGGGGTCACCACGTTGTTCAGCGACTTGCCCATCTTCCCGTACTCCTGGGAGACCGGTCGACCCTCGAACTCGAACACCCCTGGGCTGGGCTCGACCACCTCGTCGGCGGGGACGTACACCCCCCGCTCGTCGGTATAGGCGTAGGCCTGGATGTAGCCCTGGTTGAACAGCCGACGGTACGGCTCCTCGCTGGTGACGTGACCCAGGTCGTGCAAAGCCTTGTGCCAGAACCGGGAGTACAGCAGGTGCAGGACCGCGTGTTCGACGCCGCCGACGTACAGGTCGACGCCGCCGGTGTCGTTCTCCCGGGCGGGATCTTTGCCCATCCAGTACTGCTCGACACCCGGGTCACAGAAGGTCTTGTCGTTGGTCGGGTCCAGGTACCGCAGCTCGTACCAACAGGAACCCGCCCACTGCGGCATGACGTTCAGCTCGCGCCGGTAACTCTTCGGGCCGTCACCCAGATCCAGGGTGACGTTCGCCCACTCGGTGGCGCGGGCCAGCGGCGGCACCGGCTCGGAGGTGGCGTCCTGCGGATCGAACGACTGCGGCGAGTAGTCCGCGACCTCCGGCAGGGTCAGCGGCAGTTGATCGTCCGGCAGCGCGATCGCCACGCCGTCCTCGTCGTAGACGATCGGAAACGGCTCACCCCAGTACCGCTGCCGGGAGAACAGCCAATCCCGCAGCTTGTACTGCTTCTCGTCGCTCCCCAGACCCTTGCCCACCAGCCAGGTGTTGATCGCGGCCTTGGCCTCGGCGACACCCATTCCGTCCAGCGAGATCTCGGCGTTGGCACTGTTGATTGCCGGACCGTCACCGGTGAAGGGCTGGTCATCAGGGTGGTCGGCGGGCGGCTGGACGGTCCGGATGATCGGCAGCCCGAAGGCGGTGGCGAAATCCCAGTCCCGGGTGTCCTGGCCGGGGACGGCCATGATCGCCCCGGTGCCGTAACCCATCAGCACGTAGTCGGCGATGAACACCGGCAGTCGGGTGTTGTTGACCGGATTGACCGCGTAGGCGCCGGTGAAGACGCCGGTCTTGTCCTTGTTCTCCTGCCGATCCAGGTCGGTCTTGTTCGCCGCCTCCCGTCGGTAGCCGGCGACGGCTTCGGCGGGGGTGGCTGCGCCCGCGGTCCAGCGCTGGTCGGTGCCCTCCGGCCAGGACTCGGCGACAATGCTGGCGACCAGCGGGTGCTCGGGCGCCAGCACCATGTACGTCGCCCCGAACAGGGTGTCGGGACGGGTGGTGTAGACCTCGATGATGTTCGGAGCCGCACCATCGGCGGTCGGCACCGGGAAATGCACCCGGGCGCCGTAGGACCGGCCGATCCAGTTGCGCTGCATGGACTTGACCGATTCCGGCCAGTCCAGCCGGTCCAGATCGTCCAGCAACCGGTCGGCGTAGGCGGTGATCCGCATCATCCACTGCCGCAGATTCCGCCGGAAGACCGGGAAGTTGCCGATCGCGCTGCGACCGTCCGGGGTGACCTCCTCGTTGGACAGCACGGTGCCCAGGCCGGGGCACCAGTTCACCGGCGCCTCGTCGATGTAGGCCAGCCGGTAGCCGGCCAGCACCCGGTGTTGCTCGACGTGGGTCAACGCGGACCACGGCCGGCCGTCCGGCGTTTCCCGTACCCCGGAGTCGAACTCGTCGACCAACGCGGCGATCGGACGGGCGACCGCCGCGTCTTCGTCGTACCAGGCCTCGAACAGCTGCGTGAAGATCCACTGCGTCCAGCGGAAGAACTCCGGATCCGTCGTGGCGACGCTGCGGCGCTGGTCGTGGGCGAAGCCCAACCGCCGCAACTGCGCGCGGTACCGGACGATGTTCTCCTCGGTGGTGGTGCGCGGGTGGGTGCCGGTGCGGACGGCGTACTGCTCGGCGGGCAGGCCGAACGAGTCGTAGCCGATGGTGTGCAGCACGTTGCGGCCGATCATCCGCATGTACCGGCCCATCACGTCGGTGCCGATGTAACCCAGCGGGTGGCCGACGTGCAGTCCCTTGCCCGACGGATAGGGGAACATGTCCAGCAGGTACAGCTTGTCCTGCGGAACGGGCGAACCGTCCGTCGGCGCCAGCGGGCCGGTCGGGTTGGGGCTGTAGAAGGTGCCCTCGGCGTCCCACCGGTCCTGCCATCGGGCCTCGATTTCGGCGGCCATCTCCGCGCCGTAGCGGAACGGCGGCGCCGACTCGTCCCTGGTCGGAGTCGTATAGGTCTCGGTGCTCATTGCTCGTCTCCCTGCTTCTGCACTGAACGGATCGCCTCACCGCGCACAAAAAATCCCTCCTGCGGTGCAGGAGGGATCGCCGCGCCAGCCGGTTCGGGCCACCTATCGCATCGATCGGCCCGTCGGTCAGCGCGGCCGGTGAAGAAGCCGGATCACTGCCATGGGCAGGGAGTCTACTCCGGCTGTGCAGTGGTGATCGTGTCGGTTGCGGGGCGCGGGCGCTCCCAGGTCGACGAAGATCAAGGCCTTTGAGGGTTCAGGAGCCGCAGTAGGTACCGGGTGGTGCGTCGGGCGCCACCACGGTGATCCACGACCACACGCCGGTCCCGTCGGGGTCCATCTCGAAATACGGCACCTTCAGGCATGGCCACGTCGACGTGTTGACCGCAGGCGTCCTGGGAATCGTCAACGCGCGAGCCGGTGGTGACGCGGCTGCGGTCCGGGCGGCGGGAGCGCCCGAACAGATATCGGCATCCGTTGGTAGCTGGGTCACACATCGGTTGCCGACCCAGGTGTTTTCGCCCCAGTTGTCGTCGCGGGCGTCGGCCAATGTGTTCCCCAGCAAGGTGTTGCCGACGGCCACCGTGCCGGAGACGTTCGGGAAGTCCGGAACTGCCGCCAGGAAGATGCCGAACCTGTCGTTGTCGATGGCCCGGTTGTTGACCAGAACGTTGTCGTTGTTGCCCGGGGTCACCACGATGCCACTGCCCGTGCCGCCGGTCATCTCATTGCGGTAGATGAGGCCGTGCGACAGATTGGGCTGGTCCTCGACGGTATCCGGAAGGCTGACGTTGATTCCCGAACCACTGTTCTGGATGCGGTTTCTCGAGATCACAATTCCGATGTTGGCGTTGGGATTCGTGTCATTCGCCCGTCGATTCACGCTGATGGCAGGCGTGCCCCCGACGATGGAGTTGCCGTCGACGACCAGGCCGATGTTGCCTCCCGCGATCGTGAGAGCCGCAAACACCGGACTTGCTCCTCTGGCATCGATGTCGTTGTTGCTGACGACACCCGAGAGAAACCCGGAGAAGAAGATTCCAACGCTCTCACGACGAAGTGTGTTGCTGGTGATGGAGATGTTCTCGTGCGGGTGCGGTCCGGCCACCGAGATTCCCTCGAAGTTGTCCGCGAGGACATTTTTCCTGATCACGGCATTGCGCAGGGCACCAAACTCCGCCGCCAGTCCGGCGCGGGATCCGATCTCTGTGCCGTTCCGGCGTAGGCAGTTCCTCTCGACGATGGTCTGTTTCGCTCCGCTGCTCTGCAGCTCGATGCCGAATTCGCCGCTGTCCTGAACGACGTTTCGACGAATGAGGTATCCGGAGTTCTCCTCGTGAGTGAGGATTCCGATCGGCGCCTTCGCACCCATAACGGTGCTCGAGATGGCCACACCATCGATCTCGACGTCATTCGCCGCAATGTCCAACCCGCCGGTGATGACAGCGAGATTGCCGGGCAACGCGGTGTCGGTCGTCTCCAGGCAGTCGATCGCCGGAGCCGCCGGGACTTTGGCGACAAGTTTCACGCTGGTCTCGATGGTGACATTCTCGTGGTAGACGCCACCGCAGACCCGCACCGTGTCACCCTTGCCGGCGGCGTCGATCGCCGATTGAATAGTGGTGTAGCCCGCACCGGGACACTGCACATAGTCGTCATCGACGACCAGCGGCCTCGACCCCTGGGCGCTCGCAGTCGCCGTCCCGATCAACATGCCGCCGGCGATGACGGTGACAAGTGCAAGAGATGTGGGTATGAACGCCGCCCGGGTTTGCTGATGGATGCCGAATTTGGCGGGTCGAATTCCGCGCATTGCCATCACTCCCCTGGATTCGTCACACAGAGCCTTGTCACCTTCCCGTGGCTTCGTCATTGGCCATTCCGCCACCTTGTGCGCTGAAGGAGTGAGGTGTATTGGCCGACGGGCAATTGTTGGGAACAATGCAGCAGAACGGCCGGCGCGTGGGGGTGACGGAAATGCGCGAGGACGAGATTGTTCGACTCAGCCTGCGGTGCGCGAGGCTCGCAGTCATTGGCGCGCCCTACGAATCCGTCCTGGCCGATGGTGTTGCCGACATCATGCGGACGGACGCCGGGACGGGTGTGACCAATTGGAACGGCTCCGGCGACGACCCACTGGCTGCTGTGCAGGTCGTGGTGTCCGGAGCGCCGCCGTTCACCAGGGAACAGGCGCAGGCGGCGCTGGCCGTGGTCGCCCGTCATCCCACCTTCGCCGGCGCTGACCCGTTTCGATGGCCGACCCATCGGGTCAGCGACGTCGTCTCGCTCCCCGCCTTCTGGGAGACGGACGTCTGGCGACTCATGCACGGCCACGGAAACGGTCGTTACCCGGCCGCCGTCATGCTGGTGCGCCATCCGACCGAGACCGTCTTCGTCGGAGTGCACCGCTCCCAGCACGATTTCGACGAGGACGACATGGCCACCCTCGACCTGATTCGTGAACCGCTGGCGGCCGCGCTCGTCTTCCGCTCGGCCTGGCGGGCGGCGATCGCACGGACCCGCGCCGCGATCGACACACCACTGTTCGATCCGCTGACGCACCGGGAGGAGCAGATCATCGGGTTGATCGCGCTCGGCTGGACCAACGCCCGGATCGGCCGTCACCTGCGGATCACCGAACGCACCGTCCGCAAGCACGTGGAGAACCTGAACGACAAGCTCGGCACTGCCAACCGGGCGGCCATCGTCCACCAGTGGCATACCGGGGTGCTCGGGCCCGTCCCTGGGTCAACCGCGCTCATGCCCAGATCGTGATGGCCTGCTCGAGAGCGCGGCGGCGCAGCGGTGCGGACGTCTAAGATCGCTGGGTGTCTGCTGCCCCCCTGGCCCTGACGATCCCGCTCGCCGTGTTGCTGGCTGTGCTTGCCACGGCCTCCGCGCTGATGGCCAAGGGCGGATTCGCCGGAACGCTGTCCCGCAAGGGTCGACTGGGAGTGCACTCACCGGCCGCCATGGCCAGTGACGAAGCCTTCGCCCTGGCCAACAAGGTGGCGGCACCGATCGCCCTCGGAGCCGCAGTGGTCGCCGCAGTGCTGGCCGTCCTGGTTCTGGTGCTCTCCCCCAGCACGGCCATGGCACTCGTGTTCGCCGTGATCGGCCTCGTGGGTTCGCTGGTGCTGTTGGTCGTGGCCGGTGCGCTCGGCGACCGGGCCGCCCGGCAGGTTCCGATTCCGGCCAGCAAGCCGGCGGCCGCCGGCGGCGGTGGCTGCAGCGGCTGCGCCTGCGGCGGCGGTGGGTGTTCGGGCATCACCCGCAGCGACCCGGCTGCGGCCGCCGGCCAGGCCTGACTCGTCCTCCTCGGATCACCTCGCGGCCGTCCGGTCCGACTGCACCCTGTGCAGTCAAATGAGGCCGCGGGGCGCCGTCCTGACTGCACAAGGTGCAGTCGACGGCACTGACTGAGCCACTCATTTTCAGTTCCGCAGCAGGTCGCCCGGGTGATAGGCCATCAACGCCTGGGGGAAGGGTTGCCGCCGCAGCACGGTGAACCACAGGTCGGTGCGCGGGCCGGCGAGGACGTCATCGGGCACCCCGGGCACCACGAACCACGAGCCCTCCAGGATCTCGTCGACCAGCTGCTCGGCGTCCCACCCGGCCCGTCCGGCATAGATCCGCATCCCCCGCAGCCCCTGGGTGATCGCGTCCGGATCACCGTCCAGATCCACCAGCACCACCGGCCCGGTCACCCCGACCACGCCGGAGATCTCGTGCGGGTTGGAGCCGACCCGGCACACCCCGAGGCACATGGCCGCGGAGGTCTGCACCGGCCCACCCGCGTAGACGGCGTGCGGGCGGGTGGTGTGCGACGCCCAGCTGGGCAGGACGTTCTGCACGGCGGTCTCGCTCGGCCGGTTGAGGATGACGCCGACGGTCCCGTCCTCGCCATGCGCCACCAGGTACACGACCGTGCGGCGGAAGTGGGGGTCGCGCAATTCCGGGGAGGCCACCAGCAGCATCCCCGGGCGCAGCGAGTCGATCTCCTTCATCGTCGATCATTCTTGCCGGTCGGTGCGGTTTTGCGCGCCCCGAAAGGAGTTGGCCGGGGTGGGCTGAGCGGCGCAGTCACGCGTACCGTTCGACCGTGACCACGGAACCATCCGCGCCTTCCGGTGACGGCGCGGCCGCGCGGCCGTCGGTGCGCGGCCTGCTGCATCTGCTGCAGGTCAGAAGCCTGCGCAGGTTGGTCTTCGTCCGGCTACTCAGTTCGTTCGGGGATGGCGCCTTCCAGGGTGCGCTGGCCGTCCTGGTGCTGTTCAGTCCGGAGCGGCAGACCGATCCGGCCGAGATCGCCGCCGGATTCGCGGTCCTGCTGCTGCCCTACTCGATCATCGGGCCGTTCGCCGGCGCCCTGCTCGACCGCTGGAGCCGCCGGCGGGTGATCGTCTGGGCCAACCTGATCAGGTGCGCGCTGGTCGGCATCGTCGCGATCCAGATCGCCGCCGGACTGCCGAGCATCATCCTGTTCGTCACGGCGCTGCTGATCATGGGTGTCGGCCGGTTCGTCGGCTCCGGGCTGTCCGCGTCGATGCCGCACACCGTCGCCCAGGACTCCCTGGTGGGGGCGAACGCGCTGGCCACCACCGCCGGCGCCATCGCCACCGCGATCGGCGGCGGGTATGCCATCGGGCTGCGCACCCTGCTCGGCGAGGCCAGCAGTCGGGTCGCCGTGATCACCGCGTCGGTGCTGTTCTTCTACCTGGCGTCGGCCGCGATCGCCACCCGGTTCCGGCTGATGGAGCTCGGCCCTGACGAGACCGACGAGCCGGCCCAGCCGCTGTTGGCCGTGCTCGAGGGATTGACCAGCGCCCTGCACCATGTCTGGAAACGACCGACCGTCGGGCTCGCCATCCTGGTGGTGATGGCCATCCGGTTCTGCTTCGGCCTGTGCACGATGGTCGTCCTGCTGCTCTTCCAGAAGTACTTCGTCCAGGACACCGGGATCCTGCGGACCGGTGCGACCGGTATCGCCGAGGTACTCGCGGTCGGCGCGATCGGGGTCTTCACCGGGGCGGTCGTCACCGCGCCGGTGGTCCGCAAACTCGGCCGCACCCGGTGGTTGGTGATCCTGCTGACCGTCACCGCCGTGCTGGTCGTGGTGTTCGGGTCCCGGTTCACCATGTGGTCGACCCTGGTCACCACCTTCGCCGTCGGGTTCGCCTACCAGTCCAGCAAGGTCTGCATGGACTCGGTGGTGCAGGCCGACTCCGATGACGCCTACGTCGGCCGGGTGTTCGCGCTGTACGACACGGCCAACAACCTCTGCTACGTGTCGGCGTTCATCCTCGGCGCGATCATGCTGCCGGACAACGGAACCGGTCTCGGCGCGGTGATCCTGGTGGGCGTGGTCTTCCTGGTCACCGGCCTGGGATACGGGTTTGCCGTGTCCCGGCTCCGGCACGGTCCGGCGCGTGCCGACGAGGTGCACGTGCTGGCCGAGTCCGGGCCGGTGACAGCCGGCGAGCTGCCGTCGACCAGCCCCACCGGCCCGTCGGACCCGGCACGTTCGACCTGACCAGCGGTCAGGAGAGCTTCCCGTACTGCATCGGGTTGGCGCCGGCCGCGGCCATCAGGTACCAGCTGGTCGCCCCCACGTGCTGCACGCGGAAGTAGCCGAACCCGAACCCGGAATCGATGACGCTGGAGGCCGCGACGATGCCGCCGCGTCGCCAGCTCATTGCCGCCGACGTGTTGCGACGTTCCGGGCGCGGTCCCGAAGCCGAGGTTGTCCTGCGCGATCCTGACCTGACGCAGCAGCGCCGACGATCGGGCGGCATCGCCCCGGTCCTTCCGATCGGCGAGCGAGGTCGCGAGCTGGGCGGTGCCTTCCAACCACACCCCGCGCTGATTCACCTGCAGGCCGTTGTAGCTGGCGGTCGAGGTCTTGCTGGTGGAACTGAAGGTCACCCCGGAGACGCTGACGCCCGGCGGCACCTGGGTGTTCGGCGCCGTCGAGTCGTCGGTGACGGCCAACGCGCTGCCCGCCCACTCCAAGGCCCGCCCGTACTTCCGCTCCCGCAGGGCCAGCCAGCTCCAAGTCTGCGGGTCCAACGGCAGTGGGTTCGGGTTGACGGTGTTGCCGTCGTTGGACCCCGTGTAGAAGAAGCCGCCCTGCTCCGACCACATCCGGTCGACGAACCCCCGGGCCCGCCGCACCGCATCCCGCCAACGCCGGTCACCGCTCGCCCGGTTGAGTTGACCGAAGAACGACACGCAGTCGATGTTGTGCTCGGTGGAGACGTTCGGGATCGGCTCGTTCGCCCCGTTGACCCCGAGCCGGAAACCGCCCAACGACCCCGGCGACACCGCGTTGGTCAGGATCCAGTCGCCGATCCGGGTGGCCGCCCGCAGGTAGGTCCGGTCGCGGGTGCGTTGGTAGAGCTGGACGAGCGCGATCCCCGGCCAGGCCATATCGCCGACGGCGGTGCCGAGGAATCCGAACTGCCAGCCGATGTTCGCGGTTCCGTCGGGCAGGACGAAACCGTAGGGCTGCGGGTTGCCGTCGTAGAACGTGTAGGGCCCGACGTTGTAGCCCTGACGCAGCCGGCCGTCGCTGTACACCGGGTCGTGCTCGAGGGCGTAGACCAGCCCGTCGCCCATCGTCCTGGCCAGGTCGAGCGAGCGGCGGCCGCCGGTCAGGCTCGCGCACACCGCGAGCGCGACGTCGTAGACGAACGCCGTGGAGAACAGCCCCAGTTCGTCGGCGTAACTCTGCGGCAACCGTGGGCCGGGGTTCACCGCCGGGTAGGCATCCGTCATGGCCCGCAGGAAGCCAAGGGCGCGGTCGGTCGAGCCGGTATCCGTCGAGCCACCACCACGGCCGATGCCGGACGCCTCTGACGGCACCTGCCCGGAGGCTGCTGACCCACCGGCCGCTGTCGCCGCGAGCGCTGCGGTCGCGGTCACTCCGGCCAGAAACAGCCGACGGGACAACGGGTTTGCCGACTGCCCGATCGGTACGGCAACCGGGTCGTTCGACTGCTCAGCCATGGAACTCCTCGAGAAGGATCGTCATTGATCGTGAACCTCGGACCGTACTGAGATTCGACACGACCGCAACAGCAGGTGTTCAAGCGGTCACCGGGTGTCCGCAGCGACGGCAGGACGGCCGCCGGCGGCGGGCGCTCAGGGCGAGATGGCGGACCCGGCACCGCCGCTCGGACACCCTGATCTCACTACCGCACCGGGTCACCGGTGTGGGACCGTGGGATCTGCTCGTCTGCCGTTTCGGACGGAAGGAATGCCGTGAAGCAGAAAAGTTTCGCGCAGACCCATCACATCGTCCGGACGGCCGCTGCCGGTGCCGCCCCGCGGAGGGCTGAGGCGAAGGCGTCACCCGGTTTCGCCCACCCGGCTCAGACGCTGTCCCGCGGCGGCATCGTCGGCGGACCGCAGGCACTGTTCGGCCTCCAGCGCACGGTCGGCAATGCCGTCGTCGCCCGGGAGGTGGCCGCCCGCCGGACCTTTCAGGCCGACGTGTTCAAGGGCGATGCCACGCTGGAAAGGGTGCTGAACGACCAGGGCAGACTCAAGCCCGGGGACAGCGGCGGATCGGTGCAGAAGGTCCAGGAAGCCCTGATCCGGGACGACGTACCGCTGCCGAAATTCGGCGCCGACGCCATCTACGGATCCGAGACGTCCACCGCGGTCAAGGCTTTCAAGACCAAGCATCAGTTGGGTTCGACGCAGTTCGGCGATGTCGGCCCTGGCACCATGGGCAAGCTCGATGAGCTGAACGTGGGCAACAATCCGGCCCCGCCCGGACCGACACCCGTGCCACCCGGGCCCACGCCCGTCCCGCCTGGGCCAACACCCGTCCCACCCGGACCCAACCCCGTCCCGCCCGCTCCTGGCCCGGTCGACCCGGCGCTGGAGGACATGCTCGACAGCATCTGGCTGCAGCATCAGGTCCTGCTCGACTCCCAGCGGGATGCGTTGACCCGGCTCGAGGCCGACCTCACCGCACAGGAACTGCCGACCGAACTCGCCATCGACATCCTCAAGACCATGGTCAAGTCGGGTGCCGGCGCATTGTTCGGCGGTGTCGGCACCTTCCTGACCGACGCCATCATGAAGGCGTTGGCCGGCGCCAACATGAGCGCCGATGACCAGGAACTGTCCAAGAGCGGCCTGGAGAGCATGTTCGATGCGGCCAAGGGCGCCATCGAGAGTGAATCCGAGAGCAAGGTCGACGACTTGACGGCCAAGGGCGAGAAGGGCGTCGACGTCTTCATCGACGGCCAGCGGGCAGCCCTGCTGGACGCCAGCGCGAGCGAGCAGGACGAGTTCCTGATCACCATGAAGCCCAAGCTGCGTCAGCCGACCAAGCCGAAGCCGGACGGCACCACCGACACCCCGTTGGACCGCGCGAAGAAGGTCCGTAAGGCCGTGAAGGACCAGCGGACCGATGCGTTCAATCAGCAGTACTCCGAGTCGCTGGCGACCTTCTCGGTCGGCCAGGCCCGCACCGGGCTCGGCGTCACCAACGAGCCCGGCAAGGAGCAGGGCACCGACATGAGCAAGGAGGCGTTCGACAAGCTGGCCGCCAAGTCCGGCAGCGCGGACAAGCTGCGCGGCGTCATCGAGCTCGACGCCTCTTTCGACGAGGACGACGCCACTAAGCCGTTCGTGGTCGAGGAGGCGACGATCCTCGGGCTCAGCCCGAAGTCGCGGGACCGCTTGTCGAAGTCGGAGATGACGTTGGGCGACACCGGCATTCCGATTTTCGCCTCCGACAAGGGAGTGTTCGAGGACACCGAACTGCGGATCTCGCAGAACGAGAACGGGCAGCGCTTCGACAGCGGCAACGAGGCCGATGCGCTCAAGTGGCTGGCCGCGAGAGGTAAGCAGGCCAAGGCAATCTCGCCGCCCGAACTGTTCACCGGATCGGACGTGGCCGCCGGAATCCAGGACGTCTTCGAGCGGGACATCAACCCGAAGAAGATCAAGACCATCAACGGCGGGAAGGGCCTGGAGAAGTCCTAGGTCCGTCGGAGCTCGGTGGCCGAGTTGAGCAGACAAATAGCAGCGGTGCACCGCCCTCCGGCGCGCTATTTCTCTACTCAACTCCGGGGTTTCGCGATCCCGTGCGGGCACAGTCACAGCCGCTGGTCGGTGGCGGCGTCCGGGACGCCGTCGAAGTACTTCTCCAGGACGGTGCCGAAGACCGGCTCGTCCGGGTCGGCCCGGTGGAACAACGTCATCGACGAGCGCAGTTTCTGGGTGTCGATCCCACCGAAGATGCTCATCGCGTCCGGGACCGGGCTGTCGGCGACGACCTGGGCGCACTCGCGGAGCCGGGGCCCGAGCACCGGATGGGCAAGGTAGGCCCGCGCCTCGTCGAGCGAGGCGATCGCGAAATGCTGCGACATCGGGCTCATCCCCAGCCCGGCGATCTGCGGGAAGACGAACCAGATCCAGTGACCGGTCTTGCGGCCGCGACGGAGTTCGGCGAGGGCGGCGTCCAGGGCACCGCCCTGATCCTGGGCACTGACGAACCGCTGCAGCTCGTGCGGGTCGTCGGTCATGTCGCGTCCTTCGCATCCGGCGGCACGATGCCCTCCCGGGCCGCCCATTCCAGCAGCGCCGCCTCCGCCTGGTCCCGGGGCAGCGGCCCCTGCTCCAGCCGCAGCTCCTTGAGGAACTTCCACGCCTTGCCGACCAGCGGGCCCGGTGGCACTCCGAGCAGGGTCATGATCGCGTTCCCGTCCAGATCGGGGCGCACCCTGGCCAGATCCTCGGCCTCGGCGATCGTCGCGATCCGTCGTTCCAGGTCGTCGTACGAGCGTTGCAGCGTCTGCCGGCGACGGGGGTTGCGGGTCGTGCAGTCCGCCCGGACCAGTTTGTGCAGCCGCGGCAGCAGGTCACCGGCGTCCGTGACGTACCGGCGGACCGCCGAGTCGGTCCACGCACCGGTCCCGTACCCGTGGAACCGCAGGTGCAGGAAGGTCAGCATGGCCACGTCCTCGACCAGCGCCTTCGGCATCCGCAGTGCCCGCAGCCGCTTGCGGACCAGCTTCGCGCCGACCACCTCGTGATGGTGGAAGCTGACGCCCCCACCGTCCTCGAACCGGCGGGTCGCGGGCTTGCCGATGTCGTGCAGCAGCGCCGCCAGCCGCAGCGTGAGATCGGGCCCGTCCTGCTCCTGGGCGATCGCCTGATCGAGGACGGTCAGCGTGTGCTCGTACACGTCCTTGTGCTGATGGTGCTCGTCGCGCTCCAGCCGCAGCGCGGGCAGCTCCGGCAGCACCCGATCGGCCAGGCCGGTCTCGGTCAGCAGGGCGAGCCCGGCTCGCGGGTTCGCGCCCAGGATCAGCTTGACCAGTTCCGCACCGACCCGTTCCGGGGTGATCCGGTCGATCTCGCCGGCCATCGCCGTCATCGCCGCGACCACCCGTGGCGCCGGAGTGAACGACAGCTGGGAGGCGAACCTCGCGGCCCGCAGCATCCGCAGCGGGTCGTCCCGGAACGACTGCTCCGGCGTGCCCGGGGTGTCCAGCACCCGGACACCGAGCTGCGCCAGCCCGCCGAACGGATCGACGAATTCATGCTCCGGCAGCGACACCGCCATCGCGTTCACCGCGAAGTCGCGGCGCTGCAGGTCACCCTCCAGCGAATCACCGAAGGTCACCACCGGGTTGCGGGTCTCACCGTCGTACAGGTCGGAGCGGAAAGTCGTGATCTCCAGCCGGAATCCGGACTTCACCACCCCGACGGTGCCGAAATCGATGCCGGTGCCCCAGGTTCCGTCGGCCCAGCCGTTCACCACCTCGAGTACCAGCGGCGGGTGGGCGTCGGTGGTGAAGTCCAGATCGTCACCGAGCCGGCCGAGCAGCGCATCACGAACAGAGCCGCCGACCAGGTGCAGTTCGTGACCGGCTGCGGCGAACCGGCGGCCGAGTTCGTCCACCACCGGGGAGATCCGCAGCAGCTCGGCGACCGCGGCCCGCTGCATCGAGGTGAGACGACCGTTGCCGACGCTCTGCGCGGCAGCGTCGGGCGTAGTCGGCGAACCCGGCGCCCGTCCTGCTGCAGGATCCGGGGGCTGGGACGACGACGGGGCGGGCGGGCGGGACACGACGGGCCAGTCTATCCGCGCGAACGGCCTCTTCCGTGCCGCCCGGCTCGCTCACCTGCCTGTTCGGGGACTCTTCCCGCACTACCATCGGCCCATGCCCACCGCCCGCCGTCCGGCCGCCGGGTCGCCGCAGCGGCGCCGGCGAGCGGATGAAACGTCGGCCGGCGGACTGGTCGTTCGGACGGAGGACGGCACCCCGTCGGGAGCCCTGATCGGCCGGCTGGATCGCCGCGGTCGGCTGCGTTGGTCATTGCCCAAGGGTCACGTGGAGCAGGGAGAAACCCACGAACAGGCGGCCATTCGCGAGGTGGAGGAGGAGACCGGGATCTCGGGTCGGATCACCGCCCGGCTCGGTAGCGTCGAATACACCTTCATCGCGCAGGGCCGCCGCATCCACAAGCGGGTGCACCACTACCTGATGGTGGCGGTGGCCGGTGAACTGTCGGACGCGGACATCGAGGTCACCGAAGTCGCCTGGGTGCCACTGACCGACCTCGCGGGCCGGCTGGCCTACGCAGGAGAACGGCGGCTGGCGCGCCGGGCCGTCGAACTGCTCGCGGAGAGCGCGTGAGGGTGCTGCCCGCTCAACCGGCTTGGCCGCAGCGCCGACCCCGTCATCGTCGACACCCCTGGATCAGCCGGCTGAGCCTGCTTGCCGTCGGCACCCTGGTCCTGTTGGGCGGCACCGTCGTCGGCACCGCTGCGGCCGGACCGGTCGCGGCGGCGGCCGGAACGCTGACCACCCGCCTGGCGCCGGAACCCTTCGGTGAGTACGTCTCCCGGCTGTCGTTCGACGTCACCTCCGTCGAACCGGCGCTCGTCACCGCCACCAGCCCGAACACACTGACCATCACCGGCACGATGACCAACGCCGGGCCGGAGGAACTCACCGATCTCGCCTACCGGTTCCAGCGCGGAGCGGCCTTGCAGAACGAGGCCGCGGTCCGGCAGGAGATCGCCGAGCCCGCGGAACCGACCGACCAGGTCCAGCAGGATTTCACCCCGATGATCCCGGCGCTGGCCGCCGGCGCCAGCGCTCCGTTCACCTTCACCGCGCCGATCACCGGGGCGCAGGGGTTGGACGTCTCCTCCCCGGCGTCTACCCGCTGATGGTGAACGTGAACGGCGCCGTCACCCTCGAAGGCGGGCCGCTGGAGGCGCGGATCGGCGAGCTTCATCTGCTGTTGACCGTCATGGGTGCCCCCGGCACTGCCCCGGCGGGAGGCACCGGAGCCCCGGCAAAGCCACTCCCGGTGAATTTCGTCTGGCCGGTGGTGGATCGCCCGCACCTCGGCGTCGGCGGCGTCTTCCTCGACGACGACCTGCAGACAGCGATCGCGCCGGGCGGGCGGCTGGCCACCCTGGTGGACGGGCTGCTCGACCCGGCGGCCGGCTCGACGCCGATGGGCGCGATCACCGTGGTCGTGGATCCGCAACTGCTCGACGAACTCGACCGGATGACCAGCGCCTACCGGGTGGTGGCGCCCGGCGAACCACAGCCCTCGATGGACCAGATCCTGCAGGCGGAGGGCTCGTCCGCAGCAACCGCACAGCCCGCATCGCCGACTGCGGGCACTGTCCCCGGACAGGCGGACGGCACGGGCGCTGACGGGTCTGCTGCGCCGAACTCCGCTGCCGCCGATCCGACCACGGCCGCCTCCGGAGCGACCGCTCAACCCGACGCGTCGACGCAGCCCACCCCCGGGGCGGAAGCCGGCGTCACCTCTGCCGCAGTGGATCCGGGAGCCGTGGATCCCGGAGCCGTGGATCCGGGAGCCGTGCAGATTCCCGGCACGGTCGCCGGAACCGGTCAGGGTGCCGCGGCGTCGTTCCTCGAGCGGCTACGGACGGTCGCCGCCCGCTATCCGACCCTCGCGCTGCCCTACGGCGATCCCGATGTGGTGGCGATGGTGCGGGCCGGATTGCTCGGGGAGGTGACCACCGCGGTGGCGCACGGAACTGCGGTGGCCGATCGAGTGCTCGGCGCTCCATCGGACGGCTCGAGCCCGACCGACCCAACGATCACCACTCCGCTGATCACTACCGCACCGATCACCAGCATGGCTTTCCCGATCAACGGCGCCACCGACGCCGCAACCCTGAGCGCCCTGCAATCAGCCGGATTGAGCACCGCACTGCTGTCCGAGGAATCGCTGGAACTCGACGGTTCGGCCGTGGCAGCCGCTCTGGTCACGGTGCCGGACACCGGGGCGGGCACGCAGATCCCGGCCGCGGTCGCGCAACCGGACGTGCTGAACGGGGTCGGCGACCTGATCGACCACGGACGTCAATCCGGCTGGGCAATGCGGGTCAACGCGCTCACCGGCGTGTTGGCGCAGCAGTCACTGGACGGCTCGGTCAGCCGCACCACCAACCCGGCCCTTTTCACCCCCGACCGCCGCTGGTCCCCCGATGCCCCCGGCCTGCGGGTGCTCACCGACCTGCTGGCCACCCTCGGCGCGAGCCAGGTGATCAGCGGTACCTCGTTGGCCGGCCTCGCGGGGTCCGCCTCCGAGGTGGCGCTGCCGGCCTACCCCGAACAGGCACAGAGCCAGGAGTTGAACCCCGCGTACCTGGAGCGGGTCAAGGCCAACCGCGCCGACGTCACCAGCCTCCAGCAGTCACTCGGCGGTACCCCGCAGACCACCGACCCCGCAGTGGTGCTCGACCCGCTCGTCGTCGCCCTGGACGCCGCCGGCTCGACCGCGTTCCGCACGGACGCCACCGTCGGCGAGGCCAACCTGGCCACCGTCGAATCCACCACCGCGGGAATCCGTGGCGGAGTGGAGATCTCGTCGGCCGGCAACTCCTACACCCTTGCCTCGTCCACGTCGCCGCTGGTGTTGACGGTGCAGAACAACCTCCCGTACAACGTTCCGCTGCGGGTGGAGATCACCGGCGGCGAGTTCGTCGGCCTGACCGTCACCAACCCCGAACTGCAGGTCGTCCCCGCCGGCCGTTCGCAACAGGTGAAGATTCCCGCCGAGGTCTCCCGGTCCGGGCAGTTCCAGGTGCGCGCCGAACTCGTCGGGCCCGACGGCACCACCTGGGGCCAACCGGTGCAGTTGTCGGTCGAGTCCACCGCATACGGGGCGTTGACGGTGATCATCATCTTCGTCGCCGGCGGTGTGCTGGTGTTGATGGTGGCGTTGCGGATCGTGCAGCGACTTCGTGGCAAACCGGACACCACTCCGGGGCTGCCCGGCGACCGACCGACCGACGATTCCGGGTCCCCGGCCCTGCGCGACGTCATTCCGCCACCGACCGGACCCGGCCCGGACAGCCCCGGCCCCGGCACTGGTGGCCCGGCACCCGAGAATCGGACCCCGGCCGCCGAGCAGGTCGGAACGGACCGATCGTGACCAGACCCGAGGCAGCAACCCAACAGCCTGTCGACGACGTCGCCGGGATGAAGACCGCCCGCACCGGCGGGGTGGTCAGGGCCGGCGCGGTGATGGCCGTCGCGACCCTGGTCAGCCGCATCACCGGGTTCCTGGCCAAGGTGGTGATCCTCAGCGTCCTGGGCTTCGGCATCGTCAACGACGCCTACACGATCGCCAACACGCTGCCCAACATCGTCTTCGAGCTGTTGATCGGCGGGGTGCTCACCTCGGTCGCGATCCCGCTGCTGTCCCGCGCCAGGTCGGACCCCGACGGCGGCGAGGGCTACACCCAGCGCCTGATGACGGTCGCCTTCGTGGGATTGATCGTCGCGACCGGGCTGGCCGTCGCGGCGGCGCCGCTGCTCACCCGCCTCTACCTGTCCGGCGGCGAGGGGACCGTCGACCAGGGCCTCGCCGACTCACTGGCCTACCTGCTGCTGCCGCAGATCTTCTTCTACGGGATCGCCGCGCTGTTCGGCGCGATCCTGAACACCAAGGAGAAGTTCGGGGTTCCGGCGTGGGCGCCGGTGGCCAACAACCTGGTGGTCATCGCCGTCGGCGTCGGACTGCACCTGCTCCCGGGCAGCGGCGAGGACGGCGCGCTGACCGAGCTGACCCGCGAGCAGTTCCTGCTGCTCAGCCTGGGCACCACGCTGGGCATCGTCATGCAGGCGGTCGTCATGCTGCCGGCACTGCGCCGGACCGGCTTCCGGTTCCGCTGGCGATGGGGTGGCGATCGCCGGCTGCTGGAGGCCGGCCAGCTGATGCTGTGGGCGGTGGCCTACGTGCTGGTCTCGCAGGTGGGCTACATCGTGGTCACCAACGTCGCCTCGCAGAACGTCGAGGGCGGCATCTCACTGTGGGCCTTTGCCTCGATGCTGTTCCAGCTGCCGTACGGCATCATCGGCGTCTCCATCCTGACCGCCATCATGCCGAGGATGAGCCGGCACGCTGCTGCCGGCCAGATGGTCGACGTCAAGAACGACGCGTCGCTGGCCAATCGGCTCTCGATCGTCGCGCTCACGCCGGTGGCCGCCGGGATCATCGTGCTGGCCGGCGCGCTGGCCATCCTCGCCTCGTTCTACGGCGCGGTCAGCCTCGACGACACCCTGGTGCTCGGCACCACGCTGGCCGCGCTCGCGTTCGGCCTGGTGCCGTTCGCCGTGACGTTGGTGCAGATGCGGGTCTTCTACGCGATGAAGGACGCCCGGACCCCGGTACTGATCAACGCGATCATGGTCGCCGTCCGGGTGCCGCTGCTGATCGCCTGTGTGACGCTGGACGACTCACTGATCGTGCCCGGGATGGCGGCGGCCACGTCCATCTCCTATCTGATCGGCGCGATCACCGGGGAAATCTGGCTCCGCGTTCGTTACGGCCCGATGGGGACCAAACGCACCCTGGTGACGCTGGTCAAGATGACCGTGGCCGGGGCGGTGGGGGCCGGCGCGGCGCTACTGGCCGGAAATCTGCTGCTCACCTTCGACGTCGACGATCTGCTCACCGCGCTGGTGTCCATCCTGTTCAGCGGTACCGTCGGCCTGCTGGTGATCGCCGCCGTCGGCGCGTTGCTCAAGGTCGAGGAACTCCTGCCACTGCGGAACCGGGTGGTCAGGCTGGTGCGATCGATATTCCGCCGGTCACAACGCGGCGGCGCGCCCAACCCCGAGGCGTCCCCCCGCGTCCAGGACACTGGACGTGGCACCCTCGCAGGTGACCCGCGAACGTCGGACGCGCGAGCCGCAGGCTCGGCGGACGAGGCGAGTGGGGCAGCTCAGACTGTCGTGATCCGCGCGCTCACCTCGGAGATGAACCCCGCCTCCGAGATGAACACCGTCGAGATCGACTCGTCAAGTGTTGAAACAGCGCGACCACCTGCACAGACAGCCATTCAGAACGCAGAAGCAACCACGACAGTGATGCCGGTCGCCCGCGGCGACCAGCGCATCCAGACGAGCAGCAGGGAGCAGGTGTCCAACCCGGTGCCCCACGACAGCGATCGCCCGGCGGTCGACCCCGGCGCGACGACCGTGATCCCGGCGGGCGGAGTGATCGGCCGCGATGACGCATCGGCCGTCGGCAACGGTGCGGCCGGCAACGGCACCCGGCCGGACGGTGGAAACGCCAACGGTGGCGGTGAGGACGGCCGTGCCGATCACGCCGCTGCCGGAACTCCCGACCTCGGCGGTGCCGATCTCGGGGGTGACGATCTCGGGGGTGACGATCTCGACGACCCGGAGAAGACCACCGTGACCTCGGCCGACCGGCTGCTCGCCGCAGCTGCGCAGGTCGGCGCGTCGTCCATCCTCGACTCGACCCCCGAACCTGGCGCCGCGCCCGCCGCTGCGTTGACCCCCGGCACCACGGTCGGCGGTCGGTACCGGCTCGTCAGCCTGGTCTCGGCGGATCACTCCGGGCACTGGTTCTGGCGGGCCAAGGACACCGTGCTCCCCCGCGACATGGCGGTGACGATCCTGCCCGACACCAGTGGCGCTTCGGCGACGGTCGCGCGGACGCTGCGGGCCGGTCGGTTGCACCACGTCGGGCTGCCGCAGACCCTCGACGTCGGCACCGATCACGGGCAGTCCTACGTCGTCGGACAGTGGGTGGACGGCGCGACGCTGACCGATCTGCTCACCGGCGGACCGCTGGATCCCGACGTGGCCACTTCCATCACCGCAAAGCTGTCCGAGGCCGTCGCCGAGGCGCACCGCAACGGCATCGCGCTCGGCGCCATCAATCCGTCGCTGGTCCGGGTCAATTTCGATGGCCAGGTCCGGCTCTCGCACGTCATCGCCCACGGTTCGGCGACCCCCGACCAGGACATCCGTGCGATCGGCGCGCTGCTGTACCTGATGCTCACCGGCACCTGGCCGATCGGTGATCCGATCAATCCGCGGGACGCGGGCAGTGCCGGCGCGATCGCCGCGGCCGCGGAGCGGGAGTTCCCGGCGGCACCGACCAGGCTCGGCCGCGAGTTGCCGGCCGACGAGGTGCGGACCTCGGTGCCGGAGGCGCTCTCCGCGTTGGCCGAACGCGCCCTGCACCCGGAGGAGCCGGACGGCATCCATGCGGTCGGTGCGATCGCGGCCCTGCTCCGGAGCCCGGAGACGGTCGCCGGAATCGCCCAGGCACCGCCGGTCGCCGAGGTCAAGCCGCTCAGCGCCGCCGACCGCCGCCTGATCAAGGAACGCCGGGTCAAGCTCGGATTGGCGTCCGTGGTGCTGGCGGTGTTCGCGGTGCTGATCGTGATCGCCCTCGGCGGCCTGACCAACCAGTTCGTCGCGTCCATCCAGAACAGTGCCCCCGACGAGCTGCCGATGATCGACTCCGCGCTCGCCTCGACCGCGCCGGCACCGACGACCGCGGCCGAGCAGGCACCGACCTCCGACGCCTCCACCTCGGCCGCCGCCCCGCCGACGGACGTGCCGGTCAAGGCCGTCGCCGGCCTGGTCTTCGATCCCCAGGGCGATGGCACACCCGACTACAAGGACTACGTCGACCGCGCCTTCGACGGCAACGCCGAGTCGGCCTGGCTGACCTGGGTCTACAAGCAGCAGTTCCCCTCGCTGAAGACCGGCGTCGGGCTGCTGCTGGAACTGGAACGGGAGACCACCCCGACGTCGGTCACCGTGAACAGCGCCACCGAGGGCACGACGATCGAGATCCGGTCGGCCTCGTCACCGACGGTCGGATACGACCAGACCAAACCGCTGGGCAGCGGCACGATCAAGAACGGGACGGTGACGATCCCGCTCACCGGCGCACCGAAGTCGAAGTATCTGATCGCCTTCGTCACGAAGCTGTCGCCGACGCCGGACAGTCAGTTCCAGTCCAAGATCAACGAGATCACCGTCCAGGGCAGTCCCTGACCCTGGACGGCCCACGGAATCGCGGCTCCGCGCCGACCCGCCGGGGCGAACAGCGGCGCGCGGCCGGGTCGGGAATCTTTCGTCGGTAGGGTTGCGTTGATCAGACTGGTGCCGCCCGCAGTCCGGGCGCGACATCGGTGTGCAGTGCGATCACGAATCGACAGCAATCACCCGCCCGCGGTGTGCCCGGCCGGCGGCGGTGGTGAGGGGATCTGATGACGAACTTTGTGCCCGACCTCGGCTTGACCACCCCGACGCCCGCTGCGTCCGACGACGCCGGCCCGGTGCATGACGTGATCGTCGTCGGATCGGGCCCCGCCGGATACACCGCGGCCATCTACCTGGCCCGTGCGGAACTCAAGCCCCTGGTGTTCGAGGGCTACTCCTACGGCGGCGCCCTGATGACCACCACCGAGGTGGAGAACTTCCCCGGGTTCCCGCAGGGCATCCAGGGTCCGGAGCTGATGGCCCAGATCCGTGAGCAGGCTGAGCGGTTCGGTGCGGACCTGCGGACCGTCGATGCCGAAGCGGTCAGCCTGGACGGCCCGATCAAGACGGTGACCGTCGACGGCGTGCAGCACCGGGCCCGGGCGATCGTGCTCTCCACCGGCTCCGCCGCCCGCTACCTGAACCTGCCCGACGAGCAGCGGCTGATCGGCCGCGGCGTCTCCGCCTGTGCCACCTGTGACGGCTTCTTCTTCCGCGACCAGGACATCGTGGTCGTCGGGGGCGGCGACTCGGCGATGGAGGAGGCGACGTTCCTGACCCGGTTCGCCCGCTCGGTGACGATCGTGCACCGCCGGGACGAGTTCCGGGCCAGCGCGATCATGCTGGACCGGGCCCGCAAGGACCCGAAGATCCGCTGGGTGACCAACGCGGCGATCACCGCGCTGCACGGCGAGACCAGCGTGACCGGCGTGACGCTCACCGACACCCGGACCGGCGACACGAGCGAGCTGGCCGTCACCGGCGTCTTCGTGGCGATCGGCCACGACCCGCGGTCCGACCTGTTCCGCGACCAGGTGATCACCGATCCCGAGGGCTATGTGCTCACCGGGCGCGATGTGGGCGCCACCGCCGGGACCGGAACCAGCATTGCCGGGGTGTTCGCCAGCGGCGACCTGGTCGACCACACCTACCGGCAGGCCATCACCGCTGCCGGTTCGGGCTGCGCCGCGGCACTGGATGCCCAGCACTACCTGGCGTCCCACCCGCTCACCGAACAGGACGTCCAGAACGAGATCGCCGGAATCACCACCGATCCGATGCCGGACCTGCCGGTCGCCGCCTTCGAGGACTCGCTGAGCGTCTGACGCAGCAAGTTGCAGCACAGCAGTAGCCGATCACCGCAGTCACCGCATCGCACCACCGCATCAACCCGAGAGTTTCCACCGAGAGAGAAGGTCCCATGGCCACCGTGAAGGTCACCGACGCCAGCTTCGACACCGACGTCCTGCAGTCCGAGGTTCCCGTCATCGTCGATTTCTGGGCGGAGTGGTGCGGCCCGTGTCGGATGGTCGCGCCGATCCTCGAGGAGATCGCGACCAAGCATGAGGGAAAGGTCACTGTCGCCAAGCTCGACATCGACGCCAACCCGCAGATCGCCCAGCAGTACCAGATCCTGTCGATTCCGACGATGCTGGTCTTCCAGGGTGGGAAGCCGGTGAAGCAGGTCGTCGGCGCGAAGCCCAAGGCCGCCCTGCTCGCCGAATTCGCCGACGTTCTCGCCTGATTTCCGCCGTTCTGCACCGCGTGCCGCCCGTCCCGGGATCGTTCCGGGGCGGGCGGCACTGCGCTGTTCGGGAACGGTTCGCGGTTCGTTCGGACGGCGTCGGGGGCGTGTGAAGGTCATGAACGCCCGGATTTCGTTGCACAATGGTGGGCGCGGCGAACAGGATCCGGTGACGCTCGGATGCCCATGGCCAGGAACCTCGCCGCGAACCGGGCGTCCTTGAAGGGGCGAACCAAGGGTTCGTTGTCGGAAGCTGGACGGGATTCGAGTGGTCAAGGAGAGCGATGCTGCTGCGGCGCGGTGATCGAGGACCGGCAGTTGCCGACCTCCGGGAAGCCCTGGCGAGCCTGCAGTTGCTCCCATCACTCAACGGGACCGATCGGGCGGTCGCCGAGTTCGACGCCGCCACCGACGGCGCGATCCGGAACTTCCAGCAGCGTCGCGGGCTGATCGTCGACGGCATCGTCGGCCCGGTGACGGTTCGCTCACTCACCGACGCCCGCTGGAATCTGGGCGATCGCAGCCTCACCCACACCCTTTCCGCGCCGATGACCGGCGACGACGTGATGGCGTTGCAGACCAGGCTGGCCGAGATGGGTTACAACACCGGCCGGCCCGACGGCATCTTCGGCCCGCTGACCGACCTGAGCGTCCGCGATTTCCAGCGCCACCGCGGACTGTCCGAGGACGGGGTGTTCGGCCCGGAGACCTACCGCGAGCTGAACCGGATCGGCCGGATGGTGACCGGCGGCCGGCCGCAGTACCTGCGGGAGTACCAGCTCGTGCGGCAGGCCGGACCCCGGTTGTACGGCAAGCGCATCGTCATCGACCCGGCGCACGGCGCGGAGGATCCCGGCTGGACGGTCGGCGACGTCCGGGCGGCCGACCTGGCCTATGACGTCGCCCGCCGGCTGCAGTCGCGGATGGTCACCACCGGCATGAACGTCAGCCTGACCCGCGGCGCGCACCAGAATCCGTCCGCCGAGGAACGCGCGGCGTACGCGAACAACGTCAACGCCGACCTGCTGCTCAGCCTGCACATCGACGGGTCGACCTCGCCGCAGGCGTGCGGGATCGCCACCTTCCACTTCGGCACCGATTCCGGCGCGACCTCGACCGTCGGCGAGACCCTGGCCCAGCTGGTGCAGCGAGAACTGGTGGCGCGCACGCACTTTGCCGACTGTCGGGTGCACCACCGGCCGTGGGACGTACTCCGGCTGACCCGCATGCCGGCCATTCAGGTGGAGATGGGGTACCTCTCCAACCCCGCCGAACGTGATCGCCTGACGTCCGACGAGTTCCGCAACCTGCTCGCCGACGGTCTGCTGGTCGCCGTGAAGCGGCTGTACCTGGACGGCCGGGACGACCCGCACACCGGCACCTTCACCTTCTCCGACCTGCTGGAGCACGAGCGCACCATCCGCGACTCCGCCTGAGCAGCTCCACCCCCACAGCGAGCCGGGATCGGGCGTGTCGTGTCCGATTCATCCCGAATGGCGATATCGCGGAAGCGTCGGTGAAAGATCGGACCCTCAGCGTTGGCCGACCAGCTCCGGCACCAGCGGGGACGGCGAGGCCGGGACACTGATCACGGTGAACAGCTTCTCCAACGCCGACTCCACCTCCGCCTTCCAGCCGATGTCCCGGCCGAGCTCGAAACGCAGTCGGGGGTAACGGAAGTGGGGGGCGACGTCTTCGAAACCCACCGCTCGGGCGAACCCCGCAGGTAGCAGGCAGCGGGGCAGACCGGGGTCCGGCGCGGGCTCGACCGGAGCGGCCTGCAGATCAACCGGATCGGGTATCGGGTCGGACTCCAGCCCGAACACCTCGATGGCCCTCACCCCGCGTCGGGTCAGCGCGTTCACCACCCCGTTCATCAGATAGCGGGCCAGTCCCTGGCCGGTGAACTCGGGCAGGATCTTCGCGGTGGTCAGCAGCACGGCATCCGGCGACACCGGCGAGGTCGGGAAGGCGGAGGCACCGGGTACCGCGGTCGGTGGGGCGAACAGGGCGAAACCCACCGGTCGATCGTCGACGGTGACGATCTGGCCGGCCGATCCCCAGGTGAGCATCACCCCGGAGAGCCAGACCTCCTTCTCGAACTCGGTCTCGCCGAGTTTCACCGCCGACGTCACCGCTTCGGCATCGAGTTCCCAGGCCACGCAGGCGCGGCACCGTTCGGGTAGCGAGCCGATGGTCGTCATCGACAGTGGCACCAGCGCTCGCGTCACACCGCTCCCTGTTACCTGTGCATCCGCGCCGCCGGTCGGTCCGGCGCGGTCTCCCGGCCGTTCGAGCCGGTCTGCTCCCAGTTGTCGTCATCAGGATAGGTCGTCCACGTGAGGCCGGTCCGCTGGTCGCGCCGCACCCGGATCCCGAGCGGTGTAGAACATGCCGGTTACGATGACCCCGACCGTTCCGGCGCCGCACTGGATCATGATCCTGCCCGCTGACCGGATGGCAGCGGCAAGGACTTGAGGTGGAGTCATGACGGGCAACAGCCTGGACCAGCACATGCAGCGTTACGCGCAACGTACCGTCGGCATGCGCGCCTCGGCCATCCGGGCATTGTTCGCCGTCGCCAACCGTCCCGAGGTGGTGTCGCTGGCCGGCGGCATGCCGTACCTGAAGTCGCTGCCGCTGGAGTCGCTGGCGGCGGAGGCCGCCGGCCTGGTCACCGAGGACGGCCTGGTCGCCCTGCAGTACGGGTCCGGCCAGGGCATCCTGCAGCTCCGGGAGCAGATCTGCCAGGTGATGGCGCTCGAGGGCATCAAGGCCCACCCCGATGACGTCATGGTCACCGTCGGCTCGCAGATGGCGTTGGACCTGACCACCCGGATCTTCTGCGACCCGGGCGACGTCATCCTGGCCGAGGCGCCGTCGTACGTCGGTGCGCTGGGCACCTTCCAGGCGTACCAGGCGCAGGTCGTCCACGTCGCGATGGACGACGACGGGCTGATCCCCGAGGCACTCGTCGCCGCGATCGAGGCCTGTCGGGCGGCCGGCCGAAAGGTCAAGCTGCTCTACACGATTCCGAACTTCCACAATCCCGCCGGGGTCACCCTGTCCGACGACCGACGCGGGTGTCATCGCCGAGATCTGCCGCCGGGCAGGCATCGCCATCCTCGAGGACAACCCTTACGGACTACTGGGTTTCGACGACAAGCTGCGCCGGGCGATCCGCGCCGACGATCCCGACAACGTGATCTACCTCGGTTCCTTCTCGAAGACCTTCGCACCGGGACTGCGGGTCGGGTGGGTGCTCGCGCCGCACGCCGTCCGGGAAAAGCTGGTGCTGGCCAACGAGGCGGCGACGCTCAACCCGCCGGTGTTCAATCAGATGTTGATCTCGCGGTATCTGGCGAAGTTCGACTGGCTGAGCCAGATCAAGGCCTACCGGCAGACCTATGCCGAGCGTCGGGACGCGATGCTCGCCGCACTGGAGAACTACATGCCGGAGGGCACGACCTGGACCACACCGGACGGTGGGTTCTATGTCTGGGTGACCCTGCCGGAAGGCTTCGACACCGCGGCCATGCTCCCCCGCGCAGTCACCGCGCGGGTCGCCTACGTTCCCGGAAATGCCTTCTACGCCGACGGTCTCGGGTCACCAGGCAGCTGCGGCTGTCCTATTGCTTCCCGACCTCGGAACGGATCGACCGAGGGCGTGCGGCGGCTGGCCGGCGTGCTGGAGGGCGAACTCGACGTGATGCGGACCTTCGGCCCCACCCTGATCGCGACCGGCCATCGGGCCGTCGTCCCCGTCGCCGGACACTGCCTGATGCCGCTGTCGCACCCGGTGCACCGCGGCACCCTTCCCGATACCGAAATGAACCGTCCTGCAAGGAGAGTGAGTCGATGACCCGACACGTGGTGGTATCTGGCCGGAGGCCTCAGCCATGAGCGGGACGTCTCGCTGCGGTCGGGCTCACGGTTGCACGAGGCGCTGCGCGGCTCCGGCGTCGACGTCACCCTGCGGGATACCGATGCCGACCTGATCCCCTGGCTGGCCGAGACCAAGCCCGACGCCGCGATCATCACCCTGCACGGCAGTCGCGGCGAGAACGGCGCCATCCAAGGCATTCTCGAGATGGCCGGGGTTCCCTACCTCGGCACCCGGGGCCAGGACTGCCGGCTGGCCTACGAGAAGAACATCGCCAAGAACCTGGTGCAGCGGGCGGGATTCACCACGCCGCGAGTGGATGTCGCTGTCGCACAGCACCTTCCGGGATCTCGGTGCGCAGGCCGCTGATCGGGCTGCTGGTCAGCCACCTCGGTCTGCCGTTGATGGTCAAGCCGCAGCACGGCGGGTCGGCGCTGGGTGCGACCGCCGTGCGGTCGATCGAAGAACTTGCCGGCCGCGTTGGTCGGCGCCTTCGCCTACGGCGAGATCGTCGTGGTCGAGCAGTTCGTCGACGGCGTCGAGCTGGCGATCACCGTGGTCGAGGACGAGAGCGGCGTCGAGGCCCTGCCGGCGGTCGAGATCTCCCCCATCAGTGGGATCTTCGACTACGAGTCCCGGTACACCGCCGGGCTGACCACCTACTTCACCCCGGCCCGGCTCGACCGACGAGGTCGCGGTCGCGGCGGCCGATCTGGCCATCGGCGCGCACCAGGCTCTGGGCCTGCGGGATGTCTCCCGCACCGATGCCATCGCCACTGCGGACGGCGTGGTGCATTTCCTGGAGGTCAACGTGTCGCCCGGGTCTGACCGAGACCTCGATGCTGCCGATGTCGGTGGCCGAGGCCGGCTCGGACCTCGGCGCCGTCTACGCCGGACTGGTCGAGCGCGCCATCGCCCGCGGGTTCTGACCGCCAGGTCACACCGGCGTCGCGAGAGTTGTTGGCAATGCAACAACTCTCGCGACCCGTGGCATGTTCAGCAGTGCAGAAGCGTCACCGTGACAGTTCGACCTGGGGCGACCGGTCATCGAAATCGGTTTCACGATCATCGTTCTCGGAATTGAGAACATTCGCTCCGAAAGCCTGCGGCGCCATGATCGTCATGATCCGCTTCAGGTCCTCCTGAGTCGCGAATTCCACCACGATCCGGCCCTTGGTCCGGCCGAGTTCGAGCCGCACCCGGGTGTCGAAGGTGTCCGACAACGTCACGGCGACATCCTCCAGGCCGGGGATGACCCGCTTGGCCGTGGTCGTTCCGGCGCCGTGGAGTGGCCTTGCCGGCGATCAGCGTCACCGCCTCCTCGGCGCCGCGGACCGACAGACCCTCGGCGACGATCCGCGCGGCCAGCTGTTCCTGATCGTCCGGATCCGGCAGCGAGAGCAACGCCCTGGCATGTCCGGCGGACAGCACCCCGGCCGCCACCCGGCGCTGGACCGGCACCGGCAGCTTCAGCAGCCGGATGGTGTTGGAGATGACCGGCCGGCTGCGGCCCAGCCGGGAGGCCAGCTCCTCCTGGGTGACGTCGAACTCCTCGAGCAGCTGCTGGTAGGCCGCGGCCTCTTCCAGCGGGTTCAGGTTCGCCCGGTGGATGTTCTCCAGCAGCGCGTCACGGAGCAGGTCGGCGTCCTCGGTCCGGCGGACGATCGCCGGGATGGTGGTCGAGGCCGGCCCGTTGCGGCGGCGCGCCAGCGGCGTTCGCCCATCACCAGCTCGTAGCCGCCGCCGGGCACCTCGCGCACCACGATCGGCTGCAGCAGACCGAACTCGCGGATCGAGTGGGTCAGCTCGACCAGCGCGTCCTCGTCGAACACGCTGCGCGGGTTCCGGGGATTGCGCCGGATGTCGTCGATCGGGATGTCCTGATAGCGCGGACCCGGTAGATGATGCGTCAACTAGCTGGGTCTTGTGAGCGTTGGCTCCATTGACCGAGACTGCCGATGACGCCTCCTCGGAGGCCGTGGAGTGGCCAGACCCGTTCTGGCCGTTCGCCTTGGCGGCGTCCCGCCGCGGCTCTCGCTGGAGTCGTCACCCCCCACCAGCGACAGCGCGCCGTGATCACGACGCGTGCCGGCGCCGTTGATCAACACGTCGGCCACCGTGGTGGTGTCCGGCCCGGTCGGGATCAGCGCCGCCAGGCCCCGTCCCAGTCCGCCGCGTGCCTTGCCGGTCATGACAGCTCCTTCGTTCCGCGCTCGGCGATCTCACGGGCGGCGTCCAGGTAGCTCATCGCGCCGCGGGATCCTGGGTCGTACGTCATCACGGACTGCCCGAAGCCGGGGGCCTCGGAGATCTTCACCGACCTCGGGATCGAGGTGGTGAGCACCTTGGGGCCGAAGTGGTTCGCGGACCTCGTTGGCGACCTGGTCGGCGAGCTTGGTCCGCCCGTCGTACATGGTCAGCAGGATCGTGGAGACCAGCAGGTCGGGGTTGAGGTGCTCCTTGATCAGGTTGATGTTGTTCAGCAACTGGCCGAGGCCCTCCAGCGCGTAGTACTCGCACTGGATCGGGATCAGCACCTCGTCGACCGCCGTCATCGCATTGACCGTGAGCAGGCCGAGGGACGGCGGGCAGTCGACAAGGATGTAGTCGTAGTAGACGTCGATCGCCTCGATGGCCTTCTTGAGCCGGGTCTCCCGCTCGGTCATCGTCACCAGTTCGATCTCGGCGCCGGCCAGATCGATGGTTGCCGGGATGCAGCCGAGCCGTGGTGCGTCCGGGCAGGTCTGGATCGCCTCGGCGGGAGTGATGTCGCCGACCAGGACGTCGTACACCGACGGCGTTCCGGCGGTCCGCTGCACACCGAGTGCGGTGGAGGCGTTGCCCTGCGGGTCCAGATCGATGATCAGCACGTGCAGGCCGGGCAGCGCCAGCGCGACGCCGATGTTGACGGTCGTGGTGGTCTTGCCGACCCCACCCTTCTGGTTCGCCACCGAGAACACCCGCCGATGACGCGGCCGCGGCAATGTCAGGTCGCCGGACCGCATCTCGATGGCTGCCAGCGATGCCCGCGCGAGCGGAGTGTCCTCCTCGGTGTGATCCTCGACGTTTCACGTGCGACGTCAATGCCGATACTCACGGTGCCTCCCGATTGATGGTTCTGCGGCCGGCATTGCCCTGTTCCTGGTGACGGAGTTGCGTTGCCGATGCGATTCGCACGCTATGACGGCGCGCCGCGCCGATTCGGGACCCACGCCGCGCGCGACCTGAAACGTGACCGGTTGGCTGCGTCACAACGCGGAGAGCGACCATGTTTCACGTGAAACGGCGTCCGATCAGGTTGTGCGCCAGGAATGTCGAGGCGGCAATCGTCGATGCGTCACGCCGAATTCCTGAGAACCGTTCCGACGCCGCTGAAGTGGCGTCCGATCTCGGACGATGTCGAACTGCATCGATGGCTTCACGTGGAACAGCACGCTGCGCTTGCCGTGCAATGCCGCGGCGCCCACCGGTCATGCGCTCGGCCGCCGTTTCACGTGAACGCTCACTGTCGGATCCACGTTAGGTCGCTCACCGGCGAGGCCTACCGTTTCACGTGAAACATTTCGGCCTCACGGTCGGATCCACGTCGGAGCGTCTCACTCACCGGGGCGAGGCCCACCGTTTCACGTGAAACATGCGGCTGGGGGCCAGCGGTTTCGGGGTGAGTCGGTCAGCACCGGTGACACCAACGACCAACGAGGGCTGCTGATTCAACCGAGCCTTCGACCGCGGCCTAGACTCTGCGGCCATGACCGAGCTCGATGAACAAGGCCGCCCGGAGCCGCCCCTTGCCGCCGACGAAGTCGGGACCTTGTTGGGCTTCCTGGACTTTCAACGTGCGACGCTGGAGTGGAAGTGTGCCGGCGTCGATGCTGCGGGAATGCGGTCGACAGTGGGGGTATCGACGATCACCCTCGGCGGCTTGCTCAAACATCTGGCATATGTCGAGGACGACTGGTTCTCCCGATGGCTCTTCGACGAGCCCCGACGGTCGCCCTGGGACACCGTCGACTGGTCGGTCGACCCTGACTGGGACTGGACGTCCGCGACCGACGATTCGCCGGACGAACTCCGCGCACTGTGGCGCGCCGCGGTGGGCAGGTCGAGGTCGAAGGTCGACGAGGCACTCACGGCCGGTGGCCTCGAGCAATTGGCCCGACGACGATGGCCGGACGGGCGCGCGCCGAGCCTGCGCTGGATCCTGACCCACATGATCGAGGAGTACTCCCGGCACAACGGTCACGCCGACCTGCTGCGCGAATCGATCGATGGCAGCACCGGGGAGTAGCGGTCCCGTTGTCAGTGGACGACGGCGGGCCAACGCTCGCCCTGGCCGCCCCGTGACGACCTGCAGCACTCTCGTCGGCGAGCCGAGGCTGACGTCACTGAGCATCCTGAGCGCAGGGCTGAGTGCACCGCCGGGGCAGTCGCCGAAGCTGCGACTGAACTCTGTGGACCTACTCAGCTGAACTTCATGGCGTGCAGTGTTCCGTCACCGTGACGGAACCGGCCATCTGCCCTGCCGGGTGTCGATGCGTGGTCTTCGCGGTCCACCGCCGTCGACTGCTGATGACGTCCGACGCCGACGCGCATCAACGCCGGCGGCGTCCTGGACGGTTGGCCCTGGAACCGGCCACCGTCTTCGCGCTGCGCGTGGCTCGAACGACGTAGGTCGTATCGATCTGCTCGTACCCGCGGATCTCCAGTACCTCGGCGTCGACCAGACCCGCTGCGGCGACGGCACTTCGGTCACGATCCAATTCCTCGGCGGCGGATTGGCCCTTCATCGCCAGCACGATGCCGCCGACCCGGGTCAGCGGTGCCGACCAGCCTGCCAATCGGTGCAGCGGGGCAACCGCCCGCGACGTGACGACGTCGGCGTCTCCGCATTCCGAGACCACGTCCTCGGCGCGGCCGCGAACCACCCGGCACAGCCGGAGGTCGAGCGCCTCGATCATCTCCGACAGATACCTCACCCGGCGCTCCAGCGGCTCGACCAAAGTGATGCGGAGGTCGGGACGGGCGATGGCGAGGGGAATGCCGGGCAACCCCGCACCGCTGCCGATGTCGACGACCCGCACGCCCTGCTCGATGAGCTCCGCGATCACTGCGGAGTTCACCACGTGCCGGGTCCAGAGCCGAGCCGGTTCGCGCGGCCCGATCAGTCCGCGAACGACGCCGTCGGTCGCCAGTGAGGCGACATACGCTCGGGCCAGGTCGATTCGATCACCAAACATGCGGACGGCAGCGATCGGCTCATCCTCGAGGGGAACAGCTGAGTCACCGTCGACGCCGCGGGTGGAATCCGAGTCGACAGGAGTGACCGGTGAATCGGATCGTGCAGAGGTCACCGAGGAGCCGTCGGCGGCGACAACGTTATCGCCGTCGCTCCCGGTCACGCCGCCGATGATCAGGAGGCCGGGCTGATGACGACCCGCCGGCGAGGCTCTTCGCCCTCGCTGGACGACTCGACACCCGCGACGGTGCCGACCGCGTCGTGCACGACCTTGCGCTCGAACGGGTTCATCGGAGCCAGCCGTACTGCCTCACCGGATGCGGCGACCTGCTCTGCGGTGCTCTTGCCGAGCTCGCTGAGTTCGGTCCGCCGTCGCGCGCGATAGCCGGCGATGTCGAGCATCAGCCGGGAACGCTGCCCGGTCTCGGCCATGGCGGCGAGCCTGGTCAGTTCCTGCAGGGCGTCCAGCACCTCGCCGTGATCGCCGACGAGCTTGTCGATGTCACCGTCACCGATGATCGACACCACCGCCCGCTCGCCTTCGACGTCCAGGTCGATGTCACCGTCGAAGTCCAGGATGTCCAGCAGTCGTTCCAGGTAGTCGCCGGCCGCATCGCCTTCGGCGACGAGCATGTCGTGCTTGCTCATCCCGTTGCTACGGGTGCCCGTTGCCGCGTCGGTCCCCTCCGCGGTCTCGGTCCCCTCCGCGGTCTCGGCGACATCGGTGGCTGTCGCCTCCGGCGTGGTGTCCTGATCGATCTCGTCGACGACGCTGACGGCGTTCTCTGTCATCTGGTTCTCCTCGTTCTGCTGTCACAGCTGTTCAGTGGCCGCCGGCTGTTTCGCGGCGACGCGCAGCGCCCACCCCACCGACCTGGTCGGCGGCGCCAACTTGCTCCGTGGTGTTCCCCGCCCGGGCGGAGCGCAGTCAGCGCTGGCCGGAGTTCTTTTTTCGCTTCTGCTGTCCCTGGCCGCGTTGCGGTTTGGCCCCGGGCGCCGGTTTCGCGCCGGGTGCGGGTTTGGAACCCACGGGTTTCGTCCCGGCCGACTTCGTCCCACCGGGCGCCCCGTCCTTGGTCAGCTTCGGTGGTGTCCCGTTGGGTGCCAGCGCCGCTCGACCCGTTGCCGTCGACGATCTTGGACGGGGTGATCACCGGCCGGTTCGACACCTGCTTGGGCTTGGCGCCAGGTCTCGGGGTGGAGAACTTGGTCTGGTCCTTGGCCTCTTCGACGACCTGCGCCTTGGCCAAGGCTCGTTTGTCCTGGATCTTGTGCGCGACGTACAGCTGCCCGAATGTCCAGGAGTTGTTGGCCAGCCAGTAGAACAGGATGGCGAGCGGGAAGAACGGCCCACCGACGACCACGAACAACGGGAACATGTACAGCATCAGCTTGTTCATGATCGCGGTCTGCGGGCTGGACGCGTCGATGTTCATCTCGCGCTGACGGGCCACCGAGCGTCGGCTGGTCAGGTGGGTCGCGATGCCGGCCAGGATGGTCAGCGGGATGCCCCACCAGATGATCGCCTCGCGCAAGCCGTCCATGAACGCCAACTGCGAGGCGTCCATGGTCATGTAGCCGACCAGTGGCGCGCCTCCGGGCAGCTTCGCCTCGCCCATCGAGACGACATCCGTGTGATCGAAGAAATAGACGTTCTGCCGGTAGAACCACACGCTCGGACCCTCGGGCCCGTCGTTGACCGGCTGGAACATCCGCAGCACATGGAACAGGCCGATGAAGACGGGCGCCTGGATCAGCGCAGGCAGACAGGAGGCGAGCGGGTTGACCCCGGCCTCCTTGTTCAGCTTCATCATTTCTTCGGACAACCGCTGCTTGTCGTCCTTGTACTTCTCCCGGAGCTTCTTCATCTCCGGCTGGACCGCCTGCATCTTCAGCTGCGAGTCCATCTGCTTCATGAACGGCTTGAAGAGGATCGCGCGCAGCGTGAAGATCAGGAAGACAACGCTGAGAACCCAGGTCAGAGCGGTGTCGGGACCGAGGAACGATCCGAAGACCTTGTGCCAGACCCACATGATCCCGGAAATCGGGTAGTAGATGTAGTCCAGGGACCAGAAGTTGAACGTCACGCGGCAGATCTCCCGATCATCGGATCCCCGGCCACGGATGGCGGCGCATCAGGGGGGCAGTCGGTGCCGACACCGCGGTGTTCCGCAGCGAAGACAGTGGTGGAACTCCCGGCGGCCTCGCGGCGTTCCCCGTCACCAGAGTGCCGGTCGTCGCTGTCCCGGGCAACATCGTCGGCGTGGTCGTCGTGCCGGTGGAACAACTCACCCTTGGCCGGCACGTAGTCGATCCCGCCCGAGCTCCAGGGATTGCAGCGCAACAACCGCCAGATGGTGAGGCCGGTTCCGACGAACGCCCCGTGAGTGCGCAGGGCAGTGACGGCGTAGGCACTGCAGGTCGGGTAGTGGCGGCAGGTCGCGGGGGTGTACGGGGTGATGAACCGCTGGTAGAAGCGGATCGGCGCGATCAGCACGTGGGCCAGGGGAGAGGTCATCGGACAGCGCCGCCGACCGGTGTCGGACGCGGTTCGGATGAGCCGGACATCGACGATGCGGACGCCGCGAGTTTGCGCCGGGCGGCGGCGATCCCGGTTCGCAGGTCCCGGCCGAGGTCGTCGCTGGTTGCTGCGGCCGCCGCGGGCAGCGCTCGCACCACCAGGTCGGTGCCGTCGGACAAGTTCGGTCAGTTCCTGCCGGACCAGCGGACGCAGCCGCCTGGTCACCCGGTGCCGGACCACCGCGTTGCCGACTTTTCCGGACACGACAAACCCGGCCCGCGGCGCAATGGAGCGCCCGGTGCCGAGGAGATGCACCACGAGATGACGGGTCCCCGCCCGGCGTCCGGAACGAACCACCGCGGCGAAATCGTCCGATGTGTGCAGTCGACTACCAGCGGGAAGCATGGTGTCCGGTCGGGTCGGCGGGCGTCGGAGCCGTGAGGCTCGTCAGGCCGACAGCTCGGCGCGACCCTTGCGACGACGGGCAGCCAGGATGGCGCGACCCGCACGGGTGTGCATCCGCAGCCGGAACCCATGGGTCTTCGCTCGGCGACGGTTGTTCGGCTGGAAGGTGCGCTTGCTCACGGCTATCTCTCCACTGTCTTGGACTGCGACTGAACTGCTGATACTTCGAACTGCTCTGCCTGCTCCGCGCCCGCCACCTCGACATCACGAGAAGCACAGCAGCACGGGAAGCAAGGCAGCATGAAACGGCCGGGATACGCCGGATGCAGTCCAGGGTACGGACAGCCGGGCACGAGGGTCAAACCCGAGCAGCTGCCGACCGTCAACCGGCGTAGGCATTCGTCCGCGCGGACGAAATCGTCGACTCGCGCCACTCCAGTCCCGAAACCGCGACGTTCATCCGCGCCGGCGATGATGATCGGCGCGGAATCCCGCGGCCGACGCAAGCCGGGTCCTGGCCGCCGGGGGCCGCCGACACGCCGGGCGAGATCCCCACCGGGGCCCCGGTCTTGTGGCAAGAGCAGGAAAGTTGTTAGCGTCCCGGGCGCACGGCTCGGAATCACCGAGTCCCCCGGAGCGACTTCCGCGTGGCGTTCACTGCTGCGCGGGCCGTCACCGTTCCCCTTTTGGCTGTCCACACCTGTGGACAACTGTTGTGGACGGTGAACGGGGGTGGCGTAGGGGCGAGGGGTCAACGAGTGTCTTTCGAGGAATCGGAGAACCGACTCACGCCGGTCTGGCGGGCGGTCGTGACCGATCTCGAACCCACCCTGACCCAGCAACAGCGGGCCTGGCTCTCGCTGACCCAACCGGTCGGCCTGCTCGGCAGCACCGCATTGTTGGCTGCTCCCACGGACTTTGCCAAGGACGCCATCGAACGCTCGCTGCGCGAACCCATCGCCAGCGCATTGTCGGAGCGCCTGCACCAGCAGATCAACCTCGCGGTCACGGTGAGCGAGGACGGGGCGATGGCCCCGATGCCACCGCCCTCCGATCGGCGCCCACCACCGGATCGATTCGTCAACGGAACGAATTACAGCGCGAACGGGGGTGGCAACGGCGGACTCGGTAACGGGGGAGTCGGCCAGAACGGCGACGGCGGGCGGATCCGGCCGGGCAACGTCGGGCCGATGAGCGACCGCGCCGCGGCCGACTTCCGCGATGCCGACGATGCCGACGGGTTCGACGACGACTCCGACGAGGAAGCCGATGCGTTGGCCACCGTCACCGAGATCTGGCCGACCTACTCCGGCCGCCGGGACCACGCTCCGCCGAACCCGTCGCAGACCAGGCTGAACGAGAAGTACACGTTCGAGACGTTCGTCATCGGTGCCTCGAACCGGTTCGCCCACGCGGCCGCCGTCGCGGTGGCCGAGGCGCCGGCGGTCGCGTACAACCCGCTGTTCGTCTGGGGGGAATCCGGGCTGGGCAAGACCCACCTGTTGCACGGCATCGGGCACTACGCCCAACGGCTGTTCCCCGGGATGCGGGTGCGGTACGTCTCCAGCGAAGAGTTCACCAACGACTTCATCAACTCGCTGCGGGACGACCGCAAGGTCGCGTTCCAACGTCGGTACCGCGACGTCGACGTGCTGCTGGTGGACGACATCCAGTTCCTCGAGGGCAAAGAGGGCACCCAGGAGGAGTTCTTCCACACCTTCAACACGCTCTACAACGCCAACAAGCAGATCGTCATCTCCTCGGACCGCCCGCCGAAACGGCTGGAGACCCTGGAGGACCGGATGCGCACCCGGTTCGAGTGGGGGCTGACCACCGACATCCAGCCGCCCGAGCTGGAGACCCGGATCGCGATCCTGCGCAAGAAGGCCGCCCTCGATCGGATGAACGCCCCCGACGACGTGCTCGAATTCATCGCCAGCCGGATCGAACGCAATATCCGGGAGCTCGAGGGAGCACTGATCCGGGTCACCGCGTTCGCGTCGCTGAACAAGCAGACCGTCGACCTGGCGCTGGCGCAGATCGTGCTGCGCGACCTGATCCGCGATCCGGTCGCCAACGACATCGACGCGGCCACCATCATGGCCGTCACGGCCGAGTACTTCGCGGTGACGCTGGACGAGCTGTGCGGCCCGGTGAAGACCAAACAGATCGCCTCGGCCAGGCAGATCGCGATGTACCTGTGTCGCGAACTGACGGACCTCACGCTGCCCAAGATCGGGCAGACCTTCGGCGGTCGGGACCACACCACCGTGATGCACGCCGCCAAGAAGATCCGCACCGAACTTGCCGAACGCCGGCAGACCTACGACCACGTGCAAGAGCTCACCGCCCGAGTGCGTGACCGCGTCCGGCACTGACGTGCGCCCGGAACACTCGGTTCGCTGGCCCGTGCGCCGGCTCCGGCGGAGCGATCGACCGACGACGATCAGCAGCAGCGTCGACCCCGCGGGTGACGTTCCGTCGTCGGCCGGCAGCACAAAGTACGCATTTCGCCTGCTTGTATCACGGCCAGGTCACGGTCGTCCCCACCCATGCACACCATGTGGACAACCCTGTGGACAACATGGGCTTGGCAGGGGACAAGACGGGTCGAAGAACATCGATCCACAAATCGCGACAGCCGTCCCCACGGCACGCCATCAGGTGTCCACTCCCGCGCCACGCTCAGTGGCCTGCGACAACGGGGGTCGCTCCACACCGTCCACACCGCTTACTACTGCTACTGCAGTTATCTCTTCTAGAACTCTGCTTCTAAGTAACGTTGGGGATGAACCGGAACCAGGGCGTCTGCACCGGGCAGGCAGCGCGGATCGGTTCGGTTTCCGGGCCTCCCCGCTCAGAACGACACCGAGACGACGCCAGGGACCCCGGCGCGATCCGCTTGCCGGGTGGGTCGTACGGTGGGACGCCCCACGGCCGTGTCCTGGGGGTCGCGGTCGCCGGAAAGACGATCACCGGCAGACCGCGTCTGCCTGAATTGCCCGTATCACCCCGTTTCGTCAGCCAATTGCCAGTTTCAGCTCTACCGCGACCGTGGAGGTCTTCTCGATGAAGTTCCGTGTCGCCCGCGACGACCTCGCCGACGCCGTTGCCTGGGTGGCCAAATCGTTGCCGACCCGCCCGCCGGTGCCGGTCCTCGGCGGGATCCTGCTGGAGGTCAGGGGCTCCACGCTGACCGTCGCCGGGTTCGACTACGAGGTCTCGACCCGGGCGACGGTCTCGGTCGACACCCTGGACTCGTTCCCCGATGCCGACGACGACGCCGAGGCGCCCGCCCAGCGCGTCCTGGTGTCCGGTCGGCTGCTGGCCGAGATCACCCGGGCGCTGCCCGGCAAGCCGGTCGACCTGGCCGTGGTCGGCCCGCGGGTGTCCATCGTCGCCGGGTCCGCCCGCTTCACCCTGCCGACCATGCCGGTCGAGGACTACCCGCCGCTGCCGCAGATGCCGAGCTCGTCCGGGACGGTCGACTCCGCGGTGTTCGCCGAAGCCGTCGCGCAGACGGCGGTCGCCGCCGGCCGCGACGACACCCTGCCGATGCTGACCGGCATCCGGGTCGAGATCGAGGGCGAGACGCTCACGCTGGCCGCGACCGACCGGTTCCGGCTGGCCGTACGGGAGCTCTCCTGGCTGCCGGACACCCCGAACATGTCCACCGCGGTGCTGGTGCCGGCCCGCACTCTGGCCGACGCCGCCAAGACCCTGGGCGGGGCATCCCAGGTGACCATCGCACTGGGTGAGGGCCTGCTCGGCCTGGAGGCCGGCGGCCGGCGCACCACGGTCCGGCTGCTGGACGTCGAGTTCGTGAAGTACCGCTCGCTGCTGCCGTCCTCGCACACCACCACGGTGGACATCCCGGTCTCGGAACTGGGCGACTCGATCAAGCGGGTCGCACTGGTCACCGACCGCGGGCACCACCTGCGGATGCAGGTCGCCGAAGGATCGCTGACCCTGACCGCCGGCGGAGACGACGAGGGTCGGGCCGAAGAAGACCTGCAGGCCTCGGTCGACGGCGCCGAACTGCTCATCGCGTTCAACCCGTCGTACCTGCTGGACGGGCTCGGCGTGGTGCACTCCGACACCGTCAGGCTGGCGTTCACCACCCCGGCCCGACCCGCGCTGCTGGTGCCGATCAGTGCCGACGGCAACGGCTCGGCGGACGGCGACGCCCCGGAGAACGGACCGGACGGGGCACCCGGGACCGCGAACTCGGCGTACCGGTATCTGGTCATGCCGGCCCGGCTCCCCGGCTGAACCAGCACGACCCCGTCGCGCCGATCGCCGTCGGCGCTGGTATGACCTGATGTGCACCGGCGGAATGTTCGGCAGAGTGGGCGTTCGTCGGTTTTCAGATGTCAGACGCGTCAACGGAGGGGAAGACCAATGCAGATCGGTCTGATCGGGCTGGGCAAGATGGGCGGCAACATGGCCGAGCGGCTCCGCCGCGACGGTCACGAGGTGGTCGGCTACGACCGCAATCCCGAAAGCCCTCGGAATGTCGACAGCCTGGAGGCGCTCGCGGCCGCGCTGAGCACGCCCCGGGTGGTCTGGGTGATGGTGCCGTCCGGTGAGCCGACCCGGGCCACGGTGGCCTCGCTCGCCGACGTCCTGGAGGCCGGCGACATCATCATCGACGGCGGCAACTCCCGCTACACCGACGACCGGCTGCACGCGGCGTCGCTGGAGCCCAAGGGCATCCGCTACCTGGACGCCGGCGTCTCCGGCGGGGTGTGGGGGCTGACCGAGGGCTACGCCCTGATGGTGGGCGGCGACGCGGACACCGTCGCCGTCGCGCAGCCGATCTTCGACTCGCTGAAGCCGCCGACCGGTGGGTTCGTGCATGCCGGGCCGGTCGGGTCCGGGCACTTCACCAAGATGGTCCACAACGGCATCGAGTACGGGATCATGCAGGCCTACGGCGAGGGGTACGAGCTGCTCAAGGCGGTCGACTTCGTGCCGGACCCGGACGCGGTGATGGCCTCCTGGCAGGAGGGCACGGTGATCCGGTCCTGGCTGCTGGACCTGCTGGTGCTGGCCCTCAAGGACGACCCGGGCCTGACCGAGATCCGTGGCTACGCACAGGATTCCGGCGAGGGCCGGTGGACCATCGAGGCGGCCATCGAGAACGCGGTGCCGATGCCGGTGATCACCTCCGCGTTGTTCGCCAGGTTCGCCTCGCGGCAGACGGAATCGCCGGCGATGAAGGTGGTGGCGGCGCTGCGCAACCAGTTCGGTGGGCACGCGGTGGGCAAGGAAGGCTCGGACGCTCCCGTCCCGATCAGTTGACCCGGGCGGCACGACTCCGAGGGGCTGTTGGGTGTACGCGCGCCATCTGTCGCTGACCGACTACCGGTCGTGGTCGACGATCGAGGTGCCGCTGCAGCCCGGGGTGAACGTGCTGATCGGCCGGAACGGCACCGGTAAGACGAACCTGGTGGAGGCCCTCGGCTACCTGGCGACGCTGTCGTCACACCGGGTGGCCTCCGACGCGCCGCTGATCCGGCGCGGCGCCGAGCGCGCCGTCGTCCGGGCGGCGGTGGTCTCCGAGGACCGGGAACTGCTGCTGGAGTGCGAGATCACCGCGGGCCGGGCCAATCGGGCCCGGATCAACCGTTCCCCGCTGACCAGGGCCCGCGACATCCTCGGTGTGCTGCGGACCGTGCTGTTCGCGCCCGAAGACCTCGCGCTGGTCCGCGGCGACCCGACCGAACGGCGCAAGTTCCTGGACGAGGTGTTGATCATGCGTGCGCCCCGGCTGTCCGGGGTGCGGGCGGACTACGACCGGGTCCTCAAGCAACGCAACGCGCTACTCAAGACCGCCGGTGCGGCGCGGAGGTCCGGGGGTGATCTGAGCACCCTGGACGTGTGGGACGAACATCTGGCGGCCGCCGGCGCGGAACTGGTGCACGCCAGGATGGCACTGGTCGCCGAGCTCCGCCCGTGGGTCGCGGCCGCCTACGCCGACGTCGCCGGGAACGACGAGATCGTCGACCTGGTCTACCGTTCGACGATCCCGGTGCCGGAGTCCCCGCCGACCGGTCCGGAGGACGCACCCGGCGAGGATTCCCCCGTCGTCGATCCGGGTCCGACCACGCCGTCTGCGGTGCCGTCGATGGAGCAGTTGCAGGAGTGGATGCAGGCCGAACTGCTGACGGTCCGTTCCCGCGAGCTGGACCGGGGGATCTCGCTGGTCGGGCCGCACCGCGACGACCTCGAGCTGCTGCTGGCCGGCGGACCGGCCAAGGGTTACGCCTCGCACGGTGAGTCCTGGTCGTTCGCGCTGGCGCTGCGGCTCGGTGCCTTCGCGCTGCTCCGCTCGGATGGGGTGGATCCGGTGCTGGTGCTCGACGACGTGTTCGCCGAACTCGACGTGACCCGCCGCAACCGGTTGGCTGCCCTGATCGCGGACGCCGACCAGGTGCTGATCACCGCTGCGGTCGCCGCCGACGTCCCGACCGAACTCGGCGGAGTGCGGCTGATGATCACCCCCGACGGGGCGGCGCCGGCCGCTTAGATTCGCGCCGTCAGTGGAAACGCCATCATCAGCGCACGGTGACCGGTGCACCGAGGAACTCGAGCACCCGGCCGGTGGCGTCCGACTGGGCGTGCGCCAACCCCTCCCTGGTGCCACCGAACGCGATCCCGTTGGTCCACGGCGAATCGGTGGGCAGCAGGCCGAGCCGGATCAGGTGGCCGGCCCCGTGGAACGCCACCAGCTGGTCGTCGTGGTCGAGCCCGGCCGCCGATCGCTGAGCGGCGAGCATCGCGGCCATCGGCACCGATGGCCAGAGCTGGTCGTCGATGCCGCTGAGCATCAACAGCGGGCACTCGACCTTGGTGGCGTCCAGCACGGCTCCGGCCGGTGGTCCGTCCCCCGATCCGGTCGAGAGGGGAGAGGTACCCGTTGGGTCCGCCGCCAGGCTGCCGCGGCCGTTCAGCAGTCCGACGGCGGCGAGTGATTCCTCGTACGCGGGTCGCAGCCGGAGCAGGCTGGGTCGCTGCCGGGTGATGTCCCGGCCGACCGTCCAGGCGTTCCGGATGATCTGCCGCATCAGCACGCCGGTGGTCACCGGCACCCAGGGCACCGGCCGCCCGCCTGACGTCCAGGACCCGGTGTCCGGCAGTTCGCCGGTCGACCCGATGGCCTGCCAGCTGACGGCGCTCGGGCTGACCAGGATCATCCGCCGCAGCGGCGGGCAGAGGCCCTGACCGACCGCCGCGAGCAGACCCTCCGACCCTCGCGAGATGGCCATCGCCGACAGCTGTTCGGCGTTCACCCCGTCCTGTTCGGCCAACTGCTGCAGCACCGCGGCGAAACCCTCCAGCGGCACCATCGAGACCGACTCGGCAGCAGCCGCTTCGCTGATCCAGGCACCCGCAAGGACGGCGAAACCGTGGGACGCCAACACCGCTGCGTTGGACAGTTGCGAGGCGAACCCGCCCTCGGATCCGCCGAAGCAGGCGACGGCGGGCCAGCCACCATCGGGAGCATCACCCGGCGGCCGGATCAGCATTCCGGGCAGCCGGCCCACCGTCGTCGGCTCGTAGACCAGGTCGGCGGCGCCCTGCCGCCGCAGCACGGTTCGTCGTCCCGACACCGGCCGGCCGGAGTTACCGCTCTGGGTCGACTCGATCGCGCCGACGCCCTGGGCCTCGATCGTCAGCTGCCAGGGTTCGGCCGGCGGAACGAACATCTCCGGGATGGCGTCGTCCTGGTCGAACTCCATCGCCCAGATCGCGGCGTCACCATCGGCAGCCGTCCAGTCCGGATCCTGGCCGTTGACGCCGTCCGGTGCCAGCGTCGCCAGGTCGACCACCCCGTCGGTGGGCACGGTGAAGGCCGCCCGGGACAGCCAGCGGCGGCCGTACAGATCCAGTCCCGAGGTGGTCACCTCAATGGTCGAGCCGGCCTGGCCGCCGATGATCGTCGCGGTGAACGGTTCGTCGAGCCGGCTGTCGGCAGGCGCTTCGATGCTCAGTTCGTCGCCGGTGCCCACCGGCTCGACCACCGGTGCCGGTTGCGGGACAACGGGTGGTGGTGCCGCGTTGCGCTTGTCGACCTCGGCCGACTTCTTGTCGAACCACGGCGGGAAGACCGCCGAGATCGCGCCGGTGATACCGAGCACGGTGTACGGGATCACCCAGTAGCAGACGATGGACAGCAGGTCGTCCATGTCCAGGATGGTCGCGTCCCCGTCGACGATCGGTGGGATCAGCGCCGAGACCACCATCAGGCCAAAGGCACCGACCCACATCCAGGTCATCGCGGTGGTGATGGCTTTGAACCCGTCGGATTTCGCGGTCTGCGCATCGACGGAGGCGGCGGCGTATTCGCGGACGAAGGGCCGGCCGATCAGCAGCCCGACCAGCGCGATGAGGAAGAGCCCGAGACTGCTGAGCGGCTGCAGCCACCGTTCCAGCACGTCGTCCGGCACCACATAGGCGGTCACGACGAGCACGGCGAACACCACCAGATTGCCGACGTCCAGGGTGTGCAGCGGCTGCTTGCGGACCCGCATGATGATCTGGATCAACAGGGTGATGCCGAATGCGATGGTCACCGCGGTGGTGAACGGGATGTTGCCGACCAGGATCCAGTAGACGATCCATGGAACGAAGCCGATGACGATGCCCATCCGGTCCCCTCGATTGCGCAGGTGATCATTGTCGGGTGGCCGGCGGTACCGGGCAATGCAGCGAACGATGTTCTTGACGAGAATGTTTGACGGCGTGAGTGTTTGACAGCAGGAATCGGACGACAGCAACATTTGGACGACGACCCGATCCAGACACCTGGGGGAGCGGCATGGATGACGAGGCCTCGGCCCCGCGCGGCGCCGACCTGGCCAGGGAAGCGTTGGCGGCCGCCCGAGCCAGTTCAGCGGCCCGTCGCAAGGCTGCCGGTCGTACCCCGATGGCCGGTCGCGGATCGGCGGGGAACCTGCGTCGGCGGAGGTGGTCCGGCTCCGGTCCGGACGCCAGGGACCCGCAGCCGCTCGGCGCGACCCTGCGCGCGTGGGTGGCCACCGCGGGCGCCGGTGCGGACCTGAAGAAGGCGACGCTGTTCGCCGGCTGGGCGAAGATCGTCGGCCCGGAGGTGGCCGATCACTGCTCACCGGTGTCGCTGACCGAGGGCGAACTGGTGGTGGAGGCCGAGTCGACGGCCTGGGCGACGCAGATCAGGATGCTGGCGCCGCAGCTGCTGAAACGGATCAACGCCGAGGTGGGGGACCGCACGGTGATCCGGATCAGGGCGCGCGGGCCGGCCGGGCCGTCCTGGAAGTTCGGCCACCGGCACGTCCCCGGTCGCGGTCCACGGGACACCTACGGCTGAGCAGGCGGGTTCGTCAGACGGCTGGGCCGGTTCCGCCGCCATTGGATGGCGGCGATCGGCCGGCCGAGCTGCTTTCAGACGGCCGGGCCGGTTCCGCCGCCAGTCCACATCAAATAGGCACTGCGGTTGTAGGCGCCGCTGAAGCCGTTCCGCAGCAACCACAGGGTGCTTCGCCGGGTTCCCTGCAGCAGGCGGGCGGCCAGTGCCGGGTCGAGATCGTCGAGCAACCAGAACAGCTGGTGGGCCCGCTTGGTCGGGACCATTCGCGCCGCCCGGACGCCGATGATTCCGCTGCCCGGCAACGCCACCGTGCTGAGCACCGAGAGCAGCTCGGCATCCTCGATCGAGCACCGGCCGGACCGCAGCCGCGAACTCGAAGCAGTGCGGTGCGCACCGCCGCCCGCTCGCCGGGGACCGTTCGCCACCGGGCAAGGCGGCCGCGCAGCGTGTACTCCACGCCGGCCAGCTCGTCATGTGACCGTCGAGCCTCCTCGCACCGGTTCGCCAATTCGGGATCCGCGGAGCCGGCCGCCGTCCGGAAGTGGTTGTCGAGGAGCACGAACTGCGCCTGCAGCTGGTCGAGCAGGAACTCGGTGTGCCGGATCAGGGCGGCCCGACGGACCGCGGTGACCGGCTCGGCCAGCACACGCTCGAGCCGCTCAATGTCCCGGAGAACGGCGTGGTGCACGACGTCGCCGAGCACCACGGGTCGTGCAGCACCGGCCGCCACGGCCCCGGGCGTACCTATGTCCAGCGCTGTCATCGCAGCGACATCCTTTCCAGCAACTGACTTCTCACCTGTCCACAGCCGATCGTCACCCCGTGGCCGGACGCCTTCTGTCTACTGCAGCCCGGCCCGCCGACCGGGCAGGCGCTCCGACGTCGGCCCGCCGAATGTGACGACCGAACAGGAACGACGACCCGCCGCGGCCGATCGACCGGGCCGGCCACGTCACCAGAGCCGCGAGATCGACCGGAAATACACCGCAGCGCGAATGCCCGGATCGGCCCGGCGAAGGGGTCCGTCCGGCGGCGCCCGGAACGGCCGAATGCGCTCTGCCGGGTCTCAGAATCGGCCGATCACTATCTGGATGATCTGTTGGGCGCGCCACGGCATCCACAGGGCCCGCCATTGGCCCCCTGACCGACGGGTAACCGGTAGACTCGGGAGGGTTTCGTCCGCAATGGGCCCTGAGTTGTCCGCTGACGGATCGAGTGGATCGTCAGAAGCGATCACTGGATCTGTCCGGGCAGTGTCGTCGAACGCTGTTCTCGACGGTCTCGGGCCAGGTTACGGCCGGCGCCTCCCGCCCGCTTCAGTGGGCCGACGGAGCGACTCCCGGACCAGTCCGGGCCGGAAGTCTGCTCCTCGTCGGCTCGCATCCGGCGTCCGGGCCAGCAGAGAAACAGGAGTGTCGAGCAGACCCGTGACGACGAAGAAGAATGACTACGGCGCGTCCTCCATCACCGTTCTGGAAGGTCTGGACGCGGTCCGCAAACGACCCAGCATGTACATCGGGTCCACCGGCGAGCGTGGACTGCACCACCTGGTCTGGGAAGTGGTCGACAACTCGGTCGACGAGGCGATGGCCGGGTACGCGGACACCGTGATCGTGACCCTGCGGGCCGACGGCGGCGTCACCGTGTACGACAACGGTCGCGGCATCCCGGTGGAGATGCACCCCAAGGAGCGTCGCCCCACCGTCGAGGTCGTGATGACCATCCTGCACGCGGGCGGCAAGTTCGATTCCGATTCCTACGCCGTTTCCGGCGGTCTGCACGGGGTCGGTATTTCGGTGGTCAACGCACTCTCCAGCCGGCTCGATGTGGAGATTCATCGGGACGGGCAGGCCTATGAGCAGACCTACTCGTTCGCCAAACCGGGACCGTTGAAGGAACTGGGGCGCAGTGATCGCACCGGGACGACCATCACATTCTGGGCCGACGGTGGCATTTTCGAGACCACGGAATACAACGTCGAAACCGTCTCCCGTCGACTGCAGGAAATGGCCTTCCTGAACAAGGGCCTGACCATCACGCTGCGCGACGAACGGCGCAAGGAAGCCGAGCTGGTCGAACTCGCCGAGATCGGCTCGTCGGCCGCTCCGGTGTCCAGCGAGACGGAGTCGAAACCGTTCAAGCCGCTGGAGCGGACGTTCCACTACCCCAATGGCCTCGTCGACTACATCAAGCATCTGAACGCCACCAAGGATCCGATCCATCCGTCGACGATCGGGTTCGAAGTGAAGGGCGAGACGATGGAGGTGGAGATCGCGATGCAGTGGAACTCCTCCTACAACGAATCGGTGCACTCCTTCGCGAACACCATCAACACGCACGAGGGCGGCACCCACGAAGAGGGCTTCCGGTCGTCGTTGACGTCGGTGGTGAACAAGTACGCGACCGAGAAGAAGTTGCTCAAGGAGAAGGACGACAAACTCTCCGGCGAGGACGTTCGGGAGGGTCTCGCGGCGATCATCTCGATCCGTCTGCGCGAGCCGCAGTTCGAGGGTCAGACGAAGGGCAAGTTGGGCAACACCGAGGCCAAGTCGTTCGTCCAGAAGGCGTGCAACGACTGGATCGCCGACTGGTTCGAGCGGAACCCCAGCGAAGCGAAAACCATCATCACCAAAGCGGTGTCGTCCTCGCAGGCTCGCGCCGCGGCGCGGAAGGCCCGAGATCTGGTGCGCCGCAAGGGTGCGTTGGAGATCGGTGGCTTGCCCGGCAAGCTGGCCGATTGCCGCTCAACGGATCCCGCCCGCTCCGAGTTGTACATCGTGGAGGGTGATTCCGCCGGCGGCAGTGCGAAGTCCGGTCGCGATTCGATGTTCCAGGCGATCCTGCCGATCCGCGGAAAGATCATCAACGTGGAGAAGGCGCGCATCGATCGGGTGCTGCGCAACACCGAGGTGCAGTCGTTGATCACCGCACTCGGCACGGGTATCCACGATGAGTTCGATCTGTCGAAGTTGCGGTATCACAAGATCGTGCTGATGGCCGATGCCGACGTCGACGGACAACACATCCGCACGTTGCTGTTGACGTTGCTGTTCCGCTTCATGCGCCCGTTGATCGAGGCCGGGCACGTGTATCTGGCGCAGCCGCCGCTCTACAAGTTGAAGTGGACGAAGGGTGCTCAGGAGTTCGCGTATTCCGATCGCGAGCGTGACGGGCTGATCCAGGTCGGCGAGGCCGCCGGTCGTCGATTGCTCAAGGACGAGGGCATTCAGCGCTACAAGGGTCTCGGCGAGATGAACGCCAAGGAACTGTGGGAGACCACGATGGATCCGGCGTTCCGGTTGTTGCTCCAGGTCACCCTGGAGGACGCCGCGACCGCGGACGAGCTGTTCTCGGTGCTGATGGGCGAGGACGTCGAGGCACGGCGCGCGTTCATCACCCGAAACGCGAAAGACGTTCGGTTCCTGGACTTCTGATATTTGTTTGCTGAGTGACGAATGCGATATTCGTCACACTCCAGTGAGAGTTGCGACACACCGTTTGGCCCTATCCAGACCTATGCACAGTAATCATCCACATGTGGATATCTCGAAGAAGTAGTCGATCCGACGGATTCCACCACTCGTCAGCGTGACGAATTCGTGACATGGAAGGTCTTCTGACGTGACAGGCCCCACCACACCCGAACACGATCGCACCGAACCGGTCGACATCCAGCACGAGATGCAGCGGTCGTTCATCGATTACGCGATGAGCGTCATCGTGTCCCGGGCATTGCCGGACGTGCGGGACGGGCTCAAGCCGGTCCACCGCCGGGTGCTCTACGGGATGTACGACTCCGGTTTCCGCCCCGATCGGTCGACGGTGAAGTCGTCCCGGGTGGTCGGCGACGTGATGGGCAACTACCACCCGCACGGCGACTCGTCGATCTACGACACCGTTGTCCGGATGGCCCAGCCGTGGTCGCTGCGCTACCCGATGATCGACGGCCAGGGCAACTTCGGCTCGATGGGCAACGACCCGCCCGCCGCCATGCGGTACACCGAGTGCCGGTTGACGCCGCTGGCCATGTTGATGCTGGCCGGGATCGACGAGAACACCGTCGACAAGATCCCGAACTACGACAACAAGACCACCGAGCCGACGGTGCTGCCGTCCCGGATCCCGAACCTGCTGGTGAACGGCTCGTCCGGGATCGCGGTCGGGATGGCCACCAACATCCCGCCGCACAACCTGCGGGAGGTCTCGTCCGCCGTCATCTGGTACCTGGACAACTTCGACGCCACCGCCGAGGAGCTGCTGGACGCCGCGATGGAACGGGTGCACGGCCCCGACTTCCCGACCGGGGCGCTGATCGTCGGCGGCGACGGCATCTCCGATGCCTACCGGACCGGCCGTGGGTCGATCCGGATGCGGGCGGTGGTGGACATCGAGGAGGACGCCAAGGGGCGCACCATCCTGGTGGTCACCGAGCTCCCGTACCAGGTCAACCCGGACAACCTGGTCGAGTCGATCGCCCAGTTGCACAAGGACGGCCGGATCAGCGGTGTCGCCGACATCGCCGACGAGTCCTCCGACCGGGTCGGCATGCGGATCGTGATCACCATCAAGCGGGACGCGGTGGCCAAGGTGGTGCTGGCCAACCTGTTCAAGCACACCTCGCTGCAGACCAGCTTCGGCGCCAACATGCTGTCCATCGTCGACGGGGTGCCGCGCACCCTGCGGCTGGATCAAATGATCCATTTCTATGTCGTGCATCAGATCGAAGTGATCAGGCGCCGCACGCAGTACCGGCTGGACATGGCCGAGAAGCGGGCCCACATCCTGCGTGGCCTGGTCAAGGCGCTGGACATGCTCGACGAGGTGATCGCCCTGATCCGGCGCTCGCCGTCGGCCGAGGAGTCCAAGGCCGGCCTGATGGCGTTGCTGGACGTCGACGAGGTGCAGGCCACCGCGATCCTGGACATGCAGCTGCGTCGGTTGGCCGCCCTGGAGCGGCAGAAGATCATCGACGAGTTGGCCGAGATCGAGCGGGAGATCGCCGACCTCAAGGACATCCTGGACCGGCCCGAGCGGCAGCGGAAGATCGTCAAGGACGAGCTGACCGAGGCTGTCGAGAAGTACGGCGACGACCGGCGGACCCGGCTGGTGCCCTACGACGGCGACGTGTCGATGGAGGACCTGATCGCGGTCGAGGACGTGGTGGTCACCATCACCCGGACCGGCTACGCCAAGCGCACCAAGACCGACCTGTACCGGGCGCAGCGGCGCGGCGGCAAGGGCGTGCAGGGGGCGGCGCTCAAGCAGGACGACATCGTGGCGCACTTCTTCGTCTGCTCCACCCACGACTGGATCCTGTTCTTCACCAACAAGGGCCGGGTGTACCGGGCGAAGGCGTACGAGCTGCCGGAGGCGAACCGGAACGCCCGTGGCCAGCACGTGGCGAACCTGTTGGCGTTCCAGCCGGACGAGAAGATCGCCCAGGTCATCCAGATCCGCAACTACGAGGTGGCGCCGTACCTGGTGCTCGCCACCAAGGGCGGGTTGGTGAAGAAGAGCGAGCTCACCGCGTTCGACTCGAACCGGTCCGGCGGCATCGTGGCGATCAACCTGCGCGATGACGACGAGCTGGTCGGCGCCGTGCTCTGCGGCGCCGGCGAGGACCTGCTGCTGATCTCGGCGGAGGGTCAGTCGATCCGCTTCCATGCCACCGACGAGGCGCTGCGGCCGATGGGTCGGGCCACCTCCGGGGTGCTCGGGATGCGGTTCAACGCCGGCGACGAGCTGCTGTCGATGGACGTCGTGCACGAGGGCGCCCAGGTGCTGGTCGCCACTCAGCGCGGGTACGCCAAGCGCACCGACATCGAGGAATACCCGGTGCAGGGCCGCGGCGGCAAGGGCGTTCTGACGATTCAGTACGACCGGCGTCGTGGCAAGCTGGTGGGCGCACTCATTGTCGACCTGGACACTGAGGTGTACGCCATCACCTCCAGCGGAGGGGTCATCCGGACCCTGGCCAAGGAGGTCCGCAAGGCCAAGCGGCAGACCATGGGAGTGCGGCTGATGAACCTGTCCGAGGGCGACAGCCTGGTGGCCATCGCGCGCAACGCCGACGCCGATCCGATCGACGGCGCGGCGGGAGCACCGCCGGCTGCTGCGCCGACCGACGGTCCGGCTGACGGAGCGTCGTCGTGACCACGCCCTCCGGCTCCGGCACTCCGCCGTCGGGCACCCCGGGAGCACCGGACGGCGGGCCGGGCATGGCCGCACCGCAGCACGTCGGGCCGGCTCCCGCCGGGCGACCCAGCGGTTCGGTCGGGGCGCCGCCCCGGCCCGGCTCGGAGAACGCGCGCCGGGTGAAGACCGCCCGGCGGCCGCCGCGGCTGGCGTCGTTGCAGCTCAAGCGGGTCGACCCGTGGACGGTGCTGAAGATCAGCCTGATCGTGGCGATCGTGATGTTCTTCGTCTGGATGATCGCGGTCGGGATCCTGTACCTCACGCTGGGGTCGATGGACGTCTGGACGAAGATCAACTCGACCTTCTCCACCCTGACCTCCTCGCCCGATGTGGCCTCCGGCACGACCGACCTCATCACTCCGGGTCGGGTGTTCACCATCAGTGCGATCGTCGGCGCCATCAACATCGTGCTGACCACCGCGCTGGCCACCGTCGCCGCGTTCATCTACAACGCCGCGGCCGCGATGTCCGGCGGGGTCGAGCTGACCCTGGGCGAACGCGACTAGATAGGTTCCGCAGATGTGCCGAAGGCCGCCTCCCGAGATTCGGGAGGCGGCCTTCGTCGTCCGGCGGTTGGCAGACTGTGCGCTTGGGCACAATGCTCGAATGAGCGAATCAGTCGAAGAACCTGCCGTCGAGATCGACGAAGCACCGAACCTGCGGCCCGGGCCGACCGAGCAGGGCGGGCACGGCGGCATGGCGACCCGCGAGCAGGAGGAACGTCTCTACGAGGAGCAACACCCGGACGCGACCCCGCCGCAGTGACCGGAAGATCAAAGTCCCGGAAGGATTGCGTCACCTGGTGACACCTTTCCTTCCGGGGATTTGATCATGCTCCGGCCTTGACCCCCTCAGGCCGTCTTCCCTGGCTCAGGAGCTGATCGCCTGGATCCCGGTCTGTGCGTCCTCCAGCCAGGCCAGCCCCGGCTCCGCCGGCAGCAGCACCCGGGAGCCGTCGACCACGGTGCGCCGGCCGTCGGGGGTGGCCAGCAGCAGTCCGTCACCGTCGACGACCAGGAACTCGTCGCCGCACCGCAGCAGTAGCGGAGCGCCCGGACCTGCGGAGATGCTGGTCCGGCCGGCTCGGAGCCCGCCCAGCACGTCGTCGCCGTCGGTCAGCACCCAGGTGGTGGGGTAGCCGGGTGGGGCGTCGGAGCCGCGGCCGTGGAAGTCGGCGCCGCCGATCGGGGTGGCATCCGGGAAGCCGGCGAGCAGGAACGCGATGGGGGCGCCGGACGTGCGGTCGAGCCAGCTGGAATGCCAGGTCTCGACGAGCTGCGGGCGCTCGGTCAGCGGCTGCCGCCAGGAGCAGTCGCCGCTGACCGGGTGGTTGAGCGACAGCAGCCCGCCGCGGTCGGTGACCGAGCGGATCCAGTCGTCCGCGGGCCGGCGGAAGTCGATCCAGCCGATGTCGCCGAAGGCGTTCGCGTGCCCGCGCCAGGTGGTCACCTCCTGCCCGGGAATCAGCTGCACCCCAGTGCGCTCCGAGGCCGCCGGCAGGTGGGCGTGGTGCGAGACGGTGTTGTGGTCGGTGACGGCGAGGAAGTCCAACCCGGCCTCGGCGGCCATCACCGCGACCTCGTCGATGGTGTGCTGCCCGTCGGAATGCACGGTGTGGCAATGGAAATCACCGGCCAACCAGCGCATCCCGTCCACTTCCGGCAGCTCCGGCCGTGGCGGCCGTTGCACGGGCGCCGCCGGGATCGGATCCGGCTGGGCGGGCACGGTGTCGGCCCACGTCACCGTCACCACCGCTGTGACCGGGACCGGGACCCGGTGCTGACCCAGGACCACCCGCCACTCGCCGGGCACGACGCCGGGCAGATAGCCGGGGGTGGCGGCGCATCGGTGATGCTGAAGGTCCGGCGCGCGCCACCGGACCATCCCCGGAAGCCCTGTGGCCCAGCGCATCCCAGGTCGATCACGGCGCCGGACGAGCGGTCGTAGTCCAGGTCGACGGTGAAGGCCCCGGTGCCGACCGGCACGTCGAACGGGATCTCGAGCCAGGTGCCCGCCGCCCGGGTGGCCGGGGTCAGCCGCTCCCGCCAGCGACGCGCGGTCATCCCGGGGCGGCCTTGGTCAGCCGATTGGTCTCGGTCACCTCGCCGGCGATCAGCTCGCCGGACTCGCCGTCGTAGACCAGCGTCCGGTCGTGGTCGTACTGCGCGCCTGCACCTGCTCGCCGATGGCCGGCTCCGAGCCCTCCGGGACCATCACCTGCACCGCCACGTCCTCGGCGCCGACCAGCTCCAGGCTGAGAAGCGAGGTGGCGCCGAGGTTCTCGATGATGGTGACGACACCGGTCAATGCATTGTCGCGTGCCGTCCGGCACCAGGGTCACGTACTCGGGACGGGCGCCGACGGTCACCGTGCGATCGGTGGCCAGTCGAACCCCGCGCGGCGCCCGCACCCGTTGGCCACCGATGGTCAGCTCGTCGGCACCGGTGACGGTCGCGGTCAGCAGGTTCATCGGGGAGCTGCCGATGAAGTTGGCGACGAAGGTGTTGGCCGGCCGGTGGAAGATCTCGGTGGGGGTGCCGATCTGCCGGATCTTGCCGGCCTCCATGACGGCCATCCGGTCGGCCATGGCCAGCGCCTCGGCCTGGTCGTGGGTGACGAAGATGGTGGTCACGCCGAGCTCCTTCTGCAGCTTCTTCAGAAAGGTCCTGGCCTCCAACCGGAGTCGGGCGTCCAGGTTCGAGAGCGGTTCGTCGAACAGGAACACCGACGGCTGGCAGGCCATCGCCCTGGCCAGCGCGACCCGTTGCTGCTGACCGCCGGAGAGCTGCCCGGGCCGGCGCTCCATCAACGCATCCAGCCCCAGCCCGCTGCCGGTCTCGGCGGCCTTGACCCGCCGGTCCGCCTTGCCCATGCCGCGGATCCGCAGCGGGTAGGCGATGTTGTCGGCGACGTCCATGTGCGGGAACAGCGCGTAGTCCTGGAACACCATGGCCACGTCCCGCTTGCCGGGCGGCAGGTGGGTGACGTCCCGGTCGCCGAGCAGCAACCGGCCGCCGGTCGACGACTCCAGGCCGGCGATCGTCCGCAGCAGGGTGGTCTTGCCACAGCCGGACGGACCGAGCAGGGCGAAGAACTCGCCGTCGGCGATGGTGAAGTCCAGGGCGTCGACGGCCAGCACACCGTTCGGGTACCGCTTCGAGAGTGCTTCCAGCGCAATGGGTGCCATCTGTGTTCAGCTCCTGGTTCTGCTGGTCTGCGAGGTCATCAGCTCTTGATCCCGCCGTGGAAGCGGAACCCGTAACGCCGGCTGACCACCAGGTAGGCGATCACCACCGGGATCGAGTACAGCAACGAGAACGCCGAGATCAGCCCCAGCTGCGGCTGCCCGCCCTCGGTGTAGAACGTGTACATCACCACCGCTGCCGGGTACTTGTCCGGGTCGCGCAGCAGGATGAACGGCACCAGGAAGTTGCCCCACGCGTTCACCATCGCCCACACCGCGATCGTCGCCAGCCCGGGCCGGGCGATCGGGATCACCACGTCACGCAGGATCTGCAACGGGTTGGCGCCGAACACCTTTGCCGATTCCTCGTACGAGCGCGGGGTGGCGTCCATGAAGTCCTTGAGGATGAAGATGGCCGCCGGGCAGCAGCCCGCCGGTCATCACCAGCACCACGCCGAGCTGGGTGTCGATCAGCCCGAGATCGGTCATCAGCAGGAAGATCGGCACCATCGCGGCCGTCCCGGTGACGATCGAGGAGAGCAGCAACAGCGCGTACAGCAACGCATCCCGGCCCGGGATCCGGACCCGGGACAGCGCGTAGGAGGCGAGTGCGCCGACCACCAGCACGATCAGCATGGTGCCGACGGCGAGGATCACCGCGTTCAGCAGAGACCGCATGGCGTAGGGGTTGTCGAACAGGATGCGGAAGTTGTCCAGGGTGAACAGCGGCACCTTGATGGTCAGCCGCGGGGTGGCGTCGAACGGGGCGAGCACCAGCCAGAGCATCGGCAGCGCGAAGAACACCGTGATCAACGCCATCAGCACGTAGAACAGCACCCGGACCAGGAACGACCTGGCCACCATGGCCGAGCTGGGCCCGGCCTCCGGGATGGCGATGTCCGCCGGGGGAGCGGTGATGCTCATGTGACCCTCCGCTTTCGGAGCAGGCTCAGGTAGACGAGCGCGATGATCAGGTTGATCACCAGCATGATCAGCGAGATCGCCGCCCCGTAGCCGAGTTGGCCGCCCTTGAGTGCTTCGTTGTAGATGAAGACCGGCAGGATCTCGGTCCGGTGGTTGGGCCCGCCGGCGGTGAGCAGGTACGGCCCGAAGTCGTTGAACGTCCAGAGCGAGATCAGCAGGGTGTTGGTCAGGATGTGCCCGCGGATGTGCGGGAAGACCACGTCCCGGAATTGCTGAGCCCCGTTGGCGCCGGCCATCTTCGCCGATTCCAGCTGGGACGGCGGCACCGATTGCAGCGCGGCGGAGAACAGCATCATCGAGAACGCGGTGCCCCGCCAGATGTTGAACACGATGATCAGCAGCAGCGGGTACTGGATCAGCCAGTTGAAGCCCTCGGAGTCGAGCATCATGTTCAACGTGCCGTTGCGGCGGTCGAGCATCGCGATCCAGAGGAACGAGATCACCGATGACGGCAGCAGCCAGGCGAACAGCACCAGGGTCTCCACGATGGCCCGGACCGCTGGCCGGGCGCCGCGGAGCATCCAGGCCAGGGCGAACCCGAGCACGGTCTGCCCGATGATCGCCGACCCGAAGACGTAGATCAGCGTCACCCACAGCGAGTTCAGGAAGAACCGGTCGCTGAACGCGTCGATGAAGTTCTGCATGCCGACGAACTGCGGGTCGGCGGCGGCGGCGCCGGTCAACCGGTAGTCGGTCAGGCCCGAGGTAGATGGTCCAGAGCGCGGGGAAGATCAGGAAGATCGCGATCAGGACCAGCGCGGGGGCGACCAGCACGCCGGCCCGGGCTCTGCCCAGGCCGGCGGCGTCGGTCGCGAGTTTCGGCGTCGCCATCGATCAGCGAACGCCGGCCGGTTCCGGTCCGGGTGCCCGGACCGGAGCTGCGCGTGTCGGACCGGGCGTGATTCCGGCTCGGTCATCCGGAGGACACGTTCCCGGCGCCGACGATCCCCTCGACGGTCGTCTGGTAGGTCGCGGCCGCGTCCTCCACGCTGGTGCCGGAGACGACGTCGGCGGTGGCCTGCTGCAGCGCGGCCGACACCTGGGTGTACTCGGCCAGGCCCGGCCGGTAGTTCGTCACCGGCAGCACGTCCTTGGCGACGAACGACAGCATCGGGTCGCCGGCCAGGATCTCGTCGTTGACGTCGTCCCGGGCGGTGATCTGCGCGGTGGTGCCGAGCCGGGCCTTGATCGCCTCGGGGGAGGCCATGAAGGTCAGCAGTTCCCAGGCCAGCTCGGGGTTCGCGGTGTTCGGGTTCAGCACGAAGCCGGATCCGCCGGACATCGAGACGTTGTCGTTGCCGTCGACGCCGGAGCCCGCGGTCTGCGCCGGGATCAGCGCGTACCCGACGGCGGTGTCCCGGTCGGCCATCGGGGCGACGCCCTTGGTGGGTTCGACGACGCTGCGCCAGAAGTAGTCGCTCTCGATCAGCATGCCGATCTTGTTGTCGGCGAACTCGGCGAACGACTCGTCCCGGCCCTTGGCGTCGAGCTGCAGTTGCGGGTCGCCCAGGCCGTCGGTGTTGTAGACCTTGTTGTAGAAGTCCAGCACGGACCGCAGCTGCGGGGTGTTGCCGAGCCACTTGCCGTCGCTGTAGATCGTCGCACCGGTGCCGACCAGCAGCGGGAGCACGCCCTGCATGGTGGTGGCCTCACCCATCGCCGAGCCGCCGTTCAGTTGCAGCGGGGTGATGCCGTCGATGCTCTTGAGCTGTTCGGCGGCCGCCGCGATGTCGTCCCAGCTCTTGGGCTGCCAGTCGGCGGGCAGGCCCGCCTGTTCGAACAGCTTCTTGTTGAAGAAGATGACCCGGCCGTCGGTGCCGGCCGGCACGCCGTACCGCTCATCCTGGAACGAGACGTTGCCCTGCACCGGCTCCTTGATCTGCGCCCAGCCGTCCCACTGTTCGTAGCTCGGTCCGACCACCTCGGAGAGCGGCTTGATGTAGCCGGCCTGGGCGAACTCGCCGACCCAGATGCCGTCGATGGACATGATGTCCGGGCCGCTGCCGGCCTTCAGGTCGAGGGCCAGCTTGGACTTGTACTGCTCGTCGTCGACCCCGGACGGCTGATAGGTCGCGGTGACGGTGACGCCCTTCGCGGCCTGCTGCCTTGGTGAACTCGGGGATGACGTAGTTGGTGATCCAGTCGGCCTCGAGGGCGTTCTTGCCGCCGCTGATGCCGTTGGTGGCGATGGTCAGGCTGGCTGTTGTTCCCGACGTCGCCTGGCTCGACGCCGCGCTGCTGGGTTTCGCGGACGAACCCGGCGCGGCCGAGGATGCTTGCGCCGCACTGCTTTGCGCTGCCGATGTGCCTGACGAGCTGGCGCCGCCGTTGTCCGAACTGGCACATCCGGACAGGGCCAGGGCTGCGGCGATGGTTGTCGCCACCGCGAGCATGCCCTTCCGTGACCACGACCCCGACCGTCGACCGGTTTGCTGCATGTGAACCTCCCACTGCGCTGTGTGAGTCTGGACCGCCGTCCAGTTAACCGCTGTTCCCACTGATGCGCATAGAGAAACGCCGGATCACTTCTCCTGGACCGGGCGTCTGCCACTGGCGGGCGCTCCCCGGCGATTTGGGTGGGGCTCCCGCGGTGCGGTAACTTAGATAGCCGCGGCGCCGTCGGGACCAAGCACCCGAACCCGGTGCCGCGGACGTGTGTTTGTAGCAGAGTGGTTGCAGTGTTCGAGGGCCTATAGCTCAGACGGTTAGAGCGCTTCCCTGATAAGGAAGAGGTCGGAGGTTCAAGTCCTCCTAGGCCCACGGTTTGTGGTCGCTGATGCCCACGGGAGTCCTCTGCGATACGGTCGATTCGAGTGGTCTGTCGCAAGCTCTCACTGGACGGTGCAGATGAAGAAGATCCTGTTGTTGCTCGCGGTGGCCGGTGCCGCCGTGTTCCTGGTCCAGCGCCGTCGGCAGGCCGCCGCCGCCGAGGCCGCGCTGTGGGACGAGGCCACCGGGAAGCCCTCCACCGCAGGTGGATACCCGGGTCCGGCGGCTCGCTAGTTTGGTTGTGTGGATCGGGTCGGCGCACGCCGACCCGGTCACTCGGGGACGTAGCTCAATTGGCAGAGCACCGCCTTTGCAAGGCGGGGGTTGAGAGTTCGATTCTCTTCGTCTCCACAGGTTCTGGGCTCGACCCCTGACAGTGGACAGCGGGTCAGGCGGTTTCTGCCATCTGACGGTGGAACTCCTCGAAACGTACGGGGCTGCGCATTCTCAGCGCGGAGTGGCGCTGGCGGCGGTTGTAGACCCGCTCGATCCAGTCCCCGACGGCCGTCATGGCCTCCGACCGCGTTGCCCAGGAGCGGCGGTCGTAGAACTCAACTTTCAGGCTCGCCCAATACGATTCCTGCTGGGCGTTGTCATCGCAGGTGGCTCGCTGACCGGGTTCGCTCAAGGATGGTCCTGCGGGACAGTGATCCGTCCTGGCCCGACCGATCACGCCATTGCTGCCTAGCGCTGCAACAACCGTGACCGGCGCTCCCAGCAGAATGAAACACGTGGGAATTCCCGGATGGGTGACTTAGTGGTCCGACGGGTCGTGCCTGTTGCATGCTGTCGACGTGTCCGATTCGAGAACAATGCGCATGCTAGTTGCGACGACCATGGCGGCTGGCCTCTTCGCTTGTGTTGGCTGTTCGGCTGGACCCGGAGCGCCAGCGACGGTCACGGTTGCCGCGGACGCCGTGACGGTTACCAAGTCCGTGTCCTCAAAGGTGACCGTGACTGCGACAGTGACGGCCGCACCCGTGACGGTCACGGAGGCGCGCCGGCCGCCGCGACCTCGGACAGCGCTACGCCGACTGGCGCGCCCTCGAGCAGCCAGGTTGCCGAGACACCGCTCGATCGGGCTTGCCCGCAGCTCAGCAGGCAGCCGTGTCGGCGGCAAGGAGCTACCTCGGCTTGAGTGGTTTCTCGCGGCAGGGGCTCATCGACCAGCTGTCCTCTGAGTATGGAGATAAGTTCTCGGTAGAGGACGCGACCGCGGCTGTCGACAGCCTCGATGTGGACTGGAACGCCGAGGCTACTGAGTCCGCCCAGTCGTACACGAAGTTGCAGGGGTTCTCGTGTCAGGGCCTGATCGACCAGCTGTCATCTGAGTACGGCGAACAGTTCACGTCGGAGCAGGCCGCATTCGGCGCAGCGTCGATGGGCTTGTGTTGAGCGCTCACCGTTGCCCGCGAGACTGCTTGTGCGTGTGATCTTCGGTCGGAAATGGTGACCTCGGCGGCGCCGACACCCCCGCGCTCACTACTTCAGACCCGGCTACTAGTGCAGTCGTTGCGCTGATCCTGCTGGCACAGTGGGAAGGGCCCGACCAACTTTCAATGGATCGACCGTGGCGAGGTCAGTGAAACCTGACCAGCAGACCTGATCCCGAACCGCCCGCTCGAGAGGCAGATCAACATGTTTAGCCAGCTCAGCGGCGCATCGCGGCTGTTTCCGATCATCGGCGACCCCGTCGAATACGCCCAATCACCAGTGAACCTCACCCGAACCTTTGCCGAGCGCGGTCACAACGGCCTGTGCGTCCCACTGCAGGTGCAGGACGGAGACCTCGATGTCGTCATGGCAGGCCTCACTGCCTCGCTGAACGTGGACGGGATCCTGGTCACGATGCCGCACAAGTTCACTGCGTTCGCCTTCTGCACCTCAAGTTCTGAGCGAGCCAGGTTGCTCGGGGTGGTGAGCGTTATCCGTCGAAACCCGGACCGTACTTGGCACGGCGACATGCTCGACGGGCTCGCCTTCGTCAAAGCACAGCAAGACCGCGGTGCCGAGATAGACGGGGCGCGAGCACTTCTCGTCGGCGCCGGAGGCGCGGGCAGCGCGATCGCCATCGCGCTACTTGACGCGGGCGTCCGCGACCTCGTCATCCACGATGCCGAACGGCGCGGGTCGACGCCCTCCTTGGCCTGCTCGCTGGCATCGCTGATCGTCGGGCCACGGCTGGGCCTGCGGATCCCGCCGGCTGTGATCTTGTGTTCAACGCTTCACCCATGGGCATGGCGGACGACGATCCACTCCCAGTTGACGGTGCCCTTCTCACGTCGTCGATGTTCGTCGGCGACGTGATCGCTGGACACGGCGTGACCCCGTTCGTCGCGGCGGCACACGCTGCCGGCTGCAGGACGGCTGACGGCGGGCACATGGTGGAAGCAGTGCAAGAACTCATGTTCGACTTCATGCTTGGCAATGAGCGTTAACGGACCCGACGTGACGAGTATCGACAACCGCTACCCAAGCCCCCAGCACCTTGGTCGAAACGGCGCATGGCAGCATCGACTGGCCGATCAGCTGAGGCAAGCGGTCGCCGGACGCCCGCCAAGCGATATCTCGCTTTTCGGCTGGCCATGATGTCCCGAGCTAGACGCTGCCCACGCCTAGATTGCGACCATTCGGCACGACGCATCGCCACGCCAGTCACGCTCAAGGGGTTCCGCTCAGACGGGATCAAACTGACGGACGAGGTCATCGGTCTGAGTTGCGACGCTCGGTGACCCTGAGACTGGCACGTCAGCCGGACCTAGACGCTTCGGGACTAGCGACGCCGGCGACCAGCAAGTCGTCACACGGACGTGCGACATAGCGGAGTTTACTCAACACGCCGCATCACGCCCGCTGATCCGCCGACGAGCAGGACCTCACCGTCCAACTGTCGACGGACATGGCAGTCGTGCAGACATTCTCCTGTGTCAGCGGTCAGAGCCCAGCTGCGTAAGCGAACGTGACGACGCCGGCGGCCACGAGCAGGACGTGCAGGACGATGTGCTCAAGGTTTGGGCCTCGGCCGGTCACCGATCCGTGGCACCACGATCACGGTCTGCGCGTACGTTCGGGCGTGGAGTTCGGGCCAAGAGGTTCCCCGTGGCGGCCCCCCAAGGGACGGCCACATCGAACAGATAAGGCAGCCACCACAACGAGATACCGGCGGCCGCGACGGGCAGCTCGATCCCACCGCCGACCCACGCCAGTACAGAGAGATCAAAAGACGCGGCGAGAACGAGCAGAATCACCGGCAACACCAGCATCGGTGCGTTTGCCCGCAATTCGGAGAGGCGTTCTGAGGATGTCGAGCCATGAACATTGTTGAACGGTGCCAGGTCGACCAGTGTCGTAACGACGAAATATCCCGCCGCGATGAGCAGCAGAGATCAGTAGCTGTCGATTCCGGGTGAATCCTGACCCAGGTGTTCCGGGCGAAAATTGACCCACCTCGCGACGATCGTGAGGTGCTGAACGTGGATGACTGGGCTGAGATCCGTCGGTTGCATCGGGCGGAGGGGTTGCCGATCCGGGCGATCGCCCGGCAGTTGGGGATCTCGAAGAACACGGTGAAGAAGGCGATCGCCGATGAGGGTCCGCCGGTGTATTCGCGGCCGGCGCGGGGGTCGGCGGTGGACGCGTTCGAGCCGGCGATCCGGGCGTTGTTGGCGGAGTTCCCGCGGATGCCGTCGACGGTGATCATGGAGCGGGTCGGGTGGACCCGGGGCCGGAGTGTGTTCTTCGACCGGGTCGCGCAGCTGCGGCCGTTGTTCGTGCCGCCGGACCCGGCGTCGCGGACGGAGTACCGGCCGGGGCAGTTGGCGCAGTGCGATCTGTGGTTCCCGCCGGCGGATGTCCCGGTCGATGCGGGTCAGGTCGCCCGGCCGCCGGTGTTGGTGATGGTGTCCGGGTTCTCCCGGGTCATCACCGCCCGGATGTTGCCGTCCCGGCAGTCGCCGGATCTGCTGGCCGGGCATTGGGAGTTGATCTCGCGGGTGGGGTCGGGTGCCGCGGGCGTTGGTGTGGGACAACGAGTCCGCGGTCGGCCGGTGGCGGGCCGGGCGGCCGGAGCTGACCGAACCGATGAACGCGTTCCGCGGGGTGCTGGGCATCAAGATCGATCTTGTGCGCGCCGCGGGACCCGGAAGCCAAGGGGCTGGTGGAACGGGCGAACGGGTATCTGGAGACCTCGTTCCTGCCCGGCCGGTCGTTCACCTCACCGGCGGATTTCAACACCCAGTTGGCGTCGTGGTTGGTGCGGGCGAACCAGCGGCAGCACCGCCGGTTGGGGTGCCGCCCGGTGGACCGGTGGGCGCCGGACACCGCGGCGATGCTGGAGTTGCCGCCGGTGCGCGCCGATGGTCGGGTGGCGGTCCTCGACGCTGCTGCCGCGGGATCATTACGTGCGGGTCGACGCGCAACGACTACTCGGTGCACCCGGACGCGGTCGGCCGCCGGGTCCAGGTCATCGCCGACCTGGACCAGGTGCTGGTGACCTGCGCCGGCCGGTTGGTCGCCGCCCACCAGCGGTGCTGGGCCAGGCACCAGACGATCTCCGACCCCGACCATGTCGAAGCGGCCGCCGCGTTGCGGGCCGCGGCCCGGCAACGGCCCACCGACACCGGTGGACACCGATGTCGCAGCACCGGGCGTTGACCGACTACGACCGGGCGTTCGGCCTGGACGACGACTGACCCGCAGGTCGCCTGATGGCCACGACAGCGCGGGACGTCGACCTCCGAGATCGCCTACCTGACCCGGGCGTTGAAAGCACCGACGCTGGGCGGGGCGGTGGCCCGGCTGGCCGAGCGGGCCCGCACCGAGAACTGGACCCATGAGGAGTTCCTCGCCGCTTGTCTGCAACGGGAGGTCGCCGCCCGGGAATCCCACGGCGGTGAGGGCCGGATCCGGGCCGCCCGGTTCCCGGCCCGGAAATCGTTGGAGGACTTCGACTTCGACCACCAACGCTCCCTGAAACGGGACACCATCGCGCACCTGGGCACCCTGGACTTCGTGACCGGGAAACAGAACGTGGTGTTCCTCGGCCCACCCGGCACCGGGAAAACCCACCTCGCGACCGGGATCTCCATCCGGGCCTGCCAAGCCGGGCACCGGGTGCTGTTCGCGACCGCCGCGGAATGGGTCGCCCGGCTCGCCGACGCCCACCACGCCGGCCGGCTGCAAGAAGAACTCGTCCGCCTCGGCCGCTACCCGCTGCTCGTGATCGACGAGGTCGGGTACATCCCCTTCGAAGCCGAAGCGGCGAACCTGTTCTTCCAACTCGTCTCCAACAGGTACGAACGGGCCAGCCTGATCGTCACCAGCAACAAACAGTTCGGCCGCTGGGGCGAGGTCTTCGGCGACGACGTCGTCGCCGCCGCGATGATCGACCGGCTCGTCCACCACGCCGACGTCATCTCCCTCAAAGGAGACAGCTACCGACTCAAAGACCGCGACCTCGGCCGCGTTCCCACCCCCAAAACCGACTGATGACCAACCAGGTGGGTCAGTTTTCAACCGGAACCAGAGGGTCAAGGTTCAACCGGAGTTGACAAGAGCGATGTTGAACACGATTCTCTCCTCAGCGATCGGATCCGCGAGGCTTCAGCAAACCCGGCGAGACTTCTGAATCTCCTCTCCTTGGGGTTCGCGCAGAATGGGGTCAACCGCCGAACTACGGGTGGGTAACCCGCTGATTCTCTCCACAAGATCGCCAGGGCGACACTTCTCAGCATTGGATGCTGGCAGGTCTTGTCGCAGCAATCGTTATGGCCGAGCTTCGCCGCCGTCGTTCTCGTTGTGCTGCTGGGACTGTGGGTCGCCGCCACGAGTTGCCGGCCGCCGCGTCCCGAATGGTCCCCTGACCTCTACCGACTCCGTCACTGCACCCCTACCCCTCTTGGGCGTCGAGGTCGAACGCGTTGATCACCGCTGCCGAGAGTGCCGTTTCCTGGTGATCGAGCAGGAATCCCACCCGACGGCCGAGGCTGCGGTGATCGATGGTGAAGATGTTGTCCAGATTCACCACCGAGTCATGATCCAGACCGTTCTGGGGTCCGACCCGAACTTCCGTCGCCAAATCTCGGATGGTCGAGGTGATTGCCGCGACAGTGACTGTCCGGAGACGACCGATGGCAATGTCACGTGTCAGGACGAGGACGGGTCGCGTCTTGTCCAGGGCGGCAAGATGAATCGGCCGCACTACTCGAGATCCGGGTAGGAGCGGTGGGCTGCCCAGTCCTGCAAGGCAACGAGGTCGGGGTCGTCACCGGCGTCCAGCACGGTCCGCAGGTCCAGTTCTGCGCGATGTCTGCGTTGTTCACGGCGCAACGCCCGGGCTATGGCCGCGGCCCGACTGGTCGCGCGTCCGTCGGCGACCTCAGCATCCAGGAAGTCGACCTGTTCGTCCGGTAACCGAACGGTGATCTGCCTACTCATACCAATAACATACCAAAATGGGATTCACCGCCGTGGATGCGCTCAATAGGCGCTAGCGGTGAGTAGCGGACACTCTCGCCCGTCGCTCTGTAGGGTCCGCGATGACGATGTTCACCTGAAGTACCCAGA
>CAVRCD010000006.1:0-110038 GCA_963719475.1 uncultured Actinomycetota bacterium | reverse complement strand
TCCACCCCGCTCAGCTTCCACGTGGCACTCCACGATGACGCCTACCTGCAATTGGACGACGTGGTGATCACCGCGCGCATCGTGCCCGGGTTTCGGACAGGTGACGATCGCCGGAGTGGTCACCGAGGTCACCGCGAGACACGAGGGCGCCAGCTTCGGATCCGACGTCTTCCTGATCAGCGACGGCGTGCTGCCGGCCCGGGTGCAGGAGACCGCGGAGATCACCACGACAAGGGTCGAGCCGGAGTGCTACGTGCCGCCCCGGCCCGGGCGAGCCGGTCCGCCGCGCCACCGGAGATGACCGCGAGCACGCGCTGTACTTCGACCAGATGGACCGCAAGCTGCCCATTGGTCTTGGCCGGGACGGCTCGCCGATCTACATCAACCTCGATTTCCTGGACGGCACCCGCGGCGCCCACATCTCGATCAGCGGCATCTCCGGTGTTGCGACCAAGACCAGTTACGCCTTGTTCCTGCTGCACTCCATCTTTCGCTCCGGAGTCCTCGGCACCCGCGCCGTCAATGCCAAGGCCCTGGTGTTCTCGGTCAAGGGCGAAGACCTGCTCTTCCTGGATTACGCCAACATCCGGCTGAACGACGAGCTGCGACAGGCCTACGCCCAGGTCGGCCTCCCCGCGGAACCCTTTGCCTCCGTTGGCTTCTACTCACCACCCACCCCCGACGACCCGACCGGCCGGCCGCACGTCAGCGGTCGCACCAGCGGGGTCGACCCCTTCTGGTGGACCCTGGCCGAGTTCTGCACCGGTGAACTGCTCCCCTACGTCTTCACCGACGCCGAGGACGAACGCAACCAGTACACGATGGTCGTCAGCCAGGTCGCCGCTCGACTCCGGCTGGACGCGCAACCCGCTGGGAAGGACGGCGGAGTCAGCATCGACGGGGACACCTGCCGCACCTACGACGAACTGGTCGACGTCATCGTCGAACGGCTCACCGACGACACCTCCCGCCCCCAGTGGGCCGGACCGGTCACCGGAGTGGGCACCATCAACGCGTTCATCCGTCGGCTGCGATCATCGCTCAAGCCGCTCCGGGACCTCATCAGAGCCGACCTGCCCGACTCCGGCACCCGGCAGATCTCCACCGGCAACCAGCAGGTCACTGTGGTCGACCTGCACAATCTCCGGGAACGGGCGCAGCGTTTCGTGGTCGGTGTCGTGCTCGCGGCCGAGACGGCCAGGAAGGAAGCCTCCGGTCCTGGCAGCCTGCTGTTCACCATGATCGACGAGCTCAACAAGTACGCGCCCCGGGAGGGAAACAGCCCGATCAAGGACGTACTGCTGGACATCGCCGAGCGCGGCCGCAGCCTCGGGATCATCCTGATCGGCGCCCAGCAGACCGCCAGCGAGGTCGAACGGCGGATCGTCTCGAACTCCAGCATCAAGGTCGTCGGCCGGCTCGACGCCGCCGAAGCCGGCCGACCCGAGTACGGGTTCCTGCCGCCCAGCCAACGCACCCGGGCCACCCTGGCCAAACCCGGCACTATGTTCGTCAGCCAACCGGAGATCCCGGTGCCACTCTCGGTCGAGTTCCCGTTCCCTGCCTGGGCCACCCGGCAGTCCGAGTGCGGCACCCCGCCGCCGGCACCCGCGAACCGGCCGACGGCCTCCGCCTTCAGTAGGCTGCCGCAGCCCGCCGACGACGCACCGCCCTTCTGACCCGAGACCACCCAGGTGCCGCCACTAAGAGGGAGGATCAACAGGTGAAGTTCCTGCACACCTCCGACTGGCATGTTGGTAAGACCCTCAAGGGCCGTAACCGGCTCGACGAGCAACGCGCAGTGATCGCGCAGATCATCGGCATCGCGCGTGAACACCAGCCGGACGCGGTGCTCATCGCCGGCGACCTCTACGACGCATCCGCACCGTCGGCCGATGCCCAGCAGTTGGTCGTGCAAGCCCTGCTAGCCCTGCGGGACACCGGCGCACAGGTCATCGCGATCGCCGGGAACCACGACAGTGCCGCCACTTTCGACGCCTACCGGCCGCTGATGGGTGCCGTTGGGATCACGTTCGTTGGATCCGTTCGGACCGCGGACCGCGGCGGCGTGGTGAGCTTCAACGCTCGATCGACCGGAGAACGGGTCAATGTCGCCGTCCTGCCGTTCCTGTCCCAGCGCTACGCGGTCCGGGCCGCCCAGCTCATCGCGTCCACTCCCTCCGAGATGTCGCGGGACTACGACGATATGGTCCGTGAGGTCATCGCGAACCTGGCCGAATCGTTCTCCGCGGACGCTGTGAACGTGGTGATGGCGCACCTGACGGTCACCGGCGGAACCTTCGGCGGCGGTGAGCGGGCCGCGCAGTCGATCTTCGAATACAACGTGCCGGCAAGTGCCTTCCCGGCCGAGGCCCACTATGTGGCATTGGGTCATCTGCACCGGCGGCAGACGCTGCCTGCGCCGTGCCCGGTCGTCTACAGCGGGTCACCATTCGCGGTGGATTTCGGCGAGCAGGACAACGCGCACGTTGTTTGCATCGTGGAGGCCACCCCCACCACCCCAGCCAAGGTCACCGACATTCCGGTGACCGCGGGCAGGCGGTTGCAGACCGTGCACGGCACTGTTGCCGAACTCGTGGCCCGCGCCGACGAACTCGGAGACGATTTCCTGCGTGTCTACGTCCGGGAGCCCACCAGCGCGGGCCTGCGCGAAGCCATCACCGACGCGTTGCCGAACGCTCTGGAGGTGCGGATCGACCCGGAGTTCGCCGCCGTGGTGAACCCGGCCCGGCCCACTGTCAACCCGGCAGACCGTTCGCCCGGTGAGCTGTTCGCCGAATACTGCACCTCGGTCGGCGTGGTCGACACTCGGGTGCAGGCGCTGTTCGAGCAGTTGCATGATCGGGTCACGATGTCCGGCTCGTCAGGCTGAGGGACCGCCATGCGCCCGGTGCTGCTGGACATGGACGGCTTTGCGTCGTTCCGCGATCAGGCGACCGTTGATTTCACCGACGCCGACTACTTCGCCCTGGTCGGACCGACCGGCTCCGGGAAGTCCACGGTCATCGACGCGATGACCTTCGCCCTCTATGGCACCGTGCCACGCTGGCAGGACAAGCGGATGGTGATGTACGCGCTGGCCCCGACCGCCGTGCGCGGCACCGTGCGACTGGTGTTCGACGTCGAACGACAGCGCTACGTCGTTGCCCGAGAGCTGCGGCGCGCCAAGGCCGGTGGCGTGAACATCAAGAGTGGCCGCCTGGAAAGGCTTCTTGATCCCACTGCGCTCGGCACGATCAACGATCTGACGGAGGTGATCGCCGCCGACGGAATGGTGACCGCTGCCGTGGAAAAACTGCTGGGCTTGTCGTTCGAGCACTTCTGCCAGTGCGTGGTTTTGCCGCAGGGTGAGTTCGCGGAGTTCCTGCGCGCCAAAGGATCCGAACGCCGAGAGATCCTGCTGAAGCTGCTCGGCGCCGGTCTGTATAAAGAGATAGGGCAGGCAGCCAATAGCCGCGCGTCCCTCGCTGGGCAGCGAGCGACACTGCTGGTCGACCAATTAGCGAATTATCTCGATGCCACCGCCGAAACGGAAGCGCTTGCCGCCGAACGGGAATCGGCGCTGCTCGCGCTCACCGAGAACGTCGATCTCGCGGTTCCCCGACTCCGCTCAGCCACCGACGCGGTCACCCGCACCGAGCGAACCCTCGCCCAGCTCACCGACGAGCACAACCTGCTGACGTCGATCCGCCTGCCGGACGGCATCACCGAACTGGACACCGCCATCACCGCACAGCAGCAGGCCCTGCAGCGGGCCAAGGATGCCGAACGGTCAGCACAGACGGCGGATGCCGTGGCTCGTGATGCCCTCGCCGCCGCACCGGATCGCGAACCCCTGGAACAAGCACGCCGGGAGCACGCCGAGCAGCGTCAAATTCTCTCCGACGTCCCATCTGCCCGTATGGACGTCGATGCCGCGGCAACCCGGCTCGAGCAGGCGATCAATCAATCCATCGCGGCAAGTCAGGCCGTCGATAGCTGTCGCAACCTCCGAGACGCGGCCGCCGACAAGGCGGCGATGGCCGGCTCCGCGGTAGTTCAACTCGCCGCCGAGGCTGAGAACCTCATCGCCGTCAACCTTCCCGCCGGGCTGGCCGAACTCGATCAACGCAGCCGGACCGCCCATACGGCACTCAAAGAGTCTGTAGATCGCCTTGCCACCGCCGAAGGATCCGATGCCGAAGCCAGGGCCGCAATCCGCAGTGCGCCGCGCCGCGCGCCATTGGAGCTGACCCTGCGGCAGTTAGCCGAGCTGGCGGACGCAATGGCGGCTCTGGAACCGATAGACGCTCGGGCAACACTGGCCGCTGCTGAACTCGGACGCACCCAGGCCGCCCTCACGGCGGCGACATCCGCACGCGACAAGGCTCGAATCGCCCGCGACCGAGCCAGTGTCGCGAACGGGGCGGCAGCACTACGCCCGCACCTCGTGGCCGGTGATCCATGCCCAGTCTGCGAGCAGGTTGTTGCGACGCTTCCAGCGCCTGCTCATGCGCCGAAACTTGCGGCGGCGGACAAGGCAGTCGCCGCGGCGGATGTCGCAGTGCAGAAGGCCCGCGCCGATGACTCAGCCGCCGCTCAGCTGATGTCCGCCATCGAAGCGCAGCTGTCTGCTGCCAAAGAACGGATCATCAGGCTGCGCTCGGCACTCGACGGGCAACCGACCGAAGCGGACGTCATTCAGGAAACGCTCAACGATCTCGACCGGCTCGATGCCCGCGCTCAGAGCGCTGACGAAGCCGTGCAGCAGGCACGCACCAAGTACGCCGCCGCAGAGGCGGCCGTTCGCCGGGCCGAAGAGGATTCGACGATCCTGCGCAACTCACTTCAGCAGGTTCGGGATCCGCTAGTGGCGTTGGGCGCTCCGGCTCTGGACAGTTCTCAACTCATGGACTCGTGGAGTCGACTCACCGAGTGGGCGGCTGCACAAGCCGAAGTCAGGCGCCAGGCGCTCACCGGCGCAAACACCGCGGAGAACGCTGCCCGGGCCGCGCTTCACCTCGCAGAGAAGGCACTCATTGATGCACAGGCCCAGGCCGCGAACGCACGGAAAGCGGAGACTGAGGCCACCGCAGCACATGAACGGGTGAAGGCCGCACTGAAGGGACTTCAAACCCGCCTGGGTGAGCTCACCGCGTCCCTTTTCGACGCCCCAACCGATCAAGAAGTGATTGTGCAACTCGCTCAGATCGACCGGCTCACATCTGAAGCCCGCACCACCGATGCCGCGCTATTGAACGCTCGCGTTTCACGGGAGCAAGCCGAGGATTCGGCGCGGGCACTGCAGCAGGACGTTGCCGGCGCATGGCAGGGATTGCGCAAGGCACGGGATGGTGTGATCGCCCTCGGCGCCCCGGAATTGCCTGATGGGTCGGCGCTGTCGGGATGGAACACCTTGATTGCGTGGTCGGTTGCGCAGGCCGGCGTTCGAGCTGCAGCTCTTCCCACGGCGCAAGAGGCCGTCGGAATGAGCACCGCGCACCGCGACGAGATCGCCTCGCTGCTCGAGATCGAGATCGATGCCCTCGACGTCGCACTTCCACCAGGCGAGATCGTCAACACGGCACCGGTCGCCGCTGCGACGGCGCTCAACCAGGCGCGCGCCGAACGCGCTCGGATCGTCGAACGACGCGAGCAGGCAGCCCGCTTAACTGCCGAACACGCCTCCGCCGAGTCGGAGCAGCAGATCGCCGCAATGTTGGGCAACCTGTTGCGCAGCAACCAATTCCCGGAGTGGCTGGAGGCGGCTGCGCTTGACACTCTCGTCGCGGATGCCTCGCTGCGGTTGGCCGACCTGTCAAACGGCCAGTTCGAGCTCACCCACCGCAACGGGGAGTTCTTCGTCATTGACCACGCCGATGCCGACAGCCAGCGCGGAGTCCGGACCCTCTCGGGTGGCGAGACCTTCCAGGCGAGCCTTGCCCTAGCACTCGCCCTGAGCACCCAACTATCTTCGATGGCCGCCGCAGGTGCGGCGCGACTCGACTCGATCTTCTTGGATGAAGGCTTCGGGACTCTTGATGAATCGACCCTGGAGATCGTGGCCGCCACGCTGGAGAGCCTGGCCCAAGGCGACAGGATGGTTGGTGTCGTCACCCACGTCGCCGCCCTCGCGGAGCGGGTCCCGGTCCGTTTCGTCGTCAACCGCGATAGCCGAACTTCCAGCATCTCCCGGGAGACGGCGTGACTCACGAGCCAACCGGTGTAGAGACGGATCGCTCCCCCGCCGCCCCTCGGAGGCCGGGGATGAGCTTCTCCGTCGACGGATGGGACCCGACCTACGGCACGAGCCTCGAGCTCGAGGAGGACTTCGGTGAGTCCTCAGCGGAGGTCGACATCGGGGTCGAGGTTCCACCGAACCGCTGGCGGCCCATCTCCGCCACGACAACCTTGGCCCTGCCCAGCCCTGTTCTCTTCGTCGACGGGGTACGAAGAATCGAGGCCAGGGTGTGGATCGACGACGTCAGTGACGGCTCACCCGCGACGGACGCATCGGCGGCGATCTGCGCCTCCTACGCGGCGGGTGTCGTGTGCTGCTGTGGCGCCGGCGCGCATTTCCTCGGGGCCGAGGTCCGCCGCGGGCTGTTCACCGTCGCGCCGCACGCGGAGGACATTGTCACGTCGGCTGGGCCGTATGCGGCGAGCTTCGCCAAGCCGGATCCTAAAGTTCCCTTGTCCGTGACTCTTTCGAGCGCCCTGCAAGGGCGGTTGGCAGACATCGAGCTGCTGGTCGCGGTGGGAGCGCGCGAGCAGGCGACCGGACATTCGCCGACGGCCGATGATCTGCTGGTGGTCGACGGGCCGCTGCGCGGGCGTGGCCATCTGCCGCGGGCGCTCGGGTACATCAAGAGTCACCTGGCCGCCTACCTGCCCGCGGAGCAGCACAGGATGGTCGGTTCGCTGCAGGCGGCCCAGCGAACGCCGGTGTTCCGGATTGGAAAGAGTTGGGATCGGTTCTCCTGGTACCTCCGACTTCCCTGCCTACCCAGCGCGCCGTGGGCCGGAATCGTGCGAGTCGAATGCTCCCCAGACCTTCCGGTCGGCGAAGTCGTCGCGCTTGCCAACCTGAGTCAAGTCGCTCTCGTGAGGTTCGCATCCACCGAGTACAAAGACACGCGGGCGCCGCAAAATCTGTACCCGATCGCGGGTTTGGAACGGGAGTTGCGCAGGAGGCTTGGGGATTCGAGGTTGCTGTATCGAGCACTTAGGGTCGCCGCAGCCACCCATCGCTCAGGAGAACCACTTAGCAGATCAACTCGTGCCTCTACCCTAAAGTGACACGCGCGTGACCCAGCAGGTGGAGGCTCCTCTAAAGTCACCATTCTTCGACTCACGACGTTCGATGTGATTAGGGAATCATCGATCGCAAGAATTCTCGCGTTTCCTCGTCTGTTGAATACAATAACGTGCCGACCATGCCGCGCGTCATCAGCACCTTATAAACATGACGGACGAGGCGATCAAATTCGGCATCATTCACTGCCTTGACCGACCGAAAATCCGGGTCCTTGCTATAGCCGCGCCGACTCACCCAGCGGTCCTTGCGCCACACGAGATCCGGACCAATAATGACGCCGTTCCAGTCATATTCGAAGCCCTGAGCGGTATAGACACAACCGACTTGACCAAATCCTTCGGGTTTAGACGCCCATAGCGCTGAAGGCGGCGCTCCGGGCAGGCCCCGATCGCCCTTCAAATTCCACGGACGCGACCATGAGCCGATCTCGATATCTCGCACGAGCGCGCCGTCAGCCTTTGGTTCACTCCATGACCAGCAAAAGCCAGCGGTCATTCGTGCACCAAAGCCTGTATCGCGGTACACGGCGAGGCGTGACTCGAGCTCGGACGGAGTCTCAACAACGTCGAGGACGAAGCGTTCATCCGGGTCCCATTCAATCGGCCCGTTTTCGGCTAGACCGAGCAGCCTCTGTACCCAATCGATGTAGGCTTCGCTGCCACCACATCGAAATTGTGCATCTAGCGAGACCTGAACGACACGCAGCCCTTTGGCGGCGGCATGCCGCGCAATGTCCTCTGCGGTCCCCATTTCGCCTGGTCTGACGACCTGGTGTTGGTCGAGCAGGAAGACTGGAACCCTCGCTGTGTCCAAGAGTTCATCGACTTGAGGCCGCCCTTTACGCATAGCCGCCCGAGTGTAACGATTCTCGGAGGTCTCCCTGATTCGATGTGCCTCGTCAAGAATCAATACATCCAAGCCGTTGCGCTCGGCATCCATGAACGAGTTGAAATACTTGAAGACCGTGCCGGCTCGGGCCTTTCGGAATCCGCTGACGTCGCGAAGCGTCTGGGTGAAAGCCCTCGACCCGGTTGCGTGAACCACTGTCCGACCACGAGCAGCTAACGCGCCCATGAGGCTTAGAGCGATCACACTCTTGCCGCTGCCAGGTCCCCCACTAATGATCACCGCTGTTTTGCTGTCACCCGCACGCGCCTCCTCAACAGCGTGCAACACCAGATCAAACGCGATGGCCTGCTCATCCAGCAAAATGAACTGCTCTCGAGCGGCCAGCTCGTCAGCGACAACCGTAAGGAGCTGGCGCGACGGTGCGGCGGCAGAATGAAGTAGCTGATCAGCGAACGGCGAACCCGAAACGCCGGGTTCTAGCCGGGACTGAAGGAACTTGATGAACTTCCCGCGTCCCGCTCCGGTGAAGAGCCGTCCTCGGTTGGACTGCGGGTAGCCGCCGAGCTCTTGCTCGAGTTCTGCATCGGCATTATGCAGGTAAGCAGCTCCGGCCACGGCGTCGTGTTCATCGTGCAAGGTGGACGTGAAGTCGACCAGATAATCGCAGTACCTCTGGACCTGTGCGACCGGATGAAGCCGTGGACCTCCAGGTGCGCCGTGGACCGTGACCAGTTCCCCGGTTTGGTCGTACAGTGTGGCCTTGCTCCATTGTTTTAGCTCGATAACGACATAGGATGCCGCGCCCGTTCGCGGGTGTCGCCCAGCCAGAATGACATCGACGCGTTTGCTGGTGAGTGGCAGCTGGTGCTCGATGAGCACCTCAACGTTGTCGAGACCTGCGTCGATGAGGTCCTGCGCGAGGATTGGCAAGCTTCCCGACCAGGAGTGAGTTTCCGCCGGCGACGGGCGGCGACCGGTGTGATGACGCAGCAGGTCAGCCAGTCGAGCCTCCACTAATGAAGGTTGCGCGGTGAAATCCGCAAACGCGCGACCGCGGTGTCGCAGCAACATAACGGATGGCCCCCCGGGCAGCACGAAGAAACTCGTGCGGGTGGGGGTCTGTCTCCGGTGGGAGGTGCCCGTCGGGCCGCGTCTGCCGATCATAGAGCCGGTGAGCTCTCGCCCCCACCGGTGGCGCAACCGAACTTGGAGGCAACGGCATCTGTTCGCGTTCGGTCTCGCTGGCGCGTACAACTAACCTTCGCCTGCTGAGCCCTTCTCTACAGCCACCGAACCTCGGGCAACAAGCCGAACAGAAGAAGAAAAGGGAAACCCTCGAGCATCACAGACCAGGCTGAATGAGTCTGCACAATACCTGGGTCACGGTGCAGAAAGGGTTGAACTACTTCGACACCTTATTATTCTTCGCCCCGCGTAGGAACTCCGCGAACGACTTCATCGCGGTCTTCTGGTCCTCGTCGAACTCCAGTTTGCTGTAGTCGTACCAGACTTCCATGTCTTCGCCCTTGAGGTGCGCCTTCTTGATACTCGGGTGCTCCAGCAGCTTGAGGAACTTCGTCCACCCGCCGAGCTTCTCGATTTCCTCCTTGGTGATCACCTCATGACCGTCGTTGACCGGCCTCCCGCGCAAACTGACGGTGTCCATGATCTTCGGTGGGAAGGACTGCTTGTACTTCAGCTTCGACTTCGGATCATTCGCGGTGAACGGGACCAGGTTGCCCTCGGTGTGCTTGTTGCCGAACAGGTGTCCCAGCTCATGCAGAGTCGTGGTGGCGAGATCATTGATCCGCTCCTGAGCGGCAGCTTTTCTGCCCGCCTTGTACTCACTCATGTCGGTGGAGAGCCCACCCCTGGACACGAACGACTCCCGGAGTTTCACGAAGATCGGTCGCCCGCTCTGCGCATCCTTGGGGTCCACTGTTGAACCGACGGTCAGGCCAGCAGCGTGTTGCGGGTCCTTGCCTGGCCCGCCGGTCGGGATCGTCGGCAAATTCGGCGTTCACGTCCTGTGCCGCCTTGTCCGAGTATTTGTACTTCTTCTTCATCACCGCACCCGCGGCAAACGACTGATCCAGCTCCGGCACCAGCCAGACCTGGATGTTGCCGGCGACCTTGAGGTCCTTGTCGGCGAACTGACCGAATGAGATCGTCACTTTGATCTTGTCCGACTTTAAGAACGCCAGTCGGTCCTGAAGGTGCTTCAGGAACTGGTTCCTCAGGTCGGTGGAGATCTCTTTCACGAGGTCCTTCTTCGGGCCGCTGAGGTCCGCATTCTCGACAACGTTCTGGGAACTGGCGATCCTGATGTTGAGCGTCAGCGGCGGGGTCTTGTCAGGTTTGGCGGGCTGGCGCTGCAGGACGGCGTGCCCGGACTCGGTTCCCGGGGGCCGATGATGGTCCGCGGAGGTCCTGCTTCGTCGGAACGAGAACTCCCACCGCGTGGTTGCCGGCCGCGCGCTGCAATTCCAGCATCGCGTTCGCCGTGACAAAACTTGCCTGCCGAGCGCGGAGTGGAGGATTGACACCATCCTCCGTCAGCAGGTTTCGCATGACGCCGCGCTGGACCTGAGAGTCGTCGGTTGTCGTAGTACCGGCATCGCCCCTCATTGATCGACTGGGGGTCTCATGCCGGCGGTCGCGACGCCCGGCTTCGCGTGTCCCCACCCTCAGAAGTGTCCGATTCACCCGGGTCAATGAGTAGGGCCAGCACAACGTCCACGAGGGACGACTTCGGTGCCCCAAGGGGCATCTCCGCGATAGTCGACGCAGCACACCGACCGAGATTCACTCGCTCAACTGATCGATGACGATTTCCACTCCCGGAGCAACCTTGCCGACTCCAGGTCAACCACCGTCGCGGTCCCGCCTACGCCTGATAGGTCTCCCGGACGGCCGCGATCTCTGAGCCGTTGATGTCGATCTCCGCGTAGACGTCCCCCAGCCCCGCAACCACTGTGGCCAGGTCCGTCCGGGTACACGGCGCAGGGCCGGTGCGCACCAGTTCTTTCCTGGTTCCACAGGGGCTGTAGATGAGCTCGGTCGGCGCATTCGACGTCAGGATTCCCGTGTGCTCCAACGGAATCAGCAGGATCGTCCCCGAGGTAGGGCTGGGTTTCACCCGGATCGATGTGTATCTGATGCACGTAGGTGAGCGCCCCACTGGCGGGATCGAAGGACACGATCCTGACCGTCAGCGTTTCCGACACCTCCGCGGATGTGGTCGTCTCCGCAGACTCGAAGGTTGTCTCAGTCACCGTAAGGGTGGTCGTGGCGGCCTGGGTCAGCGTCGGGCCGCTGACGGTCGTCGGGGCCAGCGACGTCGTCACAGTGGAGACCACCGTCGCCGTGGTCGTCACAGTCGGTGCCGCGACCTCAGCGCCGCCGGAGCAGCCCGCCAGCAGCCCCACCGACAGTCCCCCGACCAGAATCCCCCGCCATCTCATCAGCACAATGTAGAGCGCAATAATCGGCTATTCGGTCCGGCGTTCGGTGTGGAGTGGCCCGATGCACCGCTTCATCATGTGGGAATCGCCTGCCACTCTCCAGGCGTGGGACACGGAGGCATCGCGCGATGACAGACCACCACCTGCATATGCAACCGATGGACGTGACCTTCGAGCCCTCGATCATCGACGATCTCCGCGCACGAGTGGGCCGCACCCGGCTGCCGTCACTCGACGACGAATGGTCCCGCGGGATCTCGGGTGTGTGGCTCCGCGAACTGATCGATGACTGGAAAGACTTTGATGCCGGGGCATTTCGGCGCAGTCAGTCCGATCTGACGCACCAACGGGTCGACATCGACGGCCAGCTGGTGCCATGCGCTCATCGTGCCGGGAGCCGGCCCGAACCCACTACCGCTGCTGCTCTGCAACGGGTGGCCCAGCTCGTTCTACGAGTACCTGGACGTGCTGCCGCTGCTGACCGATCCTGCGGCCCATGGCGGCACAGCTCAGGACGCGTTCACTGTCGTCATTCCCACGATGCCGGGATTCGGCTTTTCCGCGCCGCCCCCGCCCGGCGGGCTCACGGCCGCACAGATCGGCGAGATGTGGCACACCCTGATGACCGAAGGGCTCGGGTTCGACCGCTTCGTGGCTCATGGCAGTGACCTCGGCGCCGGCGTGGTTCCGCAGCTGGCGCGCGCTCACCCCCGGTCGGTCGCCGGCATCCATCTGGCGTCCCCAGCTGTTCCGCTGCCACCGCGGCCTTGGTCGCCCGCCAGTCGAGCGGTATGCCAAGGAGGTGGAGACGTGGGCTGCGGAGGAAGGAAGCTACGCGCATCAGCACGCCACCAAACCCGACACCATCGGCGTTGCGCTGCAGGACTCTCCCGCCGGTCTCGCCGCCTGGATCGGCGAGAAGGTCGTCGCGTGGAGCAGTCCGGATCCCGACGGCCTGCCGGCCTTCCCCCGAGACCTGTTGCTGGCAACCCTGACCCTCTACTGGGCAACCGGGACCATCGCCACCTCGATGCTGCCGTACTGGAAGTACCGGCACACGCCAGGAACCGCGCTACCCATCGACGATCAATCCCCGGTCCCGACGTCCGTGAGTCTGTTCGGCGGGGAGCGCGTGCCATTTCCCCGGTTGCCGAGAGAGCTGGCCGAGCGGTATTTCTCGGTCACCAGCTGGGAGGAGCATGAAACCGGCGGACACTTCCCTGCCGCCGCCACGCCGGAACTCTTCGCCGAGACCCTGCGGATCGCTTTCCGTGAAATGCGGTCTTGACCGGACCCGGGAGGAACGCCGAATCTGGGGCCGCCCAGAGCAAGGCATGGGTGCCGAGCAGGTTGGCCGTCATGGTGCGCCGAACAAATGCGGAATCACATTCTCGCCCATCTCGTCAAAGTCGCTGGGCACGGCGATATCGGGCAGGAATCCAATCCGAGGCACCGAAGTCTCGTCGCGAATGGGCACGACCCGAGCGACCGGCCGGCCATCCCTTGTGATGATGAACTCCTCGTCGACGAGGTCGCGCCAGGTGGGTCTTGGCCTCACGCATGTTTACCGTGCGGACCATTCGTCACTCCCACCAGCCGGGTCGTCAGTCTCCATAGTTTGTCATCGCTTCCAGAGCCGTGTGTTGACTTCCCCATGACATTCGGTCCCAGCCTGAATCGCGCACGGTCGCCCTCCTCCTTGGACGCCCTCTGGACAATGCCAGTGATGTCTGGGCAACGTCCCGGCGGTTGTCCGGACGCGTCGGGCGTTGTCCTGAGTGTCGGGGCCGGCCCTCGCTGCGAATCGACCTGGCCGAACTCGTCGGAATCAGATAATCTGATTCCATGCGTACCGTGACGGCGACCGAGGCCAGTCGGTCTTTTGCTGCACTCCTGGACCAGGTGGAGCAGGGTGAGACCGTCGTCGTCACCCGTGGAGGACGCCGGGTCGCAGTGATGGGGCCCACCACCAACGGGAACGGCTCCGCGGTGCTCACCCTGCTCGATCGACCGCAGGTGGACGACAGATTCGCGGCTGACGTGGAGTCAGCGATCGCGTCAGTCGATTCCGATAGTCCCTCGTGGCCCGACGACTGATCATGGATACCGGCGTGCTCATCGCTGCGGAACGCTTTCGGCTGACGCTGCGAGCCGCCATCGCCGAGGACGATGACGTCGTGCTGGCCGCAGTGACCAGTTGCCGAGCTGCGGGCCGGGATCGAGCTTGCCGACGCCCGGGACCGAGAAAGGCGTTCCGAGTTCGTCGCCCAGCTGCTGGAGACGATCCCGATCGAGCCCTACTCCCTCGCAACTGCGGAAGAGCACGGCCGCCTCTTGGCCCATGTTCAGCGCACCGGCACCCGACGAGGTGCACATGATCTGATCATCGCCGCGACAGCAGCGGCCACCCGACGAACGATCATCACGACGGACCGCGCGGCCAGGTTCGGCGATCTGCCCGGGATCGACTGCGTATCCTGGAGTAAGTCCCCTGAGCCGCAGATCATTTGTCCCAGTGGGGATCCCGGCCGGTCAGCGCGACAATGCGATCCAGAACCGGCGAGTCTGGGTCAACGACGACCTCGGGCCCGAAGATCCCCATGCCCCGGCCCAGCTCGGCCATCGACGTCACCGCGACCATCGTGCCGGCCAGCACCTCGTCGGAGAACTCCGGCTCGACACCCGCCGCACGGGCCAGATCCCACCCGTGCACGACCAGCTCGCCGAGCACCATGCCGCCGATCATCTCGGCCGGCATCGGGTCGGATCCGCTCATCGACGTGAGTCCGGACCAGGCTTCCGGCGTACTCCACACCGCTGCCAGGTCCGCGATCGCGGAGTCGAGTTCATCAGCCCAATCATCGAGCGAGACATCCTGCTCGCCGCCGGACACCGAGGGTTCGATGCGCCGTCCGGACGCTGCCAGGATCGGTGTGTAGTACAGCTGATGCTGCACCAATCGCCCGAGATTCCATTCCTCGCAGGGGGTTCGGGCATCGAGCCGAGCACCGGCAGCCGAACGGACCACTGCTCGGACGGAATCGCCGGCGTCGGTCATCAGGGAATGAGAAACGAGTGCAGTCGTCATGGGACGCGAGTCTAGGAACCGGTTGGCGCCCTGTCTTGAAGGAACGCGACACTGGACGGCATGACGACCCAGCGCGACCCCCGCGAGTTGGGTGGCGCCTGGACTGAGCACCAGCGGCACAGCTTCCGAGCCCCGGCGCCCGAGCTCGCGGACGTCATCCAGGGCTACTGGGCCGCCGAGTGGGACTACGACACCCCTTATCAGCAGAAGATCGTGCCGCTGCCGAACGTCCACCTCACGGCTTTCGACGGTGGGGTGCCACAGGTGGTCGGTGTGGCCAGTCGCCACGTCATCCGGGTGTTGGAAGGACGCGGACGGGTGGTTGGCGCGATCTTCCACCCGGGCGCATTCCGCTCCTACCTGGGCGCTCCGGTCGCCTCGATCACCGATCGGATCGTCCCCGCCTCCGAGATTCCCGGGCTACCACCACCGCCGGCAACGGCTGTCGAGCAGCATCGAGGATCTCGAAGCATGGCTGCTGGCAGCACATGTCGAGCCGGACCAAGGGGCGCGCAGGCACGAGAGATCGTCGGCCTCATCCGCACCGAGCCGACGCTGGGCGGGTCGACACCCTCGCCGCCGCAACCGGTTTGACTGTGAGGCAGCTGCAACGACTCTTTGCTGAATACGTAGGCATCTCACCGAAATGGGTGCTCCGCCGGTACCGACTGCACGAGGTCACCGAGCGGCTGGCCACCGGAACGCCGATCGATTGGGCAGCGCTGGCGACAGACCTTGGGTTCGCCGACCAGGCCCATCTGAGCCGTGACTTCGCCGACCTGTTTGGCGAACCGCCCACTGCCTACGCCCAGCGCTACCCAGCAGCTGCGGACCACTTGCGTTTTGGCGCCACTGGCGCCAAAATGGCTCCATGACCAGCGTTCAGATCAAAGGGGTACCGGAGGAAACCCATGCCGTCTTGCGACAGCGAGCGGCGCGGGCCCACCAGTCGCTGCAGGAATATCTCCTGGGTCTACTGGTCAGGGAGGCTAGCGCTCCCACAGTCGACGAAGTCTTCGATCGCGCGGCCCGCCGGACCGGTGGCGAGCTCAGCTTCTCCCAGGCCGTCGATGTGATCATGGACGACCGTGATCGTCGTTGACGCATCCGTGCTGGTCGTTGCCCTGGTCGACGACGGCAATGACGGTTCGATCGCGAGACATCGACTGATCGGCGAAGTGCTGGTAGCGCCGGAATTGATCGACCTGGAAGTCTTGTCTGTCCTGCGCCGAACCGTCGCGCTTGGCGCGATCACGGCGCTTCGAGGGAAAAACGCTATCGCGGACCTCATCGACCTCCCACTTCGAAGGGCCTCCCATGCTCCTTTGCTGGCCAGGTGCTGGGAGCTTCGTCCCAACCTCACCAGCTACGACGCCAGCTATGTGGCACTGGCGGAGGCGCTCGACGTCACGCTGGTGACGGCGGACGGACGCCTCGCGAAAGCACCCGGGTTTACGTTGTGCTGTAGAGCTTCTCACTTGAGCGCGGGAAACGACTGCAAGGCATGACGCGGGACGGTGAGGATCCACATGGCGGTGTCCAGGTTGACCTCACCAAGCACGCAAGGTCTCCATGTCACGAAGCACCTGTGCCGCATCAGCGCGATCCTGTTCACTTGCTGCGAGCGCAGTCGATTCGGCGTGAAGGCGGTTCGCGACGATGACACGAGCAGCGTCGATCAGGGCCGATCGCACAGCATCGGAGACAGCCGTTCCGTCATCGGTGAGCACCGCCAACGCGCGCACTGCATCTTCATCCAGTTGAAGCGTGATGGTTTCAGCCACGGATCAAGCGTGGCACAAAGCAGAGATCGAGGCGCTCAACCCACCCAGGCCGTCAGCTCCACCTCCACCAGCATCAGCGGGTCGATCAGCCCGGCGACGACGACCATGGTCGCGGCGGGCCGGATGGTGCCGAAGATCTCGCCGTGCGCCAGCCCGACGTCCTCGGCGAAGGCCCGGTCGGTGATCGACATCCGGGTCGCCACCACCTCTTCCGGGCGAACGCCGACCGCGCTCAGCGCGGCAAGACCGGCGCCGATGGCGATCCGGGCCTGCAGGCCGGCGTCACCGACGCCCTCGACCACACCGTCGACGACGGACGTGCAGCCGGCCGTCATTGCCAGCGGGCCGACCCGCACCACCCGGGAGTAGCCGTAGCGATCCTCGTACGGACCACCGGATCCGCGGCGGTCACCGACTCCGGCCATGTCAACCCACCCGCCGTCAGCGAACCGCGGCCAACGCCTCGGGCAGGGTGAAAGCGCCTGCGTACAAGGCCTTCCCGACGATCGAGCCCTCGACGCCCAGCGGCGACAGCGACGCCAGGGCGACCAGGTCGTCGAGCGACGACACCCCACCGGAGGCGACCACCGGAGCGTCGGTCACCGCGCACACCTCGCGCAGCAGGTCGAGGTTCGGTCCGCGCAGCGTGCCGTCCTTGGTGACGTCGGTGACCACGTAGCGGGCGCAGCCCTGCGCGTCCAGCCGGGTGAGCGCCTCCCAGAGGTCTCCCCCGTCCTCGGTCCAGCCGCGCGCGGCCAGCGTGCTGCCCCGGACGTCCAGTCCGACCGCGATCCGGTCGCCGTAGCGGGCGATCACCGACGCGCACCACTCCGGCTTCTCCAGCGCCGCGGTGCCGATGTTGACCCGGGTGCAACCGGTGGCCAGCGCGGCTTCCAGCGATTCGTCGTCGCGGATCCCGCCGGACATCTCCACCTTGACGTCCAGCGTGCCGACCACCTCGGCCAGCAACGCCGCGTTGGAGCCGCGGCCGAAGGCGGCGTCCAGGTCGACCAGATGGATCCACTCGGCGCCGTCCGCCTGCCAGGCCAGCGCGGCGGCCAGCGGAGCGCCGTAGGTGGTCTCGCTGCCGGCCTTGCCCTGCACCAGCCGAACGGCCTGGCCGTCGGCGACGTCCACTGCGGGGAGGAGTTCGAATGTCACGGGCGCTAACCCTACGGACCCGCGACGATGCGGCCGAATCAGCCTCATAATCGAGGCATGTACGTGCCTGCGCACTTCGCCGCCGACCAGGCGCAGATCGACGAGTTGCTCACCCACCACGGCGCCGCCGACCTCATCACCTCGACCGAGCAGGGCCTGCAGGCGACGTTCCTGCCGTTCCTGTACGACCCGGCTGTCGGCGAGCACGGGTCACTGCTCGGGCACGTCGCCCGGAACAACGACCAGTGGAAGCTGCCGGCGATCGGTGAGGCGATGGTGATCGTCCGCGGCCCGGATTCCTACATCTCGCCGGCCTGGTACGCGGCCAAGGCCGAGCACGGGCGGGTGGTGCCGACCTGGAACTACGTCACCGCCCACGTCTACGGCGAACTCGTGGTCCACGACGACGTCACCTGGCTGGACATGCTGGTCCGTCGGCTCACCGAGCACCACGAACGCCACCGCGACGACCCGTGGACGGTCGACGACGCTCCCCCGCGGTTCATCGCCGGTCAGCTCCGCGCGATCGTCGGGGTCGAGCTGGTGATCAGCCGGATCGAGGCGAAGCTGAAACTCAGCCAGAACCGCTCGGAGGCCGACGTCGCCGGGGTGGTCGCCGGATTGGAGCAGGCCGGCGATCCAGCGGGAGCGGCTGCTGTCGATGCCGCCCGCACCTGAACATTTGGTGCTGGTCACCGCCCGGATGATGTTGCCCGATCGGGCACCGCCGGTGGGCCGTTCTGCTGCCCTTACCGCTCTGACGACGTCCCGGGCCGTTCGTCAGGCTTGGGCCGAGGACGGGAGGCCAGGATGACCCTCGTCGCGAGCATGCCGCCGTCATCGGCCACGGCACCTCTTGCCGCGGTCCGGCCGGCCCGCAGGGCGCCGCAGACCCACCAGCTGCTGCACCTGCAGCGTGCCGCCGGCAACCGCGCCGTGGCCCAATTGCTGTCCGTGCAGCGGTGCGGCTCGACACCGCCGGATCAATGTCCATGCCATCAGGGCGACACCGAGGATGACGCCACGGCGCAGCGTGTCGTGGTCGACCCCTCCCCCTTGCGCATTCCGGTGGTGCAGCGGCACAGCGGTTTTCGGACCAAGCCAGCTCTTCAGGCCGAGGTGCTGAACACGCCGGCGCTGCAGAACGCGGCGTCGGCGGCGTCCCTCGCGCTGGAGGTGGGCAAGAGCTCGGGTGACCCGGTGCGGCGATTGCAGCAGGCGCTGACCGCGGCCGGGTTCCCGGTCGCCGAGACGTCCACCTTCGACGCCGCGACCCAACAGGCCAACGCCGCGTTCCAGTCCGCGCACGGCATCCCATTCCCCACCGGGAGGCAGGCCGGCCCGAAAACCCTGTCGACGCTGGACGACCACCTGCTCGGGGCGGCTCCACCGACGCCACCACCGTCCGACTGCGCGAAGTACGAACCCGGTGAACGGGAGGCGTCGCTGACCTCACCCGGCAAAGCGGTGCGCAGCGGCGGGTTGGGAAACGACCTGCGGCTGACCGACTTCGCCGCCGGTCGCGGACGGATGAAACCCGAGCACGAGGCCGCGGTGCGGCAACTGATCAAGGACTTCGACCTGTTCGAACCGGAATCCGCCTTCGAGGTGGAGTTCGTCCGCGGCTTCACCGACCCGGTCGACGCCGAGGAGAAGAACGTCATCCTGCGCGAGGAAAGGGCGATCGACGTGTCGTTCTTCCTGCGCACCAATGCTGTTCCGGGGGCGCCCGAAGGGCAGGCCGCTGCCGAAGGGTCCTACGACGCCGGATGCGACCCGGCCACCCGCTCCGATGCCCGCGCGGTCCTGATCCGGCTGCGCAAGCGGGGCGTCAAGCCACCGGACCCGAAACCACCGGTGGCCCGCCGGCTGAAATGCGGCGCCCCGGTCAGCGCCCGGATCGACGCGGCGCTCGCCGCCGCTGTCCCCGACCTGAACGCGGCAGCGGCGGAGCTGCGCACCAAACCGCTGAGCCAACGGGGGCGGGACGCACTGTTCGTGTATTTCCGGACCGAGGACGAGAAGACCGCGGCCGCGGTCGCCGGCACGCTGACCACCGCCGCGAATGGGCTGGCCGGCGGGCCGGTGATCGACTGTGCCGCCTTCTTCGGCTGCAGCGACGCCTCGCACGCTGTCACCAATCTCATTACCGGGCAGATCCACATCTGCAACGACGGGGTCCATGACCCCGACGAGGTGAACATGGAACGCACGCTGATGCACGAAGGCATGCACCTCTTCGGCGGCATGGGGGCTCTCGGTGAGCGCTCGCACGGGGACGCCCCGGGATGTGACGAGAGCGACCTTGCGGGTCTGGGCACCGCCTCCCGGCTGAGCAACGCCGATTCCTACGCCGCGCTGGCGATCCGGATGGCCAAAGCCGGTGGCGGGCTGAGCGGCAGCGCCGACCACTTCCACGGCAAGGACCTGCAGCTTGCGACCGCTCCCAAGAAGACCAGCACCGTGAAGCTCGCAGACGGGCCGGAGTCGTTCAAGGTGACCATTTTGCCGGTGAACGACCTGGACCCGACGATGCAGTGGCGGCTGACGGACGGCGCCGGCCGGCACTACCTGCTGCTGAACACTCAGGACGAGATCGTCGACCCCAGCATCGCGACCAACTCGACGGTGGTGAAGATCGGCCGGAAGACCCGTGACCTGCTGCAGAGCCGCGGCGTGGCGGATGCCGTGCTCTCGGTGCACGTGGTCAACCGGATCGGGGTGGACCGGACCGTAGCGATGCCCCTGACGTTCACGCCGTAGCACCGGCTGGCCGGCAAAGTGGATCTCGTCCCCGGCAAGCGTCGCTGCCGTCATGTGAGGCGTCCGGTGTGGCAACAGAGTGAAGATGCCAGTTCCGACAGGCGACATTCCGAGAAACGGACAAAGGTGATGAACTGACCTCGCGCACTCGGCGATGAGATGCTGGAAAGGGAATCCCATGCCTGCTCGCACCCGTTCCCACGGCACGTCGACTCGCCCTCTGCGACGGGTGCTTTGCTCGATTCTCGTGGCAATCCTCGCCTGCGGATTGTTGGCTCAACCCGCGGCGGCCACGCCCCCTGATCGAACATCGGGCAGTCGACCCCATCGCCAACGAGGCGCGCTATGAGCAGTTGGCAACCGACTGGTGGCTGTGGGTTCTCGGCACGACAACGGAGAATGGCGGGCCCTTCGACGAGGGCGCGGTCCTCTGCGATGTCGGGCAACTGCCCCCCGACGTGCTCTTCCTCGCCGCTCCGTTCAACACGAGTTCGACCGTCGAGCGCGTCTGTACGGATCCGGTGGATGCCGGCACCCAGATCTTCTTCCCGGTGATCACCGCTGAGTGCTCCAACCGAGAGGAAGACCCCTTCTTCGGAGAAACTGCCGACGACCGGCGAGAGTGTGTGGAGGACAAGCTCTTCAATCCCTCGAAGTTGCGCGTCAAGGTCGACGGCAGATCGCTCGCCGTGTCCGGACGAAAGTATGAGTTCATCCCACCCGACTTCGCCTTTGAGTCCGTCGAAGGCAACCCGACCGGCCTGCAGGAAACGTCAGGGAACAGCACTGCTCGAGGCAACTGGGTGCTGCTCGAACCGCTGAGCCGTGGGTTTCACCGGATCGAGTTCACGGGTAGATATCAGAAGTTCCCGTTCTCGATCTCGGTCACCTATGACCTCTACGTGCAGTAGGTCTCCGACGAGCGCCGCCGGAGCGTGACGGTCAGTCGGCGAGCTTCTGGTCGATCAGCTGCAGGAGTCGTTGCGCCACGGTCATGATCACGATGATCAGCATCAGCCCGACGAAGCCGCTGATCTGGACGTACCCCTGGAAGATCACCGCGATCGCGCCCAGGAACACGAACTTCGACAGGAACATGATCAGCCAGACGCTGAACGCGATGGCGAGCTTGTGCTGTGGCCCGCCCCGAGCACGGAGCCGGGCGACGACCAGGTTCTTCAACGCAAAAGTCAGGTAGGTCAACAGCTGCATCACCACGGCAACCGCGAACGTCACCGAATACGTTCCGGTGTGCAGGATGTCGGTGTAGTCGTTGAAGAACCCCAACACCACCGAGTACAGCAGGATCCCGGCCAGCATGCTGCGGAACGCTGTCTGCTTGCGGCTGACGGTGACGACATCGGTGGGCATTTGATCACGGTACGTCCCATATCGGCGTGCCATGACCACCGACAGGAGACGTCCCACCAAGCATCACCCGGCATCCCCGATACGCATCCGCAGAGAGCGGCACCGGGGAGGGAGCGAGCACATGACCGAGGGTTCAAGCACCGAAGGCCGGCGAAATATCGGCGTCCTGCTGTTCCCGAATGTCGAGGAACTCGATGCCGTCGGCCCCTGGGAGGTGCTGTCGTACTGGTGCCGCAACTTTCCGCAGGACGGGTGGTCGGTGTTCTGCCTCTCGAAGGACGGCGAGCCGGTGACGGCCGCGAAGGGTCTGGTCATCGGCGCCCATCACTCGATGGCATCGGCCCCACCGCTGGAGGTGTCTGCTGCATCCCGGTGGCGCCGGCACCCGCCCGTTGCTCCGCGACCCGGACCACCTGGCCTGGGTGCGCGCCCAGCGCGAGGTGGTGCCGCTGATGACCAGCGTCTGCACCGGATCCCTGGTGTACGCCGCGGCCGGACTGCTCACCAACCGTCCCGCGACGACGTACTGGTCCAGCTTCGGTGAACTGCTGGCGCTCGACCCGACCGTCCAGACCCGCGAGGACGAAAGGTTCGTCGACGACGGGGATCTGATCACCTCGGCCGGGGTGAGCGCCGGCATCGACATGGCGCTGCACCTGGTGATCCGGCTGGCCGGACCCGAACGGGCGCGGCAGATCCGTCGCGGAATCCAGTACGACCCGGAACCGCCGATCTGACGGTCGCGGTCAGCTGAGCCGCTCGATGATCATCGCCATACCCATCCCGCCCCCGACGCACATCGTTTCGAGCCCGAGGGTGCCGTCGGTGGCGCGCAGCCCGTTCATCAGCGTGCCGGCGATCCGGGCCCCGGTCATGCCGAACGGATGCCCGACGGCGATGGCGCCGCCGTGCACGTTGAGCTTGTCGATGTCGACGCCCAGGTCGCGGTAGCTGGGGATGACCTGGGCGGCGAACGCCTCGTTGATCTCCACGAGATCCATGTCGTCGATCGTCATCCCGGCCCGCGCCAGCGCCTGTCGGGACGCCTCGACCGGCCCGTAGCCCATCAGTTCGGGCGAGAGCCCGGTGACACCGGTGGCGACGATCCGGGCCAGCGGCGTCACCCCGAGGTCACGTGCCTTCGCATCGCTCATGATCACCAGGGCGGCCGCGCCGTCGTTCAACGGGCAGGCGTTCCCGGCGGTGACCCGCCCGTCCGGCCGGAACACCGGCTTGAGTCCGGCGACCGCGTCGAGGGTGACCCCGGGACGCGGACAGTCGTCGGTGGCGATGACGGTGCCGTCCGGCAGGGTGACCGGCGTGATCTCCCGCGCCCAGAAGCCATCGGCAGCCGCCTTTTCGGCCAGGTTCTGGCTGCGCACCGCGAACTCGTCCATCTCCTGCCGACTGACATTCTTGACCAGCGCGAGGTTCTCGGCGGTCTGGCCCATCGCCTGGTAGACGTCGGGCAACAGCCCGGTGTCCCGCGGGTCCGACCACGACGTGACCTGACCGGTGGCGAGCTCTGCCGACCTGGCCTGCGCGTCGGCGAACAGCGGGTTCCGAGTGTCCGGCAACGAATCCGAACTGCCGTTGGCGAACCGCGACACCGTTTCGACGCCGGCCGAGATGAACACGTCACCCTCCCCCGCCCTGATGGCGTGCATCGCCATCCGTGAGGTCTGCAGCGACGATGCGCAGTAGCGGGTGATGGTGGTGGCGGGGACCCGGTCCATGCCGAGCAGCACGGCGACGACGCGGGCCATGTTGAACCCCTGCTCGCCGCCGGGCAGCCCGCAGCCGAGCATCAGGTCGTCGATGTCGTCGACGTCGAGTTCGGGCACCTGGTCGAGTGCGGCCCGGATGATCGACGCGACCAGGTCGTCGGGTCGAACCTGCGTCATCGAACCCTTGAACGCGCGACCGATCGGCGAGCGGGTGGCGGCGACGATGACTGCTTCCGGCATCTGAACTCCTTCATTGACAAAGCTTCTCGATGACTTGGTGGTTGCGACCAGCTGAACTCAGCGGTACAGGGCGACCACCTCGGCCACGCAGGCCGGGCGGTCGGAGTGCTCCAGTTCGAACACCACAGTGAACACCGCTTCGATCCCGGTCGCACGCTCGGTCGCCGTCGTCAGGGTGACAACCCCGCGCAGTCGACTGCCGACAGAGACCGCGGATCGACTGACGAGGGCCCGGTCGATTGATTGTCCAAACAAATAGTCAGATTTCGCGCGGCAATCTGAATCCGTCGGTTGCGCTGCCCGGATGTTGACGGTCCAGATGACCGCCGTTGAACGGCGCGGCTAGCCCCGCTCAGCCTCCCTCGCTATGGCGATGGCTTGGGCGCGAGTCGCTACTCGCAGTTTTGTGAAGATGCTGGAAACGTTGTTGCGGATGGTTTTCTCAGTGAGTCCGAGACTTTGGGCGACCTCCGGGTTGGTCAGTTGTTCGGCGATCAGCCGGAGGATCTCGGTTTCCCGGGTGGTTAGTTGAGGGAACGCGGTCGTGAGTTGGGTCGTCGCTCGGTCGGGTTGACTGGCGGGTGCTGAACCGAAGTAGCGCATCAATCTGGTGGCGATGTCGGCGCCGAAGATTGCCTCTCCGCTGGCCACGGCGCGGACCGCGCGGACGATCTCGGCTCTGCGCGCACCTTTGAGGAGGTAGCCGCGTGCCCCGGCCTGTAGGGCGGCGAACACTGAGTCGTCGTCGGACGCCATGCTCAGGACCAGGACGCCGATGTGCGGGCAGGCAGCCAGCACGTCCGCAGTTGCCTGCACTCCCCCGACGCCCGGCATGGTGAGGTCCATCAGGATGACATCTGGTTGCAGGCGAACCACGGCAGCGACTGCCTGTGAGCCGTCGGCCGCCTCGCCGACAACCTCGATTTCGTCGCTGGTGTCCAAGAGCGCACGAAGGCCCTGCCGGAAGTGCGCGTGGTCGTCGCAGATGACAACGGTTGTCGCGTTCATGCTCTCGCTCCTGCCGGCATGGGCAGCGGCAGGACGGCCTCGACCAAGGCGCCGCCGGCCGGGCCGCGGATGAGGCGACATGATCCGCCCAATTCGGCGGCCCGCTCTCGCATTGAGATCAGGCCGACTCCGGGTGGCGTGTCGTCGCGGGGCCCGACTCCGTCGTCCTCAACGCGAATCCGCAGCGCTAGCGGGTCCGGCGCCGCGTCCAGGCAGAGAGTGAGCGCGCAATCCGCCGCCCCGGAATGCACATCGACGTTGCGGAGCGCTTCCAGGGCGATCAGATAGGCGGCGGATTCGACCCCCGCCGGTAGCCCATCGATCTGATCCGGCGCGTGCACCACCACCGGCACCCGGTGACGGCCGACGGCATGACTGCGCAGGGCGCCGACCAACCCCAGCACATCAAGGGCTGGCGGCCGCAGCTCGTGGGAGATCCGGCGGACGTCATCGACCGCCGAGTCGGCCTGAGCCAGCAACCCGGTCAACAGCTGCTCGGCGTGCGCAGGATCGGTCCGAACCAGTTCGCGGGCGGCCTCCAGGGTCATGGTCAAGCCCGCCAATTGCGGGCCGAGCCCGTCGTGGAGGTCCCGGCCGATGCGTCGGCGCTCCTCCTCCCGCGCCAGCACCAGCCGCTCCCTGGAATGCCGCAGGTCGTCGGCGAGCCGGATCGCCTGCATCTCGGATTGGCTTGCGTGCAAAGCGATCCCGATCTGCCCGCTCAGGTCGCCCAGGACCTTGCGGTCCGATGGCGACAGGTCGACCGTCCGGTGATGGCCACCGAGCACCAGCCGGCCGACCTGCTCACCGGCGTAGGACAACGGCACGGTCATGGACGCCGCCGCGGGTTGAGGAGCCCCGTGCTCCGCGGCGACACGGAAACCGACGTCACCAAACTCATCTCGTGTCGCCACCTCGATCGCCGCGTATGGCACACGCAGCGCCTCGGCAACCGCGGAGGCGACCGTCGGCAGCACTGCTTCCGCGGGCAGGCTGCGGCCCAGGCGTTGACCTAACATGGCCAGCGTGTGGTACGGATCGGCTCGGTTTCCGTAGATCCATCGATCAATCCTGCGCTGCAACGCCTCCCGCATCGGCGCGAAGAGCACTGCAACGACACCCGTGGCCAGCAAGGACAACGCGATCCCGCCCTGGAGCGAATCGAACACGACGCCCACGCCGCCGACCACGATGATGTAGATGCCGATTACGCAGGCCGTGAGAAGCCCGTACAGCAGGGTTCGGTTGATCAAACGGTCGATGTCGAACAACCGGTACCGCAGGATGGCAACGGTCGCGGCGATCGGAACTACCACCGGAACCACCTGCACGACTGCAAAAACCTGCGGGTAAACCGCGGGAGCGAACGCAGCCACGACGGCGTCCACGACGAAGGCGGTCGTCGTCAACACCACCGCGTAAGCCAACCAGGCGATCTGCTGGCGAGCGACGGCCGTTCCGTACCGGAACCGTGTGACCAGGCTCGCCGCCGATGCCACCACCAGCGCCAACCACAGGAATCCCGGGCCGAAATCTGCTACGGATCCCAGATCTGACAACGAGTTCAGTGCATATGGATTGACCAGACCGGAGTCCAGTAGGTGGGCGTCACTCGGGCGAAACGCAGACAGTAACCCGGTCGCCACCATGAGCATCAGCGCCGCCCACACCACTAGGCGCCACCTCCGCGACGGCAACCGGCCGTCGGGGAAATACAGGGGCATCAGTACGGAGAACGGGATCAGCGCCGGCTGGTACACCCAGATCTGCAGCCACAGGGCGAACTCTGCGCCCGGCAGCGAACCGGGGGACGTGACCAGACCGAGGATCGCATACTGCGCTGCCGCCGTACCGAGAATGAACAGGCCGCCGGTCGCGAAAAAGCACCACCCCACTGGATTTCCCGGCCGCAGGGCGATCAGGGTGGCTCCGAGCAGCGCCATCAACAGCACACCCGGGACCAGTGTGCCCAATGCGGCCGCATCACCGTTGCGGATCGCCAACACGACGGCGCCCCCTGCGAGCGCCAGCGCCAGCATGGCACCACATCCACCGACCGCCAGGCTCCCGCGGGTCCCTCGACGACCCGGACCCGTCGGCGGGTCGGGCGACGCTGGTTCGACCTCGGTCAGCGTTTCGATCGGCATGTCGTGGCCTTCCGGTCTGGAGGAACCGAGACTGCGCAGGCGGTCAGCGGGTGGGTTGCTGGTGCCCGCTGGTGTGCTCAGTTGATCGTGTCACGATTGCCGAATTCCGCCCTGCCATACGAAACGCGGCCACGCCGAGCCAGCCGAAACCGATGGCGTAGACGACCAGCACGCCCGGCACGGCCTCCCTCAGGACTGCGCCCAGAATTAGTCCACCGCCGAGCAGCGCGGCCGGGATCCGGGGCAGCACCCTGGTGACCAGGACGCCCGCTGAGAGCAACATCAGACCGACGATCCATACAACGAAACTGCTGATCGCGGCGACGTCCATGGCGGGCGGTGGGGCTTGACCGAACGGGGAACCGGCCTCCACCAAACTTGGCAGGATGGTTATCTCGGTGAGCGCCACGCCAAACATGGCGACACATCCCAGCACCGCGACGAGCACCGCGATCTGCGCGAACACACCTGCCTTCCGTTGCTGCGCCAGGGCAATTCCGATCACCCCAAACACCATGAACAACAGCTGCGCGGTATGCACGGCAGACTCCGCGAACCCCTCTTGGACAACACCCCCGCCCGGCAGACCCCAAGCCTCTTGCACGACGACCAGCAGCCCGGCGATCACCGCGGCGACCCCACCAACCCGCACCAATGTCGACGACATCCTGTACCTCCCAGATCCGGTTCGAATAGCGACACCAGAAGAATCGCCTCCGCGCCCGTCCCGCGTCATGAGTCAGCACGCCCGCGGCTCGGGACAAATGTCCCGGACTCAGGGACTTCAGCTGGCAAGCGATTTGCGACCCGCGCTTTGCAAGCTCAGGAAGCCGAGGCGTGAAGCAAATGCCAGCGCTTCAGAATACGGACCACCGCATGGGTGGGATCGCTTGCAAGGCAGCGCCAATTAGAGCGCGTCCCACCTGACCAGAAAAGGCTGGGCATCCACCTCCACTGCTCCTGCACGGAGGTACAAGCGGCGCAGCGCCTCGTTGGCCGGCGCCGCGATTGCGACCGTGCCGGGTTCCCATCGGCGGCTGCGGAGGTAATGCCACAGCACCCCCGCGCTCCCGTCGCCCCTCCGGGCGTTGACCAGGGAGTGCACCCGTATCACGGGCCCGAGACCGGATCGGCTCAGTTCCCTGGCGAACCTGGTGACGGCACGCTGCCGCAGCACGTTGGGTGCTGACGTCAACTGATAAGCCGCCCCGGCGATGGCGGCCAGCATGATCAGGCACAGGATCACCACACCGACCCAAGCGAGGCGCAAAGCCACCACGATCGCTGCCATGACCAGCAGCATGACGGCGGCGAACACGATGCAGGCACCGGTCACGACCGCGGTCCACACCCGCCGTCCTTGTCCGAGTCCGGACAGGGCGATCGACGATGCACCTATGCGCCAGATGTTGCCGGCGTCCCACCCGACTTGTGTCAACATCAGCGGCCAGACTGCCGCGGCTCTGAACCGTCGAACTGTCCTGTCGACTACGGAACTACCGCGGCGTTTCCGACCACCCGGCTGGAACTCGACAGCACGCGCCCATCCGACACTGGCCGCCTCGCTGAAGCTCTCAACAGGGGCTGGGTTCAGGCCCGGCTGTTCGTTGCCTGCCGCACTGCCATCGACCGCCTCCATTCGAGCAGCGTCCCACCGGCCACCGACAACGCCCTACGGATACCAACGCCCAGCGCCGCCGCACACGTCCCGTGCATGCCATCCGCATCGCAGCACCGTGTCCCCGCCGGGAGTCGTGACGGCGGCCGGTTCGCACCCGCCGCGCACACCGAACCGGACGTCGAGCTGCCAGCAGCAGATCCCACAGGTGACACCGCGACGTCGCGGTTCGCGACCGCCGGCCGGCACGGGAATCCGCAGCGCCGGCATACCGGCACGACGCTGCGTACTTCCGCGAACGCCGCGGGCCCATGTCGCACCTTCGCGGGTTCCTCGAGCGGGATCTGGTCGTGGTGACCCACGACGCCAGCCGGGAGCATCCCGGTGTCGTGCTACAGCCGCGCCGCTCCGACGGCGACTACGGGTCGCCGGAGTCCCTCACCGTCCCGGCGTTCCTGGGCCTCGGCCGGTATACCTTCGACGTCACCGCGCACCTGCTCGAGCTCGGCGAGCTCGGCATCCGCCGGGCAAGGCGCGACGAACAGACGGCGATCCGCGACCGACTCGAAGAGGCACGGCTCGAGATGCTGGTACGCCACGCAATCCGAGCTCAGGACGAGAATCGGAGCTTTAGCCACGACGGCTGCGTTTGGGCCAGGGTGAATAGGAGTCATACGTCTCCGCGAGCAGCACGGGCATCTGGCTCTGGCGCGGGCGCCGAGACAGTTGAGGTTCTGCCTTGCCAATCCCCGGCCTGGCCGATGTAATTTCGGCCGCGGTGGTTGCACAATATGCCCGGCCACCAAAATTTCAGCCTGGGCCGTGCTCCGAGCGTGAAGTGAGCGTGAGGACGACATCAGCGACTAGGGAATAGCTCTCGACGAGTTAACCGATTAGTTCATCGGTGCAAACCGCCGTCGAACGCTGGAACTGGATCACGCCGTTAACTTGATGATAATGCATCACTGTCTCGCAGACGACAAAGTTGGTATCGTTGCAGGTGGTTGAATATCGGAATTCCTGCCTGTAGAGGTCACCGGACACGGTGATTCTTGGCCCGAGGACAATATGAAAATTCATCTTCCCGTTCTGTTGGAACGATCATGCACCGCCGGTGCCCTCAAACTCGATATCAAAACGAGTCGAACCGACGACCACCGTGTTGCCAGCCGGAGTGTCGACGAAATTTGACACAATATGGTCACTGACACATGCAGTTCCGTACTCGTTGGTATCGCATTGCTTGATGGAGCTGACCTGAGCGCCGTTGCTGGATGCCGCCCCCGTGCTCCCTGTCAGGACCAAGACGAGTGCAATAGCAGAAACCAGTGAAGCGACCAGAAATCGAATCCTCATGAGGCCGCCCGTCCATCTCATAAGCCACCAGCCAGATTTCAGCTGAACGCGCACGCTAGACCGTTGTGCGGACGCTGTCAACGCACCTTTGATTTCATCATCGAGCCATGGGCAACGAGGTTAATTCGCCCCTGATGTGCGCGTTGGAGTTGCGCATCTCGGTACGCTGTGTGGCCGGAGTCGGTTTTGCACGACAATCGTTGGTCGGCCTATCTGCGGATCAGTCACTAGCCTGGTCAGCAGCGCGTCGAGCTCGCCGCGGACGAGAACTGTGTTAGCTATGGTCACAAAATGCCGCCTAACGCGGTACTCGCCGAGGTTGTATCGAATCATGCAATCCTCATTTGGAGCATCGGCGTGCCGACAGCGGATTGTAGGCAAATACTGTTCACATGAGGCGATGGATTTTCTCGCTCGGCGCGACGGTCATTCTGTGCACCGCGTGCGGACAGGCCGGCACCGTCGCCGGCCCGAGCGAGCAGACTGCCAGCGAGACACCGACACCGGCCAAGCCGACCCAGTCCTTGGCGTGCGGTTGCGGGTCGATCAGCACCACCGCGGCCAAGGTGGTGGGCGTCGGTGAGCCGGTGCCCTGGACCTGGCAACTTGGGACGGCAACTACGACGGTAGACCAGATTTTCTGGGCGAACGCTACTCACCAGCCGATGGCCCCCGAACTGCTGAGCGTTCAAGTCACCGTGGAGGCGCTGACAGGTGAGGCCGACTTCGATATCGAAGCCTTCTCAGCAATGACGGCGGATGGTCGGGAGGTCCGTCCCGACGCCGCCGAGCATCCAACAGGCGACACGGAATTGAACTGGAGCCGGTTCCCGGCCGGGCAGAGCTATCAAGGGTGGGTGACCTTCACAGTCCCGTACGGACCGACCGAGGTCTACTTCACGATCCTGGGTGAGCGGCTGGCCATCTTCCCGGCGCCGGTCAGCGAGACACCCACTGCCCCAACCAATTGAGATACATCGGCCGGTTCGTCGACTGGGCCGTACGAGACTTTGGCGGCGGTGTAGGCAGCATGACAGTGTGGTGCTACCGGCAATGTGCCGCGTTAATAGCCGCGCCGATCTCCTGCGCTCCAGGTGGTTCTCACCGGGCAGCGACGGACGGGCGACCTCGTGCTCAATTGCGGGATGCAGGGGCAGTCGTCTGCCGGCGGCCCCGACCCGCTGCACGCGTTGCCCGATGGCGCGGTCGGTGGTGCCGAACCGGCCGGCGGTGTCCCGGAACAGGCCGGGGGGCTCACCGGCGAGCCCGGCCCAAGTGCGGGATGGACCGGGGCCGGTTCTTGTAAGGCCCGAGGACTCGGTAGCAGAGCTGCGAGACGACGTCGGGGGCGGTGCGGCCGAGCAGCGGCAGCCCGTCCCGCACCGGTTGCTCCGGTGCGCCGCCGCATATGCTCACGGACGCACCGCAACGGAACACCGCCGCCGCACACGTCAAGCCTGTGGACTGGCTGACGGACTGGGTCGACCCGGGCGCGATCCGGACCCTGTCGAATCGGTGCACGACGCGTGGAGTTCCGACTAGCAGAAGTCATTGCTGCAGGATGGCGATGCTGCGCCGCTGAAAATTGGGTTCGAATTGGTCGTGGAGGGCACAGTCGCCGTCGGCGTGATGTTCGGGTACGGCACGTCGATCCAGCCTCGCGGGCCGTCGACTGCGGGCCAAGCCAACGTGTTGGTCTGGACGCAGGCGTAATACAGGTACCGGCCCACCGGCACGTTCGCGGCTTTCGTGATGGTGCGGCCGGACTTGCTGATCCTCACGTTCTGTGCGAGCGGAAACGACTCCTGGTACAGCTCATCGCTCATGAGGCAAATGCCTGCCTGCTTCGCCGTGATCGATCCGGACTTGGTCTTGATCGTCACCTTCGCGGCGACGTTGACACCCGTCACGGTGACCGTGATGTTCGATGCGAGGTAGTTACTCGTCGATGCCGAAGCCGATGTCGTGCTCAATGCAACAGCCAAGACGGTCAGCAAACCGGCGAATAGTGCCGCAACACGTGTCTTGGTGTTGATCATTGTGCTGCCGTCCCCTCGAATCGCGCCCAACCAAACCGCTTATTCTGGTCCGCGACATTGTTTTCGTCAATGCCCGAGGAATGACCCCGCTATGAAGAATCGAGTGCGCGGTCATTCTGTAGGCGGGCTGGCTCGCGGAGGCATCGCGCCTGTCGGCTCATTCCTGGGACGAGAATTTCGCTTTCCATGTCCAACCGAGTGCAGGCGCGACCGCACACATGACCGGCATGACGGAGGCGATGATCGACGACGGCTGGGCGCGGCACTGCATTGACGCGGAGCGCACCCGGGAATGGCAGGCACACGGTTTCGGTGTCCTCGATGCGGCGGAGTGGAATCGTCACAGGATCGCGCCCATCGAAGTGCGGGCGTGGGAGCGCGCCGGATTCCATGGCGGCGACCTGCCGTCCCGGGCGGCGCTGTGGCACCACGGCGGGTTCACCCCGCAGCAAGCGATCGCCTGGGGCGCCGTGCCGGACCGGTCCCCCGGCGGCTGGGTGTTCGCGCCGAGCATCGCCATATCGTTCCGGGACGCCGGCTTCACTCCCGGCGCGGGCGTGGCCGTGGTGGCGTCGCGGGTTCACCGCACGCGGCGGCCGAGAAGTGGCGTGACGAGGGGGTTTCCGTCGCGGTCGCGGAGCGGTGGGTCTACGGCGGTTTCGGGGACCCGGACACGGCGGCGCCGTGGATCGAGGCGGGTGCGACGCCGGCGGAGGCGGCACTGTACCTGCGGGCCTGCGCGGACACCGACGAGGCGATCGAGTGGCGGGACCGCGGTTTCGACCCTGGGTCGGTCTCCGGCTGGGTGGCCGCCGGCTTCACCCCGGACGATGCGCCTGAATGGGCGGCACGCTGGATCCAGCCGGTCGACGCCGAGTCGTGGCGAGCCGCCGGGTTCTGCGCTGTGGAGGCGTTCATGTGGCGGGCGCAGCGGATCGAGCCAGCCGCGGCACGCTTCTTCGTCGCGCGTGGGCTGGCAAACCCGTTGACGGCCAATCGCTCTGTCGGGTGAGCAGTCCGAGCAGCTGCCCGCGAATGACCCTGCTGTGCTGGTGTTTCAGATCGACCGCGCCACGGCTCAGGTACTGACTTTCACCTCTGCCGCCGCAATATGCGCGTCCGGCCCCGGGAAAACCAGGCATTCATGCCCGTTGTCCTCCCACCGGACCAGGTACGGCGGGCCGCCGTCCGGCCCCTGAACATTCAGCACAAGTCCTCTGCGGCTGCGCCGCTCGATCGCCGCGCTCTCCACGACCAACCAATCACCTTTCTTCGCAATCATCAGAGTCTCCAATCCTTCGGCATCTGTTGTTCCACAGGTGTATCCGTCTCCCCATCCTGGACCCGATTCGGGCGGCGGTACAGGGTCAGGTCAGCGACAAGTCCAAGCACCCGAGGCTGCGGGCCGGTCAACGCGGACTTCGTCCCGTTGCCGCTGATGGTGAACGGACTGGTCGGAACAGGTCAGACCCAGTCGGAGGCGACTACACCACGGTCGGGACTAACCACGGATGTCATCCCGCGGCCGATGTCATCCGCTGATCAGTGGGATTGCGTCAGGTCACGATGACGGTCGGCCCGAGTTGGACCTTTGCCCACCACGCGCCGTTGCCGTCGTCGTTGGTTCTGGTGCAGAACCAGAGTTCGGCCTGGACGTTGTCACCGCGGCGGCGGGTGAACGCGACCATGTCGCCCGCGACACCCATGCTCGGGAGGATGTCCTGATCGGTTCCCCTGGCGCTGCCCGCGGCCAGGCAGATCTGCGGTGCCGACTCACTGTCCCTGATCGGGAAATCCGCGAAATCGACGTCCGGCGAGGAATAGTCCGTCATGAACACCCCGGCCCGGTTGTTCGGTGACCGGCTCTTGACGCCGACACCGTTGCCTTCGCCGCTGGCGAGGACGCCGACAACAGACCCTTCTGCCCGAACCGCGGTCGGCGCCATTGAGTAGGTTCCGATGCTGTCACCCTCCGCGCGAACGGCGATGTCGCCCGCAGCGAGAACCCCGATGTACTTGCCGCGCCCGGCGACGCCGTACCCACCTTCACCGAACACCCCGACGCCGCCCTTGCCGCGGACACCTGTGTCCTCGCTGTCCCCGCGAACGCCGGCGGAATCACCGACACCCTGGACACCGACTCCGGTTTGGACGAGGTCGCGGGTGACGCCTGATGATCCCCCATTGGCCGCCAACTCGTTGATGATCTTGGTCCCGGCAACGCCGCGCACGCCGTTCTCGATGCCGTAGACGCCGACACCGTACGCCGGGAGGCTGGCTCCCGTCGTCTCGAATGCTACGAAGGTCGGCCCGGTGGCCTCAAACGAGACCTCGGACTGCGCCATGATTGCTCCTCTTTGATGCCGTTGGTTGACACGGGCAGTGAGACGTCGAGGCGGCTTCGAGCACGCGGTGTCGGACCGAGTCTTCGAATGCGTGCTGCCTTCGCTCCTCACTCGTTGACCTGCTGGATCTCGCCGCTGAACGTTCCGTCGGGTGCGAGGAATCCGGTTGCGAAGGTCCCGTCGTATTCCGCGTAGAACAGCAGCCAACTCCCCACTGAAACCAGGTGCGTCCAGAACGCCGAGATGCCGACCGGGTGACCGAACTCCCACTTGGAATCGGATGCGGCCGACGCGACCCAACCGCCGCCTGCCTCGCTGTCGTACATCAATACTTGCCCGTTTGTTGGAACGGCCATGGTCCAATTCGGGGAAACCCCGCCCCACGAGGCGATTCGCCTCGGCTGTTCGGCGGCATCGATGCAGCTGACTCCGACATCGGCCTGTTCGCGGTAGCGGACCACATAGTCGACGAACAGGCCTGCACCCGCTGTCGTGGTCGCGCGCAGCTTCAGCGTGTCGATGGTGTTGGCGAGGACGTCAAGCGAGTAGTCGGTGGGTCGGCAGATCTTGATGCGGTTCGATCCCGCTGCCAGTATTCGGCGGCCGTCGGAGACTACCGTCATTCTTCCGGCTGGAAAGCCGGTGATGGTCCTCGGCTTGGCCTCGTATTCAATTTTCCACACCGAGCCAGTGCCCGTCGACTCGCTGAGGAAAACGAGGCGATCATGGCAGTACACGATGTGGTCCCATCCCGGCGCCAACTGAAATTCAGGGCCTCGCCAGATCGCACCAGTGAACGGCTGTATCTCGATCGACCGGGCCTTACCGGTCACCGGGTTGTACAGGAGCGCCAGAGTGCGCCCCGCACCTCGAGAGAACGGAGCGATCAACGACCAACCTGGCCCCACTGACAAGCCGCTCACCAGAACTCCTTTCGACCCTCGGCCATGGCCAAGGTCAGACATGAGCTTGTCGGCACGCTATGCCCGGTCTCTGGATCTCAACTCCACGCGAGGAGCTGCCACCGTAGTCCCGCCCACGAGAAGGAGTACGGAAACCGGCACGGCAAATACACATTTGATCGAGAATTGTCTTGCGAGTCTGGCGCGACCGCTCGCCATCACTTGCGTGGCCTTGAATCACTGCTGAGTGCGTTAAACAGCGATAGCAGGCCATCTGAGCTTGGATCCGATGTTGTCTTTCACGGTCGGCCCCGGGATGATTTCGAGGGAGAGCGGATGCGGTCAGGTGATGTCAGTGATCAACCGTATGCATTGCATCGACATCGTTTCGGAGGCGCGATGAAGCGCTACAGATTCTTGTTGGCCGGGCTAAGCCTGCTGATCACCGGGTGCTCCGCGTCACCGGCTTCCACCGCTGCCCCGGTTTCCAACGCTTCCCCGGAGGTGGCGCCCGCTACCTCGTCAACGGGACCTCAGGAGTTGTTGGATGACAAGTTGCGTCAGGCCCGCCGGGACATCGAGGCTCAGCATGTCGCGCAACCGAATTTGACGCGAGGGTGTTTCGATCCACCGTTTGTGATGATCAGGCCAGCGGACCTGGCAGGATTCGTGGCCGACCCACCTCAAGTGACGCCGCTCTACCAAATGGGCGCGTCGGTCACCATCCGTTTGGTCGACACCTCCAACCCGGACCGCTGGGTGGACTTCTGGCAGGGCCTGGGGTGCTTCGGGGTGCTGCCGGGCCCGACGCAGGCGCCAATGGAAGTCACCCAGATGCGGGAGATCGAGGTGCCCGGCATCGACACCGCTAAATCGGTACCACGGACCTACAGCTGGACGCTTCCGGACGGGAGCAAAGACGTCCTGCTGACCTGGAACAGCGACGCCTGGGCGTCTCCCAATGTCGGCTACAACCTGATCGGCCACAACGTCGACGAAGCGACGCTGGTCCGTATCGCCGGATCCACCGAGCCGGTCGAATGAACCGACTCGTGGTCGTCCGCTCGTAGACCGGGGATGGTTGCCGGTGACCGGATCAGCGCCCGGACCGGCGCAGACGGCGGATGGCTGACGCCCACATAGCAATCCCTGTCAGGCGGCCCAGGTGCGCCGGGTCATCAGGTCGCCGAAGGCGTCCCGGGCGCGGCGCGGGATCGCGGCGCCTGCGGGGATCTGGTTGGCCAGCGCGGTGGTGCCGGGGATCGCCAGGTCGGCCTTGCCGTTTTCCGCGGCGGCGGCCATCACCGCCATCGCCTGCTCCCACGTGGCGCGGTCACCGCGGGTCTGCGCGAGCGCGGTGACCGAACCCAGGAGGGCGAACAGCTTGTCGGGGCGTTCGCCGTGCCAGCGGACGATGCCGGGATCGTCGAGCACCGCTTCGGGGTCGTACAGGTCGGCTGATGCCAGCCACGCCAGGTAGGACCGGGCGGCACCCTCCCCGACGCAGCCCTTCACGACCAGGTATCTGGCTTCGTCGTCGCCGTCGTGCAGCTGTTCCATCGCGGCCATCGCGTTGGTCCAGGACCGCGGGGACGGCCAGGCGCCGGACGCCTTCTGCGGGTCAACCGCGGCCATTTCGCTGCTGCCGGTGCCGCGGCGTTCGACCCGGGGCAGCGCGTTGATCTGGTCGCGGTGCGCCCGCAGGTAGGCGGTGACCGCGCCGCGGACCCGGGCCTTGGCGGCGTCGTCGCTGGGGCCGAGCATCGCCGCCAGGGGCGGGCAGACCTGGTGGGCGAAGTCGGTGGTGACGCCGGTCAGCCACTCGTCGGCGTCGAACACCCATTGCAGGTGCATCAGCCGGTTCGCGATCGGCGGCGGCAGTTCCCACCCGTCGACGGCGACCGCGGGCGGGTTCGCCGCGGCCACCAGCGCCACGGTCGCCGGCAGCGGCAGCTCCCCCACCTCCCGCTCCTGGAAGATCCGCAGCATCGCCTTCGACACCGACGGCGCCGAGGTGGTCAGCTCGTCGAAGTTGATCAACGCGCGGTCCGCACCGGCGGCGCGGCGGGCGAACGCCGGTGGGCTGTAACGCACCTCGCCGTCCACCTCGATCGGCAGGCCCAGGAAGTCCGACTGGCCTCCCGGATCGAGCCCACCACGGTCTCGGTGTGGAAACCCCACGCGCTCGCGTAGGCGCCGATCTTCGCGGTCTTGCCGACGCCGGGGTCGCCCCACACCACGGTCGGGACGTTCCCGCGGACACCGGCGGCGAACGCCCGCATCATCGGGCTGGACGGGAAAGTGGTTGCCATGCCAGCGATGTGTGCGGCGGTCGGAGTCCGTTGAGGTGTCAGGCCGTTCCAGGAGGTGAGTCGGCGAATTCCAGCCGGACCGGCAGTTCGGCCGCCGGGCGGAGGCTGATGGCGGGTGTCAGCGGTATCGCGGAAAGGTCCGTCCGCACTCGGAACGTCTGCAGGACGGTGGCAAGGACCAGCGGCGCCTCCAGCATGGCGAGCTGCATTCCGACACAGGTGTGCGGACCGGCGCCGAAGGGGAACCAGGCGTACCGGTGCCCACCGGGGTGCCGCCCGTCCGGCAGGTCGAACCTGCCCGGATCGAAGACGTCAGGCTGATCCCACACCTTCGGTGAATGATGGATCGCCCATGGCGAGACGATCACGGATGACCCGGCGGGGATCCGGTGGCCACACAGCACGTCGTCCCGTTCAGCGCTGCGGCCGACGCTGTGTGCGGCCGGGTACATCCGCATCGCCTCCCGCACGGCCCAACCCGTCATCGGCAGCGTGCTGAGATCGCTCGCTTTCGGGGGGCGGCCAACGAGCACCTGTGAGAGCTCGCTGCGGACCGCCTCCTGCCACTGCCCGGACCTGGCCAGCTCGATCAAGAGGCATGCCAAGGTGGTGGCGGTGGTTTCGTGACCCGCTAGCAGGAAGATCAGCACCTGGTCAGCAACCTCTTGATCGCTGAGCCGGTCACGGGAATTCTGGTCATCGCGGGCTTCGAGCAACAGACCCAACATGTCATCCGTGGGTTGCTCGGCACGGCCGGAACGTCGAGCCGTGACGATGTCGGCGACCACCCCGCGCATTTCCCCAAGCCCCGCGATGAGCCGGCGGTTCGACGGCGTCGGGACCCACATCGGCATCGCATGCGGCACCAACCCGCGCATCATCACCGCCTCGTTGACGAACGCGACCCGCATGATCCGCGGGATCGCTGCCGACATGTCCGCGCCGAACAGGATCCGGCCGATGATCCGGGACGTCACCTCGATCATCGCGGCATGGGCGTCGACGGGCTCACCGGCGGCAGCCGCTGCCGTCCAGCTGGCGACCAGTCGTTGCGCCTCCTCGACCATGATCTCTGCGTAGCTGTTCTCGATTCGGCGGCGAGTGAAAACCGGTGCCAGGAAACGCCGTTGGCGGTGCCAGACCTCGCCTTCGCTGGTCAACATGCCATTACCCAGAGCGAGCCGGACCTCCCGGTAGGCAGGGGTGTTCTTCGAGTACAGATCCGGTTGGCCCAGCACCTGTAACACCGCGTCAGGTGAGGAAACGCTGTAGAAGGTGGTTCGCCACCCCGGTGGCCCCACGTCGATCCTGGCCACGTCGCCGACCTCTCTGGCCGCCCGCATGATGGTTCCGAGATAGTCGCGCCGGATCTCGAACGCCGCCCCCAGCACCGGCGTAGAGCGCAGCACTGGTGCTGGCGTTGAAATGTCGGTTGTCACGGAATTCGGCATGGCCATATCCCCCATCGGGCCGGAAACATCACCCACGATTCCACGAATCATTCTCCCGATCCATCGATCGGTCTCGCGAATATCGGTTGCCGCGACTCCCTCGGCTGCACCGACCGGAATGTGCCAGCCCCATTTGGTGGGTCAGGTAAACCGCGAACTCAGGTTGACACCCCATCCTTCAGCCCGGGGAAGCCGTTCCGAAAAGGGTTCGGCACCAGAGTGAGCCGTCGAAGGAAATCCGGGCCGGCCGCGCTGAGACCGTCGTTAGCGGACCGGTTCAGTCCTCGACCACCACGCTTACCGCCCACTCGGGCACGCTGCCAGCGGACGCGGCAGCGCCGTCCCCGACCAGGCAGATCACCAGCGGCACGGTGGGTTTGGCGTCGGGCCAGGGTGTCTCGCCATCGGTGAAGACCACGATGGCGTGTGGCCGTGGCTTCAGTTCCATCGCTGCTTTGATGCCGACGCGCAGGTCGGTGCCGCCGCGACCGTGAATCCGCGCGAGCCCTGCGGTTTCGGTGTAGTCACCGGTGTGCTGGACAGCGGCGTCGACGTCCATGATCCGCAGGTCCCGGCCGCGGATGCCCATGCCGGTGGCGATGCCGACCACCTCGCTGGTGTACCGCTCCAGTTCGCTGTCGCTGACGGATGCGGAGGTGTCGCGGATCAGCACCAGCGTCGGCGCCGGGCTGTAGGTGCCGGGGTAGACGATGCGCTGGCTCGGGGCGATGTCGACGTGGTGCCGTCCCCGCGACGGGTCGATGTCAAAGTGCCCGGCGCGGGAGGCCACGGCGCGGCGGTTCGCCGGTGCCAGCACCTGCTGCCATGCCACCTTCGGCGGGGACAGCACCTGCTCGGCCTCCTGCAGCAGGCCGCCGGGGACGCTTCCCCGGCCGCGCTGTTCGGCGTGCTGCCGGATCGCGGCCGCGTGTTGATCCGCATCAGTTCGCGTTCCACGTCACCGGCACCTTGGGCCGCACCGGCGCCGGCGCCGTCGATCTCATCTGGTGCGGGTGCCGCGCCCGCACCGGAACCGCAACCCGCGTAGAGCTTCCCGTCGGACTCTCGCCCGCCTCGGTCCGGGGGCGTTATGACTCCGGGGCAGGCCCCGGATTCATTCCGTGCGCTTTATCTGCTCGGAAGTGCTCTCGGTGCCACTGTGGTCCTGGCCGTCATCAGCTTCGTTGCATACCTTCTTGGCACAACGTTGCTCTTCACGTTCAGATGGAACGTGTTCTCCGTCAAGGCGTCGATTCCGAAGCCGGAATGGCTGACGAGCTCGATGTCCCGGCTTGCCCTGAAGTGCCGGGAAGTCGACGCTGATACGGGGTGTGGTGGCGCACCTGGTGACCCGCTGCGACATCCGGGTCGCGGTCGCGGGGTTCACCCGGGAACAGGCCAAGGGCATCGCCGGACGGATCGCGGCGGTGACACCGCCGAACACGGTGTGCCTGGCGATGCGCGGCCTCGAGCAGAGCGACGTCCCGCCCGGGGTGGTGCAGGGCGCGAGTCCGGCCCGGGTCACCGGAGCCGCGGCACCGCCGAACCACTTGGTAGTCCGCACCGTCGCTGCCATCGCGGTGTCACGCGACCCGGAGTTCGGTGAGCCGCCACCGCTCCCGCAGCTCGTCGACCGTGATGGTGCGGCTGGCCAGTGCTCCGGAGGCCGGAAGTGCTTTCGCACACGACGTTCTCGGTCCGGTGGTCGCCCTTCCCGAGACCGATCGAGGACTGGTGGACACCCCGCGCACTTAGTTCGCCCATGACGCACCGTCCTCGGCCACGGCGCCCGGCTCTACGTGCACCGCAACACCGTCCGGTACCGCCTTCGCCGGATCGAGGAGCTGACCGGGCTCGCCATGACCGATCCCACCGCGCTGGCCCGGCTGCACGTCGCGCTCGAGGCCGCCAGGATCTTCGGTCTCGACCAGGGCGGTTCCGTTCGGCACGCCGGCGACGCGGGCTCGATCCTCCCGGGATCCCGGATCCGCCCGATCAGTCCGTCGGCGGTGGGTCGGGAGCCCGGTAGAGCTCGCGGACCGCGGCATCGATGTCGTCCTCGGCGGCATCGACCGGCTCCATGTACAGCCGCCCCTCGGCGATCAACCCGTCGCGGATGACCAGGACCGTGACGCCGCGCATGGCGAACGCCGAGCCGTCGGGGTGCCGACCGGTCCAGGACCATTCCGCCCATTCGGTGTCGCCGGCAACGCTGGACGCGAGCAACTCCGCCGAGAAATCCGGCACACCCTCGAACACCTCGGTCCAGTTGGCGAGGACCTGCTCGTTGCCGGTGAACGCACGACCGGGATGCGCTGGTTGGTCGCTGAGGTAGTCCTCGGCGAACAGCGCCGCCACCCGCCGGGCGTCGTGGGAGTGCCACGCCTGGATCAGGCGTTCCGCCATGGTCGCCATGGAGCCAAACCTAGACCCCTGCCGCCGGCCCGGCAGCGGCCTCGGCGCGGCACCAGAATGCCTGGGCGTGGTCGCCGATCCGGGCGATCACCAGGGTCGCGGCGGCGGTGGTCGGACCGGTGAGGGCGGGCCGGAGTCGGCGGCGCAGCTCGTCGGGGATCACCGGTGTCCCCCGCTGCTTGATCTCCAGCGTGCCGATCCGGTCCCGGCGTGCCCAGCCGGCGACGGTCTTCTCCCGATACGGCGCCGCGTCCAGGACCCTGAACCCGCGCGCGCCGGCCGGCGCCACCGGGCCGGCCAGGTAGGCCAGGTGTGGGTCCAGCAGCGACAGCCCGTGCCGGGCCGCGTAGTGCTGCACCAGATGGGCCCGGACGACGGCGGCATCGGGGTCGACGATCACGTCTCCCACCTGCGGAGACGCCACCTGAACGCCGTCGGCCGGATCGTCGCTGGTCACCTCCCAGCCGGTCACCTCACCACCGTCATCACCGGAGACGAGCACCGTCGCGCGACGCCGCACCACCGCGAGCTCGGCCGGCCACAGCACCGCCTCCCGGGCGCCGCCGTCCAGCGAGACGATCTCCACCTCGCCCGGCCGGTCCAGGCTCTCGTAGTCGATTCCGGGTGGCAGCCGCAGCACCGGCGGCCGGTCGGCGTAGACCCGGTCCAGGTCGGCGACCGACGGCAGCGTCGAGGTCGAGGTGATCCGCCGGCCCGTGCCGTCCCGGCGGGCCGGGTCCGCGTAGCCGAGCAGACCGCGGGTCACCGGAGCCAGCGCATCCGCGACCGCGATCCGCGCCGGCAGCCCGGACGTCGCCAGGTTGTGCGCGGCCATCGACGCCCGCACCGGATCCAGGTCGGATCCCACGGCCACCGAAGCCTCCGCGGACAGGGCGGCCAGATCCGCGCCGACGGAACAGGTCAGGTCGTGCACGCCGAGTCCGGCCAGCCGGCGCGCCCGATGCACCGCCACCGGCCAGGGCGTCGCCTGTTGCAGCGCCTCGTCGGTGAACAGCCATCGTTCGGCACGATCGCCCAGTTTCGGCACCGCACGCCGCCGGAGCCGGACCGTCTCGGCAACGGCCGCCGCGCGAGAACCCAACGTCCGGCGCAGGCGGGTCAGGTCGGCCAACAGCGACGAATCGGTCAGCGGCAACCGGCCGGCGGCCACGAGCGCGTCGGCGCCGTCAGGTCCGGACAGGTACCGGACGTCGTCGAGGCTGAACTGGTAGGCCACAACAGGCTCAGCGGCCGACGAACGTCGCCTTTCCGGGGCCACGCTCCAGGAAGGACGACATCCCGGTCTTCTGGTCCTCGGTGGCGAACAGCTCGGTGAAGCGTTCGGCCTCCAGCTCCAAACCGGCCGCCAGCGGTCCGTCGAGCCCGTCGTCGATGGCCCGCTTCGCCGCGGTCAGTGCAGCGGTCGCTCCGGCCGCCAGTCTGCGGGCCAGTTCCATTGCCTCGGGAAGCAGCTGTTCGGGTGCGACGGCCCGGTTCGCCAACCCGATGTCCACGGCTTCGACGCCCTTCACCGACCGTCCGGTGAAGATCATCTCCTTGGCCCGGCTCGCCCCGATCAACCTGGGCAGCCGCTGCGTTCCGCCGGCGCCGGGGATGACGCCGAGGGTGATCTCGGGCAGCCCGAGCACGGCGTTCTCGGCGACGATCCGGATGTCCGCGGCCAATGCCAACTCGCACCCGCCGCCGAGCGCGTACCCGGAGACGGCGGCGATCACCGGCTGCGGCAGCCGGGCGACGGCAGTCACCGCATCGTTCAGGCCCTTGCCCACCACGGCGATCTCGCCGGGGTGCAGGTCCGCCATCTCCTTGATGTCGGCGCCGCCGCAGAACGCCTTCGTCCCGCCGTACAGCACGACCGCCCGGATCTCCCGGTTCTGGCTCACGTCCTCGGCGACCTCACGCAGTTCCCGGTGGATCACCGTGTTCAACGCGTTCACCGGGGGCCGGTCGAGCCTGATCACCCCCACCGCACCGTCGATCTCGAGACGGACGAACTCACCCATGAAATGCCTCCCTGTCCTTCGAGCAGCCGGTCGGGCCGCAGCGGTCAGCGGGCGAACGCGAAATACCGGCCGGCCCGGGTCTCCAACGTCAGATTCATCCCGAACGTCTCCGAGAGTGCCTGCTCGGTCAGGGTTTCCGCCATCGGGCCGGCGCCGATCACCTTGCCGCCGCGCATCAGCAGCACGTGGCTGAACTCGGCCGGGATCTCCTCGACGTGGTGGGTGACCAGCACGGTGGTCGGCGCGAACGGATCGACCGCCAGCACCGACAGCCGGCCGAGCAGATCCTCCCGGCCGGCCAGGTCGAGCCCGGCCGCCGGTTCGTCCAGCAGCAGCAATTCCGGGTCCGTCATCAGCGCCCTGGCCGCCAGCGCCCGCTTGCGTTCGCCCTCGGAGAGGGTCCCGTAGAGCCGGTCGGCCAACTTCTCGATGCCCATCGCGGCCAGCAGCTCGCGGGCCCGGGCGAAGTCGAGCTCGTCGTACCGCTCCCGCCACCGGCCGACCACGCCGTAGCCCGCCGACACCACCACGTCGATGACGGTCTCGTTGGGCGGCACCCGACCCGCCAACGAGGCCGACGACAGCCCGATCCGCGGACGGATCTCCGTGACGTCGACGGCGCCGAGTCGCTCGCCCAGTACGTGCACCCGGCCGGTGGTCGGAAACATCTGCGCGGACGCGATCTGCAGCAGAGTCGTCTTTCCCGCGCCGTTCGGTCCGAGGATCACCCACCGCTGGTCGACATCGACGTTCCAGTTCACCGCGTCGAGCAGCACGGACGTCCCGCGCCGGACGGTCACCTCCATCAGGTGCACCACGGAATCCGGCCCCGGCATGATCGACTGGTGGACTGACGTCAACGGGCTGGAGGTCACGGGCGCCATTGTTGCGCACCCGGGTCGGTGATGTTCCGGCAGCGTGGCCGCGGCAGAGGCGGGCTTCGTCATCGAGCACCGTGGTACTTGCGGCAGCATGGATCGGGGAGAATCGACCGATGCCCCACCGCCCCGCCGCCACCGATTCCGACAGTTCGGTCACCCCCGCCGACCTGTTCGATGACGTTGACCTGCCCGTCAGCACCGCGTATGCCGACCAGGTCGACGGTGTCGACGGAAGCCACCCGGTCGGCGAGATCGATGCCGCCACCATCGTTATCGGCACGGCCGTCAAGGACGTCACGCCGGCGACGGATGATCACAAGGCGGGCAGGAAGAAGCGGAAGGGCAAGGGCCGCGGCCGTCCCGGTCAGATCGATCCACAGGCGGCGCCCCGGGTCGGATCCTCACCGTTCCCGGGCCTGCCGTACCCGTTGGGTGCAACCCCCTATGAGGGCGGCACCAACTTCGCGGTCGTCGCCGACGGGATCCCGGGCGTGTCGGACGTCCAGCTCTGCCTGATCGACCGTGACGGCACCGAGCGTCGCTACCCGATGGCCGAGCGCACCTACGGCATCTGGCACACCTTCGTGCCGGACATCGGACCGGGGCAGGTCTACGGCTTCCGGGTACCGGCCAGGGACCCGTCGAAGATCCTGCTCGACCCGTACGCCCGGCAGATCACCACCACCGAGTACGACCTGGTGGCGGCCGCCTCGCACGGCGTCGACACGCTGGGCAAGGTGCCGTTGGCCGTGGTCACCACCGGGATCGACCGGCGGCACCGCTCCGGTTCGATGCGCCCGTTCGTGCCGTGGGAGCAGACGGTGATCTACGAGGCGCATGTCGTCGGCCTGACCCAGCTGCATCCCGGCATCCCGGACGAGTTGAAGGGCACCTTCAAGGGGGTGGCCCACCCGGCCGTCATCGACTATCTGAAGAGTCTGTCGGTGACCACGCTGGAACTGCTACCGGTGCAGGCCAGCGCCGCCGAGCCCGGCCTGCTCGCCACCGGTCGGCAGAACTATTGGGGTTACTCCACTCTCGCCTATTTCGCGCCGAATCCCCGGTACGCCACCGAACCGGGCCGGGAGACCGTGGAGTTCATCGAGATGGTGGATGCGTTGCACGGGGCGGGTATCGAGGTCGTCCTGGATGTCGTCTACAACCACACCTGTGAGGGCGGGCCGGGTCTGATGGCAGACCTGTCCTGGCGCGGGTTCTCGCCGGAGTCGTACTACCTGCCGGACGGCCGGGACATCACCGGCTGCGGAAACACGTTGAACGCCGCGACGTTGCCGGTGATCCGCATGATCACCGATTCGCTGCGGTACTGGTCCGACACGCTGGGCGTTGACGGTTTCCGGTTCGATCTGGCCTCCGTGCACGGCCGCCCGGACGGTGGCCCGTTCACTCCGGGATCGGCGCTGCTCTCGGCGATCGCGGCCGACCCGGTGCTGTCCGCCCGCAAGCTGATCGCCGAACCGTGGGACGCCACCGGCGAGGGCTACGCGGTGGGCGGCTTCGGGGTCAACTGGACCGAGTGGAACGACCGCTTCCGGGACACCGTCCGCGATTTCTGGCGGGGCGCCGCCGGGATCCGGGATCTCGGTTACCGGCTGTCCGGGTCGTCCGACCTGTACGCACCCGGCCGTCGCCCGTGGGCCTCGATCAATTTCGTCACCGCGCACGACGGATTCACCCTGCGCGACCTGGTCTCCTACAACCACAAGCACAACGAGGCAAACGGCGAGAACAACCGGGACGGCACCGACAACAACCGCTCCTGGAACCACGGCGTCGAGGGCGAGACGGATGACGAGCTGATCCTCGCCCTGCGTGCCCGGGCGGCCCGCAACATCGCCGCCACCCTGCTGCTGTCCACCGGCACCCCGATGGTGAACATGGGTGACGAGGTGTGGCGCACCCAGGACGGCAACAACAACGCCTACTGCCAGGACAACGAGATGAGCTGGCTGGCCTGGCCGGAGGTGCTCGGCGGCGCCGACGCCTCCCCCGCCGCGGAGAACATGCTGGCGTTCTTCCGTCGTACCCTGGCCATCCGCAGCGAGGCTCCGGCGCTACGGCAGGGCGAGTTCTTCGACGGCCGCGCCCCCGGCGGCGGCGACGGGATCCCCGACCTGGTCTGGTTCAGCCCTGGCGGCCGGCCGATGACCGATGACGACTGGTTCGATGGCTCCCGCCGCACGCTGATGATGTGGATCGATGGCCGCGACGTTCGCGGGCACACCACCGGTGGTGAGCCGCTGACCGACGTCTCCTGGCTGCTGGTGCTGCACGCCGACGCCGAACCGACCGCCATCACTCTTCCCGGAATGCCTTACGGCAGCAGCTATTTCCCGGTCCTGGACACCGACACCCCGACCGGCGAGCCGCTGCACCCCAAGCCGCTGCCGGTCGGCGAGACCCTGACGATCCCCGGCCGGACGGTGTGGTTGCTGCGGGCCGACCGGTCCCACGTCATCGCCGCCTCGCCTGCCTCGGTGTAACGCCGGGCACCGTTGGTCAGGCGCCGGTCAGCCGTCGTTGCGCGTCGTCCCGGTCGACGCCCAGTTCGGTGAGGAGTTCGGCGGCCGGGTCGGGCTGTTGACGTTCGAGCAGGGCGAGTGCCAGGTGTCGCGGGGTGATGCGCCTGGCCTTTTCGCCGGTGGTCAGCACGAGCGTCCTGGTGATCACCTCACGTGCCCCGGAGGTGAAGCTCTGCGCGCGAAATCGTGCCCGCAGCCGGGGCTGTGGCAGGTAGCCGCCGAGATCGATGCCGATCGACTCCAGCGCCTTCCGATCCAACACGTCGGCCTTGGTGCGCGCGGCGTCCAGACTGACACCGAGCGCCCCGGCGCTGTCGGAATCGTGCAACAGCCCCAGCAGCAGGTGATCCGTGCCGATCCGGCGGTCGCCGCGACGACTTGCCTCCTCGGCACTGACCCGTACCGCCTCCCGGGTGGACCCGGCGAATCTTTCGAACATGGCGAAATCCCTTCTCTCACTTGCCGTATTTGGCGTGCACGGACTGCCGCGACACACCGAGCGCGTCACCGATCTGCTCCCACGACCAGCCCTGCTGCCGGGCGATCTCCACGTGGGTGGCTTCGACCAGGTCGGCCAGCCGGCGCAGCGCACCGGCGGCGCGCAACCCCGACGCAGGGTCCGTCGAGCGAATCTGGGTGAGTAGACCATCGGTGACCATGCCTGTCAGTCTGCATTGACAGAGCGCATTCTGTCAACCCAGACTGACATTCGTTTCGACCGTTGGTGACACCGCCCCGTCCGGGCTGGAACAGTGAGGGCATGACCGCGGCGCCACCACCGTTCCCGACCCCGGATCGGGCCGCATCGGCGGCCGCCTTCCTGGGATCAGCGCACCCCGCGGCTCGTGCCGAGCGACTGGTGGCCGAGCGGTACCGGCTCGACGAGATGATCGGTCACGGGGCGTCCGGCAGCGTGTGGGCGGCGACCGATCAGCTGCTCCGCCGCCGGGTGGCGCTGAAGAAGTTGAGCATCCCGCGCAACATCAGCCCGGCCGAGGCGGAGGCGGTGCGGGCGAGGACGTTGCAGGAGGCCAGGGCCGCGGCGGCGCTGTCGAATCCGCACGTCGTGACCGTCTTCGACATCCTGTCCAGCACCGACACCGGGCCGGTCATCGTGATGGAACTGCTGACCGGCACGGCGTTGAACAAGATCATCGCCCGGCTCGGCCGGCTGGCGCCGGGGCAGGCCGGCACCGTCGGGATCGCGATCGGCTCGGCGTTGCTGGCCGCGCACGCCGCGGGCATCACCCATCGCGACGTGAAGCCGTCCAACGTGGTGATCGGCGAGACCGGGTTGATCAAGCTCACCGATTTCGGGATCGCGCGCAACTTCCAGGATCGGCCGCTGAGCGGCTCCAGGACGATCGAGGGATCCCCGGCCTACCTGGCGCCGGAGATCATCGGCGGCGACCCTCCCGGGCCGATGTCCGACACCTGGAGCCTGGGCGCGTTGCTGTTCGCCTGCGTCGAGGGCAGGCCGCCGTTCGATGCCGGCAGCGGGCTGGACACCGTGGCCGCCGTGGTCAACGACCCGGTGCCGCCACACCCGGACGCCGGGCCGCTGGACGAGGTGATCGACGGCCTGCTGGTGAAATCGCCCAGCCTGCGGATGGGGATCGAGGAGGCGGTGAACCGCCTGCGCTACACGGCCGATGACCCGTCCGGCACGCACTTCCAGTAGACGCGGCCCGCCACCGGCACCCCCTTGGCGCCTCGGGAGTGGGCCGGCCCGCCGACACGCCCGACTGCGCGCAGCTTGCGGGCTGCAATGGTCGCTGGCCGCATGCTGCAGTCATCGTGAAGCGGTAGCTCGACCCCAGAAGTGCTGCGGGGTCGGGCGTGTCGCGGTCTCGGGTCACCTTTCGCCGCCCGGAGCGGTGACCGGTCCGGCGACGCGCGCACCCAGCGGATAGGGAACGCCGAGACGAAACGACCCCGGCCGGCAACGTGATCGTCGCTCGGCCGGGGTCGGGTCAAGGTTGTGCTTCGGGGGGCAGGATCAGAGGAGCTGGCCGATCCCGGTTCCGACGACGATGGCCGCGATGGCGGCGAACAGGGTGCCCAACAACCGCGGCGCGGTGTGGAACATCTGGCCGACGGCCGCTGTCGGGGAAAGGGTGGCGGTACGGGCATTCTCGCTCATGGTGACTCCTTGTCGCATCGCCCGGGATGGTGCCGGGCCTCGTTGTGCATCGTGCTGATACGACCTATAGATGCCCGACGGGTACGAAAGGATGCGTCCGGGTGAGGGCAATCACCCCGGTCGACCATGAGCCGCAGCGGTGTTGTCAACCACTTGCGGCGCCGTCACAGCTCCGCCCCATCGGTGTTGATCAACCACTTGTGGTCGCGTTTTTCGCGCGCAAGCATGCCAGAGTGGTTGATCAACACGGGGTTTGGCGGTCGCCGGGGTGGGCGGTCGGCCCCGGGGTTCGGCGGTCACCCGGGGGTTCGGCGATCGCTGGGGGTTCGGCGATCGCTGGGGTGGCCCGGCGCCGCGGGCCGACCTCAGGCGGTGGTCACCAGCCCCATCTCGGCCGGTGAGGCCAGCAGCTCGTTCCTGGGCAGCACCCGGACCGTGTAGCCGACCGCACCCGACCTGGTCAGCGGCAGGTGCACCTCGTACCGGTGGCCGGCCCGCCCGTCCGGATCGGAGCCGTCCAGGAAAGTCATGTCCACGGCGACGATGTCGTGCAGTTGCTCGTTGACGTCGACCCGGCCGGTGACGGCCTGCACGCAGACGTCCTCGGGGGCCAGTCCGCCGAGTTCGACGTTCGCCCGCAGGGTCATGATGTTGCCCAGCGACGGTTCGGTGCCGATGCCGGAGGTGTCCACGTTCACCACCCGCACGCTCGGCCAGGCGGCCCGCACCTGGTCCTTCCAGGCGGCCAGTCCCTTGGCCACCGTCAGGTCAGCGGTCACCGCCCTGGAGGACTCCGAAGCCGGTCCGTAGTACCCGGTGACGTAGTCGCGGACCATCCGGGTGGCCTGCACCCGCGGGCCGAGGTAGGCCAGGGTGTGCCGCACGGTGTCCACCCAGCCGTCCGGCCGGCCGGATTCCGCGCGCCGGTAGAACAGCGGCGCCACCCGCTTCTCGATCAGGTCGTAGAGCGCGGCCGCCTCCAGGTCGTCCCGGCGGTTGTCGTCGCCGACCCCGTCGGCCGTCGGGATGGTCCACCCGTCGTGGCCGTCGTACAGCTCGTCCCACCAGCCGTCGGAGATCGACAGGTTCAGCCCGCCGTTCAGCGCGGCCTTCATCCCGGACGTCCCGGACGCCTCCTGCGGTCGGATCGGGTTGTTCAGCCAGACGTCCGCGCCGGCGCACAGCACGGCCGCCATGCCCATGTCGTAGTCGGGCAGGAAGACGATCCGGTGCCGGATGGTCGGGTCGTCGGTGAACCGGACCATCTCCTGCATGTACCGCTTGCCGCCGTCGTCGGCCGGGTGAGCCTTGCCGGCGATGACGATCTGCACCGGCCGCTCGGGGTCCAGCAGGATGGCCCGCAACCGGGCCGGGTCGCGCAGCATCAGGGTCAACCGCTTGTAGGTCGACACCCGGCGGGCGAACCCGATGGTCAGGATGTCCGGATCCAGGATCGACTCGGTCCAGCCGAGTTCCGCGACGGTCGCGCCGCGCTGCAGGTGGGAGCGGTGGACGGTGGCCCTGGCCAGCGCGACCAGCCGCTGCCGCAGGGTGTTGCGCAGCTCCCACAGCCGCTCGGAGGAGACCTTGTCGGCGGCCGGCCAGTCGGCGGCCGATGCCAGGTCCTGCCAGTCGGCCATGTCGCCGGCGACGTCGTACATCTCCCGGGCCGCCCAGGTCGGCAGGTGCACACCGTTGGTCACTGAGCCGATCGGTACCTCGTCGGGTTCGAACCCCGGGTACAGCGGGGCGAACATGTTCCTGGAGACCTTGCCGTGCAGCTTGGCCACCCCGTTGGCCCGCTGCGCGAGTCGAAGGCCCATGTGCGCCATGTTGAACCGGCTGGGATCGTCCTCGGAGCCCAGGGCGATCACCTCGTCGACCACCAGCCCGGGCAGCAGCCGGGACATGCCCCCGCTGCCGGCGTCCAGGTAGTGCCGCACCAGGTCGACCGGGAAGCGGTCGATGCCGGCCGGCACCGGGGTGTGCGTGGTGAACACCGTGCCGGCGCGCACCGCGGACAGTGCCTCGGCGAAGGTCAGGCCGTGTTCGGTGATCAACGAGTTGATCCGTTCCAGCCCGAGGAACCCGGCATGGCCCTCATTCATGTGGAAGACCTCCGGCAGCGCGTGCCCGGAGACCTCCGCGAAGGCGTTCACCGCCCGCACGCCGCCGATCCCGAGCAGGATCTCCTGCTTGATCCGATGGTCCTGGTCACCGCCGTAGAGCCGGTCGGTGGTGCCGCGCAGGAAGTCGTCGTTGGCCTCGTTGTCCGCGTCCAGCAGCAGCAGCGGCACCCGGCCGACCTGGGCGAGCCAGATCCGCGCGGTCAGCTGCCGGCCACCCGGCATCGGCACGCTGATCGAGAGCTGCTGTCCGTCGGCACCGAGCACCCGCTCGATCGGCAGCCCCTGCGGGTCGTGCGCCGGGTAGTGCTCCTGCTGCCAGCCCTCGGACGACAGGGACTGCCAGAAATAGCCGAAGCGGTACAGCAGACCGACGCCGATGATCGGAACCCCCAGGTCGGAGGCCGATTTCAGGTGGTCACCGGCCAGGATGCCGAGCCCGCCGGAGTAGTTCGGCAGCGCTTCGGTGACCCCGAACTCCATCGAGAAGTAGGCGATGGCAGCCGGTAGGGATTCGCCGATCGTCTGCTGGTGCTGGTACCAGCGCGGGTCCTGCAGATAGTGGTCGAGGTCGGCGGCCAGGCCGTGCATGCGGGCCAGGAACCCCTCGTCACCGGCGAGTTCCTCCAGCCGGGACACCGAGACGGCGCCGAGCAGCTTGAGCGGGTCGCCTTCCACCCGGGCCCAGAGTTCCCGGTCGATGTCGGCGAACAGGTCCTGGCTGGCCGGATGCCACGCCCAGCGCAGGTTGCGGATCAGCGCGCCGAGGGGCTGCAACTGCGGCGGGAGCTGCGGTCGGACGGTGAACCGTCGAAGAGCTTTCACCAGGAGAATTTAGCCTTACCGGTCCGGGATGTACTACTCCACCTGATCGGTCGGCTGCCGACAAACTCCCGGTGGTATCGATTTAGCACCCGTCGGGCGAGCCGCCGCGACGGGCTCCCGGGCGGGTCCGTGCTGGTCTGCAGCGGCGCAGCATCACCGGTAGGTTTGGCCGCGTGGCCGCCGATCCGGACTCCCGCCGCTCGGCTGCGGACTCCCCTGCCACCGGGTCCGCCAGGCACGTGCCGGGGCCGATCGTCCCGAGAAGATCGGCCCCGAGAAGAATCAATCCGGCCGGTCCGGGAACAGCACATCGGAAGCCGGCGGGCCGTCACCCGGTCCGGCTGACAGGAACCGAGAGCTTTACGAGAACCGAAAAAGGTGAGCATGACCCATACAGACCCCAACGGCACCATCCACGAACCCATGGCCAGCGACTTCATCTCCGCCCGTCCGATCGCCGGCGGCGAGAACGACCGCGAGTGGTACAAGCGCGCGGTGTTCTACGAGGTGCTGGTCCGTGCCTTCGCCGACTCCAACGGCGACGGAACGGGTGATCTTCGCGGCCTGATCGACAAACTCGACTACCTCTCCTGGCTCGGCGTCGACTGCCTCTGGTTGCCGCCCTTCTACGACTCGCCACTGCGCGACGGCGGATACGACATCTCTGATTACCGCAAGGTTCTGCCCGAGTTCGGCACGGTCGAGGACTTCGTTGCACTGCTGGATGCCGCGCACGAGCGCGGGATCCGGGTGATCACCGACCTGGTGATGAACCACACCTCCGACGCCCACCAGTGGTTCCAGGAATCACGTCGGCATCCGGACGGTCCCTACGGCGACTACTACGTGTGGCGGGACGACGACACCGGTTATCCCGACGCACGCGTCATCTTCGTCGACACCGAGCCCAGCAACTGGACCTTCGACCCGGTCCGCAAACAGTACTTCTGGCACCGCTTCTTCTCGCACCAACCCGATCTGAACTTCGAGAACGCGGCCGTCGGCGACGAGATGATCGACACCCTGCGGTTCTGGCTCGATCTGGGGCTGGACGGGTTCCGGCTGGACGCCGTGCCGTACCTGTTCGAGGAGGAGGGCACGAACGGCGAGAACCTGCCCAGGACGCATGAATTCCTCAAGCGCTGCCGGAAGGTGATCGACGAGGAGTACCCGAACACCATCCTGCTGGCCGAGGCCAACCAGTGGCCGGCGGACGTCGTCGACTACTTCGGTGACCCGGAAGTCGGCGGCGACGAATGCCACATGTGTTTCCACTTCCCTTTGATGCCAAGAATTTTCATGGCGGCCAGGCGCGAGCAGCGGTTCCCGATCTCGGAGATCCTCGCCCAGACACCGGCTATCCCGGAAAGTGGTCAGTGGGGCATCTTCCTGCGCAACCACGACGAGTTGACGCTCGAGATGGTCAGCGACGAGGACCGCGACTACATGTGGAACGAGTACGCCAAGGACCCGAGGATGAAGGCCAACATCGGCATCCGCCGGCGGTTGGCCACCCTGCTGGACAACGACACCAACCAGCAGGAACTGTTCACCGCGATGCTGCTCTCGCTGCCCGGATCGCCGGTCCTGTACTACGGCGACGAGATCGGCATGGGCGACAACATCTGGCTCGGTGACCGGGACGGTGTCCGCACTCCCATGCAGTGGTCACCGGACCGCAACGCCGGCTTCTCCCGGTGCGACCCGGCGCGGCTCTACCTGCCGGCGATCATGGACCCGATCTACGGCTTCCAGACGGTCAACGTCGAGGCGCAGATGAACTCCACCGCGTCGCTGCTGCACTGGACCAGACGGATGATCGAGATTCGCAAGCGGTACGCGGCCTTCTCGGTCGGGCAGTTCACCGACCTGGGCGGGTCGAACCCGACGGTGCTGTCGTACACGCTGGACTTCGACGGCGAATCCGGCGGCATCACCGGGCCGGCGCACACCGTGTTGTGCGTGAACAACCTGTCCCGTTTCCCCCAGCCGGTGGAACTCGACCTGCGCGAGCACATCGACGCCGTGCCGATCGAGCTGACCGGACACACGCCGTTCCCGCGGATCGGTCAGCTTCCCTACCTGCTGACGCTCCCCGGACACGGCTTCTATTGGTTCGACATCACCAGTCGATCGGAAGGGATGTGAGCATGAATTCCGTTGGCATACCTGATCATGACCTCGTCCCACTGCTTGTCGAGTACCTGCCGCACCAGCGCTGGTTCTCCGCGAAGGGACAGCAGCTGCAGCCCAGCGACATCGACATCACCCACCGCACCACCGTCGCCGAGAACTACTACGACGCCGACATCGAGCAGGTGCTGTTCACCGTCCGCACGCCGACCGGGCCGCACCGCTACCAGCTCTGGATCGGCTGGACCTGGCAACTGGCGGAACGGTTGGCGCACGCCACCATCGGCGCCGTCGGCGGTCGCACCGGTTACGACGCACTGTCGGACACCAACGTCTCCCGGCTGTTGCTCGAGGCCATCGACCAGGACCGGGATTTCGGTGAAGGGCTACGGGCCCGCCGCGAGGCCGGCGCCGAGATCGACACCACCGCAGAGGGTCTGGTGATCGGGGCGGAGCAGTCGAACACCTCGATCGTCTACGGGCACTCGGCCATCCTGAAGATCTTCCGCCGGTTGGAGCCGGGCCCGAACCCGGACGCCGAGATCCACCGCGCGCTGTACGCGGTCGGCTCGACGCACATCGCGCAGGCCAAGGGCGAGTTCGTCGGGCCGGTGGACGGCGAGGAGACCACCCTCGGCCTGCTGACCGAGTTCTTCGCCAACAGCGCGGAGGGCTGGGCGATGGCGACCTCCAGCGTCCGCGATCTGATGAGCGAGGGTGACCTGCGGGCCGACGAGGTGGGCGGGGATTTCGCCTCCGAGTCGTTCCGGCTCGGCGAGGCGGTCGCCGCGGTGCACGCCGACCTGGCTCGGGCGTTCGGCACCAACATCGCCAGTCACGACGAACTGGCCAGGGTGCTGGACCGGATGCGGGAGGACGCGAATGCCGCGGCCGACCTGGTGCCGTCGCTGGCCGAACACCGCGCCGGGATCCTGGCGGCCTTCGACCGGGCATCGGACCACGCGGCCGGTTTCAACATGCAGCGAATCCACGGCGACCTGCACCTCGGGCAGGTGCTCCGCACGCTGAACGGTTGGAGCATCATCGATTTCGAGGGTGAGCCGTCGAAGTCGCTGGAGTACCGGCGGGCCATGCACAGCCCGCTCAAGGACATCGCCGGGATGCTGCGTTCGTTCGACTACGCAGCCCGCGGGCAGGTCGTCAGTCCGCACACGGATGCCCAGCACAAGTACCGCGCGGCGGAATGGGCCGACCGGAATCGCAAGGCCTTCAGCGACGGGTACGCCGCTGCAGCGGGCACGGACCCACGACTAGCCGGTAGCCTGCTTCGAGCCTTCGAACTCGACAAAGCGATCTATGAAGTTGTCTACGAACACGGACACCGGCCGTTGTGGGAAGTCATCCCGCTGCAGGCCGTTGTCGCCCTCATCAACACCGGAGGTATCTCGTGACCACCACCACCCCCTCGGATTCCTCCCCTGACGCCCAGGAGCCGAAGAAGCCGACCCGGGCCCGCAAGCCGGCAGCGACCGCTGCCGACGGCACCGCGGCCAAGCCCACCCGGTCACGTGCTGCGGCGAAGCCCAAGGCCGCTGCCGCCGACACCGCGGCCAAGGCACCTGCTGCGAAGCCCGCCGCGAAGACGGCCGCCGCCAAACCTGCGGCCAAGCGCGCCCCGGCCAAGAGCCGCGCCAAGGCGGCAGACACCCCGGTGGCCGGCGGCGCCGTCGAGACACCGCTGGCGCCCGACACTCCGGCCGAGGTGCCCCCGGTGCAGGTGGCCCCCGCCGCCGAGGAAGCACCACCGAGCCCGCCGCCCGGGCCGAGCACGGACGACTACGAGAAGCTGATCGGCGGCGACACCCACAACCCGCACGGCATTCTCGGGGCGCATCCGCAGGGCGACGGGACGACGATCGTCCGCACTCTGCGGCACCACGCGCAGAACGTGACCCTGCTCCAGGAGGGCAAGGAGGTTCCGTTCGAACACACCCACGGCGGGGTGTTCTCGGCGGTGATCGACGGACCGGTCGGCGACTACCGGATCCGGGTCGACTACGGACCCGGGGCGATCTACGAGGTGGACGACCCGTACCGCTGGCTGCCCACCCTCGGCGACATCGACCTGCACCTGATCGGCGAGGGCCGGCACGAAAACCTCTGGGACGTCCTCGGCGCCAGGTACCGCACCTACGACACCGCCAGCGGCCCGGTCAGCGGCACCTCGTTCGCGGTCTGGGCGCCCAGCGCCCGCGGCGTCCGGGTGACCGGCGACTTCGACCACTGGTCAGGGGCCGGCACACCGATGCGCTCGCTCGGCTCGTCCGGGGTCTGGGAACTGTTCGTCCCCGGCATCGGCGAGGGCACCAGGTACAAGTTCCAGATCCTGGGTCAGGACGGCGTGTGGCGGGAGAAGGCCGACCCGATGGCCTTCGCCGCCGAGGTCCCGCCGGCCACCGCCTCGGTGGTCACCGTCGCCAAGCACGAGTGGAACGACGCCGAGTGGATGGCCACCCGGGCCGAGACCGACCAGCTCAACGGGCCGTTGTCGATCTACGAGATCCACGCCGGGTCCTGGAAGATGGGTCTGGACTACCGGTCGATGGCCGACGAGCTGATCGCCGAGCTCGCCGAGACCGGGTTCACCCACGTCGAGTTCCTGCCGTTGGCCGGCCACCCGTTCGCCCCGTCCTGGGGCTACCAGGTGACCTCGTACTACGCCCCGGACGCCCGCTTCGGCTCGCCGGACGACCTGAAGTACCTGATCGACCGGCTGCACCAGGCAGGCATCGGCGTCATCCTGGACTGGGTGCCGGCGCACTTCCCCAAGGACGAATGGGCCCTCGGTCGGTTCGACGGCACGTCGCTCTACGAGCACGCCGATCCGCGGCGCGGTGAGCAACCGGACTGGGGCACCTTCGTCTTCGACTTCGGCCGCCGCGAGGTGCGCAACTTCCTGGTGGCGAACGCGCTGTTCTGGCTGGAGCAGTACCACATCGACGGGCTCCGGGTCGATGCCGTCGCATCGATGCTGTACCTGGACTACTCCCGCGAGGACGGCCAGTGGCTGCCGAACATCTACGGCGGCAACGAGAATCTCGACGCGGTGGCCTTCCTGCAGGAGACCAACGCCACCGTCGGCAAGCGGGTCCCCGGCGTGCTGATGATCGCCGAGGAATCGACCGCCTGGCCGGGCGTCACCCGTCCCACTCATCTCGGCGGCCTCGGCTTCCACCTGAAGTGGAACATGGGCTGGATGCACGACAGCCTGGGCTACATCTCCCGGGATGCGATCTACCGGTCGTGGCACCACAACGAGATGACGTTCTCGCTGATGTACGCCTTCTCCGAGCAGTTCGTGCTGCCGATCTCGCACGACGAGGTCGTGCACGGCAAGGGCTCGCTGTGGTCGAAGATCCCGGGCGACGAATGGCAGAAGGCCGCCACCCTGCGGACCTTCCTGGCCCACCAGTGGGCGCACCCGGGCAAGCAGCTGCTGTTCATGGGCCAGGAGCTCGGCAACCCGTGGGAGTGGAACCAGGCAATCCAGATCCCTTGGCAGCTCAAGGATTACCCGCTGCACAACGGGGTGCGCACGCTGGTCGGTGACCTCAACCGGGTGTACAAGTCCAGTCCGGCGCTGTACTCCCAGGACTTCAGCCCGTCCGGCTTCACCTGGCTGGATGCCAACGATCGGGAGGGCAACGTCCTTGCCTACCTGCGGTGGGGCTCGGACGGTTCGGTGATCGCCTGCGTGCTGAACTTCGCGCCGATGCCGCACAGTGGCTACCGGATCGGTCTGCCGTTCGCCGGGGTCTGGCGGGAGGCGGTGAACACCGACTCCGAGCTCTACGGCGGTTCCGGTGCGGGCAACATGGGCGAAGTCATCGCGTCCGAGCACCCGTCCCACGGGCAACCGGCTTCGGCGACCATCACCATCCCGCCGCTCGGCGCACTGTGGTTGGTCCCCGAATCGGGACAGTAGACAGCGGTTCCCAGGGACGCCGATCCGGCCGGGTCGGCGTCCTTCGGCTGTCCGGGCCGGCGTTGACGACCCTGATCCTGGCGGCGGCCGTCATCGTGGTGGGACTTCTCGTGGTGCCCGTCGGCTCGACACCGATCGCCGGTGATCCGCTCGCCGCGGAACGGATCGATGTCACCTCGCCGGCCGTGCCGATCGACGTCGTCGGCTCGTTCCCCGGTTCCGCGGACGGCGACCGCGCGGTCGCGGCCGTGCTGGCCGACCTGCAGGACTTCTGGACCGGCGAGCTCTCCACCGGCGACGGCTTCGTCCCGCCGACCGGCGGCTACATCTCGATGGATTCCGCGCCGCCGGAGGGTTCCGGGCTGCGCAGTTCGGCGCTGTGCATCACCGATCCGGCGCAGATCGCCGGGAACGCCTACTACTGCCCGCAGGGCGACGGCATCGTGTTCGATTCCTCGGCGCTGGTCCCGGTGCTGCTGAACCATTACGGCAGCGCCGGACTGGCCGCGTCCTTCGCGCACGAGTTCGGGCACGCGATCCAGGCGCAGATCGGCCCGACCGCCGCCGACCGGGTCCAGGACCCGGATCGCTACCCCTCGATCCTGATCGAGGCCCAGGCCGACTGCGACGCCGGTGCCTTCCTCGGCTGGGCGTCCACCGGCTCGGGAAGCCGGGTCCAGCTGCCGCCGAGCTCGCTGATCCGTGCCGTGGCACCGCTTCTCGACTTCCGCGACCCGGCGACGATCTCCCCGCTCGATCCGACCGCGCATGGACTCGGGCTCGACCGGCTGAGCTTCCTGCTGATCGGGTTGCGCGACGGCGCAGCCGCCTGCTCGGAGATGGCGACCGCCGACCTGCCACTGACCCTCGGCCGCGAGGGGGTCACCACCAGTCCGCCGTCGACGCTGCCGCGGTTCGCCAGGACCGCCGACGCGGTGGACGCGGCAACAGCATCGATCGCCGCGTTCGCGGCCGACCAGCAGTGGGCGATCCCGGCCGGCCAACCGAGCGCGCCCGACCCGGCCGACCTGACGCTGGCCGAACCGCTCGGCCAGTTCGCGGCGGCGGCCGCGGTGGCCCTGGCGACCGGGCGGGAGGTCACCGGGACCGACGTCGGCGCCGCCTGCTTCACGGGTGCCTGGGCGGCCTCGGTGTTCGGCCGGGCCGGGGTCGACGAGTTGGGCTCCTGGCCCACCGATGCCGACGAGGCGCTGGACCTGATCCGGGCCAGGCCCGGCGCGCAGTTCGACGAACTTGCCGGCTACGCCGACGGCTTCCACCAGGGCAAGGCCGCCTGCTGAGTTCGCCCGTGAGCCTGCTCAGTACAGCGCGGCCGCCAGGGCCCGCCTGGCCTTGATCACCTGTTCGTCGTCCGGCGGGAACAGGGTGAACAGCTCGACCAGGTGCTCCCGCGCCGCGGTCCGCTCGTCACCCGCGGTACGCCGGACGGTGGCCACCAACCGGGCGAAGGCGCCCTCGACATCACCGGAAGCAAGCTGCGCATCAGCGGCATCGCGTTGGGCCGCGACGTCGTCCGGGGCAGCGTCCGCCTTGGTGATGACGTCCGGGCCGTGCTGCTCGACCCTGGCCAGCAGACCGGTCTGCGCCAGCGCGGCCTTGGCCTCCGCGTTCGCCGGCTCGACCGCCAGGATCTGCTGATAGGCCAGCTCCGCGGCGGCATAGTCCCCCGCGGCCAGTGCCTCTTCGGCCGCCACGAACCGCGGATCTTCCTCCGGTTCGGGCGCTTCTTCCGGCACCACCCCGTTGCGCGCCTCCGCCTCCTTGATACCGGGCAGGTGTTCACGGAGCGCGTCCAGCAGCGACGAGATCCATTGCTTGACCTGCGGTTCCGGCAATGCGGCGGTGAGCGGATCGGTGACGGGTTGACCCTGGGCCAGCGCGATCACCATCGGCAGGGTCTGGGCACCGAAGGCCTGGACGATCCGCGGGTTGGCGTCCACGTCGACCCTGGCCAGAATCCAGGAACCGCCGGCCGCCGCGGCCAGGCGTTGCAGGATGGCCGACAACGGCTTGCCGGGCTCGGCCCAATCCGCCCACAGGTCCACCACGACGAGCACCTGCGAGGACGCCTGCAGGACGCTGCCGAACGTCGTCTCGTCGACGTCGACGATGTAGGGCGAAGCGGGCGGGGCATCGTCGGCGACCCCCGACGGAGCGCCGCCCGCGGCACCCGGCCCGGTGGGCGGCGTGCTGGCGCGCTTCTTCAGGGCGGACAGATCGATGGCGCGGGCAAAGGATGCTGGCAGCGCAGCGCCCTGTTGCCGTGGGTCAGGACGGCTCATGGGTTCATCTTCACACGAGCTCGACGGCCGCTCGTGCCGACTCAGCCTGCGGTGGCGGACAGCACCTGGTCGAGCACCGCGTCGGCCGCCGGCATGGCGCTGATCTCGGTCCGGAGGGCCTCGGCCGCGGCCCTGATGGCCGGGTCCCGCAGCACCCGGTTCAGCGATTCGGCGACCGCGTCCGCGGTGATCTCGTCGGGTTGCAGTGCCACTGCCGCGCCGGTGGCGACCAGCGCGGCCGAGTTGTGCGGTTGGTCCGTGCCTTGCGGCAACGCCAGCTGCGGCAGGCCGAAACAGAGCGCGCCCAGCATCGTGCCGGCACCGACGTGCGAGGCCACCGCAGTGCAGTGCGGGAGTACGAGGGCCTGTGACACGTAGTCGGTGATCAGCACGCCGGCCGGCTGCGGCCCGAGATCGGCCGGATCCACCCCCGGGCCGACGGTGGTCAGCACATTCACCTCGAGCCGTGCGCAGCCCTGCAGGACCGCTCGGAACACCTCCGGCTGCTGATTCATGATCGTGCCGAGGGTGAGGTAGATCGTCTGCGGATACGGCAGATCGGAGAATCCCGCCGGCAGTTCGTCGGCCTCGTCGACCTCGCCGGCGGTCGGCGCCAGCGCGAACGGCTGCGTCCACGGCGCCGAGTTTCCCGTCGGCTGCAGGCTCGGTGGGCAGATGTCGAGATATGGCCCGGCCATGATGCTCTCGATGGAGTCCGGCAGCCCCGCTGCGGCCAGCGTCTGGCCGACCAGCACCGCGAAGCCGTCGGTGCCGGGCACGATCGGGCCATAGGAGTGGGTGACGTGCGGGATCCCGGCCACCTCGGCCGCGGTGGGTGAGCCGAGTTCCAGGTTGTCGTGGACGACCAGATCGGGGTGCCAGTCGGCCAGCAACGCGGCCAGGTCACGGGCCCGGCGCACGGCGCCCGCGCCGAACAAGTACCGTGCGGCGGCGGCCATCTCGTCGGCCGGGGTCATCGACCGCATCTCGGTGGTCCCGCCGAGCTCCGCCATTGCCGCGCCGGCCGCCGCGTACGCCTCCTGCAGGGTGGGTCCGGCCTGGTGGGCACGGAACCCCCGCCGCTCGATGAGCCCGGAGATATCGGCGCCCGGAGCTGATCAGCACGTCGTGACCGGCCCGCACCGCCGCACGGGCCAGCGGCAGCATCGGCAGCAGGTGGCCGTACGCCGGCCACGAGCTGAACAGAATCCTCACGCCTTCCAGTGAACCGCCACTGTCCAGCCAATTCTCAGATGCGGGCCGGCTCGGTGTAGGTACCCCACTCGGTGCGCAGGGCGTCGCAGATCTCGCCGAGCGTCGCCTCCGCCCGGACGGCGTCGAGCATCGCCGGCACCATGTTGCCGGTCCCCCGCGCGGCTGCGACCAGGGCCGCCAACGTCGCGCTGACCTCCCCGTCGTTGCGGGCAGCCCGGCGACGGGCCAGCAAGGCGTTCTGCTCGGTTTCGACATCGCCCGAGATCCGCAGGATCTCCAGGTCCTCGCCGATCCCGCCGACCCGGGAGTTGACCCCGACCACCTTCTTCTCGCCCTTCTCCACCGCGATGATGTTGGCGAAGGCGGCGTCGGCGATCTCGCCGGTGAAGTAGCCGTTCTCGATGCCGCGCAGGATGCCGCTGGTCATCTCGCCGATCGGGTGCTTCCCCGATGGCACCGCGGCCTTGGCCAGGTCACGGATCCTGGTGAAGATGTGCTCGGCCTCCGCCTCGAGACGGTCGGTGAGCGCCTCGACGTACCAACTGCCGCCGAGCGGATCGGCGACGTTGATGACGCCGGTCTCCTCCATGATCACCTGCTGGGTGCGCAACGCGATCTGCGCGGACTTCGCGCTGGGCAAGGCCAGTACCTCGTCCAAGGCGTTGGTGTGCAACGAGTTCGTCCCGCCGAGCACGGCGGCCATCGCCTCGACCGCGGTGCGGGTGACGTTGTTGTCCGGCTGCTGCGCGGTCAGCGACACCCCCGCGGTCTGGGTGTGGAACCGCAGCCACTGCGCCCGAGGATCGTCCGCGCCGTAGACATCTCGCATCCAGCGGGCCCAGATCCGCCGGGCTGCACGGAATTTCGCGATCTCCTCGAAGAAGTCGATGTGCGCATCGAAGAAGAAGCTCAGCCCGGGCGCGAACCGGTTGACGTCCATCCCGCGGGAGAGCCCGAGTTCGACGTAGCCGAAGCCGTCGGCCAGGGTGTACGCGAGTTCCTGCGCTGCAGTCGATCCCGCCTCCCGGATGTGATAGCCGGAGACCGAGAGCGGCTTGTAGTCGGGCATCTGCTCGGTGCAGTACTCCATCAGGTCGCCGATCAACCGCAGATGCGGCTCCGGCGGGAAGATCCACTCCTTCTGCGCGATGTACTCCTTGAAGATGTCGGTCTGCAGCGTGCCGTTCAGCCCGCCGACCGCCTTCCCGGACCGTTCGGCCGCGACCAGGTACATGCAGAACACCGGCACCGCCGGCCCGGAGATGGTCATCGAGGTGGTGACCTGACTCAGGTCGATCCCGCCGAACAGGGTCTCCATGTCGGCAGCGGAATCGATCGCCACCCCGCAGTGCCCGACCTCGCCGATCGAGCGCGGGTCGTCCGAATCCCGGCCCATCAGCGTGGGCATGTCGAACGCGACGCTGAGGCCGTGGCCGCCCTCGGCCAGGATCATCTTGTAGCGCTCGTTGGTGTCGACCGCATTGCCGAACCCGGCGAACTGCCGGATGGTCCACGGCTTGCCCCGGTAACCGGTGGCGTGCAGCCCCCTGGTGAAGGGGAATTCACCTGGCCAGCCGATCCGCTCGAAGTCCTGGACCACATCACCCGGCGCCGGACCGTAGACCGGGTCGACGGTCATCCCGGACAGCGTGGTGAAGTCGGCGTCACGTACCCGGCCGGCGGCCTGCGCGGCGGCGAATCGCCGCTCCCACCGGCCACGACCATCGGCGATGAAGCTCTCGGACGTCGTCGGCATCGCCGGACGACGACTCGAACGACGCGCCTTGGTCGACTTCGGCTACCACGGGTACCACCTTTCCTGGGTGGACTGCGGCGTCCACAAAGCCAGGATATCCGATAGTCGGAGTTCCTACGTTATGGTCGGGCGAGGCGGCTTCGGTCGGGGTGAGATCATCGGCCGCATGGACTTGATCGGCGCCATCGCCCGACCCGCACTCGCCTGGATCTTCGTACAGGGTGGTGTCGACGCCCTGCTGGCGCCGGAACCGCGCGCCAAGATGGCCGCGCCGCTGCTGGATCAGGTGCGGGACAAGGCGCCGGACGCCGTCCGGGATCGCCTGCCCAGCGACGAGGTGCTGGTGCAGGTGAACGCCGGCGTCCAGATCGCCGCCGGTGCCGCGCTGGCGACCGGCCGGTTGCCGCGGCTGTCGGCGGTGGCCCTGATCGGCTCGCTGGCCCCGACAACGGTCGGCGGGCACCCGTTCTGGCGGATGGACGATCCGGCCCAACGCGGTCCGCAGCGGATCCAGTTCGCAAAGAATGTCGCGATCATCGCCGGTCTGCTGTTGGCCGCGACCCGGCTCAAGCGTCCGGTCGCCCACGTCGCCGGTTAGGGCGGTCACGCACCCTTGCTACGGTGCTGACATGAGTTCGCACGTCACCACCCCGGCGCTGCCCTTCGATCCCATCGCCAGGGCGGCCGAGACCTGGGCCGAACGGATCGGCCCGAGCGTCTCGATGTCGGCGGTGACCAACGTCATGCGGGTTCAGCAGATTCTGCAGGCCTCCGTCGACGATCGGCTCAAGCCGCACGGTTTGTCCTTCGCCAGGTACGAGGCGCTGGTGCTGCTGTCGTTCTCCCGCCGCGGGTCGTTGCCGATGCGGATGATGGGTGAACGGCTGCAGCTGCACCCGACCTCGATCACCAACATCGTCGACCGACTGGAAGCCGACGGACTGGCCCGGCGATTGCCGCATCCCAGTGACCGACGCACCACCCTGGTGGAGCTGACCGACGCCGGCCGGGAGCGGTTGACCGCGGCCACCGAGGCCGTCCAGGTCGCGGATTTCGGCTTCGTCGGCCTGGACAACGCCGACCTGGTGCAGCTCTCCGCGCTGCTCACCAAGGTGCGCCAGGCCGCCGGCGACTTCGCCTGAGCTCAGCCCCCCTACGCCTGACCCTACAGCCTCACGCGGCGTCCCAGCGGAACACCCTGGTGGCGATGAAGGTCACCACCGCCGCGAAGACCAACATGATCAGGATCGGTAGCAGCGCGGCCTGCGGACCTTCGCCACGCACCAGCACGTCCTTCAGACCTTCGACGAGGTAGGTCAGCGGCAGGAACTTGGCCACCGTGCTCATCCAGGCCGGCGCCGCCTCCAGCGGGATGAAGGCGCCGGACAGGAACGCCATCGGCAGGGTGATCAGGTTCGCCAGCCCGCTGCCACCCTCGACCGTCTTGGCCACCGAGCCGACCAGCAGGCCGATCGCCAGGAACGCCAGGGTGCCGGCGATCACCAGCGGGACCGCCATGTAGGCGGCGCCGCTGAGCTGCAGACCGAGGAAGGGCAACGTCGACACACCGACGAACAGGACCAGCTGGACGAGCGCAATGGCCACCGAGACGACGACCCGGGAGCTGACCACCGTCGCCGTCGACACCGGGGCCAGGCGCAGCCGCCGCAGCAGCTTCTTCTCCCGCCAGGTGATCAGCGTCGCGGCCGCGCCGAACACCGCGCCGACGGCGATGCCGTAGGCGATCATGCCGGGCGCGATGAACTGGATGGGTTGCAGTGATTGGTCCTCGACCTGCTCGGTCTGCAGGGTGAACGTCGGCGGTGAGCCGGACGCCACGATGTTGGCCTGGCTGACGAACGCCCCGAAGATGCCCTGGACTGTCGCCGCTGTCGTCGCGTCGGCCGACGAGAAGTGCAGGATCACGGTGTCGCCCTGCTGTTCCACCGCTCCCCCGACGTCACCCGCCCGGACCTGCTCCAGCGCCGCATCCAGGGTGGTGCCGGGCACGAGTTCGACGGCCTCTTCCAGCGCGGCCTTGGCCTCCGGCGGCAGCGAGTCGATCACCTGCACCTGCCCGACAACCACCACCTTCGGCGCGCTGCCGCCGTCACCGGCGAACACGGTGCCGAAGATCAGGATGAAGAACAACGGGAACAGCACCGAGAAACCGACGCTGAGTTTGTCCCGGTAGAAGCCCTTGACCATGGCCAGGGAGAGGCTGGAAAAGGCCTTCATGCCCGGTACTCCCGCCCGGTCAGCTCGAGGAACACGTCCTCCAGCGTGGCGCCGCGGACCTGCAGCCCTTCCAGCGCATCGGCCTCGGCCAATGCGGCCAGCACGGGCGCGGGCCGGCGGGTGGCGATGACGGTGGACACCTTGTCCCCGGTGACCTCCTCGACGCCCTCGATCGACCTGGCGAACTCGACGGACAGCGAACCGGCCTCGACCGAGATCCGGACCGGTGCGTCCAGCGTGCGGACCAGTTCCGCCGGCGGGCCGAGTTGCAGGATCTTGCCGTTGTCCATGATCGCCACCCGGTCGCAGAGCGATTCGGCCTCGTCCATGTAGTGCGTGGTCAACACGACCGTCTTGCCCCGTTCGTTGATCTCGCGCAGCACATCCCAGAGATTGCGTCTGGCCTGCGGGTCCAAAGCCGCCGACGGCTCGTCCAGGAAGACGATCTCCGGGTCGTGGATCAGCGCGCAGGCGATGGACAGCCGTTGGGCCTGTCCGCCGGAGAGTTTCTCGGCCTGGGTCCCGGCCTTGTCGGTCAGCCCGACCATCTCCAGCATCTCGGTGATCCGCTGGGACGATGTGCCGTACAGCGCGCCGAACGTCTCCAGCTGCTCCTTGGCGGTGAGCCGCTCGAAGAACGCCGATGCCTGCAGTTGGACGCCGATCTTGTTCAGCAGCTTGGCGTTTCGCGGCCAGACCCGTTCACCGAGCACCGTGACGTCGCCGGAATCGGCCTGCCGCAACCCTTCGATGATCTCCAGCAGCGTCGTCTTGCCGGCCCCGTTCGGACCAAGGATGCCGAAGAACTCGCCGTGCCCGACGGACAACGAGACGTCGTCGACCGCGGTCAGCGTTCCGTACCGCTTCACCACATTGGTCGCGATGATCGTGTCCGCCATCAGGGCACGCTAACAAATCCGGGTGGTCGGCAGGCAACCGAGTTGTCCGGCGACAACCCTTTCACCAGGCCGTTTTCGCGCGGTTCGACCGGTTCAGCGCGCGCTACCCAACCAGGCCAGCCAGCGCCGAGCGGCCCGGTGATGATCGGTGTCGCCGGCGGCCACCTCGCTCGCCGCGGCGGCCAACAGGGCCTGACCGTCGGCGGACGCCAGCGCGGCCTGGACCCGCTCGAGCACCACGGCCTGCACCGCCACCTCGGCGCGTTGCTGCCGGCGGTCGGCCGCGCCGTCCCCGGCCAGCTGGTGATCGCGGTGCTCGCCGACCGCGGTCAGCAGGTCGTCGATCCCGACGCCGGTGGTGCCGATCGTGGAGACCACCGGCACCCGCCACTGATCGGCGACCGCGGTGCCGGAGCGACCGAGCGCGATCATCCCCTTCAGGTCGCGAACGGTCGCCGACGCACCGTCATGATCGGACTTGTTGACCACCAACACGTCCGCGATCTCCAGGATCCCCGCCTTGGCCGCCTGGATGCCATCACCCATCCCGGGCGCCAGCACCACCAGGACGGTGTCGGCCAACCGCATCACCGCGATCTCGTTCTGCCCGACGCCGACCGTCTCGACCAGCACGTCGTCGAACCCGATCGCCGAGAACAGATCAGCCGCGGCGGGTGCGGCGGCGGAAAGGCCGCCGAGCTCGCCCCGACTGGACATCGACCGGATGAACACCCCGGGATCCATGGCGTGCTGCCCCATCCGGACCCGATCGCCCAGCAGCGCGCCACCGCTGAACGGACTGGACGGGTCGACCGCCAGCACCGCCACCCGGCGCCCTGCGGCGCGCAACCGCTCGATGATCGCGGTGGTCACCGTCGATTTGCCGACTCCCGGCGGGCCGGTGAGCCCGACGATCCGGGCCGTTCTGGGACGCCCGGTCAGCGCGCCGGCCACCTCGGCGGCCGGGGCCCCGCCGACCTCGATCCGGCTGAGCAACCGGGCCAGCGCGCGCACCGATCCGGACTCGGCGCTGTTGATCAGGTCGGTGGTCGCCGGAACGCCGGACCGCGTCGACCCGGGGGGCACCATGGATCCGAACCTAGTGCGCGCGGCGTTACCGTGGCCCGATGAGCTCACCCGGCGCGTCAGCCGCGCTACCCATCACCGCCATCGACCATGTCGGCATCGCGGTACCGGACCTGGACGCCGCCATCGACTTCCACGTCACCGTGCTCGGCGGGGTACTGGCCCACCGGGAACACAACTCCGAACAGGGGGTGGAGGAGGCGATGATCGCCTTCGGTGACGGTGCCCAGATCCAGCTGCTCGCGCCGCTGTCCCCCGAGTCGACGATCGCCAAGTTCCTCGACCGCAGCGGTCCCGGCCTGCAACAGCTCGCCTTCCGGGTGGACGACGTCCGGGCCGCCGCCGAACTGGCCAGAGCCGCCGGGATCAGGACCCTGTACGACGAGCCGCGTCGCGGCACGGCCGGGTCGTCGATCAACTTCCTGCACCCCAAGGATGCCGGCGGCGTGCTGGTCGAACTGGTGCAATCCGCGGACCGCTCCGGGCAATCGGCTGAAGACGGGTCGGCGGGCACAGAAATCGGCGTTGCGTCCGCGGAGTCGGCCGCGGCGAGTGGGACGATGACGGCATGAGTTCCAACGAGTGGCTTCCTGCCCAGGTCCCTTTCGATCTGGTCCGCCGCGGTTTCGCGCCCGACCAGGTCACCGCACACCTCGAGCGCCTGGAGTACGACCTACGGATCGCCACCGCGAACGGGGACGCGACCAACCAGCGTCTCTCCGAGGTCACCAACCAGCTGCACACCGCGCAGTCCGAGGTCGACGAGCTGCGCGCGCAGCTGGACAACCTGGCCCGCGAGCCGGTGTCGATGACCGGACTGTCGAATCGGATGCAGCGGATGATCCGACTCGCCGAGGAGGAGGCCGCCGAGATCCGGGCGCGGGCCAACGCCGAGGCGGAAAAGGTCAAGGCCGGCGCCGCGACCATCACGGCGGCGACCGCGGCCGAACGGGAGACCTTCGACGCCGAACGCGAGCGCACCCGGCGGCAATTGGCCGACCAGGTCCGCGACCTGCTCTCCGAGGCCACCGCAGAGGCCGAGGAGACCCGTCGCACCGCACAACAGGAATCGCAGGCCCTGTTGGCCGCCGCGACCGCGGAGTCGGAACGGCTGATCAGCGAGGCCACCACCGAGTCGAGGGCGACCCTCACCGCTGCCCGCGAGGAGTCGACGGCGACGCTGGAATCGGCACGGGCAGAGTCGTTGGCCACGCTGACCGCGGCCCGGACGGAGTCGGAGACCACGCTGAGCTCGGCACGCGCTGAGGCCGAGGCGCTGACGAACGCGTCGGCGGCCGAGCGGGCCAGGCTGGACGCCGAGGGCAACGAGCGGCGCAACGCCGTCGACGAGGACTTCGAGATCGCGATCAGCGCCCGCCGGGCGGACGCCCACCAGCGGCTGACCGAGCGCGAGGAACTGTCGGTCGCCGACGCCAAGCAGCGGATCGCCGATGCGACCGCCGAGGCCGAGCACCGGGTACAGGAGGCGACGGACCACTCCGCCGAGCTGATCCGACGCGCCGCCGCGGAATCCCATCAGCGGGTGGCCGATGCGGATCAGGCTGTCCAGGAGCTCACCTCGCTCCGGAGCCACGTCCTGGACCAGCTCGCGTCGCTGCGTGATCACCTCGGCCAGGTCGACAAGCTCGCCGCATCCGCGCCGGCCCTGCTCGATCCGCCCGACACCGAAGCGCGCCGCCCGGTGACCGCCGATTTCCCGGTGGACCCGCAGGACCGGCCGACCGGATTGCCGGAAACCTATGACAAGGAACCCGGCCCGTGGGACGAGGTGAGCGTGGAGTCGGTGCGTGCCGAGCTCACCGACCAGACGTCGGACGAGCAGGACGAGGACCGGCCCAACGACGCCATCGACGCGCTGGCAAAGGATTTCGCGTCCGAGGAGCCGCTCCCGGAATCCGCGGAGTTCGACACCGACACCTTCCCGAAGGTGGAGGCCGAGCCGGCGGCCACCGAGCAGTCCACGCCGTCGACGGTGCCCAACCAGCAGCGCGGCGGCATCCGCGCGTTCGCGGAACGGGCCATGGGCGGTCGCTGACCCACCGGACACAGCAGAAGGAAGGCCACAACCGGCGGCCGGGAGAGGATCCCGACCGCCGGTTTTGCTGTCTGCCGGGTCTCAGACCCGGTCGCCTGCCGACACCACCGCGAAGATCTCGGTGGCCTGGTCCAGGAAGCGGTCGGCCGTCATCCGGGCGGCGATCCAGAGCGCCAGCGCGCCACAGAGCAGCCCGAGCACCAGTGCCACCCAACCCCACACCGGCGCGACCGTCATCGACAGCACGGTCGCCACCGCCGCCGGCAGCGCGACCAGCACGCCGCCGCCGATCAGCCCGAGGCTGGCGATCAGGGTGCGGCCCTTTTGTCCGGGGACGCTGGAGGCGAACAACGACTTCCGGCTCTGCGGCTGCGCGTACGGCACCCTGGCGGACAGATAGCTGGCCGCCGCCGTCGAACCCATCAGCGCCGCGAGGCAGACGCCGATCGCGGCCGGGAACTTGTCGTAGTCGTCCCGCACCACGGCCAGAATGGCGATTGCCACCAGCACGACAACGGTGCCGGGTATCAGTGCGGTGATGGCATGTCCCACCACCTCACCGCGGGCGCGGACCCGATCGGTGATGGTCTGCAGGTGCAGCCACAGGCCGGAGCCCTCGACGCCGTACTGGTTGCCGGCCTGCGCACCGCAGAACACGGCGCCGAAGGCGACCGCGAACACGGCTCCCTTGCCCTGCACCACCAGGAACGGCCAGGCCACCGTGAGCACGATCAGCATCAGCCAGGGCATGCGGCGCATGGGATCTCGCCACACCAGCACCCGGTCCCGGCCGGCCACCACCCGGGCGGTCCCGGCCACGCCCACCCCGATCGAGGTGTCGGCGTGCCCGCGGCCGGCCGGCGATGATCCGGCGGTCGTTGACGGCACGGTGACCAGGCTGCGCCGCAGCGCCACCGACCACCACCACCAGGCCAGGGCCAGACCGGCCAGCGCGATTGCCGCGGACAACGCGACGGAACCCCAGGCGCCGGCGGCGACCAGACCCGGCAACGCGGCCAGCGCACCCGGTGGGGTCCACTGCAGCACCGACGCCGCACCCGTCACCCCGGACTGCAGCGCCCCGCCGTTCTGGTTCGGGCCGTTGATCAGCGTGACGAAGGCCATGTAGGCCAGGAAGATCACCAGCCCGAGCGCCATCCCGAGGTCGCGGCCACGTCGACTGCTCATCAACGCGGACATCGACGTCGAGGCCGCCCGGGACAGCACGACACACAACAGCAGCTGCAGCACGACGCACACCAGCGCGATCGGGAACACCGACCACGGCACACCGAGCGCGACCGCAGCCCCGATCAGCACGACGAAGTTCGCCAGCGGGAAGAAGCCGATCACCGAGGTGGTCAGCAGACCGACCTGCAGGGTCTGCGGTCGGATCGGCAGCAACGCGAACCTGGCCGGGTCGACCGTCTCGTCGACACCGAAGGCCAGGAGCGGGGTGAGCATCCAGCCGACCAGCTGCAGCGCGAACAGCGAGATCAGGATCGGGGTGGCGTATTCGGGCACCAGGCGCAGAGCACCGACGCCGAAGGCCATGAAGCCGACCACGATTGCGAGGATGACGGCGAGCACGATCAGCCAGGCCCGGGTGCCGCCCTTGGTGGCGCGCAGCCGGCTGGTGACCAGCCGCCACTTCAGGCTGGCGAAGACCCCAACCACGACAGACCCCCTTCCTCGACGTCGGAGGCGCCGACCAGGTGCATGAAGGCGTCATCGAGACTGGGCGCGGAGCCGCGGACGGCCGCGAGCTCACCCGCGGCGATGATCCGGCCGCCGGCCATCACCGCGACGTGCGAGCACAGGCCCTCGACCAGCGCCATGACGTGCGAGGAGAAGATGACGGTGCCGCCACCCGCCGTGTAGCGGGACAGCACATTGCGGATGATCCGTGCCGACACCGGGTCGACCGCCTCCAGCGGCTCGTCCAGCAGCAGCACCGCCGGCGAGTGCAGCAGCGCCGCGGCCAGGGTGACCTTCTTCCGCATACCGGTCGAGTAGTCGGCGACCAGCTTGTTGCCGGCTTCGTCCAGATCGAGCACCCTGATCAGCTCGGCGGACCGGTCCGCCACCACATTTGCGGGCATCCCCCGCAGCCGGCCGAGGTAACTGAGCAGCTCCGGCCCGGAGAGTCGCTCGAACAGCCGCAGCCCGTCCGGGAGCACACCCATCCTGGCTTTCGCCGCCGTGGGGTCGGACCAGACGTCCACCCCGGCCAGGATCACCCGCCCCTCATCCGGGGTGAGCAGTCCGGTGACCATGGACAGGGTCGTCGTCTTGCCGGCGCCGTTCGGCCCCACCAGGCCGAAGAACGACCCGACCGGGACGTCGAGATCGATGTGGTCGACGGCCGGCTTGCCGCCGAAGGACTTGGTCAAGCCGCGCAGCGCCAAAGCCTGCCCGGCGACCTGACGAACCAGGTCGGATGCTCCGGGGTAGGTCGGAATCGCCGCGCTCGATGGTGGATTGGTTGCCGAGAGTGGGTCCTGGTTGCTGTTGGTGATCGGATTCCCCATGCGTCCAGCCTGCCACAGCGGGTCCGGACGGTCGGGGACCCGGTCAGAAGCGCCGGGCCAACCAGCCGAGAAGCGCATCGGAGAATCCGGCCGGGTCCTCGGCGGGACTCAGGTGGCCCACACCGGGCAGTTCGACCAGCTCCGCCTCCGGAGCAGCAGCCGCCATCTCCCTGGCCACCGCAGGCGGCGTCACGCCGTCCTTCTCCCCGACCACCACCAGCACCGGCACTCGAACTCCGGCGAGCAGCTCGGTGGAATCGGGGCGGCCGGCCATGGCCCGCTGGCCCCAGCCGATCGAGGCGGCGGGTACCGCGCCGGCGATGCCGGCGAGCGTTTCCCGGGTGTCATCGGAGGCGTCGTCGGCGATCAGCGGCGCGATCGCGTCCGATCCGGCCGCGATCTCCCCGCGGTCGGCCTTCTCTGCCGCCGCCCGTCGGCGCTCCAGGGCGGCTTCGTCGTCGGCGCCGCTGCGGGTGTCGACGAGCACCAACCCGGCCACCCGTTCCGGGTGCGCGCGGAGCAGCGCGAACGCGATGTAACCGCCCATGGACACCCCGCCGATCACCGCCCGGTCGATGCCGGCTGCATCCATCTCGTCGATGACATCTGCGGCCAGCAGAGCGAGATCGGGTGGTGGCGGCGGATCACCCAGTGCTGGACCCGCGCCGAACCCCCGCAGGTCTGGGGTCAGCAGCCGGGTCTGCGCGGTGAGCGCAGGGCGCACCGCGTCGAACATCCGGGAATCCAGTGGAAACGCGTGCAAGAGCACCAGTGGCGGCGTCACACCGATGATCCTGTCAGCTCACCGGGACCGCTGCCACGGCCGCCGGCCGCATTTTTCGGGCTGTTGATCAACCCGTTGCGCACCCATGACCTGCAGTTCAAGGGTGCCGTCGTGGTTGATCAACAACACGTTGGGGAAGGGTCAAGCCACCGGGACCAGCAGGGCGAGCAGCAGCCAGGAGACCACCGCGGACGGCAGCAGCGAGTCCATCCGGTCCATCACCCCGCCATGACCGGGAAGCAGGTTGCCCATGTCCTTGACGCCGAGGTCGCGTTTGATCAGCGACTCGGCGAGGTCGCCGAAGGTGGCGGTCACGGCGATCGCGGCGCCGACGATCAGGCCCTGCCACCACTGGCCGTTCAGGACCAGCCACACCGTCAGGGCGCCGCCGAGCATGGCGCCGAGCACGGACCCGGTGAATCCCTCCCAGGACTTCTTCGGCGAGATGGACGGCGCCATCGGATGTTTGCCGAACAGCACGCCGGCGGCATAACCACCGGTATCGGAGGCGACGACCATGATCAGAAAGGTGAGGATCCGTCCGGCACCGTCGGCAGGCACCAGCAGCAGGGTGGCGAAACTCGCGAACAGGCCCAGGTAGATGGCCACGAAAATGGAGGCCGAGACGTCGGCGAGGTAGCCGGCCGAACCCTTGCCGAACCGCCAGACCAGGCAGGCCAGCGCGGTCAGCGCCAGGCCGATGCCCTGGGCCGACTGCCCGTAGGGCCAGGTCAGGCCGATGGTCGCCAACGACCCGATCAGCACGGGGATCCAGCTGATGGTGATGCCGCGGGCCCGCGCGAGGGTGCCGCGCAGTTCCCAGATCGACGCGGCCACCGCCGCGCCGATGATCAACAGGAACGTTTCCCGGTACGTCAGCAGGCTCGCGATGGCCAGTGCGCCGAGGCCGGCGCCCACCGCGATCGCCATCGGCAGGTTCCGGCCCGCTCTCGACGGAGATTCCGGGGGGCTGCTCATCAGACCTCGAGCAGCTCGGCTTCCTTGTGCTTGACCAGATCGTCGACCTGAGCGACGTACTGATCGGTCAGCGACTGGAGTTCCTTCTCCGCCCTGCCGACGTCGTCCTCACCCGCGTCGCCGTCCTTCGACATCTTGTCCAGGGTGTCCTTGGCCTTGCGCCGGATGTTGCGGATGGACACCTTGGCGTCCTCGCCCTTGGACCGCGCGGTCTTGCCCAGCTCCCGGCGCCGCTGCTCGGTCAGCTGCGGGAACACCACCCGGATCACGATGCCGTCGGTCCCGGGGTTGACCCCCAGGTCGGAATCCCGGATCGCCTTCTCGATGGCCTGCAGCTGGCTCGCGTCGTACGGCTTGATCACCGCCATCCGCGCTTCCGGGATGTTGATGGTGGCCATCTGGGTCAGCGGGGTCGGCGCGCCGTAGTAGTCGATGACGACGCGCCCGAACATGTTCGGGTTGGCCCGTCCGGTGCGCAGCGTGGCCAGGTCGTCCTTGACGACGTGGACGGCCTTCTCCATCTTCTCCTCGGCGTCGAAGAGCGTTTCGTCGATCATTCGCTGCGCCTCTCCAGGTCGGTGCGGTGCTGGTTGCGGGGTGGGGTGTACACCAGGGTGCCGATGGTGGCTCCCCGCACAGCCTTGCCGATGTTGCCGTTGGTCAGCAGGTTGAACACGATGATCGGCATGTCGTTGTCCATGCAGAGGCTGAAAGCCGTGGCGTCGGCGACCTGCAGACCCTTTTCCAGCACTTCGCGATGGGTGATCTCGGTGAACATCTTGGCGTCCGGGAACACCCGCGGGTCGGCGTCGTAGACCCCGTCGACGGCCTTGGCCATCAGCACCACCTCGGCACCGATCTCCAGCGCCCGCTGCGCGGCAGTGGTGTCGGTGGAGAAGTACGGCATACCGACACCCGCGCCGAAGATCACCACCCGGCCCTTTTCCAGGTGCCGTTCGGCGCGCCGCGGGATGTAGGGCTCTGCGACCTGACCCATCGTGATGGCGGTCTGCACCCGGGTGTCCAGGTGGTGCTCGCGTTCCAGGAAGTCTTGCAGCGCAAGGCAGTTCATCACCGTGCCGAGCATGCCCATGTAGTCGGCCCTGGCGCGGTCCATGCCGCGCTCGTGCAACTCGGCACCGCGGAAGAAGTTGCCACCACCGATGACGACGGCGACCTGCACCCCGTCGGCGGCGACGTCGGCGATCTGGTCGGCGACGGTGGACACCACATCGGGGTCGACCCCGACCTCGCCGCCGCCGAACATCTCACCGCCCAGCTTCAGGACAACTCGGCGGAACGGGCGTCGTGGGTGAACCTCTGCCATACGAACTCCAGTCCTGCGTCCTGCCGGATGAAACGCCATGCCCCGCCGGCCCTGAGGCCACCGATAGCCCGCCGCCTTGAAACCACAGTGGCCGGTGCATGTCGCACCGGCCACTGCGGGTCACACTCGATCAGGCGGTTCCGACCTCGAACCGGCTGAAGGCCGTGACGGTCACCCCGGCCTGACTCAGCAGGGCGCCGACGGTTTTCTTCGAGTCGAGCACGGACGACTGCTCGGTGAGCACGGCGTCCTTGTAGAAGCCGTTGACCCGACCCTCGACGATCTTGGGCAGAGCCGCTTCCGGCTTGCCCTCCTCGCGGGCGGTCGCCTCGGCGATCCGCTTCTCGGACTCGACGACGTCGGCCGGGATCTCGTCCCGGCTGACGTACTTGGCCTTGAGCGAGGCGATCTGCATCGCCGCGCCCCTGGCCGCCTCGGCCGCGGCCTCGCCGTCACCGGTGTACTGGACCAGCACCCCGATGGACGGCGGCAGGTCGGCTGACCGCTTGTGCAGGTAGACCGTGGTGGGACCGTCGTACTTGACGACCCGCCGGAGCTCCAGCTTCTCGCCGAGCTTCACCGACGCCGCGTTGATCGCGTCGGCGACGGTGCCGGTGCCCAGCGGGGCGGCCAGTACCGTGTCGACCCCGGCGCCCGGCTCCAGCTCGGCGGCGGCGTTGACGACCCGCTCCGCCAGCTGCTGGAACTCCTCGTTCTTGGCGACGAAGTCGGTCTCGCTGTCGAGTTCGATCAGCGCACCGGCGGCGGCGGCGACGAGTCCCTCCGCCGTGGTCCGCTCGGCCCGCTTGCCGATGTCCTTCGCACCCTTGATGCGGAGGAGCTCGACAGCCTTGTCGAAGTCGCCATCGGACTCGTCGAGAGCCCGCTTGCAATCCATCATTCCGGCGCCGGTCAGTTCCCGGAGCCTCTTGACATCAGCCGCGCTGGTGACAGCCATGTTCGGCGGTATTCCTTGTCTACTCGTGTCGATTCAGGTGGTGGCGTACTCGGATGACGTGGTGCGCAGTGACGGTGCCGGCCGCAGTCGGACCTGGCAGGCACCGTCAGCCCTGCTGCGCAAACTAGTTGAGATCGGCCCCGACGACGCTGGCCTGCTCGTTCGGGACGACCTCGGTGACACCCTCGGCGGCGTCGACCTTGACCTCGTTGACCGCAGCGGCGCCCGCATCGGTCTCGGCCTGGACGTCCGTGATGGGCGCGTCGGCGACAGCTTCGACGGCCGCGGCTTCGGCACCGGAGGCGAGCAGCTCGCGCTCCCACTCGGCCAGCGGCTCCTCGCCGGCGGCGACGGCTGCGCCACCGGAGCGGGCCAGCAGACCGGCGGCGACGGCCTCGGCGATGACCTTGGTCAGCAGCGCGGCCGAGCGGATCGCATCGTCGTTACCCGGCACCGGGTAGTCGACCTCGTCCGGGTCGCAGTTGGTGTCGAGCACCGCGACGACGGGGATGTTCAGCTTGCGGGCCTCGCCGACGGCGATGTGCTCCTTCTTGGTGTCCACGATCCAGACGGCCGACGGCACCTTGGCCATGTCGCGGATGCCACCGAGGGTCTTGGCCAGCTTGTCCTTCTCGCGGGTCAGCAGCAGCACCTCTTTCTTGGTGCGCCCCTCGAACTCGCCACTGGTCTCCATGGCCTCGAGGTCCTTGAGCCGCTGCAGACGCTTGTGCACGGTCTGGAAGTTGGTGAGCATGCCGCCGAGCCACCGCTGGTTGACGTACGGCATGGAGACGCGGGTCGCCTGCTCGGCGATCGCTTCCTGGGCCTGCCGCTTGGTGCCGATGAACAGCACGGTGCCGCCGTGGGCGACGGTCTCCCGGATGAACTCGTAGGCCCGGTCGACGTACTGCAGGGTCTGCTGCAGATCGATGATGTAGATGCCGTTGCGCTCGGTGAAGATGAATCGCTTCATCTTCGGGTTCCAGCGACGGGTTTGGTGTCCGAAGTGGACACCTGCGTCCAGCATCTGACGCATGGTGACGACAGCCATCGAGGGCGCGTCCTCTCGGTGCAGGCACCCGCGCTCAGATCGGAACAGTTCCGATCGGACTGCACGGGCGCAGTTTCGGTTGTCGCCGCAGGTCGGGTTGACCTGAGGCCCTGACGCCTTCCGGGTGCACCGCCCCTGACGGGACCGTGATGCACCTCGGGCCGGTGAAGGTTCCACGTACGGCAATAAGGCGTGCGAAGTCAGCCCGCATGTCACGGGCTGCCAAGCCAGGGTAGCCGATCGGGGTGCGTAGCGGTGAATCCTGCTGCCGCGGCCGCCGGAACCATCCACAGCGGTCGGCCGGGGCGGTTGTTGTGCGGTGAATCTTCCCCCACCTGTCCACATTTTCACCGCCCTCCGGTCCGGCCGGCACTGCGCGATCAGGCTGGACGGCATGTGGACGGTGATCAGATGGCGGCGACCGGCGATCGTGCTTGCTGTCGTCGTCTCGGTTCTGCTGTCTGCCGCGGCGGCGTCGGCCGGTTCGGCATCTGCGGCGGCGGCGCCGACGGGTTATGTGCTGCCGGTCCCACCCCCGCCGCTGGTGCTGACGGCGTTCGCACCGCCGGCCAACAAATACGGAGCGGGACATCGCGGGGTGGATCTCGCGGTCCCGCCAGGTGCCCCGATCGTCGCGGCAGGCGCCGGCGTGGTGGTGTTCGCCGGTCCGCTCGCCGGCCGCGGGGTGGTGTCGATCGAGCACACCGGCGGGCTGCGCACCACCTATGAGCCGGTCACCGCGACCGTCACCGCCGGCAGCTCCGTCGGAGTAGGACAGCCGATCGGCACCCTGGAACCCGGTCACGCCGGGTGCGCCCCGGCGAGTTGCCTGCACTGGGGAGCCCGGCTGCCGGACCGGGTCTATCTGGATCCGATGTCGCTGCTCGGGCCGTGGCGGGTACGGCTCTGGCCGTGGGCGGGGCGGTGATGGCGGGAGCGATCAGGCCCGCGGGTGGGCCTGCAGGTAGACGGCGGTCAGCCGTTCGGCAGAGATGTGGGTGTAGATCTGCGTGGTCGCCAGGCTCGCGTGGCCGAGCAGTTCCTGCACCGTTCGCAGGTCGGCGCCACCCTCCAGCAGATGGGTGGCGGCCGAGTGCCGGAGCCCGTGCGGCGCGAGTTCGGGCGCACCGTCCACGGCCGCGGTCCTTCGATGGACCAGGGTCCGCACCGTCCGCGGATCGATCCGACCGCCGCGACGTCCGAGGAACAGGGCCGGGCCGGACGCGTCCCCCCTGAGCAGGTCGCGTCCATCGGTGAGCCAGCCGCCGACGGCCCGGTCGGCGGGAACACCGAAGGGCACCATCCGTTCCTTCGATCCCTTGCCCAGCACCCGCAGCACCCGGCGATGCCGATCGACATCGCCCAGGTCGAGCCCGGTCAGCTCGGAGACCCGGATTCCCGATCCATAGAGCAGCTCGAGGATCGCCTGGTCGCGCAACACCAGCGCGGACGCGACCGGATCCGGCTCGGTGTCCGGTGATGAGGGCCCAGGCGTCAACATGGCCGTCGCCTGCTCCACCCGGAGCACCGACGGCAGATGTCGGTCCGGCTTCGGTGACGCCAGTCGCGCGCCGACGTCCACCTGCAGCCGGCCGGTCCGGTGGGCCCACGCGGTGAACGATCTGGCGGCCGCGGCCCGCCTGGCCATCGATGCGCGGGCAGATCCGGTGGACCGTTGCCTGGCGAGCCAACTGCGCAGCACGGCAAGGCTCAACCCGTCCAGGTTCTCCGGCGCGGCCCCACCGCTCATCCGGCCCAGATGATCCAGCAGGGCGGCGACGTCGGCGGAATACCCGGCAACCGTGGCGCCCGACAGCCCGCGCTCCGCGGCCAGATGCAGCTCGAATGCGTCCAGCGTGCTGCTCAACGCGCCGGACAGCGAGGCCCGCGGGTGGGGCCGCGCGGCTCGGCGTCCGGTCATCCCCCGACGGTGCGGGACCACGCAGGTGCGGTCAAGTCAGCACGCCGTTCGCGGCGAACCGGATCTGCCGTTCGAGCCTTCGATGCCGCCGAGCGCTCGCCACCTACCGTGAAACCATGCGTCCCTTGCTGCTGCCCGCCGGTTCCGGCGCGGCGTTGGCGGTGGGCCTCGTCCTGGCACTGAGCAGCAGCGTGGCGGTGAGCGGTTGTCACGCCGGCTCTGAACTTGACGCGAGCAGCGTCACGAGCTCCATCGCCGACGCCGCAGCAGTATCCGCATCCGACACCCTTCCGGATCCCGTCGTCCTGTATCCCGTCGTCTCGGTCGCGGACGGTGACACGGTCACGGTCAGCATCGACGGGGTCCGCGAACGAGTCCGGTTGATCGGCATCGACGCGCCGGAGCTGGGCAGCCCCGGGGAGTGTTTCGGCCGGGAAGCCGCGGACCGGGCAGCCGCACTGCTGACGGGCACCAGCGTGCAGCTGATCGCGGACGACACCCAGGACGATCGGGACCGCTACGGCCGACTGCTGCGGTATGTCGTGCTGGCCGACGGAACCATGGTCAACGGGACGCTGGTGCGGGACGGTGACGCCCGCGAGTACACCTACGACGAGCCGTACCGCTATCAGCAGCAGTTCCGTGGCCTGGAGGAAGAGGCCCAGTCGGCAGGGGCAGGCATCTGGTCGGCGGCCTGCCGGCAACAGGCGATCACGACGACGGACGCGGCACCGAACACCGCGACACCGAACGGCGCGACACCGAACGGCGGGACGACCCACAACGTCCCCGACCCGAACTGCCCGATCAAGGGGAACGTCAACGGCAAGGGTGACCGGATCTACCACGTCCCGGGCGACGAGTCCTATGCGGAGACGGTGATCACGCCGGCCAAGGGTGAGCGCTGGTTCTGTTCTGCGGAGCAGGCGCAGGCAGCTGGCTGGCGGGCGGCGAAGAACTGAGCCATCCGCCCACGGCAACCGGGCATCGGTTGCCGTGCTGGCGGCGGAGCCTCTCGGCGGGAGTCGCCCATCGCGGCGGCCGGGCGTCGGCCGTCGAATTCCGGTGAATGACTCGCTGTCAATTCGGACGCCGTTCCGCCGGATTTGATACCTGCGGTCGCGCTCGTCACCCACCCAGGGCTGAGGTTCCGGGCGGAAATTCGGCCCGCATCACACCGGCCGATGTTCCAGCCCGGCTCGACTTGACCACGGATCGATGGCTGACGCTGGGTCGGCTCACTGGAAGCGCACAGGTTCGCCGGGCTGGATAGGTGCAGACCAAAACCACCCTGGAGGATTTCCGTGTCACAAATAGCGCTCTTCGCCATCGACTGGCTTGCCGTCGGGTTGCTCGCCTTCGGGCTGTACTTCCCGCGCCATCGCCGCCGAGATCTGGTGGTCGCGTTCCTGTGCGTGAACATCGGCGTCCTCGCCGTCTCGAGCGTGTTGTCCTCGACCGCGATCGCGGCCGGTGTCGGACTCGGCCTGTTCGGGGTGCTCTCGATCATCCGGCTGCGCTCCACCGAGCTCGAACAACATGAAGTGGCGTACTACTTCTCGGCGTTGGCGCTCGGTCTGCTGGCCGGCCTGGCGACGCCGAGCTGGATCACCGTGGCGCTCATGGCGATGATCCTGCTGGTCATCTTCATCGGCGATCACCCGCGGATGTTCCGCCGCTACCGGCATCAGGTGGTCGTTCTCGACCAGGCGTTCCCGGACGAGAACGCCCTCATCGCGCACCTCGAGCAGATGCTCGGCGCCAGGGTGCATCGGGTCATCGTGCAACGGCTCGACCTGGTCAACGACACCACCACGGTTGAAGCCAGGTATCAGCTCTCCCCCTCCCGGTCGGTGATCGTGGACGGCGTGGAAAAGCCGCTCCCCCAGACAGTCTCACGATGAGAACGGTCGACACGGATCGCACCATGGCCCGGCTCGACCCGGTCGGGCTGGACGAGCTGCTCGAACGGGCAGCGCTGCAGGAGCGGGTCGATCGCAAGTACCTGCTGCCGACGACGGAGGTCGAACCACTGGTGGAGGCGCTCGGGCCCGGGGCCCGCATCCTGCAGATCGACGACCGGCGGACCTTCGACTACGAGTCGGTGTACTTCGACACGCCCGATTTCACCTGCTATCTGCTGGCCGCTCATCGGCGTCGCCGGCGGTTCAAGATCCGCACCCGGACCTATGTGGACTCGGCCGAATGCTGGTTGGAGGTCAAGACCAGGGACAAGCGGGGGCACACGGTCAAGTACCGGCAGGAACACGACTTCGGCCTCCCGGACGCGTTGACGGCCACCGGCCGGACCTTCACCGACCTCGTCGTCACCAATGCCGCGATGCCGGGCGCCACCGATCTCAGTCTCGCCCCGACCCTGGTCACCTCCTACCGGCGCAGCACGCTGTACCTGCCGGCCACCGACAGCCGGGTCACCATCGACACCGACCTGCGCTGGGAACTCGACACCGGCGAATCCGTCGCGCTCCCCGAGATGGCCATCGTGGAAACCAAGACGGCGAACCGGGTCTCGCAGGCCGATCGGCTGCTCTGGCGCAGCGGCCGTCGGCCGACGCAGATCTCGAAGTACGGGACCGGGTTGGCCGCCCTCCGACCCGAGCTGCCCTCGACGAAGTGGCACCGCATCCTGCGGCGGCACTTCCCGGCCGCCGCCTGACCCACAGACCGCCCGATCCGCCTCACCGACACCGCTGACATCATCTGGTCAGCAACATCTTTGGAGACCCCATGAAACATCTGAATCGAAAGTTCGTACTGCCGGTCGTCTTGTCACTGGCCCTGCTGACCGGCGCCTGCTCGGCCGCGGAGACTGCCGGGAGCGCCGCGTCGACCACCTCGACGTCGACCTCGGCCACGACGGCAGCGGCATCGACGACCTCGACAGCTGCCCAGACCCTGGCCGAGAACGCCGTCGCCGTCGCAACTTCCGACGCCGGCTACGACGAGTCGTCCGTCGTCGACATCACTCTCACCGGCACCGGTGCGACCACCGACAGCAGTGCGGTCACGGTCAGCGGAAGCACCGTGACGATCACCGCCGCCGGCACCTACCGGATCACCGGGTCGCTGGACGACGGCCAGGTGCTGGTGAACTCCGCGGGTGACGGCACCGTCCGGATCATCCTGAACGGCGTCGACATCTCCAGCTCGACCACCTCGCCACTGGTGGTGACCGACGCCCAGGACGCCGTGATCGAACTGGCCGACGGCACCCAGAACACGCTGACCGACGCCACGACGTACGTCTACCCGGATGCGACCACCGACGAGCCCAACGCGGCCCTGTTCAGCACGGCCGATCTGACGATCACCGGCACCGGCGCCTTGACCGTCACGGGGAATGCCAACGACGGGATCACCAGTAAGGACGGCCTGGTCATCGAATCCGGCACCATCACCGTGACCGCGGTGGACGATGGGATCCGCGGTAAGGACTACGTGGTGGTCAACGGCGGCACGATCACCGTCACCGCCGGCGGCGACGGGATCAAGGCCGACAACGAGGAAGACGCCACCATGGGCTACGTCTCGATCGCCGGCGGCACCATCGGTCTCACCGCCGGTGGCGACGGAATCGATGCGGTGACCGATGTTGTCGTCACCGATGGCGCCGTGACGATCGACGCCGCCGCGAAGGGCATCAAGGGCACCGTGAGCGTGGTCCTGGAGGGCGGGCAGATCTCCGCCACAGCGGTCGACGACGCCGTCCATTCCAACGGTTCGGTGTCGGTCAACGGCGGCACCCTGAGTGCGTCCAGTCAGGACGACGGCATCCATGCCGATGCCGACGTCGTTGTGCGGGCCGGCACCATCGACATCACCTCGTCCTACGAGGGCATCGAAGGCACCACCGTCACCATCGACGGCGGGGACATCTCCGTGGTCTCCAGCGATGACGGCATCAACGTCGCCGGAGGCACCGACGGCGTCACCGACTCCGGCGGCGGCATGGGCGGTGGCGGGGACGCAGCGAACTCGGCCAATCAGCTGACCATCAACGGCGGCACCCTGGTGGTCGATTCCGGCGGGGATGGGTTGGACTCGAACGGCTCCGCGACGATCACCGGCGGCACGATCACGGTTGACGGCCCGACCGCGGACGGCAACGGGGCGCTGGACACCAACGGCGCCTTCACCATCTCCGGCGGCGTGCTGACCGCCACCGGCAGCGCGGGGATGGCCGTCGCCCCGGACGCTTCCTCGCCGCAGGGCTGGGTCGCGGCAACGGTGACCGGTCAGGCCGGTTCGGTGGTGCAGATCGTCGCGGCCGACGGCACCGTGGTCGCCTCGTTCACCCCGACCAAGGCCTTCGCCTCGATTGTCTACTCGGCCGCCGGCATCACCAGCGGCAGTTCGTACACCGTGCAGATCGACGGCACGTCGGCCGGTTCGTTCACCGCAGGCGAGGCCCCCGCCGGCGGGATGGGCGGCGGCATGGGCGGCGGTGGCATGAGTGGCGGCATGGGCGCCCGGCCCGGCGGCTGAGTCGGGAGTCTGACTCAGACCTGATCGGTCCCGGCCGGGGTTTCCCCGCCGGGACCGTCAGTTCTCGAAGCGCACGAACAACTTTCGCGCCACCTGATCAAGCGACCGGCGCTCTGCGCCGGTCAACCCCGAGAGCAACTCGGTCTCGTTCGCCACATGCTCGGTGGTGACCTGGTCGACCATGGCCAATCCGGCAGTCGTCAGATCGATGTGCATGGACCGGCGGTCGTCCGGGTTGTTCCGGCGGGCGATCAGCCCGGCGGTCTCCAGGCGATCCAGTCGGTTCGTCATCCCGGCCCGCGACAGCATCAACGAATCGGACAGCTGGGACGGGGTCAGCGTGAACGGCGCGCCGGACCGGCGCAGGGCCGCGAGGACGTCGTACTCCCCGCGTTGCAGGCCGTGCCGGAAGAACGTCGCATCGACCGCTCGACCCAGGTGCGCGAAGAGCCGGCCCAGCCGGCCGATCAACTCCATCGCGGCCAGATCCAGTTCCGGCCGCTCGCGGTGCCACTGGGCGATGATCCGGTCGGTGCCGTCCTGCTCGGTCATCGGCAAATTCTATTTGATCGCTGATAGTTCGACGCCGTACTATTTGACGCATGACTACTTCTGACAACCAGCCCGCCGAGACCTCGATCAGTGTCGACGTCCGAAGGGAGATCGGTCTGCCCGCCGAGGCGGTGTGGTCCGTGCTGGCCGACTATCGCAACGACCCGTTCTGGCGCCGCGGGGTGTCCCGGATGGAGTCGTCTCCGCGGGGACCGGTCGCCGCCGGGATGACCACTGACGAGGAAATGCGACTGGCCGGCCGCGGCTACCGGAACCTCGGGGTGGTGACCGGGGTCGACCCCGGTGTCCGGTTCACCTGGAGAACGACCGACGGAGCACAGGCGCACGGCGCCCGGTCGGTCGAGGTGCGCTCGGACGAGTCCTGTGTTGTTCGGCTTGAACTCCACGTCCGCGTTCCCGGGGCACAGCGGCTGGCTACGCCACTGCTCGGCATGATGTTGCGCCGCAACCTGATCGGAGACCTGAAACGTCTTCACCTGCTGGTGATGTCGTCCGCCGTCGGCAGCCGGGCATCGGCTGCCGATGAGATCGGCGGCGGTTCATCGGTCCGAATCTGACACCGCAGCGGCCGGGCATCGGCTGCCGAGATCCGGTGCTGGACTCGGGTGGTGCTGAGCTTGTGTCATCAAGTGGTACGGCGTGTCTCGCGAAACGGTTCTTGCCAATACTGACTTTGTGCCCGGCGAGATTCTCATCGACGAGATCCGCAGGTTTTCGGACCGCTTCTAGCTACCCTTCGGTCAGCTCGAAGGTCGTCCCCAGCGCGGCGGTGGAATCGCCGCCGACCCAGACGTCGAACGTCGATGCGTCGATCACCCAGTCCCGCACAGCCGCGTTCCAATAACCGAGTTCGTCGGGTCCCAGGGTGAACGGCACATCGCGCGATTCCCCCGGTTCCAGTCGGAGACGCCGGAATCCCTTGAGCTCCCGGACCGGGCGGGATGCCGAGCCGTAACGCTGGTGCAGGTAGAGCTGGACCACCTCGTCGGCCGGCCGGGAACCGGCGTTGGTCACCGTCACCGCCACCGTGACCGACCCTCCTGCCACCACAGTGGTCGGCTCGACGGACAGCCCGGTGTACTCGAACGAGGAGTAGCTCAGGCCGTACCCGAACGGGAAGAGCGGGGTGCTCGCCTCGTTCCAGTACCGCTCCGCCTGCTTCTTCGGATCGTGAGAGCGGTTGTGGGCATAGATCATCGGCACCTGGCCGACGGTCCGCGGCCAGCTGAACGGCAGCTTGCCGCCCGGCGAGACGTCACCGAACAGCAGATTGGCGACCGCCGCCCCACCCTGGGTGCCGGGATACCAGATGTCCAGGATCGCCGGCACGTGCTCGGATGCCCACCGCAGATCGAGCGGCCGCCCGTTCATCACCAGCAGCACGACCGGGGTACCGGTCTCGACGACCGCCTGCAACAGTTCGAGCTGACCGGCCGGCAGCGTGAGTGACGACCGGGATGCGTTCTCCCCGATCATGTTCTGCCACTCGCCCGCCACCACCACCGCGACGTCCGAAGCCCGCGCCAGCTCCACCGCCCTGGCGATCTCGGCCGTCTCGTCGAAGTCCGCCGGATCCTGCGGCACGTTACCGGCGAACATGTCGAAGATCGACGGGAAGATCCGCTGTTCCGGACGAACGCCCGGCGCGTACTCCACCCGGACGTCGCCGGCTCTGGCCCGGATACCGTCGAGCACGGTGACGGTTTCGTCGAGATCCTGGTCGAAGCACCAGGGGCCCAGGATGTCCCGCCGGGAATCGGCCAGTGGCCCGATGACGGCGATGGAGCCCAGGGACCCGGCGTCGAGCGGCAGCAGCGCACCTTCGTTGCGGAGCAAGACCGCCGACCGCTCAGCGGCGACCCTGGCCGTGACCCGGTGGTCGGGATCGTTCAGCACCTCCCGGGCGAGATCCTCGTCGACGAAGGGTGTGTCGAAAAGACCCATCCGGAACTTCGCCTCGAGCACCCGGCGGACGGCGGTATCCAAAGCCTCCTCGCTGACCGCACCCTGCGCCACCGCCTCCGGCAGGTGCGCGTAGGCCGGGTCGGCGATCGCCATCTCCAGATCGACGCCCACCGCGAGCGCCCGGGCACCGGCGTCGGTGAGATCCCTGGCGAAGTGGTGGGTCTCGAGGTCCCGGACCCCGTTGGCATCGCTGACGACGAACCCCTCGAAACCCCAGGCATCGCGCAGCAACTCGACCAGCAACCATCGATTGCCGGTGGCCGGGATCCCGTTCAGATCCATGTACGCCATCATGATGTTGCCGGCACCCGCGCGGATCGCCGCCCGGAACGGCGGGAAATACACGTTCCAGAGCTCGGATTCGGACAGGTTGACCTCGTCATAGTCACGTCCGCCGAGCGCGGCACCGTACCCGGCGAAGTGTTTGGGTCCGGCGATCACCCGCTCGGGATGACCGACCGCAGGGCCCTGGAACCCGCGAACCTGGGCAACGGCGACCGCCGCACCCAGGAAGGGGTCCTCCCCGGCACCCTCGATGATGCGGCCCCACCGCGGATCTCGGGCGATATCAACCATCGGGGCGAACGTCCAGTGGATGCCGACGGCGCGCGCCTCGCGGGCCGCGACCGCCTGCCCGGCCTCGATGGTGTCCGGATCCCAGGACGCGGCCATCGCGATCGGCACCGGGAAGATGGTCCGGAATCCGTGGATCACATCGAATCCGAACAACGCCGGGATCCCGTGCCGGTTGCCATCGACCGTGATCCGCTGGAGCCGGTTGATCTCGGCCGGATCCGTCACGAACAGCAGGGATCCGCCCTCGCCCCGCCCGAGGGCCGCTTCGACCGTGGCCGGCTGGCTCAGCAATTCGTGGCCCGCCTCATCGCTGGGCGAACCGTCGGGCGGGCTTGGCTCGGCATCGCGCTGAAAGCCGAAATAGAAGTACTGCGTCAGCTGCCCGGCCTTCTCCTCCACCGTCATCGCGGCGATCAGCTCGTCGATCCGCTGCTGCATGGCTTCATCGGTCAAGCGGGTGCTCGCAGCATCCGTTGCGTCGTCGTCGACCACTGTGGCTCTCTTCCCGGCAGGTTTCCCGTCGGTCCGGCGGGTGACGACCATAGTGGCCGGTCGGGGCGCCGACCGCGATCGGAGACCGATCTCCGGCGGAACACCCGAGGTGGCCATCTCGTGGCCGTCCGTCCATCATGTTCTGGTGCCGCAGGATCTCAGCGCCGTTGCCTGGCCCGTCCGGACCGACCGACTCGTCCTCCGCCCGGCGACCGTCGACGATGTCGAGCCGACCTGGCAGATCCGTCGGCTGCCGGCGGTCAGCCAATGGATGACCAGCGGAGCCGACGACCGGGCCGAGTTCGCCGCCACCTTCCTGCAGGCCGATCGATTGGCCAAGACGCTGATCGTCGAGTCGGACGGCCGGCAGGTCGGCGATCTGATGGTCTCCATCGAGGACGCCTGGGCCCAGACAGAGGTCGCCGACCAGGCTCGCGGCGTGCAGGCCGAGCTCGGTTGGGTGATCGACCCGGCCTGCGCGGGCAAAGGTTTCGCCACCGAGGCAGCCCGCATGTTGCTGCGGATCTGCTTCGTCGAGCTGGGGCTGCGGCGGGTCTATGCCCAGTGTTTCGCCGACAATTCCCCATCCTGGCGGATCATGGAGAAGCTCGGGATGCGCCGTGAGGAATACGCCGTCCGGGACTCGCTGCATCGCTCGGGTCAGTGGATGGACGGGATGCGGTACGCGATCCTGTTGGACGAATGGCAGGCCGGCCCCGCCGGAGCCGGTTCTGCCACCTGAGGTATCTCAGGGGTTCGTCGGCACTCTGACTTTCATCGGTCCGCCGGGACCGACCGTGGAGGTCAGAGATGGGCAAACCTGTGTCATCGGTGGTGAGGGCCGGCGCGGCCGCGCTGGTGGTGCTCCTCGCGGGGTGCTCGACGGTGGTTCCCGCCGACCGGGCCCGACCGGTTCAGACCAGCCCCGCAGTGCACACCCGGGTGCAGCAGATGATCGACAACGCGATGGCGCAGGTCGGTGACGCCTACGTCTTCGGTGTCGAGGTGTCGCCGACCGACCCCGATCCGGATGCCTGGGACTCGGCCGAACTCACCAGGTGGTCGGCGTGGCAGGTCGGCTCGGTGATTCCCGGGAGCTCGTTCGAGCAGTACCTGGATGCCAAGGCCAAGGGGCTGCTCATCCCGGTCGACCAGGGCCTGAACACGCCCGGCGCCCTGCTGTTCCACTTCTCCTCCGAGCCCGCGGCCGGCGGCGGCCGACCGGCCGAGGCGCACGTGGCGTTCAGTCTCGGTGCCGGGCGCACGGTCGAGGCGCTCGACGAATCGACGGGCGTGACCAGCGGGGACGCCGGTGACCGGTTCGAGTACGCCGCCCTCGTCGGGGACCTCGACTACTGAGCGGCGGTCGGTCATCCGGCCGGTCGAGACTCGATCGACCCGAGGTGTCACACGTCGACACCGCCTCTCGTCTGAGAGGAGGACAGCATCGGCCTACTGACGAAACGGGTGCACCATGAAGATCTTCGTTGCCGGCGCGGCGGGTGCGATCGGTGCTCGCCTGGTTCCGCAACTCGTGGCGGCCGGCCATCAGGTGGTGGCGACCACCCGGAATCCGGCCAAACTGGCGAGTCTTCACTCGCTGGGCGCCGAGGCGGTCGAGATGGACGGCTTGGACGCGCGCGGCGTCGGCGAGGCGGTGGGCCGTGCCGAGCCTGAGGTGATCATCCATCAGATGACCGCGCTGGCCGGCATGGGCAATCCCCGCCGCTTCGACGCGCAGTTCGCGACCACGAATGCGCTGCGGACCGCCGGGACCGACCATCTGCTGGCCGCCGCGTCGGCGAGCGGCGTTCGACGGTTCATCGCCCAGGGGTACACCGGCTGGCCCAATGGCCGTACCGGCACTGCCGTGCACACGGAACAGGACCCGCTCGATCCGCACCCGCCCGCCGCGCAACGGCAAACTCTTGACGCGATCCAGCATCTCGAACGGGTGGTGCCGGCGGCCACCGGGATGCAGGGGCTCGTCCTGCGATACGGCTCGTTCTATGGGCCCGGTGCCTCCGACCAGTTCGTCACGATGATCAGGCGCCGGATGCTCCCGCTGATCGGGGACGGTGCGGGGATCTGGTCCTTCCTGCACATCGACGACGCCGCCTCGGCGACCGTCGCTGCCATCGACCATGGCGGTGCCGGGGTCTACAACGTGGTGGACGACGATCCCGCGCCGGTCTCGCAGTGGCTCCCCGTCCTGGCAGAGGCAGTCGGGGCGAAACCTCCGCTGCGGATCCCGACCTGGCTGGGCCGCGTCGTCGCCGGCGAGGTCGTCGTCTCGATGATGACCGGGATCCGGGGGTCCTCCAACGCGCTGGCGAAACGAGAACTGCACTGGGAACCGCGGTGGGCGAGTTGGCGGGACGGCTTCCGGCGCGGCCTCGAACCGACCGACGGCGCACCGGGACCGGGTTCCGGCCGGTCGTCCGCCGATGTCAGCCCCCCATCGGGCCACGCCCCCGCCTAGTGTCGGCGGCACACGGAAGGGATGGCCGGATGGACGGGTCGACGGCGGTCTTCGAGGAACTCCGGCCGTTGCTGTTCTCGATCGCCTACCGCATGGTGGCCAGTGTCGCGGACACCGAGGACATCCTGCAGGAGGCGTTCCTGCGGTACCACCGGGCGCTGGCCGACGGCACCGACATCGTCTCGGCCAAGGCGTACCTGTCGGCCGTGGTCACCCGGCTGAGCATCGACCACCTCCGCTCGGCCCGCGTCCGACGCGAGACCTACGTCGGGACATGGCTTCCCGAGCCGGTACTGACCGAATCAGTGCTGATCGAATCATCGCTGCGCGGCGGCCCGGTGAATCCCGCCGACGAAGCGCTGCTGGCCGACTCGCTGTCGATGGCGTTCCTGCTGCTGCTGGAACGCCTGAGCCCGGTCGAGCGGGCGGTGTTCCTGCTGCACGACGTCTTCGGGTTCGACTACACCGAGATCGCCGGGGTGGTCGACAAGACCCCGCAGCACTGCCGGCAGCTGGCCGTCCGCGCCCGACGCCACGTCACCGAACACCGCCCGAGATTCGAGGCCTCGCACGCCAAGCGGAACCAGTTGGCCGACGCGTTCATGCAGACCCTCGGTGAGGGTGACGTCGACACCCTGGTGTCGATGCTGGCGGCGGATGTCGTGCTGCACGGCGACAGCGGCGGTGCCAGCCCCTCGTGGCCCCGTCCGATCGTCGGCGCGGACAAGGTCGCCCGGCTGCTCATCAGCATCGCCCAGCAATCCGCTCCGCTCGGGATCACGGCGCGCCGGGTCGACATCAACGGCCAACCCGGTGCGATCTTCCTCGACCGGGACGGTCGCGTGATCAACATCTTCAGCTTCGAGATCGCCGACGGCACCGTCGGGACCATCCGGTCGATCATCAATCCGGACAAGCTCGGCCATCTGGGCCCGTTGGCCGACGTCCAGGGACTCTGGCGCGATCGCCACACTGCGGGCGGGTGAGGGTTACCCGGCGTCGGTGAGCTGGAAGACGGTCAGGATGCTGCCGTCCGGGTCCCGCATCCAGGCCACCCGCAGATCGTCCGTCACGGAGATGCCGTCGTCGTCGAGATCGAACGGAACGTCGGCGGCTGTCAGGAACGGAACGCCGCGGGACCGCAGGTCCCGCACCTTCTCCCTGACGTCGGTCACCCGGAAGCTGGCGACCGGCCAGCTGGCGGTACCGGCGTCAGCCACCTCCGGCAGCAGGTAGATGACCGTGCCCTCGTCGGCGCTGACAACCCATCCACCAGGGGTTTCGTGACCGTCCAGGCCCAACGCCTGCTCGTAGAACTGGCGCGCCCTGGCCAGGTCGGTGACGGCGATGATCGGTCCCACATGCATGGTTGATCTCCCTCTTGTTCCCCGTGCCGACCATCCGGCACGCCGAAAATCATCTGTCAGCCCGGCACATTCACCGCCGGGCAACGCGCCGGTGCCAGGCTCACGGACACCTGACATCATTTGCCGCTCTTCACTGCCGATCCCAGCGTCATCGCCCCGGCATATTTCGGCCCGACCTCCTCGTAAAACGTTTCGACGGCGGTGATGTCGAACCCGGCGCCGGCGACCATCTCCACAATCGGCCTGGTCAGATGACAACCGCCGAGCAGAGCGCGGTGCACCGGCTCGAGCCGACGCTGCCGTCGGCGAACCTTCTCATCCGGCGCCAGTCCGTGTTCGACGAAATGAAACGTGCCGCCCGGACGCAGAACTCGGCGCACCTCGCGCAACGCGAGCAGCGGCATCGGGAATGGTGCACAGCGTCCAGGTCGACAACGCGGCATCGAAGGTGCCGTCGGCGAACGGCAGTTGCTGACCGTCCGACCCGGATCGTTCGACAGGGACAGCCGAGTGTTGCAGCCGCTCGTCGGCGAGCTCCCACGCCAGGTCCGACGGTTCGACCGCCACCACCTTGGTGACCGCGGTCGGGTAGAACGGGATGTTGGTTCCGCTGCCGAAGCCGATCTCCACCACGTCACCGGACAGGCCCGAACACACCCGTTTTGCGCAGCGGGTCCACCTGCTTGTTGCCGCAGGTGACGTGGATGATCCGGGGCAGCACGCGATCTCCGTAGAACCCCATCGCGATTCCCTCCGCTTTCCCGACGTTGCGGTGCGACCGGTCGCCATGCTTGGCCCGCCACCTGCCACGGACGACAGTGCCGCAGCGCTCTGGGTTTGGCGTTACGCAAGCTGCGCCGGTCGGACTCCATCGTGCCGGGGCGGGTCGCAGTGCGCCTGCCGTTAATGACCCGGGCGGGCAACTGTGCGCCGGGCGCGATCCGAACCTCCCGAAGCGCGGCCTACCGTCGTGGGGTGGACCGTCGATGGTGGGGTGTGATCGTCGTGGCCGCCGTCCTGGTGGCCGCGTTCGTCGTGCCGAACCTGCCTGCCCGGCGGATCGCCGGTGAGCCGGTCGGCCTCGAAGTGCCCGGACCACCGGTGCCGGGTGACTGTGTGACCACGATGGACGACCCCTGGGCACATTTCGTCGACCCGGCTCCCCAGATCGACGAGGTGTTCGACTTCCCAACCGCGGCGTTCGGGTCCTGCACGCGGACCGATTGTCGGAGAGGTGGTGTCGGTGTCGAACTTCGGCGGACCCGGCACCGAGAATCACGGCAACCGACTACCTGAGCCAGTTCTCGCCGTGTGCCATCGACGCCATCACCTACACCGGCTCGATCCCGCCGGTCGTCGCCGGGCGAGCCGGTCGACCGAGCATCATCTGGGCGCCGCAGATCAGGTTCCAATACACCACCGTCGGACCCGATCGGGTGCAACGGGCCGGCGGCCAGCACTGGTCGGCCTGCGTCATCGGCTCGATGGACGACGTCCCCTTCACCGGACGGCTCGAGAACGTCCTGACCGACGGCATACTTCCCTCCGGATTCGGCTCATGTCTCTCGTCGGCCGACGTGGCCAGTGCCTGCGAGGTGCCCTGCGACCAGCCGCACGCCACGGAGATCCTCGGCGCGTCGTCGACCGGTCCGGCTCCGGTCGATGCGTCCGACGCGCAGCAGGCGTGCGAGGTGTTCGCCGGACGGGCGCTTCGGACCGCCGATCCGACAAGGGGCGGTGCCATCCAGATTCTCACCCTCACCTACGGCGAGCAGGGGCAAACGGTCGTGCAACCCGGCGCCGGCCGCTGGAGAACACCTACCTGGAATGCAGGGCAGTGGCGTTGCACGGCGCCATGTTCAACCGCAGCCTGATCGGCATCGCGGACGGGCCCCTTCCGGTCAGCTGATCTCGGGGCCACGCCATGGAGCCCGGCTTCCCCAAATCCGCGGCGGCTCCGACCTCCGCCTGATCCGGCACTGCCGGAACATCCAACTGTCGCCATGACACCGAAGCGGTACGCGATCGATGCGGCTGTGGCGATTCGCCTCGCCCGGGAGACCGCAAGGATCTCCGACGATCACCAACTGGTCGCCCCCAACACGCTCCGCTCGCAGGCGCTCGGACTCGTCTACCGGTCCGTTCGACGCGGGGAACTGACCGAGCTGGACGGACGGGCAATCCTGGAGCGGATCACTTCGCTCCGGATCCGGCTGCTCGGCGACCGGGTGTCGCGGGCCATCGCCTGGAAGGTCGCGCAACAGCTCGATTGGGACGATACGACGACTGCCGAATACGTCGCCATCGCCCAGTTGCAGGCGGACGCGTTCATCACCCTGGATCCCGATCTACGGCGCGAAGTCGATCAATTGGTGGCGACCGCCCCGTACGAGGTGCTGCTCGCGGGCTGATCACGCCGCCAGGAACATTGGTGTGCCAGCATGTTTCGATGCGACGGCCAGCTCGTACCAACCCTTCTCCCGGCATCAAGCGCCGAGCTCCAGGCCGAGGAAGGTGAGCGCACGCTGCTTCGCCAGCGCAGTGCCCTGCCTCGTCATACGCCGGCGAACCGATCTCCGCGAACCAGTGCCCGAGCCCCGGGTAGTCGTACCGCTCGACCGTGATGTCCGCTCGCGTAAAGGCGTCGAGGACGTCGGCGATCTCGTCATCGGTGAAGTACTCGTCACCCGGCGCGATGTGCAGCTGCACCGCCTCGGTGCGGCTCGCTCCCAGCGGGGCAGCGGCACCGTAGAACAGGACGGCCCGGTGCGGCGCATGGTCGCCACGACTCATCATCTGCGAGGCGTAGGAGGCACCCATCGACCAGCCGAGCGCGCTCCATGGGCGTCCGGTGGCATTGAGCTGATCGGCGCAGGCATCGAGCACCGCGAATGCCGCGACGTCGTCGACGGCGTTGCTCATCGCCTCGGCTTCCGGGATCGTGTCGACGACCTTCCCGCCGTACAGGTCGGGCAGCACCACCCGGGCGCCGGCCGCCACCAGCGCGTCCCTCCAGGCCAGCACACCCGGGCTGATCCCCCACCACGGGTGCAGCATCAGGACGGCGCTCGCCGTCCGTCCGGTCCGAAAACCTGAACCCCGGTAGGAAATTCGGCGGCCATCGTGGTCCTTTCCGACTGGGAGCCGCTGGTCGATCCAACCGCTGTTGTTCTCCGTTCGCTGCCGCATGCCGCCAGCGCCGCCCCGACGCAATCGGGCCGCCAACGGCGAGAAATCGCCGTCGTGAGAGTACCCGCAGCGGCCGCGTCCCCATCGATCTGCCCCCTTTCCCGCCGCGCTCTCACCCGCTTCCACCGACACGCTGCCCGTCGTCGGTCGGTAGCTGCCATCATGAACCAGGGGTCCGACATCGACGTGTTCGGCGGTTCACGCGCACCCAGCCGGCCGGATTCACAGGAAGTTCTGGGCCTTCGGCGAGGTTTCTCGGACGGCACGCATAGTGCGTCCCCAACGTCACGGGCTTGGCTGAGTCGTCTCACCGCGCATCCCGAGAGGACCCACCATGACGACGAGCAGCGGCATCCCGGGTGCACCCGGATCCACCCATCCGATCTCCGCCACCCCTGTCCGACGGCCGCGACGCTTCCGCGGCCTCGTCGTCGGCGGTGCGCTTGCGGTGGCGGCGCTGGTCGGTGTGGGCGCGAGCGTGGGCGGCTTCGGGACGACCACCGTCACCGGAACCGCGGTGGCCGCGAGTTCGGCCGGCACTGATGTCGTGGCAGGACTACCGCTGGGCGGCGGCACCAGTTCGGGAAGCACCGGTTCGGGAAGCACCGGTTCCGCGGGCCGGCCGGGTACCGTGCCGTTCGGCAGTGATCCGACCGGCCAGTATCCGAACGGCCAGGGCTCGACCGGCCAGGGGAATGCGTCGGCGTCGGTTCCGGCCGGTGCCAGCGCCGACCAGCAGATCGGGGTGGTCACCATCGACACGGTGCTGGCCTACCAGGGTGCCGAGGCGGCCGGGACCGGTGTGGTGCTGTCCTCCGACGGCGAGATCCTCACCAACAATCACGTCATCGAGGGCTCGACCAGCATCACTGTCACGATCGTGACCACCGGTGCCAGCTATTCCGCCACCGTCGTCGGAGCCGACGTCGTCGATGACATCGCCGTGCTGCAGTTGTCCGGCGCATCCGACCTGACCCCGGCGAACTTCGACGACGACCAGGATCTTGCCGTTGGTGACGCTGTCACCGGAGTTGGCAACGCCGGCGGTCTCGGCGGAATCCCTTCTGCTGCTGCGGGAACCGTGACGGCGTTGAACCAGACCATCACCACCCAGTCGGAGCTCGGTGCCACCGGCGAGACCCTCACCGGGCTCATCCAGACCGACGCCGACATCCAGTCGGGCGACTCGGGCGGACCGCTGTTCGACGCGGAGAACGAGGTGGTCGGCATCGACACCGCCGCCCAAGAAGGCGGCTACACCACGGCCGGCTTCGCCATCCCGATCGAGTCCGCGCTGAGCATCGCCCAGCAGATCCAGAACGGCCAGTCGTCCACCACCATCGTCATCGGCTATCCCGCCTTCCTCGGCGTCCAGGTCAGCTCGACCGCTCCGGGATACCGGTCGTCACGCGTCAGCGTCACCGGGCGCGCCGATCAGCGGAGTCCTCGAGGGCACCCCGGCCGCTGATGCGGGGCTGCGCGGCGGCGACACCATCACCGCCATCGACGGCGACACGATCACCAGCGGAACGGACCTGAGCACCGCGCTGGCCGGTCACACGCCGGGAGAGAACATCACCATCACCTGGACCGGCAGCTCGGGTGGATCCGATTCGGCCACAGTGACTCTCGTAGCCGGACCGGCGGTCTGACTCAGGTCGCGCAGAACTCGTTGCCCTCCGGGTCGCGCATGACCCACCAGTGCCCGGCGGGACCTTGGTCCACCTCGCGCAGCCGTTCGGCACCCAGTGCCTCCAACCGGGTCACCAAGTCGTCGAGACCTCCGGGTCCGCTGTGCACGTCGATGTGCAACCGGTTCTTCACCGTCTTGGCCTCGGGCACGTCCTGGAAGAGGATCCGGCGCCCCCGGCCGATCCCACTGGTGGCATCGAACGGGTCATCGGGGTGCCTGATAGCCGCATAGCCACGGAAGATCCGGCGATCGCGATGGGTGGTCACGGCCTCCTCGGGCAGCTGTCCGCCCGCCAGCAACTGTTCGATCAGCCGGCTGGGATCCTCCACCTCGTACTCCAACGTGCCGGCCCAGAAGTCGGCCAGTTCCGGTGCGTTCTGAGTGTCGATCACGAGCTTCCAGTCAACAGTCATGTAACTGTTTATACCGGTATCACGGATCGGTCACAACCCCCTGGGCCCTGGAGCAGGGACGATTCGGTCCGGCGGTCAGGTCCACGTCATGAGACGAACCTCGACCTGGGTATCCGGCGCGGCAAATTAGGTAGTCGATCCCGATGAGCCTTACCGCCTGAGTTCCTACCGTTCTCCTGGTCAACCGCACCACACAGATGTGGTGCTCACGAAGGAGACGACATGACCAGCACGATCGACAGATCAGCAGACCAAGCACTGAAGGCACGCCACCGAGCCGTCTGGGCACTCGGCGACTATCCCGCGGTGGCAATGGATGTCATTCCCGAACTCGGACCCGAACTGGTCGCCGCCAGTCGGGTGCACGCCGGCGATCGAGTGCTCGATGTCGCCGCCGGCACCGGCAACGCCGCAGTGCCGGCCGCGCTCACCGGTGCCACCGTGATCGCCTCAGATCTCACGCCCGAACTCTTCGTCGCCGGACGGGAGTTCGCGCAGCAGCACGGCGTTCAGGTGCAGTGGGAGGAAGGCGATGCGGAGGCACTGCCCTACGACGACGGCGGGTTCGACGTGGTGCTGTCCTGCGTCGGCGTGATGTTCGCCCCGCATCACCAGCAGGCGGCCGACGAGCTGGTCCGGGTATGCCGCCCGGGCGGCACCATCGGCCTGCTCAGCTGGACGCCGGAGGGATTCGTCGGACAGCTGTTCAAGACCATGAAGCCGTACGCCCCGCCGCCTCCGCCCGGCGCCCAGCCGCCGCCGCTGTGGGGTGACGAGGGCCATGTCCGAGAGTTGTTGGGTGACCGGGTCACCGAGGTGGCCGCCCGGCGACAGACGTTGACCACCGATCTCTTCCAGACGCCCGAGGCCTGGCTGGCGTACTGGAAGACGGTCTACGGACCGACCATCGCGGTCTACCGCGGAATCGCGGACGACCCCGAGCGAGTCGCGGCCCTCGATGCCGATCTCGTCGCCCTGGCGGCGCGATTCGATCGCGGAGGCGATTCGCTGGTCATGGACTGGGAGTACCTGATCTTCACGGCCCGCAAGCGGGGCTGACCACACCTACGCGGCTACCTCGCCCCGGGACGGCGCATCTGCCGTCCCGGGGCGAGGCGAGCGCACCACTGAGGAGCACAAGCATGTGGAACACCCCCTTTCAACCCGTGATCATCGCCGTGTTGGTCGTCCTGGAGGTCGCGGTCTGGCAGGTCCGGGTCGCACTGGCGACGCGGGGACGAAAACAGAGCGCGGCCGTACTCGGCGCCGTCAATGCGGTGCTCACGGTCGCGGCCATCGGTCAGGTCGTCACCAACCTCGATCGGTTGGAGAACATCGCCGGTTACGCAGTGGGGGTCGCCGTCGGCGTGTATGTGGGTGTCATCGCCGACGCCCGGTTCGCCGGTGATCCGGTGGAGTACCGGATCGTCCTGCCGGGCAACGGCAATAGCCCTGCCGACGATCTCTCCGCCCGCGGCTGGTCGGTGACATCGCAACCGGCCCAGGGACTGTCCGGACCGGCAACGGTGTTGTCCGTCGTGGTCGATTCGAAGCGGACGGGCCGGATCGAGCGTGACCTCGATCGCCTCGCTCCGGAGGGTTTGCGCACCAGCATCCGACTGCGGTCTGCGAGCTGGCCGCAGCCATCCGCCGGGCGCCTCGTGTCCGCCGGCAGCAACCGGTTCCTGCGCAGCGTGTCACAGCGCAGCGCAGCGAACTCAGTCAGGGATTCGGACCGGGCCGATCTGCCGATCTAAATGCCCAAGCGGCGGGCGGCGGCGACCGCTTCACGGCGGGATCGGACAGACAGTTTGGCCAGGATCGCCGACACGTGATGGTCGGCCGTCTTGCGGGAGATGACAAGACGCGCAGCGATATCGGCATTGCTCAGACCTTCGGAGAGCAAACCCAACACACCGAGTTGGCGGGCCGTCAACCCGGCCGGATTGGCCCGGGTTCTCGGTGAGATGCCCCGGGGCACACTGTTGACGCCCACCTCCCGCAGTCGCGCCCGGACGAGCGCAGCGACGGCGCGGGCGTCGAGAGCATCCAGCAGCGGAAGCGCGGCCAGCAGGTCGACCGGGGAACCGGCGTCCCACAAGTCCAGAGCGCGTTCATACGGTTGGTCTTCCGGAGCCGGATTCGCGCCCGAAGTAGGAACAGTCAACTGCTGGATGCCCGACTCCGACAGCCGTCGCGACCACCGGCGTAGTGGCCCGAGCGCGGCGTCCTGGCCGGCGAAGGTGCGGGTCGCCAACTCGGTGACCAGCTGTTCATCGAGCCGTGGGTCGGGATGCCTTGTGATCCAGGCATTTTCGGCGAGTGCGGCCGCAGCGGGTGCGACCTTGCCGGGATTGTCGAGGCGGTTGACCAGGCGCCACAGCTCATCAAGGTGGCGGTTCTCGGGCGGTGCATCCCGGCGAGCCAGCAGCAGACCGAGGACCAGGTGTGGCCACAGCTGACTGAGCGGGAGATCGCCGGACCTCAATACCGTGCGGGCGTCCTGTTCGGCTTCCGCCCAGCGTCCCTGCAGCAGCCGCAGGCGTGCACGTACCCCGGTTTGCCACGCACTGCAGATCGGAGTGTCGCGCTCCTCGCTGATCAGCAGGGCGTGCGCGACCGACTCGTCGGCATCGCCCAGCCGCCCCTGCTCGACATCGATATGGCACAGGTTGCTCATCGGCGTCGTCGCAAGGTCGTCGAGTCGGTGCGCGAGGCCCACGTCGGACGCAGCGAGGAGATCGGCCCGGGCTTCGATGTCACCGTCCATCAGCCGTGCCACCGCAACGCCGATCGATGCCGTGCTTCGCAGTACGACGTCGTCGTCCAGCTCGTCCGCGATCCGCGCTGCACGCTCACCTGCCCGCCGGGCCTCCAGCGTGTCGCCGCGTTGGGCCGCCAGGAAACTATGCCTGGCCAGGGCGAAGCCCAGCTCCCGCCCGGTGTCGGTGGACGAGAGAATGGAGATGGCTGCCCGGTCATGGCGCTCGGCAAGCGCGCGGTCGGCCGCGTACCAGGCGAATCCGGAGATTGCGGTGTGTCCCGCGCCGACCGCCAGGACCTCTCCCATCGCCGACCGCAGCTCGACCGCCTTTTCGCGCGCCGCAATCGCGTCCTGCAGGCGGTCGGTGAGATACAGCTCAGTGGAGACAGTCTCGAGCAGTGCAGCGTGCAGGGCCTGGTCATCTCCGACCTGGGTCGAGCGCTGTCTCGTAGAAGGAAACGGCCTCCCGATGGGCCCCGGAGCGGGATGCCTCCGCCGCAGCGAGGGGCGCGTAGCGCAGTACTCGAGGCACATCTCCGGCGGCAACGGCATGGTGAGCCAGCACACTGGGACCACCGCCGACCATCTCGAGAGCTTGGATCATCGCGGCGTGCAAGGCCGGCTCCGCTCCCGGTGTCGTCGCGTCGAGGACCGCAGATCTGGCGATCTCGTGACGGAAGGCAACTCCACGCCGCCCCCGACGATCGACCAGACCGGTCGCCGCGAGCACTCCCAGCGTCGTCACCGACACTCCGAGTGCGCCCAACATCTCGCCGCTCACCGGTTCAGGGGTGCACGAGAGCAGCTCGAGGCAGTACCGCGCCGATGGCGCCAGACCGGCGATGCGGGCGAGCACCGCGTCCCGAACGCTTTCCGGCAGCGGTGACGTCGGTTGAGCGATGATCTGGCTGATGAAGAACGGGTTGCCGGCCGTCCGGCGGTGCACGGACGCGGGATCGGGTCCCTGACCGTCCAGCATGGCGGCCACCGCCGACCGGCTCAAGGGATGAACCTGCAGCCGGGCCGCATTCGGGGATGACACCAGGTCACCGAGCACCGGACCCAGCGGATGGGCGACGTCGAACGCATCGCGATAGGTCAACACCAGCAACAGCGGCAGGCGATCGATCCGACGGGCCAGGAAGCGCACCAGGTCGAGCGTCGCCTCGTCGGCCCAGTGGAGATCCTCGATGACGAACACCCGCGGACCGGAACGAAGCGCGTCGAGTACCGCGGAGAAGATCTCGTGCTGGGCGGCAGTGCCGTTGAGCAAGACGGGCAGTTGGTCGCCCAGTTCGCCGGCGACATCGCGCAGCGGACCGAGTGGGCGGGGCGTGCTGAGTGAGTCGCACATTCCCCACAGTGGATGCGCCCCGACCGGCAGTCGTTCGATGAAGGCACGCAACAGTACGGTCTTGCCGATACCCGGTTCACCGGCCACCAGCACCACTCCGCCGCGTCCGGCGACGGCCAGTTTCGGCACGCTCGACCAGTGTGGCCAAGAGATTGTCGCGCTCCAGCAGTTCCACCAGAAAATCGTAGGAGAAGTGGACGGTGCTGGAAAGGACTTTCCGACATCACGGTCAGAAGCCGCGCAATCGCCGGCCGTCGCACCCGATCAGCGTCGCTCACGTCTCTGGCCCGTCAGGAATGCGGTCCCAGAAGCCGTTCCGGACGGCAGATGATGGTGCTGATCTGAGGCAGGACGGCCGGATCGATGCCATGGCCGCCCGGGTGAGGCAACTCGACGACCTCCGCGCGCCGGTCCCGGAACTGTTCCGCCAGTTGCGATGTCATGTCCGCGGGGATCATCGGGTCCCGCGCTCCGTTGGAGATCACCACCACGGTTCCGGTCAGGTCGGCGGCGGGAGGGTCGGCGAACGGGATCATCGCCGACAGCAGCACCGCGGCCCCGAGCAGACCCGGCCGTTGCAGCAGCATCGCCGATGCAATGTTGGCGCCGTTGGAGAACCCGACCGCCACCAGCGAACGATCCTGGATTCCGTAGGCGGCGCTCGCCGCCGTGACAAACTCCGCCAACGCGTCGGCCCGTTCTCGCAAATCTGCTTCGTCGAAGACGCCCTCGCTGATCCGGCGGAAGAACCGCGGCTGTCCGTTCTCCAGGACGCTGCCTCGGACCGAGATGACCGCGGCACCCGGCGACAGGTGGTCGCGCAGTGGTAGCAGGTCGTGCTCGTCGCCGCCTGTTCCGTGCAAGAGCAGCAGCGGGGCCCCCGCCGCGGATTCCTCGGCCGGCAGGAAGACATGTGGCCGGTCCAGACCGGTTTCGGTGATCACGGGACGTCGACGTCCAACTGAAGCGGCGGCAGCGCGGCGGCGATCTGTTCCCGGTCGGGTTCGAGCCACGGCGGCAGTTTCAGGCTGCGGCCCAGCTCGAGAAGTGGCTCGTCGACGGCGAAACCCGGTGCGTCCGTGGCGATCTCGAAAAGCACTCCACCCGGCTCGCGGAAGTAGATGGACTTGAAGTACTGCCGGTCCAGGATCTGGGTCACCGAGACGCCCTTGGAGATGAGTTCCTGCTGCCAGGCGGTCATGGTTTCCAGGTCCGGAGCGCGGAAGGCGACGTGATGGACGGTGCCGCCGGCCTGCAGGCCGCGATCGCGGACGCCGGCAGACACATCGATCAGGGCACCGGATCCCCCTTCGGCCATCCCGAAACGGGCCCGATCGCCGTCTTCTCCGGTGATGCTCATGCCGAGGAGCTCGGTCAACATCTGGGCCGACGGATCGAGCTGCTGTTCGGACAGCGTGATGGCATGCAAGCCGCGAACGGCGTGTTCGGCGGGGATGTCTCCGACGCCGTCCCACCCCGAGCGGTGGTCACCTTCGGCGGCCACCAGATCGATCACCATTCCGTCCGGGTCGCGGAAGGTCAGCACCTCCTCGTCGTCGCGGGCGATCGGCGCCTGCTGTGTCGACCTGCAACGTCTTGAATCGTTCGTGCCACCAGCCGAGAGAGGAACCCGGCACGCTGAATGCCGTCGCGGTGGTCATTCCGGCGCCCTGCCGGCCCTTCGGGACATCCGGCCACGGGAAGAAGGTCAGCAGGCTGGACGGGCTGCCCTGCTCGTCTCCGTAGTACAGGTGATAGGAGTCGGGTGCATCGAAGTTGACCGTCTGCTTGACCAGGCGCAGACCGAGCGTCCGCGTGTAGAAATCGACGTTGCGCTGCGGACTGCTGGCGATCGCGGTGACGTGATGCAGGCCGTGCGGGTTCACGGTGGTCATGGTGTCGGGTCCCCTTCATGACAGGAACGAGGTCGTCTTGCGCTCGCACCGTCAGTATGGGCCGAAGCAATTCGGCCCGCCGGAGTCAGTTCCGAACCAAGCCGTGCGCCTTGGCGAATGATCGCCGTCACGAGCACCTGCCGGATGTTTCACCGCGATCACCGGGCACGCCATCACCGGGAACGAGAAGCCGCTTGCGGGAGCGTTGTCACCCCTTTGCCATTTCATTTATAGCAGAGTTCCGCCGGGCTCATGAGGGAAAAATTTTGGTTCTAAGGTGGCGATTCTCAGATTGGAGTTGACGCCCGTGACCCCCCTCGCCACCAGCGCATTCGCCCTTCCCGACCGCCTTGCCGCGAAGGGCGACCCGACGTTGATCGCCGACGACGAGCGGCATTTCGCTGCCATCGGGCAGAGCCTCGAGCAGTCGATCGCAGAGCTCACCGATCGGCTCGATTCCGAGCGACGCTCTCCTGGCGGCAAGGGCCAGGTGGCCATGGAGCGGGACATGCAGATCCACCGGCTGACCGCTCGCCGTCGGGCACTTCGCCGTTATGGCCTTGACCTCTGCCTGGGCAGGATGGTCCGGCAGGGAGATTCGGAACCGCTGTACATCGGTCGGCTCGGCCTGCGGGACGGTGCGGGCAGCCCGCTGCTGCTCGACTGGCGCTCCCCCGCGGCCGAACCGTTCTTCGGTGCCACCCACGCGAATCCGATGGGCCTGGTCAGTCGCCGGAGATACCGCTGGACCTTCGGCCGGATCAGCGACTACTGGGACGAGGTGTTCGACCTGGACGGCACGGTCGGGCTCGACGGTGTGCAGCACCACCCGGCGCTGGACGATCAGACCGCCTTCATCGCCAGTCTGGGCAGCAACCGGTCCCCCCGGATGCGCGACGTCCTCGGCACCATCCAGGCCGACCAGGACGCGATCATCCGCGCAGGATCCGACGGTGCGCTCGTCGTCGACGGCGGTCCTGGAACCGGCAAGACCGTGGTCGCGCTGCACCGCACCGCCTACCTGCTCTACTCCGACCCACGTCTGGGACACAGCCGCGGCGGGGTGCTGTTCATCGGGCCGCACCAGCCCTACCTGGCGTACGTCGCCGATGTCCTGCCCAGTCTCGGCGAGGAGGGCGTCCGGACCTGCACCCTGTCGGACCTGATCGCCGAGGGTGCGACTGCCGGAGTCGAGACCGACCCGGAGGTGGCACGGCTCAAATCCTCCGCGGAGATGGTGCGGGCCATCGAGGCGGCCGTCAGGTTCTACGAAGATCCACCTGCCGCGCCGCTCACGGTCTCCACTCCCTGGTCCGACATCACGCTGCATGCTGCCGATTGGGCGTTGGCGTTCGAATCCGTGGAGCCCGGCACCCCGCACAACGAGGGGCGGGACGTGATCCTGGATGAACTGCTCTCCATCCTGGTGGACCGGGACGACGGCGAAGCACCCGTCCAGGCCCTCCGACAGTCGTTGCGGCAGAACAGGGAATTGATCTCCACCCTCAACAAGTCGTGGCCACTGGTCGAAGCAGCCGACCTGGTCGGAGATCTCTGGTCGGTGCCGGCTTACCTGAAGTTGTGCGCGCCGTGGCTGCGCCCGGAGCAGGTCCGGCTCCTGCAACGCCGGGACACCCAGGCCTGGACGACTTCTGACTTGCCGTTGCTGGACGCTGCCCGCCGCCGGCTCGGCGACCCGGAGGCGTCCCGGCTCCAGCGTCGCCGGGATGCCGACGAAGCCGCGCAACGGGAGTCGATGAATCAGGTCGTCGAGCATCTGATCGAGTCCGATGACTCGGAGATGGCCGTCATGTCGATGCTGCGCGGTGATGATCTTCGCGACGCCCTGGTCGACGGGGACGCTCTCCCCTGGCTCCCACCCGATCAGCTCGCCGGGCCGTTCGCCCACATCGTCGTCGACGAGGCCCAGGAACTGACGGATGCGCAGTGGCAGATGCTGCTGTCGCGTTGCCCGTCTCGCAGTTTCACCATCGTCGGGGATCGCGCGCAGGCCAGGCACGGCTTCAGCGAGTCATGGCACGAGCGGCTCGAACGGATCGGTCTCGACCGGATCGACCTGGCCTCATTGACCATCAACTACCGCACACCTGAGGAAATCATGTCGGTCGCCGAACCGGTTATCCGGGCCGCTCTGCCGGACGCCAACGTTCCGACATCCATCCGCAGCAGCGGCCTCCCGGTTGTTCACGGACCCACCTCGGACCTGAGCACCATTCTCGACACCTGGCTCGCCACGAACGCCGACGGAATCGCGTGCGTCATCCGTGCGGAGGACGACCACCGTGAAACCCTCCGGCGCAACCCTCGGATCCGATCGCTGACCCCGCAACTGGTGAAGGGCCTCGAGTTCGACCTCGTTGTGCTGATCGATCCCGAGTCCTTCGGCACCGGCATCGAAGGGGCCGTCGACCGTTACGTGGCGATGACGCGAGGCACCCAGCAACTGGTGATCCTCACCAGCTCCTGACGAAGGCGCGTTCCGGCTATCGACGTTCCGCTGCCAGCACCCTGCGCCACGACGGCCCGTTCGCTGTCGCCAGACCGTGCAGCTGCAGGATCGCCAGAGCGCCCATCACCTGGGACGCCAGCAGTCCGGATTCGGTGATCAATTCGTCCACCGACGAGAATCCCCTGGCCGGCAGGGAGTCGTACACCCGCGAGCTGTCCAGATCCAGACCGTCCGTCGGATGATCGGGATCGGCGCCCGGTGCCGGATCCGCCGGGGCGAGCACCGCGCCGGGTGGATTGCGACCCAAGGCTGCCAACACGTCGTCGGCACCGGTCACCAACTGCGCGAACCGATCGGCCAGCAGCAGGTGGCAACCGACCGACATCGCCGACGTCACCGGTCCGGGTACCGCCATCACCATCCTGCCCAGCTGCTCCGCTGCGGCGGCCGTACTCAGCGTTCCGGAGCGACGGCCGGCCTCGACCACCACCGTCGCCGCGCCGAGGGCCGCGATCAGCCTGTTGCGGACCAGAAACCGATGCCGCGCCGGCACCGTGCCGGGCGGATACTCGCTGACCACCGAGCCGGACTGTGCGATTGCCTCGAGCAACGCCCGATTCGCCTCCGGATAGGCGCGATCGATGCCGCAGGCCAGGACCGCCACCGTGGACGGCGATTCGGCTTGCGCCCGCGACCTGGCAGCGACCAACGCAGACCGATGGGCCGCAGTATCAATCCCGAAGGCGGCACCCGAGATGATCGTCAACCCGCGAATCGCCAGTTCGTGCGAGAGCTCGCCGGCCACCCGCTGCCCGTAGGCACTGCTCGCCCTGGAACCGACGACGGTTACTGCCTGCTCCGGCAGCGTTGCCAGGCTTCGGCCGCGGAGATACAACGCCACCGGCGGACCCGCGCCGCGCACGCCGCGAGCAAGCGCGCCTTCGAACGACTGCACGGCATGCGCCGGCCAGTCCGGGTCATCCCGGCCGATCAGCCTGGCGCCGGCGGCAGCGGCAACTCGCAAATCCGCATGTGCCCGTTCGATCAGTACCTCCCGGGTGAGGTTCTGGGTTCGCGCCGCGGTCGCTGACAGCACCGGCCGGGGCGCCCGGCGATCCAGCACTCCGCGCCACGCCGCCACCGGCCCCACCTTGTCGACGAACAACGCCAACGATGCGCTGGGCGGCTCGCACACCCGCACCAGGCCCGCCAGGGCCACGGTCGTCTCGGAATACTCGGTCACAACGACTCCCCACATCGCAACGCCAACGCCATCGCCAGATCGGCTGCGGATGGTCGGTCGCGGCCACCCAGGTCCGCAGCGGTCAATGCCAAACGCAACACCCGGTCATAGCCGCGGCCGGTGAGCCGACCGCTGCGTACAGCGCGGTCCAGCAATTCGGCCTCGCGTCGCTCGGGTCGCCACGACCGCCGCACCGTTGCGCCCGGAACCTCTGCGGCACAACGCCATTGCGTGCCGCGCCAGCGCCGCGCCGAACGCTCGCGAGCAAGCAGTACCCGTTCGGCAACGACAGCACTGGATTCGCCCGCGCCGTTCGGATCGGTCAACGCCGCCGGGTCGAGTGCGGCGAGATCGACCCGAATGTCCACCCTGTCCATCAACGGCCCCGAAAGCCGGCCCAGATAGCGTCGTCTCACCCCGGCCGGACAGCTGCAATCGACGTCCTTCGCCGCCGCGCAGGGGCACGGATTCGCCGCGATGATCAACTGGAAGCGGGCCGGATACCGCACTGCACCTGACGCCCGCGCCAGCAGTACCCAGCCACTCTCCATCGGCTGGCGAAGCGCGTCCAGGACAGTAGGTTTGAACTCAGGCGCCTCGTCCAGGTGCAGGATCCCGCGGTGGGCGAGACTGACGCTGCCGGGACGGATCTGGGCCGAACCGCCGCCGACGATCGCGGCCAGCGAAGCGGAATGGTGCGGATTGACGAACGGGGGTCTGGTCACCAACGGGACATCGTCGTCAAGGGTTCCAGCCACCGAATGCACCGCGGTGACCTCGAGGGCCTGCTCGTCGTCCAGCGGCGGCAGGATCCCGGGCAGCCGACTGGCGAGCATTGTCTTTCCGGCCCCTGGCGGGCCGATCATCGCCAGGTGGTGACCGCCCGCGGCCGCGATCTCCAACGCCAACCGCGCCTCCGGTTGCCCCAGGACATCGGTGAGGTCCGGGCCGGTCACCCCCACGGCCCTGACCGGCGCGAACCCCGCCACCAGCTCCTGAACCTCGCCCTTCAGGCTTCCGATCAGCTCCCGCAGACTCCGCACCCCCCACACCGACATCCCGGTCGCCAGAGCAGCTTCGGACAGATTCCCGACCGCCACGATCGCCCGCTCCCGGCCAGCGGCCCGCGCGGCCAACAGCGCGGGCAACACACCCCGCACCGGGCGGACCTGCCCGTCCAACCCCAACTCCCCGATGAACACCGTGTCCCCCGCCGCCCGCGGCGGCACCACACCGGCCGCAGCCAGGACCGCGACCGCCAGAGCGATGTCATAACCGGCGCCGCGCTTGGGCAGCGCCGCCGGCGACAACGCCAGCGTGATCCGCCGATCAGGCCACTTCTGCCCCGAATTCACCACCGCCGCCCGGATCCGATCGCGGGCCTGCGTCACGGCGGCGTCTCCCATGCCGATCACGGTCGTCCCTGGCAGGCCGGCCGCCAGGTCCGCCTCCACCGCGATCAGATGGCCGGTCACCCCGGTCAAGGCCACCGCCCAGGCCCGTGCCAGCGCCATCAGAACGCCTCAACCCGATGATCAACGGTCGGCTCTTCACCCGGACGCCACAGCACCCCGACCACGTCGAACCGCATCCGCGGAAATCCCCGAACATGCGGCTGCGCCAACCACAACAACCCGAGGCGACGCAGTTTCCGGCGCTTGCCCTGCGTCACGGCATCGAACGGCGACCCGTACCCGTCCCCGCTCCTGGTCTTCACCTCGCAGAACACCACCACCCGCTCAGCACCAACCGGGTCGGTCGCCACGATGTCCAACTCACCCTCGGAACACCGCCAGTTCCGGTCGAGCACCAGCAGACCGGTGCGCTCCAACCATGCCGCAGCAACATCCTCACCCCGCCGACCGAGCACATCCTTCGCAGCCATCCACCCACCATCGGTCACCCACCACACGCAGAACCGAGGCCACCGGAAAATGTGGATGAACCCGAACCATGGCAACAAACGAACAGGGTCAGTGCGAACTCTCGCACCCCGTTCAGCACCCGGCAGCAAACGTCCACCGGGGCTACATGGGAGTGTCCGAACAACGGTGTAATCGATCTGGCCGACACGCCGAGCTGAGCTTGGCGGGAAGGACCAGTGATGACCGAGACGATCGAGTCCATGCCGACTCGGACTGATCAGCTGCAATTTGCCCAGGCTCTGGTGGAACAGGCCCGCTCGGAAGGGGTCGAGCTGATCGGCCCCGGTGGGTTGTTGACCGGGTTGACCAAAGCGGTCCTGGAGACCGCTCTCGAGGCCGAGATCACGGACCACCTCGGCTATGACAAGCACGACCCGATGGGCCGCAACGGCGGGAACTCCCGCAACGGCACCCGCCCGAAACGGTGTTGACCGAGATCGGCCCGGTGCAGATCGAGGTGCCGCGGGACCGGGACGGCACCTTCGAACCGGGAGTGGTGCGCAAACGGCAACGCCGCCTGGACGGGGTCGATCAGATCGTCCTGTCGCTGTCGGCGCGGGGGTTGACGACTGGGGAGATCGCCGACTTCCACGTGTACGGCGCGACGGTCAGTGAGGACACCATCTCCAAGATCACCGCCTCGCTCCTCGAGGAATGACTGATGGCGAGACCGCCCTACAGTTACCCGTGGCGTTCATCGCCTCCACAGCCGTGGCTCCATTGTCACCAACCGGCCGGTTTACGTCGCGATCGGGGTGACCTGCAACGGGGAACGGGACATCCTCGGGTTGTGGGCCGGCGACGGCGGTGAGGGAGCCAAGTTCTGGCTCGCTGTGCTGACCGAGATCAAGAACCGGGTGTGCATGACGTGTGCATCCTGGTCTGCGACGGCCTCAGGGGTTGCCCGAGTCGGTGACCGCGACCTGGCCGCTGACGATCGTTCAGCCGTGCGTGATTCATCTGCTGCGCAACACGTTCCGGTATGTCAACGGCAACCCAGAACTGACCAGCTGATGGCAAGTGAAACTGACCAGCTGGCGCTACCCGCATGGCGCCGCGGGAAAGATGCTGGGTGAACAGCAGCACTATTCGTCTGGAACTGATGGACCGAACGTGGCCGTCAGCCCTCGCGAGCGTGTTCAGGAAGGGTAGGAATATCAGATGGGTGCAACTCCGGACGGTGCCTGAGGTAGCGGAAGCCGTGTCGCCACACGCCGGCCTGTCGCGCCGTATCCACCGAACCTCCGCGGCCACTTCGGGTTTCACCTTGGTGAGTGTTACCCGGTCCCGGCCGTTGCCGAAGCGGCTGGAGATGAGGGTGTCCGGCCACGGATGCCCAGGTCCGGCGGGTTCCAGCACCGTTGCCAGCGACGCGGCCCGAGCGGATGACAGCGGCACACTGCGACCTATAATGACAAGCTGCCCGGTGTCGGTGTACCGGCCGGCGACGATGCTCTCCGGCCGGGTGATCGGTCCGATCACAGCGCCGATGACCGCCTCCTCCGTGGTGCGGTGCTTGAATTTCGACCAACCACGAACACCACCCCGATACGTGGTGGCGGCGCCCTTCGCTACCAGACCCTCGATCCCGGCGCCCGCGTACAGCTCGAGCCACCGGCGTGCGGTTTCGACGTCGTCGGTGATCGGGGACAACTGCATCGGCGGTGACCAGGTGGTCAGCGATTCCACTCCGCCCGGCGGTCGTCGAACCGGCGGCCGCGAAGGTCGACCCCGTCGGCGGCGAGCAGGTCGAACACCACGTAAGAGGCGGGATGTTTCGCGGCCACGCTCTGGCCTTGGCCGGACCGGCGGCGAGCCGTTGCTGCAGCAGATCGAAGCTCAACCGGTCACCGGTCCACGCGACGAGCTCCCCGTCGCACACCGAGTGCGGTGGCAGCATTCTCGCGGCGGCGGCGGCGATCTCGGGGAAGCTCGCGGTCATCTCGGTCTTGTTGCGCGACCATACCCTCACCCCGCTCCTCCCGCGGACCAATGCCGCCCGGAACCCGTCCCACTTCAACTCCCACCTGGTCCCGCCGGGCATGTCGT